>CAXXXG010000027.1:0-534626 GCA_963662565.2 Sedimentisphaerales bacterium | reverse complement strand
GTGGTCGAGAGCGATTGGTGGCCCAGCAGTTCCTGCACGCTGCGGAGATCCGCACCGTTGTTGAGCATATGCGTGGCAAAGCTGTGACGCAGGGTGTGTGGGCTGATGTTGGGGTCCAGGCCGGCCATGCGCAGGTACTTGTCCATTTTGCGGCGCACGCTTCGGGTGCTCAGGCGTTGGCCATGCTTGTTGACGAACAGGACCTTGTTGTCAAAGTTATCGTTGTTCTGAGCCCGTTTGTTGCGGAACTCGATATAGTGCTGAATGGTTTGTAGAGCGGAACTGCTGATCGGAGCGATGCGTTCCTTCTTGCCCTTGCCGCGAACATGTACGACCTCACCCAGGAAGTCGATGTCATCGAGGTTCAGGGCGACCAATTCGCTGACGCGAATACCCGTGCTGTAAAGCACTTCCAGGATGGCACGGTCCACGGGCAACCCAGCCAGTTGTCCAGGGGCGGGGTTTTCCAGCAGTTTCTTGACTTCTGCATACTCCAGGAAACGCGGCAGTTTCTTGTCCTGCTTAGGCGTCCGGATGCTCATGAGCGGATTGCTCTCCACCTGATGGGTCTTGACCAGGTACTTGTAGAAGCTACGCAGGGTGCGAGCTTACGAGCAATGGTTGCCTTGGAGTAGTTCTTTTCATTGAGGTTGCCTAGATAGGCACGGGCCTCATCTGCACCGGAGGTCTTGAGGAGTTGATCCACAGAGACCTGCGTGGCCGTGGCGGTTCCGCCTTGGTCACCATACTGTTGGTAGTCACCCGCTCCGTTTGACTCGGACGTGTTGCTTTGTCCGGTCAGGAATTCGCTGTATTGAGTCAGGTCAGCGCCGTAGCACTTGGCCGTATGCTCAGAGAAGCGTCGCTCAAACTTCAAGTAATTCAGGAATTGTTGAATAATTGGGCTGTCTTGTTCCATAAGTGAACCTACCTATCGTTTCCAGTGTTGCGGCTTTCCCTAGCTGTCCGTCTAGAGCCACGATTCCCTTTGCAGGCTTCTAATTTACAGTCGAGGAATCCCTGCGGTTAAAGCACCTGTGGATTCTTTCTTGTCATCGATAATTTGCTCGGCCTGGCCAATGAGTGATTGAGTGAGCTTGAAGCTTAAGACTGCGGCGTCGAACCAGTCGAAATCGGTTTTGCTGTCCCTAGCATGGTCGATCAGGGTGTTGAGCAGGTCATCTTCGCGGCCATCTTCATACCGAAAGATGAAACGTTCTTGGCCCTTGTTTAAGACGAGTTGTCGCTGAGTCTTATTCATTTGTTAATGTCCCAAAATCACTACAAGGACTTTATCGGCCAATAATGTTATCGCCTTTACAATTTGATGGGCAAAACTGTGAGGGTGGAGAAAATTACTGTCCGAAAACCGCGTTTTTTGGCCTGATATTAAGGGACTGTAGTGAGAAATTAGTAGGCGCGATAATAGGCGAGGCCGTTCCGATAATCGGTGTTAACCTGGCCAGACCGTGACAAACGTTCCAGTGCGGACTCTGCGGCAGTCGTTTCCAGGCTCAGGCTGGTGCAGATATCGGTTAGGCAACAGGGGTGACGTTGGACCAGGGCCAGGATGGCCTCGTCGATGTGATCTTGTTCTTGTTGAGTGGTGTTGATCGTCTTGGCGGTGATGATCTCACTGTCAAGGCCGAGTTGTGTGCGGATCTCTTGCAACCGTTCGGGTGACAGCGGGGCGATACCGGCCTCGGCCGTGGGTCGGACCGCAGAATTGAGCTGTACCCGTTCCGGTTGGATCTCGGCGATCACCTCTTTGAGACGGGCGATATGATCGTCGTGGGTGTTGACTCCTTCAATTAGGAAGACCTCCAGCCAGAAGTGTCCCTGGAATTTATCCCTGAAGTCCTTGAGACCTGCTAGGATTTGGTTCAGATCCAGTGGCGGGGCTGGGGCCATTGATCTTAATAAAGGTCTTTTTGCTCAACTGCATCCAAAACTGGGCATGATCAGGTCGGCCCCCATGCAGTCCTGCTGAACATCCTCACGCCAGAGCAGGGTGCCGTTGGTGATCACGGCCACGGGTGTGGACCAGCGTTCCTTAATAATGGTGATCAACTCCCCCAGTTGACTGTGCAGGGTGGGTTCGCCTGCACCCGTCAGGGTGATATAGTCCACGTGGTCCAGTTCGACCAGGCGTCGGTCCAACTCCGACAGGATACCATCGAGGGGGGTATAGACCTTGCGTTCGGTAGTCAGGCAGGTGGTATGCCCCACCTGACAATAGATACAGTCCAGGGTGCAGGTCTTGAAAGGCACCAGGTCCACGCCCAGGCTCAAGCCGAGCCGACGTGAAGAAACCGGCCCAAAGAGATATTGATAGGAACCGCTCATCAGGATGCATTCACCACGTCAAAGATCCCCTGACACTGACGGATGACGGGCTCTACCCATTCCAATGGCATGACGCAGGCCGCATCGCTCTTGGCCTTAGGCGGATTGGGGTGGATCTCCAGGAACAGACCGTTGGCTCCCGGCCGCCACCGCGGCCTTGGCCAGCACTGGGGCCAGTTGGGGGTTGCCCGCACTGGCATTGCCGAGTCCACCGGGTTGCTGGGTGCTGTGGGTGGCGTCAAAGACCACCGGGCAGCCCAGGGCCTTCATGCGTCCCAGGGCGGTCATGTCGTTGACCAGAACGGTTGTAGCCGAAGAAGGTGCCCCGTTCGGTCAGCAGAATCTGGTCGTTGTCACAGGCCCGCAGCTTGTCCACCACATTGGTCATCTCCTCGGGTGAGAGGAACTGGCCCTTCTTGACGTTCACGGGCTTGCCGGTCTGGGCACAGGCCACCAACAGGTCCGTCTGGCGACAGAGAAAGGCCGGGATCTGCAGGCAGTCCACCACCTCACCGGCCGGTGCGGCCTGGGAGGCCTCGTGGATATCGGTGACAATGGACAAGCCCGTCTTGGCCCGCACCGAGTCCAGGATCTTGAGCCCCTCATCCAGGCCGGGTCCACGGAAGCTATCGATACTACTGCGGTTGGCCTTGTCAAAGCTGGCCTTGAAGACGGTGGCAATACCCGTGTTCTCACGCAGCTTCAGCAGAAACTCCGCAATCGTCAGGCACAGGGGCCTCGTCCTCGATCACACAGGGCCCGGCCAGCAAAAATAACGACTGATCCAGCCCGACAGGTACATCGCCAATCTTAAATGAACTCGGGTTCATAGGTTTTCCTTAATATATAGGTTAATACCAAGGCGGGTAGTATACGAGGAGGTAAGGATTTCTTCCACCGTTTTATAACGGTGTGGGCTTTCAATTACCGGGTAGACGTTTATAATACCCAGCCTATGAGCCAGACCGAACCCATCAATCTCATCGTGATCCTGGGCCCCACGGCCACGGGCAAGACTCGCTTGGCCGCTAGGTTGGCCCACGTCCTGAAAGCCGAGATCATCAGTGCGGACTCTCGCCAGGTCTATCGTCGTATGGATCTGGGCACGGGCAAGGACTATGAGGGACTATCATGTAGAAGGTGGAACCGTGCCCTCGCATCTGATCGATATCTGTGAGCCGGGCCAGAAGTATAATGTCTATGCCTTTCAGCAGGACTTCTATCGTGTCTATGGTGACATCCACACACGAGGAGCCATGCCGATCCTGTGCGGTGGCACTGGCATGTACATCGAGTCCGTAACTCGGGGCTATGAACTGCCGGAGGTCGAACAAAACCCGGCCCTGCGTGAGCGACTCAAAGACCAGAGTCTGGAGGAACTACGTGACATCCTGGCGGGGCTATAAGCATTTACACAACCGCAGTGACACCGATACCCGTTTGCGGGCTATTCGGGCCATTGAGATCCAGGAGTATATCCAACGAAACCCGATGCCAGAGGGACCGGATCGTCCCGAGATCCGGCCACTGTACCTTGGCCTGCAACTGGAGCGGCAGCTGGCCCGTCAACGTATTGCCGTGCGGCTCAAACAACGACTTGACGAGGGCATGATTGACGAGGTCAAATCACTCTTGGACCAAGGCCTGGCTCCTGAAGACTTGATCTACTACGGCCTCGAATACAAATTCCTCACCCAATACATCATTGGCGAGTTGAGCTACGACGCCATGGTGCAAAAGCTCTACACCGCCATCTGCCAATTCGCCAAACGCCAGATGACCTGGTTCCGCCGCATGGAACGACGTGGAGCCGCCATTCACTGGATCGACGCCGATCAGGACGATGACGCTAAGCTTAAGCAGGCATTGGCAGTCATGGCTACCGAGTCTTGACTTTATGTATTGTATGAGTCGGATGGGTGTTTGTCGGGATCAGTCAGGAAATCGGTAGTAAGAATTGTGCTTGCATGTCACTTTCGCGATCGATAGCATGAGTTTATAATGTTATGTGGTTAGATCTGTCGTTTTGGACCTCGGGGTACTTAATCGTCTAAAATGACATCGGGGAAGGTAACATGAGTGATCGCAATTCAAACTTGGATCATCATGCCAAAGCCACTGGGAAGGCCAAGCCTCCTCCAGGACCTCGGTTAGAACCTCTTAAACCCACCCAGGATACCGATCATGATCACACCTCCTCCTTGACTCAGGCCAATGAGGATTTACGTCGGGAGATCGAACAACGTCATCGGGCCCAATCTGCTTTGGAGAAAGAACGGCATCTCCTCAATGCCCTGATGGATAACCTGCCCCACGCCATCTATTTCAAGGATACCCAGAGTCGTTTTGTGCGGATCAACCAGGCCATGGCCCGCTGTTATGGTTTTGCCGATCCATCCGAGGCGATCGGGAAAACCGATGCCGACATTTTTTCCGAAGAGCATGCCCAGCAAGCTTTGGCCGATGAACAGGACATTATGCGAACCGGTCAACCCCCTGCTCAACAAAGAGGAAAAGGAAAACCTGGCCCGATGGCCGGGTGACCTGGGTGGCCACCAGTAAGATTCCCATGCGTAGCCCTGAGGGCCAGATCATTGGGACCTTTGGCATTTCCCGTGATATCACGCAACGTAAGGTTGCGGAAGAACAGCTGCAGGCCGCCAAGGAAGCAGCCGAGGTGGCCAGTCGGGCCAAGAGCGATTTTCTGGCGACCATGAGTCATGAGATACGGACGCCCATGAACGGCGTCATTGGCATGATCGATTTGCTTTTGAGTACCCAGCCCACGCCTCAGCAGCGATCCTATCTGGAGTTGGCCAGTCAATCGGCGGAATCCTTATTGCGTCTGATCAATGACATTCTGGATTTCTCCAAGATTGAAGCCGGTAAGTTCGAGCTGGAATCCATTCCGTTCGCCCTGCGTGACACCCTGGGTGACACCCTCCAGACCCTGGCAGGGCGTGCGGCGACCAAGGGCTTGGAGCTGAACTATCATATCCCGCCTCATATCCCTGAGGGACTCATCGGTGATCCCGGGCGGCTGTGTCAGGTGTTCATCAATCTAGTCGGTAATGCCATCAAGTTTACTGACCAGGGAGAAGTGGTAGTCAGTGTCGAGATGGTGACGCAAACCAAGAGTCTGGTGCAACTGCATTTTAAGGTTCGAGATACAGGGCCGGGTATCCCTGAGGAGAAAACAGTCCCTTATTTTTGAGTCCTTTCGTCAGGCGGACAGCTCGATGTCACGTCAGTATGGCGGCACGGGGTTGGGATTGGCCATCTCATCGCAACTGGTGGAACTCATGCAGGGGCGCATGTGGGTGGAGAGCCAGCCGGGGCAGGGGAGCACCTTTCATTTTGTGGCCGTTTTCCCGGCACAGGAAGACGTGTCCCCACCGCATCCCGCTGAACTGGCGAGTCTGCACCACCTACGCGTCTTGATCGTGGATGACAATCAAACCAACCGATTGATCCTGGTGGAGATGCTGAAGAACTGGCACATGCTCCCCAAGGCGGTGGAAAGTGGCATGCAGGCACTGGAGGAGATGGAACGAGCCGTGCGCAACGGTGAGGCCTATCAACTGATTTTGATGGATCTCATGATGCCCCAGATGAATGGCTTTGCCTTGACCGAACGCATTCGACAGAATTCAACCTTACAGAAGACCCCCATCATCATGTTGTCCTCGGCCCTGGACGTCCGAAGGGGATGCCTGTTGCCGTGGGTTGGACGTGGACCATTGCCTGATCAAACCGGTCAAGCAATCGGATCTCTTGGATGCCATTGTCAATACCCTGCAGGTCGCGACTGCAGACGAGTCTCCCCGGTCTCCCGAAGAACAGGTCGCGGTTCAATCCCAGTCCTCTCTGAATATTCTGTTGGCCGAAGACGGTCTGGTGAATCAAAAGGTGGCCGTCAACCTGTTACAACTGCGTGGGCACAAAGTCACGGTAGCCAATAATGGACAAGAGGCCCTGGAGATTCTGGCCAGGGATCACTATGACATGGTACTCATGGATGTGCAGATGCCGGTGATGGATGGACTGGAGGCCACCAGACAACTTCGACAGAAAGAAGTTTTTGCAGGTGGCCATGTCCCGATCATCGCCATGACGGCCCATGCCATGAAAGGAGACCGCCAGCGTTGTCTGGATGCAGGCATGGATGCGTATCTGCCCAAGCCTATTCGGGCCGATGATCTTTATGAGGTCATTGAGTCCATGGTTCCGAATTTTTCAGAGGGGCACTCAAGGACGAAGGAGTCTGGGACGCATTTGGATCGGGCCTTTCTTTTGCAACAATGCGGTGGGGACCTCGATACCCTTACGGAAATCGTTGACGTGTTTACCATGGAATCGGCCCCAACTCATGCAGCAGATTCGGACCGCCATCCGAGTGGGCAATGCTACTGACCTGCAACGGGCCGCCCATACCTTGAAGGGCTCCATTCGCTTTTTTGGGGCGGAGTCAGCGGCTGAGGCCGCCTTGCAACTGGAAACCATGGGACGCACGCGTGAGCTGTTGCGGGTTGAAGACGCGTGGTCGGTATTGATCAATGAGATGGAGCAACTCAAGCCCCAACTTAAAGATCTGATTGAGAGATAAAGGGAACGCCATTGTTGTTGATGAGGCACCCCCCATGAAGGTTCTCATTGCAGATGATGATCGGGTTTGGCTCAAGCTGCTGGAAAGGAATCTGGAGAGCTGGGGCTGCGACGTTGTCAAAGCCAACCATGGTCAACAGGCCTGGGACATCCTGCAAAGCGAGTCACCGCCTCGGGTGGCCATCTTAGATTGGCATATGCCTCATATGGATGGGGTGGAGGTATGTCACCGTGTCCGTCAGAGTCTCAATCTTCCCTTTATCTACACGATCATGTTGACCAGTCGTGGGACACGGGACGACATGGTCATTGGATTCGAATCCGGGGCTGATGATTATCTGGTCAAGCCCGTGGATATGGCCATTCTCCGCAGTCGTTTAATGGCCGCTATCCGAGTCATCAAGGCCGTGCCGCCGCCTCCCAAACAGATCCCGGGTTATCAACTGCTGGGTCGTTTAGGTGCCGGTGCTATGGCCATTGTGTACAAGGCTCGGCAAATCAGTCTCGATCGAATCGTGGCCATTAAGATTTTGCCCAAGAAATTCCGTCAGAAGCCCGAATTTGTGCAACGTTTTTATGCCGAAGGACGGGCCGCGGCCAAACTGGAATCATCCCAACATCGTGGCTGCCTTGGATGTCGGAAAGCAGGGGGACATCCATTATTTTGTTATGGAGTATGTCGAGGGCCACACGGCCTATGAACGCATGGTCAAAGACGGTCCCTATTCGGAGCAAGAGGCCCTGGCCATCGGACTTCAAATTGCCCGTGCCTTGGATCATGCCCATCAAGCCGGGTTGATCCACCGCGATGTCAAACCCAAGAACATCCTCATCACCACAGACGGTGTGGCCAAACTGGCGGACATGGGACTGGCCCGAGCCGTGAGCGATCGCGAAGTGGCCGAAGCCGAGGCGGGTAAGGCCTGCGGTACACCCTATTACATCGCCCCCTGAACAGATCCGAGGCAATGTCGATATCGATTGTCGCACGGATATCTATAGTTTTGGCGCCACCCTGTATCATATGGTCACTGGACGAGTGCCCTTTGAAGGTTCGGATATCAATATTATCCTACGTAAGCACCTCAAAGATCCTCTTTTGCCGCCGGACCACATTCGACCTGAATTGAGTGACGGATTCTGTGAGATCGTAGAACTGTGCATGAAGAAAAAACCGGAACGACGTTATGCAACCGCCCTGGACTTGATCGAAGATCTCCAAGCCGTGGTTGATGGCGGCCCTCCGTTACACGCACGCCAACTGCTGGATACCGGTGGCCTAACTGCATTGGATGAGGGCCCTGTGGTTGAAGATCTCGATAGGGATCGTATTGTGGCTTATGAACGCCCCTTGCTGGTCACCCCTTTATTTTGGATTGCCGTGACAGGCTGGGCCTTTGCGATACTTTTGTTGCTAATCCTCGTCGTGGGTCGCTCGGTGCGTGGATAAGGGATCGATTTTCTCTTCAGTCTTTCTGGTTGACAAAAAAGATAGAGTCGTCGTAGACTGTTAACCGGAATGGCAATTGGAGGTCCCTATCATGCAAAAACGAGAGATGATGTGTACCGTTTTCTGTTTGTTGTTAGCCCTGATGATTCCCTATCGGGCCGATGCCCAGATCGATGTCAATGATCCTGTACTGGAGGGATTGTCTGCGGAGTATCGCCTGGATGATGACACGGACGAGACATCCGTGATCATCACCAACAGCCTGATGAGCGTGCCACTGGATTGGTCACTGGATCTGACCATGGTCGGTGGAGGTTTCACCTTGGACTGGATTGACAGCAACGATGCGAACCATCCGGTCCAGGATTTTAATGTGTATGCCTCTCTGAGTGCCGGTGATCTTTGGCATGACGAGGCTGTCCTGGAGCCGGGCCAGAGTACGCTTGGTCTATTTACTCCCATTCCAGAGGCCCGGTACTATGTCCTGACATATACGGGCGAGTTTGAGGGGATGACAATGGCCGTAACGCACTCTCGTGGTGCCCTGCACACCATCGTCAATCTGCCCACGGACGTCTCGCTGCTGGCCTGTTTTCAAGGGGTGATTCATAAACGCTACGAAACCGATGAGGAGAACGCCCTGAATATGCGAGGGATCTTGTTGACTCCCCATCCATGGGGCGGGGGCGTTCGGTGGAAGTGTACCCCGACCCGCCAAGGTGACGAGGGTCGGTTGATTTGGGCCGAGTGCAGTTCGGATGGAGACATTTTCACTTGGGGCCCGGGCAGACAAGCTGGATGACGATTACATGTTCCATTCCGGTTCCGATGCCCATGCCGATTACTTCCCTCAGTGGATTGACAATCAGTGTGGAGTGGGGAGCCAAAATTATGATGCTTACGGCGGTGGGTGTGTCATCCAGGAATGCGACGTCAATATCTGGGATGCAAACACAGAGTCCTACTGTCCGGGCGATCAAGTCACAAGTATGGGCTGGTTCACCCGCTGGAACAAGTGGGACAAGGTCAACGAGCGGGTTGAGGAAGATGAGGTTTACGAGATCTACACCTGTTTGGTAGAACATGTCCCCGGTGACGCCAATGAACCGGGTATTGGAGAGGCCTGGCAGGACGTCTGGTTGGTGGGGTATCCCGACGTGAGCCTCTCTTTGAAACTGGACGGTATCCCGGCAGGCCAACTGTCCGATTCCAACGATATTCGAGCCCTGAACCTCCTGATCTTGGAAGGTCCGTATGCCTTGCTGCCGACACTGGGCATCGCCAAACTGGAGATCGTGGGTGATCCCAATACTCTTCAAATCTGGGATAACGATACCACCACTGGAACACCGCTGCTCAACAGTGATGTGACTTCTTTGGAATGGGACCTGAGCCAAGGTTTATGGCCAACCACACTCTACGTTCAAGGAGTCGAACCGGGCACAGCTCAGATCGTCTTTTCCTTCCACTATGCAGGCCGGCTTTTCTATGACAAGGTGAGGGTCGCGGTGGATCTTTAGTCGTCAGGAGTCAGTACTCAGAAATCAGTAGAAGAAAATAATCAGTGATTAGGACCTCGGTGATGGGTGTATAAAATGCTGACTTCTGAATCCAGATTCCTGAGTACTGAAAAATCAGCCGATCGCTCTTACGATACGCGTGCGGATACCGGCGGGTTTAGCTCCGGGGGGGATTAGGACCTCTAAGGCTTGGGGGATGACACCTACGGTCAGCGGCAGGGCGGGGCCGGGATCGCCATCGACTTGAACGAAATGGTTATGGCGGGGGGCGGCCGTGACCTTGACGGTCTTGCCTTGGCGGTAGAGCACGTCACCACAATCCACGTGTTTCTTGATCAGGGTAGTGGCCATGTGTTTGGCCAGGCGGATGCGGCTGGCGCAGCGGTAGATGCAGACGTCGAGCTGGCCGTCACCGTAGTCGGCGTGACGCAGGACGTGCAGGCCTAATGCGTAGCGGGAGATGTTGCCCACGATGACCATGCCCTTGTCGTTGAAGATTTCCAGGCCATCGACCTCCACACGCACGGGTTGGGCCTTGTATTCCCAGTAGGTCCGCCACATGGGACCGGCGTAGCTGAAGTAGTCGATGTGACTGGTGCGATTACTGTTGACCATATGGACCACCTCGGCGTCGAAGCCCAAACCCACCATACAGGTGAAGATCTGGCCGTTGACCTGGCCCAGGTCCAACGGATGACGGCAATCACCTTCAAAGGCCTTGATCACGGTCTTGAGTCGTTCGTCGAAACCGAGTTCACTGGCCAGCAGGTTTTCCGTGCCACAGGGGATCATCAACAGGGGCTTGTTGGAACCGACCAGGCCGTGGGCCGCTTCACGCACCGTGCCGTCACCACCTGATACCACCACCAGAGAGCAGGTGTCATCCATACCTGCGTCCACCGCCAAGTCCTTAGCATGTTCCAGGGATTGAGTGAGCTGCAAGCGCACGTCGTAGCCCTGGTCCACCAGGTAGTGACGGAATTGCTGGTCCCGTCGGCCCGAACTGCTGGCCCCGGACTTGGGATTGGCGATCATGGCGATGTAGCCGTCTTTGGGTTTCATGGTCTTTGGAGACACCGTTGTTTGTTTTATTCGTAATCGTAATCAGTGAGCCGAAGGCGAACGGTACTCGTACTCGTAATCGATTTTTCGTATTTAAAATAGTCGATTACGATTACCGCTGCGCTGATTACGATTACGAAATTAATCATAAACGTTGACCCTTCTCCTGTAACAAACACGCATAGCTGCGTGACTCGTGCGGGCAGTCCTGCAGGTTGAGCAGGGCCTGCACGGTTTCGATCTGTTTTTCGCTAGGGCCCTCGATCTCCACGAAGCTGCCCAGGTCGGTGACCTGGTCCAGGCCGATAAGGCAGTCGTTGAGTTTCCAGAGCGAACGTTTTTTGTGTACGATCAGGGCCGGATGGTAATCGAGTTCGATCAGCAGGGCCTCCATGGCGTTATGGTCTTCGGACTCCAGTCGCACCTCGACCTCGCGACGTTTCTTGAAGGCTCCGGTCTGCTTGGGGCCCTTGTAGGTCAGGACGGTGCGGCAGGGCTGATCTGTGACCTGCTCGGAGCGGATGCGGAGACATTTGTCCGTGCCAGCCAGTTGGCCTGAAGGCAAGTCCAGGTATTGATCGCGTTGATCCTGGTCCTCGACGAATTTGGCCTCGAGTTCGGCCAGACGTCGGGTGACAGGACCCAGATCCGGGACCTTGAGTTTGGCTTCAATCTCAGTGTATTTGGCGTTATCCATTATTTTTTTTCCTCACGCAGAGATCGCGGAGGTCGCAGAGTTTTTTTTTAGTCATTGCGAGGAACGCAGTGACGCGGCAATCTTTTTACTTTAATCCCTCTCTGCGTCCCCTGCGTTCTCAAGTGAGCGAAGCGAACGGGCGAGAGGTGTTTTTTTTCTAAATCACGATATTCACCAACCGCGACTTGATCACAATGATCTTCTTGGGCGTCTGGCCATCGAGAGCGGCCTGCACCTTGTCACTGGCCAGGGCCTTGTCCTGGATCTGTTGTTCGGTGGCGTCGGCCGGGACCACGATCTTGTCCTTGATCTTGCCGCGGATCTGCACAGCCAGCTCGATTTCCTTTTCCTGCATCAGGGACTCGTCGAAGGCCGGGAAGGGTTCGTAGGCCAGGGTGTTGTCGTGACCGAGACGTTGCCACAGTTCCTCGGCCAGGTGCGGGGCAAAGGAGGCCAGCACCAATACGAACGGTTCGAGTACGGCCTTGCTGCGGACCTGCTGCTTGGTCATGTGGTTGACGAAGATCATCATCTGGCTGATGGCGGTGTTGAAGGAAAAGCTCTCGATGTCACTACCGACCTTCTTGATGGTCTGGTGCAGCACGCGCAAGGTCTCTTCATCCGGCTCGACATCCTGCACGGCCTCATTGAAATCGCCAGTCTCTTCGTTAATAAATAGACGCCAGGCCTTTTGCAGGAAGCGGTGCACGCCTTCGACGCCCTGGGTGTTCCAGGGCTTGGTGGCCTCCAGCGGGCCCATGAACATCTCGTAGAGACGCATGGAGTCGGCCCCATGGTCCCGCACCACGTCGTCGGGATTGACCACATTCTTGAGGGTCTTGCTCATCTTGGCCACGATCTGCTTGAGTTCCTCGCCGGTCTCGACGTGGAAGAACTTGTCCTCCCGCTGCTCGACCAGGTCACTGGCCACCTTGGATCCGGCCTTGTCCTCGTAGGCGTAAGCCAGGATCATGCCCTGGTTGAAGAGCTTCTGGAAGGGCTCGTTGGTGCTGACGCTAACCCAGGTCAAAGAGCACCTTGTGCCAGAAACGCGAGTAGAGCAGGTGCAGCACGGCGTGCTCGGCACCGCCCACGTACAGGTCCACGGGCATCCAGTAGTTTTCGATTTCCGGGGCCCAGCCCTGTTCGCTGTTATGGGGATCCATGTAACGCAGGTAGTACCAGCAACTACCGGCCCATTGCGGCATGGTATTGGTCTCGCGACGTCCCTTGCGTCCTGTTTTAGGATCGACCACAGTCAACCAGTCACCGGCATTGCTCAGGGGTGACTCGCCACCCTCGCCCGGTTGGTAGTTGTCCAATTCGGGCAGTTCCAGAGGCAGGTCTTCGACGTCGAGCAGTGTAATGTCACCGTCTTCCCAGTGAATGATGGGGAAGGGCTCGCCCCAGTAACGCTGACGGCTGAAAAGCCAGTCACGTAATTTGTAGTTGATCGTGCCTTGACCCAGGTTACGTTCGCCCAGCCAGTCAATAGTGCGGGCGATACCTTCTTTTTTGTTGAGACCGTTGATGTCCAGACCGCCTTCTGGATTGGATGAGCGAATGTAGCTGCCGTCTTCGGTCCAGCAGGCGTCACCGGCCAGCACCTGGGCCTTGAGGTCCGCGTCGTCGGTTTCGGGCTCCATGATGCAGATGATGGGTAGGCCAAAGGTCTGCGCGAATTCGAAGTCACGCGTGTCGTGGGCGGGCACGGCCATGATGGCACCGGTGCCGTAGCCCATCAGCACATAGTCGGCGATCCAGATGGGGATGGGCTGGCCGTTAACCGGGTTGATGGCATAGGTGCCGGAGAACACGCCGGTCTTTTCCTTGGCCAGTTCGGTGCGGTCCAAGTCGGACTTTAAGGCCGCTTGTTTGAGGTAGGTCTCGACCTCTTGTTTCTTGTCGTCGGTCGTAATGGACGCCACCAGGGGATGCTCGGGGGCGAGCACCATGTAGGTGGCGCCAAAGAGGGGTGTCCGCACGGGTGGTGAACACGCGGATGGTGTCCTCGCGATCCTGCACCTGGAAGTCGACCTCGGCCCCACGGCTCTTGCCGATCCAGTTGCGCTGCATCTCCTTGATGCCCTCGGGCCAGTCCACCGAGTCCAGGCCTTCGAGCAGACGTTCGGCGTAGTGGGGGATGCGCAACAGCCACTGCTTCAAGAAGCGGCGTTCGACTTCCTTGCTGCCACACTTCTCGTGTGAGCCATCGTTGAGCACCTCTTCGTTGGCACAGACGATGCGGCACTGCTTGCACCACCAAACCTGGGCGTCGGCATAATAGGCCAGGCGTTTCTCGTCTTTATAGGCTCGCACGGCCTCGGCACCTTGTGACTCGACCTCGGCCGGGATGGGCAGCTCGTTGATGGGGCGACCCTTCTTTTGCTCGGGATCGTACCAGGTGTCGTAGATGCGGCTGAAGATCCACTGGCTCCACTTGTAGTAGTTGGGATCCGTGGTGTTGACCTCGCGGGTCCCCAGTCGTAGCTCATGCCCAGGTTCTGGATCTGCTTACGGAAGGTGTCGCAGTTCTTGGCCGTGGTCACGGCGGGGTGGGTACCGGTCTGGATGGCGTATTGCTCGGCAGGCAGGCCAAAGGCGTCCCAACCCCATGGGGTGCAGCACGTTGAAGCCCTTCATGCGTTTGTAGCGGGCGATGATGTCCGTGGCTGTGTAGCCCTCGGGATGCCCCACATGCAGGCCCGCACCCGAGGGATAGGGGAACATGTCCAGCACATAGTACTTGGGCTGGTTGGGATCGGTGATTTCCGTCTTGAAGGTCTGGTGCTCGGCCCAATACTGCTGCCACTTGTTTTCGATCGCGGTAAAATCGTAGCTGCCTGATTTCGAACTCATACGCCTGTTTTTTCCTAATTATTTGAGTTAAAATAGGCTCCAACCTTACGCCAAAACCATGAGAAAATCCATAAAAAATCGGTTTTTGGGACGTGGGTGCCGAGTCGGGATAAAATCTGGGGGGATTCATGTTGGCCAGGGGTGAAGCCACGTAGGGTGGGCTCTGCCCACCAATGGCCCACCATCAAGAATGTGGTGGGCAGAGCCCACCCTACAGCACCACACGGGGTGCCATACTTCTCCGCAGGGCAAACATGCTATCGCTTTGTCTGATCAAGGCTTACTTGTACCCAGCCGATATCAGAATCGTAAGAGACCTGCGCTCTAGGTCTATGGTTTTTATCGGAATAAGAATGGTGTCGCAACCCAAGGCTACAACCCAAAACGCTGCTGAGAAGTTGCCCTCGAACGAGGCGTCCCTGTTCTGGCGGGGACCGCTGCTGGTCCTGGTCCATGTGGCGGCCTTTACCGTGGCCTTGATGCTCTCGTTTCTAGTAACGAACTTCATGCAGTTTCGTGACGACTGGTTTGCCGAGCAATTTCCCTTTGTGTTGCTGGCGTCACTGCTGATCAAACTGTCGATATTCGGGCTCTTCGGTCAGTACCGCGGCTGGTGGCGTTACGTGGGGATCTCTGATCTCTTCGGTATCTTCCACGCCTCGTTTATCAGTGCCGTGATCCTGTTTACCTGCTGGTGGCTGGCCGGGGGTATTGCCGATATCCGCATTCGCCTACCCATCGGTATCACCGAGATCAGCCAGGGCGTGTTTGTGATGGATTGGTTCGCCACCATCATGATCCTGGCGGGCCTGCGTATGTTCGTACGCATCTATCACGAGGAGTTTCGCACGGTCGAGGCCGGTCGCCTCAAACGCTTCTTGATCGTTGGAGCCGGTGACGCGGGCGAGTCTCTGTTGCGAGAGATCCACCGCATGACCGTGACCGAGTATGACGTGATCGGGTTCATCGACGACGCCCGGGCCAAGCAGGGCCGTCACATCCATGGCATCCCTGTATTGGGCACAGTGGATCAGTTGCCCCGCATCTGTGAAGACCGCAACATCGATGAGATCGCCGTGGCCATGCCCTCCGCCACCCACGCCCAGTTGCGTCGCGTGATTCAGGTGTGCGAGGGGACCAAGATCCGTTTCCGTACGGTCCCGGCCCTGATTGACATCGCCACGGGCAAGTACCGCGTGTCCCAGATCCGCGACGTGGATATCAACGACCTCTTGGGCCGCGAGGCGGTCCAGCTCGACCTCGATTCCATTCAGGCCTTTATCCAGGACAAACGTGTCCTGGTCACGGGCGCAGGCGGATCGATCGGTTCGGAGATGTGCCGCCAGATCTGTCAGTTCGAGCCCAAGCAACTGCTGCTGGTCGAGCAGGCCGAGAATCCGCTCTTCTATATCGAGGGTGAACTGCGACGTGACTTTGCAGCTGTAGACCTGGTACCCATCATCTGTGACATCACCGATGGCGCGCGTGTGGAGCAGATCTTCAATGCTCATAAACCCGAGGTGGTCATCCACGCGGCCGCGCACAAGCATGTGCCCCTGATGGAACTCAACACGGGCGAGGCCATCAAGAATAACGTGGTCGGTACCCGCACTGTAGCGGACGCGGCCGATCGACACGGCAGCGCCCACTTCGTCATGATCAGCACGGACAAGGCCGTCAATCCCACGAGTGTGATGGGGGCCAGCAAACGTGTGGCCGAGCTGTACATCCAGGACCTCAGCCGTACCAGCGACTGCGACTTTGTCACGGTTCGCTTCGGCAACGTGCTGGGCTCGGATGGATCGGTGGTACCCATCTTCAAGAAACAGATCGCCGCAGGCGGGCCCGTGACGGTCACCCATCCAGACATGCAGCGTTACTTCATGACCATCCCCGAGGCCAGTCAACTGGTCTTACAGGCCGCCACCATGGGCAAGGGCGGCGAGATCTTTGTGTTGGACATGGGCGAGCCCGTCAAGATCGTGGACCTGGCCAAGGAACTGATCACCCTGAGCGGTTTTAGACCCGAGGTGGATATCGAAATCACCTTCACCGGCATGCGTCCCGGTGAAAAGCTCTTTGAAGAACTCCGCATCGAGGGCGAGGACATGCAACGCACCCGCCACCCCAAGATCGGCATCTGGGCCAACATCCCCATGGACCGCGACCAACTCCACCAAGGCATCGAACAACTCATCGGTTTAGCCAAGCAGGGCGAACGAGGTGTGATCCTGAACCAGATCGGTCAACTCGTACCGGAATACGTCGGTTCTGGAGCCTAATACGACTTCATCACAATGGTTCCCAAGTCGAGATCCGGAGTTTGCATCTGCTCTCCTTGAATAATCATTTGAAGTTTTAGGTGGCTCTCTGTTAGACCTACCAGATGGAATTCTTTCATGCGGGGTAGAACCGGAATAGTGAGTTGTCCCTGGTCATCAATACTTAGGCCAATCCCCGATGCCGCAATTGTGACATTGTCGGTTCCCGTGAAAAAGGCCGCAAAGTCGGCGATTGCTCTTCCGGAAACGGGTTCGTTATTGGGATCAACGAGTTGTGCCGTTACGGTGTATCCCGTTTCGAGTTGAATAGAGGCTGGTGGTGATTCCGGATCGATCTTGAGCATGCTGGCCAGACGTTGTTGAGGGGCCAAGGCGATTAAGGTTATTCCTTGTTGATTCGTTTTAGTAGGGATCGGGACAACAAATCGACCTTTTCGATCTGACTGGGTATAGTTAAGTGTGACGGGATCTCCTCCCAAGGAGTAGATTCTGACGTGATCCAGGGGCTCTTTTTGTGGCCCTTGGGCGATGATGCCGGCTAATATCGTGGGTTTGACATGAATGGTTATCTCTTCCTTGCCTGCAGAGTAACCCGTACATCCAGATAATCCCCGGGGTTGATCGACTGCGCTGAAAAAATTTGGACATGGTGATGAAGGGGAGAGTCGCCATTGAATTTTCCCTAGTTCATTGGTTTCAAACTGCTGAAAGGTGACATTGTCGGTCACGACCGCGTTGCTAACGGGTTGGTTGTGTGTATCGAGAACCTGGATGGTTATCGCTGAATGGGCTAGACCTAATTCATACAGTTTTTGGGTGTCAACACATTGAACCATTCCGTTGATAAACAATACATTGGTTTGCCCATTCTGTATGAGCGTCTTGTCATAGGCCAAGGCGGTGTTGGCCACATCAATATTCGGATCTTTGAGGTCAATGGGTACGAGCACGACGTTGGCTTGACACCAGTGCAGTTCTTCCTCGCTGAGGTAGAGTTTTAGATCGTCCAGGGTTTGGGGTAGGGATTTATCGTGATCGGAGAAATACATATCGCGAGCCGTTGATAACCTTCGCAGTTTACCATTGCTATAGAGTCGTCCTCCTTCTTGTTGCTGAGTTTCTATCTCCGTGGCATGCTCGACTCTATATTGTGCTTCTTGTTTGAGTTGTTGCGGCGTTGGATTGACAACATAACTGCGACCACTGACTTCATCATCGACATCCGTGCCCGTTGGAAAGATGATTTCGAAATCTTTCTCCGTGATGGTGGTATTGATGACAACCGGTTGAGTGGTTTGATAGATGCTGGTGGTGTTGTTGCTTTGGGTACGTCCTCGGCTGGGAAACCAAAGTCCCTTGGCAACGGGCTGCAAGGTTTCTGCTGCTACCCAAAGGCTGATTTCCTCATCGCCAACCAGGTACTCGTAACGTACTGGGGTGTAGCCGTGGTCGACCGAAAAATAGAGTCGCCTGTATGCTCGGCCTCCGGGGTTTTGCAACAAGTCAATCCTTATACAGTTGAACCCGTTAACAATAACACCGTTGGTCAGGGTAATGCTATCCTGATGTTCTCGTAGAAGGGATGAGAGAGGAGTGAACTTTTCATCTAATGTCCACATAAGGATAGAAAATCCTAGAGGTGTTACCCCTACAGGCGGAATGAAGTGTTTGCCTTTAAAAATAGAGGCATCGGCCTGGCGATTCGGTGACGTGAAGGTGTCCAGTCGAATGGACACCTTCCCATCATAACTGCTGGTCATGGTCTGCTGCCAGGAATCGCCATTGGCGGTGCGGTAATGACCTGCGTTGACGTGGCGTACTTTCCCTGTTCGCAAAGAGATGAGCAGTTCTTCCTGGGCGGGACTGTCATTGATAATCATGCTCGATCCGACGACATCTTCAACTTTGGGAGTCGGGTCTACGGTAAATTCATAGCATACATGGATGTTGGCAAAGGAATCTTCCATGGCGGCACAGATGTCCGCCAATCGGTCAAGGGTCAACTCATTAGAATCAACGGCCGTCAACTGTACCAGGCGGTCGGTGGAGATCGCAAAGGCCTCTGGATTGGGGGTGTTGGGTTGTGTCTGGGCCAAACAGATGGCGGCGATCAAAAGGCCGATTGCCAGTGACGTTCCAAGCATCCAATAGCGATTGAGGCGGGGATTGCCGGTTTGGCCCTGCAGGATGCGACGTACGCGATGGGCCACGCCTTTCTTGCTGGTGGCCACGCTCAAGGTTGCGGCCAAACGGGTGGTTGGGAGCATGTCGAGGAGTGATTCAGCATAACGGGTGCCATCGGAGTCACAGGCCAACACCCAATCGTCACAGGCTTGCTCGCTCAGAAAGGTCAGGCGTCTGCGGGCCATCCAGGCCAGCGGGTTCCAGGGCAGGATGCACACAGCCAGTTCCGCCAGCAGGGCACTGAGGTGGTCGTAACGTTGGTAGTGGGCCAGTTCGTGGCAGAGGACACCTTCCCAGCATTGGTCATCTGTCAAGGAAGGTGGAGCCAGGAGAACGGGCGGTTTGGACCAGCACCAAATCGAGGGCGTTTGGATGTCCGGATGGCTATGAAGGTCGATGCCCCGTTGCAGTTGAAACCTGGTACAGGCCCTTTGCAGAGATGTTTGTAAGGCAGGGCTTGGTATGGGGACAGACTGCGAAATCAAGCGGCCCGTTCTGATATAGGCCAGTACCGTTCGCCCCAACAGCAGGGCACTGGCCAGCAACCAAACTCCAGAGATATAGAGGTTCCAGTTGATAGAAGTTGTTTTGTCAATGACAGGAGACGCGGTGTCATTCTCCAGGGGGACAGAGGGAAGTGGTGCCATGGTAACAGGGGCAGTGACTTCAGTCGTTCCGACGGTTGTGGGTACTGAAACCACCGCTGTTTCCGGCAAAGGCTTTGAGGGCAAGAGTCCCCATTTTAGGTTTTTCACCAGGAGGTGCAGGCCGGGGATGATCATTGCCCCCAGCATGAACAGTACTAGAATTTGGTGGGCGCGTGCACTGTGCCTTTTGTATCCATAGCTAGCCGTCAGGCCGGTCAGTAACAGAATCGAGCCGTAAACCGCTAGCAGTCTCAGTAGCGTTTGGGGAATGTAGTCAACCATCTTTCCTCTCCTTGCGTTTGTTGTCGATCATCCGACGCAGGTCCGTCAATTCATCGTCTGACAGAACCTCCTGTTCCATCAGATGCTGCAACATCAACAGGGTATTGCCCTGGAAGGTATTTTTAATGAGCCGTAAGACCGATTGGGTACCGGCTTCCTCGCGGGAATCCGTGGGCAGGTAGACATGACTTTTTCCCTCCCGCCGATGTTTGACCAGTCCCGCTTTTTCCAGCCGTTGCAGGGCGGTCAGTACCGTGGTATAGGCCAAGGACTTCTTCGGCTCGAGCCTGTCCCGTACCTCATGGACCGTAGCCTGGCCCAAATCCCAGACGGTCTCCAGAATGGCGGTTTGCAATTCACCCAACTGATCAACGGGTTTCTTGGCCATGATTGATCCCTTTGTAATGGAACTCGATTGGCTGCTCTCTTCTACTTCGCTATGTGGTACTACAAATTGAAGTAGATGTCAATATAAAAAACAATTTAAAGTTGTTTTGTAGAAGAAGGACGGAATTTTGTGCTGAGTGAAAGAGGGGTAGATAACCGTCACCCCAAGATCGGCATCTGGGCTAACATTCCCATGGATCGCGACCAACTGCACCAAGGCATCGAACAACTCATCGGTTTAGCCAAGCAGGGCGAACGAGGTGTGATCCTGAACCAGATCGGACAACTCGTTCCCGAGTATGTTGGTGGTGACGAGAGTGAATCGTCGTAGGGGATTTCTTAAATACATGTCCATGCAACTTGTCACGGCGTAGTCTTAACGAAGATGGAAGCGTGGACATGGCACCCGGCTAATCACTGGGATCAGAATAAATAGCTTGGTCAGTGTCACTGAGGCCATATAAATTGAGAACTGTAACCCCATAGCTTCCCCCAGTATATCCTCCCGACGATCCACCATTGTTTTGAATGTACTGTTGCAGGTTCTGGTTGTATTCCGCACCGTAGGTACCGATACCGTAGAGCACGGGTTGGAGGCTGTTGGCCGGATCGTCCTGACGGTGACGGAGTTTGAGGCTCTTTTTCTTGGCTCCGAAGTAATAGCGGAGGCCGAATAGGGCGTGGTCGTAGTCGTGTTCACCGGTCACGAATTCAGCGGCCAGGGATAGACCTGGGACCGGGGTTTGCCATTCGACTTGGCCGGTGGCATAGGTGTTGTCGAAGATGTAGTCACAGCCGACACCGAAGCGGAGGTCGTCGAGTAGGTAATAGTCCAGGCTGCCGCCCACATAGGCACGGGTGATGTCCGAGTCGATGAAGGGGAAGGGGCCGGTGTCGTATTTCATGCGGGCTACCCCGGTTTGCAGGCCCAGGGTGAAGGGACCATGATAGAGCTCTGCATTCAGACCGCCGTGATGAGATTGAATGGCGTCCTCATGCAAGGTGGCAATCGATATGCCCAACAGTCCTATATTGGGATCACGCCAGAAGCCCTGGGTGCCGAAACCATAGTAGTCCCGGTCGGAGACACGGGTAGACAGGGCATCGAATTGCAGGCCGATATTGTTCGTCAATGGAGTCGCCACACTGGCCGAGAGATTGTGACTTTCGTGGCCCTCCATGCTGCCATAGAAGTAATCTAACTTGGAATTGAGTTGGGAAACGGCATTTGCCTGTAATAAGCCTGGCAGGCATAGGGTAATGGCTAGAGCTAGATATCTCATGATACCCTCCTTTTGTCTCTGCTATCCTAAAACGAGCCAATAGTCTAACACAAAAGGGGGGCTTAAGTCAAGATCTCACACCTCCACCCTGTATTCTTTAATCAACCGATTCCCACCACAATCGCGGGTAGTCACTGTCCGGCATCCACCAGATGTCGTCTGTGCCGTTGTCTGTTTCATCTAGGAAATCCCAGCCAGCATCCTGGAAGGTGTTGATGTCTTGCATTTGGGCTGTGGTCAACCCCGTTCCAGTGGCGCTATTCGTTAACCCTGATGTCTCGGTATCCCAGAAGCTTGAATTGATTGTGCTGGCGTAATAACGTCCTGCCAGTCCACCAAGATCATCGACCCCATCAACCTGACCGGTGCTATAGCTGAACTCGATCACGGAGCGATAACCACTCCCAACTAGACCGCCAATGGTATTATTTCCAGTGACGTTACCTGTGCTATAGCATGAGGTGACCATGCCACCATTTAAGCCCAGTAATCCGCCAACGATTTCCCCATGGCCACTGATGTCAACTGCACTATAACTTGATTCAAGCACTCCCTCAATTTGATTCACTCCTACTAAACCGCCTACATAGAGCCCTGCACCGCAAATAATTTTACCAGTACAATGGCTTGAAGAAATGGAGCCAAAATTTCTTCCCACTAGACCGCCTATATACATGTCTATTCCTTGCACATCCACAGCTTCGAGAGCTACATTGGTTATGATACTGTTGATGTCTACAAGTCCAAACAATCCCAAGAAGCCATTTCCTTCAATCTGCAAATTATGGATGGTATAGTCATTGCCATCGAAGCTGCCTCTGAAGTAGGGGACCGTTGCCACGGACCAATTGATATTGTTCAAGTCAATGTCAGATCCTAAACAGTAATGGGCCCATGGACGATACCAGACAGATCCCAATTCGTTGGCATCCTTAATTCGATAGGGATTGTCACAGGTTCCAAACCCATTAGGCTCTGGCGGTATATAACCGGAAAATATTGATAAGCTGGGATAGTTCCCCTCCTCTATCTGCCAGAATTGACCGGTGCCATTGGCTGTTTCATCCACACAATCCCAGCCGTTTTCCAAAAAAGTACTGGCGTTTTTCATCTGAGAGGTGGTTAGGCCTACACCGCCATTACTTTCGCTTTGTGTTGAGATTTCAATATCCCAGAAACTGGCAGTCACACTACCAGTGTTCCAACCTACAAGGCCGCCGAGAATGTTGCCGCTGTATTGTTTATTATCTCCGCGGACCTTGCCCGTACTAAAACAGGAGGTAACTGAACCGGCATTTTCTCCTGCCAATCCACCAATGGTATTCCATCCCATGACATGACCATGGCTATAGCAGGCAAAGATATTCCCACTATTGTATCCCACCAGACCACCGATATATTCACCGTGGCTATGAATGCTGACGCCTTCGCTGACCGTCGTCGTGCTAAAGCTTGAACAAATAATACCGGAATTGTGTCCCACCAAACCGCCAACATAACTTTCCCCATTTATGATACCGGTACTATAGCTTGAATAAATATATCCCAGATTTCTTCCTGCCAAGCCACCAACATATTCGCTTTCAGTGCCAACTCCCTTAATATTCACTGCCTCCATGCCTATGTTTTTAAGCACGGCACCTTTTTCCAAGATGCCAAACAGTCCTAAGTGATTATAGCCTTGGATGTGGAGGTTTCGGATTATATATCCCTGACCATCTAGTATCCCTGAAAACGCAATCCCTTGAAATTTCCATCCCGTTCTATCTGTATCGGGTGCTATCACGGCTTGCTGAAAAATCTGCCCTCCAGGTAGGTTGGGATCTAGATCGATATCCGCAGTCAGGACAAAGAAGTTGTTGTAGTCACCGGGCTCATTACCCAGTTCGATCAGATCCTGAGCCGTAGCGATCTGATAGGGATCGTTGGGTTCGCCTGTGCCGCCGGAATAGGCCCAGGCCGTTGAGGTGACGTATGTTAGGCTTAGAACTACAGTAAGGGCGAGTCGTCGCATTGGTCAGATCCTCTCACAATGACGGTTAATGGCGAATATCTCAATCAATTCCGTAGCAATCAATTTTAACGCTCAGAATACTCCAGGGCAATTTTAAATACGCCTTAGCAGGGGGAAACTTGCAAAGAAGACCGAAAATTGGCAATAAAGTCTTTGATTGGGCGTCTGAGAAGGGTAATTTGGGTGTCATCTGAATGGAACTAGGGAAGTCACTGAAATATGAAACCTAAATGCCCTCATTGCGGTCGGACATTGCTGAGTCGAGCGGGTAGTCGGTGTAAGTACTGTAACAAGGTGCTGCCGCCCAAGTTTTGTCCTCGTAAACAGACCCTGCACAAGGTGAAGTGCCCTCAATGTGGACATGTCCTGATCAGTCGTCTGTCGGATCGATGTCAATACTGCAAGGCAGAGCTTCCCCCGGAATTGCGTCTAAGGGCGGGGGACAAAAAAAGAATGCGTGAGGAGATGAAGGCCCGTCTCGAAGCGGATAGACGTGCAAGTAGGGCTCAGGCCAACAGTGGAGCTGGGTACCTGGGCGAGACCATTTGTTGGAGCAGTTCCGATGAGGGTGATGATGAGGCTAACGAAGAAAGGGCACGCAACTTTCTGGAAGCCATGCCTTGGACCCAGCATTTTATTCCTCAGTACAATGAATTATCATTGTACTTGATGAGCTTGTCATTTTTGTTGCTTTGTTGCCTAAGTGACGCCTTGCGCGAGGCCCTGAGGAGAGATTGGGCTTTACCTAAAATCCATCTGGATGAGGATTTGTTCTCCATGGCAGCGGTTTTGCTCATCATGGGAGGCATGTTTTTAGTGGGCATGATCTTGTCGTTGCTCACCGTGTTTACATCTCGAATTCCAAGCTTGATTGAGAAAAAGCTCATGTTGTTTTTTGCGGTTTTTGTCAGTGTGTTTTCTGGGGCTATCTCGGGGGCTTATATGTTGGTTTCAGAGAACCTCTGGATGGACAACCGTTGGATGATCGTTCTGTTGGTGTTTCCGATCTGGAATATTCTGGGCGGTATTTATATGCTGGTGTTGTATCGTTATCAGTTAATTGATGAGACCTCGATTTCTGACCTTCAGGTCAAACCCTTGCAGTTCCTGATGGCCACTGTAATTCTATTGGCTACGCTGTTTGTCTGTCACTTCGTGCTCCATCTTTTTGGGCCGATTACCTTTTCCATCAGCGTGGCTTATGCAACCATGGTCGGGCCTCAAGCCAGCCAGAACCACTCTTCGACGGAATGGCACGATCCTGAATATGATTAACTTTAGAGGGTATAGACGATGGATGACCAAGAGTGCTATGCGTGGGCGGAGATCTTTGAGTCGCCTTGGGAACTGCTGGTCGAGAAGATGGCGGCCAGAGCCCAGGACTTGGGCATGTCTCAACAGGTTATTGATTTGACCGTGATCTGGCTCAAGGAAGGTGAGGAGCAGTGTCGTTGGGTGTTCGTGGACGATCCTGGTGACATCCATCGAATTCGGGCTGTTTACAACGATGATGCCCATGTAGCGAGCCCGACCTGTTATATCGTAGTACGCCAACCGGACCCCAATGACGATCGCGGAGAGATTCTCTTTGATATCTTCCGCATGAACAGCGAGAGTTACCTTTGGCACTTTAATCGCGTTTACACACCGCCTCAAAGGTAGAGGAGATTACCATGGAATCTCAAGAACAAGTATTGATGGACGCAGAGCAAGAAACACCCGTTTGTCTTAAGTGCATGCGTCCGGTAGATCCGCTGCATTACTACTGTCCCTATTGCGGCGAGGCCTCCGGGCAGTTAACCCCTTACCTACCCTTTATCAACATTGCCTGGCTGACACGCATCTGGGGACAGATGTGGCGTGAAATGTGGTCCAGCCGTGTTGGCTTTTGGGGACGAGTTCTACGCTTTCTCATGATCGTCTGGAATGTTCCGGTGATGTTGATTGGGTTGCTTTTCGTACGTAGACAATCCAAGATTGAGTCTGATACCGACATTGATGAGTCGTAAGGCTTCATGTTTTGTTGCCCGTGTTATCCTGATGATATCCATCTGGTGATCCGGGCGGCCACAGGGGGCCGCCCCTACGGGGACATCTTTAAACGACGTTTCAATCCTTCGAATCCCTCTAATTCTTCTTCTCTACCACTGCAAACTCGATACTCGCCACTTCCTTGTCATTGCTCGTTTCGTTCATGCGGAAGCTGTACTTGCCGGGCTTAGACGGAGCGGTGAAGGTCATCTGCCCTGAGGAGCGGCCACTGACACTTTGATAGGCGACGTCGTGCTGGTCGTTGAGCTTGGTGGAGCCGTGACTGACGCCTGCAGGCACCAGCCCAACCCAGGTGTTGTTGGGCAGATGCTCGTTGGCAGTGAAGTCTAGGGTGATCTTTTCACCCGTTGTAAAGGTCGTCTTGGGCAAATTGAACGTGTTGCCTTCACTAGGTACGGCCACGTTGAAGTTGATGGTGGCGACCTCTTTGTCGTTGGTGGTTTCGTTCATGCGAAAGCTGTACTGGCCGACATCCTTGGGAGCGGCAAAGACCATCTGAGCAGCAGTACGGCTACTGACGCTTTGATAGGCAATGTCGTGCTGATCGTTGAGCTTGGTGGAACCATGACTGATACCTGCCGGAATCAAGCCAACCCAGGTGTTGTTGGGTAGATGCTCATTGGCGGTGAAGTCCAGAATGATCTTCTCGTAGGGGGCGAAGGTGGTCTTGGGCAGTTTGAAGCCGTTGCCCTCCACGGGTACGGCCACGTTGAAGTTGATGGTGGCGACCTCTTTGTCGTTGGTGGTCTCGTTCATACGGAAGCTGTATTGCCCGACTTCCCGCGGGGCAGTGAAGATTTTCGTCCCCGACGCTTGACCACTGATCCCTTGATAAGCGATGTCGTATTGATCGTTAAGCTTGGTGGAGCCGTGACTGATACCTGCCGGAACCATGCCGATCCAAGTGTTATTGGGGAAATGTTTGGAGGCGGTGAACTCCAACGAGATTTTCTCATTGGGTGCAAAGGTCGTCTTAGGAAGTTTGAATGTATTGCCTTCCATAGGCACAGCCACTTTAAAGTCGATGCTGGTGATCTCCTTGTCATTGGAGGTCTCGTTCAACCGGAAACTATATGGGCCGATTTCCCGTGGGGCGGTGAAGATCTTTGTCCCCGACGTTTGACCACTGATCCCTTGATAAGCAATGTCGTGTTGGTCATTGAGCTTGGTGGATCCATGGCTGACACCCGCCGGAATCAAGCCGATCCAACTGTTGTTGGGCAGGAAAGGCGAAGCGGTAAAGGCCACTTCGATCTTTTCATTGGGAGCGAAGGTCTTCTTGGTCAATTCCAGTGACACGGCGTGTTCAGGGACTGCCACGCTAAAGGTGACCGAGAGCAACTCCTGATTGTTTTGCGGGTTACTTATCCTAATGTCATATTGTCCTACTTCCTTCGGAGCCTTAAAGACCATTTGACCGGAGGTGCGGCTGGCCAGGCCCTGTCGGCCGATATTCCGTTGTTCATTGAGCTGGGCGGAACCGTGGGAGATGCCGGTTGGAACAATGCCCACCCAGGCGTTGTTGGGCAGTCCTCCAGGCACCGTGAAATCGAGTGAAATGTTTTCGCCCGGTGCGAAGATCGTTTGAGGGAGTTTGAAACTGTTGTCTTGCTTGGCAGCAGAAATCGGGGGATTGTGCGGAGCCGGTTTAGCCGGTGAACGCAGTTCCGACTTTTTCTTGGCCTCGTCTGATTCCTCTTGTGATTCTGCCTGCTGGGCCAATTGTTGCCGGGCGAAATCAATGGCCGCCTGGATATCCTTTTGCCGGGATGGACTCAATTCGCGTTGTTGGGCCTCCAGGGCATTGTCCAGCATGGCCTGCCAGTTCTTGTCCTTAAAGTACTGGGTGTGCAGGCGTTCCCATTGCAGGATGAAGGCATTGTACTCCTGGAAGCAGCGGTTGAAATCATCCATGATCTGGCGGCACACGGGATTGTTCATGGAGCCGGGCATTTCATGCTGCATGTGCTGGATTTCCAGCATGGCCTTTTGGGCGGAGAAGGGCTTTTGAGCTGCGACCAGTTGATTAAAGGCCGGGACCTTGGCTTCAACCTGGGCCCAGGTCTTGGCAAAACGCTGGGCCTTTTGCAGCTTCTCTTGCGTGTCCTTGTTCTTGGAATCCAGACGCTGGGCTACTTCCAGGTTTTCGATGGCCTGGTTGAAATCGCGTTGACTGACCGCACGCCACCCGCTCTTCTGGGCGGCCTGGGCCACCTGCTTGATCACGGGTGCGGCGGCCTGGGGATCCTGCTTTTCCGCCTGGCGTACCGCCTTTTCGGCTGCCGGCATGTCACCACGGGCCATGTGCTCGCGTGCGTCGCTGATGTTCTGCTGGGCGACCTGTTTCTTATCCTTGCTATCGGTATCCTTGGTGTCTGCCGGTGTGCTGACGATCTGGACCACCTCGACGGTCACCTGAGCGTCGGCAAGCTTATGTCCCTTGCTGTCAGAGGCCGTGACATGGGCCACGATGCTGCCCGCCTGGCTGCGGGACACCGTCGGAGTTTGTGAGATGTCGTTGCTGAGGGTCGTACCGTCATTGACGGTCCATTTATAGCGTACACCCTCAGGGGGAGTGCCGCCTTGTAGTTCGGCCTTGAGGGTGATGCGTTCATCCGTGCCACGGCTGCCGCGTTCGATGGTTTTGAGTTCCTTGGCCTGGGGATCCCAGGTACGCGGCAGGGTGGGGGGCTGTACCATCCAGGCATTGAGGCCAAAGGCCACGCCCGTGTAGCTGCTCTCGATCTCACCCAGTTCGTCACCATGGACCGGTACGCGGGCCAGGGCCTTGAGCTTGACGGGATTGGTGTCACGCACGGTAAAGGCGATGCGTGCGCCATTGCTGTCCAGTTCCAGGCGGTTGGAAGTGCTCGGGTCGAGCCAGCGGTAGTCGATGACCTTGTCACCCACCGCCGGCCTGGCATGAATCGTGGCCGTGACCTGTTGGCCTACGTATGCCTTACCGTTGGCGGGCGCATAGCTGACGCTGAAGTCCGGGGCAATGACATTGACCGTGACCTGTTCACTCTCGCCTACGGTCTGATAGGCCCCGTCGATCCATTTGAGCTGTTCACACCAGATCAGCACCTCGCCCAGTCGGTCGTAGGTCACGGTGGTGGAATCCCACGCCCCCTCGGGCGGATCAAAGGTCAATCCCGGTGAGGACTGCCAGACGTAGCGATATTCGATACCGTCGTCCATATCATCTTCGCTGTCCACCGGCGGGACATACTCCGACTCGTATTCGATCTCATCATCACCGGCTGAAGGGATATAAACCTCCCCGGCGATTTCCGCCTCTACGCGTTCGACCATCTTTTGGTGTTCCTCCCAATAGTCGGCGCTAATGGTTGCGTCCGATGAGGTATCGACATTAAAGGGGGATTCCTCTCCTGGGGCGGATGCCGTGTCTGCGGTGGCGATGGGGTCGAGCAGATTCAGGCCCTCGGCTTTGATAAAGGCCTCGCTGCCGTAGACCACGTCACCCTCAGCCCCGGTAATCTTGATTTTGGCCGGAGCGACGCGCACCGTGGCCAGGGCCTCGCCGAACTCGCCCTCGGCGTCCGTGACCTCCAGGCTGATGACGGTGTCGCCGGCATGGGCGGGCGTAAAGCTGGTGCTGGCACCCGATCCACCGGCTCCGGACCAGGTATAGTCATAGGGTGCGGTTCCGCCACCCACCGAGGCCGTGACAGTCACGGTGTCGCCCACAGTGACTACCTTCTCGGGGGCCTTGAGAGTGACCTTCAGGGTACCCTTGGGCTCGGGAGCCGGCTCGTTGGGCTCATTGGGTTCCGGGACATTGGGATCGTCCAGTTTTTCTTTCGAGGTCGCGACCTTCATGGTGGACTTGGCCAAGACTTTGGCCTTACCCTCCAGGCGGTCGATTATCTGAACCGTCAGGTTGCCCGGCTCCGTGACCTTCACCTCGATTTCGCTGCCCAGACGAGACTCCATGTCCAAGCCGTCCTCAGCCTCCCAAATCCAATAGTATGTCGTCGGCTTGGTTTGGGCCGTGAGCACCGCCTTGGCACGAATCGTCTCTCCGATCTTGGGTACGACCGGAGACAGGGTCATCTCGATCTTAAGGGCCCTGAGGAAGCCTTCTTCCAGAATCTTGCCGGCCTTGCCGGTTTGGAAGCAGGCAAATTCAAAATCATCCATAGCGGAATTCAGTTTGATGCGGAATTGACGTGCCGTATCACGATAGAGGTCACGTTCTCCCGAGGCCAGGGCATAGGGCATGGCTGCCACAAAGGTGATGACCGCATCACCCAGGGCCTTTTGTGTCACGTCATCCTGCATACCGGCCGGCAGGTCGGCGTACTGATTACGCACCTCGGTATAGCGGGCCAGGGCCGTATTGTAGGCGTCACTCCAAGCCGATTCCTGATTGGCGAGGGTTTCGTAATAATCGATCAGGTTCTCAATGAAACAGATCTTGTAGCGTAGGGCCAGCAGGACCTGTAAAGCCTCCTTTTGCACCGGATCCTGTGGGTCATAACCTCCCTTGGAGTAGAATCCCAAATCGCGAATCAGTTCTTCGATCTTGACAATGGTGGCAGCACGGCCGGTCTCCATTATGCCCGATAGCTTGGCCAGTCGCGGCTTGTCGAATTCGGGATACCCGGTCAGATGCCAGTTGGTGGGCTGGTAACTGTCGGCGGGCAATTCGGCCAGATGTTTTTTGATCTTGCGCACGGAGATAGCCACCTGATTGTACTCGTCCAGGTAGTGCTTGTAGATCCGATAGCGGGACAGGGACAGGGTTTCCTGTTCCATGGTGTTCTTGATCACCTTGCTGTAGGCCAGGGCCGTGGCATCGGCATGGGCCACCAGGGTGGTGACACGCAACTCGGTTTGGAGCTGACGTAGTTTTTCCTTGATGGCCTCGACTTCGCCTTCGTAGTCGTGGGCCACACGGAATTCGTCCTCGGCCCATTGCTTGAGTTGGGCGATGGTGCGTTCCAGGGCCTGGGTGCGGATCTGGTGGTATTCCCTGAAGATAAACAGGGCGGCCTTGCCACCTTCTTTTTCAACATGGTATTTGGCGGAATATTCATCCGTCCAGTATTTGTCACTGAAGTTGGGGAACAGTACCTTGAGGGCTTCCCGCTTCTCTTTGATCTGGGGATACTGCGGGAAGACATACTTCTCCGCATATTCGCGAATGGAGCCGTTGATGGTGGGAACCGTGAACAGGCCGTCGGCCTTTTCCGATTCATAGGGTACGTCACCTTTGCTGGTCAGGAGGTCCTTATAGGTGAGTTCGTGATACATATGAGTGCGGTCAAACAGGCCGACGAGCACCATGGGCTTGTCACCGCCGCCTTCCCAATTGCCCGAGGCGACCCAGGTCTGGATCAGGTCCTGGGCCTGGCTGGCCTCGTAGATACCCTCGGCAATGGGAGTCCCGGCCATAATCAGGCCGGTGATCATGGCGGGAATCTGTCCGCCCGGCACCACACCCATGACACCGATGGTGACAAACAGACCCGCCTCCAGGGCCTTGCGTTTGTTGCCGGTAAAGCCGGCCTCGATACCCGCGATGATGCCGTCGGCAAAATCGCCTACGATGGGCAGCGACGTCACCCAGGCATTGGCCAGGGCCAGGTTTTCCTGCTCTTCGGTCATGGGCTTGTCACTGTTGAGAATGCTGTAGGTCTGGTACATACCGTTGGCTGCGGAGAAGACCACGTCCATGGCACCCAGGTCACCGGGCTCACCCAACTCGGTGGGCGTGGAGTTCATGATGCACTGACGGGTCTTACGCTGCCACTCGGCCAGGGAGATGGCCTGCTTGCTCAGGCGACGCTGCATGCGTTCGGCCACGTCGGCCATCTGATCCGGCAGGAGCTTGAGCCTCGCACGGGTCTGCATGGGCAACTCGATCTCGACCTCGAGCCAGCCCAGGGTCTTGAGTTCGGTCGGGGGCAGCTTCTTGAGTTCGGTCACGGTTTCACGCACTTCATCGGAAACGCTACGAATAACGGCATTGCTGCGTTGACGTCGCCAATCGTCCACCACTTGATCGATGGTCTTGGGATTGGCGTCCATTTCCAGCATGTCCACGGAACTCAAAAACAAGACTTCCTGACGGGCCTGCTTGAGCTTGCGCACCGCGGGGTTGTCGGGCAACTCCAACCCTGCTTGAATACGACGATTGATCTCGGTCGCGTCGGCCGGCGAGATGTCATCGGAATGCACGAGGGCGTTCAATAGACGTCGACTGATGATGTTGGCGGACTCACCCGTCATGAGATTGAGTTGACGCTCCATGTAAGCCAAGACCGAGGGGCCCAGGGGGTGCTTGCCAAAGTTTTGTTTCAACGTGCTCAGCAGCTTTTGGGCTTCGGGGCCCGGGACATCGGCTATCGCGGCCAGGCCATTGGCCATGTCATTGAGGTCGAACTTGAGCAACTGTTTTTGGGCCAGCACATCCAGCTCATCCAGGGCCTTCGCCCCGCGTGCGACTCTGGCCTCGTCCAGGCGTTCCAATTCGATGAGCAGGTTCTCGGTGTTCAATACCAATTGATTCTCAACGGCCTGGTAGAGGCCTCCTTGGACACGGCTGCGCAGGGTCGCTTCATTGAGTCCGGCCTTGGCCAGCAGTTCGGACGCATTCGTTGGGTTCTGGGCAATCTCCTGGGCCAGAACGATCGCCTCACTCTCGGCCTTGCTCATATGAACAAACAGGGCCTCGTTATCCACCGTCTCCCAGATACGGTTGACATACTTGGCCGTACCCCCGACTCCTCCCTCTTCGTGTTTAAAGAACATCGAGAAGTCACAGGCCACCTGGGCAAACTTGGCCCTCTTGCTGGAGGGCATAATGGCATCGACCTGCTCCAAGAGTTGTTGCGTCAATGCGGCTCGCCCACCCGGCTTCAAGGCCCATGTCCCAGACGCGTCCCGCACCATGTAACGTACCTTGTCCGGATCACCTAAATAGTTTAGCGCAAAGAAACGCTGGCCCACTGCGCCGCGGTACATATCCTTGGCTTGGGAGTCCACCTGTGCCAACAGGTTCTGCTCAAGGGCCTCCTGTAATTTCGCCTGGAGGACCTCCAAGGCATTGGTCCCGCCCGATTGCTGCACGGCCCTGGCCTGAGCCAAGGCATCTCTAATATCCTTATAGCCGAAATTGGGCAGATCCGAGGCCACCACATCAAGGGCAGAGCTGGTCAAACTCGTGGGAACCGCTATTTTCTGATCGCGGGCCAACTTCAAAAGGGCGTCGTCCGCCCCCTCTGCCAAGATCCTCTCGGTGGTCTTCTCGATGGCCGCATCAATGCACTGCCTGGCCCGGACCTTATCCTTGCCGATATAGAGTAAATCGATGTCTCGGCCCGGTTTACAGGACCCACTGGCCAGGAACTTGTCCGTAGACTCTCCCATGGCCACCGCTGCACTACGGCAGGATTCTCCGACGGTCCGAATACGCAACTGTTGGACCCGGTTCTGGACCTCCTGGGGCAACTTCCCCATGTTCTTCTCATACCATCCCAGATCACGGGTCATCAATAAAAGGGCTGCTTCGGAGTAGGTGTCATTGGGGTTGAGCCTGATACGATTAAGAATAAACTCTCCCAGTTCGTCCGCCTGGGTGGTTATCGGAAAAAATAACAGGAAGCAGAGGACAAGGGGAAGTAACCAACCACCGGCTGAATGCCTAAAACGAACCATTCCCATCAGAGTGACTCCATATCAAGATGTTTTGTCGCGGGAAAAACACACACTTACGGGGTCCTCTAAACAATTCAAAAGCAATGATTAGAGCACCCCCTATAAAACGCACCCCAAAGTGGATTATTGCACGATATTTCCTGAATCCACTTTGATATCAACAGTATCGTCAAAATAGTGGGGTTATTGTACTGGGAATCTATAGGGGTTTCTACTTGTGAAATGTGAATCAAGCCCGTTTTTACCTCAAGAAGGCTATTTTCAGGGATGAATCTTCCTGTCCAAATGGATTCGATCCCTTGACGGCAGAGGGGATCTGTGGTATCTCGCCTGTGTCACGAAAGGACCATGAAAAGGATGAAGCATGAAACGAGCCGTGTATGCGGGCAGTTTTGATCCCATTACCAATGGGCACCTGTGGATGATCGAACGCGGGGCTCAGTTGTTCGATGAACTGGTGGTGGCCGTCGGTAACAATCCGGATAAGCACTATACCTTCAGCATGCCCGAACGCCTGAAGGCCGTACAGGGGGCCGTGCAGGGGATGGAGACCGTTACTGTCGATAGTGTGGAAGCGGCCTTTTTGGTGCGTTACGCCCGTTCTGTTCAGGCCGATTATATTCTGCGGGGGGTTCGCAATGTGCACGATTATGACTTCGAACGGGGCATGCGTCACGTGAATCAAGATTTGGAACCCGCGATTACCTCGGTTTTTCTCATGCCACCGCGTGAAATGGCGGAGATCAGTTCCAGCCTGGTCAAGGGCCTGGTCGGGCCGGAGGGGTGGCAGGAGGTGGTGCGGGATTACGTGCCTCAATCCTCCTTTGGCATACTTTTAGGGAAATTCGGAAACAAATAGCCCGCTTTGGCGGTACATAGCCCCATTGGAATTTGAAAGTCCAGGCCAGACCGATGAGCTTGCGACGTTGTTGATTATGCGATAGACTGTTGCGTCAGTGATTGATAACCCATGAATACAGGGAGGCTATAATGGCTCGTATAACATTTAAAGGTGATCCCGTGGAAACCCTGGGCGAACTGCCCGAGATTGGTAGCAAGGCCCCGGAATTTACTCTGGTGGGCGTGGATCTGGGAGACGTCCATTTAAAGGACTACGTCGGAAAAAAAGTAGTCCTGAACATCTTCCCCAGCCTGGACACTCCGGTCTGTGCCAATTCCGTACGTCGCTTTAACGAAGAGGCGGCCCGGCTGGACAATGTGGTGGTCCTGTGTATTTCTGCGGATCTGCCCTTTGCCTATACCCGCTTTTGCACCACCGAAGGGCTTAAGGACGTCGTGTCCCTGTCGGTTTTCAGGGCCCCCCAGTTTGGACGCGAATATGGCGTGACCATCAAGACCACGGCCCTGGCCGGATTGCTGTCGCGTGCCGTAGTGGTCGTGGACGAAGAGGGCAACATTGCCTACACCGAACAGGTACCTGAGATTGCGCAAGAGCCGGACTATGATGCCGCCTTGCAGACTTTGAAGGGATAGTTTTTTGGTGATCGGTTATCAGTGATCGGTGATCAGGTAATCGACGTGCATTTACATTTCAATTTGATATAATACCGCCAGGGTTTATGACTAAACCTTGGCGGTTTTTTTATTGAGGAGATCCCGTGAAGAAGATTGGATTGGCACTCGGGGGCGGTGGGGCCAAGGGCCTGGCCCATATTCCCATGTTGGAGGTCTTGGACCGTTTGGAGATTCGGCCCCATTGTATTGCCGGAACCAGTATCGGGGCGATCATGGGAGGCCTCTATGCCTCGGGACATTCGGCCCAGGAGATCCGTCAAGGTGTCCAACGCATGGTGATTACCAAGGGCGACTCCTTTAAGGAGGCCCTTAAGAAGAAGGATATCCTCAAGTGGATCGAATTCCTGGATTGGGACTTTCATGGTTACTCCATCTTCAAGGGCGACCGTTTTATTGATTTCCTCTACGGGGCCATTGGGGTCAATACCTTCGAGGAATTGCAGATTCCATTGAAGGTGGTGGCCACGGATTTTTGGCAATCGACTCAGGTGGTGTTCGAGTCCGGTGACCTGCTCAGTGCGGTCAAGGCCAGTATGGGACTGCCGGGCGTGTTCACTCCCGTTCGGCGTGACGGTCGCGTCTTGATCGATGGTGGGGGCGTCAATCCCGTGCCGCACGACCTGCTGACAGACTGTGACCTGGTGATTGCCATCGACGTGATGGGCCGTCCCCAGTCAGACGGTGACAAGCCACCCAATCTGTTTCGGGCCGTGCTGGGCACCTTCGATATCATGCAGAACACCATCATTTCGGAAAAGATCATGCGTCGCCCGCCGGACATCTATCTCAAACCCGACATCGTGGACGTGGACATTCTGGAGTTCTACAAGGCCGATGAGGTCTACGAGCAGGCCGAGGTGGCCCAGCAGCAATTCGAACAACAGTTAATACGGTTGTTGGATTAAACCATGGAGCAATGTCACTGGGAAACCATCGAGACGTCGCGATTACGTGGTGAAAGGTTGAACCAGGGCCATTTCGATTTTATTTTGCAGATGCATCAGGACGAGCAGGTCATGCAACACCTGGGCGGCTTGCGCAGCCGCTACCGCACCCGTCGCTATCTCGAACACAACCTGACCCATTGGCGTGAGCATGGCTGTGGCATCTGGGTGCTGTTTGATCGTGACACCGGTCAGGCCCTGGGACGCGGGGGGCTGCGTCATACCGAATTGGAGGGAACCCCCGAGGTTGAACTGGCCTATGCCTTGATGCCCACGGTTTGGGGACAGGGGCTGGCCACGGAGTTTGCCGAGGCTGCTGTGCAGGTGGGATTGGGACCGATGGGCTTAGGCAATGTCTGTGCCGTGGTCGATCCGCTTAACGAGGCCTCGCAACAGGTGGTCGAAAAGGTGGGGTTTGAATATCAACGTGACATCCAGTACAGTGGTCGACCTCATCGGCTCTACCGTATTCATTCGAGAGACCACTTGGCTGCGAAAGCAAACGAGGGGTAGATAAGAAAAGGAGATGACATGAAACGAAGAAGTTTCAATTGGGTCCTGCCTGCGGAGATCGAAAATCGTTTGGGCGATGACACCTATGGTCGTCAGCGGACCATCAGGGAAAAGGATCACTTGTTAATCATCCTGCATACGCCACCGGAGTCAGAGAATCGAACTCGGCATACCCATGTTTTCCTACGGCAACCGGATGGCAAATTACTGGGTAACGGTTCGGATCAAGGGCCGATGTTGATGAAGCGGTTATTGTTGACCTATCGGGATTTGCTGGAGACCTTCGAGAGAAACTATAAGAAAGCCAAGGGTTCGGAAGATCTTTATGGGATTCTGGAAAAGCTCATCCCCGTGAACCGGGCCTCGTGTCACCTTTATGAAACCCTGCAAAAGGCCCGTGAACAGGCTCATGAGGACAAGTTTCTGATTGCCATGCGGGACGAGGCCTATGAAATCCATCGTGGATATGAGTTGCTCTTGGCAGATGCTCGTCTGTCCCTGGATTATCGTTTGGCCCAAAATGCAGAAGAGCAGGTCGCTCGTGCACAAGAGACCTTGCAAGCCCAGCATCGATTGAACATTTTGGCTGCCGTAACGTTTCCGTTAATGGCGGTGGCCACGCTCTTTGGGATGAACCTTGTTCATGGTATGGAGAACGTGAGCCCCATACTCTTTTGGTTGGTGGTTGTGGTGGCCTTGTTCATTGGATTCTCAGTCAAGGGATGGGTGACAAAAAAGAAGTCCGACGATAATATAGAGGTTTATGGTGAACGATAAACCAAGTCGACTCGGAGATGTTTGATATGAAGACTTTGACATGGACGTTGGCAGGGTTGGCCCTGATGTTGTGTGGTTGTCAGGGACGGTTTTGCTATCAAGCGAATTTTGAGCAGGACGTGATGGCTGATTGGGTGGTCGAGACGCAAGACGGCACGGTCACCATCGAAGACGGCGTCATGGACATCAATGTACCGGTCGGCTGTACCGTCTGGTTCAAGCCCAAGCTCCAGGCCCCGGTGCGGATCAGCTATACGGTCACGGTGGTGGACGAGGGCGGTCTTAACGATCGGGTCAGTGACTTGAATTGCTTCTGGATGGCGATCGACCCCTGTCACCCGGACGATCTGTTCGTGCGTAGTCGTCAACGCGGTGGGACCTTTGCCAACTATGACAGTCTTCGTCTCTATTACCTGGGCATGGGCGGCAACGGCAACAGCACCACCCGTTTTCGTCGTTATCCCGGCACGGGCGAACGACCCATGCTGCCCGAACACGATTTGCAGGGCGAGGAAGATATGATCAAGGCCAATACCCCCGTACTCATCACCATCGAGAGTACGGACCAGGGCACACGTTACTGGCGTAATGATGAGCTACTGATTGATTTCAAAGACGATCAGCCCCTAACCGAGGGTTGGTTCGGTTTTCGTACGGTTCATAATCACATGCAGATCCACTGGTTCAAGGTCGAGGAGTTGAAGGATGAAGAATAAACGTTTCATGATGGTCATGGGTGTTATCGCATGGATGAGCGTGGCCTGGGGGCAGGGCCTGCCGGTGGCTGAGCCCGGACCGCTGGGCATGTCACCCGGTCGCTTGCAACGCCTGACCGATGCCATGGAGCAGTATGTCGAGACCGAACAGCTCCCCGGTGTGGTGGCCATGATCTGTCGCGAGGGCAAGGTCGTTTATCACGAGGCTCTGGGCACCATGGACAAGGCCCAAGGCAAGGCCATGCAACCGGATGCCATGTTCCGTATCGCCTCCATGTCCAAGCCCATCACCTCGGTGGCCGTGATGATGCTCTATGAAGAAGGGCGGTTCCTCTTGACCGAGCCGGTGTCGAAGTACATCCCGGAGTTTGAGGATCCCCAGGTCGTGACACGCGATCCCAATAGTGGGGAGGTGGTTCGGGTTCCGGCCAAGCGCGAGGTCACCATTCGTCACCTGCTCAACCATACCGCCGGGTTGACCTATGCCGCGGGATTGCACCGGCCGATCTATCAAGAAGCGGGGATCCCTATGGGATTGGAGCCCGTGGACTCGACGATTGCCGAGGAGATGAAGAAGCTGGCCGGTTTGCCTTTGATCGCTCATCCGGGTGAGGAATTTCATTACGGTTTGAGTCTCGATATGTTGGGCTACCTCGTGGAGGTGGTCTCAGGGCAACCCTTTGACGAATTCCTGCAGGAACGCATCTTCGATCCTCTCGGTATGGTGGACACCGGCTTTGTCGTCCCGCAGGACAAGCTGGCACGCGTGGCCAAGACCTATCGCTATGTCGATGGCCAAATGCGCGAGTCCAATGTTGACCTGTCGTTATTGACCACCCAGACCTATTACTCCGGCGGTGCCGGATTGGTCTCTACGACCGCGGATTATGCCCGCTTTGCCCAGATGATTTTGAACAAGGGCCAACTAGGCGGCATCCGTTTGCTGAGTCCCAAGACCGTGGAACTGATGACCACGAATTCCATCGGCGACCTGTACATACCGTTCCGTATCATCGGCGACAAGTTCGGCTACGGCTTTGGTATTCGCACCGAACGCGGAGAATACGACGAACTGGAATCCCTGGGCATCTTTGGCTGGGACGGTGCCTTCTATACCCGCTGCTGGATGGACCCCGAGGAAGACCTCATCGGTATTTTTCTATCCCAGATCGATGGCTACTGGGGCAACAACACCATGGCCAAACTGCGGGTGCTGACCTATCAAGCTATCGTGGAGTGACGCTGTACCTAATGTTGTCGCCAGAAGGCCGGGGTTAGCAGGACGATAATGGCGAAGACCTCCAGACGACCTAGGGCCATCAGCAGGCACATGACCATTTTGGATCCTGCGGAGAACCAACCGTAGTTTTCCGCAGCACCGACCATGTGCAGGCCCGGGCCGACATTGCAGAGGGTGGCTACCGTGCCGGTGGCGGCGGTGATGAAGTCACAGTCGCTTTCGGTGTTGAGTTGTTCGATAGACATGATGGCCAGGGTGCCTAGGCCAAAGATCAACAGGATGCCCAGCACATAGGAAACCACGCCCAGTCGCATTTCATCCGGGACGGAACGTCCCCCCACGCGTACGGGTCTGACCACGTTGGGGCGAAAGACGCGTTCGATCTCGGCGGAGAGGACCTTGAGGGCCAGCCAGATGCGGATGATTTTGATGCCCCCGGCGGTAGAGCCCGAGGATCCGCCCACAAACATCAGACAAACCAGCAGGGCCTTGGCCACGAAGGGCCATTGGTTGAAGTCGGCGGTGCAGAATCCCGTGGTGGTCTGGATCGAGAGGGTGGTGAAGATGCTTTGGCGTATGGCCTCGCCTGCAGATAGGGGTTCGGCCGTGTTGCCCACCATGGCGATGGGACGCCCACTCAGTAGTAGCGAGGTCGTGATAATGACGATCGAAACGAATACGATGCCAAGATAGATGCGACACTCGGAGTCGTTGCGAATGGCCGCGAGATTGCCTCGGCAGAGATGGTAGTAGAGACCGAAGTTGATTCCGGCCAAGAGCATGAACACCATGAGGATGATATCCACGGCCGGGGTGGCGTGGTAGGCGGCTACACTGGCGTTCATGGTGCTAAAACCGCCGGTGGCCAGGGTGGCGAAGGTGTGACAGATGGCGTCGAAACCCGTCATGCCTGCGACCTGCCACAGCAGCAGGATCTCGGCAAAGGTGAGCCCGAGATAAATCATCCACAGGGCTCGGGCAGTCTCGCGGATGTGGGGTTGCAGGCCTTCCGGGGCCGGGCCAGGGGATTCGATTTGAAAGAGACGCTTACCGCCAACACCCAGGCCGGGCAGGATGGCGACAAAGAGTACCACGATGCCCAGACCGCCCAGCCAGTGCATGAAGGCCCGCCACAGCAAGAGGCTGTGGGGCATGGCCTCGATGTCACTGAGTACCGTGGCCCCGGTGGTGGTCAGACCGCTCATGGATTCAAAGTAGCAGTTGACAAAGGACACAAAGGGGTGGTCCCTCTCACTTTGGGCAGGATGGTTGGCCCAGAGCCAGAAGGGCATGGCTCCGATCAAGGCCCCTACGATCCAACTGACCGCAACCAACAACAAGGCCTCTTTTCGTCCGAAGTGTTTTGACCGTTTGCGTGTGAGCAGCCAAAGGCCGGCGCAGATCAACAGTCCGCTGATGCCCGCGGTGAAGAGGGCTTGGATGGCACTGCCCTTGATGGGCTGGGAAAGATAAAGGCGAACGCCCAGGAAGGCCCCCGAGGTAATCAGCATGATGGTGCTGAGGAGCATGCCGAGGAGTCCCGTTAGGTTGATGACGATGGCGTAATTCATAGCTACCGGCCGATCAAGAGTTTTTGCAGGTCTTTCTGACTGCCGCGTGGGCCAATCACCAGTAGGGTGTCACTGGGCTTGAGTACGTCATCGGCGCCGGGCACCCAGACGTCGTCCTCTCGCTTGATGGCCCCGATACTCCATTGTTCGGGCAGGGTGACATCACGCAATTTTCGCCCTAAGGCCTCGATGTTGTCACCGACCTTGGCCTCAAAGGCGTCGATATCGGCGGCCAGGGTGGCGAGTTTGAGCAGGGGACTCTCATCCAGCAGACGCAAGATCTCTTTAGCGGCTACCGTGCCGGAGCTAAAGGCGCGATCGACACCAATATGATAGAGCAGATCGAGGTAGTGTGAGCGTTGGACCACGGCCACGGTCTCGGGCACGCCCCCGGCCTTGGCGAACACAGCACTGACGATATTGGTTTCGTCGTTGTCGGCCAGGGCGACAAACACGTCGGCCAGGGCGATCTGCTCCTCGGCGAAGATCCCCTTGTCCACTGGGGTCGTGTTGAGGACCGTGACCCAATCCAGTTTTTCTGCCAGTTCATGGGCTCGTTCGGTGTTGGTTTCGAAGAGGCGGATGGAGCAGGTGGATTTACGTAGGGCCCGGCAGATCCAGACCGCCAAAGGGGTGCCGCCCATCAGGACGATTTTGCGTCGTTTGATTTTTTCCTGACGGAAGAGTTTACGAGCGTCATCGAAGGCATTGACGTTGCTGATCATGACAATGCGATCGTTGGGACTCAGGCAGGTGTCACCATTGGGCATAAAGACCTCGCTGCCCCGCAGTACCGTGGCCAGACGGGTGTGGGCTGGCATCTGCACGGTCTTCAGGGGTACACCTACGCCCGAGGCTCCTTCAGTGACCGTGAATTCATGCAGGTCGATGCGGCCCTCGGCAAACTGCTCGATGGCTTGGGCCGCCGGGTTGCGCAGGATATTGGCGATGGCCTGGGCCGTGGAATAGTCCGGACAGACCAGCCGGTCGATGTTGAAGTGTTTGCTGTAGTTGAGGTCTTGAGCAAAAAAGGCCCGGTGGTGTAGGCGGGCGATGGACTTTTGGGCTCCAATGCCCCGTCCCACCGAGGCGGCTACCAGGTTGACCTCATCGGAGTCGGTGGCGCCGACCACGATATCGGCTTGGGCGGCACCGGCCTCTCGTAGCACGGTCGAGCTGGCGCCATTGCCTTCCAGGGTCCGTACGTCCAGTTCATCGGCCACCTTACGTAAACGCCCTTCGCAAACGTCAATCACCGTGACCGAATGGCCCTCATGAGCCAGAACCTCGGCCGCGTGACCGCCGACCTCTCCTGCTCCACAGATAATCACATTCAGTTTAGGCATCGATGGATTCCATTCCTAAAACATCCATCCTACTGCAAAATGCAGGGACTGTCCACCAACAGCTCGACGATCCGCCATTGACGCTGATTCCTGTTTCCCGTAACATTAACCCGTTTTAACCGGAAACCAACGACCCGTAACCAATGACCAAATAAAGGTTGACCATGAAAAGACTCGATGTGGCCAAGGTAAGGCCCATTATTGAAATCGCTGTCGCCGAGGACCTGGGCCAGGGCGATGTGACCAGTGAATTGATGTTCCCGGACAACCCCACGGCCGAGGCCCATATCGTCTCACGCGAGGAAATCGTGGTCTGTGGTATGGATATCGCCTCCGATATCCTGGGGCATTACAGCGACGACCTGAGCATCAATGTGCATATCGACGATGGCGAACACGCCCACATTGGGGACAGGCTGGCGACGCTGACGGGGCCCTTAGTCCCCATGCTCAGTGCCGAACGGGTGATTTTGAATTTCTTGCAGCGTCTCTGCGGCATCGCCACCACTACCAACAAGTACGTCCAGGCCGTGGCCGGAACCAAGGCCAAGATCTACGATACGCGCAAGACCGTGCCCGGTTGGCGTCTCATGGAGAAGTATGCCGTGCGTTGCGGTGGGGGATTTAATCACCGCATTGGCCTCTATGATGGGGTTTTGATCAAGGACAATCACCTGGCCGAATTCGGGGGCAATTTTCAAGAACGCCTGGAGCGACTGGTGCATGAGGCTCGTGACGTCAAGCATGTCAAGTTTATTGCAGTCGAAGTCGATCACGTGGACGATCAGCTCAATCATGTCTTGAAGGTACCCGGCGTGGATATCGTTCTCTTGGACAACATGGGTATCTGGCAGTTGCAACATGCTGTGAAGATGCGTAATGAAATGTGCGGTAAGAAGAGCAAACCACTGCTAGAGGCCTCGGGCAATATCACCCTCAATAATGTCGCAGTGGTGGCCAGTACCGGTATCGATCGCATCGCCATCGGTGCCATTACTCACTCAGCCACGGCCGTGGACATCGGATTGGACAGGTAGAGGAGTATGATCGATCCCTTGGATCCGGATCGAGTCAGTGAACAATTGCCCACACAGGCCCTGGGGCACAAGGCCTTGGTCTTTGACTCGACTGCCAGTACCAACGACATCGCCGCAGCCTATGCCTGTCAAGTCAAACATCACGGTTGGATCATTCTGGCCGAGCAGCAACATCAAGGCCGTGGACGCGGAAGCCATCAATGGCTAGCCGGTCGTGGTGACAGTGTGTTGTGCTCGGTGATTCTAACCGAATGCAATCTGGACACCAACCTCCTGTCCCTCTGTACCGCTGTCGCCATTGCCGAGGCCATCGGGCCTCAAGCCCGCATCAAATGGCCTAACGATATCCTGATCCAGGGCCGCAAGCTCTGTGGTATCCTCATCGAGTCACGCGCCTTCATCACCCATACCGCTCACATCATCGGCCTCGGCATCAACTGTCACCAGGGACCAGACGATTTTCCCCAAGAGATCTGCAATCAGGCCACCAGTCTCGATATAGTCACCGGTACCGTCACTGACCGTACTGCCTTGATCCGCCGCGTCCTGATCAGCCTGGAGGCCTGGCTTGCGCGAGCCCAGTCCGATGGCAATGCAATCGTGGACCAATGGTCGCGTTTGAGCGTGCTCCTGGGACACCGCGTCACCGTCCTCTATCAAGGCACTCCCTTTGCTGGTCATTGCCTGGGCATCGATCCACAACATGGACTGATCCTACGCCTGGACAGCGGAGCCATTCGGATGTTTGAGGCGGCTCATAGTAGTATTGCTAAGTGATCTTGAGGATCGAAGAAAAGAGGAGAGCCCTTCGACGGAGCTCAGGACAGGGAAGAAAAGAGGAGAGGATGATAAGAAGAGAAGATTCCATAATTAGCGGGTATCGTAGAAATGTTAGTTCTATTTTACGATGCATCGTAAAATAGTCATCAAAAACGGCTTTTCTTTTGCCCTAATGTGGATTGAGGTTTAAAATGGGGATCTATTGACGGAGCGTTTCCCTGGGAGTTTTGAGGGAATTCATGTTGGAGATATTGAGAGGATTTCAAGAATGCAGCGTTTGGTTAGCCTTATTGGTTTGAGTTTGGTATGCCTGACTTCGACGATCTGGGCCTATTCTGGCGGCACAGGCGAACCTAACGATCCCTATCAAATCGCCACGGCCCAGGATCTGATCGAGTTGGGTAACGTTCCAGATGATTATGATAAATGCTTTATCCTGACTGCTGATATTGATTTGTCCGGATATAACTTTAATCAAGCTTTAATTGCCCCTGATTTCGTTGGGAATAGTGTGACATATCAGGGAGCTGGATTTAGCGGTTCTTTCGATGGACAGGGTTATGTCATCAGCCATTTAAAAATTCAGGGCACTCATTATTTGGGTTTATTTGGTAAATGCATATCTGAATCAAGTATCTACAATTTAGGTTTGGAAGCAGTGGATGTCAATGGAACTGGGAGGTATATCGGGGGACTTGTAGGAGAAAATATCGGTGCAATCAGATCCTGCTACATTCTTGGGGATGTTACTGGTGGATGGACTGTTGGAGGTCTAGTAGGTGCAAATGGAAACCCGATTGAACGAACTGGCTCGATCGCTTTATGTTACAGTGATGCAAATGTTTGCGGTGTTTCTAGTGTTGGGGGATTGGTGGGTGATAACTTGCATGCGGGTATTACATCGAGCTACAGCAGCGGGATAGTGAATGGCGATGAAGATGTCGGTGGATTGGTGGGACAGTGTAGTGGAAGTGTTGTCTCCTGTTATAGTACAAGCACGGTCACAGGGAATGTTAATGTCGGTGGATTGATTGGAGAGAGTTATCATGGCTGTGTTAAATCCTGCTATAGTGCAGGATCAAGTCATGGAGGTGAATCCGTTGGTGGTTTAGTTGGAGAAAATGATCAGGGCAATATTAGTTCAAGTTATAGCATAAGTGAGGTAAGTGGTAGCCATTCATTAGGTGGATTAGTCGGAGTTGATTATGATGGCACAACTACCTCAAGTTTTTGGAATACTGAGACCTCTAACCGGCAACATAGCAACGGAGGAATTGGTTTAATAACCAATGATATGAAGGATACAAGGACTTACCTGGAGGCCGGTTGGGACTTTATTGGCGAAGTAGATAATGGCACCTGTAATTATTGGTTTATTCATGAAGGAGCATATCCATCATTGACTGTATTCTCAGGTTACACACCAGTTGAACCTAACGGGGCAGGAACAATTGAAGATCCCTATTTACTCATGGATGTAAATGATTTGGGAACGGTTTGGTATCGTCCTGAATCTCATTATCGATTAATTAACGACATTGATTTGTCATTTATCAATTGGAATGCTTCAGTAATCCCATGGTTAGGGGGCAGTATTGATGGTGACAATCATGCACTTCACTATTTGCAGGTTGAGGGATGTGGGCATTTGGGCCTGGTCGGAATACTAGCAAAGTACGCGACAGTTTCAAATCTTGACCTTGATGTTGTAGATATTAATGGTATGGGGTGCTTTGTTGGGGCTTTGGTGGGATATAACCATGGCCACATTCAATCCTGCTCAAGTAGTGGCGACGTTATTGGAAGCAAGTATGTTGGCGGTTTAGTTGGGGTTGGTTATGGAAGGATTGCAGCTAGCCATAGTACTGCCCACACCTCTGGATCTCAACATATCGGTGGACTCGTTGGCTATGAAGGCGGTGAAATACGAAACTGTTACAGCACAGGGCCTGTGAATGGAGTGGATAGTTATGTCGGAGGGCTTATCGGGACTAATTATGGTGATATTCTGTCAAGTTACAGTACGAGCGTTGTTGGCGGAGACGGATCTGTTGGTGGGCTCGTGGGATATAATAATGGCACTGTTCGCTTGTGTTATAGTGCTGGTTTGACAAGAGGGGGTGATGGTTTTGTTGGTGGATTAATTGGAAATAGTTCTGAGGGAGAAGTGGAGTTATGTATCTGGGATGTCAACACTTCAGGCTTAATCAGTAGTGACGGTGGTGTTGGTTTAAACACGCTTGAAATGATGAATCCTGAAATGCTGGGCCTTAATGGCCTCGCTCTTGATCCCAATTGGATCTTAGATTCTGGTCAGGATTATCCACGTTTAATTTGGGAAGAAACTGTGGGAGAACCAATCCCTGAACCGTCAATTAACTGGATTTCAGGTGAAGGATCAGTAAATTCCCCTTATCAGATAAAAACCGTTGAGCAATTAATGCTGATCGGCAAGTCTTCACTCATTTCAGACAAGTGTTTTGTATTGATTAATGATTTGGATTTGTCAGGGTTAATTTGGGGGCAAGCGATAATCCCTTCTTTTGATGGCAATTTCGATGGCGATGGCTATACCTTTAGTCATCTGACTCTTCAGGGAGAAAATCATTTGGGATTGTTTGGTAGACTTGCTTCAAAAGCGTGTGTAAGGAATCTTGGACTTGAAACTGTGGATGTCAATGGATTTTATAATGTTGGCACATTAGCAGGAGCAAACTATGGCAAAATTGAATCATGCTATTCTAAGGGAGTCGTCAGAGGTTATTGGTGGCTAGGTGGGCTTACAGGTTCAAATCAAGGCGATATCATCAATTGTTATAGTCTGTGTTCAGTCTATGGAGAGTCCGGAGTAGTTGGTGGATTGGTGGGGGATAATTGGCGGGGAAGTATTTTTAATTGTTTTAGTGCAGGGCAAGTTGTTGGATTTGAGGGAAGTGTTGGTGGTTTAGTAGGATACGGTAGCTATGTCATATCAAGTTTTTGGAATAGCGAGACCTCAGGGCAAAGTATAAGTCATGGTGGTTCAGGTTTAACCACCACTCAAATGCAAGACATCAGCACCTTCCTCAATGCAAGCTGGGACTTCGTGGATGAAGTGGGCAATGGCACCGATGACATCTGGTGGATGCCGGATAGTGACTATCCGCGGTTGTGGTGGGAGCTTTCTGAGTGAACGTATGAAGAGAGGAAGATAAGAAGAGAAGAAAGTTCAGAGACGCTGAAAAAGGACGCATATCAGTGGGATCGTGTCATTGTATTTACAGCCAAGAGTAACCGACAGTTCTTTTCTTCCTCTCTTCTTCCCCTCTGACCTTCTTCCTGTTCCTCTGTCCCTCGGCCCATCGGTCTATCGGTACCCCTCCTCGCCTATCCAGGCTCTCTGTCAAAGCTAGTAGACAACGGAGAGCTAACTTACTATAATTACTGAAATTGCATTGTTGATTCGACCTAGAGGTCTGGCATGATTAGCGATAGTGATAGAGCGACAATTGAGAGCATGTGCCGTAAGTATGAGGTTAAGTGAGGGGTTTGTCACTGAGTCTACCTCTGAAGAGTTGAAGCGATACCTTGCCTTTCGCCATTTTTTCAGTCATGCATACGCCCTAGACCTGGATCCCTTTCGAATTGAACCTCTGGTTGTTGACGCCAATCAGGTGTATAAGGCATTCAAAGAGGAAATCAATCAAGCTCTCTAAGGCGGATGACCGGAAGTTTCTCAGTCCCTCAGTTCTTCTGCCTTCTGTATTCTGTGTCCTGTATTCTATTCTGTCTCCTAAGTCCCCCATTTTACTTGACGCCCCCTAACATGGCCCATAGCATAGTGTTATGTGTATTTTAATGATAAACCGAGACCTGGGGATGTTGGGTGATTTACGATGAAAACACGCTTAGGGATGACGTACTGGTATGGGCTGGTTTTGCTGTTGGTGGTGGTGGGGTGTCACTCCTCATCCACCTCTCCCGAAGGGGAGGCCTTTGCCGAGTTTCCTTCGGTAGAACCGGTTCGGGCGGGTGAACAGGAGATGCTGTTCGGTACTGTGGGCCAAGTGCAGCAGGGCCAGGCTGTGCGACTGGAGGGCTATGGTTTGGTCGGTGGCCTGCCCAATACCGGTTCGACGGTTTGTCCTGCCAATATTATGTCCTTTCTCCGTCGTGTGGCTCAGGCCGAGATGCCGGATCGTCCCCTGGACATCGAGGCTCTGGTACGCAGCCGTTCTACCTCGGTGGTCTATTTGCAGGCGACCTTGCCTGCCATGACTCTTAAAAACGACCCCTTGGATGTGAAGGTCTCGCTCCTGCCTGGCAGTGATGCCACATCCCTGCGAGGCGGTTGGCTCTACAATACCTACCTCTGGCCGGCCGGGACCACGGATCAGAGCATTCGCAAGGTGGCCGACGCCCATGGGGCGGTCTATGTCGATCGTTTGGACGGGCAGGCCGATCCTCGTGCAGGTGCGGTGATTGGTGGGGCTACCGTCCTCTATGACATGACTGTGGGGATCCAGCTCAATGAGGCCGATTTTCGTACCAGTGCAGCGGCCCGCAATGTGCTGAACATGCGTTTTGGGCAGGGCACGGCCGAGGCTAAGGACGAACGGTTTATTAGCCTCAAGATCCCGACGGTGTACCAACGTCAACGCGAGCGTTTTTTCGCAGTGGTCAAGCAACTGCCCCTGAACTTGAATCCTGACTATCTCTGGAGCCGTGGCGAGTTCCTGTTGGAACGACTGAACTCGGTACCCCAGGATCGACCGGCCTTGGAGGTGGCTTTGGAGGCCATGGGTACGGCAGGCCTGGCCCGTCTGGAGCCCCTGCTCAAATCCGAGGATCTGGCCTTGCGTCTGATCTCTGCCCGGTGCCTGGCCAATATGGGGTCCACTGCGGGGTTGACTCAACTCCAACAGTTGGCGGCCAACGTGGAACTCCCTGTAGAGGTACGGGTGGCGGCGGTCAAGGCCTTGGGGCTCGCCGGTGATCCGGTGTTGGTTCAGCAGGCCCTGCAACCCCTATGGCAGGATGCCAGCCTGGATGTGGCCCTGACGGCCTATGAACAAGCGGCTGAGCTGGGGGGGCAAACCCTGGATCGGGTGATGGCCGGTCAATACATCAAGATCGATTCCCTCAATGGCGGGCCCAATACCGCGATTGTGGCCCATCGTCGCAAATCTCCTCGCCTGGTTCTAGTGGGCGGACCCCTGGGCTGTCAAGAAGGCCGGACCGTGACCTGGCCGGATCAGGCAGTCACCTTGGATACCCAAGTCGAGCCCGGTTGGATTCATTTGAGCAAACGCGGCCCGGGGATGGTGAATTTGGGGACTGTGCGTTGCCCCAACGACCTCAAGATCGTCATCCAAGTTCTTTGTGCGCAATCCCACAATACACTTGACCAGGCCGGCGGTCTTGGCCTAACTTATGCGGATTTGCTGGGTTTCCTCAAGTTCCTGTGCGACCAAGGCGTGGTTCAGGCGGAATTTTGGGGTGGACCCATGGTCCAATAATCAAGTCTTTGCCCGTAAAAGACCGATAAAGGATTATCTGGATGTCGTTATTGGTACGTTTTTGAAACACTGTAAATTAGGTCGGTGAACTAGGATATGCGGCTAGAAAAGATCATTGTGAACGGATTCAAGAGCTTTGCGGACAGAACCGAGTTCTCGTTCAATGCCCCCATTACAGCCATTGTCGGTCCCAACGGCTGTGGCAAGAGCAATGTGGTCGATGCGGTCAAGTGGGTGCTGGGCGAGCAGAAGGTCAAGAGCCTACGCTCGGACCACATGATCGATGTGATCTTCAGTGGCAGCAGCGGACGCAAGCCCGCAGCCGCAGCCGAGGTGACCATTGTCTTCTCCAATGTCGAGGGCGAAGACTCGGGACGCCTACCCATCGAGACTGACCAGGTAGCCATTACCCGAAAGGTCTTTCGCAGCGGTGATAGCGAGTACCGCATCAACGGCAAGACCTGTCGCCTCAAGGATATCAAGAGCCTGTTCATGGATACCGGTGTGGGTACCAGTGCCTACTCCATCATCGAACAGGGGCAGATCGACCAGATGCTGGCCGCCTCACCCGCGGATCGGCGTGTGGTGTTCGAAGAGGCCGCGGGTATCAGTAAATACAAATCCCAGAAGAAAGAGGCCACACGCAAGCTCGAACGTACCGAGCAGAACCTGCTGCGTCTGGCCGATATCCTGGCCGAGGTCGAGAAGCGGTTGCGGAGCGTCAAACTCCAGGCCGGTAAGGCCCGCAACTACCTGCAATACTCCCAACGGCTCAAGGAACTCCAGGTCAACTACTCCCTGGTCGAATACGCCCGTTACGACGAGTCCCTGCGGAATAAACGCAACGCCCTGGACGAGGCCAACGAAAAGTTCGGTGGTCTGGCCGCCGAAGTGGCCCGTGCCGATAGCGAAGTCAGTCAATTGGCCGAGACTATCCTGGACAAGGAACACCGTCTCAGCGAAGCCGGCAATCGTCTGGTCTCGGCCCAGAGCCGCATCGATCAGCACCTGCAACGCATCGAGTTTCTCAAACACCGCATCGAAGAGATGAACCAGCGTAAGGTCACGCAGCAGGGTCAGATCGACCATCTGCGGGAACAATCCCAGGTCTTTGCCAAGGACCTCAAACGCTATGAGTCCGAGCGGGACAACAGTGAGCAGATTTACCAGGAAAAACGTCGCTTTGTCGAAGAGGCCGAGGAAACCGTGCGTCAGGTCGATGGTGACCTGGCCGTACTGACTGCGGAACTGGAAGACGAGAAGTCAGGGATCATCGATATTGTACGTCGGACGGCCCAGCTTCATAACGAGGTCAATAGCCTGTCCAACTACCGCAGTAACCTGTCCAATCAAAAGGACCGCCTGGCCACGCGTGCCGAGTCGGCCCGGGCCGAACTCGAGAACGTGCTGGCGGAAAAGTCACAGCACCAGGCCCGTCTGCGGGACGTGGAAAAGGTGCTGGAGGATTTGGAAGGCAATCTCGCCACCAAGCGGGAACAGATCGAGTCGCTGGAGACCGGTTTGCAGGAGGATCGCCAACGCCTGGCCGGAGCCAAAGAGGTCCGTAGTGCACTCAAGGGCGAACTGGCCGTGCTGGTGGATATGGAAAACCGTTTCGAGGGCCTGGCCAATGCGGTCAAGGGTCTGCTCAAACGCAAGAAAAAGGCGAACGGTGCCTTGGATTATATCGACGGTATTCTGGCCGAACGAATCGACGCGGATATGGAAGTGGCCCATGCCGTCGAGGCTGCCCTGGATGGACTGACCGATGCCCTGGTGATCACCGAACGCGATCGACTCATGCAGGACGAAGATCTTCGCGAGTCCCTGGAAGGTCGCGTCAACTTTGTCTTCTGTGACACCCAGGCCGAAGGTGCCGATTGGGGTGACCTGTTGCAGGCTGAAGGCGTGGTCGGTTCCTTATTGGATCGTGTGCGGTTTGCTCCGCAATATCAAGGACTGGCTGCCCAGCTGTTGGGGAGAACCCTGGTGGTTGAATCCCTGCAGGCGGGCATGGCCCTCAGTGGGAAACTGGCCCCAGGTCAACAGTGCGTCACCCTGACCGGTCAGGTGATCCGGGCCGATGGGGCCGTGTGTCTCGGGCCGCTGGGCAAGGCCACGGGCCTGATCTCACGTAAGAGCCGTATGAAGCAGTTGGATGAGGCCATTGCCCAAGAGACTGCCGAGATCACTCACCTCGAGGCCGAGATCTCCAAAAATCAACAGAACAAGGAACACCTGGCCAAGCTCTGTAAGGACTTACGCACGGCCATCTACGAGGCCAACACCGAGAAGATGCAGGTCGGTTCCAAGGTCACGGTCTTCGAGCAGAACGTCGAACGCCTGCGTAAGGAAGAGCCCTTGATCGCCGGGGAGATCGATCAACTGGCCCAGCAGATCGATGATTCGGTCAAGCGTGAATACGAGTCCCAACAGAAGCTCGAAGAACTCGAGGTCGTCAACAACGAACGTAAGGCCCGTATCGCCGAACTGGAGACCCAACGCGAATCCCTGGCCGAGGAACGCCAGGTGCGTATGGGTGAGTTGACGGAACTGAAGATCGAATTGGGACAATTGGGTGAAAAGACAAGGTCCGCGTTACAGATGATCCAAAGCCTGCAGAGCCAGGTGCAGGCCTCCACCCATGGGGCCAGCCATGCGGCCAACGAAGTGGCTGAATGTGAGCGTCAGGCGGCTCAGGCCGAGCGTGACATCCTCAGTTGCGAGTCGGGAGTCTCCGAGTTGTTTGTGGCCAAGGAAGCCGCTCAGACCGAGATCCGTGGTCTGCGGGAAGAGATCGACACCTTGACCCAACAGCAAAAAGAAACCGAACAGGCCATGCGTCACCAACGCGAGGCCAAGGCCGAAATCGAGGCCTGTATCAATGACCTGCGTGTGGAATTGGGGCAGTTGGAGGTTAAGCAACAGGACCTGATCGAACGCGTCAGTGACGAGTTGCAGATCAACCTGATCGAGGCCTTTGAAGACTTCCACCAGGAACGCAACGTGGACTGGGAAGAGGTCAAACAAGAAATCAATGACCTACGGAGTAAGATCGAACGCCTGGGCAATGTCAACCTGGATGCCATCGAAGAGCAGGAGTCCCTGGAAGAACGTCACCTGTTCCTGACCACCCAGGTCGAGGACCTTAACCAAAGCCGTCAGCAGTTGGAACAGTTGATCGCCAAGCTCAACAAGATGAGTCGCGAGAAGTTCGTGGAGACCTTCGACGAGATCCGTAAAAACTTCCAAGAGATCTTCCGCAAGCTCTTTGGCGGCGGCAAGGCCGACATCATCCTGGAAGAGGCTGAGGACGTGCTGGACGCGGGCATCGATATCGTGGCCCGGCCTCCGGGCAAGGAAACCCGCAGTATCACCTTGCTCAGCGGTGGCGAGAAATCCATGACCGCCATGGCCCTGTTGTTTGCCGTGTTCCGGTCCAAGCCTTCGCCGTTTTGCTTCCTGGACGAAGTGGATGCGGCCCTGGACGAGGCCAACAATGAGCGTTTCAATTATCTCATCAGTGAGTATCGGGCCGATACGCAGTTCGTAGTCGTGACCCACTCCAAACGCACCATGAGTATCGCCGAGGTCCTGTTTGGCGTGACCATGCAGAGCCAGGGCGTCAGCAAGAAGATCAGCGTCCGCTTTGACGAATACGAAGACGAGGCCGCGGCCTAGGGCTGTTCGTTGGACGTCTATGGGGTTGGCCGCAGGGTAGATTGAGTGAGCATGACAACGACACAGACCTTTGATTTTTGCGAATTGGACAACGGCATCGTGATCCTGGGGGCTCCTATGGAGACGGTGCAATCAGCGGCCTTTGGTTTCCTGCTGCCCGCCGGGGCAGCGCGTTTGGCTGAGGGCCTGGGCGGGGGTGCCAATGTGATTTCCGATTGGGTCTTCCGTGGGGCGGGAGACCGTGACAGTCGGGCCCTGTCCGACGCCATGGACGGGTTGGGCCTGCATCGCAGTTCGGCCGTAGGCACGTCCTTTGTCAGTATCGGTGCGGCTTTGGAGGCCGGGAACCTGGCCACGGCCTTGGATCTCTATTGCGATGTGATCAGTTCACCCCATTTGGATCCGAACGAATATGAACCGGCTCGTCAACTGGCCTTGGAAGAAGTGGTGGCCCTGGACGACGATCCACGTCACAAGGTGATGTTGGCCTTACGCGGTCAGTTTTATCCGTCACCCCTGGGACGTAGCACCCTCGGTGACATCGAGTCATTACAGTCTATGACCGCAGATCAACTGACCACGGTTGTTGAGCAACAGGTCACAGCCGGTCCCTTGATTATGGCTGTGGCTGGACGCTATGACTTCGAACGAGTGGTCGATCAGATTCGTGAACGATTGGGCCAACGCCCATGTCAGCCCTTACCCGAGATAGAGATTGGGCAGCGAGGCCAGAAAGTCACGCACCTGCCCAACGAAGGGGCTCAGGTGCATATCGGCATGATGACCGAGACCGTGACACCGGAGCATTCAGACTATTATTTGGCCCGCGCGGCGATTTCAATTTTGTCGGGCGGTATGAGTTCTCGACTCTTTACCGAGGTGCGGGAGAAACGTGGTCTTTGTTATGCCGTGGGTGCCCGTTATCACGGCTTGAAACAGACCGCCGGGATCACCTGCTATGCCGGCACCACGCCGGACAAGGCCCAGGAAACCTACGATGTGATTTGTCATGAATTCAGCCATCTCCATGAGGGACTCTCCAACGAAGAGTTGGAACGAGCCAAGATTGGACTCAAGGCCTCGTTGGTGATGCAGAGCGAGTCTTCCAGCAGCAGAGTGGGGGCCATTGCCTCGGATTACTATATGTTGGGACGGATGCGAACCCTCGATGAGATCAAGGATGCGATTGATGCCGTGACTCAAGCCGACCTGGAAGCCTTCCTGGTCAAACAAAACATGAGTGATTTTACCGTGGTGACTATTGGACCGTCATCGATCGAGACTGCGTGAGAAGGAGACCGAGCAAGACCATGGAATTCAAAGAACGCATCTTGGATAACAGCCTGCGAGTGATCGCCGAGGTTAATCCCGCGGCCAAGTCCGCGGCGGTGGGTTATTTTGTGCGCACGGGTTCGCGTGACGAGACAATGGACATCAACGGTGTCTCGCACTTCCTCGAACACATGCTCTTCAAGGGCACCGAGACCCTGGATGCCCTGGCCGTGAACGCGGCCTTTGATAATCAAGGGGCCCAGTTCAATGCCTTCACCAGTGAAGAGGCCACAGTCTATTATGCGGCGGTCCTACCCGAGTGCCTGGAGCCGGTGACGGATTTATGGTCACAGCTGATGACTCCGTCCCTGCGCGATGATGACTTCAACATCGAGAAGAACGTCATCAAGGAAGAGATCGCCATGTACCAGGACATGCCCAGCTTCGATGTGATGGACCGCTGTCGCACGCTCCACTTTGGCGAGCATCCCTGTGGTTACAGTGTGTTGGGCTCGGTCGAGAGCATCGACGCCTTGACTGCCGAGCAGATGCGGGACTATTTCAGTCGTCGTTATGCACCCAACAATATCGTGGTGTCCTTGGCCGGGCAACTGGATTTCGATCGTATGTGTCAGGTGATCGAACAGAGGTATCATGGCAAGGGCGTGGACCAACCCACACGGAGCCGGAGTCATAGCAAAGGTACGGGCGACAGCCAAGCCCTGCAACAGGGGCATCTGGTACGCTCACACCTATGTCTTATGAGTGAGGGCGTCTCGGCTCAAGATCCACGTCGTTTTGCCGCGACTCTGTTGGCTTCAATTGTCGGTGACGATACAGGCTCGCGTTACTACTGGGAATTGATCGACCGGGCCGTGGCCGAGGCCGCGTCTATGCAGTTTGGGCCCATGGACGGTACTGGGGCCTATTACCATTATTTCCGTTGTGCCCCTGAGCGGGTCGATGAAGTGGTTGGAATCGTGGATCGACTTTTGGACGAGCTGACGGATAAGGGCGTGAGCGAAGAGGAACTGAGCCAGGCTCGCAATAAGACCCTCAGTGCCTTGGTGATCAAGAACGAATTGCCCATGGGCCGTTTGCTGGACCTGGGCTTCAACTGGATGTATCTACAGAAGTATCATTCCGTGGCCGAGGATGTGGCCGCGGTCAAGGCCGTAACTGTCGATCAGGTTAATGAACTGATTCGGGAGATCAAACCGGGGCGATACAGCCGGTTTGTAATCGGGCCATAGAATAACAAGTTCTGAAATGGTGATGGAGAAACCAAAGGACGCTAGCATGGATGCAACAACAATGACGTCAGAAGCCGATGACCTCCAGGCCAGGGAACGCCTGGGATTTCATGAAATCGTACCCGGTCAGCAGCCGGAGGACAGCGACTCGCAGGGGGCGGATTGGGTGCCGGAGTTTGACCTAGGGCGTCAACTGATGGCCCGTCACCGTCGTGCCACGGCTCAACGTCGTCGTCCCCCCCAAGCAGCTCAAGTAGAACCGACTGATGGCCAAATTGAGAGCGAGGAGCGGCGTACTCCGAAGTCGCATGGAGCTTGGTTGGCCTTGACCGATCCATGGAGTTCGGTGGTGGCCGATATCGTGGCTCGAGATATCGCCAGCCTGTGTCGAGGTGAGCAGGTGTATTCCTGAAAAGCAGGGTGAACGATGATACCCGTGATCATTCCCTTCTATCGGCGTCAAGACCAGTTGGATCGCTGCCTGCGTCACTTGCAGCAGCAGACGATTCCGGTGGATCCCTATATCCACGACAATAACCAAGAGAACCTCTATTTCACCCGCGCCATCAATGCCGGGATTCAGGCCCACCTCCAGTGCGACTGTGACTACATGATCTTCCTCAATCAGGACATGTACCTCGAACCCGATACCGTTGAGGCCATGGTCAACTTTATGGACAGTCATCCCGAATGCGGGATTGGGATGCCCCTGGAGATCTTGATGAACCATCCCGAGGGCCATGCCCTGGTGGGGGGGCAAGGTTGTTTCCCGGTGGGATCGCATATCAGTGGCTCCCCTCAGGGCTACGCCCATGACGAGCCCTTACTCTGGGCCAATGGCTGTTGTCAGATCCTGCGTAAGACCATGATTCAGGAGATCGGCCTACTGGACAAACATCTCAGGCTGATTCATAGCGACAGTGACTATTGTCTGCGTGCTCGGGCCCAAGGCTGGCAGGTCTGGCGTATTGGCGCGGCCCGTGGTCAACATGAACAGGGGGTGTCCGTGCGTTCCAGTGATCTGGAACTGGAACTGATCAAGGCCGACGACACTCTCTATTTTGCCAAGAAATGGCTGACTGGTGATCTCTATCGGGAATTGGCCTGCGACGGAGGCAAGTGGACGATCCAGGCGGTGCGGGATACCGTGCAGCAGTTTACCCAGGGGCGACACGCCATTGCCGAGATGATGGCAAAAGAGTAATCAACAAACAAGGGGGGCCAGGTCGAATCTGTCCTCACATGTACTCAGTATCTTGCCAAAGTGGGGGACATGTAAGCCGGGCGTAGCCTTTTCATGGTCTTGCATCAGACTGCTTTGCTGGAGGACATAATCCCGACAGGTGTTGTTATGGACCTTGCGTTGGATGTCCTTGCGAACCCAAGTGTAATGGTGCATGGTGAGACTCTCAGGAGCGAAGCAGTGGACCTTAACATTGGGTGAGAGTTGTACTGAGCGGGTGGGGTCGACCTGGTAGGGGAATTGCGGATGGTAAAGGCGAGTTTGTGGGGTTAGGGCGTGGATGAAGGGGACAAAATAGTTATCCAATCCTAGGGTGAGGGTGGGGTGTTTGAAGTAGGATTGAATGGGGCAGACCGTACTCATCCAGCCTGACTCGATAATCTCTTCACGGGCTCGTTGGAATTCTTTCGGGAGATAGAATTCGTCACAATCAATGAGGAGGAAGTGAGTAAAGCCCTCACGCTTGGCGATTTCAACACCGAATTGTCTTTTATTGAGTTCGTTTTGGATGGGAGGCAGCGAGAGATCGGGTTCATAGTGGGCCAGAACATTGACCTTACCTTGGGCCTGTAGGGTGCGGCATTTCTGGGCTCCATCGGCATAGACTTGGCCGAAGTTACTGGTTTCCTGGGTGAGGGTAAAGACGGCCTCGCAGTGGGCTGAGATTTGATCGATGGATCGTTCCAGTAACTCCTCACCATCGAAAACATTGTAAATGGCTACCAGCTTCATGTCTTCTTCCGTTTTAAGATCAGGGGAGCTTCAATAACACATAAGCCGTTATACTCCAACGTACTACCTATGGCAAAGGAGAGGGGTGGGAAAATGTCTTTTTTCGCGTTTTAACAGGAGGCATGACCTGTTTTAGCTTGCATGGGATCTCATTTCTTATTAATATCCCTGTTTCGGCCGGAGAGGTGGCCGAGCGGCTTAAGGCAACGGTTTGCTAAACCGTCGTACGAGTTATACTTGTACCGCGGGTTCGAATCCCGCCCTCTCCGCTAGTTGAGTAAGAGACGTTATAAGCTCTTGTACTTCAGGAGCTTGTAGCGTCTCTTCTATTTTTGACTGCCCCCTTGCCCTCAAATTGCCCTTATGTGTAGAGTCTTCAGGTTGCTCCTGTACCTCAGGGCTGGTCGATTTAGCCAATTCCATCATGGCTCTCTGGCTGTCTTTGTCATGTAAATGATAGTATAAATCCAGCATTTGGGAGGAGCTATGTCCGAGCCATGCCAGGGCTTTTCTGTAGGCCACGCTGTGGTTGGCACAGAGGCTGGCGAAATGATGGCGGAATGAATGTAATTTGTATTGATCGGGATTGTCGAATCCACAGGCTCGACACAGGTCCTTGACCCGTAGGAGCAGCCTGCGTTCACTGATGGCCGTAAAAATCCGGCCGCTTTTGCTTTGGATCGAACCGAGCAATTTCTGGATAACCGGGTGTGCCGGCACGAATCGTTCGTCCTTGTCCTTGGTTGTCCCGTTGGAGCCGCCTCGTCGGATGTGAATCATGGTGTATTGATCGTTTTCGCTTCTCAGGTCGTTCCAATGGAGTTGTTCCACTTCACCGATCCGTAGTCCTGCATAGCCCATCAAGGCAAAGGCCAGCTTTTCCTCACCGCACCCGGCCTGGATCAGGGCATCCACCTGTTCGGTAGTGTAACACGGCTGGGGATTGGCCTTGGCCTTGGGGAAAGACGCGCTGACTAGGTGGTAGTCCGTCAGGAGTCGTTGCCGCCAAGCCCACTTAAACAGTTGTTTGGCCAGGACAGAGGCCGCCTCCACGGTCTTATCGGCATAGCCCCGCTCCTTGAGCCATTTGCGGTATTTGAACAGGTGGTTCTCCGTGAACTGCATGGCCAAAGTGATATGTGAGGCCAGGCAGTATTGTTGCAGTTTCTTCAGATCGGCCTTGTATTTGGCTTCCGTTTTGGGGGCTAGGCATCGGGCTTCATAGGCCTCTCGGTAACGTTCGATCAGGTCCATCATGGACGGATTCGCTGTGGGCGTGGGGGTGATCCCGGATTCCAGTTCCTGCTGGATTTCGTAGGCCCTACGTCGGGCCTCACGACGGTTGGTTGTTCCGAGACTCTGGCAGATTTGCCTACCGTCCGCTCCTCGGTATTCGGCGGCATACAGACCGGAGATCTTCTTCCGGGTCGTGTCGGTAGTGGTCTGGGAGGTTCGGTAATGCACCCGCCGGCCAATGGTGATTTGTGTGCCGTCCACACGCTCACGATTTTCGAGTTTCATCTCATGTACTCCTGTATCAATCTGTCCCGCCAGAAACGTAGCGGTTTTCCTCGTTTGACCGCGGAACCGTATCGGCCTTCGGAGACCTGACGGTACAACGTCGAGATCTTGATCCTAAGCAGACCGGCGGCCTCCTGCGGGGTAAGGATTGGTGGGAAACACGCCAGGGCGGCATCCAGTTCCGGTTGTCTGAGCTTACGATTCATTATAAAGGCTCCTTTCCGTAGCGCAAGGCTAATTTGGGTAATGATCTAGAAGAACGAGATTTATTTCTCACGCCTGTCTTTTGATGTCCGGGACTGGACCTTTTTCGGTTTGGGTGAGGTCTGTCCGCGATGTCCGGACAGGGGATCCCTTGATGGCATCTTCCGCTCGCACCGATGCCGTTTCGAATAACCCAACAGTTTGGCGAATCCTAGCACCAGTCCCATCAACAGGAGGCACAAGCCCAGTGCCCCATAGGGGATGAGGATTAATGGTATTTCCCGTGGAGGAGATCCCCAATCCCGAACCTTACTCGGCTCGAACAGCCGATCCATTGAGATCATGCACAAGATCGTGACACAGACAGATAGAATCCGGGAAAGCTGTGGGCTCAACATCCGGATGTGTTTCAGGGCACCGTAGATCATGGCGAACAGGATAACGAAGACACATAGGCCGATGATCGGCCACAATTGACCTGGAAAAGCGATTGTCGTTGTATTCATTTTAGATCTCCATCTGAATATAGGTTTGAACTTAGCGGATGATCCCAGAGGTCACACACTCAATGATCCACACACTCAGCACCAGCAATGTCAACAGGGTCTTGGGAGGGTAGGACTTGCCTGTTTTGTTCTGGAGCCATGTCCCCACGGAGTCCGTGATGGCACGGACGGGTGGCCCTGCCAGCTCGGCAAAGGGCTTGAGCCAGACGAAGTGCCAGTGGTCGTAGAGGACTTTGACCAGGATCATGACCACCAGACAATCCATGACCATAAATGCCAGTTGGATGAAACTTAGGAGAAGGTAGGAGAATACGCTCATGGTTAGGTCCTTTCCAAGAATTGTTGCAGGAAGGATTGGGAGAGGCGGGCCGGGTGGTGGGGCCATGCCTCAACGCGGTCTTTGTTCGTAACGGTATTGCCCGGGGCCAGTTGGGTATGAGGATGCGTTACGAGATTGGGCCGTTTTCGGGCCGAGGCTCTAGTTTGTTCGCTTTTCCATAGGGCCAATTGCTCTTTGAGACAGTCACGACAAAGGATGGGCTTGCCCTGACTTCTTAGAGAATCGAGCCGCTCTCGTGCAATGCGACTCTGTTTACCGCAGTGTTCACAAAGCACCTTGGGATGCTCCATGTTGATCTGTAAGGTTTGGTCCTCCCATTGATCATGAAGTGCGGCGAAGCAGGTCCGGCATAGGGGGGCTTTGTTTTGATTTCGGAGACGGTTCCTTTTGGCCGTGGTCAGAGGAAATGGCTTTTGGCATCGGGCGCAGTGGACCACGTCGGTTTTTCTGGCGGCATGCGGCCTAGTCTTGTCCGGCTTTCGGGCTGCCGATTTAAGGGCCGCGATCCATTGTCCGGGTGAGGGACACTCCTTCAGATCCCTGGCCCCCAGGGTCCGTTCCAGAAGGAGGGCCACGGGACGCGAGCGTTTCTGTAAGCAGCCAAGTTGCTCAGAAATGAAATGATTCGGTTGATTGTTAATCTGGGTCTGCGAGAACAACGTACCGTCTTCCTGTGTGCCGGGAGTTTGGTGATCGATGAGCAGGATCTCTGCGATCAATACAGCCAGGGCAAATCGGTCCGAGCCCTCGCACCAGGACCAGCCAGGATCCACCTCCCTCGTGGCCCCGAAGGCAAAAGGTGCGATATAGCCGTTCGTTCCAATCGTTGTATTGATCTGGAAGGTCAGGTCTGGATGGTACAAGCAATCCCAATCGATCAAAAAGACCTGTGCCTTGCGGGTGACAAAGAGATTGGTGGAGGACAGATCGCGGTGACAACAGTGACCGGCCTCCAGCAGCCCAATACATCTGGCCAACTTTAAAGCCGTTTTAAGGCGAATTGGCCAGGCCATCGTCCGGTTGTGGTCCCTCAGATCGTCGGCGATGGAAGCCCAGGTCGTACCGGGTACCTTGGGCATCAGGATCGTCCCTTCCAGGAAATCCACCGCACCCGGGTCCCTGTAGGTTGAATGTCGCATGTCGATGTGATCTCGTTGGAGCAACCGTCTCTGTGTGCAGGTAAAGAACTCCGGGCCTCCCGGCAGGCAGTCGTTGACCTGTTGCAGGTACTCGTCGTACGGACGTTTACCCGGGCTGAACCGTTTGAGTAGCCAGACCTTGCCATGGGGCACCTGTTCCAGAAAATACACACAGGCCTGTCCTTTGGTAATGCGCCATACAGTCTGAGCGAGTCGGGGGTGGGCCAGGGGTTTAAAGTCCAAACCGCAGATCCGCAGGGTCTGGCCCGACCGGAGCCAGTGAGTGATCAGGTCCTGATTTGGGTTCGTTATGATGGCCATGGTTTGGATTTCCTTCCTATGGATGGACCGGCCAGTTGACCGGAATGGGTTGGGGCAGTGTCGGTTTACAGATCGTGATTTTGGGCATGGTGTCCAGGCCGGGTGTGGGCCGAATCGGTGCGGGCGCACGACGCTGTCGGAGTATCCCGGCGATATCGTTGGACCATGGTCCGCAGAGATCCTTGAGATCTGGAACAACCCAGGAGCGCTGGTTGCAGCCACCCAGCAGGTCGTTCCATTGGGTAGGAGTAGGACACTCGCCGAAGTGGTGGCTGGCCAGGGTCTGCTGCAGGAGAGTGGCGGCCTGAGGATTTTTTGTTTGTAACCGATTCAGGACGGCGGTAATGCCCGGCCCGGACCGTTTTCGCAATTCGTTCTGGTCGAACAGGCCGCCTTCGCCGGTGGCGTCCATGCCGGGGACCGTAATCAGGATCTCCGTAAGCAGCAGGGCCAGGGCATACCGATCCGCACCCTCGCACCATGTCCGACGTGGATCTGGATTACCACCATGCCAGGCGTACGGGGCGGTATAGCCCGCCGTACCGCAGGTCGTCGCTACCGGCATAGTCAAGCCGGGATGGAACAGGCTGTCGAAGTCGATCAGGTAGACGGTTCCGGTATCGAGGTCAAGAAAGACATTCCCACAAGAGAGGTCTCTATGGCTGCATCGAGCCTTTTCCAGGGCGACGACCAGATTACAGAGGGTACTGCACCAGGTTTGTCGTTGAGCTTCGTCCAGGGTGAGGGAGCCATCTCGCAGATCGTCGGCCAGGGTTCCCCAGTCGCAGCCTGAGACCTTCGGCATCAAGACGGTATCCTCCAGCCACTGAGCGAATGGTCGGCAATGGTAGCAAGAGCCGCTCTTGGTCAGGTCTTGGGCCGCCAGGATCGTCCGCTGCGTACCGCAGAGGAATCCCTGTTCTCCGGGCAAGAGTCCCGCGATCCGAGCCAGGTAGTCCCGGTTCAACATGCAATCGTGACGGAACTTTTTGAGGATCCATATTGTCCCGTTGTCCTCCTTGAGAAAGAAGGCCTCGGCCTGGCCCTTCTGTGAAGAAAACGGTTTGCCCTTGAGAATGGGGTGTTCGAGCGGCCTCATGCGTCTTTGGCAGATCAAGGCCGACCGCTTGCTCGAAAACCATTTGTCCACGATCTCAGCCGGCATGGGACACCCCTCTCAATGACGCATGTGATTCAGAGGGTTCGTCCTTGGGGGAGACCCATACGAAGCTAATATCATCGTCGCCGATGATCCGATCCAGCTTCTGGTGTAGGGCCTCGAGCAGCGATCCTTTTTGTTCGTTATCGTCTTGCAGGACCGTGTGGTTCTCCAGTAGCCAATGCCACATCTGTCGAGCGTCGGTAAAGCTACTGTAGAAGCCGTCACTGCACAAGACAAGGTGCGTTTGCCTCGGGAATCGGTCCTCCGTATAGTCGCAGTATCCGTGTTCGAAGTGGTCCGGCAACACGGCTGTGGTTGGACCGCCCCGTCCGAACTGTTCCTTGGAATCAGCCGTGGCTTGCCACACGGATTTGATCGCACTGGCATATCTCAGCAACCGGAATGATTCCCCCTGACTCTCAAACGATCGGCCCCAGAGGTACTTGGGAACCAGCAGTCTGTCATTGGGCCGGATGATCAGCGGTTGTGGTCCTGACGGGCACCTGCCCGGACTTCGTGGAGGGGATGAGACCTCGACGGGTTTGCAGACCAGCCAATTCCGTCGGAGGGGATCCGGCAGATCCGTTCTGTGGGCTAGGGCTCTGAATTGCGATAGACACCCCTCGACCTTGACCAGGATTTCGTCGCCCGGACCGAAGGGACTGCCTACTAAGTCCTGGGGGAGGCCCCGGGATTGGGCCGAACAGAGGGACGAGAACAATAAGCCGTTCTCCCGGGAGAAGGCGAAAACACCCGAATCTCCGCACCTGACCATGCGGGTATATACATTGTCTTGATCGCAACGGACCTGTAGGGCCGCCAGGGTCGTCTGGTGACTGATGGCCATCTTGGACTCCACCGCCTGGGCCAGGAGGGGATGCATGGAGGCGGGAAGATGCTTGGGGAAGCTTACGGTCCCGTGTCGATATTCGTGGCGGGCCGACAAGAGTAAGTCGCAGAGCATTCGGAGTCTTTCTGTCGTATCGCCTTTGAACAGGCCTGGAGCCAGGGACACGGCCAGTTCCGCCGCCAGGGCCGCATTGGGCGATGTGGTGACTCCGTCGGCCACGCAGGCGACTTGATCGGGCCCGCACCAGCGGGCCCGATCCTGATTCTTCTGCTCTTCTCCGTGTTTCATGGGACTGACCACCGTCAGGGCGGTATAGGATTCGTTGGATGTCTTAGTGACGGTCATCTCTCACCTCGCCATTCTGGAGCCCATGCTCCCAATAACCTGGATCGCATGCTTGAGCATTTCCTTGGTCCGCACGTCAAAGAACAATCTGGCCCCGGAACGCAGGCGGGGGAAGATCCCCTCGGTGGTGAGGTTCGCTTCCATACTCTGGGGCGTGAGACTGCTCATCTGGAAGAGTCGAAGATTGTCTTCACTCGGCCCGGCCTCGCCAGCCTCCAGGTACCCCGGGAAGTCCTCCGGGCCCTGGTAGTTCAGACTGGTTTGAGTACCGATATAGACGTTGGCGACCAGGACGTTGCCGTCTTGTGTGGTCAACTGCATCATTCGACGGGCGATCGCAGTGGCATCCGTATGACTTTCACCGTCGGTCAGGTGAAAAACCATGGGCGGGAACGAATCCCTGAAGTGTTCCCCGGCCAGGGACTGCGTGAGGTGTTCCGACATCGCCTCGAAGGCCGCGGCTGCATCGGTTCCGCCCAGGTGACCTCCTAGCCCCAGGGACTGGTTGGACTTGGCGAAGCGTTCCACGGCGGTTTCGATGTCCATCTCGGGGGAGCCCCAGATCTTCGGTGCACTGCCGTAGCGGACCACGGTCAGGTAGTATCGGGGTTTGATGACCACGCCGTCGCCCTTGACCTCGGAACTGCGGGACAAGAGTTCCTGGAAGATGATTCCCACGTAACGTTCGATCCATTGGTATATGGGATCCGAAGTTCCGGGCAGGACATCGGCTGTACTGCCGCTGTCATCCACGACCAGACCGATGAGGGTGGGTTTCGCACGACTGACTTTTTGTTCATAAGACATAATGTGTCTCCTAAAAAAATGGTTATTGATCGAGATGCTTGCACACCAACACAAGCATCAACAGTAATGTGGCAAAGGCGATGGCCGCCCTGGCCCCTGCGGGGAAATCCCTCATCCCGGCCAGATTCTCACCGAACCAGGCATAGACCGATGCCAGGGCATGCAGGATCGCCTTGAGATGAAACAGGACGATGATACCGATCACGATTAGGGCAATCTTTTTCAGACTCAAGGTTGGCATGGCGTCGCTCCGATCGATTCATAGTGGCGGATGAATTTACTGAGGTGCAGGTATTCGCACCGGGCCAGGAACACCTCGGGCAGGGTTGCGGACTTGTTCAGGTGGGCCTGCACGGCCTTGGCCAGGGCCGCGTCCCGACAAAGCCACACGATTTTCGTATAGGCGGTGTCCTGGAGCTTGGCCGCATTACTGATCAGGTTGGAGGTGGACAGGGTCACCTCGTAGGCAGTCATGACGCCCGTCTTGTCCGTAGTGGTCACGTCGATCGTGGCCCCCTTGGTGCCTATAGGCGTCTCCATCCGGACCTTGGCCAACTGGTGATCTTTTTTGAGTGCCTGGGCCGCCAAGTACACATAGAATCCGTGCTCCATGCTCGTGGTCCGCTGGAACGGACAGGTCTGGCTGAATTTTTCGTAGGCCTGGGGCGTGGGGATCAGGTACAGGCTCTTTCCGCATTGGGAGGCCGTCAGTAATCCGTTCTGTACAGCCGCGGTCTTGGCTGCGTCGTATTCGCGGATGGAGGGCATCCGGCCGGCGTGGGCACCGGCCTTGTCGGTGGGATACACCAGGCAGTCGAAGGTCAGTTGGTCCATGGTACCGGCCTGGGGCGGCTGTACGGCCGGAGCTTCTTCCGGAACGACTACCGCCTCCGGGGTTGGTCGGGATTGTACGCGGGGCCCCTCTGTCAAGGCGTGCCAGGGCACTATGGAATCGGATAGATTCAGGGGAGGGACGACCTGCATGGCTTGATCGGCCACATAGGGGGCCCAGCCATGGACCGGGTAAGGCCAGGGAGAACCTGAGACAAAGGCCAGCATCTCGCGGGGTTGGAAACGCAGAATCGCGTCCTTCCGATCCGGAGTCAGTGACATCGCGTTTTGGATCACACGCAGGTTTTCTTCGCCGTTGACATTACCGATGACCACCAGATTCCGGGACAACGAGATCACCGCCGGATCGAGGGAGGATGCCAGTTGGGATACGAAGATACACGCAATGCCCGTGGACCGAAGCACGGCCAGCATGTGGCCCAACTGGGAGACCGTTTGTTGATTTGAGAACCGTTCGGAATTCCCGACAAACCGCAGGGCGTCGTCGATAACGATTACATGTCGTAGCTTCTTGCATTCGGGCAGATCCTTGGCCTGTTGGTAAAGCCAGAAAATGAGATAATTGAGAAAGACCCGACACTGCAACTCATGGGTGAGACCACGGGCATTGATGATGGTGTTACGGGAGAACAGCCAGTCCAGGCAAAGGCCTTTGCGGCAACTGAAGAGATTGTTTTTGCCGAGTACTAGGGAAAATGCCGTTCGGGCGGCGTCCATATAACCGGTCAGGCGGAAATGGGACACCTTGATTGCATGCAGGGCCTCGTAGATGTCCCGCAAACACAAAACCGTCTGTTTACCGGTCTGCTCGAGGTAGAGCCGAAGCTGTGCAAAGGCGATGTCCGCCGCCTGATGGACCAGGTCCAGGCCATAGATCAGTGAACACAGGGACGCTAAAATGGGCAGAAACTCGAATACAAAGCTGTACGCACTGACGTTGGAGGGACCTTGGAGATCCAGGGACACGTCGCTTAGGTCGATGTGCTCGAACTCGGGCAGATTGACGAAGCCATTTTTCGGATCAATGACTGTGAAGTAGATGGGCCTTGATGTCATGCGTAGATCCTCATGAGTTCTGTGATGAGGTGACGGATCAGCCTCGACTTACCCGAGCCCTGCGGCCCGATGATCAGCAGGCCGGTGACAAGCTTGTCCGGATCGATCAGGAAGGGCACCTGGTCCATCTGATCCATGAGATGGAGACTTCCTTGCTTGAGATAGGTTTCTGGGCCATAGGGTCTAAAGGCGTCCGGTTGTCGCTGCGCGTTGGTATCGTACTGGTCCAGGATTAATTGCAGCCGTGTCCTGAGTGAAGCAAAGATCGCGGGATTCCAGCAGTTATATGCCGATTGGAGAAGATTTGAGACCTCGGGGCGCTCAATGAGAGCCTTAGCCCTCAGTTCCTCTCTCAGGGCCTCCAGGGCCGGGCCGTGTTCATTTGATTGAGAGGGTCTGGTCCGCATTACTCCGTCACCTCCTCGGATGCCGTAATAGGAGCCAGCAAGGCACGAACGAGAGATTTTTTTCGGAGTTGTTTTTTGAGTGCCTTGTGACATTCCTGACACAGACTCAGGATTCCTTGGTCCGTGTCCACGGGGCGGATGTGCCTGGTGCAGGCGTGCACCCCGCAGGCCTGGCAGGTTGCGGCGGAGGCCACGTCGTACAGGCAGGCGAGTTGGGCGGCCTCCAGCGTCAGTTCCCCCGCCTGATATCGTTGCATGGCCGAACTCTGGCAGAAGGGGCAGATCCCGCCGATCTCTTCGATCCGGGTGACCAGCTTACCAGTGCTCAGAACATGACTGCATTGTTTGGAAATTTCCCTGGCCTGGCCGTTGGCGTCTACGAGAATGATGTTTTCCGAGCCGAGCGTAATGTTACTGCCCGCGATGGTCTGGATCGTGGACTGGATTTCCGTGTAGGTCCCTTGAGGGCCGGCGGCATGGCCCGGGATCGAACGGTTTGACGCATTGTTCGATTGCGGAGGTGTTGGGATATATGGTAAGTGAGGGGCATGGGCTCGCCTACCGAAGAGTCTTGTCAGAACGTTTTTGAGATTCATTGATCGAACTCCCAATGGTTAACTGTTACTGATTATTTTAGGGGCATCCTCTGCCGTAACTCTGCGCTACAAGAGAATTAGCTCGGAAATCTGACTGGTCGGGTCGCCGGATGAGGTATCGCCAGGCCGGATTGATGCGATAGATATAACCGCGTTTCTTGCCCGTGATATCTTCATAGTCGTGTTGTTTTTGCAGGTAGGGACCGGAGGTGTCATGCTGGCCGAGGGCCTTTCGGAATTGCCCCATGGCCTTGGTGAAGGTGCTATCCGACCGGACCTCTGCAAGGGGACCGTAGACCTTAAAGAGGTTGCCTACATAAAAAGGATCGCCCGGGTGATCGAGCATATACGTCAGGAGCTGTATACGATATGAGCCGATTCCGCCCCAGTCTGCCTGGACCAGTGGCCCGTGGCCGTGAGGATCTTGCCGGTATCTGAGGCTCTGGTCCCTTAGGTTCAAGATGACGTGGTATTCGTCTTCATTGTCCTGTGCCGGGGGTAATGGCGGAGTCGCTGTTGGGATTTGCTCGGATGGAAAGGCAGGGGGTGTCTGGTCGACGGATCGACATGACGACATTTCAGCAAGCAGTTTTTGGATTTCGATGGAGGTTTGGTTGAGCTTGATGGTATAGAGGGATTGTTGTTCCATCAGTTTATGGAGTTTCTGAAGGATCTGGGTTGATTTGCCGTCTCTATACATGGATTTCTAATAGGGTAAAGAGTCTTCATTTATAAAGTTTACGGTCGGAAAGGATCCTAAAGGATCCTACACATTACGGCGTTGTGACCTTCCTATAACGGTAGAGGGATGATCTGAATGGGTAAACGGAATTGGTTATATTCTTGGTGAAAGGAATGTCACCAGGGGGAAGGATTCGGAAAGGATCGGAATAAACCGGAAAAAAGGATCAAATGCGAGATAATCGATGACAGGAAGGAAGGGGGCCGGGTTCTTGTAGTACGCTGTTGCCACCGATTGAAGCCGATGATCGCCAGGATGGATCCAGAGAGAAACGATCGGAGTCCCAAACCGTCGTTTTCAGCCGCTTGGCGATGACGTCGTTGCGACGATGTTTCATGTTGTTATGGTGGTCTAAGGCGTTCATGGGTATCGGGGCTATATCGCGTCCTTCATGCTTACAGGCATGGGGTATACTTTAATCAAATAATCCTTGCCGTGACAGACGAGTTGTTGTGTATTCTCCATTCCCAGATGGGCGACCGCCAGATAAGGCAACGTGATTTTACCGGATTTCGGAATGGGTTTGGTTGCGATGAAGTCTAGGTATGTGTCGGCATCGGGTCTGGTCAGTAGCTCGGGGTGTTCGGCTTGGAGCTGTTCGATCCACTGGTCCCAGTAATGGGATACGCAGAGGATACAGGTCTGATCCGGCGCCCTGCCAATGGAGAGGGTCTGATGGTCGTGTTCCATGAGAATTATACGGTGAGTTTTAGGGATCAATAACACGTTACCCTTATAGAGCTTCACGGGGTATTGTTCCTCTAAACCGACAAGAGGTCTGCAACATGAGACATCCATAGTAATATCCTCGTAAATGATAACATGAATATTAAACTCGCTTGAATCAGCTCGTAAACCGCATCGATAATCATTTCTGTTTCCTTCGGTTTCTAAACGTTGTTTCTGTTTGGTTCTATTTCCTTAAACGTTTCATGGTTGGCTCTCCTATCAGATGTTGATCATGTCTTTGCCTGCGATGAGGATCGGGGTCTTCTGGGACGGCCCGGTTCGATCTTGCGTTTTTGTGGGTCATATCTGACCATGATCAAGATGCCTTTGCCTTGTTCGTCGCCTTGGATCAATTTGATGGAATGCCTATGCCTGGCATCAAAGACTAAGATGGAGCCGTTCGATTCCAGTCGTGTCTTGTATTGATGTCCCTGGTAGTTCAATTCAAAGGTTCCCTTGAGACTGTAGAGGAATTCCACGCCGCTGGGATTTCTGTGACGACAGATTTCGCCATCTTTCTCGAACCAGTATTCGCCCAGGATCAGGTGAGACAATCCGAATAGCAGACGTCCGGTACATTGGGAGAGGGTTACGTAATCATTTGCATCCACATCCTTGAGGAATTCCAAAAACAGGACTGGTGGATATTTCTTGCACTTTTGGGTCAGAATGTCGGCCCTGGCGGATTCGCCGAATTCCTCTTCAAAGGCTTTGACAAAGTCGACTAATCGCCAGGGATTGATCTCTTTGAGGTCTTTGATGTGAGTGATTCCGTGCTGCTGAGCCAGCTTCACCACCTTTGTCAGAGAAATCCCATGCTGGGTGCAGGCATACGCATTATCAAGTGGGAAGGGACAAATCTCCTGGAGATATTCTTCTTCGGTCAAAAAGGCATATCTGAAATCACGCCAGGTCTCACGAGCCTCTCCGGTGCAGATCTCTGCACGACGGTCTGTCAGCATTTCGAGCATTCGTCTGCGTTTCAATCCGAGCAGATTGAGAACCTTGCAGATGTTCTCTTCCGAGCCCATGCCGTTCTTACAGATTCGATTGATCGAGGCAATGGGTATGCCGGTTTCTTTGGCAAGTTTGCCCTGGGTTTTCTTGGTGACTTCCAGGAGCAGTCTGAGTTTTTCGACAAAATTGGGAGCGGATTTATGTTGCGACATAATTACCCTCCTCCTGACTGTAATTCCATAAAGCTACAATTGTCCCAAGTTCTCCTTGAATGAATGCCCCCCCGGGAAATCCATTTCTGTTGAAAACCTGGCGTTTTGCGAGGATTTCGGAGAGTTGCTTGGGGCATCCGGGGTTGTATTGACGAGCGTGCGGACAGAGGCGGGGCCAAGGGTGAAAAGCAAACGGGTCGAAGGAACTCGACCTTCCATTGCCTTTGATAATTGGTAAATTCCACAAACCATAGTTAGCGTCCTAAATAGGGTTTCGGAAGTTGCTAATGATATTTTAACGAGGGGCGAGGGGAATCAAAGCGAGAATCTTTCCAAAAAATTTAAAACCATTCCAAGTATTGGAATACCTCTGTTTCAGAAGATGAAAGAAGGGCATTGGCTCAAATCGTAGATACCGCCTCTGCGGTTACGATTATTTAGTCGCTCCATTGCCTGCAAAGTGTAAAAGGCACTTGCCAGTTAACCTTTTAGACTTTGCCTTTCTGCGAAAACCGGCCATTCCGCGTGATCGCGGGGGCTCTGAACGGTAAGGCCCAACGGAGTTTGGACGCGATGAGCACCCTCGAAATCATACTCAACAACTGAAAGGAGGTAAAACGATGAACAATGGCATGGAGACCAACAGACTATTTGATGCAAGGCGAACTGGACAATACCGTCCCCGGCAAGGTAACGGGGTGGATGCAGTTTACGGGCTTGACTGAAAAAGTAACCTTCGACCTGAAAGGTGATTTTCACCGGGATATCAGGAGGACTAAGATTCAGTTCAAGGGACCGGGTAAGGAATGCCAATCGACCTATATGCAGGGCATGGCAATCCACCAAACCGGCAAGGTCGGAGATATGACTGCAGGATTGCCCCCACAGGACTACGTCGATTATTGCTACCTGGAGTGGTATAGCAACGACAACGGCAGGGTGGTGATCGAACTGGATGCCCAGGACGTGACCGTGATCGGCATACCCATCCCGGTCGACGAGGCGGAACCAATTTCGAGAGACCAACAGAACAACAACTTGTTCGAGTTTGCATCGCAGTGTGCTCAAGACTTGGGCATGAATCAGGAGTAAACCGGAAGGGGGGCTTTCGGGCCCCTTCCGTTCTATTCAAAGAGCTGAAAGGAGGTAAAATGAAACATGAACAAAGAAATGAAGGAAAGCATTAGCCATTACGTGGAACTGTATGACGCCATCCAGGAAAAGACGGGCAATGACGTTATTACGGTGGCGATTTTACAAGAGATCGGAAAGGATACTCGATCCGGTAAAATGGCGGCGGCAGGTGGCAATAATCATGTCCCGGCAACCGAAAAGCAAAAGGACTTCTTGAGAGATCTGGGAGTTGAGTTTTTGGAATCGATCACCAAAAAGGAAGCCTCGGACATGATCGAACAGAGCAAGAAAGGTTAAAAGACCGGCAGGGTTTTGATTGGAAGGCGGAGACCGTTGGTCTCTGCCTTTGGCTTTATGGAGGCCGTGGGGGGCGTTCCGAGAGAGCGTTTGGGGATAATCAGGCAGGGCGTGGTTTGTCCGATCAACTTAAAAGGCCTTCGCCTTGCTCACTAACCATTTAAGTTGATCGGACAGGTGGTGATTTGGCGATTGGTCGCTAATGGCCAGCTAAGCAGTAGGATAACTGTGCAATTGCATTAGTCCTTGTCACCGGTCGGTTCCAGGATTAATATGGCCAGTAACATGAAAGGTCTCTGGAGGGCAGTAGGTTGGGCTTCATCGATCGATCCGGAGACCTCATAAACAGGAATGGAACCCCAGAAGGATTCTTATGGTTATGAGCCGGGCAGTATTGCTATGAATCTACCAATCAACATCAACGACCTGCTTACTGCACGCTCGGTAGAGTGGGAACGGCTGGAATTCAAGGCCGGTTGGAATCCGGAATCCATTCTGCATACCCTGTGTGCCTTTGCCAATGACTACCATAATCTCGGTGGTGGCTATATTATCATCGGCGTGGCAGAGGAAGATGGACGGCCGGTATTGCCACCCGTCGGATTGCCCGCCACCCAACTCGATGCCATTCAGCAGGAGATCGTGGAGATCGGCTATCGCATGGTGCCGTACTATCACCCCATCATCGCCCCCTGTCAGGTCAACGGTAGGCATGTGCTAGTTCTTTGGGCGATCGGGGGGCCGACGAGACCGTATAAGGCTCCCGTGTCTATGGCTCAAGGGCAACGTGAGTTTGCCTATTATATTCGTAAGGGATCCGTCACCGTGCGGGCCACCCACCAGGACGAAGCCGAACTCATGACACTGGCTGCCACGATCCCGTTCGATGATCGTTTGAACCCGCGGGCTACGTTGGACGATCTGGACTTGGGACTCATTCGCGCCTACCTCAAGCAAGTCAGGAGCGACCTTTTTACCGAGGCGGCTACCATGGATTTTGTTCAACTCGGCAGACGCATGAATATCGTAGATGGTCCTGACGAGGCGATCTATCCCAAAAACGTAGGACTCATGTTCTTTCATGACCACCCGGAGACCTTCTTTCCGCAAAGCCAGATCGATGTGGTGCATTTCCCCGATGGTCCCGGTGCCGACACCTTTACCGAGAGAATTTTTAATGGGCCGTTACACACCATATTGCAGAATGCTCTGGCCTATATCCGTTCCCTGGTCATCGTGGAAAAGGTCATCAAATATCCGGACCGGGCCGAAGCGGATCGTTTCTTCAACTACGCCTTCGTAGCCATTGAAGAGGCCCTGTGTAATGCAGTCTACCATCGTTCCTATGAGATTCGCGAACCCATCGAAGTCCGCATCCTGCCGGACCGGATCACCATCAACAGCTTTCCCGGCCCGGACCGATCCATTCGCCCGCAGGACATGAAGGCGATGCATTTCCTGTCACAGCGTTACCGCAACCGTCGCGTGGGTGAATTTCTCAAAGAACTCGATATGACGGAAGGGCGGGGCACGGGTATCCCCAAGATGCTGCGTGCCATAGAACGTAATCAATCTCCGTTACCTGAATTTTACACGGATGAGGATCGAACGTATTTCAGAGTGGAATTCCCCATACACCCTGTTTTTATGGAAAAAACGAGGATTGATGCCAGTGTTGACCAAGCTGAGACACAAGATGGCACCAAGATGGCACCAAGTTGGCACCAAGTCGAAATCCTTCGTAAATGCCTCAAGGAGTGCCGGTTAGTCGATCTCATGGCAGTGACTGGCCGTTCAGACCGCACCAAGTTCAGAAAGCAGTTGTTAAATCCCCTCTTGGACGCTGGATGGATAACCATGACCATTCCGGACAAACCCACCAGTCGGTTACAGAGGTATCGATTAACGGAGAAGGGCCGTGAGCAGTTGGAGAGGATAGATTGGGTTTAAACAGAATGAATTTTAAAGTCCTTCACAAGTTATTGTAGTCAACTACACAGAAGACATTTAATCAGGGGGAGAATTGATAAGGAGAATATAGGCGTTTATTTCAAGATCAGAGGATATCGTTAAACAGCATAATTCAGTATAAATATCTCAATTGGAGGAATATCAGTGAAACCGTGGGGAGAGCATGTCTATCGCATTGGGAATGTGGAAAATCTCGATGTCAAAAACCCTGATGAAAGTATGAGCATTGAGGGTCAGAAAAAGGACATTGAGCCTTGGCTGGCGGCTGTTTTTCAGAGTGAGCATCTTGCTCTCTTGCTTGGCAGCGGTTTCACCAAGGCAGTTGCATATCAGGCCGGAACCATCGCAGCTGACATGGCTTGTGACTATGGTGGCTTCCCACTGGACGACAAGCTGAAGGATGCCGCCCAGCAGGCTGCTGTGGCTATGGGACGCGGCGAGGCAAATATTGAAGATCAGATCCGGGCCGCCAACGCGTTGGCCCAAGGTTTGAAAATTCAGGGCGATGACCGTCACACCGAGGTCATCTCTGCCCTTGATGCTTTGTTCAAAAAGTTTCTGAACGGTATCTCCAAAACCGAGCGGGGTCTGAAATCAGCGGTCGAAAAATGCGCGGCACCTGAACTAGCAGATGCCGAACCTGAGGCCGGGGAAGAAGCGTCGGAGAAGCTCGATCCGCTTGTCATGCTTGTTTCTTTCCTGCTCAGCTTCTCTAGTCGGACAGCAACAAGGGAGCGTCTCCATATCTTCACGACCAATTACGACCGGCTGATCGAATATGGTGCAGATCTGGCGGGTTTGCATTTGCTAGACCGATTCGTCGGCTGCCTTGAACCGATTTTCAGGTCTTCGCGTTTGGACATCGATATGCACTACAATCCACCTGGCATCCGTGGTGAGCCACGTTATCTGGAGGGCGTAGTACGTCTCACCAAGCTTCACGGCTCATTGGACTGGGTTTACCGAAACGGTTTTGTAAGAAAGGTTGGGTTGCCATTCGGCCCACAGGATGACCATCAGGTGATCAACGACCAGCCAAGCGATTCCGTGATGATCTACCCGAACTCGGCCAAGGACCGGGAGACATCCGAATACCCCTACGTCGAACTATTCCGCGATTATGCGGCTGCGGTCTGCCGCCCGAACTCGGTACTTGTCACCTATGGTTATGGCTTTGGTGACGAGCACATCAACCGCACCATAGCCGACATGCTGACGATTCCATCGACGCATTTGGTCATTATTTCCTACGGTAATGAAGGGGGAAGGATTAGCTCCTTCTGTAATCAGGTCGGTAGGAAGGCACAGATATCATTATTGATCGGTCCGCACTTCGGAAATATGCCAACACTGGTCGAAAATTATTTGCCGAAGCCCGCAATAGATCGCATCACTATCCGACAGACGGAATTACTTCGGAATCGCGGTTGGGAACCATCCTCCCATAAAGATGAGGAGGACGAGGTATGACCTCACCGATTTCCAAGATTTCATCCCTGACAATCGGGACGGTAGAGAGCGTTGCACCAGATGAAATCAAAGTATTGCTGGATATAGATTCTCCCAGAAACACTGCCCTCAATACCGGCGTCCCGACCCCATTTCCGAGAATAAACAGTTTCGTTCTGCTGCCCAACGAATCCGGGGCGGTCGTCGGGATCGTCGTTTGGCTGGGGGTGGAAAGATCGGCCTATCCCAAACGACAAGGGCTCAAGGATTTCGGCCTGATCGACCTGCCATTCCCGCTGCGAAAAATGGCGGTGTGTCCGATTGGAACCCTGCTTTCGGAAAAGAATAAATGGCGGCTCGAAAGAGGGGTTCAGAGTTTCCCATCCGTTGGCGACCCAGTAATTCTGCCAACAAGGGATCAAACCATTGCCATAGTTACCGGCCAAGGAAAGGACAGCCGAGTTCCGCTGGGGACCTGCCCTATCGCGCATGATGCGCCAATCGCGGTTGATCCTGACAAGCTGTTTGGTCGCCATCTTGCGGTTTTAGGTAACACCGGCAGCGGTAAGTCTTGCACCTTGGCGGCCTTGGTGCGGTCTGCCGTTGAATCGGCACAGAAAACCATCAAGAAACCCGAGAGTCCTGCGGGAACCGAGGAAGCTAAAAACGGACAAGACAATCCAAACGCACGTTTCATAATCCTTGATCCTAATGGCGAATATTCGAAATGTTTCCAGGATTTGGGAGCGGGTTGCAGGGTGTTTCAGGTTCCACCAATTACTAACGCCAAAGCTAAAGGATTCACTTTACCTGCGTGGATGTGGAACAGTTCCGAATGGGCAGCGGTTGCTCAAGCAGCACCAAAAGTTCAGAAACCTATTCTGCAGACAGCTTTGCGGGATCTAAGGTCTGGAAGCTGCGGCGCCCTGGATTTAAAGACCAAAATCTGGGGTCGGTGTCGCATGGTGTTTGTGTATTTATCGCAGTTCGAGGGAAAAGGAACTATCGGATGGCCACATACGGATAACTGCGGCTCTCAGCTATTCGCATTTTGCAATGACATTGGAAGCTACAAAATAAAGCTTGATGCAGGCGATCCTGTATTGCAGCCACTTGTAGACTTGGAAACCCAGCTCAATCAGACATTAACGACGAACCATAAGAAGAACCGAACATATCACGATTTTTCAGACGAATCTTTGTCGGCTATTGTAAATCGAATCAACGGGGTTCTCACGCAATATCCAGCAGAGATGCATCAGGTTTGTTCGAATGAAGATTCTCCGGTCAATTTTGACATAAATAGTCTTGCTGACTACTTGGAGATTGTAGCAAACCAGCAAGGAGGCAATTCGAATCAATTCATCGCGACAATGATCATGAGAATCAAAGCGATGCTTGGTGACACCAGAATGAAGGATGTTATCGCACCGGACAACATACCGACTCTTTCGGATTGGCTTAGTGGTCATGTTGGCTCCGATGGTGGAGAAAACGGACCTGTTGCCGTAATAGACCTGTCCCTTGTTCCTTATGAAATCCTCCATCTTGTGATCGCCGTTTCATCACGGCTGATTCTGGAATCGCTGCAGCGTTACCGGAAACTCAACAACCAGAACCTACCCACCGTGCTTGTCCTGGAAGAAGCACACACATTCGTAGCGAAGCGGCTTCCTCGCGGAGATGAAATTCCAAGCCCTGCTGATATGTGTCGAGGGATATTTGAGCGAGTTGCCAGAGAGGGACGTAAGTTCGGATTGGGGCTTGTACTGTCATCACAGAGGCCTTCCGAACTATCGGAAACGGTGCTGTCTCAATGCAATTCCTTCCTTCTCCACCGGATTACGAATGATCGGGATCAAGAGCTGATCTCCCGCTTGGTTCCCGATAATGCGCGCGGGTTGCTTCGTGAGCTGCCCAGCCTACCTACACGCTATTGCATTCTGCTGGGCATTGCTTCAAAGGTACCCTCGCTAGTCGAGGTGAAACATCTGGAAGATGGCCAGAGACCTGAATCTGACGACCCAGATTTTTGGAATGTCTGGACCAACGAAGCCCCTCGCCCAATTGATTGGGACAAAATCACCCGCGATTGGATTGGAGCAGAAGCTGCTGATGATTCTTCGCAGGAAGGCGAGGACACCCAATGAATCAGAAATTGCCATCGCTCAGATTGCTCCACACCTCCGACTGGCATATCGGCCGTACTCTTTATGGCAGAAAACGCTACGAAGAGTTCGAGGCCTTTCTGGCCTGACTGGGAGAGACGATTCGGCAGAATGAAATCGATGCGCTGCTGGTGGCGGGTGATGTCTTTGACACCTGCGCTCCGAGCAATCGCTCCCAGGAGTTCTATTATCGGTTCCTGTGCCAGGTGGCCGCCTCATCCTGTCGACACGTAATCGTTGTTGCCGGAAATCATGATTCGCCGTCTTTTCTCAATGCACCCAAGGAGTTGCTCAAGGCCCTTGATGTCCACGTGGTTGGTAACGCTACTTCCTCCCCGGAAGACGAAGTGCTGGTGCTCTGTAATGACAAGGACGCTCCGGAATTGATTGTCTGTGCCGTGCCCTACCTCCGCGACAGGGATATCCGCGTGGCGGAAGCTGGTGAGAGCGTTGAGGACAAGGAGCAAAAGCTGATTGACGGTATCCGCACTCATTACGCTGCCGTCGCCGCCTCGGCCGAACAGAAGCGTGAGGAACTTGGGGGTGATATTCCCATCGTTGGCACGGGACATCTGTTCACCGCAGGTGGACAAACCGTCGATGGTGATGGCGTGCGCGAACTCTATGTCGGCTCCCTGGCCCATGTGACGGCCGGTATTTTCCCTGCCTGCTTCAACTACCTGGCGCTGGGGCACCTCCATGTCCCGCAAAAAGTGAACGACTCCGAAACCATTCGGTACAGCGGCTCTCCTCTGCCCATGGGGTTCGGAGAGGCAAAACAGCAGAAGAGCGTTTGCCAGGTTGAGTTCCACAGCACGGCTGCATCCGTACAGCTGATCAATGTGCCAATTTTTCAGAAACTTGAGCGCGTCAAAGGAGACTGGGACGGCATCTTAAACCGCATCCTTGAATTGTCGGCGACGGACTCCCTAGGCTGGCTCGAAGTCATTTACGACGGCACTGAAGTCGTTGGCGACCTGCGTGAACGCCTGGAGGCAGCGATTTCCGGCACCCAAATGGAAATTCTCAGGATAAAGAACAACCGCATCATCGACTGCGTACTGGGACAAATCCATGAAGAGGAAACACTCGACGATTTGAACGTGAACGACGTGTTCGAACGATGCCTCGCTGTCCATGACGTGCCCGAAGAGCAGCGGCCAGAGCTGCTTCGGGCCTACCAGGAAACGGTCTCGTCTCTCTCTGAAGACGATGTGCAGGCGGAATAGAGAGGCTGTCGATGAGAATACTGCAGGTACGCTTCAAGAATCTGAACTCACTGGTCGGCGAATGGCAAATCGACCTGATGCATCCGGCCTTCGCGTCTGACGGCATCTTCGCCATCACCGGTCCCACCGGCGCGGGGAAGACCACCATCCTTGATGCTATTTGCCTCGCTCTTTACGGGCGGACACCTCGCCTGAACAAGGTCACCAAGAGCGGAAACGAAATCATGTCCCGCCAGACCGGCGAGTGCTTTGCCGAGGTGACCTTCGAAACCCAGACCGGGCGTTACCGCTGTCACTGGAGCCAACACCGGGCACGCAAGAAGCCGGATGGTGAACTCCAGGCACCGAAGCACGAAATTGCCAATGCCGATTCCGGCGAAATTTTCGAATCCAAGATCAGAGGTGTAGCCGACCAGATCGAGTCCGCTACCGGCATGGACTTTGACCGTTTTACCCGCTCCATGTTGCTGGCCCAGGGTGGCTTTGCCGCGTTCCTCCAAGCGGCATCGGATGATCGGGCTCCTATCCTGGAGCAGATAACGGGTACAGAGATCTACAGTCAGATATCCATCCGTGTCCATGAACGCCAGCGCGAAGAGAGGGAAAAACTGAACCTGCTCCAGGCTGAAACGGCAGGCATCGTGATTCTTGAGCCGGAGCAGGAACAAGAGATTGGGCAGGCACTCGAAGCAAAGCAGAAGGATGAGACAGACCTTGCCGCCAGGACCGCTGAAACCGGGAAGGCCATTGCTTGGCTCACTACCCTCAATGGACTGAAAAAGGAAATCGCCAACCTGGCTGACGAGGCGAACAAGCTGAAAATTGATATCGATGCATTCAAACCGGATCGTGAAAAGCTCAATCGTGCTTTGAGTTCCGCCTCACTGGACGGCGCATACGCAACGCTCACCGCCACCCGTACACAGCAGGCGGATGATAGAGCAGGCTTGAAAGCTGAGGAAGAGGTCCTTCCTGGGCTGGAATCCTTTGTCAAGGACCAGGTCGAGGTACTGAAATCGGCGGAGCAACAAACCACTAGGGCCAAAGAAGAACTGAAAGCGGCCGCACCTACATTGCAGAAGGTTCGCTCCCTGGATCAAAAACTTACCGATCAGAAAAAAGCTGTATCGGAAGAAGATGAGGGCAGCAAGAAGGCTGGGGCAAAAATTGATGCAGACAAAAAAGCCCGGCTCGAAGAGCAGGAAAAACGATCCAAGGCTCATGAGGCGAGGGATCTTTTGGACGTCTATCTCAAGGAGCATGCACAGGACGAATGGCTGATCAGCGGTCTGGCTGGCGTTGAAGAACAGATCGGCGGCCTGCTCTCCATGCAAAATGAAATCGTTCAAAAAGAGGCTGCTCAAGAATCGGCCACAACGGCTCTGGAACTGGCGGTAAAGTCACTCGATGACCGTCAGAAACAATTAGGTATTCGGAAGCAGGACCTGGAGGACGCCTCAAAACAGCTCCAGCAGGGCAAGGATGCTTTGATCCAACTGCTGGGGGACCGTTTGTTGCGGGAATACCGCACCGAGAAGGAAACCCTGCTGCGTGAAATGGCCTTCCTGAGGAAAATTGCGGAGCTTGGAGATTACCGGGAAAAACTGGAAGACGGCAAACCCTGTCCTCTTTGCGGCGCAACCGAGCACCCCTTCGCGGAAGGGAACGTACCCGTCCCCGATGAAACCGAGAAGAAGATCGATGTATTGAACAGGCTGATCAGCAAAGCTGAGGATCAGGAAGCCGCCATCAAGAAATTCGAGGACGCAGAAAGCCTGGCAAGCAAAAACCTGACTGAGGCTGAAAAGCTGGAGTCAGCAGCGGCTAATGACAAGAAGGCTGCCGAGAAAGCCTTGGCCGAGGTGAAGGACGGCCTGGTAAAACTCCGTGCCGAATTTGCCGAACGCAGGCAGGCTATTACTACCAAGCTCCAGCCGCTTGGTATTGCGGACATCCCTGAAACAGACATTTCATCACTGATCGAAACCCTCAAGGCGAGGCTGAAGGCATGGCAGGCCCAGGTCAAGAAAAAGGCAGACATCGAGAAAAAGATTGCTGACATCGACAGCGAGGTGAAGCGGCTGGATGCGGTTATCGAAACTCAAAGCACCGTCCTGGCCGAAAAGCTGGAGCGTCTTGAAACATTGAAAAAGGAACTCGCCGCTGCAAGTGATGATCGCAATGCACTGTACGGCAACAAGAATCCCGACGATGAGGAATGCCGTTTAAACAAGGCGATTTCGGATGCCGAAGGTTCCGAAAAACAGGTCAGAGACCGACACAATGAGCTCCAACAAAAATGGAATACCGCGAAGTCCCATGTCGAATCTCTGAAGAAACGCATCGAGCAACGAGAGCCGGAACTGAGAAGGCTTGAAACAGAATTCTCCGCAGCGCTCGCGCCTGTTGGCTTTTCAAATGAAGAACAGTTCCTGGCGGCCATACTGCCCTCTGAATCTCGGGCGGAGCTGACAGCCACGGCCAAGGACCTGGATGAGCGTCAAACGGATATGAAGGCCAGGCAGAAGGATCGGGAAACGCGTCTGGCTACGGAAATGGCCCGCAAGGTCACCGACAAGTCGCTGGAAGAGCTCGAGCCCCAATTCAAAGAGCAAGAGGAGGTACTGAAAGAGCTACGGGACATCATTGCCGGTCTCAAGCACAAGTTGAGTGAAAATGCGACCGCTAAAGAGCGGATAAAGGAAAAGCAGACAGCTATCGAAGCCCAGAAAAAAGAGTGCCACAGGTGGGAAAACCTGCACGAATTGATCGGCTCCGCAGACGGCAAGAAGTACCGCAATTTTGCCCAGGGGCTTACCTTTGAAATGATGGTTGGGCACGCCAACCGGCAGTTGCAGAAAATGACCGACCGCTACTTACTGGCCCGTGATGAAACTCAGCCTTTGGAACTGAATGTAGTCGACAACTATCAGGCTGGGGAGATTCGGTCCACGAAGAATCTTTCCGGCGGTGAGAGTTTTATCGTCAGCCTGTCCCTGGCACTGGGGTTGTCCCATATGGCCAGCAAAAATGTCCGGGTGGATTCGCTGTTCCTGGATGAAGGCTTTGGCACTCTGGACGAGGAAGCCCTCGACACTGCTCTGGAAACCCTTGCGGGACTACAGCAGGACGGCAAGCTGATAGGTGTCATTTCACATGTATCCGCCTTAAAGGAACGGATTAGTACGCAGATTCAGGTAATACCTCATACTGGAGGCAGAAGCCAAATAGCAGGCCCTGGGTGCAGTTGTAATGATGTTATTTCGTAGAGCAGATTTTCTCGTCAGTATTGTTCTTACCCATGAAGAGGGGATTCTTTAAGTCAATGCCGTTCGCCGCCTTGGGGCTATTGTTTTGTCTGACTATACTTTTCCCATGGATCTTAATCGGTCTTAACCTTTTAGGTTTTTCCCCTTCGGGTCGCTTCGCTAAAAACGTAAAAGGCAGACCGCTTTTCGCCTTCATGGAAAAAGTAAACGATCACAGACAAAAACTCGATTTGGTCAGTCGGCTCCTACAGCTCGTTGAACCTAGGTGTATTTCCAGGTCTTTACAGCCAAGTTCTGAACGCGTGACTCAGCCAGCTACAAGACAGCAGTTACTACTTTTGAAAAGCCTGGGCATCCGTCCGAAGTGGGTCGCTACGAGGCAGGAAGCGGATGAAATGATCGAGAACTACCGGATCATCCTGGACTCGGCCGGTCGCAGGTCGTATCGGGATCTGTGATGGTGCTGGAAAGTGGTGTTAAACTGGGGGGGTGTTTTGTGAGGAAGGTGCTTTTTCAGTTGTGACCATATGTGTTGGACTTGGGCAACGTGAAGCACGCCCGAAACACATAAAAGCCCGTTCGCAATGCTCAGCGGGCATTTAAGTTTTTCGGGCTATGGAATGGGTGAGCGGGGTGTATTGAGAGGAGAATTCTAAAGGGGGGGGGAGGGGGCAGTCAATGCCTTCGTCGAGGTATTCTTCCTCGCCGGGTATGAATGAAAGGTCGGGTCATGAGAGGGGGATTGTGGTAATAGGTTGGTCGCTGGGACGACCGTAACGCATACGAATGACAGAAGGTCTTTCGGATTATGGTGGGGGAGGTCGGGATGTTTTATGGGAAGAGGAGATATACGGATGTGGAGTGATTGGTTTGGACTTGGGCAACGGTGTTACCCGCGGCCTCAGCCTCCGGCTTTCGGCCGCGGGGGAACTCTGTTTTCGGTGTGGGAGTGGTGTGTGTGCTTACGCAGGGGATTATTTTAGTGGAACAGTAGATAAAGCCCCTGGAACGGGAGCGTCAGAAAACGTTCTAAGTCTTTGCCAATCAATGAGATGATTATTGTTTTGATATTTTTTGCCCGAACCTCCGTGGAACGTCAGGAATCACCCCGTCGGCCATGCAAACCTTTAAATACTCGCGTGCCGTGGATTGCTTAAATAAATCAACAGGAGGTGATCCTATTGAATCGTATTCGATATTCAAGAGCCGCGGTGAGCGGAAGATCGCACGGTACCTGGAGAGCCGGGGCATGGCTTATCAATACGAATATCCCTTGGCCGTCGTGGACCGGGGTCAGACCCGAATCTGGTACCCGGACTTCAGGCTGCCCGAGTACGGCGTGATCATCGAGTACTTTGGTATGAATGGCGATCCCGGGTACCACGACCAGATGATCCATAAGATGAAGGTGTACAGGGATGCGGATATCGAGGGAATCTATCTTTTGGAGTCCACCCTACGCGGCCCTTGGCAGGCCATGGTCCAAGACCGCATTAAGCAGGTCCTGACAGGGCGGTTGGACCGCTTCCATGGATTGTCGAGCGAGGCCGGTGGTGTCGAGGAGCGTATCTATTCTTCATAGGCGAGCCGAACCTGGATACGCTCGAGGCCGAGTAGGCCGATCCGGGCCAGACCGGACTGGATCTTCTCGAAGGCTGGCTGATTCGTCGCTACTATCACAATTTGATTGTATCCTGCGGCCAGGTTCTGGCGGAGGTTCCTGATAAAGTCGGATTTGCCGGTCTCTATCTCAACTGCAATTCTCTGGTTGTCCTTGATGGCCACCAGGTCCACACGACCGGATCGTCTGGGCACCTCGAAGTGGATCTCGTAGCCTTGTTCTCTGAACCTCTGGCTGTAGAATCGTTTCCAGTACTCATGTACGATTGAACCGTGGTTCGAGGGGGCTGTTGCCTCTAGACCAAGGGACTTCTTGGCCTGCTGGGTTAGACGCAGTACAACCTTTCTGGTTTGGCCCAGGTTAACGACTTGTTCTTCGAGCCAATGCTGACGTATGAGCTGCTGCTTGAGTCTATTGCCTGCACCAATGCTCAAGCCCAGTCTCTGGTATCTGGCTTTTACTCCATCTTGAGGGTGCTGATGGACATCTTGGATTAGCGCGAAAGCTGGTTGATCCAAGGGGCTATCAAACAATGGAATCCGTGGAACCTGATCAAATTTAGGGAGTAGAGAGGTTGTACGGGTTGAATGTGAGGTATTTCGCTGTTGAAGGGCGAAATACCTGGCGAGCATGGCATCAGATACGATCCCTTTTTGCACTGGCATGAGGGGGAATTGAACCAGGAAAGGTTGGGGCCAACGGTCCTGAAGTTTGATGACCGCTTGGCCTACGGGGAGTCTGCTAAAGGTGTTCTTGTCATCGTTGTCTAGAAGCGAGATAGCGGCGGCCTTGTTGATATCGCTGGGGTCCTTCTGATTGAGACAAACGGTGGTGTATGTGTTCCCCAGAGCGGCTGCAGAGAGTAGGTGGGGGTGTTGATCGACCACAACCATACCAATTCCCAGTTCACGGCATTGACGCATGAGCATTTCAAGCAGGGTTTCATGAGAGGTCTGCGCGTGCTTGTGTAAGACATGGTGGGCTTCTTCAATGAAGATGACCAGTTTGAGCTTCTCTCGATCTGGAGATTTTAGTCTAACGGAGTATAGCCATTGGCATAGTAACGGGATCAGGAACTTTTTACTTTCCTGGCTGAGGGCATCTAGTTCAATCACCGTGTTTTGATGCAGCAGGCGTTGGGTGAGTTGCTCTTGTGACAGGGGATCCTTACTGGTGATGTTCGCGAAATCCAAGGTTTCCAGGGCACGCATAGCTGTGATTTTCCAAGTGCCGATTCGACCTGTATTGGGGATCTTTTGGACCTCCTGAGTGATTTCTTTGACAGAGGGGGATAGATTGCCTTGTTCATAGAGCATGACGATGGCCTTTCTGACAATACTTCGGGAACCGTCACCTAAGGTGAAGGCTTGGCTCATGACGTCGACGACTTGATTGGCGTAGACATTGGGTTCTGTTTCGGGCGGAACGACAAAGGGATTGAAGGGGAGCGGGGCAATGGATCGACCCGGTGTATAGATATCGAGTTGATGTTCAAAGTTGGGAATGAGATGACGTGCTGTCCGTTTCCAATCCAGATAAACAAAGGGGATCTTACGCTGGATGAGTTGGGCTAGTAGATGAAAGGTGACATTGGTCTTGCCCGCCCCGGAGCGACCGAGGATGGCCATGTTCTGCAGCAGTTCTGCGGAGGAGATTCCCAGAGGTCCCCTGGGCTGGTCATAGAGGAGGGTTCCAAGTTGGATCGCCCCCTGGGCCTTGTCTGGTGGGGGAAGGGACAGAAGGGGTTTGTGATGGAAATCACCCAGCACCTGGTAGGCCGTCGAGATGATTTGTTTTTCGAGCAGGGACCGGGTCTCGGGGTCCGTCAGTTCCAGGGTGCGGACCCAGCGGGCGACCCGGTCCGGCATGAGGGGGCGGAGTTTGTTGAGGATCTTTTCGACGTGCATGGCTATATCTCCAATTGCTGGTGTTTATGGATCAGGGTGAGCAGGTGATCTTCCAGAGCGTGCAATTTCTCCTGGTGACGCAGGTCTAGTTGCCTACGGTCCTTTTCCAGGTCACAGAGCCGCTGTTTAAGTTTCTCTTTTTCAGGGAAGTGGTAGGGGGTATACCGGGGTATACGCTGTTCCAGTTGCATGAGGTCTGTGTCGATGGTGCACTCCGTGCGGAGTAGTTCCCGTAGATGAATGGCGTGGCTGGCCTTCTGGCGATCGATCTGGTCCAGTAGCAGGGTGATCTCTCGCCGGATCGTGGCGGGAATGGAGGGGTCCAGAAACTTTTCCCTGGGTCCAACGGACAGCTCTCGTGCTAAATCTTCCAGGGTCTCGGAAAAGCGTGTCATGGTCACAGGTCTACGGGGAACGGTTATAAAAATTTTTCCCTGTCCCGCCTCGAAACCGTTGAGAAGTGTCGCAGACCGTTATGAACGCAAGCGAGTTGTTAGGCCTGTAAGAGGAGTTGACGTATCTGACGCCCCAGTCCGGTCAATTCGTATTGCGTGCGGCCCTTGCCGGTATGCACGGGCTGTACGATCTCTCTGGACTGCAGGAAGCGAATCACGTCCAGGACATTGTTGAGATTGATCCTGATCTTGGAGTCGTGGAGTCGAAGAAAGCGTTTGATCTGTGCCGGTTGCATGGGGCGGGTCAAGTGACGGATGATTGCGGCACGGTGGTTGAAACAGACGGTCCCGTAGAGAATCCAGTCTATCTCCGGTTGTTGGTAGGGGTGATGCGGATGATCGGCCAGACAAGATTCCCTGTAAGAACATCCCGAGGGAGTCAGGCCGTAGAGACGGCTGTTTCTTTGATGGGGATTCAGACAGGTCATCATCCCCCGATCCCGATACAAGGAAATGAGATAACTACAGGTATCCAGCGGTATACCGGTTTTTCGGGCGAGTTGCGTAGCGGTCATGGGTTGGCATAGGGCTGCCAGCCAGGGGCGGTGAAAAGGTTCTCTTGCCAATGCCGGGTATACCTGAGTGTCAGCCATGTTCATGGATAAGTTGTTACGACCCTACAAGGGGCACGTGTCACTTTAAAATGACAGAAAACCGGGATTTATAAACTTATCGGTTGCCAGAGGCATAGAGGCAAAACAGGGTAAGGCTTTTTAAAGGGATCTGCGAAGGAAGGTGATGGAACAAAAACTTCAATGTGAACAATGTAGCCAGACCCTCGACGTGGGCCGGGACGCCATACGCGTGGAAGAGGGAGTCATCGGTATGCGGGGCTTTGTCCCGTCCGATCAGACCCTGTTCTTCTGCTGTGAACAGTGCCTACAGGCCTATTACGACCTGAGCGGTATACCGAGTCTCGAGCCCCGTATACCCTAGAGGTGGACGGTTGTACAATCTTAAGAATGACCGGAGTCGGGTAGCTTGGCGATGAGTTCCTGGATCAATTGGTGGGTCTTACGTCTGTCCTCTTGTAGAACCTCGATCTGGTCTCTGAGGTCCTCGTAGGTCACCTGCCGGGTCGGGGACAGGGCCCACTGGCAGAACCCGCAGACCTCTGCGTCCCAGGGATTGTCCTGGTGGCAGTGAGGGCACCGGACGGGCTTCTTTTTGAGCTCGTGGGAGGTGTTGTCTTGCCGTCCTGACTGGCCGGCGTAATCCAGTTGCATATCCTTGATATCGTCGCCGCCGTAATGCTGGTATGCCCCGATGATTCGGCTGGATTGGGTATGGCCCGCAAATTTTTTGAGTATGGCCTCGGGGACGCGGGGGTTCTTGCCCATCCGAGTCAGGGTGGCGTGACGCAACACATAGGGTGAGAATTTCCCGGAAAGACCGAGAAGTTTTTTCAGACGTTGAAAGAGTCGGGTCAGGGCATTGTGGGTGATGGCTTGCTGCGGATCCGTGAGATTGCAGAAGACATAGGCCTCGTCCGTTCTTTGACCTGGATAGGTCTTCATCCATTCCAATAAATAGGGGACCGAGTAGATGACTCGGATGGGTCGATAGTCTGAGTCCCCGGACTGCTTAGCAGTCCATAGTCTGAAGTAATAGCCATGCTGATCCTTTTTGAGGTGTTTCCACTGGAGTCTCCTCAATTCCACGGGGCGGGCTCCGGCGTCCAGTCCTTCGTAGGCCACAAAGAACCGGTCCCGCGGATTCCGGCAGGCCTTGATGGCCCTATGGATCAGATCCTCGCTGGGTAACTCCTCCGGCAGCATGAGCGGTCCCCGGCCCTTGGGGCGTTTCATACCTCGTACGACCTGGGGGTAGACCTCATCTTCGCCGAACCAGTGTTTAAATACCTGTCGGATATGCAGATATTCATCCTGCTTGGTCTTGATCGACAGATCGGATGACAGAATGACATTCCAGGCCATGGTGATATCCGTTTTGGTGGCCCGGTCGAAGTCCATTTCCAACAGATCCGCGAATTTGACCAGGGAATTGTGGATCATGGCAGGCGTTTGTCCGTGACCGAGCCCCGTTTGAAGGCCGTGTATTCATCGATCATGCTGCGGTTGGTGGGGGACAGTTCGGCCTTGACCTGGCGGATGGTCCGGCCTTGAGGGAGTCTGCCGTAGTGGTTTTTCATCAATAGGCTAAGATTCTTGGATTTATAAAGATTTCGGTAGACGTTCCGGTCAACGAATCTCTCTCGCTTACACGGTTTCGGTCCCGATGGTCGGAACGTTACCCGGGCAAAGATTTTTAAACAGGCTTTACGTGACAAAGAATAAGTCAGGGACCTGTGGTCTAAGGGTATGACGGCTCGTTTACATCGAGTAAATTGGAGGTTCGATTCCTCCCAGGTCCATGGCGGCCCTGTAAATCAGTGGAAAGTTTATCAATACAGTTCAACTGTTAGGATTATGGATTCTCACGACGACTCGAAGAATAATTGGCTGAACGACATTGTCGAGATTGCCCACCAGATCGAACGTCTGAGCCGGGAGATGAGTCCTGCGGACACCCATGAACCGGCTTCCGGGAAATGATGCTTTATCATGAAATTCTGTTGAGGACACCATGATCACTAAGACCGATTAGGAGTAAAACAGGGCAAGGTTTATAAAGGGCCTTTTCATAAAAAAAGCCCGACAATCCTGGAAGGTGATTGTCAGGCTGGCTATTCGTTCAAGGTTAAAGAGGTTCTTCTTGTGCAAGATCCAGGGTGGTCTGATTGCCTTGTGGATCAATCATGTGGAACACCGGGGCCCTCGAATCCGGATCAATCATGGTCTCATAGGCCTCCCAGGCCGCGGTCTTGGCTTCGGTGGCATTGACGTCGATCACGTAGACAACTCGCCAAAGATCTTTTTCGTTGGGGGGCGGATCAATATGCAATCCTCTATACGGATCATTGCCCTTGTACAGCAAGTTATCGACATAATGCCGTGCGTCCTGCTCTGAAGGAAAACAACCCGCTTCTTGCGGCTCTTCGATTTCCTGGTAATGATCGTTCTCTTCGTCGATCGCTTCGATATCTATCCAGACTTTGTATTGGATCATCGCTTTTATCCTTTGGTTGTTTTTACCTTTCGTTTTCATGCGGTGTTGCCTCCAATGGACCAAGCTTGACGATCGCTGAATCAGGACCATCGCCAAGCTTGGTCGACGAGGTTTATGTGACTTTATTGCACGCGGTGACGTGGGTATGGAGGATTTCGTCCAGAACCTTGCCCACCGTGTTGATTACGGCCAGGCAGGCCCGGTCGATACTCTTTTGAGACTTCTGTGCGTATCGCTTGACGTACTCATAGGAGAATCCCAGGTTGACCTCGGGGCAGTAAAGCTGTGCCAGGGTCGCGGCCGTCAGTTCCGCGATGATCTCCTGACTGGGGACCTGGCCGCCTTGCAATTGACCCTCAATTCGGTGGTGCGCGGCATGGGCCAGTTCATGAAAGAACACCTGGGTCGAGTGGGTTGCCAAAACAATCTTCTGGGAACGCCCTTGATAATAGCCATAGTAGCGACTGGCATAGGCCTGGTAACTGACCGAAAGCCCGAAGGCCTCGGCCACGTCCACCAAGGGGGGAGGGCTGGCCGGTTCATAGGGCAGGGGATCACCGTCGGTGTCCTCGGCCCGGAAAACCGATATGGCGAAGAAGCCCATCACGATCGACGTCTCAACCTCCTGGCCCGTTTCGTCGGTCTCGGTGACAGTGCGAACCTTGGGGCCCAGGATATGGAAGGCCTTGGCTCCCTTTTTGACCTGGCGGCCAGCCTCTTGCCATTGTCGAAAGCCCCGGGCATCCGAGGTGTCGGCCAGGAATTGTAGGATGCGGTTGCTCAGGCTCCATTGGGCCGAGGGGATATCCGTACGAGGCGGGATGGTGACAACGGCCAGGGCCTTGGGTGCCGTCCCCTGTTGAAACATCGCAACGATCCTTTGCAGGCAGTCCTTGGCTTTCTGGGTATTGTTCATAGTCATTCGCCCCCTTTCACTTCTTTGAATTTATCAGGAGCGATCTCTTCGAGAGTCTTGGGCTCAAACCAAAGATCGCGTTCGATGGGTAGCCCCAGGGGACCGGTGACCTCTTCCAACTCAGAGAGGTTGAAATAGCCCAGTTCTTTTTCAAAACCGTCAACCAATCCGAAAAACTGGAAATCGATTTCGTGGCTGGATTCATCTTGTACGGCAGATCCCTCCGTAATCTTATGTGGAGTTCCGGATAATGTTGAGTCCCTGAAGCAAAATCCTCTGTAGACACAGTTTTGTGCACGATTGTGCATCCATAGCATTTCTATGAGTCTGCATAATTTGATCATGTTCTTTTCCTTTCTATTTGAGGTTTGATGTGATTTGAGGGGTGTACAATAGATCTCTAGACATGTTGTTCCTTTCAAATTTATTACTTTATTGGTGGAGGTCTATGATGACTGTAGGAACGAACAATCCGTACTATGACGAACCGTCTGCTTTACGAAAATGGAAGAAAGGTCCATTAAGCCCCTACTTGGATGACTTTGCGTGGCGACTTTATGAATGTGGGTATAGCCCAGGAGTAGGACAAGGCTATATTCGTTGCATTAGCTATCTGAGCCAATGGCTTGAACAGCAAGGTTTTAAAGACCATCAACTTGACGAACGTAAAATCCGTGATCACCTGGAGAGCCTAAAGCATCACAAAGACACGGTTATTAGTAGCTCTCCACATCTATTATTCTTGTCTTATTTGCGTGAGAAAGGGGTTATTAAAAGGCCACCTCCTCAAACAATGAGCCAAGTAGAGCGTGTTGTAAACGAATACGTAACATATCTTCGACAGGAACGGGGACTTGCGGAATCGAGCATTCCTCATCGTCGCATTTTCCCGCGTCGCTTTCTTGAAGAAAGGTTTGGGAAAAAGCCCGTGGTGTTATCTCGGCTTAAAACCAGAGATTTCATGCGGCACATCGAAAACCATGCACATGAATATGGTTCTTTGTATCGTGGCAGCATGGTACTCATTCTGAGAGACTTCTGCCGATTCTTGTATTTACGCAAGTATATTCATGAAGATATTGCTACCAGGATGCCAAGTATACCTTGTTGGAGGAGAGCGACTCATTTACCGTATCATCTGAAATGTCCAGATGTTGAATCCATTTTAAAGACCTGTAACCGTAATACGCCCAAAGGCATGAGAGACTATGCGATTATGTTGTTATTGGTACGTCTGGGATTACGAGCAGGTGAAGTACGGAACCTGAGACTGGATGACATCGATTGGGAAAGCGGAGTAATTACTATCTGTGGCAAAGGTTCCAAACGAAATCGCCTACCACTTCCACAGGAAATTGGGAAAGCGATGGTACAATACCTCCAACATGGTCGCCCTCCCTGTTCTTCTCGCCACTTGTTCATTCGCACGCGTGCTCCATACACTGAATTTCAAGGTATAGCCGCTATTACCAAAACGGTTAAACAGGCTCTCGAACGGGCCGGGTTGAATCCGCCACATAAGGGTTCGCATCTTCTGCGCCATACGTTTGCAACGAATTTGCTCCGTCGCGGTGCTTCATTGCCGGAGATTGGCAGAATGTTGGGACATGAAAGTATCAGCAGCACGTTGGTTTATGCTCATGTTGATATGAAAAGCCTGAAAAAGGTCGCACAGCCGTGGCCGGGAGGAAAATTATGAATCCACGAACCATACTAAAAGACTATTTGGCAATGCGTCGAAAACTTGGTTTTCAACTACGAAAACATGAAGAAACGCTGCGAGGCTTTTTGAACTTCTTCGAAACCAAGAAAGATACCTATCTGACAACGGCATTGGCTTTAGAATGGGCCAAGAAACCCAAAAACACAAATCCGGCGTGGTGGACGGAACGTTTGAGTATGTTACGAGGATTTGCTACGTACTGGAAGACGATAGATCCACGGACTGAAGTGCCATCGCTTCATATCCTGTTACCGCAATACAAGAGACCTACGCCGCATATCTATTCCAATCAAGAAATAGCTCAGATCTTTACCCTAGCTAAAAAGCTACCCACAAAAGACCGCTACACGTATTGGACGCTATATGGCTTATTGTTAGCGACGGGTATGCGTATTGGTGAAGCATTGGCCCTGGATAATGAAGATGTGAATTGGGAACAGGGCGCCATTACTGTCCGTAACGCAAAATTCAATAAGTCCCGTATCCTTCCACTGCATGTAACCACTCAAAAAGTCCTTAGGCAGTATGTTCAAAAACGTAATAAACAGTTCCCCAAATCAAAGGAAACGGCGTTTTTTGTCGTTGCTGAAGGGAGACGGCCATCCCACCATATGGCTTGGAAAAGATTCAAGAAGATATTGATTGAGATTGGAATCTGGAGCCCTCAGCACAATAGAGATCCGCGACTACATAGCCTTCGACATACATTTGCAGTAAGAGCTTTGACAGAATTTTACCGAAATGGTCAGGATATCGACGGGAAAATCCATGCTCTATCAACCTACTTAGGCCACAAGGATATACAGTGCACTTACTGGTACCTAACTGCCGTCCCTGAATTGATGGGCCATGTTCTCTCTCGGCTTGAGAAAAAGATCGGAGGTGGACTATGAAGCCAACAAAGACCTTTGCATCCCTCCTGGAGGCCTTTTTTACTGATCGGCTCATGAGACAACGCCAAGCCAGCCCCAATACGATCGCCTCTTATCGTGATACATTTCGCCTGTTGCTTCGTTATCTTCAAGAGCATCGCAATAAACGCCCATCCACTATTGTATTGTCAGACCTGAGTGCTTCTACCATTACCGGCTTCCTGAATTATCTGGAAAAACAGCGAGGCAATAAACCTCGAAGCCGGAATATTCGTTTGGCGGCAATCCGATCGTTCTTCCACTACATAGCTTTCGAGGAGCCCACTCATGCTGATCTTATCCAGCATGTCTTAGCAATCCCCAGGAAACGGTGGCATCGTCGTTTAGTTTCATTCCTATCTCCTGTTGAGACTGAGACATTGATCAACATGATTGATAATGAAACGAAAGGTGGACGTCGTGATTATGCACTTTTACTCTTGGCATCCCAGACAGGACTGCGTGTATCAGAGTTAATCGGATTGACGCATAAAGATGTTGTCTTTGGGAAAGGGGCACATATTCATTGTCAGGGCAAGGGACGAAAGGAACGTTGTGTTCCAGTGATTAAGTCAACGGCCAAGGTATTGAAAGATTGGATGCGCGAACAAGATGGCAATCCCAATGACCCCATCTTTACGAATGCTCGCGGTCATACACTTAGTCGCGATGGAGTAGCGTATATCCTGAATAAGTACGTAAAACTTGCAGAGAAAAACTGCCCATCCTTAAAAAGCAAACGGGTCTCTCCACATGTGTTGCGCCACACCAATGCCGTGAATCTACTTCAAGCCGGTGTGGATCAAGCAACAATTGCTCTTTGGCTCGGCCATGAATCTGTAGAGACGACGCAAATTTACCTGCACGCAGACATGGAATACAAAGAAAAAGTTCTGCGTAAATTTGCCGGAGGCAAGCAAAGGTCTATCAAATACAAACCCGATGATCAATTGCTTGCCTTCTTGAATAGTCTTTGATTAAGGATGCCAGCATCGCATCTGGATTATGCCGAGTATCCGCTATTAAAATCAAAGGGAAATACTACCGTAAGGAGACATTGCGATGCTACTCGGCATAATCCATGACTCCACATAACGCCTGTTATGCCGAGCTCGGCATAAGTGGCGCACCAGGTCCAGTTGGAATCCGGGGTAAAGAATTTAATATAAGCAATCGCCTTACCATAAAGGCCGTCCTGGGCATACAGGGGAAGAAGTATCCTACGTAGCTCTTGGGTTAGCAGCATCATTCCACGTCGTTGATCATTGAGGGTTTTCTTGTTGTGCATAATCATGGTTTCGCCTCCAATAAAAAGCGATGGTACGCGCTGTGGATTCAGGGCGTGCCATCATGGATTGGGAGAAGGGTTGAACTGAACGCACATCACGCTCAGCCTGAAAAGTTGTGTGTTATGGGAATAGGTCAGGACGGTTTCGGATAGACCTCCCGGTGACCGTCTTGGTATGTAATGGTGAGGGTTTTGTTGGCATCCATCGCAATGAGTTGCCATTCAAATTTGCAGTCCAACACGCATTCCAGCAAGCGGGAATGCAGGTACGCGGCCGGCCCAATCAGATCAGCCCAAAACATCTCTAACTCTCCTTCGAAGCGATAGAGCTGGGTGTCATAGGTGTCACTGTCTTCCCGGAAACCTCCCAGATGGTACCAGATATCACTCGGAGACAGGGCATCTCGGGCGGCAGGAGTGACCAGTACCTCACCATTAACCCAACCGAGTTTGTCTTTTCTGGGAATCGGCTTGCGTACGGACATGGGGACTTTAGAGGCAAAGGTTTTTCCGTCACTGGTATGGACTGTGACTCGCAACTCCTCGATAGCGGTCAATTGCTCGGCCCAGACCGAGTGGCTCAGTAGTTCTCTACCGGCCTGAATGATCACCGTCTCTACGGTGGGGAGATGGGCCCAACGGTAGCCTTCATAGTCCGGGGATATCTCCACCGGGACGAATGGAGTGACAAATTGCCCCAAAGCGGCCAAAAGGTGAACCGCCGCCTCATTGAACTCATCCCTGCACCTCTCGCCCATACGATAGCATTGACTCAAGGGGAAATCCTTGGGCTGGGTGACTTCTACAGGTTCACAATCCTCCTCAAAGAGCAGTCCGACCTGGAAGCAGGGAGTCGCTTCCGGAAGGTCCACTCCCAATTCCCGACCCCGGCAGTATTGTGAGTACTTGAGTCGATGAAAACCTCGTTGCTTGAGGTATCGGTAGGCCTCTATTTCCACGAGACCCTTGAGTTGATCCAAGGCCTCGTTTTGTACCATCTGAGTGCGGGCCGGCAGCATGAGTCTGAGCCCGGTGGGTTCACCCGTCAGGTCTACCAGAAACACCAGTTCCTCCGTAATGGGTTGAAAGCGAAATTGAGTGACCTGGCCGTGGAAATTGACCAAAACGTCGTCGGTGTAGTAATTGCATCGCCAACGGCTGTGCCAGGTTCCCAAATCCTTGCGTTCGATCACCTCGATCTTACACCCTAGTTTTGGGCAATGGATCGCGTCTTCAGAGACAAAGGGTTCACGGCGACATTCCAGATTATCAACCACGACTCTCAACCCTGAGAAAACCGCATGCTTTTCAACCACTTCTAAAGTCCAGAGGTCATCATTAAACTGGAGGACGGTGCCAATCGTAGATCTTTCAGAAATCTCGATAGGCAACGGTTCTCCGGTCCAGCCTTGTTCGGTAATCACAACGGCTTGGTTCCCGGAGCTGATTTGGATTGGTCGTGGTGCCAGGCAGAAGAGTCCCACACCGGCGGGGTCCTCTGCCTGCTCAAGGGATTCGTCCCAGCCGGAACTGCCGAGATCCAAGACTCTGGCGAAGTCCTCGATTCCGCGGCCATTATCACGGACCGTAACCTGTTCCTCATCATTGGTTATGCATACTTCAGTGGCACCCGCTCGTCTGGCGTTCTGCAGGATCTCAATGATCCGACCTGCCAGGGAACCGGTAAACAGCCGATCGGCTTTGGATAGTAGTCGTGGGTTAACTTTCGCTTGAATGGTTTGCATAGTCTACCTCCATAAAAAGCGAAGGCACACCGGATCCAATGTGCCTTCTGGGTTAAGAGAAATACCTATGAAAAAGGTCAGGACCCCTCAGGGGGATTCATGTTGTTCTGAAATACCCCTGACTATGGGCAGTGAAAGTCCTGACTAGGGGAAGAGCGAGATGTTTTACTCCGGTGATTTCAATCGCGATCTCTGGTGGATTGATCGTGGGACAATGGATTTTATCGCACTGGGTGCGGAGCGATTGTTGTATTTGGGGATGGGATGGTTTTAGCAGGGAATCAACCTTTTTAAAGAATTCACTGATTCGCCAGTGTTTATCTCTTCTTGGAGGCCTGCTAATCTTATCTTATTGAAGGAGATGGGAAATTGAATCACTTTTGCTCTTCACCCGGGAGAAGTGGAGAAAACAGTAGACTGATTAGCCCCACTACTTGTGTGCTCTGCTTGGGTTGATCCTTTCATTTCTCTAAAGAACATTATGTTTACACTTAGAATGAGATTGTTCACTCCAGATGATACCTTAATATTGATGGTTTATATAATCACGCTGTTTCTGCCAGGCATGCATCTGGGGCGTCACTAATGCGAAGATACCAATTATTTTTGTCGAGATAGACGTCTAATAGGGCGATGTCAAAGTGGTCCGGCAGGATTCGGATGTGGGCGATATTCTCCTTGGGGTAGATAATGGTACGAGCTTCATCGTGAGTAGAGACGGGCTTGGATTTGCCTGTATCAAAGAGGATGCCTTTTCCATGAATTGTTACCCAACCTTCGGATGCCTCCAGGATTTTGCCGATAAAGAACGAGGGTTTTTGTCCGTGATAATATTGTTTAAGTTTTACTAATACCATGATGTTTGGTTTCATGTTGTCTCCAGGAAAGGGGCCACATTGGTTTCCTTTGGTTCACTATTTAGAGTGGCCTCGGGGTATTTTGATGTTGTTCAGAGGATGTCTGAATTGAGGAATATCCATCTTCAATGGGAATGATTCCCTGTGTTAAGGTGCGACGTTGGTAGGGTGAGGTTTTTTTTCGCTTAAGATTGATCCCACGCCCCGACAGGAGGTGGTCTTGATCCTGAATGAATTCAATGTGTTGTAGCAAGGCCCAAGCAGTGTTTTGCCAACGCATTTGATGGCCGCGTTGGTGGGCTTGACGCTCCATAGCCAGGCGTTTGTCGCGGTTAAAGGCCAGGTAGTCTATGGCCTGAGCCATTTGTTCGATTGAGGGCTCGCCTGGATCTACCAGGATACCACGGGCATAGCGACCGATGACTAATCCTTGAGGACAGCGTTTATTGGAGTGGATCAACTCTAGGGCATAGCGGGATTTGGTGGTTATAGCCACTCGCCCCGAACCCAGGGTGTCGGCCAGAATGCCGCTGGAAATTTGCTGTAAGTTGAGATAGGGCAACAGCATGACATTGGTGGCGGCATAGAGCTTGATCAGAGTGACCTCGTCCAAAAAGTTGTCTAGAAAGACTACGTCGTAGTGACTGCAATCGGCCTTCTGCAAATAATCGGTGCGACACCATCTCAATTGGGATTGTTCCAGGGCCTGAGTCAGGGCTTGCTGGTAGAGTTGGTAGGCCTCCCCGCCTTCGGATTTAACAAACTCGGGATGGCACTGGCCGGCAATCACGTAGACCATTTGGCGACGTTGGTCATCGGTGCAGGATTCTTCCAGGAAACGTCCGTAGGCGCGAATACCGTATCGCACTCCTTTATCCGGGGAGAGCATACCCAGTGTGGTAACCAGAAAACGTCCCTCCAAACCGAATTCTTGTTTCACGGCCAATCGGTCATAGTCGCTACGGTGATGCATGCGTACACCGTGATCAATATGCTTGATTTTATGATGGGCAATATGATAGGGGGCTTGTTCCAGAATTTGTGTGGCGCTCTCGGTTGTAACAATGAGGCCATTGCTATAATGGGCCAATTGCTGCAGGATGGATCGTTGATGCTCGTCTGGTGCATCCAACACGGTGTGAAGGTAAACTAAGGTTGTCAGCCCCTGTTCGGTCAAGGCTTTTGCCATCTTTACAAAGTTATGGCCTTCGCCCGGATGGCCCTGGTCGTCCGGGTCCAGACCGTATTCATGCTGCAGTAAAACCGCTGTGGGGTGGGGTCGTTCTTTGGCTCGGGCCAGGATATCTTTGATGCCGTCCTGCCAGGAGGGAGGGTGAGTTTGGTCGATGATCAAGTCTACGGGAATATCATAAGGCAGGTGATCATTATCTATGGCCGAGACGCTAATACCGGTCACTTCTCCGGTAAAGTGCTCCAGGGCATTGGCCAGATCGCGTGAAAATGTGGCCAGGCCACAGCGGCGCGGTGGATAGGTGCTGACAATGCGAATGTGATGCATAATGAGATCCTTCTCTGGAGCGGTTGTGAATTATCCTGAGTGGGGCGGTTCCTTCAAATTGTCCAACACATCCTGGAGTTTAACGGTGGCTAGGCAAATGCAGGTGTCACCGGCCCCATAGTAGATCCATAAGGTATCGTCACGTAACAGGATACCCGTCGGAAACACGACATTGGGGATCAACCCCGTGGTCTCATAGAGTTCGGTCGCTTTCATGATTGCCTTGGGTGAACGGGCAATAAGCTTGTGGGGCTTGTCCTTGTCCAAAAGGGCGGCGCCTGTGCGATACACCAGTTGCCCAGCATAACCCTTGACTCCGTGATACAATAAAAGCCAACCGTATTCGGTTTCGATAGGAGGTGGCCCGGCCCCGACCTTGATCGCATCCCAAGCCGCACCGCTGCCCTCGGCGAGTACACATTTAGGATCACCCCAGTGGATTAAGTCCGGAGAATAAGCAATCCAGATGTTTTCCACTCCTCCGGCGTCCGGGCGATGGAGCATGGCCCAACGTCCATCGAATTTTCGGGGAAACAGACAGGCATCTTTGTTATTGGGTGACATCACGAGCCCCAATCGTTCAATGTGCTGAAAATCAGAGGTGCGGGCTAGGGCCACGGCCGCTCCTAAACCGGAGTAGGCCGTGTATGCGATATAATACTGCTGTTCATCGGGTAGATAAGTGATACGGGGATCTTCACAACCCCATTTTTCATAGCGATATTTAGGGTCTCCGCGTTTGAGGAATGGTTTTTCTTCGATGTCCCAGTCTACCTCACCATTGTCGCTTCGGGCAATATAGATGTTGGAATAACCGCTAGTGTCTTCAACCCGTAACAGCAAGACAACCTGTCCATTGCACTCTGTTGCTCCTGGATTGAGTACCGCCTCTGCCGTAAATGGCATGTCCCGCGGCGTGAGGATGGGATTGTAAGCACTTCTTTGGAAGATGGACTTCATATTATCTCTCCCGTTCTACCCTGTTGACATGGGGGCAGATTTGTCGCGAATCCGATCGAAGAAAGGAGTCTCTTTCAATTCCACACATTCGGCGGCGTAGAGATACATCGCCGCGGACCAGGTTTGCCAATCTTGCCCTTGGGCCGTGCCATCCTGGGCGCGATGCCATTCGTTAAAGCCGTAATCGACCTGGGCCACACGTGATTGTTGAATCATGTCGGTGAGGATCAACAACTTTTTACGGGCTAGGCGATGACGACCCGCTGAGACCAGAGCTGCAATATAGAAACCGCAGATAAAGGGCCAAATTCCGCCGTTGTGATATTCGCCCGGTTGGTTGTATTTCTGATAGCGCGGACGCCAGTCCGGATCTTCGGGATGAATATAGGGAAAGAAGTTAGGTGGAAGATCCACTGCGAGATCCTCATTGTTCCGTAAAGCCTTGCACTCACCTTCAATCCAATGGATCAGGTCGTCAGCACGTGAAGGCGGGGCAATTCCGGTCAACATGGCTAGGCTATTGCCCAGCAGATCGAAACGTTCGCTGCGCATGACCTTGTAAGACCACAGGGCGTAATAGGGTTTGTGTCGTAGAGTTAATCCTTCATGGACGTGACGATGTTGACGTTCGGCCGTGATGGCAAAGCGTCCCATGGCCTCCAACAGATGGGCGGCTTTTTCCTGCTGTCCCAATAGTCGCAAATAGGTATAGACCAGGGTGTTTACATAGAGACCGTATCCCACCACCCATTGTTCGTCCCGCCAATCACTGGTGGGCAGTTGAGCGACCATCACTCGATTGGTTGGGCTTTGGTAGGCCATCCAGGTCAGTGCCTTTTGCACTGCTTCATCCAGAAAATCCACCTGGCCGGTGTGCAGGCGATAGAGGGCGGTCCCAACCAGAAACAAGGGTGTCGTGTCACTGGCCCCACGATCTTGCGGGTCATGGGCCAGTGAGGGGATATGTCCCAGTTCGCTTTGGTTTTTCACCAGTTGGGTTAAAACTCGCTCCAAGGCCAAGATGAGCTTGGGATGCCCTGAGATGAGGATGCCAAGGGTAGAGATCATCAAATCCCGGGTATAGGGTTCGGGATATCCCCAGCCTGCAGTGCGGAAGAGGCCGCGATGAGGTCCACGGGCGTTTTGGAGCAAGACATCCAGGGCGGCTGCCTGGGCCGTAGCAATACGTGGATCGACTGAGAGTTTCATTTATGAAATCCCTAGTTTCTCTTGTACCAGTTGCACGAATTTTTTGGCAACGACACGATAGTCGAATAGTTCTTGAACACGCTGGCGTCCGGCCTGACCCATTTTATCTCTCAATTCCTTGCTCTCCATGAGGTCCATCAGGTAGTTGGCAATGTCATGGACACTGGCGCGATAGTCCACGATGCGAGGCCGTTTGAAAACAATACGATGGGCCGGTTCATAGCCGGATTCGTCACCGAGCATGGTTTCACGCATGCGGATCTCCTGGGCTACATCCGCCAGAAAGGCCGTCTTTTTATGAATCATGGTGTCCAAAGGCCCCATGGCCTTGATACTGATGACCGGTTTACAGCAGGCATTGGCCTCCACCTGAATCATGCCGAATCCCTCCAACCGGGCTGGGGCCGCATAGATGTCACAGGCCGCTAGCAAATAGGGCATGAAGTTGCGGGAGATGACATTGGCGGTAAAGACCATTTTTTTATCGATGCCCAACTGGCTGGCCAGTTGCATGTCGATTAGGTTCTGTACCTCGGTACGAGGCTGGGGCCATACCTTACAGACATACTTGTAGGGTGGGGCCTTGTGGTCGTTAATGGCCAAGGCCTGCATCACTTCCTGGGCACCTTTGCTGGTCGCATCACCGCCGGCCGTCAGGATCATCAACTCATCCGGTTGGATTCCCAGCGATTCCCGTACAGAGGTCACCTTGAGATCAGTTGGATCGCGGGGAATAAAGGCGTCGGTGTCACAACCGACCGGCAGAACCTCGATGTTCTCGCCCACCAGACCATCACGAACGTAAACGTCCTTGACCCATTTGGACGTCACCAGGATCAACGGCAGATTGTCGAGAATTTCATGGTAATTCGCCAGGTAGCCATCCGCTACCAACCAGGGGACAGCCAAGATACCGAACCGTTGCGGATGTAAGACCAGATGGGGTGTGTGGCCCCAGTAGCCCACCCCCACAACGACATCGGGTTTGAACCAGCGATAGTACCATTCCTTCTCCTGAGCGGATTCGAAATTGGCGGCATGGGCCTCGATACCCATCTCACAGAGTCCCCGGTAGAGCAGTGCCCCTTGAGTGGCCAATCCTCCCGGAGAGGCTGGATAATCAAATAACACCAATACCTTCATTTTTAATTCTCCGTGTTTGAGATTTGATAGTGTTCGATGGACAGGGAGAAAAGGTCCAGAAAGCCTCCTGTTTCGGGGTAACACGGGCCTCCCAACTGTCCGGACTGAATCCATAAAGACCGGTGATGATGTCTTGCTTTTTTTGCCAGAGCGCATGGCCCAAACAGATTTTGATGTCCGCCTCTTCATCGGGCTGGGGCAATTGCGTGCCTTTTGCATCATCATAAGCAAAACAGATCAGTTGTTGAGTGTACAAACGATCCGTGCGACAGAGATTGAATAGGGCTTCACTGACTTCTTCATGTCGTCGGTGGCGGGTGTACTCGCCTGCAAGAGCATGGGTGAAGATCAGATCGAATCGCCGTGATGGCAGGAGATTTAACAAAGTCTCTTGCACGAGTTGATTCGATAATGGGATTTGCTCGGGGCCGTCGTCCAGGTCACCCATCCATCCCTGTGCGTTGTAGCGTTGGCAGACATGCTGGAATTTACCGGCCCGATCTGAATCGCTACCGCGGCACAAGGTCACGATGGACCACTTGGCCTCTGGATGCATGAGCAGTGTTCCACCCATCCAAAGGGTTTCGTCGTCAGGATGGGCGACAATGACGGCGCAGCGGGACTTGGCTGAGATATTCAGTTTTTTGTTGTTTTTATTCATGAAGGTTCTTCTCCTGGATCGTCGCTTCGAGGATACCTTGTTGATGTAAAGAGCGACCAAGCGGCCAGCGGGCAAAGGCTTCCAGAGCATAGTACTCAGGTAGCCCCAACGTATCGTAAAGGTCTGCGGTATGCATGTTGCGTTGCTCGGCACGCTGCCAGAATTCCCGCTCGTCATAAGGTCCCGGGAACATGGCCCGGTCTTTCTGGCTTTCATGGCGAAAAATGGCATAGCGTTTTTTTCGCAACTCGTCCGGGGACAAGGGGATGACCATATCGATTTGTTCTATGGCCCATTCCTGCCAGGCACCGCGATAGAGCCAGACCTGCGGGACGGTCTCGTTTGGAGCAACATGCCCCAAGGCCTCTATGAAGGCTTGTAAACAGACTTGATGGGTCCCATGGGGATCGGATAGGTCTCCTGCGGCAAAGATGATTTCGGGGTGTATCTCCTGCAAGAGATGTACGACTTGTTGAATATCGTTAGATCCTAAGAGTCTCTGATCCACACGGTCAGCGTTGTAGAAGGGTAAATCCAGGAAATGTATATGCTCGGGCTGCAAACCACAAAAGCTAGCGGCGGCAATGGCCTCGGTACGACGAATCAACGATTTTATGGCCTTGATCTCGTCAGGATCGGGCTGTCCCGATAGCTTCTGACTGAGCAGTTGATCGATCCGTGCCTGGATTTCGATGCTGTGGGAGGGATTCAAGTCAAAGATGTCGTTGAATTGGCGAACGAATTGGGCGTGACGACGGACATTGTGATCGAACACACTGAGATAGCCGCTGACCATATAGGCTACATGGACTTCATGTTGTTGTTCTATCAGACGCATGAGAGTCCCGGCCATGCAGATTACATCATCATCCGGATGTGGACTGAGAATCAAAATACGCTTTTGTGTGTCCTTGCCTGCTGGCCAACCCGTGATGGTCTGCATTAAAGCGCGAAAGGTGCGTAGATTCAGGTCGTAAGCACCGCGATCCGAACGAATGGCGTCGCCCAAGTGGTTTTCGGTGTAATGTTCCGGAGTCAATTTGAGGATGGGCTGGTGGACCTGTTGGACCAACCAGGTGACGGCCTTACGTTCCATGAGGGCATCCCACTGACAAGAGCCACCTAACCAGGGGGAATGGACACGCGTCAATCCTTCGGCAGCGGCCTCATCCAAATAGATAGTAACATTGGGATGATCCTGCAGGAAGCTGGCGGCAATCTCGGGTGTGACATCGCCTTCGACCGTCTGCCGGATAATATCCGCTTTATGCTCTCCAAAGGCTAAAAGAGCGATTTCCTTGGCCTCCAAAATGGTCCCTACCCCCATGGTCACGGCCATATGCGGAACATACTCCTCACTGAAAAAGTCAGCAGCTGCGTCCTGTCGCGTTACCCGATCCAGGGTAACGCGACGGGTACGGCTTTGCCGTTCCGATCCCGGTTCATTAAAGCCGATGTGTCCACTGCGGCCGATGCCCAGGAGTTGAAAGTCGATCCCACCACATTCGGTGATCGCCTGCTCATAGGCCAAACACCAGGACGTGAGATACTCTTCCCGTATCACTCCCGATGGGATGTGAATGTTGTCCGGCAGGATATCGACATGGTCAAAGAAGACTTCATTCATCCAGGCATGATAGGATTGTAGTGACGCCGGTTCCATGGGCCAGTATTCATCCAGGTTAAAGGAAACCACGGAGGACAGAATGAGGCTCTTGTGATGATGCATCTCTACCAGGTTTTGGTAGATACCAATCATGGTGCTCCCGGTCGCCAGTCCCAGCACGCTGTGTTTATGCTGTTTTTGGTTTTGGAGAATCAGATCTCGGATTCGCCGAGCAACAGCCTGACAGGCGTCCTGCGCTGTTGAAAATATCTTGACGAGGATCTTTTCCATTGAACATTCATAGCCTGTATGGCCGGCTTTCTAATCATAATCGCCATAATCTTGGGGTAGGGGGCTTTTCTTTTTCTCCGGGATCTCGCCGATCATGGCATCGGTCGTCAATAGGAGAGACGCAATGGATGCCCCGTTTTGTAGGGCCACGCGTTCCACCTTGGTCGGGACAATGACACCGAAGTCCATCATGTCACCGTATTCCTGGCGAAGTACATCGTAGCCGAAGTTTTGTTCCGACCGTGCCAATACCTTATCCAGCACAATCGATCCCTCGAGTCCAGCATTATCCGCAATCTGTCGCAGGGGGGCATAGACTGCCCGACGGACAATGTCAACGCCGATGGTCTCATCTTGCACAGGTTTGAGCTTGTCTAGCGCCGGCAGGGCACGCAACATGGAAATGGCTCCACCCGGCAGGATCCCTTCTTCAGCCGCCGCCCGGCAGGCATGCAGGGCATCGTCGATACGGGCTTTCTTTTCCTTCATTTCGGTTTCCGTGGCGGCTCCCACGTTGATGCGAGCTACACCGCCGGAGAGCTTGGCCAGACGTTCCTCCAGTTTTTCATGGTCATAGTCACTGGTGGTCTTGTCGAGTTCCATTTTGATCTGTTCGAGTCGTGCCTGGATGTCCTTCTTCTTGCCCGCCCCTTGGATCAGGGTGGTGGACTCCTTGTCAATGGAGACTTTCTTGACGCGGCCCAACTGACTCAGCTCGATTTTTTCCAGGTCGAATCCCAAGTCCTCAAATAGGGCCTGACCACCGGTCAGGACGGCGATGTCGCCTAACATGGCCTTGCGTTTATCTCCGAATCCAGGGGCCTTGACGGCTGCAACCTGAAGCACACCCCGTAGCTTGTTGACCACAAGTGTCGCCAGGGCTTCGCTCTCGACGTCCTCGGCGATGATCAACAAGGGTTTGCCCTGTTTGGCAATTTTTTCCAGCAAGGGAACGAGTGATTTCACCGAACCGATCTTTTTTTCATGGATCAGGAGAAAGGAATCCTCCAATTCCACGATCATGTGCTCCAGATTGTTGATTAAATGAGGGCTAAGATAACCCTTGTCGAATTGCATGCCCTCCAACAGTTCCACCTGGGTCTCCAGACTTTGGCCTTCTTCAATGGTGATGGCCCCGTCCTTACCCACCTTGTCCATGGATTCGGCCATGATCCGTCCAATTTCCGCATCGTTATTGGCCGAACAGGTCGCGACCTGACGAATCTGCTCATTGGATTTCACCGGTACACTCATACGTCGTAAGGCCTCGACCAATGCCGTCACCGCCATGTCGATACCACGCTTCAGTTGAATGGGATTGGCCCCGGCCACTACGTTTTTCAGGCCTTCTTCATAGACGCTTTGGGCCAGGATCGTGGCGGTGGTGGTGCCGTCGCCGGAGATCTTGGAGGTCTTGGAGGCCACCTCCTTAACCAGTTGGGCACCAATGTTTTCATAGGGATCGGGCAGATTGATCTCTTTGGCAACCGTAACACCGTCCTTGGTGATCAGGGGGGAGCCGAACGATCGCTGCAACATGACGTTTTTGCCCGCCGGGCCCAAGGTCACCTTGACGGCATCGGCAAGTTTGCGAATACCACGCTGAACGGCTTGTCGAGCTTCGTTGTCCAATAGTATTTTCTTTGCTGTCATAGGATGTCTCCTGTGGGTTGTTTCCTAGTTATGGATATGTGTGAGATGATCTGGGTCGTTAAGCGGATTAGGCCTCGACCACGGCCAGGATGTCTGACGTACTCATAATCAGATACTCCATTTCATTGATCTTGACCTCCGTACCGGCATAACTGGTGAACAAGACCTCCTGTCCTTTGCGAATGTCGGGTTTCTGGAGGCTGCCATTATCAAGGACTTTTCCGGGTCCCACGGCAATCACCTTGCCTCGCTTGGACTTGTCTTTGGCCTTGTCCGGCAATACAATCCCTCCCGAGGTTTTGTTTTCCGCTTCAATACGTTGTATCACTACCTTGTCGTTGAGGGGTTTGATCTTCATCTTCGATGTCTCCTAAAATAGAAGGTGGCTCCCTAGTGATGCATATCTTGATGCGGCGAAACTAACTAAAACTCCGCTTGACATTACAACAACGGCCAACACGTCGTTTACGGTTATGGATTTCACGTCCTTTAGCGGATCGTTGACGGATGCGAAAACCGTGTTTACGCCCACGTTTTGCCAGGCTCTTACGATGGTGTTGCATAAGGGGATTTCCTTTCTATCAATTGACTTGAGTATGATCGGTATTGGGTTCAAATGTCCAAGGGGTAGACGACTCACCCGGCTCGGTTAGGTCTTGTTGAAGGGGATGGTTAACATCATTGATTTCTGGCGTGATGGCTTGTTTCTCAAAGGAAACATCATAGACAATCACGAAGAGCAAAACACAGAATGTCAAAACCAGTAGTATTTTCTTCATGGTGATAACCCTTTCAATATGGATGCCTATCATAGGGGACTCCCGGCCGGAGGAAATCGGGGATGAGTCTGTTTTCCCTGTCAGGGTCATGGTCTCAAGGCTGTCAGGTAAACTCCCGACAAGTCTCAGGTAAAACACCCTACAATAGAATCGGATGAGGCACCGATTGCTGGATGGTTGCACCCATTTAGAATGACGTCAATAGAAAGAACAAGGAAGTTAACAGATTGTTTTTAAGGAAGATAACTATGAAAACGGCCAAGCCGACAACAACATCAAAGGGAAAGGTCGTTTCCGTTCATGCAACGACGTCCAGTGAGACCAAGAAAAGAAAGTTGACTCAAGTGCATGCCCAACAGGAGGGGATTGACTCGACAACAGCCGTCATAACACACGGCATGATCGCTCAACGAGCCAGAGCGATCTGGATGGCCAAGGGCTGTCGGTCCGGGCAGGACGAACAGAACTGGTATGAGGCAGAAGCAGAACTAAAACGAGAGATGCTATGAACCCTAACCTGACTGTGAGAGGGGTGAACATCCCAAGTAAACCGGGATAGAGGTGTATTTTAAAAAGTCCTCCTTAGAAATCAGAGCGTTCTGAGTACACGCAAACAAGGAGAAGGTAAATAATAAAACCACTACTGTCCCGTTAACTTTTGCTAGTATTTTGATAACGCTAAATATAATAAAGACTTAAAACAAATCATGACCTGTATCGACTTCAAATTGACTGTGTATGATTACGGCTCTGAGTTTCTTTTAGGAGCCAACCATGTATCACGGTCGAATTGTCTTCTCACAGATCATGGACTACTTGCCGCGACGGCGTTTCAAGTCATGTGTCGATCGCTATCACGGCGATCATCGCGTCAAAAGCTTTACATGCCTCGATCAGTTTTACTGCATGAGCTTTGCTCAATTGACCGGTCGCGAAAGTTTACGCGACATCGAAGCCTGTCTTCGTGCTGTTGGACCAAAACTCTATCATGCTGGTATGAAGGCAAGAGTTTCACGAAATACTCTGGCCAAAGCCAACGAACAACGCGATTGGCAAATCTACCGCGACATGGCCATGATTTTGATCGAACAGGCACGCATGCTTTATGGCCAACAACCCTTAGCCATGAATCTCAAACGAATGGTTTACGCCTTGGATTCAACAGTGATCGACTTGTGCCTGACGCTGTTTCCTTGGGCTCAACATCGTCGAAGGAAAAGTGCCGTCAAAGTCCACACTCAGCTCGACCTGCGAGGCAACATTCCGGCGTTTATACGCGTTACAGGCGGCCAGGTGCACGATGTACACTTTCTCGACCACGTGATTTACGAGCCGGGTGCCTTCTACATCATGGACAAAGGGTACACCGATTTTCGACGTCTTTACCATCTTCATCAGCAACAAGCATTCTTTGTCATCCGAGCGAAAAACAATCTTGCGTTTGCACGGCAAGCGTCACATCCAGTGGACAAAGGCCGTGGTCTACGAAGCGACCAAGCCATACGATTGACCGGCCCCAAAAGCTCGAAGAATTACCCCGAACGCTTGCGTCGAATTCATTACGTCGATACCGAGTTAAACAAACGCTTTTTCTTTCTGACCAACAACTTCAACCTTTCAGCATCGACCATTGCTCGGTTGTACAAGTTTCGCTGGCAGATCGAATTGTTTTTCAAATGGATCAAGCAGCACCTTCGGATCAAAGCTTTCTACGGAACGACACCGAATGCCGTGAAAACCCAAGTTTGGATCGCGATCAGCGTTTATGTACTGGTTGCTATCCTGAAAAAAGATCTACAACTGGAGGCCAGTATGTATGAAATCCTGCAGGTTCTGGGCGTGATGCTTTTTGAGAAAACACCCGTAAAAAGCTTGTTTGAGCACGATATAAACAACTTTTCAAAGAGCTATAATCATAACCAACTATGGTTATTCGATTTATAACGGGACACTAGTGTAATAAAACCATTAGTTTTCAGAAGGAGATTGTGTTATGAAAAAGCTATTGAAGTTGTGCTTGGTATTGGGGCTTGTGTCACCACTTATGGCAGGGCCCACCTTTAGTGTATCTGACTTAGCGAATATTGATGTGATTGATTATCTTGGGGCGTTAGCTCCTGCAGTTGCTACTGCGTGGGGCCCAGGCTATTCACAATATGGAAGTCTTGCGACTTCCACTCAATACGATCCTGGTGTCTACTCCAAACCTGGGGACCTTGCTTATTACCCCAATACGTCTGTAGACATATATAAGTACATGTGCTTTGGCATCAAGGACTATGACATTACGGGTTTGTCAAGCTTTGAAATTACCCTCAATAATGTCAATGATGATATTTGGGGCGTGAGTGCTTATGCCTATGATGTAAGCGGTGGAGCACAAGTCGTCTCTGATCTTGTGACCTTACAGCCCTATGCGACATCACCTTACTCAACTACGTTGACTGTTTCTCTTGCTACTATGACGGACAACACGGTTGATCTCGGTTTTCTGGTCACTTATATCTCAGATTCGAAAGGCGAGTACAGTCCTGGTGGGGATCAACCTCACATAAGTGTCAGTGTGGTCCCAGTTCCTGGTGCCATTCTGCTCACAGGTATGGGGACCGGTTTGGTAGGCCTTGTTCGAGGGCGTCGGCTAGCTTAAGGTCACGTACGGGGGAAAGATCGAAGTATTGGACTTGGTGCAGCAGATGAAAAGGGAGTTGTAGGATGCAACAAAACGTCACAAGGAGGTGTGCTTTTCCTGCTGCACCCTTGTGTTTTCGTTATGACTTCATGACACAGAAAACATGAAGTAGATTCTTCAGAAAGGAAACGATGTATGAAAAAAATGATTCTTGCTATCCTCTTGGTCTTTCATATGACTTTACCGCTCCGGGCAGGATTAACGACTTCACAAGAGTGGTTCTTCGAATCCGACAGCAAGATCATACAGAAAAAAGACTATAAAACGGGATACACCACCTGGGGGTTTTCCCCCACGGTTAACGACAACTCTCAGGGTACGGCCATGGCCAGTGTAAGAGCCAAATCCTATTGGGGTCGGGACGATTGGGGGCTTCTGTCTACCGTTGATTGGATTAAATTTGATATTCCCAACTACGACCAAGACAATCCCACTAAAACCATTGACCTCTGGTTGGGTCTACGGTCCAATGACTGCCTTGGGGGATGTGACAGATGTTCGATGGCTAACTCAAGATGGATCAGCATTGGCATCCTGGGAAGAAACCGATCGAGAGACTACATCGTTAGGGTGTGGATGGTATGAAACCAAGATTAGTCTGCTCCTGCTGCCCAATCCAGGTAAGGAGCGGATCGAAATCGATTTTAACGGGTGCATGAACATGCTCAAATATGCCCGTGTGGATACCTCATGTAATCCGGTCCCCGCACCGGGGGGCGGTGTTGCTGAGTGGTCTGGGAGTTGGAATGGTCGGCTGGCTGAGACGTCAGAAGTCCTTCTAGAATATCTTGCCTTAAACCGGGCTTACTCCGCCGATCCTGCCAACAGGGTTGCACTTCAATGTCAGCAACCCTGTTTTTTGTAGTATTAGAACCCATAGGTTGACATAAGGAGTCTGACCATGACTGATAAAAGAAAACATAGGAAAGGCCATAAAAATATAGACAAAGATCGTAGGTCCGACAAGACCAAGCACAATCCTGCTGTATCAAACACGCATGAATCGTTTGACAAGGAAGAGTTGACCTTAGATGACGAGAAGTATTCCTATTTACAGATGAATGACTTCGATGACTGATCTCCCAATGCTCCTGTCACGATGTAAGAAAACTTGGTGTCTACCCATGGTTACGTCTGAACGGTTGCTGAGGATATTTTGATCGTGTTGTGCTAGGACATGCCAAATTGGTACTGTTGGCAGTTGTAGTATTAACCGGCTGGTGGGGGGTGGCAGGCCCGGCACTTCCGCTTGGGACGCCTCGGCCGAGACCCTTCTGTTGGAGAATGATCCGGATCTACGCTACGCCCGCGCGATCCATCAACGCTATGGTGATGCGGATTTCCTGATTGTGGGCTACAGGCCCCATGGCGATCTGCTCAGTGACGCAGTGCTGGCTGATTTGAATCAGTTACATACGGAACTGACCGACTTGGACGGTGTCGCGAGTGTCCTGTCTCTGGTCAATGTGCCGCTGCTGGAGAGTCCGCCGGTGGCGTTGAAGGAGTTGTCATCGGATCTACCTTCTCTGAGTTCCACCGGAGTGAATCGCGAATTGGCCCGCCGCGAGCTGTCGGCCAGTCCGCTTTACCAGGACCTGTTGGTCAGCCCGGATTTGAAGGTGACGGGCTTGTTGGTCAATCTCGAGCCTGACGCCCAGGTCGAGGAGCTTCTCGATCAACGTCAAGCCCTGTGGGACCTGCGTGACACCGGAATCCTGTTAAGCTCACAGCAACGGGACCAATTGGAGCAGATCACATTGGAATTGAATCGGGGCCGCGATCTGCAACGCAGGCAGCAGGCCAAGATTGTTGAGGATGTCCGGCATGTAATGGCCGGGTACTGCCAACAGGCTGATTTAGTGCTGGGCGGGGTGTCCATGATCGCCCACGATATGATCCGCTTTATTCGTCGCGATTTGAAGGTCTTCGGCAGTGGGGTGGTGCTGTTGATGATGCTGGTGCTGGGATTTCTGTTCAGACGTTGGCGCTGGGTACTGCTGCCGTTGTTGATCTGTACGGTGTCGATGGTCTGGATGGTGGGACTGCTGGGATTGCTGCGTTGGGAGGTGACGGTCATCTCTGCCAATTTCATTTCCCTGCAATTGATCCTGACCCTGTCTTTGGTGATCCACCTGATTGTGCGTTATCGCGAGCTCCGCTATCAACAGATTGACCAAGCCCATCGCGAACGGATTCTGGAAACGATCCGGACCGTCTTTCGTCCGTCACTGTTCTGTTCGTTGACCACTATTGCCGGGTTCGCCTCGCTGGTGCTGTGCGATATCCGTCCGGTAATTGCCTTCGGTTGGATGATGGTCTACGGCATCGTTATTTCGCAGGTGCTGGCCTTCGTCTTGTTCCCGGCGGTAGTAATGCTGCTATCGGAAGAAGCGGTACCCAGCCGGTTATTGCACTGGTCCTTGCCCGTCAGTGACTGGACTCGCCGGTTGACCGAATGTCACGGTCGAGCCGTGGTGGTCGTGAGCCTGCTGGTCTTTACGCTTAGTGCCCTCGGTCTCACTCGGCTGCAGGTGGAGAACGCCTTTATCAACTACTTCCACCGGTCCACGGAAATCCACCGGGGCATGGCCCTCATCGATCGATCTCTGGGAGGAACCACCTCCCTCGATGTTATCATCGATATGAGCGCAGTCTCCTCTTCGGTGACCACAGCATCACCTCCCGCTCCTAACGAACAAACTCCTGAGGACGTCATCCTCGACGCCAATGTCGCTGATCTGATGGCGGAATACGAACAGGATCAGGACTCGGCCAAGTCCTGGTTTACCCCCGGCAAGATGGAGCGTATCCGTTCCATTCAGCAAATCCTCGAAAGACCCGAGGAAACGGGCAAGGTGATGTCTTTGGCAACAGCTCTGGCTTTGGCCGAGCGGTTGACCCAGGGCCGGAGACTGGACGCCTTGGAATTGAATCTGATGTTCAACCAGGCTCCGGAGCGGCTCAAGTCCGTGCTCATCGATCCCTATGTTTCCGTCGAACACGATCAGGTTCGCTTTTGGTTGCGGATTCGCGATTCCCTGCCCGGACTGAGGCGGCAGTCCTTCTTGCAGAAATTGCAGCTAGACCTTCTTCAGCGCACGGATTTGCAGCCGGGCCAGGTGCATTTGACCGGCCTGATGGTCCTGTACAACAACATGCTCCAGAGCCTGTTTCGTTCACAGATACTGACCCTGGGTCTGACACTCCTGGCCCTGACCGCGATGTTCGGGATTCTGTTTCGCTCCCTGCGACTGGCGTTGATTGCCCTGGTGCCCAACCTTTTGCCCATCACCGTTATGTTGGGCGTGATGGGGTGGTTTCGCATCCCCCTGGACATGATGACCATCACCATCGCCGCCATCAGCGTGGGGATCGCCGTGGATGACACCATCCATTACATCCATCGCTTTCGTCACGAATTCGGCCTGCGTCCTGATTACCTGCACGCCATGCAAACCTGCCACAACAGCGTCGGTCACGCCATGACCTACACCTCCGTGACTATCATCCTCGGATTTGCTATCCTGTCCCTCTCCAACTTCATCCCCACCGTGGCCTTCGGTCTGTTGACCGGGCTGGTGATGTTGGTGGCCATGGTCACGGCCCAAACGCTCCTGCCCCAGTTGATTGTTATGGTCCGGCCCTTTACTGCCAACAAACCATAGAACGGAGATGCCCAGTTTTGGTAATAATGAGTTAAAGAAAAAGATTGTCAAGAAATGGGGGGCAGGGTACAAATATTCACGGGGTGTGACATCGCGGAGGACCTTGTTGTGGAGAGGGGGATGCGTCTGGTTAAAGTATAAGTTAATGGATTGTAGGGCGTAGATTATGAGTGAGATCGAGAGTTTTGCAATGTCTGAGGAGGTCCCGAAGTCCGTCGAGAGCGGGCAAGAGGGGATGGTTATGCTCGAACGGTTTCGAGGCGTCATTCAGGCCTTGGGGCAGATTGTCTATGACTGGAAACCGCTCGTCGATGAGGTTGTTTGGGAGGGAGACTATACTGGGATACTAGGCTATACAAAAGAGGAGATGGGAACAGATACGGCCAGGTGGATTCATCGTATCCATGCAGATGATTTTGACCGAGTCATGGCGGAGGTGGATTGCGCTACGCGTGAACGACGAAACTATGATTTGGTATATCGTTTTTGTGATAAATGGGGAACTTACCATTGGATGCACGACCGTGGGGTTACCTTTGTCAACGCCCAAGGACAACTGGAACGCATTATTGGGGTCTTTATTGATATAACGTCCACCAAAGATGCTGAAGAGGAACTGAGGGCTAGTGAAAACAAATTTAGATCCATCACTCAAAACGCGGCGGATTATATCTTCATCAAAGATAGCCACCGGCGTTACTGCTTTATCAACAAGGCCATGGAACAATTATTAGGTTGCACCGAAAGCGAAATTCTAGGAAAGACTTCGCAGGATGTCTTTGGGGACGAACAGTCCAAGATCATTAACCAGGTGGATGACCGTACCTTTGCCGGTGAAGTTGTCAATGAGATTAAAAGCCTGATTATCGTAGGGCAGGAATTCCATTTTCACACCGTCCAAACGCCATTGACCTATGAAGACGGAACAGTCACCTCCATTATGGGGATTGTCAGAGATATTACCAAACGCAAGAAAATTGAAGAGCAATCGCAAGCCTATCAACATAGACTCAAACGACTGACCTCGGAATTAACCTTGGCTGAGGAACGTCTCAAGAAGGTGCTAGCCGTCCAATTGCACGATAACATCTGTCAAGAACTGGCCATGATGAGGGTGGAGGTCGCCCGTCTGGGTAAGGATGTTAATGATCAAGGCGTTCGATCGCGACTTGAAGCGATTTATGACTCTATAGAACATGTGATCGACCAGGCACAAAATATCACCACCGAACTCAGCTATCCAGCGTTAACCCTATTAGGTTTAGATGAAGCCATTCGTAAATGGGCAGAAACGGAAATTACGGTTAAATATGGAATTCGAGTCGATGTCCAAGACGATGGGGAGTCCAAACCCTTGAGTGAAGACGTACAGGCGGTGTTGTTTCGCGGTGTGCGGGAGTTGCTTACGAATGTGGTCAAGCATGCCGGGGCTAAGAATGTTTTGGTCAGGATTGACCGTCAGGGCAAGGATGTAATGGTTCGTGTCCGGGATGACGGAGTGGGGATGGATTTTGACCAAGAAGCGGACAACACAGGCAGTGGCTTTGGAATTCTAAGCGTCGCCGAGGCCATCGAAGGTCTGGGGGGACGGTTGGAATACGAATCGAATTCAAAGCAGGGGTGTTGTGCCAAAATCACCGCACCCCTCGTGAACCATTTGGTAGAGTGAACCTCATGTGAGGCCGTTTCCCCTGGTGGCTTGTCCTTCGTTAGATTTGAACCGGAAAGAAGTACATAGCCGGTTATTATGATTACGATTACCGTGGTCGGTTCATTACGGGGGATGAGGTGTCCGCCTCCTGGCGTGCCGCTTGTTTCATCCGTCTGATATGGATGCGGTGCCCACGGGCCAAACGTTTGGGTTTCAGCTTGTTTGTCGTGCTTGTCATGGCGTTCACTCCTACGATCATTTTTTTGCGGTCGATATCCCCACACGGTTAGGTAACCTGCGGGGAATTCATGTTCACGCTGTCACTATGATAAACTATAGCCTGAGGAGGGCCATCAGGGGATGGACCGTCAATTATGTCGGGTGAATCTACATTCCCTCGTAGGCAAAACCACCGACGCTTCCCCTGCAAAATAAGTACATATAAATCGGGAAGAACTCCGATAGCCGGCCGTGCCGGCGGGTGTACAATGATGGCATGTTGGATTCGCCGCGAATTCTATGAAGGTAAAGGAATGTTTTATGGCAGTCACGACAACTAAAAAAGGCACGGAGGTCATCCTTCATAAGGTTGTGTGGGTGATGGCAGCCGATATGGACCGGGCGAAATTGCTGTGTTGCGGGTTGACTATGGATGAACATTGTTACGTGGAGGCTTGCGCCATTCTCGACAATACTTGGCCGGGACACGACCATGCAAATTCGTCGCCCCAGTGGAAGAATTCCACGATAACCTTTGGCGTCGAGAGCGATGAGAGGCAGGAGGATATCAAGCGGTTCCTACACGAAATCGCGGATTGGCTGGAGCAACAAATGAAGAAACGTAAGATCGCCCGTCTGGAGACTATCCTACCGCCACGGATGGCCGGCGTCTTCCGCAAATCGAAATTTGCCAAGGATCATGTTGCCGATGTCGTGCAACATCAGGGTGATCTGGTTAACCTGCCGCTCTCCAAACTCGCCAGGCATAAGGTTATCACACAACTGGTGACGGAGAAATCTGATAAGGTTATTCCTTTTACCACTGATGCACGCTAATACACGCGGATGCTTCATCATTCTGATGAAATGGGATTGATTTAACACCAAGTCACCAGGGCACCAAGAGGTTCGATCTCGTGATCGACCTGCCTTGAGCTTGTCGAAAGGATAGGGTATTGACTCACAGGAAGGACACGAAGACGGGTGTGCCGACGAGATCTTATTGGTTTTTGAAGACAATTTTTGCTGGGGGTAGTGCCATCCATGCAGAGGTTAATCTGATTGAAGATGCCGTTTTGATGGACTCGCGCTGGCATCATTGAATCACACCCATTTGCAGGTTCGCAGTCAGATTTGTGACACGTTGCACGTGTCAGACGCCATTGGCGTCTATGTTCGCTGCGGTAAAAACGGCTCCTCAAACAAGTTTGATCACCGCTTTAACCTTGCTCACCCGCTGAATGCTTGATCTCGCCTTGGACCTGTTATTTTGGATTACGTATTGTCATCCCGAAGAATTGAGGGATCTGTTAGACACAGCCTGCCGAAGGCAAACCAACCTCTAAGCCCCCGCGGCGTTTGAGTGTAGACAACCGTGAACCGCGTCTAAAAACACCTATTGCACTCCGGAGAATCCTCATGTATAATCCGATCCAGATAGCATAGATAGAGAAGCACCCTTGACTAAAGCGACAAGTTGATGGATTGTGACATAGTGTCTTCATAAAAGTATTATGAGGATCGAACAATGATCTTTAGATTGTAAGCAATTCATCATGCAGGAATTAAACCTTGATCCGCTAGCTTCCTGTTAATATATCTCTGATGTGGACTCAGTAATAAGTATATCGAGAAGAAGAGAGTGGCAAAAACAAGAATGAATAGATCAGCCGGAATTGGAGACCCGTACTGGTATGAATGGGGCATTGGTCTTCTTAAAGCGGTCGAAATGTTGAACCCCGACTCCGATATTGATGCTGTTGCCTTCCAGAAGGAAGGAGTCAAAGGTTGGGACGACGTAGTCATTCGATACCAGTCTGGTCGCCAGGACTATTACCAGGTCAAACATTCACGCCCCAGGACAAATCTGAGCTTCTCGGATCTTGTTGGAAAGACTGATGACCAGCCTTCTTTGCTTAGGGCTCTGACGTCGTCCTGGCATGAGATGAAACTCTCCGAAACTGATTCATCTTGTATACTTATCACAAACCGCAGCGCGGGTCAGAAGGGTGGAAAGTCGAGTAGTGGTATTCACTATCCCCCTCTTTCTGAGTTTATCAGCCATATCTCTGTCCAGCTCAGGTCGGCTCATACGCCAGCAGACATCACCGTTCCCGACAAGTGGATAGATGCATGGGGCATATGGCTGGCCGAGATGGCTCCTCTTTCAGATGATGAGAAGTTCCAATTTCTCAAAGCTATGGCGATCTCAGTTGATGCTCTCCAATTGGAAGAAATGCGGAACAAATTGGCAGCATCATTAGCTTCTGCATTCCAAATCACCTTCCAACAAGCCAACTCACTAGTTCAAAACCTTTTGTCTGCGTTATTCGACTGGACGACCTCCATTCGCGGAATGAACGAGTGGATCACAGCAGAAGATGTAATGGCAGCACTCTCAGAGTCAACTTCAAACATCTTTGGCTATTGCGATGTACCAACACCCGTCCCGTTCTTCCCTTCACGCGAACAAGCAGTGATGGACATTATTTCTCTGCTCACCGAAGATGGCGAACACAGGATTGTATTTCTCGAAGCGGAGCCCGGCTCCGGGAAAACGAGCATGGTGAGCAGAATAGTAAATCAAAGAGCCGAAGACTACACCGCACTCGTAGTGGATATACGATACTATGCCTATAAGCCCATAACTCCTGATTCACCTGCATTACCCATCGACGCAGATCAATCAGCTTCACCTGAATCCCTCTGGTACACATTGCTTAATCAGATACGTGAAAGATTGCGGGGACGGTTGCTTGAGTTAGGGGTACCTGTGAGAAATCACTTCACCAAGCCTGATGAAGCTCGAGATCACGTTTTACGACTTGCTGGAGTACTCGCACAGGAAAAGCGATCTCCGTTTGTAATTGTTATCGATGGAATCGACCATGCAGCCCGGGCTCATCGCAAGGGATTACCATCTTTGCTCGGATCACTGCCAGCTCCGGAAACAGTACCGACGGGTGTAAGGCTCTTGATCGCAGGTCAACCTGTTAGCGCATACCCCGAGTATCCGATATGGCTAAAGAGTAGGACGGAAATGGTTAAGCGAGTTACTCTGGCCCCTGTTGATGTTCTAGATATTCAGCGTCTGCTCTTGCATTCGAACACCAAAATACCTCAAGAAGGCCATGAACATGCAGCTCGTATTGTACAAGGTGTGGCAGATGGGAACACGTTAGCAGTGGTTTTTTCCGTGGCGGAAGCAGAAATATGTGAGACACTGCAAGCACTCGAAACACGACTTTCTGAAAGGAAACTCCATTCTGGGGTTCACGAATACTACACCGTCATATGGCAATCAGCGGTACCAACTTCGCCATCCGGACTAGGAGCTTATCTTTCTTCCGTATTGTGCATTTTGCGAGAGCGAATCACAGGGAAGATGATGCAAGAAGCATTTCCCGATTGGAAGAAACCGTCACCGGAATGGGATGCTATCCTAAAAAAGCTTGAGCCTCTAGTCGTCTATGACGCGGACGGGTACCGCGTACGTCACAACGATATCAGAGTGTTCTTGGAGCAGGAACTGAGAACAGATGAAGCTTCGATGCAGAAAGTAGCATCACTTCTGGCTGATTACTATATGGGGGTATCAGCATGCCCCCGCTTCAGACAGGTAAGCCTCTTCTCACTTTTACAGTTGGCCGGACGTGAACAGGATAAGGCAAATGTTTTCAATCCGAATTGGGTTTTGAACGCGGCTGCATATGGTCGAGAGCTATCAGTAGTCTTCCAAGAAGCTGAAGACGCATTCCGAGCTATTCCAGATGTCGGGGACTGGCATGTTGCCCTATCGGTGGCATGCGCTGGGATGACACTCGCAAAGCTATCCGACTGCCTTCAAGCCTTCCCTGATCTTCTTGACAGCACAAGCATGCCTCGACCACCGCTTCCGCAATGCCTCGAAACAGAGCGGTTCATTCCACCCTTTAGTCAATGGGACAATAGAACCATTCGAAAAGTACTGGACGATGCGAATATACTCGTCGAGAGAGGTGAAACCAATCGGGCACAAGGCCTGATAGAGCATTGGTTTACTGGGATCTCACCAGCCACAGTTGCTTCCAAGGTTAAAGGTATCGTAGATGATCGTGGTTTCCATAATGTCCCCAGTATGGCTATGGAAGCCGACTCACTTTTCGAAGACTGGGGCACACTCGCTTTCAGGTTGGGCATTGCGATCAACATTGAAAACCCCACACTGGATATCCAGCAACAGGCCACTTTTCTCTTTGAAAAAGGCTGGGTATCCGAATGTATTACGACATCGGAACCAGACAAAGTCCTATCAGCTTTGAGAGATTTCAATCCTCGCTACTTGGAAACCGTCGAAGTCTCGACGGAGAAAGCGGCCACTAAAGCCATGTGGGAGGTTGTGGCCAGCCTTCTCAAAAGCATCAAAGATGAGCGTGATAGACTAAGTTTGGAATTCCGAGTCAAGGCTACATATTGGGCACTGAAAGCCCTGGGGCAGCATGATGCTCAAGAGTGGCAAGAGGTACTTTCAGACGTACGGACAGGGAAATGGAACGAAACCCACATTGAAATGCCATTGATGATCTTCATTGCAAAGTCGATTGGATGGACTGAACCCCATCGAGAAGCATCAGCAGTCGCTTCTGAACTCGCGAAAGCCATTGCTGAAAATGGTCACTATATGCGAGATCTAAAACCATTGCATCTGCCCCTGCGAGCGGCTGCAATGATCGGTCTTGTGGAACGGATGCTCTCCAAGGGAGATACCAAGAGTGCCGCAGCCTTAGTGCCTATACCGGACATGCAAAAGGTGATCGAACTCATATGGGGACATCGTCTCTCTTCAGATTTTCTCGAGTACCGGATTCAAGCTTTGGATTTAACATTTGAGCTGATTGAACTCTGCTACGACATCGGAGACCTTCATCGGGAGATGGTTCTGTCATTGGCCATCAGTGAGGCCGAAAAACACCCAGTTGACCAGAAAATGCCGGTTCTCTGGGAAGTATTACGACGTGCTGGCCATAAGGGCAAACTGCGTGCCTGGGCGGAGCATTGGATAGGTCAAGATGGCGCCGCATGGTCCGGCCTCAGTTACTCTGAACGAGCAGAAATCGTAATCGACCTCTCACGCTTGTGTCGCAATGAGGGATGGAAGGATCTGGCCAATACCGCAGAAAACCGACTGCGTCACCACCTTATCGGCTATTCAAGTCATAAGGAATATGCATTCAAAGAACCACTTGATTGGATAAAAGAGTTGTTTATCAGTGACCCCAGTGCTTGGCGAGAAGAGGGCATCCAACTCCTGAACATCTGTCAGGAATGCAACAATCAAGGCGGCGATAACCGACTCAACTCCACTATCGAGAACGAAATCGCTGCAGCAGCCTTTCGCTGTGGTCCTAAAGATGCCTATGAGTTTTTCAACTGGATCGACCCAGAAGTTGAACGGTTTTGGCTACAGACCGTCAGATCCACTCTAATTGCTGCTGGCAAACGCTCAATTGCTGATCGCATCATCACTAAACCTGCCGATGTACTAGCCGTATGGTGTTACGCGGTTGGACTAACGAGATGGTTTAACAAATATCAAGCGCAGACAATAACTGCTCTTCGCGACGCGATACTCGACACGTCCAGCCCAAAGAACCGGGAAGATATTTCAGATCAACTACAAGCCCTCACGCCGGGGGAATTTCTTCGTGAGGAATATGAGGAACAGCAAAACTCACTGGCATCTGAGGAGGACGACACACCTATAGCATCTGAAACCAACGTTTCCCTTGCCATTTCGGAGTTAACACAAAAGGTGGACGAAGGAATTGAGCCCAGCCTGATGGAAATCGGCCGCTTGGCAATACGTGTTGCGAGGGAGAATCCTGAAAACCGCACAAAGCTAATGAGCATTTTGTTCAGGCTTGTAGATGTTAATCGGAAAAATGTTACCAGTTGGGACTATTGGGGGCGATCTCACCCACTTAAAGAGTTAATCGCCTCGATAAGAGAAGTTGAAATATGGGAATTAATGCGGGCTGCCATTCGAACGACCGGTGACAAATACTGGTTAACTTCAGTATCACACAACGTTTACCTCATCTGTCTCTACCGAGCTGCGGCAGAAGGTGCCAACCAACTAAGGCTAGGAACTTTGAGCATGTTTGAAATGCATCGACTTTGGGCTGGGCACCCAAACTCTCAAGCAACATACAAACGAGAATTGTCCTCAGGACCGAGTATCGACACATGGCCAGAATTCACGGCAACCGTTCTATCCCGCCTCCTTTCCTCCGATAGTGCGGAAACCGTCTCCGCAGCGATTCGTGGGCTCTGCACTATTTCTGAAATTGTGCCACAGGCAGTATCTGTTCTCTTTAATGGTTGCGATGAAATTTCGAGATCACGCCTGTTGTTGGGAGCAGAAGTGTGGGCAGCGCGGCACCCTTCGCCTTTCACTTCCGTCATCGAGGATTTATGGAGCAATAGAGAAGAACTGAGTCTAGGAGACAGGATTCAGCTATGGATTTGCAAATTAGCTGCCGTACATGCCAAGGACGGCGCCGAGTTGCCAAAAACCTTCATGCCACAAACTTCGGCGAATCCAAGCAATCCTCACACCAATCTTATCCTGACAAAACCACAACGCTTATTGGAGATTAGCCCGGAAATGCAGGGGAGCGTGCCTTTAGCCAACGCGTTTTCTGCAGCAAGGAATTGGATAAACAGATTCGAAAAGATCACTGGATGTGAAACCGACGATATCGAAGCCGCAATTGCGGAAGGACTCTGTGCGCAAGGAGACAATAAAGACGGAGCTCCAAACAGAGGCAGGAAGAAGCGATTTGCTACAGAAGATGGAGATATGGTCATTATAGATGATTTACACTCAATTCTTGACCGAGCGCTTGAGCAGGAATTGAGTAAGCCTGGATGGACCGACGCGGATGCTGCTGACGTTTCTATTGCCGTTACATATGGTGACGATCCGTGGATACTTAGACGATCTCCACTGCCTTCACCAACATCTTTTGACTGGCCAGATCAGAAAGAAGTAGATGAATGGTTGGATACTGCGGAAGACAACGCAAATATCCTAAATCGTCTTAAACTCATGGCACAAGGAAAAGACCTTTCGGAAGATCAGCAAGTAATCGGAAGTTATCTTCGAATATTTACATCGCATTATGACCTTGAAATATGGTACTGGCTCGAGGCCACACAACTCAAGGAGTACGCAACTCGAAGCGTTCCGCTTTCCCCATCTGGCCGGTCATTTCAGTTCTTTTTGCCTGATAGGTTCGAACCCCACTTGCCTTACCGTGTTCCTCTGGTTCTCTTCTCTCGATCTACCCTCTGTCTCTCCTTCAGCACTCTGGAGGTAATCCCATCGAGACTATTGCAGGATCAACTAGGCTGGCATCCCATGCCCACAAACCCATTGGAATGGACACGTAAGGATCAAAATGTCGCAAGATACGAGGTGTACCATGGGCCGCTTGATTATAATTGGAGTCGGCGGCACATGAGACAGCCAACACTGTCTCGCTGGGTAGTCAATTCCGACGAACTCAAAGAACTGGGGAATCTATCCTCGGTATGGGATCATGCAACTCATCCATTTTCAGATGAATAATACTCTAGAACATCGAACAACTGTGCGAACAACTGTGGGTCGGACATCAAATTAGCAGTTAGTGATAAAGAACTGATAATTGAGAAATTGTAAGTGCCGGATCCTTCTGGGAGATGTTGTTTTGCCAATAACCTTACCAAACGGAAGCAAATACAAGCTTTGCCTGCTTGACACTAACGCCTTGAGTGAAATCGTAAAACGTCCAACTAATGAGGGGCGTGGATATATTGAACGTTTTTTTCTGAGTGAGTACGTGCCTTGTTTTACAGTTTACAACTTAATCGAAATTCGGCGACACCCTGACGTGTATCGCAAGTTTCTTGCCTTTTTTAAGGTTTATCCGTCATTTATAACAAAACCTTTGCCGCAGATTCTTGAGGTCGAGATTGCCTCGAAGGGGCGTGCATCTGTCTTGGATGTCCTTTTACATGCATTTACTCCTTTGGGCCAGGATTCATCCTATGATCTAGGTGAGTTTCTTGATCGTCTGTTTAAATGTGTCGCAATTAATAGAATTGAACAAGAGTGGCGAAAATGCGATCAAGATGTTCTGAATGCCTGGGTGCGTAACAAGAAAAATTTCATTGCTTATAGTTCAGTACCCAATATACGTGACGCTAAGCGTTTTGTGCATGATGCCTGCATTGATACTCTATGCTTGATGCATCCAGAGTTTGTAGAAGCTTCGATACAGGATAAGGATGTTTCAGTTTTGCAGACCTTGCCGTCGTTACAGGCAATACTTTACAGTCAGTACTTCCGAGTTTTTGATCCGTCGTGGAATTTGGATAATCAAGAGGCGACTGATGTATACATTTCAAGTGCGGCACCATATGTTGATGCAGTCGTCACCGAACGGCGACAGGCGGAAATCTACAGAAAGAGTCAAAAGCATATCAATGGTATGAACGCCATCGTTGCAACACTAGGTGACATTCGATACAGAAATTGATAGCTGAATATGTTACTTACGTGGGATAGATATGTGTTTATCCATAATAGGTAAGGTTCAATGCAATTCATGAGAAAGAAGGTTTGGGTAACTTTTGTTGACGTCATCACGGCTGTGTGGCTAGTTCTTTTTGTTTGTGGAACGATTAATAAGGATGAAGATATTAGAGAGCATTGTGCTTTAGCTATTCTTTGCTTACTTCCAGTTTTTATCTTGGATTTGATTCTACTCTGCAAGAACGAAGAGAACTTCAAGACGTTCATTAAGAAAAAATGGTTTGATGTCCTCCTTGTGATTCCATATTTTCGCATATTTCGTATTTGTAGGTTAATGAGATTTGTCAAGATACTTAAAATGTTGAAGGTAAAAAAAGCTCTTGGGATAACACGTTTTACCAAAAAGAGTAAAAGAATAGTGAAATCTGTGGCAGTAAACAAACTACCTGGGAACAGTTGAGAGGAGAACAACTGGAACAGGTGGAACTGGGGGCACATCTTCCATCCGATTAATATTTACACGGATGGGGTGATCACCGTCAGATTAATCATGTGATAATGAATCCGTATCAGACGGTACATCAGTCTTCATGTCCTCCATGTAAAAAAACAACGCTAATCCTTTCGACTTGGCTAAAGACTGGTCGCTGACACATCGAAAAGCTTTATCCTGTAAATCCTTTGAATCCCAGCTTAAAAACAAACCCATTTGATCGTCAATTCGAAACTTTTGCGACTTGAGTGAGAGGTAGCGAACGGACGAGAAAGAATAATAATGGGCTAAGTTCAGTTCTGTCAACCGATGTGGATCTGGGTGACGAGATATCCGGTGTATATAACCAACATAATCCAACCCTCCCAGCGATCGATGACGCGGCGTTTGCCCGTGAACATGGTGACGAAGAGGATAAGGGTGGCGGCAATAACGACCCCGATGTCGATATTATTCCGGAGTGACAGGGGGATCGGGGTGATGCAGGAGGTTACGCCCAGGATCATGAGGATATTGAAGATGTTGGAGCCGACCACGTTACCCACGGCAATGTCGGGTTTCCCCTTATATGCTGCTATGACGGAGGTGACCAGTTCCGGCAGGGACGTGCCCACGGCCACCACGGTCAGGCCGATCAAGGACTGGCTGACCCCCAACGCTTGGGCCAGATAGACAGCACCGTTTACGGTCCAGCGACCGCCCCACAGTAGCAGGGTCAGACCGAGTACGATGAATGTCAGCGATCGGGCCACGGAAGGCACTGGTCCCGGTGTGGGATTCAGTTCGTCAGGTGACAGGTCGTGAGCGATACTTGCTGTGTAGTACAGGAAGATGATAAAAAAGCCCAGGAGGATCAGACCGTCAATCCGTGATAGTTGGGCGGACGGTGCGGCGTCGATCAGGGCATCATTACCCACCACCCCCAGGACCAATACGGCCAGCAGGCTGAAAGGGATCTCTTTCCAGATCGTTCCCTTGGTTACGACCAGCGGGAATACTGCCGCCGACACCCCCAGAATCAACAGGATATTGGCGATGTTGCTGCCCAGGATGTTGCCCACGGCGAGATCGGTTTGGCCGGTTATTGCGGCTGTGACGCTGACCACCAGCTCGGGCAACGAGGTGCCAAAGGCCACCACGGTCAGCCCGATGACCAACTCGGAAAGCCCCAGACGTCGTCCCAGGGCACTGGCACCACCGACCAACCAGTCCGCACCCTTGACCAGCAGGCCCAGGCCTAAGAACAATTTAAGAATTTGCACGGCAGTCAATCAAAAGACCCCTTATCGTTCCGTGGGGAACACTGAACCATGATGCGATTTTGGCTTGGATGGGTTGGGAATACGCAGGAAGGCACCGATGTTTTGGTCTTCCCATTGGTCGTTGTTGTGGAGGATGTGGAAAACGTCTGTGTTTTGGGACAGGGCCTCCACCAGCAGTAATTCATCCAGATCTTGAACGGGCTCCAGGTTCTGTTGACACTGGGGACAGATGTCGTCCGCGGAGAAGGAACCGCCCAGGAGATGGCCTTGCGGGCAGAGCCAACCCTCATTTTGACTGATCGGCTTGAGGATGAGTTGTCGAACCTGACCGGCCATTAGGGCTTGGGTGACTGACGGTACGCCTAAGATCGCCTGGTTTTGTTCTCGGGCTTCCCGGAGAAGGATGAGTATTCGGCTTTCACGTCGGTGTCTATGTTCCCGGAGAATCGACTTGATTTGATGATAGATCACCGAGGTATTGTTGGTGGTGTCGGAGTCGATTGTTGCGATGAGCCGATCTTCCAGCTCTGTTGACAGATGATGACGCAGGAGGGGGTGGAGGTCCTGGGGGATTCCGAGGATTAATTGGTTGAATCCCAGAGCAGTGAAGCAGTCCTTCAGTCGGTCCGTGGTATTTTTGAGGTGTCGCTGGAGCGGATCATGCAGGCGTTGGTTGGTAACGCCTGACCTGAGACACTCCCAGGCGGGCATGATCTTGTTGACCTCCGGCAGGTCATTGTCTGCAAAGATCTCGGTCTGCTCTTCGATTTCATTTAGATGGATCCCGAACAGACGGGCTCGGTTACCATCACAGATCAACACTGCAAACCGTTCGAATTGAGCGATCAATCCCATGAGGGGTTTGACAAAAAACTGATAGTCGACTGTAATGAATTCGCTGAAACGAAGGGGAAGATCGACCACGACAAAAAAATCATCCGCGATAAAGACACAACAGGTCTGGCCTTTTTCTTCCACAAAAACCTCCAGCAGGGCATCGTGTAATCGATCGAGATGGAGTCCTTTGGACATCCAACGACTGATTGGCCCTTCAAACTGCTTGGTCTTGTCCTGCACGGTTTCGGCTAACCGATTAAGCCTTTGATGGAAATGATCGCGATTCTCTTGAGGAGAGGAGTAGACATACAGACTGATAGCTGCATGATCGGTTTGAAAATCGCATAATTCATTGAGTTGTGCTTGACTGAGATACATGAATGGATTTCCTTCCTAGGGTGTTTCTGCTGAGATCGGATCGCTGGAACAGGGTCCCTGCGACGAGAACTGAAAGACGCCGAATTGCTCGATTTCAATGGTGGATGTTTGAATATCACGCGTCTGCAATTGTTGCATGACATAGGTTCGCATGGGATAGGAACCGCATAAGTAGACCTTCGAGCCCGTGACATCGCTGTAGGTTTGCAGGGTTTCATAACAAAGATGACCCTGGTTTAAGAAAACCAGGCGATCCGAGGTGTCGATCGTCTGATCGATCGGTAGCGGGCAGACCAGAACCACCCAGAGTGACAGGGGACCGGTGAGATCTCTAAGTCGATCCAGGGCAAAGAAATCCTGCCAGGTCTCACAACCCCAGAACAGGACGATATCACCATCGTACCCGTTGCGGCGTAGGTGACGTAGAACGCTTAAAAAAGGCGTGATGCCAATCCCGCCGGCAATCATCAGGATCGAACGTTGCTTCTCGATGTTTTTGCAGAAGGAGCCGTAAGGGCCTTGAACGGCCACGGTTGTTCCGACCGGTAGAGACTGGAGTTGTGTACTGATGGTCCCAAAGGCCTTGACGGTCAGCTCCAGTTCTTCCCTTTGCGGAGGACTGCTGATCGTGTAGGGATGTGGGGCTGACCACGTCTCCTTCAGGGGCGTTTGGAGGCTGAGAAACTGACCGGCTCGCCTGGCCTTCATAGTAGGGCTCAACGGTCCCTCCAAGGTTATCGAAACGACGTTGGGAGTCAACCGTTGCCGGTGGGCCACGGTCAGCATCATGGGTTCTGATGGTTTTGTGTTTGTTTGCATAAGGTGTGTATTCCTTTGTATAAAAATACTATCTTGGCTATGGTACTCTGGACTGCAATCGACGCTATCGGTGTCGCCCCTGTTCTCGATGTCGGGGGATTGACTGACAAGGGATCATAATTTTCGGTTAGGTCGGTCATCGCTAAACTTGTTTTAAAACCAGTGGCTTCAATTTGAGAACAAAAAGCCCCGGGTAACAACCATGATTGCTTCCCGGGGCTTTAGTGTTCAGTGGTAGAGTGAGGCGCAGTGCTTAACCTTTGAGATCTTAATCCACCAACCCCATGATCAGGGCTTCGGCTTCCTGGTAAACTGACAGGTGTTTCAGAAGTTCTTTTTGAGTGGATTGCAATTCCTTTTTGACGATCATCTTTTCCGTGCGCAGGGCTTCTATTTTCTCTTCGATCGTCTCGGGATCTGCCTCGGGATCGTCGAGGGTGGTGTTTAGATCGGCCAAGGCCTTTAAGTAGTTTGTTTTAGCCTCGGCTTCAGCCTTCTTGTCTACGCGGCCGGCAAGTTGCTCCTGCGATGTATGGATCTTCATGACGAGTGGCCCAAGGGTTTCCCATTCCTCATCGGTAGCGTCGAGCTTGTTCTTGAGGTGCTCTTCGACCATCATTTTCTTCTCATTCGGTTCACCCATACGTTTTTTATCTTTTGGCCCTTTGGGATCTTGTTTTTCCGGTTGAGCCCAGAGCATGCAGGATAACAACACAATCACGACACCCAGGGTAATTAGTGTGTTTCTATGAAACATTTTTGTTCTCCTTAATCAATTTAGAGTTGCCCTTTGGTTTTTTAAGTGTCCTAAAACAACAATTGATGCCATCATAAGGCCATTTAGAGATGACGCCATCAGGGGGGACTCGCATTTTTTTGTCAGGGAATATAGGGGGGAGATCTGTCGGTTCATTGTAAGGGTATAACCCTACATCAAGCTTCTAGAACCGCGGACACAAAAACAGGAGCAAATGCCGATAGCGGTCGCATGCAGGGCAGTTAAAATCTTAAGATGTCTAACAGTATCTGTCTGTTGGTGTTGATTTCCGTCCGTCCATTGAGGAGGCAACGGGTGATGAACCCTTGTTACGAATTGTGGCGGTTTAAATTTGATAGAGTCTGGTTCGAGTGTGTATGAAAGGAACGTTCCATGAAAGCTGCGAGAATGAAGTTGATGTGTGGACTCTTACTGGCCATAACGAGTGGCCTGGGGGTAGCTTCAACAGATACGCTGTACTGCAACGTGGCGGGCGGTTCCTGTTTGACGTTTGACGGGGCCAACGATTTTGTGAGCCTGGGCACTAATTCGTCTATACGTCTATCCGGGGATTTGACGTTGATGGCCTGGGTCAAGATGAACGCCAGCACCTCCGGCCGGTTGATGGGGATTACCGGTAAGTTGATCTATCCCCAGGGATATGGTCTTTTGCGAAATAGTAATAACAAATTCAGTTTCTGGTTGGGCAATGGTTCCGTGGTACGCGTCCTGGAATCCACTCGGACCTACGATGATTCGCAATGGTATCATGTTGCCGGTGTGCTAAGAAACGGGGTGGCCTATTTGTACGTGGACGGCAGCCTGGAGAGTTCCTTGGGCACTGGCTTGACCACGGTAGACAGCGGTCAAACAGGTACCATCGGTCGACTTTATGGTAATTATAGCGGCTATACCTTTAAAGGCTCTCTTGACGAGGTTCGTTTTTACGATCGGGGTCTATTGTCACAGGAAGTGGCAGTGGCTATGCTTTCAATTCCTACGGGTTCTGACACAGGTTTGAAGGGCTATTGGCGCCTTAATAACGGCCAAGGGCAAATCGCTACAGATCTGTCGATTTACGGTAACCACGGAACCCTAGGTGCCTCCACCTCGGTGGACTCCTCTGATCCGACTTGGACCGACAACAGCAGCCTCTGTAACGTAAAACGCACCTATTATGTCAATGCGACTACCGGTTCCAATAGCAACAATGGATTGGCTCCAACAACGGCGTTTGCCACCATTCAACGGGGGATCACGGCCTGTAATAATGGCGACACCGTTATCGTCGCCGACGGCCTTTATGCCGGATCCGGCAATGTGTCTCTGGATTATGGCGGCAAGGCCATCACGGTGAAGTCGCAAAATGGAGCGGAAACAACGGTCATTGATTGTCAAAAGACGACCCAGGGCGTTTATTTCCATAGTGGCGAGACCGAGACCTCAGTCCTGGACGGCTTCACCATTTTCAATGGTAAGGCCACTTACGGAGGTGGGATCTATTGCCTGGGCAGTGCCCCCATAATCCGCAATTGTATGATTTCTGATTGCACCGCGACCTACGGTGGTGGCTTCTGCGCCCGTCAATCCGGAGCGGTCCGGGTATCGAGATGCAGCATCGTCAATAATAGTGCCACTAATGGTGGTGGCGTGTACTTGAACAACTGTGGAGCTCAACTGGTGAATTGTGTGGTTGCCGACAATACCGCCACCGGGACCGGTGGTGGATTACGTTGCGAGAGCAATAACGCCCAGCCGACCTTGACTCATTGCACCGTGGCCAATAACAGTGCCGGGACCTACGGTGGGGGGATGCTGATCAACTATAACCGCGTCACCGTTAAGAATGGCATTTTCTGGGGAAACACCGCCCCCCAGGGAGGGGCTGAGATGACCGTAGAAAATTCGGGCCGAGCCACAGTGAATTATACGGATGTCACCGGCAGCACGACCAAGATTCTAACCCGTACCAGTGGTCAACTCACCTGGGGAACCGGCAATCTGAATACAGATCCATTGATGCCCTATGCTGCTGACGGCGATTACCACCTGGCCAGTGAACGAGGACGTTACTGGCCCGAGCAAAATGTCTGGCTGGCCGATTCCCAAAGCAGCCCCTGTATCGACGCGGGTGATCCTGCGGACGACGCCAGTGGGGAATCCGAAACGGGTGGGCGGCCCTACGGCGGACGGGTCAACATGGGGGCCTATGGAGCCACCGCCTTTGCCAGTCGTACTTTGGAAACGGGCAGCATCTTTACGGATCGGGATCATGATGGTGTCATCGATATCGATGACCTGTTTTTGCTGATCAATGAGTGGCTGGACCTATATGGGGGATAAAATTTTAGGTGATGTGACGTATGCTAGACTGAAGAGCCGCGACCGCCAACATGATCGCGGCTCGTTTTTTTTTCGTGTTCGCCATGCACCGAATGCTGCAGTGAAAAAGTGATATCAAATCAGCTTCACTTCATTAGTGTCCCTTTTAGTCCACCCGAGATCAGTGATACCAGGTCGGAAAGGACGCGGGGCAGGGTACAGCCGCTGGGATAGATGAGATATTTGGGACGCCAAACAGGCTTGAATTTGTCCTTGTAGGCCCGCAGGCCCTGGAAATTATAAAAGTGTTCGCCTATACGAAATACAAAAGCTCCTGCCAGGGACCAGAAGGGAGCCAGGTGCCGATTGTGCAAACCGGAGAGGGGGGCCATGCCGAAGTCAAACCAGCGGTATCCCTGGGCCTGCCCCCAGAGCAGTAGTTCCGTAAAGAGGTAGTCCATGATTTCGTTGGGACTATCCTCCGGGAAATACCGCATGAGGTCGGCGCCCAGTTCCTCATGTTGTGCTCTGGTCCAGAGGTTGGTAAAGGCGATGATCCTGTTTTCGTGTCGAACCACGGCTATGGGGCATTGGCTGATATAGTCGCTCTGGAAGTACCCCAGGGAAAATCGCTTCTCGCGGGCGTGTTTTTCATCCAGCCAGGCGTTCGAGATAGTTCCCAGTTGAGTCATGAAATCACTGGATTGGGGGGCGGGCACGACCTCGAAGCCATACCCGGACTTGGTGAGCTTTCTGCGGGCATAGCGCAGGTCTTTACGGTCGCTGCCTTCCAGGCTGAAGGATTTGAGATCGACGTAGGCCTCTTCTCCCAGCTTGATGGCTTTCATGCCTAAACGGCGGTATTCATCTATAGACTCCTCGGGAACCTGATAAAATGCAGGCCGGTCGTCATAGCGATCACATAGTTCGCAGAAATCCCAGAGCAGTCCATTCCAATTTTCCTGCGGGCCAACGGGATCGCCCAGTGCAATCCAACTACGACCTTCAATGGCATACATGATGAAGGTGTCTTGTGCGGCATTGAACATAAAACGCTTGTCACCCAAAAGGGCCAGGTGGGCATTGGATCGAGATGTGGTTTTAATCAGGTCCGTTACCTGATCGATCTCTGAACGAGTGGGTGGGTTTAACGGGGGAACCTTTCCACGCAACAATCTAAGCAGGCCGTAACAGAGTAATAGAACGACAGCCCCTACAGATGTACGTAACATACGTGGGGCATCCTCATGCCAGGCAAATTGCCACCACGACATGTCTCGGTAGGCGGTATGCCGATGCATAAAACTACCCAACCAAATCGATGTCATAAGAACAAGGCAAACCCAGATCATCCAGGCCGGTGACATGCTGCCGTCCAACAAGGAGGCCTTGCGGTAAAATTGTTTTTTGCTGGGAATCAAGGCCAGTAGCATCAAACCTTGGATCACGGCCTCTTCGACATTCAATCCTTTGGTCAGGGAGACCAAAGCCCCGCAGGCCAGCAGTCCAACCGTTAAATGATAGGCGGCGTCCAGCCGGCGTTGGAGTCCCCGCGAGAGAATCAAGAGGCCCGCACCGATCAAGCTGCTTAAAAATTGAGACAGTTCGATTGTCGATAGGGGGAGGTTTTGCCTGAGCCAGGTCATACGTCCGGCAGCGCCGGGTAGTACCCCGGTAAAGAGCATGATCGTTCCCGTCAGTAGGATGATTACGGCAAATAGTGGTGGGATTACCCGAGTCACTAGTGTCGGGGATTGATTATGGGTATTAACGGGTTGTGCCATCTTTTGAGTCCATCGAATCCTAACTGAGAGTGTTGGGCATTTTAAAGGGGAAGTTGCGGCCACTCAATGAAAAAGCTAAGCTTGCATAAGTGTCTCGCGAGTATTAATCTACTTTATTTGGCGGTAAGGATCTGTGTAAACGTCAGGTGAGGTTAAGTATGGATACGCTCAATCAGATTTTGGTTAATTTGCTCTACATTCTGGCCTTGCTCAATCCCGTCAGCAAGGTCGCGGTCCTGTCTGCCACGTCCTCGGAGGAGTTGCAGGATCTACGGGGTGTGGTCCTGAAATCGACGCTGGTGGCAGCGGGCATTTTGTTAGGGGTTATGTTCTTCGGGCAGATCATTCTACGGGATATCTTTCACGTAGAACTCTATGCCTTGCGTATTGCCGGTGGGGCCGTGTTGTTGATAACCGGTTTTAATGCTTTGCGTAAAGGTTTGTTCTTTGAAAAAGACACCCACGCCCGTTTTGCGGATTTGGCCATTGTCCCATTGGCCTGCCCCATGATCGCCGGTCCGGCCACCATTGCTGCGTCCCTAGCCCTGGCCGCACGCTTGGGTCTATGGATTCCGCTCTGTGCCATATTTCTGGCCCTGGGGATCAACGCCGTGATCATGCTCTTTTCTCAGATCATTGGACGGGTCCTAATCAAGTTCAACATTCTTGGTGCCGTGATTCGCATTACCGGCCTGATCGTCATGACCATGGGAGTGCAAATGGTGTTGGACGGTATGGGCCAATGGCTGGCCACGTTGTCACAGGCCGCTTGAAGGGAACCGGTTCAGGGAAAAAAGAACTTACTGCGGAAGATTGTATCGCTGTCAAGCATGCACTTTTTACTTTCAGGAGTTCCCCTACATCAGTAATGCACCTTCCCAATTTTCAGACGTAAGGACCGTTCGACGCCACTGGTTAAGACGGCTGCGGCAATGGAGAAGAACTTGCTTTCTGCTGAGTCTGCCCGTGAGGTGAGGACAACTGGCACCTTGGCACCGATGACCACACCAGCGACCTTGGCTTGAGCGGCGTATACAAAAGATTTCACCAGGATATTACCGGCTTCGATATCAGGAACCAGCAGTACATCGGCCTGTCCGGCTACGGGACCACTGATTCGTTTGTGTTGTGCCGCGGCCAGTGAAATGGCATTATCAAAGGCAAAAGGACCGTCTACTATACAGGCCGGTGTATATTGGTTGCGATCCGCCATCTTGGCCAGGCAGGTCGCCTCCACGGTAGCGGGCATCTTGGGATTGAGTAACTCCACGGCCGCCAGACAGGCTACGCGGGGTCGTGAGATACCGATCACCTGACAGAAATAGTCAGCGTTCAGGATGATCTCCGCCTTGGCCTCAAGATCGGGAGCGATATTCATGGCGGTGTCGGTGATCATGATCAGGCGGTCAAAATTGGGAATTTCACAGGCAAAAACATGGCTCATACGATAACCACTTCGCAGTCCCACCTCCCGGTCGAGTACGGCGCGTAGAAAGTCATCCGTATGGATATGGCCCTTCATCAAGACGTCCGCTTGTCCGGAACTGACTAGTTGAGCGGCACGCAAGGCCGCTTTTTCCGGGGCTGGCTCATGGACAATATCTTGATTGTTGAGAATGAGTCCCGCCTGTTCCGCACATGATCGAATAACCTTCTCGTCACCCACCAAAATGGCGGTGGCAACATTGTCCTCAATCGCCATCTTGATGGCCTCGATAACCGTCGAATCCGCAGCCGCAGCGACAGCCACGCGCTTGACGGGATAGTCTTTAACGGCATCGACGATCTCAGTGAGTTTTTTCACGGTAATTCCTTCTCGTTTTAGGTTTTAAGTGGAGTGTCATTTATCTTTCCCCTAAGCAGGTGCCTACGGATTGGGCCACGGCGATGAGTGAATGGTTGGTGGGGACGTGTCGCGGACCCTTGGCGATAGTTTTTAACGGGGTGTAACAGAGTCGATTCCCTTTGACGCCCACCATGACACCGAATCGTTTTTCTATGGCCATGTCAATCGCGGCTGCACCCAGCCGTGTACCCAGAATGCGATCGAATGAGGAGGGAGAACCGCTCCGTTGGAGATGTCCTAGAACCACCACGCGGGTTTCCAGGTCGGATGCCTGTTCGATCTGGCGGCCCAGGGCATAACCGATACCCCCAAGCCGTTCGGATGCCGTTCCACCATCGCCTTGGGTTCGTAGCACGACCTCGCCCCCCAAGGGCTTGGCTCCTTCAGCCACGACCACAATGCTGAACCGTCGTCCCTTACGATGCCGGGCCTTGAGCACTTCGAGGATAGGGTCGAGATCGTAAGGTCGTTCCGGTATCAGGATCACGTCACCACCTCCGGCCAATCCGCTGTGCAGGGCGATCCAACCGGCGGTGCGTCCCATGACCTCCACGATCATCACCCGGTGGTGGGACTGGGCCGTGCTATGTAGGTTGTCGATGGCATGGGTACAAACGCCTACGGCTGAATCGAAGCCGAAGGAGACATCCGTTCCCTGAATATCGTTGTCGATGGTCTTGGGGACACCGATGATGGGGACACCCAAGGCCGCAAGTTGGTTGGAAATGGTCAGGGTGCCGTCTCCTCCGATACAGATCAAACACTCGACCTCCAGAGCCTTGAGGTTTTTCAGGACCGTTGCGGAGACGTCGGCGAAATCCGCGTCTTGGCCTTTGCCCATTCGATAACGAAAGGGATTGGCACTGTTGGAGGTGCCCAGAATCGTTCCTCCCTGGTTCAGGATCCCCGAGACGTCATTGTAATCCAGATCCCGGTGCCGATTGTGGATCAGGCCTTCATAGCCGTCCTCAATCCCAATGATCTCCAGATCGTGTTCCAGAATCGCCTTCTTGGTGACTGCTCGTAGCACGGCGTTCAACCCAGGACAGTCCCCTCCGCCAGTCAACACGGCAATGCGCTTTTGTCGTTTCTTTTTCATGCGTTACTATATAGCCTTTCTTTATTGAGCCACGGCCTCTAGTGCGGTTTCTCTATGAATCAGTCGGATACGGTTGATTCTGTTTTTTTGGTCAGTGCCAATTCATGGCCTTGGGCATCGATGCGGACTTGATCCCCGGGACCGAAGTCACCATCCAGTAGCCCATCGGCCAGGGGATTCTCCAACATCTGTTGGATCGTTCGTTTCAGGGGTCTGGCTCCGTAATGCGGATCATACCCTTCTTCCATGAGCAATTGCCGAGCGGCATCGGTGATGTCCAGCGTCAATTTCTGCTCGTGCAGTCGTTCCGTGAGATAGCGTAGCTGAATGTCAACGATGTCTGACAGATGTTCCTTGGTCAGCATATGGAAGACGATGATCTCGTCGATGCGGTTGAGAAACTCCGGCTTGAAATGTTCTTTTAACGCATCCTTGACGTGTATGGCGATGCGTTTGTCGGATTCGGCTTCCTCTGTCATTCTCAGGATACGATCACTGGCGATATTGCTGGTCATGATGATCACGGTGTTCTTGAAATCCACCGTGTGTCCCTGTCCGTCGGTAAGGCGGCCATCATCGAACACCTGCAAGAGCACATTGAAAACATCGTGATGGGCCTTTTCCACTTCGTCCAATAGAATGACGGAATAGGGTTTACGCCGTACCGCTTCGGTCAGTCTGCCCCCTTCTTCGTAGCCGATATAGCCGGGAGGGGCACCAATGAGGCGGGCAACCGAGTGCTGTTCCATAAACTCACTCATATCGATACGTACCATGGCGTTCGGGTCGTTAAACATGAACTCGGCCAAGGCCTTGCATAACTCGGTTTTTCCCACACCGGTCGGTCCCAGAAAGAGGAAGGTCCCGATAGGACGTTGCGGATCGCCCAAACCGGCCCGGTTGCGTCGGACGGCACTACACAAGGCCTTCACGCCTTCGTCCTGTCCAACGACGCGAGTTCGGATCATGGCTTCCATCTGTTTGAGCCGTTCGCGTTCCCCGCTAAGCAGGCGTGAAACCGGGATGCCCGTCCATTTCCCGACCACCTCCGCGATATGCTCCTCTGTCACTTCATCGTGGATCAGGGATTGCTGTTGGTTCATTAACGCGGTTTCCTGGCTTTCCAATTGTTTCTGGAGGCCCGCCAGGGTTTCGTATTTGAGTCGTGCTGCAGACTCCAGGTCACCTCGACGCTGGGCCTCCTCCAAGGCACGCTGTGTCCGGTCGATCTCTTCCCGTAACTTTTTGACGTTATCGACGGCCAGTTTTTCCTGGTCCCACACCGTAGTTAACTCACGGTCCTTTTCCTGGAGATCGGCCAGTTGTTTTTCCGCGTCACGAAGCCGTTGTTTACTGGCCGCGTCTTTTTCCTTTTTCAGGGCTTCTCGTTCGATTTGCAACTGCATGATGCGACGACGTAACGTATCCATTTCCGCCGGTAGCGAATCGTTTTCGATGCGCAGGCGTGACGCGGCCTCGTCGATCAGGTCAATGGCCTTATCCGGCAGGAAACGGTCGGTGATATAACGATTCGAGAGCGTGGCAGCCGCCACCAGGGCCGCATCGGCGATACGAACTCCATGGTGTGTATCGTACCGATCCTTGAGGCCACGCAGGATTGCGATGGTATCTTCCACCGAAGGAGGATCGACCATCACCGGTTGGAAGCGGCGTTCCAGAGCGGCATCTTTTTCGACATACTTCCGGTACTCGTCGAGGGTTGTCGCCCCGATACAACGCAATTCACCGCGTGCCAGTGCCGGTTTGAGCAGGTTGCCGGCATCCATGCTGCCTTCGGTCTTACCGGCGCCCACCACGGTATGCAATTCGTCGATGAACAGGATGATCCGTCCCTCGCTTTTGGTGACTTCCTTCAAGACGGCCTTGAAACGGTCCTCGAACTCGCCCCGGTACTTTGTCCCGGCAATGAGAGCCCCCATATCCAGGGCGATGACCTTTTTGTCCTTGAGTCCGGCCGGCACGTCACCGGCCACGATACGCTGGGCCATCCCCTCGACAATGGCGGTCTTGCCGGTGCCGGGCTCACCGATGAGAACCGGATTGTTTTTTCGTCGTCGGTTGAGGACCTGCATGCAACGTCGAATTTCCTCGTCACGACCGATGACGGGATCGAGCTTGCCTTGACGGGCGATGGCGACCATATCGATGCCGAAACGTTCCAACGCCTGGTAGCTCGCCTCCGGATTGTCGTTCGTCACCTTCTCCCCGCCACGAACCTCCTTGAGGACCGCCTGGATACTTTCGGGGGTGATGGAGTTAACAGAGAGAATCTCTTGAGCGTCGCTTTTGATCGCGGCTAATGACAGCAGTAGGTGATCGACACTGACATAAGTGTCCCCCAATTTGTCGGCTTGGTTATGTGCGTCCAGGATCACCTTACGCAGGGAATCCTCCGGTGTGATTTGATCCGTCTTGCCCACCGGTAACCGTCCCAATTCACTTTCGACCATGGAACGAATCCGTGTGGTGTTGGCCCCGATTTTCTGCAGGATCGTCACGGCCACGGCCTTGTCCTCGGCCAGCAGGGCGTCGAGGAGGTGCAGAGGTGAGAGGATGGTGTGTCCCTTGGCCATGGCTGTTTGTTGCGCTGTGGCTAGGGCTTCTTGTGCCTTCAATGTGTAATTGTCGTTTTTCATTGCGTTTCCTTTGCATCGCTATCAGTGCGAAGGTCTTAACATTGTTACAACTCGATCGTTACCCTCTTTCGTGTAAGATTCAGATGCTATCGATTCCGCAAGAACCGCACCTCGGCGCGAAGGCGTTCCACCTCGTGTTGTAAATCGAACAGGGTTTTGATCCAATTCAGCTCCAGTCCGTGAACGCAGCGGAGATATTCGATGGTACGCAGAGTGTAGATGGCCTCTTCCGTGAACTCGACGATCCCATAGGGGGGCTGGATCACCGGTTTGATCAGTCCGGCCCTGCAGTAGATCATGATAGATCGACGGGAGGTCCCCGTGACTCGGGCCGTGACATCCAGGCTGTACAGGGCACCCGGCCTGGGTTGAAAGCGTTCCAACGCAAAGGCCGTTGCCTCGACTTGACGGTTTTTCTTTTTCATGAGGATTGTCTCGGATTGAATTTCGATAGCTTGGCCATCTGTTCCCAAAGTTTTTTCTCATCGGGACTGATCTGTATCGGGACTTCAAGAGTGACCACCGCATAGAGATCGCCACGTACACCGTCACGCCCGATCAGTCCCTTGCCGCGTAAACGCAGTTGTTTGCCCGTACTGACATGAGGCGGGACCTTCAACGAGACCGGTCCATCCAGGGTCGGAATCGAAACGGTCGTCCCCAATACGGCCTCCCAGGGGGCCAGATCCAGGTCGTAGAACAGATCCCTGCCGCGGACTCGGAAGTAGGGGTGCTGTGCCACCTTGACCCGTAGGAACAGATCCCCGTTCTGGCCGCCACCATAACCTTCCTGGCCCTTGCCCGCCAGGCGGATGAGTTGCCCTTCGCGTACACCGCTGGGGATCTTGACCTCCAGGGTCTGGGTCGTGGTTTGACCGGTCTTGGGATCGATGCGTTGCAGTTGGAGGCTGCGGGACGATCCCCGCATGATCTCATCCAGGGTCACCAGGATATCACCTTCGATGTCTTGACCGCGTAACGCGACCTCTTGGCCCCCGGAACCGTAGGACCAGGCCCCGCCGAATCCACCACCCGGATGGCCGTGACGACTGAAATACTGCTCGAAAAAGTCACTGAACCCCGTACCGTCGAAATGGACCTCCTGGGCCTGCCAGGGGCCTTGGCCCGTTCCACTCGGCGGTGGGGGAGATTGACGGTCGGCATGCTTCCAGTCCGCACCCAAGCGGTCGTACTTGGCCCGGTTCTCCGGATCGCCCAGCACCTCGTAGGCCTCGTTGATCTCCTTGAATTTCTTCTCACCCGCGACCTTGTCCTTGGCCACGTCGGGGTGGTATTTACGGGCCAGATTGCGAAAGGCCTTCTTGATCTCCTCGGCCGTGGCGTCCTTCTTGACCCCGAGTAGGTCGTAATAGTTCTTGAATTCAGCGGCCATCTTGCTCTCCACGGGTGCGACTCCAATCGTTGACAATCACCTGGGCCGGGCGAAAGACCTTGTCGCCCCGGCAGTAACCACGCTGTAGCACGGCCAGAATCGTTCCGTTTTCACGGCCTGGATCGTTTTGCACGAACACGGCTTCATGTCGGTGTGGATCGAAAGGCAAATCATCCATCGGCTCGATCCCGTGACGTTGCAGCAATCGTCCCACCTCCTGGAGCGTGATGGCGACACCGCGATGCAGGGGCTCACAGCTATCGTTTGGATCCGCAGTCAGGGCCCGTTCGAGATTGTCAAGGATGCCCAGCAGTTCCAGAATGAACGCCTCTTTCGCCAAGGCTGCCTGCTGCTCGGCATCCCTGCGACTACGTTTGATGAAATTGTCAAAATCGGCACGCAGACGGAGATTGGACTCCTGCTGTGCCGCTAGTTGTTGTTGGAGATCCTCTTGCTCACCGGTCAAGGATTGATCGTTGGCCTGGGCCGAACTGAGCGGATCTTGCCGCAGGGATTTGTCCTCATCGTGGGGTTCTTGCTCCTCATTGCTGTATGAAATCGGTATATGTCTGCCATTGGAGTTCACGTATCGCTCCCTGGTCATCCTGTCGGGTTAAGTTGCCATTAAAACCCACATCATAACCTACCCCCTACAGCCTACTATCCGAGTGGTCCCTGGTTGTTTTGTGAGGCAGATGGGCTAGTGCTATGTCGGGGAATTTACCTACAAAAAGAAGGTTTGTAAGCAGGGGTAGGGATCGGTTGTTGTCTCTCTTAAAGACACCAAGAAGCAAAGGGTAAAACTAGGTCAATGGCTTGATTGATTGGTTTCTTGATCATACAGTCTCCGAAGACTCTGGCCCCCCGGTCATTAGTGGGGTATTGCCATCCCCGTGAAGGATCGATAAGATTCAATCCAAGGAGTAACATGAATACACTCAATCTCTTGAAAATGGTGAATCCTATCTTGCTGGCGTTGGTATTGAGCCAATTCGTCACGGACGTGATCGGTTACAGACTGTCTCATGAGGCCTTTGAAGTGCTGCACGAAGGAGGAGGAATTCTACTGGCGGTAGCAGCAGTTGTGTATTTGATTCTGAACTGGAGTTGGGTGCAAAGTACTTATTTCAAGAGACATTAATTCATCAAGCCTTTTTCTCTCTCAAAAACGCAACGATATTCTTTTGTTTTGATTCTCTGCAAGGGGTGAAACAAGAATGGCTTATCTTTTATCTGCTTTGTCTGGGGGCAGCTTTCTTTTTAATGAGAGTGGCCGAGAAAACCAGGCCGCAGATGAATCCTGTTCAAAGAGTCGCCAATAGCAACAGGGCGTGGGGCAGGGTGAGGGTGACAAAGAGTGGGCGTGTTTCCACGGCTTGGGTGTTATGCAGGATGACAATCAACAGCAGCAGAGTCAAGGCAATACTGCCGATCAGACGTATTTTCGCTTTCATTGTTGATTCAATTTTTGATCGTTATTTCTATAGTAACAGACCGCCTGTACCATGCTATAATCTGGAACGTATACTGCAATAAAAGGTCGAATTGTACAGTGGTCAGATGTGAAAGGATTCACCATGAAACAGATCAAGGGACTCGTTTATGGCATGGCCCTCGATGGCCAGGGAGGGGCTCAAGACATTAGGGAGGATTTCTCTGAAGAGTGGCAATCCAGTGAATCCTTGGTCTGGCTGCATGTGGATTATATGGAATCCGATGTCCAAGAGTGGCTGGTCGAGTATAGCGGTTTGTCGGAATTGACTGGAGAGATTTTGACCTCGGAGGATACTCGACCTCGCAGTATCGCAGCGGATCAGGGCTTGCTCATTTGTCTACGCGGGGTCAATTGCAATCCCGGCGAGGACCCGGACGATATGGTGTCCTTGCGGCTGTGGGGCAGTGCCAATCGTATCATCACCATGCGGCACCGCCGTGTCGCGGCTATCAATGACATCTATACTCAGTTACAGGAGGGCTCGGGGCCGCAGTCAGTGGGGGATTTTCTTACCTTTCTTTGTGAGCGGTTGACTGATCGCATGGCGGATGTGGTCAATACCATCGAAGACACGGTCGATGGCCTGGAGGACCAGATCCTGGACAAGGAACGAGCTGCCTTGCGGTCGGAGCTGTGCCAGGCCCGACGCATGATCATCGGATTGCGGCGTTACTTGGTCCCTCAACGGGAATTGCTCGCTAAACTCCAGAACGAGCGGGTGGATTGGCTCTCGGAGATCGACCGACTACATCTGCGTGAGAGTGCCGAACGGACGTTTAGATGCGTGGAAGACCTCGACGCCGCCCGAGACCGGGCTGCCATTGCCCAGGAAGAACTCAATGCTCGGCTATCGGAACAGATGAATCAAACCCTTTACATGATGTCCATCGTAGCAACCATTTTCCTGCCCTTGGGATTGATTACAGGACTCTTGGGTATCAATGTGGGAGGTATCCCCGGAACGGAAAATCCACTGGCCTTCTTAATGGTTTGTTTTTTGCTGGTGATTATAGCTATTTGGGTGTATTGGATCTTCAGGAAAAAACAGGTGTTGTGAATAAATGGATCTAAGCCTTGTTGGGAAATTTTATATGGATGGATCAGGAATGATGGTTTTGTGCCGTGGCTTGCGAGTACTGCTTGTCTACAGTTTGATATTAGCGGCAAACGCGGTATCGGGGCAGACGGATACCGTGACCTCTGGCGATGCTAACGCCGCGATATCGTCGGTTGTTACCTCCGGTACCACCATCGATATTCCCACGGTGGAAGATCTTGAGACGCAAAGAAAAAAACTGGTGGACTCGGATCAAATCGTTGGAGAACTCAAGAACCGTCTGATAGAGGTCTACGATCAGGCCATTACTGCTCGCAAGACCGCTGCGGAGTACCGTGCTCGGCAAAAGTCCTATGAGCAACGTCGGCAAAACGCGCCGACGGAATTGGAAGAAGCGAGGACTCTGTTGTCCAAACCAACGGAGGAACCACAGGTCGGTTTGACGGGTGACGTGGGATTGGCCCAATTGGATCAGGCCTTGACCGAGGCCAAATTGGTACAGAAGGCGGCGAGGGATAAGGTGTTGGAGTGGGAAGAAGAGCCCAAACGTAGGGCCGAACGACGCGCTCGGATTCCCGAGGAACTGAATCAGGCACGGGAGGCCCTGAATCAGATCGAGGTAGCCTTGGTGCAACCGTCGGAAGACGATACCTCCGAACTGAGCCAGGCACAACGACTCTTGTTGCGAATCAAGCAGCGTATCGAGCAGAATCGACTGGAGGCCGGTACGACCGAGGTTCTCTATTACGACGCCTCCAGCGATTTGTTGGCCGTACAGCGGGACCTGGCTCGTCGGCGAGCGGCAACCGCGGACAAACAGGTTGAGTGGTTGCAAAACCAGATCAATTTGAAACGTAAGATGGAAGCACAACAGGTCCAGCAGGAAGCTCAGGCTACCAGTCAAGCACTACAGGCGGCATATCCCGAGGTTAAGGCGTTGGCTAGTGAAAATACCTTGTTGGCACAGAAACAGAGTGAATTGGCCGTCAATATTGAAGCCGCTTCACGGGCCATTCAAATCTTGGATCAACAATTGGCAGAGTTGGACAAGGATTTCGCCATGCTGCGCAGTCGCATTGATATGACCAAGGGGATTACGGGGGTCGTGGAGGTCATGTTGTTGTCGAAGCGTAACAGTCTGCCCGATACCTATCCTAACCGACGTAATATTAAATACCGCCAACAGGATCTCACGGAAGTCCAACTGGCCTGGTCGAAATACGATCAACAGTGGTATGAATTGGCCGACATACAGCCCCAGCAAGAGGCCTTGATTGAACGTCTGGTGACGGTAACGGATGACAATGAACGAAATAGGGTTAGAACTCTTATCCAGACTCTCTTGACGACGCGACGTAGCATGCTCAAACGGATCACCGAACTCTACCTGGAATACACGACCTATCTGGCAGACTGGGACGCCCGGGAGCGGCGGTTGGTACAAACCGTTGATCAATCCCGTCGGTTTATCGACGAGAATATCCTCTGGGTTCGTAGTGACGGCATCCCTCGAATGGACGATCTGCGTTCCGGTGGGCAGGCCCTCATTTGGTTGACAGCCATGTCGTCTTGGCAAGGGATCTTTCAATGGTTTTACCAGGATTTATTACATCGGCCCGGACTCTATGGATTGCTGGTGCTCGTGGTCACGCTATTGTTTGTCCTGCATCGGCGGGTGCATGGCATGGTGAACGAACTGGCGCAGAAAATGAGTCGTGTCACTTCCTATCATCCGATCGATGCGGTGCGGATCTTATGGTTGAGCGTTTTTCTGGCGGCTCCCTGGCCGGTCTTGGGGTTCTTTGCCTATTGGCGTTTACATGAAGCGGATGCTACATTCTTTGCTCGGACATTGGCACTGGGCGTACAAAATGTTTCTGCGCTCCTGTTCACGGCCTGTTTTCTTCATCATCTATTGATCCCTGGCGGCTTGGCTCAGATTTTCTTTAATATCCGCCCTGAGGCCCTGTCACAATTACGGTCGTACCTGGTAAAATTCTTTTTGGCGATGATGGTTCCAGTTTTTTTGGTGCGGATTATGCAGGTTCAGGAGGTCAATCCCGATTGGTCCAATTCTCTAGGCCGATTGGCGTTTGTAATGGAATTGCTGGTGTTTTCCGTTTTTCTGGGATTTCTGTTGAATCCGTCGGGGCAAGTGCTCGGACCTTACTTGAGTCGGTATCCCGATCGCTGGATGACGCGTTTGCGTTATATCTGGTATCCCTTGGGCTTTGTTTCTCCCTTTGGCTTTGCCATCTTAGCGGTTTGGGGTTACTTCTATGGGGCCTTGCATCTCTATGAGCGATTTGTCTATACCATCGCGTTAATCGTCTGCGGTCTGTTTGTCCATCGCATGTTTATGCAATGGATTCGCATTATCCAGACCCGTATTTTATTACGAGAGCGTCAGAAGAAGGCCACCCAGCAGGGCAGCAATGTGGCTGGAACTGGCGAGAGTGGATTGGATACCCAGGAAAGACCGCAAGACGTGATCATCAACATCTCACAACAAACCCAGCGACTGGTTCGCGCCGCCAGTTTACTGCTGATGATTATTGGGATCGGTTTTATCTGGCGTTCGGTTTTGCCGGCCCTGAGCTACTTGGACAACGTTCATCTCTGGACCACAACCAATGCGCAAGGAGAGTCGATCTACATTAGCCTGCGTTCGGTGGTGTTGACGGTGGCCATTATGATTATGACGATCGTGGTGACACGCAATGTTCCGGGATTGTTGGAAATGGCCATCTTGCAAAAATTGCCTCTGGACCGCGGGGTCCGTTTTGCCATAACCACCTTGTGCCGGTATATCCTGGCCGTGGTGGGGGTTATCCTGGCGTTTACCGAGATCGGCATCGGGTGGTCCAAGATTCAATGGTTGATTGCGGCCATGACCGTGGGGTTGGGATTCGGCTTGCAGGAGATTTTCGCTAATTTCGTGTCGGGCTTGATCATTCTGTTCGAACAACCCATTCGGGTGGATGACGTGGTGACGGTGGGGGACATTACCGGTACCGTGACGCGTATCCGCATTCGGGCCACCACGATTCGTAAGTGGGATCAGCGTGAGTTGATCGTTCCCAACAAGGAATTTATCACCACGCACCTGGTGAACTGGACCTTGACCGACAACATCATCCGGGTGGATTTCCCAGTTGGTATCGCCTATGGGTCAGACATTAAAAAGGCCGAACAGTGCCTGCGTGATATTGCCACCCAGCACCGGTTGGTCCTCAAGAATCCGGAGTCTCTGGTGATCTTCACGGGATTTGGAGACAGCAGCCTAAGCTTTGAACTTCGCATTTTCATTGCGGGCATGGATGACTATCTCCAAATTTGGCATGAAATCAATTGTGCCATCGACACTCGCTTCCGTGAAGAGAAAATAGAAATTGCCTTTCCGCAACGAGATCTTCACATTCGTTCAGTACGGGTTCCGTTCCCCGTGGAGTTGCCCCAGGAATAACAAAGGGATCTCAATAAATCATTTAGACGATGAACGGCTGTATTTATAGCTGGCTTCGTTGTTAGGCTTTAAGGTAATAGAATCGACTCCGATCCAGTTGAAACTTCTGCCTTGTCAGCTGCAAATTCGCTTCTTCTCATTGCAGATGATGGAGGGAGCGTTGTTATCAATTGCTGGGCGGAGGTTTGAGAGTTCTGAAGCGTTGATTAAGACGAACATTGATGACTTGATCGTTGTCCTCTCTTAGGATTTCCCAATGGTTGTAGGCGAGTCGTTTAACCGTGGCCTTTTGACCTGGGGTAAAATCTCCACCTTGTCGATTGAGCCAGGACGGATTGGCGATGGAGAACGGAAACCAAGGATCCCTTATCGAAGCGGCTCAACCGGGTCAGGGTTTAATTCTTGCATAATCGGTCGTTCAATTGCAGGAATTAAACCCCGACCCGAATCTACTTGGTGTCCTGGCGACTTGGTGGTAAAACAATGGAAGATTCCCGTCCGGCAGTACTGCCGGACACCTTTGCAATGACATCCCGGTCTTTCCTTTGCGGTCCTTGCGGCTTTGCGAGAGAACTTTTTTCAATTTTTGATGGCATTCCAATCACTGCAACTGCGTCATGGCGAAGTCCCAGTTGACCAGGTGGTCCAGGAAGGCCTGAACGAAGTCTTTGCGGCGATTCTGATAGTCCAGGTAGTAGGCGTGTTCCCAGACGTCGCAGGTCAGGATGGGGATCTGGCCGTAGGCGATGGGAGTATCGGCGTTGGCGGTGCGGATGATTTTCAGTTTGTCACCATCCTGGATGAGCCAGACCCAGCCGCTGCCGAACTGGGCCAGGGCCGTGTTGAGAAAGGTTTCCTTAAACTGGGCCATACTGCCGAAAGAGTTCTCGATCATGCCTAACATGCGGTCGGAGGGCAGTCCTCCTCCGTCCGGGGTCATACAACGCCAGAAGAAGCGGTGGTTCCAGACCTGGGCGGCGTTGTTGAAGATGGCGGACTTGTCCGGTTGTCCCTGACTGTCCCGGATGATACGCTCGAGCGGCTGTCCGGCCCAGGGTGTGCCGGCGATCAATTGGTTGAGTTTGTCGATATAACCTCGGTGATGTTTGTTGTAATGGAAGTCGACGGTCCGCGCCGACAGGTACGGCTCCAATGCATTTTGGGTATAGGGCAGGACAAACTGTTGATAGGGCTGTCCCATTGCGGCGGTTCCGAGAATGGCCAACACGATCAATGCCGTGTTTTTTGAATGTGAGGGAGTGAAATGCATGATTGAGCTCCTTAGGATTCCATCTGTTCGACCAGGTAGTTTTGAATGCCGATTTGCTTGATCTGATCCAGTTGCGTCTCGATCCAATCGATATGGACTTCTTCGTCACGCAGGATGGATTCCAGTAGTTCACGCGTGCCGTTATCGTTGCATTCGACAGCCAGTTGGATGTTTTCGTTGTAATCCTGGATGGCGATTTCTTCGGCCTTTTGGTCGTTCTTGTGTTGTTGGTGCACGTCTTCGCCGATGTCGATTGTGTTGAGTTCACTGACCTGGGGGGTGCCCTCTAAAAAGAGAATGCGGGCGATCAGTCGTTCGGCGTGTTTCATCTCGTCGATGGCGCGTTTTTTGAATATGTCGTGCAGGCGACCGTAGCCCCAGTTCTCGGACATCTCGGCATGGACGATGTATTGATTGATGGCGGTCAACTCATCGGCCAGGCGTTGGTTCAGTGCTGCGATGATTCTGTCATTACCTTTCATGGAATAACCTTTCTGTCACGGAGGTGACGTCTGTTATGCGTTTGACTCTTGTCCCCAGGTCCACTGGCGGATCTCCGGCAGGTCCTGGCCGTGTTGTTGGATGTAGGTCTTGTGTTCGATGAGTTTGTCCCGCAGGAACTGCCTGGCGTAGGCGGCCCGCGATCCCAGGCTGGGGACGCGGTCGATGACGTCGGCGGCGAGGTGGTAACGGTCGAGGTCGTTGAGGACCACCATGTCGAAGGGCGTGGTGGTTGTTCCCTCTTCCTTGTATCCACGGACATGCAGGCTCTTGTGGTTGGTGCGGCGATAGGTCAGGCGGTGGATCAGCCACGGGTAGCCGTGAAAGGCGAAGATGATGGGCTTGTCCCGGGTGAAGAGGGTGTCGAAGTCCTTGTCACTGAGTCCGTGCGGGTGTTCGCTCTTGGGTTGCAGGGTCATTAAATCCACGATGTTGATGAAACGGATTTTGAGATCGGGGAAGTGTTGGCCGAGGATCTCAACTGCGGCCAGGGCCTCCTGGGTAGCCACGTCACCGGCGCAGGCCATGACGACGTCGGGGTCGCCGCCTTTGTCGTTGCTGGCCCATTCCCAGATCCCGAGACCGGCGGTGCAGTGCTTGATGGCGGCATCCATGTCCAGCCACTGCAAGGCCGGTTGCTTGCCCGCGACGATGACGTTGACGTAATCGCGACTGCGCAGACAGTGATCCGTGACCGACAGCAGGGTGTTGGCATCGGGCGGCAGGTAGACCCGGATGATGCCGGCTTTCTTATTGACCACGTGATCCATGAACCCGGGGTCCTGGTGGCTGAAGCCGTTGTGGTCCTGACGCCATACCAGGGACGAGAGCAGGTAGTTGAGCGAGGCGATGGGGCGACGCCAGGGGATCTGTTGGGTGACCTTGAGCCATTTGGCGTGCTGGTTGAACATGGAATCGACGATGTGGATAAAGGCTTCGTAACAGGAAAAGAAACCGTGTCGTCCGGTCAGCAGATAACCTTCGAGCCAACCCTCGCATTGATGTTCGCTGAGCATCTCCATGACTCGGCCGTCGGGTGAGACGTGATCGTCTTCCGGCAGGATCTCCGCGGTAGAACAGCGTTGGGTGACCTCGAAGACCGCACCCCAGCGATTCGAGGCGGTTTCGTCCGGGCTGAAGATACGGAAATTGTTTGGGTTTAGCTTGACGACATCCCGGATCAACTGCCCCTGGATGCGTGTGCCTTCGGCCAGGGACACGCCCGGTGTTTGCACCTCGACGGCGTAATCACGGAAGTCGGGCAGACGCAGGTCTTGCAGCAGCAGCCCGCCGTTGGCATGGGGATTGGCACTCATGCGTTTGCATCCTTGGGGTGCCAAGGCGGCCAGTTCGGTTTTTAACGTTCCTTGGTCGTCGAAGAGTTCTTGCGGACGATAGCTTTGCATCCATTGTTGCAAAAGTTGGATGTGCTCGGGCCGGTTCATCTGGCCCATGGGGACCTGGTGGGAACGGAAGGTCCCGGTCGAGGTCTTGCCGTCCACGGTTTGAGGACCGGTCCAGCCCTTGGGAGAACGCAGGATGATCATGGGCCAACGAGGACGTGACTTGAATCCCCGGGAGCGGGCCTCGGTCTGGATCTGCCGGATCTCGGCGATGGTTTTGTCCAGTGTGGCGGCCATGAGTTGGTGCATCTTCATGGCATCGTCACCCTCGACCCAATAGGGTTGGTAGCCGTAGCCCTGAAAGAGGGATTCCAATTCGTCGTGAGGGATACGAGCCAAGACCGTGGGACCGGCGATCTTGTAGCCGTTCAAGTGAAGGATGGGCAGGACCGTTCCATCGTGGACGGGATTGAGGAACTTGTTGGAATGCCAACTGGTGGCAAGCGGACCGGTTTCCGCTTCGCCGTCACCGACCACACAGGTGGCAATTAAATCTGGATTGTCAAAGACCGCACCGAAGGCGTGGGACAGGGCGTATCCCAGTTCGCCGCCTTCGTGGATGGACCCCGGCGTCTCAGGAGCTACATGGCTGGGGATACCGCCGGGAAATGAGAATTGTTTGAATAACCGCTTCATTCCGGATTCGTCCTGTGAGATATTGGGGTAGACCTCGCTGTAGGTCCCTTCCAGGTAGGCATGGGCGACCAGCCCCGGTCCGCCGTGCCCGGGGCCGGTGATATAGATCATGTTCAGGTCATGTTCCTTGATCACACGATTCAAGTGGACGTATATGAAATTCAATCCCGGTGTGGTGCCCCAATGTCCGAGCAGACGTGGCTTGATATGCTCGGCGGCAAGCGGCTGCTTGAGCAGGGGGTTGTCGAAGAGATAGATCTGACCCACGGACAGATAGTTGGCGGCCCGCCAATACGCGTCCATCTTTAGGAGTTGTTCCGAAGTCGGTCTGTTTGTCTTCATGGTCAAGGCTTCCTGTTGAATTGGGTTAGTCGGAGTCGTTCGGTTGCATCGTCATGCCGTCGTCGGTGTTGTTCTGGTGAGGACCACGTCCCATGGTGTCTTGGGGTGCATTACACATGGGACACTTCGACATCATCTGTTCCATCTTTTGACACATGGCCTGTTCGTCCATGGGGACTTCAATTTGCTTGCCGAGTTTCAATTCGGCGTCGAATTTCATGAGTTTGTTACCGCATAAAACAAATACGCCCCCATCGGACGTTGACGCCAGGGCTTTCTGGGTCATGCCTGCCATCATGGGACCGTGCATACAGCAAGGCTCGTGTCGGTCTCGGTCCTGCCTCATCATGCCGCCCATGCCTCGTCCTCGATCCGGTTGTGCCCAGGTCATGTAAGCCACGAAGATCACTACAGCACCTGCAACCATCATGTACGTTGTGCGTTTCATAATCAATCTCCTTTTCTGTATTAAGCCGTAAGATGTTGTCAATTATAGCTGCCTCATAAAGGCAACCAGGTCCTTTTTTTCCTGGGTCGTGAGTTTGAGTTCCAGGATCAGGTTAAAGAACTCCACGGTATCCTCCAAGGTCAGCAATCTGCCATCATGTAAGTAAGTCGGTGATTCTTTGATACCACGCAGGGGAAAGGTCTTGATGGGACCATCGGCGGAAGCCATGCGGCCATTGATCAATCGTGGTTCATAGAATCGTTCAGTTTTCAGGTTGTGCATGAGATTGTCTGTGTAGTAGGGGGCCGGGTGACAGGAAGCACAATCGGCCTTGCCGAAAAACAGGATTTGGCCCCGCATTTCGGCCTCTGTGGCCTTTTGGGGATCGAGTTTACCATTGATTTTCAGTTTCGGTGCGGGCGGAAAGTCTAGCAGTGCGATAAACTCGGCCATGGCGTGGACCTGATGGCCCCGGTCCAGGATATTGATACCTTTTTTAGTCGCGATGACCGGGTCGCCGTCAAAATAGGCGGCCCGCTGTTCGAATTCGGTGAAGTCCTCCACGCTCTTCAGGGCTCACTGTGAACCGAAGAGCCTTTGGATATTGGCCCCGCGCAGAGGCGGGGTGTCCAGGCGGTGGCGGAATTCCTGGGGACGGATGTCTCCGACCAAATGGGTGGTGGCGTTGGTGTGACCGTTTACGTGACAGTCAAAGCAAGTGACTCCGCGATGAGGTTTCTCGGAACGACGGTCTTCGGTTTGATTGAACTGCTGCTGGGGAAATGGTGTCACCAACAAACGCAATCCTTCCAATTGTTTGGGATTCAACGTGCCGTTGAAAAGGGCATAGTAGTTTTCAATGGTGATAACCTTACCCTGGGAGACATCTCCCAGGTCGGTACGGGTGGTCAAATAGACAGCGGGGGGGGATTCCGGAAGAAAGTGGTCGGGTAAATCGAAGTCCAAGTCAAAACGGGTCAGATCCCGACCTTCCTGTCTTTTGATCTCGTCGATGTGGAATTGGGGAAAGACCATTCCGCCCTCTGCATGATGGGGGTGGGGAAGGGGGAAGAATCCAAGAGGAAATGAGTTTTTTTCACGAATCTCTGCCGGGGTCATGGCAGTCAACATCTCCCAGGTGAGATTGGCGGACAGCTTTACTCTGATACCCTCCTGGATGGGCTTTCCACGCGACATGGTGATCCCCTCTGCCGGATGGTTGCTGAGATCATAACGTTCGTTGAGAAGATCCATTTGGCGTTTCATGATCTGTGGTTTAGTTGTTTTCATCCGGGCCATGACGGCTACGAAATCTTCCTTGAGAGCAACCGGAGCATAGTTGCTTCCCCGCCCGGTTTCCTGGGCATAGGTGTTCCCCCATACGATGAGGATCGGAACACCAAGTCCCCATATCAATAAATGTTGCCTGGTTTTAGGTTTCATGGCGACTCCTTTCATTGGGATTAACATACGTTTCCATCGTTCAATGACATTTTGGAATTGGCCTGAGGAAACATGAGCCCTGAAGGTGTCGGAATTAGTCAAGCCATTGGGCAATATGTTACTGATGAACGGCATGGGTGGAATCGGACTTGGGTCTTATTTATGTGTCGGTCTTTTGGAGGGGGGCGTGTGGGGCATTTGAACCACACCAAAATAAGGCTTATTATGTCGTAAAAAAGGTTGCTGCTCTGGGCTTTCGCACTATGATCAACATGGCTTATTTGAAAGGAGACTCTCATGCAGTTAACCGTGAAACAAAAGGATCATTTGGTCAGCCAACTGCAATTTGTCAAGGGGCCGGTTCATATCGGTCGCCATCCCCAGAGCCAGGTCTTTTTGCCTCATCCATCGGTTTCGCGACAGCATGCGGTGGTCTTTCAAGGCCAGGACGGGACATGGCGGGCTCGAGATCTCCAATCCGCCAACAAAACCCTGGTCAACGACCAGGCCGTTTCGGATGTGGCCCTGCACAACGGCGATCGTCTGACCGTGGGCGAGTACAGTATCGAGGTGGGGTTGAATCATACCCAAACCCAATCACCAAACCCTCATCTGGACGATACCCAGGCCCCGATTGCACGCCAGCCCCAGGTGATCACCCGAGCCCTGGACGATGTCCATGCACCACCCATCAAGATTGCCCCTCAACGGGGACGCGATCTTTCACAATTGATGTTCAAGGTGACGCGTGGGGGCAACAGTGCCGAGATGGTCAATATCGTACTCGACATGCTATTGGAGCAGTTTCAGGCGTTCCGGGTTTGGTGTGCCCTGCGTTACGATCCTCAGGGCTATACCGAAGAGGAGGGCGGACGCACCTGTCAAGGCGAGCCCTTTGTCTTACAGCACCAGGTCTTGACCAAGCTCATCGAAGAGGCCGGTCAAAAACGTCAGTTCGTCCTGTTGTCCCATATCAAACAGCATATGGCCGAGGCCAAGGAACAGTCCGCCATTATCGCTCCAATTCTGACCCCGGATCGCATCATGGGTGAGATCTATCTGGATAGCAAACCGGGAATGACGCCGTTTTCCATGGCCGATCTGGACTATGCCATGCTGGTGGCCATCAACCTGGCCGCGGTGATCGAGAACTTTTAATCAGCGAATCACCGTTCCTTGCCGTCACGAATATCGGAGTGGATCGATCCACCCAGCCTCGATCGTTGCGATGAACTTGAACGACATTGACGTGTGATGATATCGACGGCCTCCTGGGGATCGTCGGTCAGATGGAACAATTCCAGGTCGCTTCGATCGATAGTGCTTTCCACCAGCAGGGTGTCTTCGAGGAAATCCAGCATTTGATCCCAGTAGGAACGTCCCATGAGAATGATGGGAAAGTGCTGGATCTTGTCGGTCTGCATGAGGACTGCGGTTTCGAAGGCCTCGTCCAGCGTTCCAAAGCCGCCGGGCAATACGATGAAGGCGCAGGAATACTTGACCAGCACAACCTTCCGTACGAAGAAGTGATCGAATTCGATGAGTTGATCCAGATACGGATTGGGTTTTTGTTCGGACGGTAGGCTGATGTTACAACCGATGCTGTGACTGCCGTGACCTTGGGCCCCTTGATTGGCTGCCTCCATGATACCGGGACCACCGCCGGTGATGACCGGAAAGCCCGCCTCGGCCAGGTGACGACCGATCTTACGGGCCAAGTCGCAATAGGGATGTTTTTGCTCGAAACGGGCGGAACCAAAGACTGTGACTGCCGGTTGGTCGAGATTGAGAAACTCGAATCCCCGTAAAAATTCCAGAAAGATCCGGACGGCACTTTCCAAGTCCTCGGAGCGGCCACGACGCCCGGTCAGGAAGACCTTTTCCAGTTGATGTGCGGGTTCCGTCAACCAAACACGAGAACGGTCGGGAGACAATGGTTGTTTTGTGTTATACGAGTTTTCGTTGGCTTCCATCGTTTTTCCTGAATAAGTGTATATTCATGCTGTCACGTCTTGTTCTTTGTTGAGTCGATCAAAATAATAGAGTCCCATGAGACGCAAAACTTCCTGGGACTCTACGCTTAAGGCACATGCACATGGCGGGCGGTTCAGTCGCTGTTGGAATTGTCCATGGCAATACGCCCTCGGCTATATCATGAACACCACGCACTCCATAATGGCCGGATTAAAAATCCTGGGTTGCGTCGTCCAGCTTCTTTTGTGCCGGTCGGCTGGGAGCTGGTTTCTGATCTTTCTTCTTAGAGCATCCCTCGCTTAATCCCAATAGGAGCGAGCATAGGATCACTAGAATCAATCCATTAATCCATTTCGTTTTCATCGTTCTATCCCCAGGTATAAGTTTGTCTTTACTCATCAAGCATACGATATGATATGTATCGTATCATCCTGCCGTGGCCCAACAATCCGTGAATTATAGGATATTTGTATCCGGTAAAATCATACCGCAGGTGTCATCCAATTGACCGACGTCATACGCTAATGGAAGAAGATGAGTGTCAACTCAGAGAAGCTGCGTCTGTTCCTTTCTAAAGCGTTGTTCGATTTTTTCAATGTCTTCGGCTCCATGCAATTCCTCGGGCCGGATACCTCGATCGGTTAAGAGTTGACGTACGCCCAAATTATTGGCCGCATGCTCTTGGACGATCTCTGCTTCGCAGCGCTGGTGATGTTTGATGACATTGTACAGGGTTAATTCCATGGCCAGGTCCTTGGCTTTGATGAGGAGCTGAGGTAAAAAATCTGCCAGCGCATGGCCTTCGGGGACATTGAGTTTGTGTTTCATATCGGCGGTGGAGTTTCCCCCGAACAGGGATTCATCTCCGATGCTACGTTTGCGACTGAAGCATTCCTGGTGCTCTAAACGCGAATGGATAATCCCTGAAAGTTGCCTTTCGGACACCGATAGTTCACGCCTGGCCTGCAGTCGATCGATGTCTTCGCGATGCATTTAATCACTCCCGTTGTCGGATTGGGTCAGTTCTGCTATCAATCTGTCCAAGATCGCCTCTTCCCGTTGTTCCAATGGGTAACGGTTATCGAACAAGGTCCGACGGATAGCGTTGACCTTAAACTGACGCACACGTTCCGTGCGGATTCTGAGAAATTCGATCCGTCTTAATGTCTGTCGGGGTCCAGATAAAGTCGATTGACCTTTGGATCTGCACGTCATCGTTGCCATGTTGGAATCCTTTGTCCATAAAGGTCGTTGTTTAAACAAATGCCATCTTAACGAATTATGGAAAACAGACTATCAGGGGAACGAGGGTTTGTTATGTAGGCCTGACACCGGCCGTGTTTGTCGGGTGATTACCCTACAGGATTGATCTTGGATTAGGCAAGATCCAAATCAAAAGGGGTATGGGGTGCGATCTGGCCGTCGGTGCCTGGGTGACTGTTCAGATGTAATGATCATCCGAGACGATCCAAAGTCTCACTAGGTGGGAGATACGCATCCCCATTTACATTAAAATTCCGTAACACGTTAGCCATGTGGCGTAACGTATTGGTTCACTGTTGAAAAAGGTTCACAGTTCACCGTTTACAACGATAAGATCTGCTTGTTGGGCCAACCGTTAACCCAGAAACGACTTTAGGCAAGTGCTCCACTTGGCTTAAGTATTACAAATCTCCTTGGTGATCAGGTGGAAAAATTGATTTCATTCGGCATGGGATTGTATTAGAATTTTTGAGATTGCGTTTCTCCCATTTGAAGAGAAGGACCTATGCCCAAAAAAAAGGATGATAGTTTGCCGCAGACCCCTCGATTGACCGCAAATCTGGATGAAACCCACCGACCCGATCAAAACACTCCAGAGGGAATTCCCGCTTTAATCGTCGGGATTGGGGCGTCGGCCGGGGGGTTGGATGCCCTCAAAGGATTCTTTTCTGTGATGCCGGATGACTTGGGGGTTTGTTTTATTGTCGTGCAACACTTGGACCCACATCACAAAAGCATGCTGGTGGACCTGTTGGGACGACAGACCAAAATGTCCGTCAAGACGGTTTCTAAACCGGTGACCTTGTCACCGAATCAAGTGTATGTCATCGCTCCGAATCAGGATTTGTTGGTTGACGGTGAGCAACTGCTGCCCGTTGATCTTGAACGAGAGGGCAAGCTTCATTTGCCCGTGGATCGATTGCTCCAGTCTTTAGCCGAGAACCATGGCGAGCGTGCGGTGGGTATCATCCTATCCGGTGCGGGCAGTGATGGCTCCGCTGGGATACGTGCCATCAAGGGGCATGGAGGGATGGTCATGGTCCAGGTGCCCGAAGAGGCACGCTGTCCCAATATGCCGATCAGTGCTATCGGGACGGGCATCCCGGATTTTGTCTTGCCGGTTGAGGAAATGCCTGATGTCCTGGCTCGCTACAGCAGTACCGCCTATCTCAAGGTGTCCGAGGCTAGCGGGCTGGAGGAACCCGAGTTACAGTATTTGCATCGAATTTTGACGGCGTTGCAAGCCAAACTGGGGCATGATTTCCATCAGTACAAGCAGAACACCTTAATCCGTCGCATTCGTCGGCGTATGGGATTGAGACAGATTGAAAAAATGGGGGATTATGTGGCCTTTTTAAATGACTATCCCGCAGAGATCGAGGAACTCTTCAAGGATTTGCTCATTGGAGTGACCAATTTCTTTCGCGAACCGGATTCTTGGGATGCCTTACAAGAAAAGGTATTACCCAACCTTTTCGAACAGGCCGACGAAGAAAATCCTCCCAGGGTTTGGGTGCCGGGTTGCGCGACCGGCGAAGAGGCATACAGCTTGGGGATGCTTTTATGGGAGCAGGCCTATGCCAGCGGTAGGAATATCTCGTTCCAGGTCTTTGCCACGGATATTGACGCCCATGCCCTGCAGATCGCCCGAGCCGGTCGTTATCCCAAGAGTATCGCCAGTGACGTGTCACCGGAGCGACTCAAATCCTTCTTTACCGAAGAGGGAGACAGCTACATTGTCAGCAGTAAGCTACGCGAGCATATTGTTTTTTCCGAGCAAAACCTGCTAAGCGACCCTCCCTTTTCCAAGCTTCATCTAATCAGTTGTCGTAATGTCATGATCTATTTGCGGCCTGGCATCCAAAAACGACTGATGGAGGTTTTTCATTTTGCCTTGTGCGCCAGCGGTATCCTGGTATTGGGTGAGGCCGAAACCATTGGCGATCAGGTTGACCTCTTTACACCGGTCTCGCAACGATGGCACATCTTCCAACGCATTGATACTACCCGGCCCATCCGTTATGGATTCCCCATTCTTCCCCGCCGGGGTCGATACAACTACGAAACACTCAAAGTGCCCGGCCAGGATTCCTTTATCAAGCCCCAACTCCTGGTTCAGGAGGCCATGTTGCAATTCTATGGATGTTGTTCGGTTTTGATCAACCGTAAGCATGAAGTAATTTACCACCACGGGGATACCTCTGATTATTTAAAGTTTCGCTCGGGTGAACCCACGGTAGATCTATTTCTACTGGTCAGAGAGGGGCTGGCCACCAAGATACGCGCGGCAGTCCACGAAGCCATGCGAGAGGCAAGGACCGTCACTGTGATGGGGGCGAGGGTCAAACGTGAAGGTAAGTTCTACCGGGTTCGTTTGGCCGTACATCCTCTCCAGCAGTTCGATGGCGGCAAAGGGTTATTCCTGGTATGCTTCCAAGACGAGCAGTTGGATGACGACTCCTTGGTCCTGCCGGAATCCGAGGCCTCCGAGGAGATGATTCGTCACTTGGAATACGAACTGCACGCCACCAAGCAGGATTTGCAAAGCACCATTGAGGAATTGGAGACCGCCAATGAGGAACTCAAAAGCTCCAACGAAGAACTCGAGACCTCTAAAGAGGAGCTCCAATCCCTCAATGAAGAGTTAAACTCCGTCAATGCCGAGTTGCAAGAGAAGGTCACGAATCTTGAAGGATCCAATAATGATTTGACCAATTTAATGACGAGTACTCAGGTGGCCGCCATCTTCCTGGATCTCGACTATTGTATTAAATTCTTCACGCCTGCTTGTGTTGAACTTTTCAAAGTCATCCCCTCCGACCTCGGTCGGCCGGTGAGCGATATTGTCTGCCGTTTTGAAGATGACCTGTGGTTACAGGATGCCGCCCAGGTACTCGATGATCTGTGCATGAGAAGTAAAGTTGTGTGTAACGATCAGGGACGCTGGTATAACCGCAAGATTGGTCCCTACCGGACCCAGGATAATCGCATTATGGGGGTCGTATTGGTCTTCGAAGACATCACCGATCTGGAACAGACTCTGCAGGAACTCAAGAGCAGTGAAAATCGCTATCATCAGTTATTCAATCATATGGTGAGTGGTGCCGCAGTATACCAAGTCGTGGGCGAAGCCGAGGATTTTGTACTCAAGGATCTGAATCTCGCAGGGGAGAAAATATGTAAGCTGCACAAAAATGAAGTTGTGGGCAAGCGGATTCGAGAGGTTTTTCCCAATATCGACAGTATTCAATTATTCCAGGTCTTGCAGGAAGTCTGGCACACGGGGGAAACCCAGCACCAATCGCCGGTACAATATTGTGATGAAAGACTTTCGTGTTGGATCAAGAACGACGTTTATCGTCTCCCTTGTGGAGACATTGTCGTCGTCTTCCAGGATTTGACCTTCTTTAAGGAAATTCAGGAAGACCTACTTCATTACCGAAAAGCCTATGAGGGATTTACCCAAGAACAGCCTCCTGATGAAAATGCCTCGTAGTAACCTGATCGAGGGGTAACCATGAAACGTTTGGATGAACAGGGCCTAAGGGCTAAAGCTGAGCGGATTATTCATCATGGTGAGGCAGGCGTTTCTTTAAGGACGCCGCAAGAATTGCAGGAACTGGTGCATGAGCTGCGCGTGCATCAGATTGAGTTAGAAATGCAGAACCAAGAACTCTGCCGTTCACAGCAGCAATTAGAGGGGGCCCGGAGCCGTTATTTCACCTTATTTGATCAAGCTCCGGTAGGGTATTTTATTCACGATCGTTATGGTATGATTTTGGAGGCCAATCAGAAACTAGCGGATTTGTTAGGATTGGAGGTCAAAGATCTACGGAATACCAGTTTTGCCCGTTTCAGCCATCCGGACGATAGAAATAGTTTCATTCTACACTTGCGTCGCAGTAAAGGGGCCGAGCGAACCCGTTCCGATGAAGTGGCCTTGAGTCGGTCGGATGGACAAAAAATTTGGGTGGTCTTAGACAGTGTCCCAATGACAGGTTCTGGTGATAGAACATCCCTATGCACCTCGGTGACTGATATCACTCGGCGTAAAGAGGCCGAGGATGCCGCTGGTAAGATGACCGACTTGCTTAATGAAACACAGAATATCATACATTTGGCGGGTTGGGAATATGATGTGGTGCGGGATTGGACCACCTATACCGACCAGATTTACACACTATTGGATATTGCGAAAAAACCCTTTCAATCCTTGTTAAACATCAGTCGACGATTTCAGCGTGAAGATACGGTACGTTTCAATTCATCTTGGCAGCGGTGCCTGGATGAGGGTGAAGCGTTCGATCTACAATTGCGATATCCAAGCCGCAAGGGGCCATTGAAATGGATCCGTGTATTAGGTCGGCCTGTTCTTCATGAAGACCGTATAGTTAAGATTTGCGGCCTTTTTGCAGACATTACCGAGGCCAAGCAAGTCGAGCAAGACATTCTAAACTATCAAGCGAAATTGCAGGGACTGACACAGAAATTGGCGTTAACCGAGGAGCGTGAACGTCAGCATCTTGCGGAATACCTGCATGATCAATTGGGCCAGGGACTTGCCTTTGCCAAAATGAAATTGCAAATGATCACAAGAAATACGTCTGAAGAGTGCCGGGAAGGCTTGAATCAGGTCTGTGACAACTTAACCCAGCTTATTGAAGAGATTCGATCCATGACCTTTGCCTTATGTTCCCCACTATTGACGGAATTGGGACTGGAAAGGACCTTGCAGGCCTGGTTGCAGGATGAAATCACTGCCAAACATGGTATTAAAACCCGGTTTGAAGAAGAAGGTCCCCATATCTTCCTGGATAAGGACATGCGTAGTATGTTGTTTCGTTGTGTACGGGAACTGTTGACTAATGCCGTCAAACACGGAAGTCCGGATCGTATTACCGTTCGAGTTCAACGGGATAAGGAATGGATGTCTATTGTTGTACAGGATGACGGGGTAGGCTTTGACTTACAGGACCAGAAGAAACAGTCAAGTCGTATTATGGGGTTCGGTCTATTTAGTATTCATGAGCGGCTACGCGATGTTAATGGGAGCCTCACCTTGAAGTCATCTCCCGAACAGGGATGCCGTGCCGAGTTGAAGACGCCGATTTTGGGAAATAATATTCTCAAGTGATCATTGGGCCGAATAACGACCCAATTTAAAAGTCCTATTATATTGTGTTTTGATCCAGTTCGTATGTAACAAAACATGACCGAATACCAATAGGGTGAGTAAGGCTCCACATCCGCTATGAAGAATCCCAAAGGTTCTACGGGGTAATATCTCGGCAAGGGCACCGCTAGAGATCTGAATGAAGAATAGCAGGGCCATGAAAGGATTGATCAATTTTAGGACTTTCTGTTGGCCTTCCTCTTTGATTAGTGTTTTGTGTTGATCTTTCATAATATCCTCCTTGGAGATTTTTGTTGAAGAAAAAGGGGGAGAAAACCGGGGCTATGTGAGACATAGCCCCAAGAAGTCCCCCCAATAGCCTCCTTCAGTATGGCATCGAGCGAGGAATTACCAACGAAAGCCCAGGCCAATACCATAGACGAAGCGACCGTCATCTAGACTGTTGTTGGCTTGGTCGGTATCCTTGAAGAGAAACTGGTATTCGGCGTTGAGGTAGATGAAAGCCGATTCTTCAATGAAGTGCTTAAGTCCGAATTCCGGGCCGGCGATAAATTGTTCTTCGACGTTATCACCATATAGATAACCAATATTGGCTCCGGCAAAGGGGCGGCAATTACCGAAGGTCCAGTGGTAATCCAGGGCGAAGCGAGTCGAGCCGTTCCAGCTTTGGTTGGAACCTGCATCGGCGAAATTCAATTCCTGTCGTGCTGCGACAGCGGTTTGATCGGTAATGAAATTGCTGAGACCGACATTGAAGGACAGAATGCTATTGTCTAAATCCTTATCACTGTTACCGCCGCCGCCCAGGGTCAGGGTGTAGTCTCCGGCCTTGAATGCCCCAACATCTTCGACACCCCATGCCAGTGAGGCGGTGAGGATTAAGGCAGCCCCCAATAATGCTGTCTTGGTCAACATGTTTTTACTCCTTTTGAAATCAATTCCGTTTATTCGATTTTGGCAACTGTTCACAACGAGGAACAGTTATTGATCAGACCTCTTCGGCATGTCGCTGGAACCTACTACCGATCACCGGCCAGCCAGCGGATTTCAGCTTCAGACAGGGCGCGACTGTAGATGACAAACTCATCTAACAAACCCTCGAAATAATCATCTACCGCATATTGAGAGCGTCCCAGCCAGTTATTGGTCGTGATACCGAGGTTCTGTGGCAAAGTGTCCGTTTCAACCGTTCCAGCTGAAACGCCATCGACATACAGCGTCAAGGTTCCGTTGGGATCGGCTGCCCCAGCATCGATGACCACGGCTAGATGATGCCATCCGGTCAATGTTTTATCGGAGCCGACCGTCGATTCGCCGGGGATGCCGTCGAGAGTGATTGCAACTCTTGCACCTCCAGAAGTCGTACCCGCGCGAGGAGTAAGGAATAGGTACGTTGTATCGTCGTTCCCAAGGTCGAAAGCGCGGCCGTAATTGGCTTCACTCTCGTCATCGATGTTGGCCCAGATCGCAAAAGTACTGTCGCCCAGGGAAGGAAGCAATGTGCCCACGGGATTCATATTAACAAACTCACTCACACCGTCCAGGGAGAGAGCCTTGCCCAGATTGAGAGAACCCTCAACCAGACTCTTGGAATAGAATACGGTTGTCGGGGCCGTCGCGTGTCGATTCTTGCCAGAGCTGTCCTGGAGGTTGCTTTCCATCTTGAGCTGCATCTCGAGGGCGTTGCTACCCGGATTAGACGATTGGGCTACGGCCAAGATCGGAGCGACAGGATATAAGGCAATATCATCGATGTAAATTAAGCCTTTCTTGCCGTTGCCTGCGACTCCCACCTTTAGGGTGTTAGCCTTAGATAAATTGCCGAATTCGCTTAAGTTGGCAATTAACTGAGTCCACAGTCCCGAGGTGAGGCTGGTGGGGCTGGTGACTCGAACACCGTTGATCTCCACATAGAATTGGCCCCCGGTATTGGTGCGAGTACTTTTAAACATCACACTCAACTGCTGTACTCCGCCTGCGTTAAAGATTTTGGTTTCAACCGGAAGAGTCGCCCAGGCAGCCTGTTCTCCATGGGTGTTGTCGTATTTCATGGGCATCGACTGGCTGCCGCCAAAGGCGATGAACTGCTCGACGTACGGAGATTGGGTGTTTCCGATTTCGGATCCATTATCGTTATTGTTACCGTAGCCATCACTCCAGCTATTCCAGATGATGACATCCTTGTTGTACGATTCCATGTCATCGATTGAATAGAAGTCCGGCGTGTTGAAGTCCCAGAGCGGACCAGCTATTACCTGCGTACTCGCCACCTCATCGACACGCCAATAGTACTTGTGTGCATATACCAGATCGATGTCGCTGAGATCCAAACGGCGGTCGTTGGTTACGGTTGCTGCCAGGACGTTGGGGGCCCCAGTTGCCACGGCATTGGCATCCGTACTGAGATAGACACGATGCAGTTCCGCTCCTCGACCCGATCGCCATACGAGTTGATCGAAAACGCTGCCCAAGGTGTTGCCGGATTCGGGGGTGGGGCGACGAGCGGCTATCGGTACCACATAGAAATGCACTTCACTGAGGCCGACCTTATTGACGACAATAGCGCCCCCGGGGAAGGAGTGTTGCGATTGGATCTCGATACGCACATACCGGGCAACGACATCGTTCATATCGACGTCTTCGCCGCGATAGGTGGGCGTTCCCGTAGCACGCGTCAGTTGTTGTTGGTCCGTTGATGTCCAGGCTATGCCATCCAATGAGGTTTTGATCACGACATCCTTGGCACCTACACCGAGATAGGCCTCATTTTCTCCGTTGTAGTTCCAGACGTGCATTCGTTCGAATTGATAGAGGCAATCGAATTCGTACTGAATCCAGGCCCCCTCGATTTCTCCTTTCATCGTCCGCCACATAGCGTTGGCCTGTTTCGAGTGTTGCCCTTCAATCAAACCGGAACCATTGATGGTGTTTTCGGGAGGACAATTATAGTCTTCGGTTTCGTCATAGCTCGAAGCCGATACCGCTACCGGAGTGGGGTTGAGATAGGTCGGTTCGGATGAGAAATTCCACAGTTTTCCCTTGAAGATATGTGCATCGGGAGTGGCATTGACCTCGTCCACACGCCAGTAATAGATCCGATCGAGTTCCAGCATCTCGTCAAAGACGTAACTGGTGTCGTCCAGGCCGAGTCCCTGAGCCATGAATACGTCGCGAGGGTCATCCCGGTCCGCCTCATTGACATCATCGAAATCGGTTCCGACATAAAGATCGTGAGAACCCGCATAAATACCCGGTGCCCATTGTAAGACCACATCCAACTCGACATCCTCCTCGCCAATACCGGGAGCGATGAGCTGGGCCAATTCCAGATGCAATCCATCCGGACCCAACTCGTGCGTGGTTTGTAATTCTTGTGCAGTCAGCACTCCCCGCCAGATACGGCACTCATCATAGCTGGCATTGGCATTGTTGTCTCCGTATTGAGACCGACCCAGCCAACAGTTATTGTCATTCAGAGTACTGATTCTGTTGGCGGTAGTAAAAGAGCCTTGTACCTCTCCCAACACGGCGGCATCCGAGGGGGCCGTGTACCAGGAAACGGTCTCGTCATCAACAACCATGACAATGTGGTATTGTACCCCGAGTGTATAGGGACCATTGGTGTTGTCCACCGTATCATTCTCCGTTCCGTGCCATTCTACGCGATCGGAGCTCAGACCGGTCCCCATGGTCCAACTCATGAAGAGGTTTTCAGCGGTGTTGGCCCCGAAATCGAAGATGCGGGACCAGTTTTGTACGGAGATCTGTGTAGCCCAAATCTCGAGGGTGACCTGATCGCCGGTTGAACTCAAAACGCCATCGGGTAATTGAATATATTGGGTCGAAGCCCTCGCACCACCTCTTAAGGTCACCTTTTCAGAGTCGAGCACCGCGTCGCCTCCCGAGCCTTGAATCGTTGCGTCGGCTCCACCCACGGCGTCTTTCAAACTTCCATTAAAGCTCCATTGGTGGACAAGCTCCGCAGCCTGCAAGCACGACAAAAAGGACATGGAAATTAACAAGACTACTGTTCTCGCACGCATTTCTTTTCTCCTTCAAACATCCAGACCGCTAAAACATCGTTTGGTAGCTGTTCGTAACGAGGAACAACCATGTAGATCATGATAAAGACTTATGGGCGACTCGCTATCCATGGAATATCGCAATCTGGTGTCAGACTATTTCCTGCGGTGTTGTCCAGTAAAATGCCTACATGGAAGTCTCCACTGGCAGTTCCGGTCGGGCGGCCCATTCTGTCCAGCCCGCGTCGTACCATTGCACCTGTTGGTAGCCGAGTAGCTTTACCAGGATGAACCAGGTCTGGCTGGCCTGGTGGCCGGTGCGGCAGTGAACGATGACCTTGCTGTTTTTGTTGGGGATTAGGGCGGCGTAGGTCTGTTCCAAGTCCGCGACGGATTTGAAGGTGGTGAATTTTTCACCCTTGACCACGTCGTCGCTGTAGACGCGGTTGATGGCACCGGGCATGTGACCGGCGCGGGCTTCGTCGGATTTTTCGCCGCGGAAGTAATCGGCGGGACGCACGTCCAGGATGATTGTGTCCTTGGCCTGGAGGGCCTTCAGTACAGATTGAGCGTCCACGGTGAAGCGGTCGGCCTGGGGATTGACCGGATAGGTACTGGCCGTGACCTGGGGCAGGGCCTTGTCCAGGGGACGTCCCTCGCTGAGCCACTTGTCGTAGCCGCCGTCCAGGATGCAATAACGCGGGTGTCCCAGCCGTTCGCAGGCCATGGCCCCCAGGGTGGCATCGTGGAACTTGGGACCGGCGACCCAGACGATGGTGTCACTCGGTTCGATTCCCATCAGGGAGAAGTGCCGGGCCAATAGCTCGACCGGCAGCAGTACCGAGCCGACGCCATTGATATTGCTGCGCAGACTCTCGATGTCCAGACGCAGGGAACCGGGGATGTGTTGGGTGCTGTAGTCCGGTTGGGCCCGCAGGTCGATGACGACCACATCGGTGTCACTATAGTGTTGGGCCAGCCAGTCGGTTTGGACGACAGGGCCCGGGGCGGTCGCCGCCTGGAGCGAGACACTCAGCACAGCGGCGATTAATGTCATCCCCGGCAGGGCTTTCTGATGAAACATGGTTTGACTCCTTGTTAATGTGTCACATGGAAGATAGCTTCATTTCATTCGTAATGACAACTGTTCTTAAAGCCCCTTGCAGGGGTAGAATCAGGCCACGACCTCTGGGTGTGGCTTGCTATTACGGCGTCACCGGTGTCGATGTTTCCACCGGCAGTTCCGGTCGGGCGGCCCATTCGGTCCAGCCGGCGTCATACCACTGCACGTTGGTGTATCCCAGCAATCGTGTCAGGATAAACCAGGTCTGGCTGGCCTGGTGGCCGGTGCGGCAATGGACGATGACCTTGGTCTTCTTGTCGGGGATTAGGGCGGCGTAGGCCTGGACTAGTTCCGAAATGGGTTTGAAGGTGGTGAACTTGTCACCCTTGACCACGTCGTCGCTGTAGACGCGGTTGATCGCACCGGGCATGTGACCGGCACGGGCCTCGTCGGATTTCTCGCCGAGGAAGTAATCGGCCGGACGCACGTCCAGGATGATCGTGTCCCTGGCCTCGATGGCCTTGAGCACGGCCGGGGCGTCCACGGTGAAGCGGTCGGCCTGGGGATTGACCGGGTAGACGCTGGCCGTGACCCGGGGCAGGGCCTTGTCCACAGGTCTACCCTCGCTGACCCACTTGTCGAAGCCACCGTCCAGGATGACATAACGTGGTTGTCCCAGCCGTTCGCAGGCCATGACGCCCAGGGTGGTGTCGTGGAATTTGGGACCAGCGACCCACACGATCATGTTCCTTGGCTCGATGCCCATCAAGGAGAAAGTTCCGGCCAGCACGTCTACGGGCAGCAAAACCGAGCCGACGCCGTTAACATTGCCGCGCAGGCTTTCGATGTCCAGTCGCAGCGAGCCGGGGATGTGTTGAGTGCTGTATTCGGATTGACCGCGCAGGTCGATGACCACCAGGTCGCCGCGGTCAAGGTTCTCGGCCAGCCAGTCGGTTTGCACGATGGGGGACTCCTCACCGGATCCATAGAAGAACTTGCGCCAGCGATTGATTTTCCTCGCGGTCACGGCATCCAGCGGTTCGGCCCGTAGGGACACCGGCTTGAGGCAGCGTTCTATAAAGCCCGTCAGGCCGTCCGTCAGAATGACCACGTGAGCGAAGCCCAGGCGAGCCAGGATGTCACGGGCCTGGGCCGGGTGGGTCATGCCGTTGGAGTACAGGACAATGACGTTGCTCTGTTGATAGGGTTGCAACGCGGTCACCAGGTCGGACATGGGGACATTGAGCGCGCCGCGGATGTGGAAGCGTTGATACTCGGCCGCAGGACGGATGTCCACCACTCGCAAGGTCGGGTCGGCCTGGAGCAGGCGGTCGGCCAACTCCTCGGGTTCGATATGGTCTTCGGCCTGTTCGATGGCGGCCAGCAGGGTCTGTTCGTCAAAGCCCGATCCGATGAGGGCCGGCGGTGTCACGGAGTCGGTCGGGGCCGGTGACACGGGCAGGGTCATCAGGGCGGCGGCCAGGATGACCAGCAGCAGACCGAAACGCAGCAGGAAACGGGGTGGCAGGGTCGAGGACTTGCCCGCCTTCTTTTCCAAGTTTTCGCACAGGGCAAAGACGATGATCCCGACGATGGTAAAGCCCACCACAAAGACGCCCTGGCTCAACCCCAATCCTTCATGAATGAAGCGGACGCCTTGGTCACCCGCCTGGGCCAGGGGCTTGATCAGGCCGTAAACCTCGTTGTAGAGGACGCTGCCCAGGACGCCGCCGATCAGAAAGATCAGGGCGTCGAGTTTACCGCTCGCCAGGCCGGCGGCGGCCGTCCCCGGGCACCAGCCTCCTACGACAAACCCGATCCCGAAGATCAGTCCGCCTGCGATCTGGGCACCGTAGACGGTGGGCAGGTAGTAGACGTTGTCGAGGTCGATCCAGCCTACGCGTGACAGGGCAGCCAGTCCCAACATGGCGGTGATGACCGCCGTGAACATGACCTTGATTACAGTCATGTCTTTGAAGTAGAACACACCCGCCAGTTTGCGGCTGCTGCCGAATCCGGCTCGCTCCAAAACGAAACCGAAGAACAGGCCGATCAGCAGGGCCAGCACGAAGGCCTCGCCCGAGTCGAGGGTGTTTTGCAGGAAGAGGGTCTTAATCATGCCACTGCCTCCTGACGCCATAGGCCATGGCATAACCGCCCACAAAGACGCAGACCAGAAACACGATGCTGCCGGTCATCAGTTGGGCCGTCCCGGTCAGGGCCTGGCCCGAGGTGCAGCCGGCAGCCAAACGACTGGCAAACCCCACCAGTACGCCGCCGCCCAGGGCCAGCAGGGCCCTGAGTTTGGCGGGGCAGGCGGCCCCTCGTTCGAGGGACACGCCTGTACGTCCCGCCAATAGTGCCGAAAACAGGGCGCCGGCAAAGACGCCGACGAGCATGTAGACCAAGTAGTACTGCATGGGGCTTTCACCCCAACTGCCGAAGTATTCGCTGGTCAGGGTGTGGCTGCGGGCCACGCAGAGTTCCATGCAGGCCCCTATGCGGGCCAGACCGGACGATGCGCCCAGGCCCACGCCCAGGGTGACAAAGGAGGCCAGCAGCACCAGGCCCAAGGCCAACCCGGCCAGATACGGATTCATATACGAGTTATTTTTGGATTCGTTCATGTCAGCACCCCGCGCTCTTCTTGGTGGGTACTTGCGGTTGCTGAACCGGTGCCGGAGTCATCGGGGCACTGGGCAGGGTCGGGACGGGTGTCGGGGTCACGGTGTTGGTCGGTGACATCTCGGAGCCCGACGCGGGGATTTGATCCATGCCCCAGTAGGCGTCCAGCCCTTCGTACAGGGCCTTGATCACCCGCTTGGTCTTTTGCGAGAGGATGCCCGCTACAGCCATGGACAGGCTACCGTCGCGATCGACCACGATCAGGGGACCGGCACCGGTGAGGTAGGCGGGGTTGTTGATCAGGTCCGCGACCGTGACATTGACCGAGCCGGGCAGGCGGTAGTCCGCGAACATGACGGCCGGGCGGATGTCCACCAGGTCGTAGGTGCCGGGTAGGTCCATCATCAGGCGTTTGAGTTCGCTGGCGCAGATGCGTTCGGGCAGGGGGACCACCACCCTGGGTGTCGCGGCCACGGAGGTCTGGGTTTGGGCCCCGTACACGGGATAACCGGCGTTGATCCAGGCCTCGCTACCACCGGCCAGGCTGGTGACCTGGGTGAAGCCCTTGCGTTCCAGGATGCCGATGGCCATGGTGGAGCGATAGGCCGAGTTGCACACCGCCACCACCGGGTCGGTGGGACTGAGCTTGGCGGACAGGTCGGCCAGCTTGTTCAGCGGCAAGTTCAGGACCGTGCCGATGCGCAGGCCCATCCATTCGTTGGGCAGACGCACATCCACGATGATCGGCTCGGTGCCGGACTGCATGGCGCTATAGAGTTGTTGTGGTGACATCAGGGTGTTTTTGGTGACGGCCAGGCCGGATTTTTGCCACTCGCTGAAAGCCACGCGTTCACCGGAGTAACCAATACGGTGCAGTCGATGAATGGCTTCCTGGTGGTCGGCCTCTTCACCGCAGAGAACCACGTGACTGCCCCAGGGGACCATGATGCCGGTCCAGGTTTCGAAGCGGCCGCGCAGGGCGATGTTGACGCTATTGGGAATATGACCGGCGGCGAAGTCCTGGGCCAGACGGGTGTCGATAACCCAGGTTTGGGTGGCATCGGTCAGGTCAAGACTGGGGGCGACGGCCTGGGGCAGGGCGGCCTGCCAGTCCACCAGGGGCGGTCCTTCACGGTTCATGGCGGCGTTGTGGCCGAAGTATTGCGGTGGCTCGCTCAGGTCGCCCAGCACGGCGGTGATGAACTCGGCGCGGGCCGTGTGCTGCAGGTAGGGGTTGGTGGCCCGTTCCTCACCGATGGTGGTGAAGGGGGCGTCACGCAGATGGGCACCGCAGAGGGACCCCGCCCCGTGGGCGGGAAAGACGCGGGTGGAATCGGGCAGTTTGCCGACCTTGTTGTGCCAGGTGTCGAAGGACAGACCCGCCAGGGCGGACGAGGTGGTGCCCATCACCAGGTCGGGACGGCCCACGCTGCCGACGAACAGGTAGTCGCCACTGAGCATCACAGCCGGGTTGTTCTGGCCGGGGCTGTAGACCAGGGCACTGGTACCGTCCACCACGTGACCGGGGGTGTCGATAAAGACCACCTTGGCCTGGCCCACCTGGATGGCCATGTCGTCGGTGACCTCCTTAATGGGATAGGACGCCTTGCTCTTGGCACTCTGGTAGACGGGACAGCCGGTGGCCTGGACCAGTTCGCTGTGACCGGCCACGAAGTCGGCGTGCGAGTGACTCAGGAACAGGCCCATCACCTTGAGGTTCTGTTGCTTCAGGGTGTCGAGGTAGAACTGGATGTCACGACCGGGATCGACCACCAGGGCTTGACCATCACTGACCACGATGTAGGAATAGTGGGACAGGACCGGCAGGTTGATCTGGATCAGTTGGAAGCCGGGATAGCTGTAGGTGTCGGTGATTTGGTACTGGGCTGCATTGTCACCGTGCGAGGCGGATTCGGTGTCTTGAATGGTGGCACCTTGCAGCCCGATATTGAGGGCCGACAGAATGATGAAGATGGATGCTATTGGGTGGTTCATTTTGAAAGTTCTCCTAGATTAAAGATGGCTTGACATCCCTTTCGTATGAGCATGACGGCGATGGCCGCCAGCAACAGACTCATAATTTTGGACAGGGCCTTGGCTCCGGCCTGGCCCAGTACACGCATAAAAACGGCGGAACCGCTGAACAGTAGGCCGGTCAAGGCGATGTTCAGCAACACCGAGATAATGGTGGGCCCCAGCCCGTATTGATCCACGCTGACCAACGAGGTGGTCAACACCGCCGGACCGGCGATCAAGGGGGTGCCCAGGGGGACCACGCCCAGATCCGAGCCGGGGATGCGACGTTCCTTGTCGGCGTGGAGTAGATCGATGATGGCCAGGCAAAAGAGGATTGCTCCACCGGCAATCATGAAGTCTCCGATCTGGATGCCCAAGAGGCGAAAGACAACTTTACCCAATAGGACAAACCCGATGGCCAGACCGGTGGCGGTGAGCATGGATTGCAGGATTACCCGGCGTTGTTCGCCAGCCTTGAGATCACCGGTCAGTGCGGCAAACAAGGGTAAGACCCCAATGGCATCGACGGCCACGAATAGCGGGACAAAGGATGAAAGTATTTTTGTTATCATGTTTTTTCAACAAAAAGGGAGCCCCAGAGGCACTGCTCCTTCACAGCCCCCGGGGCCGAGCCGCTACTAGCTCTTGATTTTGATCTTGGTGGCCTTGGCCTTTTCGCTTTTGGGCAGTTTGACGGTCAGAACCCCATTGTTGTATTGGGCTTCAATCTTGGCAGTGTCCACGTCCCCGGCGAGGTTCAAGTCACGGCGGAAGCTGCCGAAGGAGCGTTCGGTATGGTAGTAGCCCTTTTCCTGGATCTCCTTTTCCTGCTTCTTTTCGCCGCTGATGGTCAGAATGTTGCCGTTGATCGAGATATCGATGTCTTCGGGCTTGCATCCCGGCACCTCGGCCTTGACCAGGTATTGATTATCCTGGTTGGCGATGTCGATGGCAGGCCAGCGGGTCATACCGCTGACGGGCAGTCCCCAATCCGTGAAAAAGCTGTTGAATAGATCGTCAATGTCGTTGTGAAAACGGGCGATTTCACGTTGAGGGGCCTCTCTCTTCTTGACGGGCATGAGTGTCATTTGAATTCTCCTTTTAGTTAGAGGCTTCATTTCTTTTCAGGATTCGCTATCGATCCCAATCGGTCACTATGGTAGTCAACCCGGGTCCTTTGAAAATCGGGGTGATGTCTTAATTCGTTGTCCGGGAGGGGGCCGTAAGCAATGTAGGACTCTAGAACTACAAAAATACGGGGAAGGGTGGAAAAGACTTGTTTTGATGGGAATTAATTCTAAAATAATTCTGATATTTTTGGTATTCAGATTTTGGGCAAGGAGCCATGAAAACCCAGCGAGACCAGGATAAAAGGAAGTCTGTGACACAGCCTGAAAAGGCGGATATACCCCATTCCGGGGTCAATTTCAAAGCACTCTTTAATGGTGCTCCCGTGGCCTATTTGGTTCTGGATCGCAAAGGCCTTATTTTGGAGGCCAATCAAAGGGCAGCCGCGATGTTGAGTCCGCAGGGGCAGCAATGGCGGGGTAAACCTCTTTCGGAATGGATTGATCCAGCCGATCGAGGGCATCTTTTTTTGAAGGTGTTTGAGGTCTGTCGCAGTGGCCAGTCGGCCCGGTGTGAGGTCGATTGGATCGATGCCAAACAAGGACGTCAGCGTAAGGAGTTGATTGGTTCAGCGGGAACCTACGAAACAGCGGGCGACATATCGGTCTGCTGTGTTGTTATTTTGGATCGCGAGTCCACACGCCAACGTGAGAATGACTATCTCAATCTGAAACGCGAGTCCGAGCGTCGCGCCCGGCAATGGGCCGAGGATATGGATCGATCCGGTCACCTCCTGTTGCAGGAGACACAGAACTACGAACAATCGGTGGAAAAGCTAAGCCGTATGGAGGCCTTGTTCGATAAGGTCTTTGGCACATCTTATCTGGCGATTGCCCAGTTGGATCACGATTATAAGATCGTACGGGTGAACCAAGCCTTTGCGGATATACTTTCGCAATCCGTACCGTACTTTCAACAAAAAGACTACTTCGAGCTGTTCCCGGATCAAGTGGCCCGTGAGTTATTCGATAGGGTACTGAACACGGGAGAGCCACAGATTCAGTATGCCCGTCTTTTAGTCTCCCAAGGGGACGATCAAGCCATCAAGACCTGGTGGGACTGGAGTGTCAGCGGCATTACGGATCGACATGGCCAAATCGAGGGATTATTGCTCTGCATGGCCAATGTCACTAAACGTGTTGAATTGGAGCGGGATCTGATGCACATCACGGACCGCGAGCAGCAGCGACTGGGTCGTGAACTGCACGACGGCATGGCCCAATTGCTGACGGCGGTGTCGATCAAGGCCAAGATGGCCGAGCAACTGACCGATGACGGCAACACCCCACTCAAGACCCTGATTCGGGAGATGGCCGACCTGATCCGCGAAGCCACGGTGCAGACCCGCGATCTGTCGCGACTGCTCAATCCAGTGGTGGTGGAAACCCAGGGATTGATTCCGGCCCTGGAGGCCTTGGCTGTGGAAACAAAGCGTCGTATGGGCGTGGCTTGTGATTTCCAATGGGATGAAAACATGCCGACCTTTTCTCAGGTAGTGGCCGGGCATCTCTACCGCATCGCCCAGGAGGCCATTAGCAATGCCGTGCGTCACGGCCAGGCGGATACCATCCATATCAAACTCGTCTGCGAGAATCAGCAGAGGATACTGAGCATCAGCAGTAACGGGCAGCCTTTTGAACTCGCCTGCCTGGAAAAAAGCGAGGGTCTGGGCGTACGTGGGATGCGCTATCGAGCCGAATTGATCGGGGGGACCTTTGCCATTGAATCCCGTCCATCTGGTGGAACGGTAGTCACCTGCACTACGGCTCGGCCACTTCAGGTTTGATAAGTTCTGCTTTTTATCAGCGATTTTGTCGGTACTTTTCCCTACATTGAAACCAGCATTGTAGCCGACTGGTGTTAAAATTGGCTTTTGTTATCCTTATGCCTATGAACCTCATTGAACGACATTTTCTTGGAGAAGCCTGACTCATGGAACAGGGCGGTAAGATACACGTTGCGTTGGTACTGCAAAATGCGTTATTTCGGTCCAGCCTTAGTGAGTTGATTCGGCATGAAAAAGGGATTGGGGTCGTCTATGAGGGTGATGGTAGAGATTTTTGTATAGAAGGCCGGACCCTGGCCCCACCCATTGTGGTCGTGGTGGAAGCGCAGCGACTCGATGTCATCAAGAAGTCCCCTTTTAGATCCTCTCCGATACTGGTCTTGTCGATTCAGGATGATCTTCATGATTTTCGCCTGGCCGTTCAGCATGGGGCCAAGGGCTATCTGCCGCAGGTGGATGCGGGGGCAGAGGCCATTCCGGCCATTCGGGCCTTGGCATGGGGTCGGAATTATCTAGGAAAGGCTCTTATGGCCAATATGCCCAATTGCCTGTTACCCGAGTTAACCCAAGAGCTTTTCCTGTGTAACGAGCAGAGATCACCCGAATGTGAGAAGGTGGAGTGATGATGAATCTTGAGCAAGAACTACTGATGATGGCCGACGAGATCCGGGAGCATGCCGGCCAGGTCGTGACGGCGATCTCCATGAAAAGCAAGACCTTGTCCCTGCGACTCGAACAGGAACAGTTGGAGGAGGCTGCCATTGCCCGAGACATCGAGGAGTTGTCCCGGGCCTTAGTGGCGGATCATGCAAGGTTGGCCCAGCAACTAGTGGATTTGGCTGCTTCCATGCGAGGAGTTGATCCGGAGCAGGAGTGATTTTTGTTTGGAATGAGCGTTAACCCTACCGTATACTTTCGACGATCCTGAAACGTTAAGCATTGATGAGGTAAGAGTCATGTCGGTCATTCAAGTACTGTTGGTCGATGATCATCCCGTCGTACGCGATGGTTTAAAAATGCTGATCAATCACCAGGACTATTTAAGCGTCTGTGGTGAGGCGGATAACGCCAAGGAGGCCTTGAAACTCACCGGAAAATTAACCCCGGATGTGGTAGTTACGGATATCACCTTGAAGGAATCCGACGGACTGGAGTTGACCAAGGACATCAAGGCCCACTATCCCGAGACTCATGTCCTGGTGCTGTCCATTCATGAAGAATCCACCTATGCCGAACGAGCCCTGCGAGCCGGAGCCCAAGGCTACCTGATGAAAGAGGTGGCTTCGGAGAATATCATCGACGCCATCGGTATTGTATGCCGGGGAGATGTCTATATCAGCCCGACTATGTCCAGTCGCCTGTTGCATAAAATGGTCGGGGGCAAGGCCCCTAAGTTGGCCTCCCCCATAGAATCCCTCAGCGACCGGGAGCTGGAGATCTTCAAACTCATCGGTCAAGGAATCAAGGCATCGCAGATTGCTCAACGCCTGCACCTCAGTGTCAAGACCGTGGAGACCTATCGCACTCGCATTAAGGAAAAGCTCGACCTCGCCGATGCCAACGAATTGCTGCAACATGCCATTCGCTGGACCAATTCGTAAGGTGACTTTGTAAGCTCCGGTCTTTAAACAGAGTGTTATCACCTCACGATAGCGATTCCAATTCGTACGGCTTGGTTACGTTCGTGATAATGCAGCAGACTCTCAGCCCAAGCGTCAACATATTGCACATGCAGGTATAGATCCAGGTTACGTTGAAATAGTTGATCCAGGGGATAGGTGGCATCGACTTGGATCGATCCGCCTGCCTTGGCCCAGCGGAAGTGAGAGCCGAGGACCAGTCCGTCGGCCTTGCCCGCCTTCAGTTCCAAATCAAAGTACCCGCGGTAGGCGTAGAGATCGGGGTTTGTCTGATTGTCGTTGGCTGCATAGGCCCAGATCTTGGGAGCGATCATGAATCCCCATTTGTTGTCCGGGTTGTAGTGGATGAACACCGGCTTAACGTACATGAAGTTGGTACTACGGGAATAGGGATCGGCCCGTCCATTGGATTCATGCTGGAGTCCGGTTTGTATCACCAAGCCGTCCAACCAAGATAGCGGGGCTGCCAGATTGGGGGAGATATACATCAACTCGGGTTTGTAACTGGTATCTTCAAAGGGTTGAGAATCCGATTTGAGATCCCAGAAAGAGGTCTGGGTGTAGGCCAGGTGAAATCCTTTCAAAGCGGGGTGCTCCTGAGCCAGTTTGCCTTGTTCGCCCACGAAGCGATATTTGAAACTGATCTGGTAGGCGCTATCTTTGGGATCTGCACCCAGTAGAAAATAGATCGGTTCGTAAGAACTGATATTCACCAGATACGGTTGGTAAAGCGAATACAAACTGTCCAAGGAGGGGGAGGCTGTGGTGCTATCAAAGGGGTGAGGAGAGGATTCCGGGACGCCGAAGACTGGAAACCCCATCCCAAAAACAAAGAGAAAGATGGCCCAAAACTTCATTTGTGATCCTTTATCAAAAGCCCAAGGTGATTGCACTCAGGATTCCTTATTATCTATCCGGGCTGTTGCCCAAACACAGACGATCCCTTGCTCTAAATTTGCTCCTCTGATATACTGCTAGCTGTTGAACCCCTTCGGAAAGGATTCTGATCATGATGGGTAAACAGCCTGCCAGTCAGCCCAAGCTGTTCTATTACGATTTATCCCTAGAAGAACGAATTCCCCACGATCATTTGTTACGGCGAATCAAAGAACTGATCGATTTTGACTTTGTCTACGAACAGGTGGAAGACTGCTATGGGGCCAATGGCAACGTCTCTGTCCCACCTCCAATTGTGATCAAATTAATGCTGTTGCTGTTCCTCTACGATGTTCGCTCTGAACGTGAATTGATTCGTAGTCTAACCTACCGATTGGACTGGCTGTGGTTTTGCGATTATGACTTTGATAGCGACATCCCCAACCATAGCATCCTGAGCAAGGCCAGAAAGCGATGGGGACTTGATATTTTCGAGACGCTCTTTACCCGTGCGGTGGCTCAATGTGTTGCCGCGGGACTTGTCAATGGGCGAAAGATTCACATGGATGGTAGCCTGGTAGATGCGAATGCCTCCAATAACTCGGTTGTCAAAGGTAGTGAAGTACTCATTGAACAACTCAGAGATGGTACCAGATATCGCTCGGAGGCAGGGCGTCTCGGGCGGCAGGAGTGACCAGTACCTCACCATTAACCCAACCGAGTTTGTCTTTTCTGGGAATCGGCTTGCGTACGGACATGGGTACTTTAGAGGCAAAGGTTTTTCCGTCACTGGTATGGACTGTGACTCGCAACTCCTCGACAGCGGTCAATTGCTCGGCCCAGACCGAGTGGCTCAGTAGTTCTCTACCGGCCTGAATGACCACCGTCTCTACGGTGGGGAGATGGGCCCAACGGTAGCCTTCATAGTCCGGGGATATCTCCACCGGGACGAATGGAGTGACAAATTGCCCCAAAGCGGCCAAAAGGTGAACCGCCGCCTCATTGAACTCATCCCTGCACCTCTCGCCCATACGATAGCATTGACTCAAGGGGAAATCCTCGGGCTACCTCAATGGGCCTATCTCAGTACGGGCAAGGTTCACGAGGTCAAAATTGCTCAAACGCTTGAATTTGAGCCTGGGACGATCGTTGCCATGGATCGCGGCTATGTTGATTACGAACTGTTTGACCGCTTGACTCGTCAAGGCGTCTGGTTTGTCACGCGATCCAAAACCAATATGGCCTACCGTGCCGTCAAAAATCGCCCTATACCGCAGCGTGGTTCCGTCTTAAAGGATCAAGAGATTGTTTTAACGGGCCGTTACGCCAAGCAGAAATGCCCGAGACGGTTACGTCGCGTTGTCGTCTGGGACGCAGAGAACCAGAAGGAACTGGTGCTTTTAACGAATCACATGGACTTTGCGGCCAGTACCATTGGTCGGATTTATAAAGATCGCTGGCAGATTGAGCTGTTTTTCAAGGCGATCAAACAGAACCTCAAGATCAAGACGTTTGTTGGGACCAGTGAGAATGCGGTCAAGATTCAGATTTGGACAGCATTGCTGTGTATGCTGGTCTTTAAGATCTTACAGATGCGTTCTACGTTTGCATGGAGTCTGTCGAATCTATCGGCCATGCTAAGGTTTAATCTCTTAACGTATCGAGAGTTATGGACCTGGTTAGATAAGCCGTTTGAAACACCCGCCTTGGGTCCTCCTGAGGCTCAGTTGCTGTTATTTGAACCGTAGTTGGACAGCATAATGACAATGAGGTTAAAACCAGAGCCGCAACCTAAACTCAGAATGCAGGAACGCCTTGTCCGAAACATGTGTTTCGGTAAAGGATTTTAAAGCGTAATCAGCAGAGGCTGATTATCTTGGACAGCAGTGTAAAAGTTTATATCGTTTATTTTTGGTCTGTCACGAGCAGTATCGCCAACTGTTATGGATGATCGGATTATAAGTTTGTATCAACCCCATGCCTGTCTCATTGTTCGTGGCAAACCACAGGGTCTAGCTGAATTTGGAGCCAAGATTTCGGTTAGTTTGGTTGATGGACTCAGCAGTGTTGATCGCTTGAGTTGGGATGCTTAAAATGAGACCTCTGATTTAAAAGTTCAACTTGAAGCTTATCGCCGTCGTTTCGGTTATTATCCGAATCGGTCCATGCTAATTAAATCTATCGTAGCTGGGGATAATCGTCGATACTACAAGAAACACCATATTCGTCTTTCCGGGCCAGCCTTAGGTCGTCCTAAGCAGGTCACCGAGGCCAATAAGAAAGAGCTTCAGGCTCTCAAGCGTCAACGCCGATAAGACGAACGGGATCATAATGCGATTGATGGGAAATTTGGTCCAGGCAAATGTTGATTTACATTAAGTCGCATCATAGCCAAATTGGCCGAAACCTCAGAAACGGTGATCATGGTTTCGTTCATCGTGATGAATTCTGTTAGGCTCCTGTGGGATATCTTTTTATCTTTATTTGTCGATTGTATCGTTGCCTGGAGATACTCCAGGGGCTTGGTAAGCCCTTGGATGTCAGCACGGTCATGATCAAAGTTTATGCTCAAAGTGGCTTGAATGAAGGATTGATTGGAGAAAAACTTATTCACCAAACCCTATTTAGATCTTCAAAGGAAGATTTACAGCCTATTTCGCCGATAGGGATTTCGAATATGCTATGAGACGAGAAATAGGTTCACGTCCTTTTTAAACTTGAATGCCCTTGCGTTTTATTCTTGAATACTTCAGACTCGACGGCTGATTCGCCCGAATTGTGGTTAATAGAAATCTTGATTCCTATTAGATGATGATCAAATGATGGTGATCTGGACGCGGCTTTCAATAATCCCTGCCGAAACAGCATAACGAGTAAGCCCCGCGATGTCGTGTAGGTCCAGCTTGGCCATGAGTTTTTGACGATGTTTTTCCACCGTTTTAATGCTGATGCCTAAATCCCGGGCTACTTGCTTATTGGCCTTGCCTTCGGCCACCAGTTGCAGGACTTCAACTTCACGTGAGCTTAGAACAGCCTTCTTCTTCTCAAGCAGTTCACTTACTTCATCGGCATCCAGATGAAGATTTCGCACACGGTCGGCAAGGGAGGAACTGTAGAATGTTTTACCTCGATGAACTTCTCGGATTGCTCGGGACAGAATCTTGGCGGAGGTTTGTTTGATCAGATATCCTGCCGCACCCAAGAGGACGACCTGTCGAAGATACTCATCATCGCCATGGGCCGAGAGGATGAGCACCCGAGTGGCTGAGGCTGCTTTGAGAATGCGGCGGGTGGCCTCCAGGCCATTAAGCAACGGCATGGCAATATCCATCAGGACTACATCCGGGTGAAGTTTCTGGGTTAATTGTACGGCTTGCCTGCCGGTCTGAGCCTCGGCGATGACCTCAATGTCATCTTCAACCTCCAGCAAAGCCCGCAGTCCCTCTCGGACAATCTGATGATCTTCTGCAAGTAATACAGATATTTTCTGAGTCATAAATAACCTCAACAGCATCCGACCAGACTTATCATTGCTGTTCATGGATTAGTGGAATTTCGGCCCGAACGATGGTTCCTTGATTGGGGTTGGATTCAATGGTAAATTGACCACCGATCATCTCCACTCGCTCACGCATGCAGAGCAGCCCTAATCGTTTGTGCTTGGCTGCGGACAACTCGTGTTTCGCCCGAAAGGACTTGCCATTGTCTTTGATCTCCAGCATAATGACGCCCTGGAGTTTCCGGAGGTTCACCTCGACCAAGCTGGCCTGTGCGTGGCGAACCACATTGGTAATCGACTCCTGGGCTACGCGATAGAGTACGGTTCGCCTGTCATTGTCCAGTTCCTCAACCCTGTCGGTCGTGAAACTGGTGAACTGTATCTGTAGGCCTGTCCGTTTGGTCACGTCTTTGATATAGGAACGTAGGGCAGGAATGAGCCCCAGGTCGTCCAGGAGGGTGGGACGCAATTCACGGGCAAACCGATGCACGATGTCCACTACCTGCTCCACGATCTGTTGCGTGACAGTAATCTTCTTCTTGCAGCCTCTGCAATGACCCACCGCCTCCTTCTTCAATCCCTCCAGATGGACATTGACTGCCGCCAAGGTCTGGAGGACTTCGTCATGAAGCTCACGACTGATTCGCTTTCGTTCATTTTCTTGTGCCTGCAAAACTTGATGGGACAGATGCCGCAACTGTTCCTGTAATTTGAGGGACTTCGCCAACAACCGGCTGGCCTGCTGTTCGCTTTTCTTAAGCGCTTTCTCCACCACCTTGCGTCGATTGATTTCCTGGTTCAACTCTCGGTTCGCAGTGGCCAGTGCCTCCATGCGGCGTTGGGCCTCTTGGGCCCGTTTCAGTGGAGTAATGTCCGAGACTGCCAGCCGACACCCTTTTTGCGACCCCCCGAGGGAGGCGGTGGATTCGGCCTGAAGGTCGGCCCAGAAATGGGTATCGTCTTCCTTGACAAGTTCTGCCTCGCAGACCTGTTTTCCAGGATCTGCGAATACCCTCTCAAGCAGGGCCTGTAAGACCGGTCGACTCGTCGGAGCCATAAAACGTGCCAAGCGCCGCTTGATCAAGCGAGACCGTTCAATACCCAGCAAAGCAGTTCCGGTCAGATTCACCTCCAGGATCATACCCTGTTCATCAATAGAGAAATAGCCCACCGGGGAAAAATCGTAGAGGTCAGTGTATTTTCCCAGTCCTGCCTCTACCTCATTCCTGGCATTCTGGAGTTCCTCATTCTGCATTTCCAGTTCGATCTGGTGGACCTGCAATTCGTGCAGGAGTCGCTGCATGTCGGCCTCTGTTTGAGGCGGATCTGTCTTCTTCTTCTTCTTCTTCTTCTTCTGCTGCTGCTGCTTTCTCAGGAGGGACTCGGCGCGTTTTCGCAGCTCGGCGGCATCGGTAAAGGTGTTTTGTTTTCCACTCATAGTAAGACCTCTATGTCTTGTCGGGCTCCGACCTTTTTTTGCCACGCTTTTTTGTCTTTTTCAACTGGGCGGATTGTTCAGCCACCCGTTTTTCCAGACCGGCGTGCTGGTCCCGCAACTGTCCCTCGAGTAACTTGGCTGCGGTGATATCCGCGAAGGTGATGACCACGCCGTCAATCCGATTATCCAGGGTGCGGTAGGGCATAATCCTGACGGTAAACCAGCGATCGTCGTGTGTGGTAATCGGTTTTTCCGAAAACACCAGTGTGCGCAGCACCTCACGCGCGTCGTCAGCCAATTCCGGGTAGCGCAGATCCGAGGCCAGGTCGGTGATCGGCCGGCCGACATCGGCGGCGATGAGCTTGATGATCTTGGTTGCCTGGGCGGTGAAGCGGCGTACGTGCAGGTCGTGGTCCAGAAACACCGTGGCAATATCCGTGCTGTTGAGCAGGTTCTTCATGTCACTGTTGGCCAGGGAAAGATCGTCTACCTTGGCCTGCAGTTCGATGTTGACCGTCTGGAGCTCCTCGTTCAGGGATTGCATCTCTTCCTTGGAGGTGGTGAGTTCCTCGTTGGTGGACTGAAGCTCTTCGTTGGTGGACTGCAATTCCTCATTGGTGGATCTGAGTTCCTCCTGCGAGGTCTGCATCTCCTCGCGCGTGGTCTGTAATGTCTCGCGGGCCACTTGGAGTTCCTCCTCCAGTTCCGCCACCCGGGTGACAGTGTGTGCGGGAGTCTTGCATGACCGGCCCGGCCTCTTGGTTTCCACGGGTGTAGGCACGTCGGTAAAAACGATCATGACCAACCCGCGTAAGGGTTCCGGATCTTTCAGTGTCTGGATGGTCAGATCCACGGACTGCTGCCCGCTGTTGGTTTCCACCTTGAGCCCCCGGAGTGTCACCATGTCGGTTTGTCGGAGCGCCTTCTGAAAGGCACCGGCGAGTTCAAATTGCAGTCCTGTGCGGGCCATGGCAAAGATGTTCCAATTGGCCTTACCTGCGGCAGGTTCCAGATATTTGCCGGTCCGACCACTGACGTACAGGATGTCCCCCTTATCGTTAACGAGCACGGACGGCGGGGCGTAGCATTGCAGGATCAACTGATCTGCCAGGGATTGGAGACTCAAGGGCGGTGGTGCCATTGAACGACCCTCAGTCACGTTGCGTGCGCCTGGGGTAAACGACGAGGGGAACTCGACGGGCGTTTGGTGCAGGGTGGACTCGCCCCGCCGGAAAATCCTCGCTTTGCCGACGAGCGGTGAAAATAGGTCCGTGAAACCACCGATGGTCTCCGCGCTACCGAGAAACAGGATGCCACCGGGATTGAGGCTGTAGTGAAAAAGCGGAAAGAGTTTCTTCTGCAGCTCCGGGGTCAGATAGATCAGCAGATTTCTGCAGCTCAGCAGGTGCAGCTTGGTAAAAGGTGGGTCCATGATGAGGTTCTGCGGGGCAAAGATCACCATCTCCCGGATGTCTTTGTGCACACGGTAGCCGTGTTCCTCCTTGGAAAAGAATCGGCTTAATCTCTCCGGCGACACATCTGCGGCAATATTATGGGGAAAGAAGCCTTGACGGGCCTTGTCAATGGCATCCCGATCCAGGTCGGTCGCAAAAATCTGCAGGGCCATGCGACCTTTCGGTTTGACCTGTTCCATCGTTTCCTTAAACACCATGGCCAGGGAATAGGCCTCCTCCCCGGTGGAGCAGCCGGGCACCCACGCACGCAGGGCCTGACCGTGCGATCCACTCGCGATCAGATCCGACAGGGCCTTTTCATGTAACTGTTCCCAGGCAGCGGGATCGCGGAAGAAACTTGTCACACCGATCAATAATTCCTTGAAGAGCAGGTCTAACTCCTGCGAGTTATCCCGCAAATAGCGGACATAGGCGGCAATCTTATCGATCTGATGGAGATGCATGCGACGCTCGATGCGGCGGTAAAGGGTATTCTTCTTGTACAGAGAAAAGTCGTGACCGGTATGCGATCTCAACAGGATCACAGTTTTCTCCAGGGCGCTCTGGGTTTTGTCTTCCAGGGTTTGTTCGGGCCTGGCGATCAATGGAGCACGCTGCAGATAGGCGAGAATTCTCCCAGGCAACTCGTCTACCGGGGCCACAATATCGGCCAGGCCTGCATCAATCGCACTACGCGGCATGCCATCGAACTTGGCCGTGGTAGGCTCCTGGACGAGTACGACGCCCGCTTTCTCCTTAATGGTACGCAGGCCTAACGTGCCGTCTGAGCCCATGCCCGAAAGAATGACGCCAATACTCCGTTCCTGCTGGTCCTGTGCCAGGGCACGCAAAAAGAAATCAATGGGCAAACGCAGTCCCCGGGGTGCCGCCGGTGCGAGCAAGTGCAGAATCCCATGCAGGATGGACATGTCTTTGTTCGGTGGAATCACATAAACGCAATCCGGGCACACTTGAGTGCGATCCTTGACCTGCATCACTTTCATGTCCGTAGCATGCTGGAGGAGTTCGGGCATGATGCCTTTGCGGGTTGGGTCCAGGTGTTGGACAATGACAAAGGCCATGCCGCTGCCTGCCGGCACATGTCTGAGGAAACGCTCCAAGGCCTCCAATCCGCCGGCTGAGGCCCCGATACCAACGATGGGGAAAGAGACACTCGCTTGAGAGGATGGGGCTTTTTCGGAAACCGCTACCTTTCGCTTTTTCTGTCGTGGCTTCGGTGCAGATTTCCTTTTCATGATCTGTTTTCCTTAGGACTAAGGCCACGCCCGGGGCCCGCACCAGGTGGTCTCTCTCCTGACAAGGGAATTGATCGCTCGCCAGCGAGTCACCTATCGACATCTATTATCCGACCGTGGCTTCCATATGTCCAGATTATAATCCATTCGCCCCAAAGGTAGGGTTTAACCTTATAGAAAAGAGGAAGCCCACTGGGTAGCATTCCGGCATGATTAATTCCGACGACAAAACTATGGGAACCTCTAAAAATTCATTTTGACTACGAACGGCTGCATTTACCGTTGGCTGCGTTGTCAGGCTCAAATGGGTCCTCGAAGATGAATAGCATCGACTCCGGCCCATTTGAACCTTCCGCCTTGCCAACTGTAAATTCGCTCGTTCTCGATGCAAAAGCAATTTTTAGAGGCTCCCCTATGCATTATGATGTGGCTTACTTTTCAAGATTGATCCGGCGTTGTGCGGTCCCGAGCGACACAAATATTGCTAAAATAAATGCTATCCAAAGCGATTGTAGCAGGAGATAAACATGCCCTATATTGCCAATGAACCCATGAACGCTCATTTTCTGACTCTCTACCGGAAAGGCGATGAAACCGCTTTTCAGGAATTATATAACCGGTACCGACGGCCTGTATACAGATTGTTGTGGCGTTATCTTGGACGTCACGATCTCGTGGAGGATACCCTGCAGGAAACCTTTTCTCAATTGTATCTCAGTCGCTTTACATACGACAATAATCGACCTCTGGATGCCTGGCTCTTTAAGATTGCCGCCAACAAGGCCAAGGATACCTTGCGTTGGTCCAGGCAGCGACCTATGGTTTTAATCAGTCACTTGATGCAGGGCGATGATTCGTCATTGGGAGATATCCTTGATTCCTTAACCTCGGCCAGCGAGAGTCCTGCGGAATCCCTGGAACAGGCGGAGATAAACGAGCAAATCAGAATCGTAATAGCGGATTTACCCAGAAAATTGCGAGAGATCCTGACGTTGGCCTATTTCAAGCAGCTTAAATATAGACAGATTGCCGATGCGTTGGATATTCCCCTCGGGACGGTAAAAAGCAGACTCCATACGGCTGTTGCCAGGTTTGGTCAAGAATGGAAGCAATTTTGTGAACGTTCGTCAGTTCCAGATGATATGGAGTCAAAGCAAGGACGGATGCTGATCCCGCAGGCAGGGTAACACCCCATAGAGAAAAACTGTCTCCTGGCGTAACATGCCTGCTCAGGATGAGTTCAGGAACATAGCTAAAGTCTCAACAGAAAGGGCATCGTCTGAGTATGGTGGACTCACTGGCGATCATCGAGGTGAAAGGTAACTGTCATGGCAGCGAAAAAGATACTACTGAACAATGAGGGCCGTCAGGCCATACGCCGCGGTGTGCAGAAATTGGCCCGTGCCGTTAAGATTACCCTGGGACCCTGTGGCAAAAACGTTATGTTACAGCAATCCTTCGGCTCACCCATCATCACCAAGGACGGTGTCACGGTCGCCAAGGCAATTGAATTGATGGATCCTTTTGAGAATATAGGAGCCCAATTGGTCAAGGAAGTGGCCTCCAAGACCTCCAAGGTATCCGGGGACGGTACCACTACTGCCACCATTCTGGCCGAAAGCGTTTTCGAGGAAGGACTCAAGAACGTGGTGGCCGGTGCCAATCCGATTCAACTGAGGCGTGGCATCGAAATGGCCGTAGACGCTATCGTAGCTGAATTGAAGTGTATGAGTGTACCGGTGAAATCCAATGATCAGATCCGCCAGGTCGCCACCTGCTCATCCAACAACGATGCCGAGATCGGACGGATCATGGCCCAGGCCATGGACAAGGTGGGTAAAGACGGTGCGATCACCATTGAAGAGGGCAAAAGCCTGGAGACCACTGTCGAATGGGTGGATGGGATGCAGTTCGATAAGGGTTATCTCAGTCCTCACTTCATCAATCAATTGGAGCGTATGACCGTGGAACTGGAAAACCCCACCATTCTGATCCATGAAAAAAAGATCGGTGCGGTCAAGTCGTTGCTCCCTCTCTTGGATATAATTCTAGATAAGGGCAAGTCCTTACTGATCATTGCCGAGGAAGTTGAGGGCGAAGCCCTGGCGACACTGGTGGTCAACAAACTCCGCGGCACCCTCCAGGTGGCGGCCGTCAAGGCGCCCGGCTTTGGCGATCGCCGTAAAGCCATATTGGGGGATATTGCAGCCCTGACCGGCACCCAAGTCTGGTCAGAAGACCTGGGTTTGGATCTGGAAAAGTGCAAGCTAAGTCAATTGGGTCAAGCCAAGAAGATCATCATTGACAAGGAGTCTACCACCCTTATTCAGGGGGGGGGTAAGAAAGCGGCTGTCCAGGAACGCACCGACCAGATCAAGACCGAGATCGAGAAGACCACCAGTGAATATGATCGCGAGAAACTGCAAGAACGCCTGGCCAGGCTTTCCGGCGGCGTGGCACGCATCAGTATTGGCGCTGCCACCGAGACCGAGATGAAGGAGCGGACATCCCGTATCGACGATGCCCTGCACGCCTGTCGCGCCGCAGTCGAGGAGGGCATTCTGCCGGGTGGCGCCACAGCCATGCTGCGAGCCCTGCCCGTCCTGGACCGGCTCAAATCCAGGGGCGATGAGGCTATCGGTATCGACATCGTGCGCCGAGCAGTGCGTGCGCCTCTGCGACAGATTGTGGATAATGCCGGATTGGATGGGGTAATCATCCTGGACAAGGTGTTGAATAATCCGGACCGAAACTTTGGTTACGACGTTTTGCGTCAGCAATACGGTGACATGATCCAGTTCGGTGTCATTGTCCCGACCAAGGTCGAACGCGTGGCCCTGCAAAACGGGGCGTCGATTGCGGCATTGCTTTTGACCACCGATGCAGTTGTCGGGGGAAATCCCGGAGAAGAAAAAAACGCCCATGAGCGCAGGCTATGGTGAGTATGAATGATTACTCTACATAAAATCCGAATGATCGCTATTGCTGCGGTATGCCTGTTGATTCTGATCATCATTTTTCAGAACACCCAAACGGTAGAGACTCGACTGTTGTTTCTGACTGTTAGTATGCCCAGGGCACTACTCTTGATCATCACGTTTGTGGCGGGCTTCGCCTCAGGAACCCTTTTTGTCAGTGGATTGCTGAAGAGGCCAAAGAAAACCAAGGGAAAGATCCATGACAATGAGTCCTGATGCTCGCTCTATGGGCAGCGATACAAAGGAGTGTTGCGTATGCCATACAATATTCGCATCGTCAGTACCTACCCACCCAGGACCTGTGGAATCGGTACCTTTTCACGTGATTTAGCCAATGCCTTGAAACATTTTACCGGAGAGGTCGGAAGCGTACGCATTGCCGCAATTGATCATGACAATGGACCCTATCATATTCCCGTTGACTTGGTGATCGACCAGTACAATGAGGAGTCATGGACTTATGCCATACGAGATATTATCGCCAGGGCCAATGAAGCCGTGAATCCGACGGTTGTCCTGTTGCAGCATGAGTACGGATTGGATCCCAATGCAAATGGGGAAGATGCCAGAGGGACCCATTTCGTCAAGATGGCCCAGACCTTTTCCGAGCAAGGCTTGCTTACATTGGTCTACCTACACACAATTCTTGACGAGCCGGATGAACATCAACGGAAGGTCTTGCAGGCCCTGGCCCGTTATTGCGACAGTGTTATTGTGACGACTCAGAGTGCCATCGGTATCCTTACCTCGCCGATCTATGGTATAGACCCGGCGAAGCTCAAGCATATTGACCATGGGATACGCATGCAATATCCATCCCAGGTCAACCGTCTGGCTCTCAAGGAAGAACTGGGACTGGCCGGACGGTTCCTGGTCACCACCTTGGGGCTTCTGTCACCGGACAAAGGCGTGCAATATAGCATTAGAGGCTATACCCGATTTCTGCAGGAATCCTGTACGGATGCTCAAAGAAAAAAGATCGTCTATTTAGTCGCCGGTCAATGTCATCCGGATTTTGTGGCGGCGGGAGGGGGGCAAGCCTATCGAGACTACCAGGCGACACTGACCGACATCCTGGAACAATCGTGTTTGAAGGTCTGCAAGGTCAAAGAACTTGCGGGTCAGGATTTTGAGGCCTATGACATTGTCCTGCTGGATACGTTCGTGGACGAGAGGACCTTGCTGCGGCTCTATGGAGCCACAGACGTGATGCTGCTGCCTTATCTTAACATGCAGCAGATATCCAGTGGGATACTTGCCGACACGGTAGGGTCCGGCAGGGTGGCGATTGCCACTAAGTTTCGTTACGCGCTTGAACTGATTCATTCCAATGGAGAGTGTCCAAGGGGTGTTGTTATTGGCAGATATGCCCGGGGCATCCTGGTCGATCCGGGAGAACCGTCCGTCGAACAGATCGCGCAGGCCCTGGATGGTCTCAACTTCGATCAAGGCAAACGGCTTAGAATGGAAAAACAAGCCCATCGACGAGGCTGCCAGATGAAGTGGCACAATACCGCCTGGACCCTGTTGCAACAGATCGACCTCATCCGCGAAGAAAAGGAGATGATCTCAGACAAGGACATCATCTTCAAGAGAGAAAAGCCGTCGATTTTTCAAAATAGCCAGCAGCGGAGCAAGAGGGCGGTCTTGCCCAGGCCGGTCTCCCAGCAATACGCAAGCATGCCTCACTCCGGGTAGGGTGACATGGACTCGTGGGTGACGTCGGGGGTGGCTTCATACTGAGATCTAAAGTTATGGAAAACATTGCGGTACAATTATTTGAAACGGCAGAGCAAGCCTGTAAGGTTGTGGCTGGACGTATCGGTCAACTTATTAGAGAAAACAACAAACAAGGCAAAATGACACGATTGGGTTTGGCTACGGGCAGTACGCCAATCGGTGTGTACAATGCCCTTGTCCATATGCACCGGCATGAGGGGCTTGATTTCTCTCGGGTTATAACCTTCAACCTGGATGAATACTGGCCCATAACGCCACAGACGCTGCAATCCTATCATACCTGGATGAGGATTTATTTCTTTGATCACGTCAATATTCCCTTGGCCAACATCCATATCCCCAATGGATCAATTGATCCTGAGCACCTGGAGGTCAGTTGCCGTGAATATGAAGCGGCCATTACCCAGGCCGGAGGGATCGACATGCAAATCCTGGGTATCGGTCGAACCGGCCACATTGGATTCAATGAACCGGGTTCAGCGCGTGATAGTCGAACCCGCCGGGTACAATTGGATCGGGTAACGCGCAAGGATGCCGCGTCTGACTTCTTTGGTGAAGAGAATGTTCCTCGACAGGCCTTGACGATGGGAGTAAGGACCATTCTCGAGGCCAAAGAAATCGCGATTCTAGCCTTTGGTGAGCATAAGGCTCGGATTGTTCAAAGAGCGATCGAGACTCCAGTGGACAGTGAAGTGGCGGCCAGTTACCTGCAACAACATGACCACGCAACCTATTACCTCGATGAAGGCGCCAGTGTGGCATTGACCCGCATCGCCACCCCCTGGCTGCTGGGTTCTTGTCACTGGGATAAAACCTTGAGTCATAAGGCTGTGGTCTGGTTGTCGAGCTGCGTGAAAAAGCCGATTCTCAAGTTAACGGAAGAGGATTACGTTGAAAACCACTTGGGTGAATTGATTCGTCGGCATGGCCCTGCCTACGATCTCAATGTGAAGATGTTTCGACGTCTCATGGACACCATTACCGGTTGGCCTGCCGGTCGTTCGGGTGGTAAGCGGGTTCTCATTTTTAGCCCTCACCCAGATGACGACGTCATTTGTATGGCGGGTACCATGATGCGTCTGGTGCAACAGGGTCATGCCGTACACACGGCCTATATGGTCAGCGGACATCTCAGTGTCTTCGACCATAACGTCCGCCGTCATACCGAATTCGTGCAACAGTTTAACCGCATATTTGGCCTGGACACTCAACAAACCGACATCATTGAAGGCCATGCCGAACAGCACCTCAATCAAAAACAAGCAGGGCAAACGGATAGTCCGGAGATTCGGGCCATCAAAACCCTGATCCGGCGTACCGAGGCACTGGCCGCCGCCCGCTTCTGCGGCTTGAACGAGGACCGGATACATTTTATGGATCTCCCCTTTTATGATGCCCAGTGGCCGGAGCAACGGGCGCTAGGTGACCTCGATATCAAATGCGTAGCAGATCTTTTGGCTCATGTCGATCCAGATATTGTCTTTGCCGCCGGAGACCTTTCGGATCCTCATGGTACGCATCGACTCTGTTTGGACGCCCTGACTCAAACCTTGCCAGACTTTTTAAAGACCCGTAAGGCCCCGGTTGACGTATGGCTCTATCGGGGAGCGTGGCAGGAGTGGGCTCCGGAGCAGATTGGCATGGTGGTTCCTTTGTCCCCGGACGAGCTACGCAAAAAACGTTATGCTATCTTTCGGCATGAGAGTCAGAAGGACAGGGCTATGTTTCCAGGGCCCTATGACGAACGGGAATTTTGGCAGCGGGCCGAAGAACGCAATATGCACACTGCGGCACTTTACGATGCTTTAGGTCTGCCGGAGTATCACGCCCTGGAGGCCTTTGTTCGCTGGCCCTTGACGCTGTCACTGCACCTGCAAGGCCAGATTGACGAGCCGTTGCAAGGATGAAGTGACATGAACGCAAGAGTCCATGACTTACAGCTTAAACCTCAAAGCCATTGCGCCGTGATCGTGGCCCACCCGGATGATGAAACTCTCTGGGCCGGGGGGACGATGCTCATCCATCCGGAAGTCCAATGGACTATTGTGACCCTCTGCCGTGCACGTGATCCGGATCGGACGTACCGGTTCTATCAGGCCTGCGAACTCTATCGTGCCGAGGGGCGAATGGCGGATCTGGATGACGGACCGGAGCAGGTGCCTCTATCCGATCACGAAGTCCAGGAGACGATCCTTCAATTGCTACCGTTTCAGCGTTACGACTTGGTTCTGACCCATAGCAGCCGGGGGGAGTATACCCGTCACCGGCGTCATGAGGAGGTATCCGCTGCGGTCATGGCCCTATGTGAGACGCGTCGTTTACATGCCCGTCAGATCCTGCATTTCGCCTATAGCGATGGCAACGGTAAACACCTGCCTCGTCCTGAAACGGATGCGGATATTGAAATCGCTTTAAGTGATGCGATCTGGAGAAAGAAACACCAGATCATGACCGAAACCTACGGATTCGCCCCGGACAGTTGGGAGGCCCGCACGACCCCTAAGCAGGAACACTATTGGGAATACATTAGTTGTTAAGCAATCTCTTTTTAAGGAACATGGAGCCATGAAGGTTTTAGTTCAGTATGATTATCCACCCTCTCCGGGAGGGCTCGCCACCCAAGGCGATCTGCTCTATCGAGGGCTAAAGGAAATGGGTGTGGATGTCCACGCCGTGAACTTTGAGGGCGCTCAGGAGAAGGAATGGTACTACCGTTGGTTCGCACCCGATGTGGTGGTCGGAGTGGGCTATTGGGGGCATTCTCCTCAATTGGTGCTCCACCCGCAACGTGGGGGTATTACGCCCGTGCCTTGGCTGGTAGCCGATGGCTATATAGCCAATTACCGTGAGATACTAGAGGCCCTGCCCTTGATCCTGGTGACTAGCCATTGGGTTAAGAAGGTCTACATGCGTGACGGTCTTTCCGGTAAGAACATCGAGGTCCTGCCAGTGGGTTGTGACACAGAGGTCTTTTGTCCACGTGACCCGAACGACCCTAAGGTGAAAGCCGTGCGTGAGGCTTTAGGCGTCGCCGACGATCAGCTCATGATCTTAACCGTGGGCGGCGATGCGGCCTCAAAAGGGGCTCAGGAAGTTATGCAGGCTTTGGCACTCATCGATCAAAAGGCACCGGACTGGAAATACGTTTGCAAGGTCTGGCCCCAGGGACGCACGGACGAGCAGAATATGGCGGACCTGCAATTGGCCACCAGCCTGGGTATCGAAAAGAACGTGGTGTATGCGACCAGTCGTATCTCTCGTAATTTTATGCCCTATCTGCTGGCCGCCTGTGATATCTACGCGGCGCCATCGCGGCTGGAGGGCTTCGGCATGATCCAGGTCGAGGCCAATGCCTGTGGCAAACCCGTCATCAGCATCAAGGCCATGGGACCCCTGGATACCATGGTCCATGGTAAAACCGCTTTTCTCGCCGAAGTCGCTCAGGAAATTCGTTTGCGCGAAACCATCCTAGGCGATAAATCCGGTTACGAGTCCGGCCACAAACACGTGTTCAAGCATCCCCGCGTTGTCGACTACCGAGCCAGTGTCCATGATATCGCCAATTACCTGATGGATCTGATGCAGGACAAGGCGTTGCGTGACAAAATGGGACTGGCCGGGCGAGCACGCGTGGTTGAACTCTTTGACTATCATGTGGTGGCCAAACAGTTTGTCAAAATAATATCCGAGAAACTGGGGATCGATTAAATGAGTGACCTCGATCCTGCACGAATTGCCGCTGCCAAGAACGCCGCCCTGGAGATCCTGCTGCATAATTCCCATGGGCCTTACCACGGTCTGCCGCGCACCGCCGGCTGGGGCTATCCTGAACCCTACACCCGCGATCTGATGATCGCGTCGCTGGGCATCCTGGTCTCCGGGCATCCGCGTCTCCGAAAGGCTTTGGAAAAGATTTTGGTCACACTCGCGAAGAACCAGAGTCCCCTGGGGCATATCCCCTCACTGGCTCATGATCCGGAGGACCGTGGTGCCAGTGACACCACCCCCTTGTTCCTGATGGGTGTGGGCCTCTACCGGCAAGCCACCGGTCAACCGGATTTCTTGGGGGAGGCTGTAGCAAAAGCCCTAACCTGGATGAGCTATCAGAGTCCCACCAACCGGGTCATGGTGGTGCAGCAACCCACCAGCGACTGGCGAGACGAGCAGTGGGTGCTGGGCTACGGACTTTACGTAAACACCATTGTGTATGCCTATCTTCGTCTCCTGGGAAAACATGACCGCGCGGATCAAATGTGCGTGGACATGGGGCGTTTTGCGATTACTGCGGACCGGCAACACAGTCACGTCCATGAAGGCTTGAAGCTGCGTCACAAACCCTACTATGCCCTCTGGTCGTACAAGGTCCTGCGGAGCGAACGCTTTGATCTGCTGGGGAACAGCCTGGCTATCCTGACCGGGATTGCCTCAAGGTCACGGGCATGTGATATGATCCAGTGGATCGAAGCTGAATGCCAGGCCCTGCGTGTCATCGAAGAGCTGGCCATTGACCTGCCACCCAACTTTTTCCCCTTCATGCGTCCAGGTGATCCGGACTGGCATCCCCGTGATGCCCGCTACAATCAACCCGGAGAGTATCACAACGGCGGCATCTGGCCCTTCATCTGCGGCTTCTATATTGCCGCCTTGGTGGCTACAGGTCGACAGCGTCTGGCACGACAAAAACTAATGGCCTTAACCGACCTGGTCTGTCAGGCTCGGAAGGCGGATATCGCTTTTGGTTTCAACGAATGGCACCGTGCTCAGGACGGCACGGCCCAAGGCGAAGACTGGCAGACCTGGTCTGCAGCCATGTATCTGTATGCCGCAGCCTGTATCGAGCACGAGCAGACCCCTTTTTTCGACGAGATGAGAAAACCATCCGAAACATGTGAATCCAAACCAGAGGGAGAATCCTCATGAAAACGCTCTTTCAACGCAACGAATCTAATCCCATCCTGACCCCGCGTGACATGCCCTTCACCGCCGAAGCCGTACTGAATCCCGGGGCTGCGGAATATGAAGGGGAGGTAATCCTGCTGTTACGCGTGGAGGACACCAGTGGCTATTCCGATATCTATGTCGCACGCAGTCGCAACGGCGTCACGGAATGGAGAATTGACAAGAAACCCTTGCTCAAACACGGCGAATCCAAGTATCGCTACGAAGAGTGGGGCTGTGAGGATGCACGGATTACCCATTTGCCCGATGAAAAACTTTATTACATTACCTACACGGCCTATTCACCCTGTGGCGCGGCCGTTGCTCTGGCCAAGACTCGTGACTTCCAGAAAGTCGAACGACTACAACTGATTATGTCCCCCAGCAATAAGGATGCATGTCTGTTTCCATGTAAATTAGGCGGCAAGTGGGCCATGCTGCACCGACCCGAAGCCGGTGGCGTAGAGAATATCTGGATTGCCACCTCGCCCGATCTGGTTCACTGGGGTCAACCCAAATGTGTTCTGACTGAAGGTTCCGGCGCCGCTTGGGACGCCCTGAAGGTTGGAGCCGGTCCTCCACCGCTATTGACTAAACACGGCTGGTTGCTGATCTATCACGGTGTTAAAGGCTACGCCGGACAACTGGTCTACCGCGTGGGTGCCGCTTTGCTTGACAAGGACAACCCACACAAGCTAATTGCACGCACCCCCAAGGCCATCTTCAAGGCCACCGAGTTGTACGAAACCACCGGCCTGATTCCCAATGTCGTATTCCCCACCGGCTTGCTACTCCGTGACGACGAGTTGTGGATGTACTACGGTGCCGCCGACACTTGTATCTGCTTGGCGACGGTCAAGCTGCAAGAGGTCTTGGACAATCTGGAAGAACAGACCGGTACTTTCCCTGAAAACAACGACTATCTCGAAGAGATGTGCCCTTAAGACTTACAAAATCCGCAAGGAAGCGGTTATTAAGTGAAGGAACGGTTATGCGAATCGCAATGTTGTCGTGGGAGTCCTTACACTCCGTCGCGGTTGGAGGCGTTTCTGCCCACGTGACCGAATTGGGTGCCGCTTTGGTACGCAACGGGCATCAGATCCATGTGTTTACCCGTCGGGCCTGCGGTCAGTCCGCCCATGACGTGAAGGAGGGGGTTCATTATCACCGGTGTCACTATGCTCGGGAATACGATTTCGTGGAGGACATCAATAGCCTGTGTCGGTCTTTGGTGGATCATGTCTATGAGGTCGAGGATCTCGTCGGTCCGTTCGATGTGATCCATGCCCACGATTGGCTGACCGCCAACGCCATGATCTGGATCAAGCAGGGACGCCCACACAGGTGCCTGTTTACCATCCACTCTACCGAATATGCCCGTTGTGGTAATGGTTTCCCAGCGGGGAGATCCGCGCGTATTCGTGCCCAGGAGCGGGCGGGGGCGTTTTGGGCGGATCGCGTGATTGCCGTGTCACAAGCCACGAAAGACGAGGTCGCCTGGATGTACGAGGTGTCGCCCGGTAAGATATCGGTGGTCTACAACGGTGTCAGTCCTGAGGAATTCGATCAACCGACGGATCCCAGTGCGGACAAACAGCAACATCACATTGGTCCACAGGATCCTACGATCCTGTTCTGCGGCCGTCTTTGCTGGCAGAAGGGCCCCGATATCCTGGTCGATGCCATTCCGGAGGTCCTTAAGCGACATCCATCATCGCGATTTGTGTTTGCCGGCGAGGGCGATATGAGTCATGTACTGGAGTCTCAAATTCATCAATTGGGGGTGTCCCATGCCGTACGCTTTCTGGGCTATCGCCAGGGAGATGAACTCGTGCGTCTGTACAAGATGGCGGAGGCGGTTTGTGTGCCCAGCCGTAACGAACCCTTCGGGATCGTTGTGCTCGAGGCCTGGAGCGCCTTCAAGCCGGTCATCGCAACTCATATTGGCGGTCCTGCGGAGTATGTCCGACATGAGATCGACGGCCTGAAGATCTATCCCAATGCCGAGTCCGTGGCATGGGGAATCAACCATATGTTCTCCGATCTCGCACGGGCGCGATGGATGGGCCAAAATGGGAGACAGGCCGTGCAGGAACGGTTTACATGGGACATGATTACAGAGCAAATACTGACTATTTATCAGGAACTTTGTCCGAGCCCGGCCACGTTATCGCACCGATTCGCAAGAAGGGTCTGGGCGAGCATTGAAGCGGAGAATCGTGCCTGGGATGAAAACTTGGCGGCATCTGTGAACGGGCCAAAGAAGGGGATCAGCCCGATACAATGACGTGCCTTGATTGTGTAGGTCTTTTTTGTGCATGTCCTTAAATAGGTGAAGAAGTACACCATGATTTCAAGGTTATGCTCAGTCGGTTCATGAAGTGATGCTCAGTAGGGTTACACCCCATAGAGGAAAGACAACTCCTGGGGTAGCATACCTAAAATGATCAATTATAACTTTTAAAGGAGTATGACGATGACACTGTTACCCATCAAGCGAAGAGAAATGCCGATCAATGATCTGGCCAGAGTACAGCATGAAATCAATGAAATGGCGAGGAGCTTTTTTGGTAACCAGGATGTATCCGGCGCATGGCCGGCGATTGACATTGCCGACCAGGAACACGAATACCTGGTCAAAGTGGAAGTTCCCGGCTGCAACATCGAGGATATTGAGCTTTCGGTCAGTGGTAATCTTCTGACCATCCACGGTGAGAAGAAACAGGAGCATGAGGTAAAAGAGAAGGGGTACTACCATGTGGAGCGTTCCTTCGGCAGCTTCCGCAGGGATTTGAACCTCGCCGGGGATGTAGACACCGCCAAGATCGATGCCGATTGCAAGAACGGGGTTCTCACGGTCCGGTTACCCAAAACCGAAAAGGCCAAACCCGCCAAGATCAAGATCAAGGGTTAAAAGGAATAGCAGAGATGACGGACAAGCTAAACAAGACCAAAGCGAAGCAATTGTCCAAAGGGCAGCGTATCCATATACGCCGATTAAAACAAGCGGCCCGTATAGCCAACACCATGTCACGGACATAGACATGGAAATCCATAAAAAAATGACAAGGAAGTCCGGTTATGAAGAAGGTAAGAACTAATCATGAAGGCGTCACAAAGACGTCCCACACCAATAATCATTCCAGTTCGGTAGAGGCCCTGCGATCCAACTCCATGAATGCAGAATCCTTGGACAGATCCACATCAGGTTCAAGTGGATTGGATATCCCCATAATGCTGAACCATGAGCAAATTATGACGCGTGCCAGGGCTATCTGGATTCAGCATGGTCGGCTTGAGGGCCGGGATAAAGCGGATTGGTATGAGGCGGAAGCCCAGTTGAAGGCTGGGTTGTAGATAGAAAGCCTTTTGTCCAACCACAACCCATCCTCAATGAACAAAAATTTAATGGAGATGTAACATGAAATCGCAAAAAAAATGTTTAACGGTGTCTTGGTCGTCGTCGTGGCTGCCCTTTTGGCCCTTATGATTTTTAGCGGCGGGTGCCATGGTGTTAGCTGGTAAGGTGTTTTTCGTCGTTTTTGAGAACATTGAAAGGAGTTTATTATGGGATTATTACTACTGATTTTGTTGGTTTTATTGCTTGTGGGAGGGCTGCCCAGGTGGAGCTATAGCCGTAATTGGGGTTATGCCCCGAGCAGCATCTTTGGACTGTTATTGATGGTTATGCTGGTGCTCCTGCTCGTGGGGTACATCCCTTACGGCTTCTGAGCTACCCGTTTTGACCCAAGCTAAACCTCTTGCTGTACTCTTAATAGGAGGTACTCATGATACGTATACTTCTGGTGCTCGCGCTGATGGTAGCATTTATCGCCGGTCTGGGCTTAACCATGGGATGGTTTCATGTCTCGTCGGACAACGACGCCAACAGTACACATGTGACTGTAATGGTAGACAAGGATCAAATTCAAGACGACAAAGACAACGTGGTGGACAAGGTGCAAGACCTGGAAGACCAAGAGAAGGACAAGGAGGTCGCAACAACGACCCTGAAAACACAGTAATTTCACTGGCACAGTTTGGCATTGCACCTCTTTTGGTAACGGCTACTTTCAATATTATCCTGGGCAGTATTGTCCTTGCTTTGGTCCTTGCCTTTGGATTAGGCGCGGATCCTAAGGATGTTGTGGCAAGATATATTGAGGAATTAATGGAACATCGCTCTCAGAATAAAATGGATAAAAAAACATGATCCCCAGATTTTAATTTCAGTACGGATTATGGCATAAACAAAAAGGTGATAGTAGGCCCTTGGATTTATCTAGAGAAAGGAACAGGATGAAAAATGCGATTAGGATTATGTTGATGTTAGCCTTAGTGCCTATGTTGGGTTGTCAATCGAGCAGCCCTCGAGGCGGGGGCATGACCAAAGACGTAGGATTCAAGATCTCTGTCCCAACCTTCAATACGGAGATCAAGCAGGGTCAAACCCAAAATGTGACCATTTCCCTGGAGCGGGGTGATTATTTCAAGGAGGATGTTACGCTGAAAATCGAAACGTCCACAGGCATCCGTATCGACCCAACCATGGTAATGATCAAGGCGAGCGAGAACCCCGAAGTGCAACTCAGGATTGCGGCTGCTCAGAATGCCGCTTTCGGGGAATATCGCATCTCTGTGAAGGGTATTCCAGAAACCGGCGAGCCGACTTCAACGACATTCACGGTGAAGGTTGTTGCTCCGTAGGTCGCATCCCTTTCTGTAAAATAGGGTGACAACCGTTAGTGCAGGGATGTGCTGGTCAGTCAAGTGTTTCCGTATGAAATAGAACATAAGATGGAGTTATGAATACATCAGTGGAGAACGAAGAAAATGAAAAAGTTGACAACGATTTGTGTAGCACTAAGTCTGATTATGATTATAGCTGGCGTATCAAGGGCTGGTTTGACGGTAGATGCTCCGCCAAGTGCGCCCAGTTGGTGGAACAGCGAAACAGGCCTTTACGCCTATGGATATTGGGGGCAAACAATAATAGCAAACATAGTAGCGAATCAAACGCCGGCTTCTCCGTTTAACGTTTCCGACCGTTGGGCTTCCAATTACCTGGACAACACTGAATTTTTGGCGGATATCGGTATAGACGGCCAACAGTTCACACTCACTTTGGGTAATGAATACCATCCTGAACTCGTTAAGAGCCTCTACATATACGCCAAAGGAACGAAGGGCACTAGCGGTAGTCCTGTAGGCATCAGTATCGTGGCCGAACCCACTGACATATCATGGGCAGGCCTGCAAGAGACGAACATAACGACCACGGATTGGGCCATCTTGTGGGACGGAACCTTTACCCCTCAACCGAATTTGATTACCGCAACATTTACCGTGCCTGGGATGTTAAGTGTGACCGACATCTGGGTAGGTGAACAATGTGTTCCTGTTCCCGTTCCTAGCGCGATTCTCCTGGGTGGTATGGGTACCATTTTCGTCGGATGGCTTAAGCGACGCAAGGCCGTATAGGTGTGGGAGATTCTGCCTTGACTTGACGGTTGGTCATATTGTGACCAATTTGGTGCGTGACAGGAGAAGGGAAGTTACAGGGATGTGACGCCTCTATACGGGTGTGGCTTCCTCCTGTTACGCTTGGCATATGCCATGCCGTGCTTCTGCGATAAGCGGTTTGATTACAAGAGAACCATGAAGCATAGGCACCCGCCAGATGGGCCATTCCTACGATACGAAGATTCGCTGGTTAGAGGGATTCAGGAAGAGAATTATGCAGTTCAAAAGAGGCTTGACATTAGTGGAGATCCTGACCGTACTGAGTATCGGCACCATGCTGATAAGTATCAGCATGCCTGCTGTTTCCATGGTGCGACGTCAAGCCCAAAGCATGAAAGGGATGAATAATATCCGTCAAATTGTCCTTGGGGTCAATATTTACGCCACCGACAATCAGGGGAGATATCCTGATTCTGTGACAACCCTGCGACATCAAGATGAAAGTTGGCACTGGCAAGATCCCCGCATGATGGCCGCCTGTAAAGCGCGTTCATCTCGATATCATCGTTCCATGAGTGCCTACCTAAGAGGGTATTTCCTTGATGCGGATGTGTTAACCTGCCCCAGTTCACCGTCACGCACTGACCGTCTCCAAGAGGCATGGGAGGCCGGCGACAACTGGGATCACCCTGATTCCAGTTATGATGCCGATCTGTTATTCGGCAGTTACACTTTCTTATGGAATTACCTGGCCTTTGAATCTGAAACCCAAACCGTTTTTCACGGGGCTCGTACTCAGGCCGATCGTCGCCAAAGCAAGATCCTGGTGACGGATTACTTGGGTTTTGACCACTTTAGCAGTCCCGGGACCTTTTTAAGTTGCGAAACCTTCAAACCGTCAGGTATTGCCTCTGGAACGGATGTTTCCAGTGATTTCTGGACCCTTGAGGGTTCAGAGAATTCAATGAGTCAATTTGATCGGATAAAACTCAAAGCCGGTTATGTCGATGGCAGCGTTTTATTCTACTATCCAACCGAAACCCAGTCCCTGGAAGTATCGATCAAAGCTGACGGCAGTGAACCCTATCCCGCTGGGTTAGGCTGGGGGCCGGGCTGTTTTTTTGTCCCCAAGTAATGATCTCTTTTATCGATTAAGTAGGGTTAAACCCCATAGAAAAAAATGATGCCAGGCGTACCATCCCAACTAGGGTAAAGTCAAAAACACATCCTGAAGCTTAACGGAGACGACATGCCCTGGGTGTCGGATTAATATTGGGCTCGAGATTATGGTTTGGCGGAATCATACCCCATCGATAAGGAAGAACAGACAGTCAAGGTTACCGTTTCCTTTAAGGAGTACAAAACATGTTAGCTAAAATAGATTGGAATGCTCTTGTTACTGACCCGATACACGCAATGCTGACCCAAATGATGGCCTATCTGCCTGTCTTGCTGGGAGCCTTAATTATTCTCATTGTCGGCTGGCTGGTGGCCAAGACCATCAGACGACTCGTGGGTTGGCTGCTTACAACGGTCCGTTTCGATATTCTGGCTGATAAGGCAGGTATCTCCGAGGTGCTTCGAAAAGGCGATCTAAAAATGAATGTCAGTCAGATCATCAGTGGTTTGGTATATTGGCTGATTATGATTATGGTACTGGTTATGGTTGCCAACGCACTAGGGTTGCCCAAGGCATCGGATATTCTCAGCAGCTTATTTGCATACGTCCCCAAGGTTATTGGCGCCTTGATTGTGCTGGTCGTGTCGATGTTTCTGGCCAACTTTGTGTCCGGGATTGTTCGCACCGCCGCAGGCAACGCCCATTTTCCCAATCCGCAGATATTTGCCGGTATAAGCCGATGGGCGATTATCGTCTTCGCAGTAACCATTTCACTGACACAACTGGGCATCGCACCTCTTTTGGTAACTGCCACATTCAATATTATCCTGGGTGGTATTGTCCTTGCTTTGGCACTTGCCTTTGGATTAGGTGGTAAGGATGCTGCTGCAAGATATCTCGATGAATTAAAGGTAAATCGCTCCCAAAATAAAACGAATAAAAAGCCATGATCCCAGACTTTAAGTCTCCATAGGAATAGTGGCATAAACAAAAAATGGGATGGTAGGCTCTTAGATCACTGCCGGCAAATGCAAGGAGGCTACGGTGGGTGCATGGATGCACCAGCCGGTTATCTCCTTCGAGACAAGTATAGCAGAGCATTCAAAGATGTTTACCCTAAGTCCTTATCAATGTTCTCTGGAAAGAGCATGAACAGATTGTTTCAAAAACAGATTATTTTAAAGGAGTAAAACTATGTTTAACAGGACCGCATTATTTTGCGCTGCCTTAATTCTCATCCCCTCATTGTCATGGGGCGTCCAAGGTATTTCTGCGTTTAGTGAAGGTGATCGAACCTTGACCCTGGGTGGTGGTGGCAATAGTGACAAGGAATTTGATAACAGTGTTTTATCCCTTAATATGGGGTTGAGCGAATTTGTAACCCCTGAAACGGCTGTTGCCATACGCCAGGAATTGAATTTTGCTGATCTCAGCAGTGATCGGGCCTGGAACGGTTCAACCCGCTTAGCCGTTGACTATCATTGGACCTATGGAAATTGTAGGCCGTTTGTCGGCGTCAACCTCGGCGTCCTCTATGGGGACAATGTGAAAGAACAGTTTATCGCTGGCCCCGAAGCAGGCATCAAGCACTTCTTAAATGAATCTACCTTTCTTTATCTAAATGCCGAATACCAGTTTCTCTTTAAAGATGCCCACCAAGCCAACAACAGCCTGGACGATGGTCGCTTTGTGTACGCCATTGGCATGGGCTTCCGTTGGTAAATCGGCCTTATCGTAGTCCTGAAGGAGGACCATGGGGAGGGGACTTCTTGGGGCTATGACTTTAGGGTACCTCTAACAATTCATTTTGGCAGGCAAGCGAACCTTTTTGCTTCTGGATGGCTTCAGGCAAAAGCCGCCTTAGCTTCAACTAAGGCTGATTCGCCTTCATTGCCAGAAGTCAAAAATCTTCTACTTGTTGCTCAAAAGCAATTATTAGAGCTACCCTTAAGCACCGCTCTGATTTGTTCCCTCGCCAATAGGGCTTTCAAAACGATATGCTAGGGAGTCAAAAAAGTATGTATGTCGATCCCAAAGGTAGGGTTACGCCCCATAGCGTAGATTCTAATACGGACATAGAATACATGCATGCATAAAACCCGCGTAGATCACAGCGAAACTGAACTTTAACGAACATGTTGTTAGCCGGATGCCAACAACAAACAATCAGAAAGGAATCAAACATGAAAAACAAAACAAACAAGAACCTGATTATTGGTTCGAGCCTGTTCTTGGTCTTAACCTTGGCCCTGATCATCTGGTCTCCAGCGCTATCACAGTCGGTTGAGCCACTGAAAGGCAAAACGATGATGACAGGCGATATGCCGGCCTGTTGTCAGGATCTGAAGGCAAAGTGTCAGACGATGTGGGACGACCTGAAGGCAGACGATGTTGCTCTCACCAAGCAGGTTGCCAAAATGAATAGCGCCCCGGACGACAAAAAGATGGCCATGATGGCCACCCTGATTACCCGCATGGTGGAACAGCGGACTGCCACAAATACACGCATGGCAAAGATGCAGGACGATACGATGCAGCATATGATGCAGTGCCCAATGATGATGGGGACAAAGGATATGGCAACGAAACCCAAGGTCATGCCCAGTGAGCATCCCGATCATCCAACAGGTGATTAGCCTGAAACCGTAGCAGTTGATGAACAGAGAATTTCGCCTATGAAACAGGAAGGCCCTCTGGAATGGTAGAGGCTTGTCCTGGTGACAGTGGTGTTTTGCCTAACGGTTAAGGGGGGGGGGTGTTCTATATAGTCATGGGGGTGGCGGAAACGCTGCCCCTATGTCGAATGTGGTCACTGGGGATATCCATGCAGGTCATGCCGGAAAGGACTATCGTTCGTTATAGAACGTGACCGGCAAGAATTCAGAGCAAAGGAGACTCTTATGCACCCGACAGTTTACATCTCTTTAATTATCGTTGCCGTCGTTGTTTTCGTCTTTCTAATGGGGATACGGATTGTTCGTCCGACCCATCGGGGTCTCATTGAACGATTGGGCAAATACCATCGCTTTGCCAAATGGGGTTTCAATTGGATTATTCCCGTGGTCGATAGAATGATTCAGGTCAATATCACTGAGCAGATGGTGGACGCCCAACCCCAGGAGATCATCACCAATGACAACCTCAATGCCCGGGTGGATGCCCAGGTCTACTTCAAGGTCAAGGAGGACGAGGAGAACGTCAAGAGTTCACAATACCACGTGAACGACTATCAGTTTCAGATTGTGAATCTGGCCCGGACTACGCTACGTAACATCATCGGTACACTCACCCTCAAATCGGCTAACAGCGAAAGAGACAAAATCAATACCGCACTGCTGACCACCTTGAGTAAGGAAACCCAGAACTGGGGCATGCAGATCGTACGTACCGAGTTAAAGGAGATTGATCCACCCACGGATGTTCAGGAGACCATGAATAAGGTCGTCAAGGCCGAGAACGAGAAAGTCGCGGCCCTGGATTTTGCCAATGCTGCCGAACGTCAGGCCGATGGCATCAAACGTGCAGAAATCAAAAAAGCCGAGGGGATCAAGCAGGCCAAAATCCTGGCCGCCGAGGGCGAAGCCGAGGCTATAAGGCTGGTTAACGAGGCCGCCAACACTTACTTTGTGGGCAACGCCCAACTGCTCAGAAAGCTCGAAGCCCTGGAGAAGTCCCTGAGTCAAAATGCCAAGATCGTCATTCCTTCCGGTTCCGAACTGGTCAATGTCATCGGGGAAATGGCGGGTGTCCTGCCGCTGGTACAGTAATGAGCAGGACCAGGCTCTAGGATAGAATGACAATCCTACACGGTTCTAAAGAGTAAACTGCAATGGAAGACAAGGCCAGCAAGACTAAAGCAAAACGGTTGCCCAAGGGGCAACGCATCCACGCACGGCGACTTAAACAACTGTCGCGCAGGCCCGAGATCGATTCCCCGTCGCCAAAAAAAGATTAGGTTTGGGCATTGAATCCGAGGTAATCCTCATGAGCAAACAAACAGTTCCGGACATTCCACCGCCCCTTGCATTGGATTTGTTTCAGTTGAAGCCGGGTACCTTGTACAGCCTCGATGCAGCAGCACATCTTTCGGGTGTTTCCCGACGATCCATTGCGATCTATTGTCGTGCCGATCTGGTACAACCCGTGGTTCAACCGTATGGAGTGTGGGAGTTCACGGAAGAGGCGATATACACCCTGCGGCGTATTGAGTACTTGCATGCCAGCCACGGCCTTGATTTCGACTGGATCAAAACCCTCTTCGATCTGGTTGATGAAGTAGAGCATCTTCGCGCTGAGTTGCGCTCTTTACGTAATCCCCACTCAAGGAGGGATAGCACGAATGAGTCTGGAAACGTTTTTTAATCCCCAGTCCGTAGCCATTGTCGGCGCGTCCCAACATCAGGGAAAGGTGGGCTATGAGATCCTGGCCAATATCATCAAGGGGGGATTTGAAGGCCGGATTTATCCGATCAACAACAAGGCTAAAGAGATAAACGGATTGCCCTGTTATCAGGATTTAAAGTCTATCGGACAGGTGCCCGATTTGATCTTGATTATCGTACCGGCACCGTCCGTTCCGGAGGTGCTGCGTCAATGTGCTCAGATTAAGGCCAAATTCGTGGTGATCGTCACAGCCGGCTTCAAAGAGGTCGGTGCGCAAGGACTGAAACTGGAAGAACAGCTTGTGCAGATCGCCCATCAGAATGGCATTCGGTTTATTGGCCCTAACTGTTTGGGGTTGATATCGACTGCCGGCAAGCTTAACGCCAGCTTTGGGGGAGATATGCCTATTTCCGGGGGCATTGGTTATCTTTCTCAATCCGGGGCACTGCTGGCGGCGATCCTGGACATGGCGAATGCAGATGGTTTCGGTTTCAGTACACTCGTCAGCATCGGAAACAAGGCCGATATCGATGAACTGGAGGTTATGGTGGCCATGGGGGATGATCCACAGACCCGGGTCATTGCCGGATATCTGGAGAACATTGGTGATGGCAATCTCTTTGTACGTCGAGCCGAGAAAATCTCCAACCGTAAGCCCATTTTATTGATCAAGTCAGGTGGGACGACGGCCGGGGCCACCGCCGCCTCCTCTCATACCGGTAGCCTGGCCGGTGGGGAGACCGCCTATGAATGTGTTTTCGAAAAGGCCGGCATTGTACGCTGCCATTCGATTGAACAGCAATTCAACTTTGCCCAGGCCTTTGCCAGTCAACCCCTGCCGCGCGGGACACGTGTGGCGGTCATTACCAATGCCGGTGGTCCCGGAATTATGGCGGCGGATGCCATAGAAAGTCAGGGATTGGAATTTGCACGACTCACCCAGTCGACGATCGATAAACTGACCGAAAAACTACCCCCCGCTGCCAATGTCCATAATCCGATTGATGTCCTGGGTGACGCATTGGCGGACCGTTATGCCTTTGCTTTGGACTTGGTGTTGGAGGATATCCAGGTGGATTGTGTCTTAGTCGTCTTAACCCCCCAAGCCATGACTGAATGCGAGGCCACGGCTGAAGCGGTGGTCCGAATCGCGGGCAAAAAAAAGGACAAGCCGGTCCTGGCGTGTTTCATGGGTGCCGATAAGGTAGCCGGGGCCGTGACAATCCTGCGTAAAGGTCGTATTCCTCAATACTATTCTCCGGAGAGCGCCGTGGACACCCTGCGGGCTATGGCTGACTATGTGCGATGGCAGGACCGACCGAAACGGGTCGTCAAACTCTTTCCGGTGAATCGTCATAAGGCGGAAAAGGTGATTGAAAAGCATTTACGCCTAGGTCAGCGTGAAGTAGGGGAGGCCGATGCCAAGGAGGTCCTCGAAGCCTATGGATTTGTAACACCCAAGGACGCGGTGGCCACGACGGCAGAGCAGGCTGTTGGTATTGCCCGTCAAATTGGTTATCCCGTGGTACTCAAAATCTGGTCGCCGGACATTATCCATAAATCGGATGTCGGGGGCGTCAAGATCGGATTAAACAATGATGGGGAGGTCATGGATGCCTTTGACTTGATGATGGTCCGTATTCCGCAGCAGCAACCCGATGCCACCATCCTGGGGGTTTTGGTTCAGCAAATGTGTAAGAGTGGACGTGAGGTGATCCTGGGTATGAAACGAGATGCGAGTTTTGGTCCCTTACTGATGTTTGGCATGGGCGGGACCATGGTGGAAGTACTCAAGGATGTGTCGTTTTATCTGGCTCCTTTGACCGCGGACGAGGCCAGGCAGATGCTGCTTGACACGCGGACCTATAAGATGCTCCAGGGCGTACGCGACCAGGAGGGAGTGGATATCGACGCCCTTGCCGAAGGCCTGCAGCGATTGTCGCAACTGGTCACGGAGTTCCCTCAGATCCAGGAATTGGACATTAATCCTTACGTAGTGGGTCCGGAGGGGACCGTCCCGATTGCCGTAGACGCACGCATGAGTGTGGAGAAGATTTAAATGCAGACATCAGACTGGAAAAGCAAATATGCCCCAAAGGTCGCGCCGGCCGCACAGGCCTTGCGTCTGGTCAAGTCGGGCAACAGTGTATTTATCGGAACGGGTTGCGCTCAGCCGCAACACCTGGTTAAAACATTGGTAGATCAATGCCAGGAACTCCGTGACGTCCATATCCTCCACCTGCTGACCATGGGCAGTGCGCCTTATGTGGACGAGCGCTTTCGCGACCGTTTCAAGCTGAACACCTTCTTCATTGCGGACAATGTGCGTGATGCCCTGGGACGTGGTATTGGAGACTATACCCCCATGTTTCTGTCAGAGATCCCCCGGCAGTTTGAGTCCGGTCGCATCCCCATCGATGTGGCCCTGATCAGTGTGAGCCCACCGGACACCGGGGGCTTGTGCAGTCTGGGTGTGTCCGTCGATATTGTCAAATCCGCTGCTGCCAATGCAAAGCACGTCATTGCCCAGGTCAACACGACCATGCCACGCACCTTCGGTGACAGCTTTATCCACATTAACGATATTGAGGTTTTGGTTTCTGGTGACGAACCGATCATTGAAGTTGAGACACCCCTATCCAATGAAATTCTCCATAAAATCGGCCAAAACATCGCCCGCTTGGTTGAAGATGGCAGTACCATTGAATGTGGTATCGGCAGCATCCCCCAGGTCATGGCCGAGTATTTGTCTGGAAAAAAGGACTTGGGTATCCACACCGAGATGTTTGGAGATTGGATCATCGATTTGGTGGAATGTGGGGCGATCACTTGTGCCAAGAAGGCCATCAACCGGGGTAAGGTCGTTGCCAGTTTCTGCATGGGCTCACGGAGGCTCTTTGATTATATCGACAACAACCCCTTTTTTGAGTTCTACCCCACGGAGGTTGTCAACGATCCTTACGTCATCAGCCAGCACGAAAAGATGGTCGCCATCAACGTTGGTCTGGAAATCGACCTGACCGGTCAGGTCTGCGCGGATTCCTTAGGGTATCAGTTTTACAGCGGTATTGGTGGTCAGGTTGACTTCATCCGCGGGGCGGCAAGAAGCCGGGGTGGCAAGGCCATTATTGCGATCCCTTCCACCGCCAAAGACGGTCAGATCAGTCGCATCGTGTCCCACCTGACCGAGGGGGCCGGGGTTGTGACTACACGCGGCGACATCCATTACGTGGCCACTGAATACGGAACGGCGTATCTGCACGGCAAGAGCATTAAGCAACGGGTTCTGGCCCTGATAGGGATCGCGCATCCCCGGTTTCGCAATGCGCTGATTCAAGCCGCCAAGGCCCAACACTATCTCTTTGACGATCAGATTGAAATTAACTCGGAACAGGCCGGGTATCCTGATGATCTAGAGGGCTATGAGACCCTGAATGATGGCACGGAAATCTTCTTCCGACCGGTTAAACCCACTGACGAAACAGCTCTGACAGAGATGTTGTATTCCCTCAGCCCGTCCTCGATCCATACCCGTTACATGACCCACACCATGGCCTTCCCCCACAAGGACGTGCAAAAGTTGACCAACATCGATTATGAGAACAACCTGACTCTGGTCGGAACTGTACCCAGCATCAGCGGTGAAGAGATCATAGCCATCGCCCAGTACTACCTGGACCCCAAGACCCATGCTGCGGAACTGGCCTTCCTGGTTCAGGATGAATGGCAGCAAAAGGGAATGGGCATGCTGCTGCTACACTACCTGACCCGCATCGGCAGACAACGAGGCATCCAGCAGTTCTATGCCAAAATACTCCCGACCAACAAGGCGATGCTGGCGGTGTTCCACAACTCGGGGTATGCCATAAGTACGGAATTCGACGGGGAGGTGTACAACCTTCGATATGATTTGAATAAGCAAAGGGATAAATAATACAGATATCTGGCCTTGGTCCCTCAACACACACACATTCGGGTTATACCCCATAGATTAAAATAACTGCCCCGCATAGTATTCTGGAAAGAATAGACCGCAAAACGTAGCAACGGAAAATAACCAGTATAGGAAAATGTGCTGAATCGAATGATCATGGCCATAAAACGGGAAAAAACAGTTCATCGTTTATGGCCAATTGAAAGGAGTCTTGTAGGCTGTAACCGCAATGCCAGCAAACACGAAAATAATCTGTACGTTAGGTCCTGCATCAAGCACAAAGGATATTCTCATAAAGATGATGCGTGCCGGGGTGCAAGTAGTGAGATTGAATTTTTCCCATGGAAACATTGAAGAACATCTAAGCCGGATACGTATAGTAAAAGCACTGAATAAAAGATATCATCGGCAAATAAAGATCTTGGGGGATTTAGAGGGGTACCGCATAAGGATTGGCAGGCTTAAGCGTGGGCAACCAATCAAGATCAAGAAAAAGCAGGTCATTTGGTTGACTCAGGAGAATACTTTAGGAAAGGGCAACCTGATTATAAAGGGCCTCTTCATAGTATCGCCAAAGGCACGACCATTTACATTGATGATGGTAATATTGGGCTAGTGGCTGAAGCCTGTAGAAAGAACAGACTGAAGACCAGGGTGATTACTCCCGGGCTAATTAGGGAGCATAAAGGTATCAACATGCCGGGTGTTGAACTGGATTTCACGGGATTGACTTCGAAAGATAAGGCAGATATTGATTTCTGTATCAAGCATAATATTGATTATCTCGCCCAGTCTTTTGTAAGCAGCAGAGATCATATCCTTGCACTAAGAGATTATCTCAAGGATTACCATCATACGTTCGGGATTATCGCTAAAATCGAAAACAGAGAGGGAATTGAGAAGATCGATGAGATAATCAAAGTCTGCGAAGGGATCATGGTTGCAAGGGGTGATATGGGCGTATCGATTCCAATCTATGAGGTGCCTGTAATTCAAAAGAAAATAATTAAGAAATGTAACCGTGCACACAAATTCGTCATTACTGCTACTGAGATGCTGGAAAGCATGACCGAAAATCATATACCGACAAGAGTAGAGGTTTCAGATGTAGCGAATGCTATACTGGACGGCTCGAATTATGTGATGCTTTCCGCAGAAACGGCAATCGGACTGTACCCGGCAGAGTGCGTGGATATTATGGGTAAAATAATTACGTTCACAGAGAACAACGGTTAACCATTTCAGGCACTGAGACGTTGAGTTTTGACATTTCAATTGTCGGCATGTTAGGAGATGAAGAATGTTTGAAAGAAAATTACCCCTGTTTACTCTTTTCGGGTTCAAAATATACATTGATATGACGTGGTTTATTTTAGTGGTGCTTGTAGCCTGGTCGTTGGCGAAAGGTGTGTTTCCCCATTATTTCGCTGGCTTTTCTAATGCCACTTATTGGTGGATGGGAGCCGCTGGTGCTCTGGGCTTGTTTGTATCCATCATATTTCACGAATTCTGCCACTCGCTCGTGGCCAGACAATTCAACCTGCCCATGAAAGGGATCACCTTGTTTATCTTCGGGGGAGTGGCGGAAATGAGCAAGGAGCCTGAAAATGCCAAATCAGAGTTTTTTATGGCCATTGCCGGCCCCATCTCCAGCGCGGTTCTGGCTGGTATATTCTTCCTGCTTTACACGGCAGGTAAAGCGGTCAATTGGCCGGTACCTGTCTATGGTGTGTTGATGTACCTGGGTTGGTTAAACATCATTCTGGCTGGTTTCAACATGGTGCCCGCCTTCCCGCTTGATGGAGGACGCATCTTACGTTCGATCCTGTGGTATGTCAAAGGCGACCTGCGCTGGGCAACCCGGATTTCTTCAAGATTGGGAGCGGCGTTTGGCTTGTTCCTAATGATACTTGGAGTATTTAATTTTATTGGCGGCAATTTCATTGGTGGTTTGTGGTACTTTCTCATCGGACTATTCATTAAAAATGCCTCACAGATGTCATACTCGCAGTTACTGGTTAAGAATGCATTGACGGGTGAGCCGATTAGCAGGTTCATGGTCGCCGATGCGGTGACTGTGCCTACGTCTATTACGGTATCTGATCTCGTTGAAGATTACGTCTACAAGTACCACTATAAAATGTTCCCCGTGACTGAAGATGGGGTGTTAAAGGGCTGTGTCACCACAAAGCAGATCAAGGAGTTATCCAAAGAGCAGTGGGCCACAACCAAAGTCTCCGATATCACTCAACCGTGCTCCAAGGGAAACGCCGTTTCGCCGGAGGCTGACTCCATCGATGCTCTTTCGCTGATGAACAGGACAGGAAACAGCCGACTTATGGTTGTCGAAAGCAACAGACTCCTGGGTGTGATCAGTTTAAAAGACATGCTTCAATTTATGGCATTGAAGCTGGACCTTGAGGCGGGGCAAAGAATAACCACTGGACCGGACAAGTTTGAAGATTAAGGAAACCAAATGATGCATACTCGAAAAAGCAATCCTTTAAGACAATTAGGAACGCTCGGGCAATCGATCTGGTTGGACTACATCCGGCGCGATCTGATCACCGGTGGCGAGCTGCAACGTTTGATTGTGGCCGATGGACTGCGGGGGATGACCTCGAACCCCTCGATTTTTGAAAAGGCGATTTTAGAGAATCACGAGTACGACGAGGACATTCGGACTATGGCGAGCAAGGGAACAGACGCTCAGGCTATCTACGAAGCCCTCAGCCAACGTGATGTGCAGGACGCTGCAGATGTGTTCAGGGCGGTGTATGAAAAAACCGGTGGATGGGACGGTTATGTCAGCCTGGAGGTTAATCCCCACCTGGCCCATGACACCCATGGCACCCTGGAGGAAGCCCGCCGCTTATGGGCAGAACTGAATCGGACCAACGTGTTCATCAAGGTGCCAGCCACGACAGAAGGGTTGCCTGCCATTGAGCAACTCATTAGTGAAGGCATCAATGTCAATGTGACGTTGCTCTTCGGATTGCCGCGTTACCGGCAGGTGGTGGAAGCTTATATCGCCGGTCTCGAAGCACGCGCGGCCCAGGGTAAGCCTGTGAAGCATGTGACTTCCGTGGCCAGTTTCTTTATAAGCCGTATTGACACGCTGGTGGATTCGCTGCTGGAAGAACGGATGGCCCAGGGGGGCAAAGAAGCAAGACTCGCGAAAAAGGTGCGTGGGCAGGTGGCTATTGCCAGTGCGAAGATGGCCTATCAAATCTACGAAGAAATCTTTTACAGCGATCGATTCCGCAGGCTGACTGACAAGGGTGCTTGCGTCCAACGGCTGCTCTGGGCCAGTACGGGCACCAAGCACGCGGATTACAGTGACGTGAAGTACGTCGAGGCCCTTATCCAACTGGACACGATCAACACGATCCCACTGGAAACCCTGAATGCCTACCGCGATCATGGCGAGCCGATATTACGGCTCGAACAGGATGTTGAACAAGCCCATTGGGTATTAGAGCAACTACCGATACTGGGCATCAACCTCGACGAGGTGACGCAGCATCTCGAAGACGATGGCGTGGAGAAATTCAAACTGCCGTTCGATAAGCTGATAACAATCTTGGCGAAAGAGTCACTCGCGAATCCTCCTTGGAAACCAGAACACGAATCAGTGGGATCCTGACGATCCATGTTGGCTTTACCCTCATCAAAAGGGCGACGACTTAGTAAGGTACTCATCATGGGCCACCAACATAAGCGTACTCATTCAAGCACCGACAATATTCGCTTAGCCTTCTTTTTAAACCTTGCTTTCACCATTGTGGAATTCTTGGGCGGCATCTACACTAATAGCCTTGCCATCGCAGCCGATGCCATGCACGATCTTGGAGATTCTTTCAGTCTTGGACTGGCCTGGTATTTTGAAAGAGTGGCTCGTAAAAAGCGAACTCCAACGTTTTCCTTTGGCTATCGCCGGTTTTCCCTATTAGCGGCCCTTATTAATGCCTTGATTCTTTTTGTCGGCGTGCTCATCATTCTAGTGTATACAATTCCTAAATTGACTCACCCCGAACCACCCCACGTACGGGGCATGCTTGCATTCGCCATTTTTGGTATTATTGTCAATGGATGGGCTGCTTACAAGGTCTCACACGGCAAAACACTTAATGAACGGATTGTCTCATGGCACCTTATCGAAGACGTACTGGGATGGGTTGCGGTTTTGGTCATCAGTATCGTGATGATGTTCAAAAGGATCTATATCCTCGATCCAATCCTATCGATCCTCATCTCCGTATTTGTTCTTTGGAATGTCTTTAAAAACCTCAAGAAGACTATGTTTGTTTTTCTGCAAGCCTCCCCAGATTCACTTGATGTTCACGCCCTGGAACACACGATTTTAAAGAATCCCCAAGTTCGCGCAGTCCATGACACCCACACCTGGTCTTTGGATGGAGAATACCACCTGTTTAGTGCTCATATCGTACATCTCTCTACCTTGACACTGTCTGAAATCCAAGAGGTGAAAATAAACATCAAAGAGGAACTCGCTCAACGAGGCATTGCGCATGTCACCCTAGAAATGGAATCCGAATCCGTGATCTGTAAAGATCATTGTGGTGTTTAGCGGATCAATCTAGCCTGCTCATTCAGGTAGCGGCCGGTCCAAAACCACAGAACAGCATACATTTATTTCTGAGTTGGTGAATATTCATGTCCACAAATCATCGACTACACGGAAATCCCACAAGGTAATACTTCTGAGCGAACAGGCTCATCATACAGTTACCACTGGATTTCCGAGTCACTTCGGCAAGGTAGGGTAGGACCCCATAGCGATGCCGGCACCGCCGACATACTATACCTATTTGTACCCGTGCAGCCCATACTAAAGCCAGTTTGGCAAACATGTTAAACAAGGAGTTCTCCAATGAGCGTCACTTTGAGCAAAGGCCAGGACGGCAAGAGCGTATGCCATCGAATACCAATTACTACTCATAGGAGTGTATAACCATGACGACAGCAACACTTTCCTCAAAGCAGACAAACGCACTTTCCCCGGAATTACTCCACAAGATGGATGCTTACTGGCGGGCCGCGAACTATCTGTCGGTTGGGCAGATTTATCTCTATGGTAATCCACTTTTGAAGGAACCGTTGACGCTGGAACACATCAAGCCGCGTTTGCTCGGTCACTGGGGCACGACGCCGGGCCTGAACTTTATCTACGTTCACTTGAACCGCGTCATTCAGGAACAGGAGTTGAACGTGATTTACATCGCCGGGCCGGGCCATGGTGGGCCGGGGTTGGTGGCGAACGCTTACCTGGAAGGCACGTACAGCGAGGTGTACCCCAATATCTCACAGGACGAAAACGGGATGAAACGGCTGTTCAAACAGTTCTCTTTTCCCGGCGGCATTCCCAGTCATGTGGCGCCGGAGACACCCGGATCAATCCACGAGGGCGGCGAACTGGGGTACGCACTGTCCCACGCCTATGGTGCAGCATTCGACAATCCCGACCTGCTCGTGGCGTGCGTGGTCGGCGACGGTGAGGCAGAGACCGGGCCGCTGGCCACCAGTTGGCACTCGAACAAGTTCCTCAATCCAGTCCACGACGGCGCTGTGCTGCCCATCCTGCACTTAAACGGCTATAAGATTGCCGGGCCCACGGTGCTGGACCGCATTTCCCGTGACGAGTTGGAATCGCTCTTTCGAGGTTACGGATACACGCCCTATTTCGTAGAAGGTGATGAGCCGGATCAAATGCACCAACGCATGGCGGCCACACTCGACACAGCAGTCACCGATATCCGACGCATCCAAAACGATGCCCGTGCCCACGGGTTTAAGACCCGTCCGGCATGGCCCATGATCATCTTACGTTCCCCCAAGGGCTGGACCGGCCCGAAGGAAGTCGATGGCAAACCCACCGAAGGCACCTATCGTTCGCACCAGGTGCCCATGGGTGATATGAGTCATCCGGGGCACGTGAAGATTCTGGAGACGTGGATGCGGAGCTATGGCCCGCAGGACCTGTTCGATCAGAACGGTACGCTTCGATCCGATTTGGCGGAATTGGCCCCACAAGGCCAGCGCCGTATGAGTGCCAATGTGCATGCCAACGGCGGCCTCCTGCTGAAGGACCTGCGCTTGCCGGATTTCCGCGATTACGCCGTCAAGGTGCCTGAGCCCGGGGCCGTGGACAGTGAAGCCACGCGTGCCCAGGGGCAGTTCATCCGTGACGTCATCAAACTCAATCCCTCCAACTTCCGTGTGTTCAGCCCGGATGAAACCGCATCGAATCGCTGGGGCGCTGTATTTGAGGTGACGAAGCGTTGCTCGACTGCCCAGATCACGGCCCTCGACGAACACGTGGCCCCCGATGGACGCGTGATGGAGATGTTGAGCGAGCACCAGTGTGAAGGTTGGCTTGAGGGTTACCTGTTGACCGGTCGACACGGCTTCTTCTCCTGCTACGAAGCGTTTATCCATATCATTGATTCGATGTTTAACCAGCACGCCAAATGGCTGAAAGTGACCAAGCAAATCCCGTGGCGGCGACCGATTGCCTCCCTGAACTACCTGCTCTCGTCGCTGGTTTGGCGCCAGGATCATAATGGCTTCAGCCACCAGGACCCCGGCTTCATCGACCATGTTGTGAATAAGAAGGCGGAAATCATCCGGGTGTATCTACCGCCGGACGCCAATACGCTCTTGTCCGTGACCGACCATTGCCTGAGGAGTCGCGATTATGTCAATGTCATCATTGCGGGCAAACAACCGGCGCCGCAATGGCTGGACATGGATGCCGCCATTAAGCATTGCACCGCCGGCATCGGTATCTGGGAATGGGCCAGCAACGACAAAGGCGGTGACCCTGATGTGGTCATGGCCTGCGCCGGCGACGTGCCGACGCTCGAAACCCTGGCGGCGGTGGCGTTGTTGCGAAAGGACTTTCCTGAGTTGAAAATCCGCGTCATTAACGTGGTGAATCTGATGAAACTCCAACCGCAGAGCGAACACCCACACGGCTTGAGTGACAAGGACTTCAACGTGCTCTTCACACCCGATAAACCCGTCATCTTCGCATTTCACGGCTATCCGACCTTGATTCACCGGCTGACCTATCGCCGCACGAACCACAAGAATCTGCACGTGCGCGGCTACAAGGAAGAAGGGACCACCACCACGCCGTTCGACATGGTAGTGCTGAACGACCTCGACCGCTTCCATCTGGCCGGCGACGTGATCGACCGTGTGCCGAGTTTGGGCTCACGCGCAGCGTATGCCAAACAGTTTCTCCGCGACAAGCTGCTGGATCACAAGACCTATATCGACAGGCACGGCCAGGACATGCCGGAAATTCGAAACTGGAAGTGGGGCCGGGGCGAAACACCGGATGTCAAGCGCAAGCAGTGAAGGCCTCCCCATGAAGGGACCTTGGAAGATACCCTGTAGAGGTTACCCGGATATGACAAAAGAAGACAAAGTCTCATGGCATCAGTTGGAGGCGGAGAAGGTCGTGCGCCTGCTCGATGTGGAATTGCGCAGTGGCTTGACCGCCCCGGAGGTCACGCGGCGCCAGGAGAAATACGGCCTCAACCGTCTGACCGCACAAAAGCGCCGGAGCGAATGGGTTCGCTTTCTCCTCCAATTTCACGCACCTTTGCTTTACATCTTGCTGGCCGCCGCCGTCATTACCGCTTTCCTCCAGGAATGGGTGGATGCGTCGGTCATTTTCGCCGTGGTGTTGATCAACGCCATCGTGGGCTACCTCCAGGAAGCCAAAGCCGAAAAGGCCATCGAAGCCCTTTCCAAAATGGTCCTGACCGAAGCGACGGTGCGTCGTGACAGCCGCAAGCAACGCGTGCCTTCGGAGCAACTGGTTCCCGGCGATGTAGTGCTGCTGCAATCCGGTGACAAAGTCCCCGCCGACCTCCGGTTGTTCCACGTGCGGGATCTCCAGGCGGATGAATCGGCCCTGACCGGCGAATCCGTACCCGTGGAAAAGCATGCCAACGCGTTGACGCTGGACACGATTCTGGCCGAGCGCAAAAACCTCGCGTTCGCCGGTACACACGTCACTTACGGCCAGGCCGAAGGCGTGGTCTGGGCCATCGGTGATCAGACGGAGATGGGCCGAATCGCTACCCTGGTCTGCGAAACCGTGAATCTCTCCACCCCCTTGACGCGGGGAAGCTCGCGCGTTTCAGCAAGCTGCTGCTCGTGGCCATCCTGGGGCTGTCGGCATTGACCTTCGTGATCGGTGTCTGGCGTGGTGAGTCGCTGGTCGCGATGTTCATGGCGGCGGTGGCCCTCGCTGTGGCCGCCATTCCGGAAGGACTGCCCGCTGCGGTCATCATTACGCTGGCGATAGGCGTCGGGCGCATGGCCCGCCAGCACGCCATCATCCGCAAACTGCCCGCTGTGGAGACGCTGGGCAGCACCACCATCATTTGCTCGGACAAAACCGGCACGCTCACGAAAAACCAGATGACGGTTCAGCGGATCTATACCGGCGGGCAGATGTTTGAAGTCACTGGGGGTGGTTACGAAGCCGAGGGGGAGATCCGACGGGACGACCAGTCCGTTGCGACGGCGGCCCATCCCGCGCTCCGCGAGTGTTTGCAGGCGGGTTTCTTGTGCAACGATTCGCAACTGGTCAGACACGAAGGACGGCTGGTCGTGCAAGGCGATCCTACGGAAGCCGCTTTGATCGTCTCCGCGCAGAAAGCGGGATTCATTGAGACCGAACTGAGCAGTCGGCATCCACGACTGAATGTGATTCCGTTCGAGTCCCAGCATCAATACATGGCCACCTTGCACGGGCCGGACGAGGACGGAGCGAAACTGATCTATGTCAAGGGCGCAGTGGAACGCCTGCTCGAGCGTTGCACCGCCATGTTGCAGGCTGACGGTACGGAGACAAAACTGGACCCGGAGGCGGTCCACCGCCACACCGACGAGATGGCGGCCCAGGGATTGCGTGTATTGGCCTTTGCCCGCCGTTCCATCCGCTCCGAGGGGCCGCAATTTGCCCATGACGACGTGGCGAGCGGACTGACCTTGCTCGGTCTGCAGGGCATGATGGATCCGCCGCGTGCGGAAGTCATAGCGGCCGTGCACAAGTGCCAGACGGCAGGTATCAGCGTCAAGATGATTACCGGAGACCACGTGCTCACAGCCAAGGCGGTCGCGGGGCAGATCGGCCTCAGTGGCGCCGGGGGATCAAAAACGGAATTAGTCGCTGTCTCAGGCCAGGACCTCGACCGGTTGTCGGATATCGAACTAAGCGATGTGGCGGAACGTGCGGCGGTGTTTGCCCGCGTGGCGCCTGAACAGAAACTCCGCCTGGTCCGGGCCCTCCAGAATCGCGGCCACGTCGTGGCCATGACCGGCGACGGCGTGAACGACGCACCCGCCCTCAAACAAGCGGACATCGGCATCGCCATGGGCATTGCGGGCACGGATGTGGCCAAAGGTGCAGCCGACATGATGTTGACCAATGACAACTTCGCGTCTATCGAAGCAGCGGTAGAGGAAGGCCGCAATGTCTTTGACAACCTCACCAAGTTCATCGTCTGGACGCTGCCCACGAATTTCGGCGAGGGATTGATCATCCTGGCGGCTATTTTCATGGGCGTGGCGCTGCCCGTGCTGCCCGTGCAAGTGCTCTATATCAACATGGCCACTGGACTATTGCTGGGCCTTTTTCTCGTGTTCGAGCCCAAGGAAGGCGACCTGATGGCCCGTCCGCCGCGCGATCCGAAAATGCCCATCCTGACCGGTTCGCTCATCACGCGCATCGGTCTGGTTGCCTGCCTGATACTGACGGGTGCTTTTGGCCTGTTTCTCTGGGAGCAACAGCGCGGCGCCACGCTGGCTCAAGCCCGCACCACGGCGGTCAACGTCATTGTCATGGTCGAGACCTTCTATGTGTTCAACTGCCGCTCACTCACACGCTCCATGTTCACGGTGGGCGTGTTCTCCAACGGTTGGCTCCTGGCGGGTGTCGTGGCCATGATGGCTCTGCAAATGGTAATGACCTACGTGCCCCTCGCCAACCGCCTGTTCCATACGGCGCCGCTATCGTGGGATGTTTGGATGCGGATCGTGGCCATAGGGACGGTGGCCTACGCGGTCGTGGAATTTGAAAAGTGGATTCGACTCAGGTACCGGAGATGGAAAACCGCATGAAAGGATAGCCCGTAAATCCCGCCGGCCCCCACATTCCAGTTACCAATGGCGACTCGAAGAGCATCCATCCCGACGCTCCTGACTCAGTGCCCGACACGTGGAACCCATCGTTATCTATCGCGAATGCTGCATCGGATGACCCGGTAATACTCCGGAAGAAGTTGGCTGTACAGAAGGACGACTACCAACGACTCGCCGCTGACTTTGACAATTTCATAAAGCGAGCCCAGCGGGATTCCGAACAGCAAGCCGCAGTGGAAAAGGACGTATTTATCCGCGACTTTCTGCCCATTCTCGACAATCTTGAACGTGCCCTGGCTTCTGAACAACCCGATTCCTGCGTACCGTTCATGGTCTCGATTTGGTCTGGATCAAGACTCTGTTTGACCTGCTTGATGAAGTGGAGCGACTCAGAGCCGAAGTGCGTTTTTTACACAATTCTTGAAAAAGAAAACGGTCATAAACCAATCTAACATCCCGTCAGAAAGGAATCTGGAGATTCTGATCGGTTTGGATCAATTCTGATTTGTGGTCTTTGCGTTGCCCTCTTGGATGTTGGCGGGTTGTGACTATTGCACTGAGTTTGAAAGGTGCCGCTATGTTAGAGTGGTTTAAGGAATTGAATCCAGTGGTGCAGGCTCTGCTGGCCACACTTTTTACCTGGGGCGTGACCGCTATAGGTGTGGCTACGGTCTTTTTGACCAAAACGATCAGCCAAAAGGTTTTGGACTTCATGCTGGCTTTTGCCGGAGGCGTGATGATTGCCGCGAGTTTCTGGTCCCTGCTGGCCCCATGTATTGCCATGGCCGAGTCACAGGGACACATGGCCTGGATCCCTGCGGTAGTGGGATTCCTGCTGGGCGGGGTATTCCTACGCGGCCTGGACAAGCTCTTGCCGCACCTGCACCTGGGTTTTCCCTTGAACGAGGCAGAGGGGATCAAGACCTCCTGGCATCGTAGCACCCTGCTGGTATTGGCCATCACCCTGCATAACATCCCTGAAGGTCTTGCCGTGGGTGTGGCCTTTGGAGCCTTGAAATATGGCCTGACTGAGGCTTCTTTTACAGGTGCACTAGCCCTGGCGCTGGGCATCGGGATTCAAAACTTTCCCGAGGGGTTGGCCGTGTCCATTCCCCTGCGACGAGAAGGCATGTCACGTTTTAAAGCCTTCATGTACGGCCAGAGTTCTGGCGTTGTCGAACCGATCGCAGGCGTATTAGGCGCCGTTGCAGTCATCTTTGTTTCCCCTCTTTTGCCCTATGCCCTGAGTTTTGCAGCTGGCGCCATGATTTTTGTCGTGGTCGAAGAAGTCATTCCCGAATCGCAACGGGCTGGCAATATCGATCTGGCCACCACCGGAGTCATGCTGGGATTCGCTGTGATGATGACTCTGGATGTTGCCTTGGGATAGCTACCGCCCCGAGGCATTCTTTAATGGGCCAGGCAGCTTGAAGCTTTAACTTACGGAACTCGTGTCCCAGGCTGAATTTCGCATGGGTCACCAATGGCCATTTGTACGCGACCTGATCCTGCTGGACTTTCGGGAGGTTCATACGGGGCAATACCAATCTATCCACAGTATCCCAACCAAACGGCATCAAACCAGCACCCGTAGGGTAACACCCCATGGATTGCGATCGATCCCTGACGTAGTGTGACGGTAAACGGTAAACCGCGATGGCAAATGAATTGCCATTCCAATTGAAGGGACTGTCATGCTAATCAAAGCCAAAACACTCAAGGGCTGCAAATTGAACGGCCTCGATGGGACAATCGGAAAGGTTAGGGAATTCTACTTCGATGACCAGCATTGGACGATTCGCTATCTGGTCGCTGAAACAGGAAACTGGCTTACGGACAGGCAGGTACTGATCTCTCCGTATGCGCTGGTTGACGTGATGAAAGAATCGGATGAGATCGTCGTTGATTTGACCAAAGAGCAAATTGAGGACAGTCCATCCTTGAGCAGCGATAAGCCCGTGTCGCAACAATTTGAGGAAGCCTATTACGGGTATTATGGCTGGCCGATGTATTGGGCTGGCCCGAATGTATGGGGCGTTTATCCCTACCCGATGCGCGATAGCGAAGAAAGAGAACAATCGATCCAACCTGAGAAAGCTTGGAATCCCCACTTGCGCAGTACACATAATGTGAATGGCTATCACATCCAAGCTGCAGACGGAGAGATCGGTCACGTTGAAGATTTTATCATTGATGACGAGACATGGACGATTCGTTATCTTGTCGTCGATACAAAGAATTGGTGGCCGGGAAAAAAGGTCCTGGTTTCACAGCAATGGATCGAGCGCGTTAGTTGGAGCGAGTCGAAAGTCTTCGTCAATCTTTCCCATGAGACGATCAAGCAGTCACCGGAATACGCGGAAGCGTCTCTGCTAACTCGAGACTATGAGAAGGAACTGTATCAACACTACCAGCGTCATGGATACTGGATTGATGAGCTGGCGGTTCAGGAGCATGCCAAGTGACATGGCTGCCTCCACTCATGTTGTTGTTTGCCCGTTAGTGGTCGGTTATCGTGTAACGAAAGGACGTTTATTATGATGAACGATACAAACAGCATGATGAACCTTACGGACGGAAAACCGAAAAAGGGACAGCCTAGCTGTATATATCTGAGACTAAATCCACAAGAAAGGAAAGGATAGAATTATGAAAAAATACCAAATGAGAGCAGCGTTTCTGGTGTTCGGTGTGATCGGTTTCCAAGTGATGACCGGCTGTGCGACGGCGCCCCGTTCGGTGCAAGGCAAGGCTGACATTGAGCATGAAGCCGCCATGGCTTTGGCCAAGGCGCAAAGGAATGACTTATCCCTAGTCAACATATTCGACACCTCCGCAGGCTACGCGGTCTTCCCTTCGGTCGGTAAGGGTGCCGTGGGGATCGGCGGGGCGTACGGCAAGGGCGTGCTCTATGAGCATGGCAACGCCGTGGGCTATTGCGATCTGACCCAAGCGTCGATCGGTTTCCAGCTCGGCGGGCAGTCCTATACCGAGATCATCTGCTTTGAAACCTGGCAAAACGTTGCGAACTTCAAGCAGGGCAATTTCCAATTCGACGCCCAAGCCACCGCCGTGGCGATCAAAACGGGTACCGGTGCTAATGCCATGTTTAAAAACGGTGTGGCGGTTTTCACCATGGACGAGGCGGGCCTGATGTTCGAGGCTTCTGTAGGCGGACAAAAGTTCAGCTACCAGGCCAAGTAACCGATCGGTAAAACTCGTATCAGTAAATCGCTGCGGCAGGATATCGCAATGGCAGTCGAGACAGGAACTAATTTAGGATAGGAGCAAGCATATGAGCAAGACATTGACATTGATTGCGTTAGTCGTTGTGGTGGCGTTATCCATCCTCAGCACGACGGGGTGCAAGAAGAAGGCCGGAGAAACAGCTAACGATGCTGCCAAGGCCACTGGCAATGCTATTGGCAATGCCGCAGAGGCAACCGGCAAGGCCATTGGCAATGCTGCGGAGGCCACGAACGATTACCTGACCCAGACGAAGGACGAGGCGGTCAAGGCCGCGCAGGAGAAGATAGACCTTCTCGAGAAGAAGTGGCAGGCACTGCAGGACAAGGCCGCGCCGGCCACCGACGAGGCCAAGGCTGAGTTACAGAAGGCCAAGGATCAGATGGCCAAGACCCTTGCCGAGGCCAAAACAAAGCTCATCGAGGCAAAGGATGCCGGCGACGACGCTTGGCAGAAAAATGTCAAGCCTGCGCTCGATGTTGCTATGGATAAAGCGCAGAAGCTCTATGATGATACGGCCGCTAAGTTCGGCAGCAAGTAGGCCAAGTGCGAATACCACGCCATCGTATCGTCAACCCGTTCGGCTAAGGACTACACGGCCCGCATAATTCCGAATTGCGACGGCGTCGCGATCCCTCTGGAAAGCGCACAAGTTCTTTGGCAACGATGATCCAAGTCAACGAAAGGAGCTCAATGATGTCTAAAGAGGCTGTCAATGCAGTTTATGAATCACATGAAGCAGCAGAGACTGCCATTACCTCTGCCAAGATTCATTACTTTGATACCAGCGAGACAGAGAAGGCCTACAAGTGGATCAGGGAGTAGACCGTGCCAACCCTTATTTTGTTACGACATGGTGAAAGCACCTGGAACCTGGAAAACCGGTTTACCGGCTGGACCGATGTGGACCTGACGGAACAGGGCGTTCGCGAGGCGCACCAGGCGGCAGCCACACTGACGCAGGAAGGACTGACCTTTGATATTGCCTTCACCTCTGTGCTCAAGCGGGCCATTCGCACCCTGTGGATTGTGATGGACGCCATGGATCAGATGTGGGTGCCTGTGGTCGGGGATTGGCACCTGAACGAACGGCACTACGGTGCATTGCAGGGGCTCAACAAGGCGGAAACTGCTGCCAAGCACGGTGAAGACCAGGTCCTCAAATGGCGACGCAGTTTTGGTTTGCGTCCGCCTTTAGTGACTTCGGATGATGCCCGATTCCCGGGTCAGGACCCAAAGTATCACGCCATCCTAGCCAACCAATTGCCCCTGGGTGAAAGCCTCAAGGACACAGTGGAACGTGTAGTGGTATATTGGCAGCAGCAGATTGTACCAGAGATTCAGCAGGGTCGACATTGCCTGGTCTGCGCGCACGGTAACAGCTTGAGAGCCCTGGTCAAGTACCTGGATCATGTCAGCGACCAGGCAATCGTAGAACTGAATATCCCGACTGGCATCCCCCTGGTGTATGAACTGGACGATGATTTGAACCCCCGGTCTCACCGTTATCTCGGGAATACAGAAACTGTCAAGGCGGCCATGGATGTGGTGGCCCATCAAGGCAAGGTGAAATAGAGGTGTTTGTCCGGGGACTGTCGGTCATCGACGCTTGGCGTGTTACAGAAAGGTAAACAATGACGATGCCCAATACAAACGATCGATCCCGTCTCTGGTTGACTGAACGCGTCCAGGACCTGGAAAAGACCTTCCTTAAAGGAGGCAGAGATCGGTCAGAGGATCTTGAGAGCGCGGTCCGGATCTTTCTGGAGTTTCTCAGGGGCTTTGAGTCCCTGACCATTGACGGGCCGGCAGTGACTGTATTCGGTTCTGCCCGGTTCGAAGAGAGTCACGAATACTGCCAGTTGGCACGTCAGGTAGGCTGTGCCCTGGCCAGGGCCGGGTTCACGGTGATCACAGGGGGTGGTCCGGGTATTATGGAGGCTGCCAATCGCGGGGCCAGAGGGGGTGGGGGCCGGACTGTGGGTTGCAATATTGATCTGCCCAAGGAGAAGACGTCCAATTCATATCTGGATCTGGTGGTCGACTTTGATCACTTCTTTGTGCGCAAGGTCATGCTGGTCAAGTATTCCAGTGCGTTTGTGGTGTTGCCCGGCGGCTTCGGCACGCTGGATGAGGTGTTTGAGGCGAGTGTACTCATGCAGACGGACAAGATTCAGCACTTTCCAATCATCCTCATGGGGAAGTCCTACTGGGGGCAGATGGAAACATTTCTCAGGGAAACCCTCCTGAAGGAGATGACCATTGATGCTGAGGACCTGGGCCTGTTTCATCATACGGACGATCCTGCCGAGGCCATAGCCATTATACAGGAGACCCTACTGCGAATCCTGTGACGACTCGCTGTCCGACACTCTGATTGAGGACCGATCCATGCAAAAACGATGGTTCAAGCAGTTGGACGCCTTGATCACGCTGGGCCTGTTTTCCGTCTCGGTCATGGCAGTACCCTGCGCCCGCGGAAGGTGAGGCTGTGATTTATGGTAGGGTAAGATCCCATAGATAAGGACCGATCCATCGTGTACTGTCACTGTAGACTGTAAACCGCGATGACAAATGAGTTGTCATCCCAATTGAAAGGACTGCAATAGGATGAACGCTACAAACGACATGATGAACCACATGGACGGATGGGCGAGTCGCTGGATGGGTGGAGGGATGTGGCTTTGGACGGTGATCGGCGTCCTGGTGGTGGTTCTGCTGGTCGTCCTGATTCTCAAGCTATCCAGGAAATAATCATGTGTTCGCTATTCGTCGGTCACGTGAACGCTATATGAAAACTAGACTATCATTAAACTATCATTAAAAGGAGACAAAATTATGCGAAATGCAATTGAACTAACAGCGGCTGACAAACAGTACGCAGAGGCATATGCGGCGCACTACACGACGAAGGATTTGCATAAAGCTATCGATCTTTACAAAGGCATCACCGCCACGCACCCGAACACAAAGGAAGCCGATTACTCACGAACACAGATCCAGAACATCGTGCAAAGCGTGGTTCCAAAACAGATGCTTCTGGATGCTCAAGTAGAGATGGTGCTTACTTGTCTCAGGACGCCGTCATGATCGACAAACGGGCGATTTGAATGAGAAAACGCATGCCGACATACTTTAGAACTCGCAGAAGATCTCGAATTCAATCTGTACGATGAACAAGTACCGCAATAAGTGGAAAGGTATTCATTATGAAGAGATACAAAGAAACTCTGCGCCCTGTCATTCTGCTGACACTCGTGTCGGTGTTGTTCCTCATGGGGGGCTGTAAAAGGATCAACCGGAGGGCAATTCCGCTGCTCAGTCTGCATCTAACGCCAATCAGGAAACACAAAGTATCGCCCAGGCCATGGAACAAACCACGTGCCCCGTGATGGGCGGGCCGATCGACCCATCGGTCTTTACCGAATATCAGGGGAAAAAGGTTTATTTCTGCTGCCAGGAATGCCTGGACAAATTCAAGGCTGCGCCCGAGCAATATCTCGCCAAACTGCCACAGTTCAAGATCCAGGATTCGAACGCGATAAAAGCACTCTGAGAAAACGTCGCGGTGGCACGAGACCGAAGTCTGGATGTCTTGGGGATCTTCAGGGAAAAAGCCTATGGCGATTGATCCCTCGCCACCAAGTCCCCCATCAACGCTCATTGTCTAACCCTGGCTTCTGTATCTCCAGAGCACAATCCATCGCTCAAAAGGTAGGGTAATACCCCATAGAAAAAAATAGACAAGCCGGTAATTTAGGCTCCAGGATGGATCCACGAAGACAGCAACCGAACGCATGGACAGGTAATGGAAGAGGCATGTGATGGACCGAAGGCCCATGGAGGCGGCTGGCCAGTCTCGTGGATTGCTGCCGGCACGTACAAGGATGTACAGGTGGGTGTAGGGATACACCCCAAATTAACCTTAAATAAATCATTGTAGGTAATCGTTTACGAGGGGTTATGGATTGAATGAACATCGCTCTGGTTATGCCAAATAGCAATACGCATCGAGAGAGCAGTTTTTATGACCTTACGTTTATTTCCACGTTTTTGCTCTCTAAAAGGCACAACTCTCATCTCCTGGCCATACCGACACTGGCAGCTTTAACCCCACCGGGGCATGAGATTCGCATATTTGATGAGCACATCAGGGAGATTGATTTTAATTGGCCTGCGGATTTGGTGGGCATCAGTGTTTTAACCATGTCCGCTGGTCGAGCTTATGAGATATGTAGCCAATATCGACGTCTAGGCGCTCTAACTGTCCTGGGAGGAATTCATCCTTCAATGTGTACTGAAGAGGCTATCCAGTACGGCGACAGTGTAGTGGTGGGAGAGGCCGAGAAGCTCTGGCCGGTGATTGTTAATGATGCCCAAAACGGGCGTTTACAACCGGTTTACAGGGCCGAAAAGAAAACCGACCTCAAGTACTCGCCCATTCCGGCTCGATCTGAACTGAGTCGGGATCGCTATCTGTCGGACGTGCTTCAGACGGCCAAAGGCTGCCCCTTTGAGTGTGAATTCTGCTCTGTGCATGCTTTTGATGGACAACGGATTCGCACAAAGAAAATCGAACAGGTTGTTCGTGAGATCAAAGAAATTACCAAGACCGAATCGCGATACAAGAAAAGGAGTTCCATTTTTTTTGTAGATGACAATTTTGTCGCCAACAAATCCTTTGCACGAGAATTGGTGCGGGCGATCAAGCCTTACCCTATCAACTGGATGTGTCAAGCCTCCATGAATATCTCGGACGATGACGAATTACTGGCTTTGATGAAAGACAGTGGATGTGGAGCTGTGTTTATCGGATTCGAATCCATATCCCGAGATAACCTGACGCACATGAACAAGGGAATCAACAAGCGATATCAGTACCTGGAGGTGATTAAAAAAATCCAGTCACATGAGATTCTGATTCATGGCTCCTTTATTGTGGGCGCTGATTCCGATACCCTGTCGAGCTTTGACGAGTTGATTGCCTTTGTCCGGGAGTCTCGTCTTTTAATACCGCTATTTAATATATTAACTCCCTTTCCGGGAACGAAACTGTTTCAACGCTTCGAAGCAGCCGGTCGAATTCTGCATAAGGATTGGAGTCGCTATGATACCAAGCATGTCGTGTTTTCTCCCTTGAATATGCATCCTGAGGAGCTTCGGGAGGGATATAAAAAGATCATTCGCGAAGTCTATAGCTTTGAAGCGATTTATGAGAGGCTCCGGACCTATTGGGATCTGGATTTCTGGAGGCAAAACAATCTAGTGGACCCTGTCAGAGGCAAGTATCGGCTACTCTTTGCCATACGATTGGCCAGTCTCCTGGTATCCCAAAAATGGGATCGTTCCAAGTTCATATGCCGGGTGTTGCCAAGTGTATTCAAAAGGCATGTCAGGGTTTCTACGATCCTGTCGATGATGTCTTATAATGATTTTTCCTACTCCATCGAGTAAACGTTTTCCCATGGAAGAGTTCCAGGGGAAATCCCTCTGAACCTACTCCCAAAACTCCATTCTGTGTTTTCTGTTATCCACTTTACGTCCTCTGCCCTCCGGATAAGGCAGGGTTACACCCCATAGATGAAGATTTTCTCGTCGCATAGAATGGCATTTGTAATAGATGCAAGAATAACGCTATTAAAATGAAGGATGTTGGCATGAATCTTCTACTCATATACCCTGAATTCCCGGACACGTTCTGGAGTTTCAAACACGCTCTGAAGTTCGTGGGCAAACGAGCGGCACTGCCACCTTTGGGACTGCTGACCATTGCAGCGATGCTGCCACAAGAGTGGTCCCTGCGACTGGTAGACACCAATGTGCGACATTTGAAGGAAAAGGACCTGATCTGGGCCGATAGTGCATTGATCAGTGCGATGGTTGTTCAGCGTGACTCGGCACAGCAGCTCATTGCCCGGTGCAAGGATGCGGGATTGATGGTTGTGGCAGGCGGTCCTTTGTTTCAGATTGAGCGTGAAAAGTTCGAGACGGTGGATCATTTCGTATTGAATGAGGCGGAAGTGACACTTCCGGGGTTTCTCAAGGATTTGGCTCAGGGACATCCGGAGAGAGTTTATTCATCTGACCAATACGCGGACCTGAAACAAACGCCAGTGCCACGGTGGGATTTATTGGATCTCAAACGCTATGCCAGTATGAGTGTTCAGTTTTCACGCGGCTGTCCGTTCAATTGTGACTTTTGTAATGTTACGGCTCTGTTGGGCCACCGGGTACGTATCAAGACGTCGCAACAAATCATTGCCGAACTGGACGGTCTATATGCCCGTGGTTGGCGTAATGAAGTCTTCTTTGTGGATGACAACTTCATCGGCAACAAGCCCTTCTTGAAAGATGATCTGCTACCCGCTCTTATCCGATGGCGTCGGGGCAAGGCTGGCATTGTCTTCTTCACTGAGGCATCCATCAATCTGGCTGATGACCCGGCGTTGATGGAGATGATGGGACAGGCGGGCTTCAATCGGGTGTTTATCGGGATCGAAACCCCGGACGACGAGAGTCTGGCCGAATGTAGCAAAATCCAAAACAAGAGCCGTAATCTGGTGGAGGATGTTAAACGTATCCAGCGGACCGGAATTCAGGTGATGGGGGGATTTATCGTTGGTTTCGATAGTGATGGACCTTCCATTTTTCGCAGGCAGATTGATTTCATCCAGAACAGCGGTATTGTGACAGCCATGGTGGGTTTGTTGCAGGCGTCTCCCGGAACGCAGTTGTATGAGCGGATGAAAAAGCTAGGACGTCTGTGCGGAGACTCTTCTGGGGATAATGTTGACGGTACCACCAATATCATCCCGGTCATGAACCTAGACGCCCTGCGGCAAGGATACAAAGATATTTTGCAGCACATCTACAGCCCGGAGCACTACTACCAACGTATCAGGACCTTTCTCCGTGAGTACCAGCCGCCACGTATACGAGGACGAGTGCGGTTATCCTACCTCATTGCATTTCTGCGGACGTTCTATCGGCTCGGACTGGTGGGACGGGAACGGTTGCACTATTGGAGGCTCCTGTTCTGGACACAGTTGCGTCACCCCCGGCTTCTTCCCGAGGCCGTTGTCCTCGCAGTCTATGGTCATCATTTTCGCAAGGTCTGCGAACAGCATGTGATCTAAGGCACAGCGCCTAATGTTGCCGGTAGATGGGAGTCATTCTGGATAAATCGGTGAGAATAAGGATAGGGTTGTGGATTGACCGTCAAAAGGCCATTATCTGGGAATGACCGACCAAGGTGCGGAAATGCGTATAATCATATCGAAAGCAGTAAAGCACTTAGTTTGCTTGGGTGATTCGTCTTAGAACCCTTCTTGGTCAGTGGATTGCTGAAGAGACGGGACCAAAAAATGTGAAAGGAAGGACATATGAAAAAGGCAAGAACTAATCATAAAGGCGTCACTCAGATGTCCCACACCAATGCTCATTCCAGTTCTGTAGAGGCCCTGCGATCCCAATCAGGGAATCGTGAGATGCCGGACAGGTCAACCTCGGGTTCACATGGGTTGGATACTTCCATTATGCTAGACCACGAGCAGGTCATGGAGCGGGCCAGGGCCATCTGGATTCAGCATGGTCGGCTTGAGGGCCGGGATAAAGCGGATTGGTATGAGGCGGAAGCCCAGTTAAGGGCCGCCAGATTTAGAGAATCATCGTTAAAATGAGGTATTGCACTCCAGGTAGTTTTGAAATCTGTTGCAGGAATTAGCCCTGTAGCCGTGCGACCATCGTCACAGCACATCCCTGCCCAGGAGATGTACAAAATGTGAGCGAGCCTCCCAATCCTTCCAGGGCCTCAGTTACGCTCAGGATACCAAAACCTCTGAGGTTCGCGTCCAAACCGGCCCGGCTGGCATCCATGCCGATACCGTCATCCTGTATCGTCACCACCATACTTTCCTTGTTCGTATTAAAACCGATCTCAACTCGATTAGCTTGTGCATGTTTAACGACGTTTATCAGCAGCTCTCGAATCCCGCGAAACAGCACGGCCTGGATGTCTTGGTCCAATGAAACAGTGTGACCATCATCGCTCAGCAAGACTTCAATGCCATGGGCCTCCTGTACCTCTTGAATGGCCCACTTTTGCGTTAAAGCCTTCAGCCCAAAAAGCTTTAACGCCGGAAAACTCAATTCGCCCGTTAAATCTCGGGCTTCCTGCAAAACCATTCCTAACTGGTTATAGGCATTTTTAAGTATTTCGGCTTGCTCCGGGTCCGGGCTCGATTTAGCCAAACGGCCCAGCGACACCCGCAGCATGGCTAGTGATTGACTGATTTGATCGTGCAGTTGGGTGGCAATGTGATTTTTTAAATGTTCTTCCGCCAGCGTCAGTTTAGAGGTCAGATTTTTCAGTTTGATTTGATAGTCGTGGGCCTCTTTCTCTGCCAGTTTGAGACGGGTAATGTTGGTTATGGCTAGACGCAATTGTTGCCCTGTTGTTGCTCTTTCCGTCAGGGGTAAGCCGGTTATCTGCACGTAAAGATCGCGTTCATCCATGGTGATGAGCTTGAGTTCACAAGCCGGAGGTGTCATGCCTTGAGCGATCTGGTTGCAATAAAGGTAATACCGGTCTTGTGAATCGGGTGCAACAAACCGCGAAAAACGCTGTTTGATCAGAACTTTTCGGTTACATCCCAATAGATCGGCAACGGCTAGATTGGCGTTGTTGATGAGCCCCTGATCCAAGGTCAGATAGCCGACCGGGGCCAGATCGTAGAGATCGAAATACTTGTTACGCGATTCCTCCAATTCCAGTTGTGCCTGGCGTAGATCTTCGTTTTGCATCTCCAACTCAATTTGATGCACCCTTAGTTCGTTTAGAAGTTTATCGACGCTTTCCCCTCGGCCTTCTTCCGACTTTTGCTCCATCCGTTCAAATTTCTGCGTTGCCTTCTCACGCAGGGTGGAGGATTGATTGACTGGGGTATTGTTGGATTCCATAAGTCATCCCCTTTAGTTGGTTTGTAAGGTTCCCATAGCCTAGCTGTTACCGACCACTCGGATGAGTCGTGATCTACGGAAGTATCCCTGGTCGTAGACGCTATGGCTCCAGGTTGCCATCTTGATCCAGCAGCGGAGTCAGGGTCAGCATGACCTTGACGGTCCGTCCCTCCTTCGTGAGCCTGGTGTGTGTCGGCAAACGGATTGTGTGTTTGGCCGGATGGGATCTGCTTGATCCAGACCAGGACCTGTTCTTTACATCCCTCAGGAATCAATTGCTCCACGTCCATGTCCAGGGCCTCCATCCCCCCGGCTGAGGCACCTATGCCGACAACCACTCGAGGTTTTCCTGGTGGGATTTGATCGGAGGATAAATCCGCCTGCCGCCTACCTCGGTTGGTCGTTGCCTTGCCTGTGGTTTTCTTGAGTGCCATTGATTCCATCCACAAAACCATTCCTCTTCAGTATTCTGTCATCATTGGATGGCATAGTCAGGTGATTGACAAGCATAAAATGTATGAGATTACGTTAATAGCTTGTAGGTAGGGTTATACCCCATAGAGAATAACCGGCCAATGGCGTAATATGCGCTTAGCGTTCCACAAAGACACTACTCGTAGGAATCGTGACCTAAAAGAGGTGAATGTACCACTGATTCACCCGGAAAATGCTAGCTATGAATACGGGAATGGTTATTGCGATTGTTTTTCTTGGGATCATTATTCTACTAAATCGGAGGGGCGAGATTTCAGAACATCTCATGGAATTTATCGACCATATGAACGAGAAAAAGCATGTCCTCAAAAAACACGTGCCTACTGCAATAACAAAGCTAAAAAAGTTGCGAGTTGTAAAGACATTAACTAATGAGCAAATACCGCAGGTTAAAAAACAAATTGAGGAGATATCCAGACTGATAAACAGACATAGAGATACAATTTATCAACTTAGAGATGCAGCGGTAATTTGCGTTGGCCGTTCAGGTCTGACCGCTGGCCGTGTGCAATATGAAAAAGGGTATGCAAAACAGCTCAACATGATCAATGCAGCCATCCCCCGTCTGATAGCTGAGGCCGACCGGATATCGGCATTCGACGAAGAGTATAAACAAAGAGTGCATAATTGGATTCTTGCCATGAGAAAATCCCTTGAGGATTACGATCCGAAATATTTCGAGCGGATGGCCAGGGAAGATAACGCACACAGTCAAAACCCTTCACTAGATAAAACGCAATCCTCTCTTTGATCATCCGTCTTCCATCTTCTGTCCTCCGGACAAGGTAGGGTTATGCCCCATAGAGAAAGATGGACCAAAGGCGCATTATAGATTTAATAATTACTCCAGCACAGATCCATAGTTCGAGCAGACCGCTGACTGAAAACACGTAAAGGAGATCATTATGATGACAGACAAAAAAAACGTTTTGCGTGCGATGCTGCTGGCGTTGGTGTCAGTGTCGTTCCTTATGGGGGTCTGAAAATATGAATAAGAACTCGGTTTTGACTCAAGATAAGCCGAAGATAGTAGATTCAAGTTGGAAGCAAATTATCTCCCAATACCAACAACCCGCTGTCTGGCGAAGTACCTGGCAGATTGTTAACTCACTTGTCACTTACCTTCTTTTCTGGGTTTTGATGTATTTCAGTCTGGCCTTGTCTTATTGGCTGGTCATCCCACTGGCCATTCTGGCCGCAGGCTTTCTGGTCCGTGTATTCATCATCTTTCATGACTGTGGTCACGGCTCGTTTTTCAAGTCCCGCAAGGCCAATGATATCCTGGGGTTCCTCACCGGTGTGCTGGTCTTTACCCCTTACTACCACTGGCGCTGGTTACACGCCCTTCACCACGCCTCCTCCGGCAATCTGGACCGACGGGGCAAGGGGGATATATGGACGTTGACCGTGCAGGAATATTTGGAATCGTCGCACTGGAAACGTTTTGCTTATCGTTTGACACGCAATCCGGTCGTTCTGTTTTTGATTGCACCACTCTTTCTATTTATCGTCGGTCATCGGTTTTCAAAGTCCCAAGCACCGCTGCGCGAACGTCACTCGGTTCACTGGACCAATCTCGCTCTCGCCGGATGGGTAACTGGATTGATCTGGCTCTTCGGCCTTAAGGCGTACCTGGTGATTCAATTGATCGTTGGTGGTGTGGCCGGTGCAGCCGGGGTGTGGTTATTCTATGTGCAACATCAATTCGAGGGGGCCTATTGGAAACATAGCGGTGAATGGGATTATACTAAGGCGGCCTTGGAAGGCAGCTCTTTCTACCGGCTACCGAAGGTGCTGCAATGGTTCTCCGGCAATATCGGATTTCACCACATCCATCATTTGAGTGCACGAATTCCCAATTATCGACTGGAAGACTGTCACAAGGCCCATCTACTCTTTCAAAGCGTCAAACCTGTGACCCTGTTATCCAGTTTAAAATCGATCACCTTCCGTCTTTGGGACGAACAGCGACAGAGATTGGTCGGATTCGGCCACGTAAGACGGCTTTGCAGGCAACGAAACCAGGATACTGAAGCCGGGCTTTAATGGCGTGTTATACCCCAATGTTCCACAAAGACACCGTTCATAAAGCCGTGATTTAAATGATGTAAACATATAGCGATTTATCCAGAAAAGCCAAGACATGAAGACTGAAGTAAGAGAAGAAGAGATGTTGACACTGGTGGGTAAGGGCGTCTCACCGGGATTGGCCCTGGGTAAGGCGTTTGTTTACATAGACGTCTTGCAGCGGGATGTGGAACTCTACGCTATCGATCCGAGCGAGGTTAACGACGAACAGGCCAGAATTGAGAAGGCCTTCGATGATGTAAGTCGCGGGCTGATTATCGATGCCAAGCAGGTGGAGGACAAGCTGGGAAAGAAGTCAGCGGATATCTTCCTTGCGCAAGAGGCTATGCTGCGTGATGCCTCTGTCGTTGAGGAGCTGAAAACAACCCTGGCTAAAGAATTGATCGATGCCGAGCAAGTGGTACGCATGGTTTTCAGGTTGCTGGCACGCAGATTCAGAGATATGAACAATGAAACATTTCAGGCACGCGGTGATGACATCGACGATTTATCCCGCCGGTTGTTGTTATCGCTGGCGGGTATTCATGCCCATCATCTGGAAAACCTGCCTGCGAATACCGTGCTGGTGGCGCGTCGGCTGCTCCCTTCGGATACCGTATTCCTCTCGCGTGCTTCCACGGTAGCCGTACTGGCCGAGTTTGCCGGTCCGGCTGCGCATGCTGCACTGCTGGCTCGCGAACTCGGTATCCCCTGTGTGGGCGGGATTCCCCAGTTGCTTGAGACGGTCCATACGGGCGACCGCGTTCTAGTCAATGGGACCGAGGGAACAGCGGTGATCCACCCGGATCTTCACACTCTGGAAGTGGTCAAGGCCTTTTTGAATGATGTGCAACCGCAAGACAATACCGCCGAAGGTATTCAGACAGCGAGACGCAGAGTAACTTTCAAGGGAGTAGACATCTCGGTCATGGCTAATGTACGAAGTCGTGAAAACGTGGTGCATGCCATGGAATGCGGTGCCGATGGGATCGGACTGTTTCGAACCGAGCCTTTCTACATGGCAGCGAAACACCTGCCCACTCAGAAAGAGTTCGCCGCCTTTCTACGCGAAAGCCTCGCTCCGGCACGGGGACATCCTATCGATGTGCGTCTTCTGGATATCGGCGCAGACAAAAACCCAATCTACCTCCATTTGCCACCTGAACCTGATCCCTTCCTGGGACGACGCGGCTTGCGAGTCTTGCAGGAGTATCCCGATCTTTTGGAGTCGCAGTTGCGGGCTCTGTTGGAGGTGTCTCGGCAATTTCCTCTGGGAATTCTGATCCCCATGGTCACCCTGAAAAGTGACGTGGTACACGTCGTAGAGCTGACGCATCGCCTGGCCGCTGACATGGGGATTGACGAGTTGCCGCGTATCGGTGCCATGATTGAGACACCGGCGGCGGCCTTGTCTATTGCCGTGCTCAAGCCGTATGTGGACTTTTTCAGCATTGGGTCCAATGACCTCACGCAATACACCATGGCTGCAGGGCGAGAAAATCCCTTGGTCGCTGATTACTTCATCGACGACCACCCGACGATATTGCGACTGATTGAATTGGTGGTTTCGGAAGCCGGCAATACACCGGTGTCTCTGTGCGGCGAGTTGGCGGGTCGCATCGATATGATCCCCAAGCTGCTGGAAATCGGACTCAAATCGTTAAGTGTGTCCGCGACCTTGGTTCCGTCGGTGAAGGATGCCATCAGCAAACTCGAAATCTCTGAGGCGACTCATGAAACCCTCGAATAAAGTATGGGAAAAGAAAGGCCAACTATGGAATTGTGGTGTAGTGGCCGCGGTACGCGGCAGTGTCGTGGATATCCGGTTCGAGGCGGATTTACCGCCTATTTATTCGTTACTGCACGCCCAGGATGGCGACATTGCAGTCGAGGTGTTAGCGCAGCTCGATATGCATCACGTGCGCGGCATCGCGCTGACCCCCACCCAAGGTCTCGCACGGGGAAACGTGGTTCAAGATACGGGCGGGCCATTGATGGCGCCGGTGGGCAAGGGTATTCTCGCTCGCATGTTCGATGTGTTCGGCAACGTCATCGACGGCCAAGCCGCATCTACGGATATCCAGTGGCGCAGCGTGCATCGCGCACCGCCGGCCTTGGCTCGGCGTTCCACCCGGTCCGAGATCTTCGAGACCGGAATCAAGGTGATCGATGTGCTGGTACCACTCGAACGCGGCGGCAAAGCGGGCCTGTTCGGCGGGGCGGGGGTGGGCAAGACGGTGTTGTTGACCGAAATGATTCACAACATGATCGGCCACCAAGAGGGCGTCAGTATTTTTTGCGGCATTGGCGAGCGTTGTCGCGAAGGTGAGGAGCTTTACCGTGACATGAAGAATGCCGGTGTGCTGCCCGACATGGTGATGATCTTCGGTCAAATGAACGAGCCGCCCGGCAGCCGGTTTCGCGTCGGGCACGCGGCGCTAACGATGGCCGAATATTTCCGGGACGATGAGCATCGCGATGTGCTGCTGCTGATTGACAATATCTTCAGATTTATCCAGGCCGGCTCGGAAGTGTCCGGGCTCATGGGGCAGATGCCGTCGCGTTTGGGCTATCAACCCACCCTGGGCACCGAGCTATCCGGGTTGGAAGAGCGTATCGCCAATACCGACACCGGCGCCATCACCTCCATCCAGGCCGTGTACGTGCCGGCGGACGATTTCACCGATCCGGCCGCAGTGCATACCTTCTCGCACCTGTCGGCGTCCATCGTTCTCTCGCGCAAGCGGGCCAGCGAAGGGCTTTATCCCGCCATCGATCCGCTACAGTCCAGTTCCAAGATGGCCACGCCGGGGATCATTGGACAGCGACATTATGACCTGGCCCAGGACATTCGCCGCACGCTGGCCCAATACGCCGAACTCAAGGATATCATCGCCATGCTCGGCCTGGAGCAATTGGCACCGGATGACCGTAAGGTCGTGGCACGAGCCCGCAGGCTGGAGCGGTATCTCACACAACCCTTTTTCACGACCGAGCAGTTTACCAACCTCAAAGGCAAGCTGGTCAGTCTCGATGATGCCTTAGACGGCTGCGAGCGCATTCTTCACGATGAATTCAAAGACGTTCCGGAGAGCGCCCTCTACATGATCGGGGCGATTGACGAGGCCAAAAAAAAGGCCCCGTCCGACCAACGGGCAGCCAAGTCCGAACCGCAGCCGCAACCTGAACCGGAGATCGACCATGCCGTCGTTGCCACAGATCCATCTTAAGGTCCTCCTGCCGTTTGCGGTCTTTGCCGAGAAAAGCGACGTAGCGCGCATTGTGGCGGAGACCCGTGCCGGCTCGTTCGGACTCCTGCCGCACCGACTCGACTGCGTGGCCGCGCTGGTGCCCGGGATACTGATCTACGAAACCACGGCAGAGGGCGAGGTATATGTGGCCGTGGATGAAGGGGTATTGATCAAGACCGGTCTGGATGTGCTCGTCTCCGTGCGTAACGCCATAACCGGAACGGATCTTGTCGTATTGCGTGATCGAGTGGAGCGGGAGTTTCTGGAACTGACCGAGCGGGAGCAGGGGGTGCGTTCGGTGATGGAAAAAATGGAGAGCGGTTTTATCCGTCGTCTGGTGAGGTTTCATCATGAGTGACACATCGGACAGCCAGCGTGGGCAAGACCGGACGGCGTTCAGTCGGGAGGTCGATGTCAAGGTCACACGCAAGCTCAAGGCGCGGCGTCACGCTACCCGGGGTGTCTGGTTCGGCCTGGGCATGATGGGCCTGATTGGCTGGTCCGTGGCTGTGCCGACGCTGCTGGGCGCGGCGTTGGGGCTCTGGTTGGACCGACGTCATGCAGGCAACCATTCCTGGACCCTGGCCCTCCTGGTGGCCGGGCTCGTGCTGGGCTGTTTCAATGCCTGGCATTGGGTGAGTAAGGAAATTAAAGAAATGCATGAGGAACAGGAGAATCATGATGAATGAGGCATTGAATCTGATATGGGCTTGGGTGGCGGGTGGTTTGCTGGGTGTGATATTTTTCGGCGGTCTTTGGTGGACGGTGCATCAGGGCGTTTTGTCCGAGCGGCCGGCACTTTGGTTCTCCGGCAGCCTTGTGCTCCGCACAAGCGTGGTTCTGGTTGGCTTTTATATGGTCTCCGACGGTCATTGGGAGCGGCTGCTGGTGAGTCTGCTGGGATTCATTGCAGCACGTTTTATCATGATCCGTCTGACGCGGACGTCGGCCAAACCGACTCCCTTGGCACCGGAGACCGACCATGCGTCTTAGTCCCGATGAGATGATCTTCTGGCAGCACGGGTTTTTCAAACTCAACGCCACCCTGGTGTTCACGTGGGGATTGATGGGGGTGCTGGCCGTGGGCGCAAAGCTGATTACACGCAAACTGTCTACGGACCTGAAACGGTCCCGCTGGCAGAACCTGCTGGAGATCATCGTCACCGGCATAGAGCAACAAATCCAAGAGGTGGGCCTGTCTCAGCCGGAGAAATATCTAGGCTTTCTGGGTACACTCTTTTTGTTTGTCGCGGCTGCCAGCCTCTGTACTGTGATTCCCGGATACGAGCCGCCGACCGGCTCGCTCTCGACCACGGCGGCGCTGGCACTATGCGTATTGGTGGCCGTGCCGTTCTTTGGCATTGCGGATCAAGGGGTGGGCAACTACCTCAAGAGCTATATGAAGCCGACGTTCATCATGCTGCCGTTTAACCTCATCAGCGAGGTTTCCCGCACCCTGGCCCTGGCCGTTCGTTTGTTCGGCAACATGATGAGCGGGGCCATGATCATCGGTATCCTGCTTACGATTACGCCCTTTATTTTTCCGATCGTCATGACGGCACTCGGCCTGCTCACCGGTATGGTGCAGGCCTATATCTTCAGTATTTTGGCCGCGGTCTATATCGCGGCCGCTACGGGTGCACACAAGCCCCAGTCTGAGCCGGTGCCCAAGATATGAAACAATCATACCCTCAATACAAGGAGACACACTTATGGACAGTATGACCATTATCGCCGTGGCATCCATTGTCACCGCCGGCGTTACCACCGGTTTCGGCACCATGGGACCGGCGCTGGGCGAGGGCAAGGCGGTTTCCACTGCGCTGGGTTCACTGGCACAGCAGCCCGATGCCTCCGCCACCATCACCCGGACCTTGTTCGTGGGCCTGGCCATGATCGAATCCACGGCTATCTACTGCTTCGTGGTCTCGATGATTCTCATCTTCGCCAACCCGTTCTGGAATCACGTCATCGCCCAAGTTGCAGGAAAGTAATATTATGCTAATCGATTGGTTCACGGTCGTGGCACAGGCCCTCAACTTTCTCATCCTGGTCTGGTTGATGAAGCGATTCCTCTATAAGCCTATTCTCCACGCCATTGACGCGCGTGAGAAGCGAATCGCCGCGGAACTCGCGGACGCCGACCAGAAAAAGGCCGATGCCCAAAAGGAACGTGACGAGTTCCGGCACAAGAACGAGGTGTTCGATCAGCAGCGTGCCGCGCTCTTGACCCAGGCAACGAACGAGGCGCAGACCGAGCGTCAGCGGCTCCTCGACGAGGCACGCCAGGCCGCCGCGACCTTGCACGAAAAACGGCAGGAAACATTGAGAAACGAAGCCCACACCCTCAATCAATCCATTTGCAGCCGGACTCAGCAGGAGGTGTTTGCCATCGCACGCAAGGCCTTGACGGATCTGGCCGGCACGAGTCTGGAAGCATGCCTGGTTGAGAGGTTCACTCACTGCTTGCAGGATATGGACAACCCCGCGAAAGCAGGCCTTGCCGATGCCCTGAAAACAGCGTCTGACCCCGCCATCGTGCGTACCGCGTTTGACCTGCCTAATGAGCAACGCGCGGCCATACAAAAAACAATCAACGAAACCTTCTCTGCTGACATACACCTCCGATTCGAGATCGCGCCGGACCTGATCAGTGGCATTGAATTGACGACGAATGGACAGAAGGTGGCGTGGAGCATCGCAGATTACCTCGCATCAATGGAAAACGCCGTTGACGAACTCCTGCAGGCGAAGGACAAGTCCAAAGTCAAAGCTGAGCCTAAACCAGAAGATCCCAAGCTAACGGACAAGAGCGTATGAACACGGAACCCCGGAGCCTTCAGCATGTCTTTGACAGCGCGTTTGCCGGCCTGAGCCAGGTCCGTGACAGCTTCACACTGGAACTGACACCGCAGGAGGTGGGCACGATCACCAGCATTACCACCGGTATCGCCAAGGTCTCGGGGCTCCCCGGTGTGGGTTTTGATGAATTGGTGACGTTTTCCGGGGATGTGCTCGGCATTGCGTTTAACGTGGACCCGGATGAAATCGGCGTCGTATTGCTGGGCGAGTACTGGCACCTCCATGCCGGGGATGAAGTCCGCCGCACCGGCCGGGTCATGGACGTGGCCGTGGGCGACGGATTGCTGGGGCGCGTCATCGACCCGCTCGGTCGGCCCCTGGACGGCAACGGACCTGTGGCTACCATAGAACGTCTGCCCATCGAACGCCCGGCTGCGCCCATTATGGACCGCGCGCCCGTGACCGTACCGCTCCAGACCGGGCTCAAGGTCATCGATGCGCTCATTCCCGTGGGGCGTGGCCAGCGTGAGTTGATTCTCGGCGATCGCCAGACGGGCAAGACCGCTATCGCCATCGACACCATCCTCAACCAGCGCGGTCAGGCTGTCTTGTGTGTGTATTGCGCCATCGGTCAGCGGGCATCCACCGTGGCAAAGACCGTGGCCACCTTGCGGGAAAAGGACGCCATGGCGTATACCGTCGTGGTGGTAACCGAAGGCAATGATCCGCCGGGGCTCGCTTATATCGCCCCTTACGCGGCGACCAGTATTGCCGAGTCTTTCATGGAAGCAGGGCGGGATGTGCTGATCGTTTACGACGATCTCACGCATCATGCCCGTGCCTACCGTGAACTGTCTCTGCTGCTGCGTCGCCCGCCCGGTCGCGAGGCGTTTCCCGGCGACATTTTTTATATCCACTCCCGTCTGCTCGAACGTGCCACGCACCTGCGTCAGGAACTGGGCGGCGGCTCGCTCACTGCACTACCCATCATCGAAACCGAAGCACAGAACATCTCCGCCTATATTCCGACCAATCTGATTTCCATCACGGATGGCCAGATCTACCTCTCACCGTCGCTGTTCGAATTGGGCGTGCTGCCCGCGGTGGATGTCGGCAAATCCGTTTCCCGCGTGGGCGGCAAGGCCCAGCGTGCGGCCTACCGTGCCGTGGCCGGCGACCTTAAGCTTGCCTATGCACAGTTCGAGGAACTCGAGACCTTTGCCCGGTTCGGCGCCCGCCTGGACGAAGACACACGCAAGATCATCGAGCACGGCCGGCGCATCCGTGCCTGCCTCAAGCAACCGGAAGGTGCTCCAGTGTCCGTGCCCCAGCAAATCACCATCCTGCTGGCACTGACCGCGGAACTCTTCGACCGTGTGCCGCTGGACCGGATGACCGAGGCCGAGCAAGCCGTGTCTGAGGCAGCCGCGGCTATCCCGGCAGAGGTGCGTAAACGATTGGATACCGCGGACACATTAAGTGACGAGGATCGCGCAACGATAATCGAAATCGCTCGCCAAACGCTGGAAACGTTCCAGCCCCAGCCCGAACCGGAGGCGTCGGCATGAGTGACACCACCGCCAGTCTGCGTCGCAAGATCGACGGCGCCGGGGATCTTCAATCCGTAGTACGCACCATGAAGGCCCTGGCCGCCTCAAGTATCGGGCAATATGAGCAATCCGTGCGTGCCCTGGGTGACTACTATCGCACGGTGGAGCTGGGATTGGGCGCATGCTTGCGGGAAAGCGGACCTGCGTCATTAACGCCCAGCCAAAAGAAAGCTACCGGTGCCGGTATGATCGGCGCGGTTGTGTTCGGTTCGGACCAGGGATTGGTGGGTCAGTTTAATGATATCGTGGCCGATGATACGGTCAAGACACTGGCGGCTTTGCCCGGTCAATCTGTGGTGTGGGCCGTGGGTGAACGTATCCATGCCCGCCTGGAGGACGCGGGCCTGTCGATGGTCGGACTCTTCGCCGTACCGAACTCCGTCAAGGCCATCACACCGCTCGTTGGCCAGGTCCTGGTAGAGAGCGAGACGCACCACAATCAAGGCCAATTCAGCGAACTGTATCTTTTCTACAACCGCCCCCAATCCGGGGCGATGTATGCACCCGTCAGCCAGCGTCTGCTGCCTTTGGATGAAAACTGGCGACGCAAGCTGGTCGAACTCTCCTGGCCCACGGCAAGCCTGCCCGAGGTTATGGCCGGTGACACCGCGACCTTGCGGGCATTGATCCGCGAATATCTCTTCGTCTCGCTCTTTAGGGCCTGTGCCGAATCTCTCGCCAGTGAAAACGCCAGCCGCCTGGCGGCCATGCAACGCGCCGACAAAAACATCGATGAATTGCTGGAGGACCTCAACCGGACATTCCACCGCCTGCGTCAGAGCGGTATCGACGAGGAACTGTTCGACGTCCTCTCCGGCGTTGAAGCGTTGTCCACGAGCCGGTCCGGTCATTTCAAGTAGGGTTATGCCCCATCGATTAAAGGCGCCCCTGATGTACTGAAAGATGGAGGTGACACTTGTCATTGCGAGCCGTTACCCGCTACACGGCCTCTGTATGGGAAAAATGCCTATTCGGTCATTGCGAAGGAGCGAGAGCGACTGCGGCAATCTCATCCCCATCGAACAGAATTCGGGATTGTTTCTCAGTAGAAAGCAAAGCAATCCTCCGTTGTTTGTTTTTCGCAGAGATCGCTGAAGACCGCAGAGAGTTTCGATTTGTCGATCGAATCAGGGTTAGTTTTTGCCGCTGATAAACGCAGATGAACACAGATAGTCAGTGACGTTGTCACTGAGTTGGTTTAGTGTCACCATGAATTCGCACGAATAGGCTGACGCCGAATTGAATGCTCCATCCACACACTGGCCCGCAGGTCAGAGTCCTTACAGGAATCCTGCTTGCACCGCAAGCAGAGGGACTACGCCAGCCCCTGCTCTCGAAGCTTCTCGACTATACTCGAAATAGACAAGCTTCTGCCGCAGTGACTGCCTTGCCCATAAGAGACCCGCTAAATCTTGACTTTGGCGGGGAGGTTCGTTCCGAACCTGGGCGATCTGTGTTCCGATATTAATCTCCAAATCCACCCGAGACACGCCTCTTTGAGATGTCAACATGACTTTTTTCACCTACCCATTCTCTACTTATACAGCCCGCTGTTTCGGTCGATATTATGATCAAGCGACATCTATGATAGGAAGCATCTTTGGGGAAGGCTTAAAAGTTAGATAACCTTACTTGGAACTTACGGCATGTATAACATCAGTCGTTTGATTTTTCAGGAACAAGAGCTTCCGCCAGGAGGTCGCAAACTATGGGAATTTCTTAAAAAATGCAAAGAAAAAGACCTGATCCTTTGGGATTTGACCCTCTTGGGTCAAGGTAACGTAATGCGGAATTAATCTACTTCGGTAGGAAGAAGCAATGGGTTCAGAAGACTTCAAGAACAGGATTACTTTGGTTACAGGCGGAAGTTCGGGCATTGGAAAGGAGTCGGCTATTGCTTTTGCCAGAGCGGGAGCAACTGTCGTCATTGCTGATATAGATGTTAACGCTGGAAAGAAGGTTATTGATCAGATCAATAATTCGACAGGAGATGGAGAATTCCAGCAGGCCGACATCTCAAAAGCATCTGATGTTAAACGTTTGATTGAGGTCATCATCCAAAGGCACGGGAAATTGGACTTTGCACACAATAATGCTGGTGTAGAAGGTGTACTGGAGAAAACCGCGGAATGTAGCGAAGAGAATTGGGATCATGTCATCAGAACTAACCTCAAGTCTGTGTGGCTCTCAATGAAGTATGAAATTCTCCAGATGTGTAAGCAAGGTGCCGGTTCTATCGTGAATACATCTTCCGTTTATGGTTTGGTGGGATGCGATCGAGGGATGCCAGCGTATTCAGCAAGTAAATCTGGAATCATCGGACTCACAAAGACCGCAGCATTAGAGTATGCCTCGTCAGGTATCCGTGTTAATGTTATCTGTCCAGGCGCTATTGATACTGCATTCAGACATCGTCTTGTTGGCCCAAATGGAGAAAATCCTACCAGGAATCAGCAACGATACCCGATTGGACGAATCGGAACACCTGAAGAAGTTGCAAATGCCGTCATATGGTTGTGTTCTGAAAAGGCCTCGTACATAACTGGGAGTGTATTGACAATCGATGGAGGTCTCACTGCAAAGTGAGAATAGGTCTCCGAAAGGATAGGAATATGACCCTTGCTGAAAAGGAACAACGAGAATACGCCTGGAATTACTTCAAACTACATGCTGGCCAGAGGATGATGACTTTTAATTTCTTTGTGATTGTAGCTGCCTTGCTGACAAAAGGAGTAGCGGATTGCATCAATCAACAAGAGGCCAACCATAGTTTTGTGGGAATAATTCTGTCAATTGCCTTGATTGCAGTCACCTTTGCGTCATGGAAGCTGGACCAGCGAGTTCGTTATCTCTTGAAACATGCAGAAGCAGCTCTCATGAGAAGTGAAGAAGAATGGGGGCCATTCGCTCTCTTTACTTTAGAAGAAAGGAATACCAAATCCATTGAAGGACATTGGTTGAAGCCACAAACGTGGCATATGACCTATCCTAAATGCTTTGGTGTGTTCTATTGGGTGTTTCTTCTCATCGGAGCAGTGGGATTCGTATTTAGTATTACTCTATTATTTAGCAGGGGATAAACATGCTGACGGCAGAATCAGGGACCTCTATTGGAATTGAATCCCGATCAGTTGACAAGGGCACTCGCCTTATCGACTACTTGACTCGACTGGCTTCGATTCGATCAAAGACTATTCGCGACGTCGACGAATACGAGAAGAAACTTTGGTTATCGGAGGTTCCTCGTCAACAAGGCTGCTTTACGCAGGCATGGGGGCATGATCAGGAACATGAGTCGGATGAATGGTTTGAAGTGCAAAACCGACGGGAGCCGGAGCTGCCTATCATTCCGGCTTCATGCAAAGACTGGGTGAGCCTATCGACATTCCGTAGCAAGAATGACCTGCCCGAACTTCTGCCGGAAATCACCCGTCAAATTCCAAATCCCGATTGGCGTCAGGGATCGGACGAGCCGGAGACAACTCCTTGCATCGAACGCCTTGAGGATCATCCCGACGTACAACGGGCATGGGATCACTATGTGGAAGACAGATGGTTGCCCTGGGCGGAAGAATATTCTGCGTGGGAAAAAATCCATAAAGTCTATTCCTCACTTTTCATTATCCATCAGGAACAAATCCGTCTTGGCGAGGAATACGAACTTGTGCTTGGCCTGGGACTGTTGACATGGCAAACACCCACCGGCCAGCGTGTCCGGCGTCATTTGGTCGTCGCCGACGCTATTCTGGAGTTCGAGGCCCGCCTGGGGAAATTCACCGTCCGTCCTCACAGTGAAGGCGCAAAGCTGCGTCCCGAGCTGGATATGCTGGACATCGAGGATCAACCGACGCGAGCAGAGGAAACCGCGAAGACGTCACTGGACGCCGCCGATGACGATCCGTGGGAAAAAGGTAGTGTCGAGGGTGTCCTTCAAGCTCTGGTGCATTCGATCGATGCACAAGGCGAGTATGACGACACCCTGGAAAGAAAAAACATCCGCGTTTCGACGAAGCCCATGGTGGAATATGCCCCGGCATTGATCTTGCGAAAGCGATCCACCAAAGGCCTTACCGAGACCTTGAAGGGAATCCGGCAACAGATCGAAAACGGTGAAGACATCCCCGGTGAATTCGCGGACCTCGCGGAGATTCGACCGAAGAATGATTGCGAGACGGACGACGAGCCGGAAGGAACATCCGCTGCATTCGACGGCGAAATCTTCTTTCCCAAGCCTTCAAACGATGAGCAACGCCGGATTGTTGATAAGATCCGTTCGGCAAACGGGGTGTTGGTACAGGGTCCGCCCGGCACCGGAAAATCCCATACCATCGCCAATCTGATTTGCCATCTGCTGGCCACGGGACAGCGGACGCTCATCACGTCCAAGACACCCCGCGCGCTTCAGGTTCTTGAAGGGCTACTCCCGGAGGAATTGCGTCCGCTCTGTATCAATCTTCTGGGCAGTGGACCTGAAGAACGCCGTTCGCTCGAATCCAGCGTGGGCGGTATCCTTCGCAAGAATGAGGTGTGGAACGAGGGCCAGGCCAAACGAGAACGCATGGACCTTGAAGATCGTCTACGTAAACTCCGAGAGGAGAAGACCAGAATTGATCGGCGCTTACGCGACATCCGGGAATCCGAGACACATACGCAGTCCGTGGCGGAGGGGGCCTATCGTGGGACGGCGGCCCGAATCGCTGAAGCCCTAAACCGGGACCGGGTCAACTATGAGTGGTTTACGGATTCCGTTCCTTTAGACAAGACCTTTCAGATTTCTACAAGTGAATTACATAGCGTCCTGACTGATTTACGTCAATTCACGTCGGAGAAACGCCGGGAATTGGGCCTGGCATGGCCCGAGACGGTGCCATCCTCTGAGAACTTTGCCAATCTCGTGCAAAATGAGAAAAATGCGACCGATGAAGAGCAAGTCGCGGCACGCGGGGCCGATGAATATATCACTGGGTTGTTGACAGGATGCACTCCTTCGGTTGTCGAGTCAATTCTCAACGCCTTCTCTACTTTTCAAGACGTTCACAGAAGACTCCTCACAACATCGCATTTATGGATGAATGATGCTTTGTGCGATATCCTAGGTGGCAATCCCTCCCTGTGGCAAGAGCTTCTACGTGTAACGAGAGACACTATTTCCTCAGTTCATGATCTTGTTGCGGTTGCCGACGAGACTCGAATCGAATGGCCGGACACCGCCGACATCAGGTCATTGTATGAAGATGCCCGAAAACTGAAAGAACACATGGACAACGGCGGGAAACTGGGTTGGGGAGTATTTCGTCCCAAACCGGTGAAGGAAAGGCTTTACATAATCAAGACTGTGCAGATTAATGGACGCCCATGTTCCACAGTCGAACATTTCTCGACCCTTGCCAACGCGCTGTATGTCCGTATTGAATGTGAGAAGGTATGGGGCTTTTGGAAGGGGCGCAGTGAAAGAACTGAAGGGCCGTACGCTCTCCAATTGACCGCTCTCAAGTCGTTGCATGATGCACTCGAAAATGCTTTGGCGTTGGAAGAACTCATTGCCAAGTGCCGAGAAGCGATAAACCAATGCCTGGGCGTGAGCGAGCCTGTATGGATCGACGAATCTCAAGTTGAAAGGGTAGTCTCCTCGACTCGACTCGCATTGGCCCGTATCCACAAGCGTCTGGCCGCCGTGGAAATCCAAAACGTTGAGGCCCCGATTTCTCGCATAGCCGCCAAGGGCAGTGCACATCCAGTGACAAATGAGTTGTTGAATGCCATTCGTAGTCGCGATTTGGATAGGTTCGCTCTATGCACGAATGCGATTCAGGACTTAGAGAAACAGCGTCAGTGCCTTCAGAAGCTGGACAAATACATCGCACAACTGAGAGGATTGCTTCCGCAATTCACGGATGCCTTGGAACAAACCTGCAATGAGCCAATGTGGGAGGAACGAATTCAACGTATTGGCAACGCCTGGCATTGGGCGCAGGCACGGTGCTGGATTGAAGATTATATCCGACAAGAAGACGTTCCGGCACTCGCCAAGCGTGCCAAACAGATTGAAGATGAGATAAACGGCATTATCGCAAAACTTGCCTCGCTTCATGCCTGGTCATTCTGTTTCTCGCGACTCAAGGAGGACCATCGGCGCCATATGGAGGCTTGGCAGCAATCCATGCGACGGCTTGGTAAAGGAACGGGCAAACATGCACTACGTCATAGACGTGAAGCCCAAATACATCTTAATCAATGTCGTGAGGCAGTCCCTGCCTGGGTCATGCCGCTACACCGGATCTGGGACACAGTGAGCCCTGCACCGGGTATGTTCGATGTGATCATTATTGATGAAGCGTCGCAATGTGGTCTGGAGGGACTTCCTCTGTTCTATTTGGGTAAAAAGGTACTCATCGTGGGCGATGACAAACAGATTAGCCCTGAAGTCGGATTTATCGACAAGAATGCCGTGTTTCAACTGATGGAGCAGTTCCTGTATGATTTCGACCACAAGGATTCTTTCCATCGTGACGCCAGCCTTTTCGATCATGGCAAGCTTCGCTATGGTACCCGGAGGATTACACTGCGTGAGCATTTTCGTTGTATGCCGGAGATCATCCGTTTCAGTAACGACCTTTGCTATTCGGATACTCCATTGATTCCCTTGAGGCAGTATGTCCCAAGTCGGCTACCACCCCTGGAGCATGTTCCTGTGAGTGGTGGATATCGCGAAGGCTCAGGCCAGCGTGTCATCAATCGACCAGAGGCTGAAGCCATCGTCGAACGAATCGTCGCCATGTGTGGCAATAGCCGTTATGATGGCAAGACGATGGGCGTAGTGGTGCTTCAGGGTGAAGCACAGGGCAATTTGATACGGGAACAATTGTTTGAACGGCTGGGGGCCGAGGAAATTGAACGTCGTCGCTTGATCTGTGGCAATCCTTACAGTTTTCAGGGAGATGAACGTCACATCATGTTTCTATCACTTGTCGCGGCCACTAATGATCGAATCGGGCCTCTCACAAAGGCGGCGGACGAGCGACGTTTTAATGTCGCGGCCAGTCGTGCCCAGGACATGATGATTCTTTTCCATTCCGTCACCAGTGACGATCTAAGCACGTTCTGTCTGCGACGGCGGTTGCTCGAATTCTTCGAAAACACCCAGCCGCAACAGATTGCCGGAATCGAGGGGAACGAACTCCATTACAGGGCCACCCAAGACAATCGGGGTGTTGTCAAGCCTCCCGAACCATTCGATAGTTGGTTCGAGGTTGACGTTGCCTTGGAACTGCTTGAGAACGGTTATCAAGTTCTTCCACAGTATGAGTTTGCAGGTAAATTCATTGATCTTGTTGTCCAGGACGGATCGAGGATGCTAGCCGTTGAATGCGACGGTGATTACTGGCATGGTGCCGACAAATATGAGCAAGACATGCAACGTCAAAGACAATTGGAACGGTGCGAATGGGAGTTTTTCCGTGTGAGAGAATCAGCCTTCTATGCTAACAATGATAATGCATTGGAAGGACTCTGGTGTGCGTTGGAGGAACGAGGCATTTTTCCGAATTCTAAAACACATGGAAGCGGCTCCTGAAGTCATTTTGTGAAATGTAGATGGTGCTGCTTCCGGCAGCGGGGCTGCCGAAGATGACAATTATTCTAACGAACCTAAAAGTACCTTAATGAAGGAAAATAATCATGAACCAGAGAATGGAATGGAGTCGATTGTTGAGCCCGAAGAAGTTCCGCTACTCGCAAGGACATGCAAACAATCAAGAGGCCGGATCTGATGACAAACAAAATGGAAGGTCTGAATTTGAAAGAGACCAGGATCGAATTATTTTCTCAAGCCCATTCAGACGTTTGGGCCGTAAGACACAGGTCCATCTACTATCAGAGAATGATCATGTACATACACGTATGTCTCACAGCCTTGAGGTTGCCTGCGTTGGTCGAAGCCTCGGCAGAAAGGTCGGTCACTGGCTGATAGAGGACAAGAAGGAAAAAACACTGCCCAACAAATTACAGAGTTCAACAATTGGGGAAATTGTCCATGCCGCCAGTCTGGCCCACGATATTGGGAATCCCCCCTTCGGCCATGCTGCAGAAGAAGCAATACGAGAATGGTTCAAGGAACAACTCACCGGGGACGTAGAATGGAATGGTTTGCTCAAGGGTACGGAAATCGAAGATCTTAGGTGTTTTGATGGGAACGCAATGGCCTTTCGCGTAGTAACACGTAAAGAATGCTACGTTGGAGAAGGAGGAATGCGTCTGACATACCCTACTTTGGGCGCACTGCTCAAGTACCCCTGGACATCACATTCCGCCCAATGCAACAAGAACAAGTTCAGTTGCTTCAAAACTGAGTACGATTATCTGTGTGATATCGCAGCAGAATTGGGATTGATCGAGAAAACGCGAGATAATCACGAGTACAAAGCAGAGTACGCACGCCATCCATTGGCCTTCCTTGTCGAGGCGGCAGACGACATCTGTTATCGTGTGCTGGATATTGAAGACGCAATAGAACTGCGATTGCTCCCGGAAAATCTTTTGTATGACCAATTCCATTCACTCCTTGAAGAAGATTTAAGTTGCGAACATCGCAGTCTCATGGAAAACCAAGCAATCTCACCGCATACCAAGAATGGACTGATGCGAGCCAAAATGATAAACCAAATGGTCACCGAAATTGTCAATGTATTCACGGAATATTACGAGACAATCATGGAAGGTCGTTTTGATGGTAGCCTTTTTGATAAAGTGCCTGGAGATAGTATTTGTTTTGCGATCAGTGATCTTTATAAAAAGGAGAAGCTACGTCCAACCATATACCAGAATCAACGGAATGTACCTTTGGAACTCGGCGTCTATAGTGTATTCCGCACTTTGCTGGAAACTTCGGTGGAGGCGGCGTATGAGCTTGCACGTGATGTTAAGCATTCCTATAAAACTCAGATCATACAACGTTTTGTAAAATATAACCATAGCGGGAATACCGATGAGAAAAATCTATACCAAGTCCTTATGCCCTTTCTTGACTATGTCACGGGCATGACTGACCAATACGCAACCTTCATAAACAAGCAACTGCTCGGTTTAGGCAATTGATTGTATGGGCAGAGTAGGGCCTAAAGAAATAAGTTTTCACTTTGATGAAGGGAGCCATCACAGCGTTAGACCCAACCCCAGCCTGGATTCATAAAAACAGCATCTTCCCTCCGATTAACCTTCGCATGGATGGCATGGCCAGTGCAAATCCGATCCTCGCCATCAATGGCCCTCCCGCCGCTACATTCGTCTTTGTGGTGAGGAGAAAAGACTATTCGCTGGAACAGCGAAAAGCTTTATCACTGTCCATCCCCTCCATCCCAGCTAAAAACAATCCTCATTTGAACGCAGTTCGAACCTTCCCGCGACTCAGTGTCTCCTTTGACACTAGGCAGAGGTTTTGGCCCTATTCGGATCATGGATATCTTCAAATTGATTAATAGTCACATCCCCTTGTGGGAAATGAGCCACAATGCGCAGCTCTCCGCCCATGGCAGCCAGAAACCGCCGGAGTGTGCTAATATACATATCTGATTGATGCTCGACCTTGGAGACCGCCGCTTGATTCATCTGTAGATTCTCTGCAAGCTGCTGCTGGGTCAATTTCATTGCCTGTCTAAGTTCCTGAAGCGCCATCTCTGAATACATCTTCTCTGTCCGTTTATTGACTCGCTCTTGGCTCTCCGGTGACATCTTTTTAACCAGTTTTTTGAATGACTTTGCCATTACAACAGACCTTCCTTTCGAAGGTAATCCAGGTGCTCATTGTAGAGTCGATCGGCGACTGGAACAAACTGATCATACCACCGATCGTTTCCTGTCTTATCCCCACCTATGAGTAAGACAGCAGAGCGTCTCGGGTCAAACGCATATAGGACCCGATAAGGACGCCCGGCATGTTGGATCCGAAGCTCACGCATATGACTGTGCTTGGAATCCTTAATCCCTGAACTGTAGGGAAAAGGGAGCTTGGGACCTTCCATTTCCAGTAATCCAACCGTCGCAGCCACAGACTCCTGCTCGGCCTCAGTCAAATCTTCCCACCATGAGCCGAATTCATCCGTATATTCAACATCCCATACCCTATCGATATAACCTTAATGGAATATAACTAATAAGTTATATTTAGTCAAATCTTTTTTTCCTGAATCATCCCATCCAAATGATTCCTCAAAGGGTGTTAAATACCATATCTCCCAGATTTGGAAACACTACCAATTTCATTTGTTTTATCGATCCACTGTTTCCAAGTCATTACGTTCTCAAAGGTGTCTTTCCTAAGTTGTAGCCTGATTTTACACAGTTGCCTGATGACCGCAATGGTTTAAAGTTTTCTCGCTCCAATTTACCCTGCCATATCAGTAGGAATAGATTGTGTAAGGTTAAGCGGGTTCACGGCTGTCCCCGCTTATGTGCCGCGGGGGCTTATGATGTGGTTTGCCAACGGCCCGCCTTCCGAAGCACGCTCCGTGCGGAGGGCAGGCAGGCTATGATCGAATAGATCCCTCAGGCAGGTTCCATTCGGCGTCAGCCCTTCATGGTTCTCCCTGGTCTTCATGGTAGAAAAACCAATCCCAATTCGCTGGAACAGCGAAGATCTTTATCCTGTCCATCCTATTCATCCCAGCTAAAAACAATCCTCATTCGAACACAGTTCGAACATCTCTGCGTCCTTCGCGATCTTGAGCGAACGCAGTGAGCGGGCGAGAGACAATATTCTATTCCGGCCACCGGCCGCACAAAAATGTTCGTGTGTTTCGTGTATTTAGTGGTTCCATGATCCTATTCGAGTTTACTCGAACACTTTGTGTTCTCGGTGCTCTCTGTGGTAAATTATAAACCCAACTTCGCTGGAACAGTGAAACATCGGCGTTCATCTGCGTAAATCAGCGGCCAATAAAGGAAGGAAGATTGCTTCGCGAGGCTCGCAATGACGACTTGATTATCTCATCTCTACACGGCAATCCTTCAAAACGTTGTTTTTGTGCGTGAAGTTTATGGGGTATATCGGTATCCCTATGGTTGTCGATGAGTTTTATCTCACGCAAAGGGGCGCAAAGGTGTGCTATTCCGATGCTATATTTGCTTTGCGTTTCCTAGCGTTCATGAACGAGCCAAGCGAGTGGGCGTGAGGAAAATAGTGGTTGCGGCCGCAAGGCCTCGCTGTGTTCTTGGCATTCTCCGCGAGAGGCACCCAATCCAATCCAATTCGATCAACAGATCGAACTCCTCAGTGACAACTGCGTCTCTGCGCGAGGAAAGAATCAATTGAAGATTGCCACGCTACGCTCGCAATGACCCTCGGTTCAACTTTGCGGCTTGATGCCCCATTCGACTTTGCTCAGGACAGGCTTGAGCGAAGGTACTGAGTGGACGCGCGGTGAGTTACCATTGTGTCCAACGTTTTGCGGCCTCTGTTATTTACCCTCCCGCACGGTGGGGTAACACCCTATAGCCAAGGGTCGGCCTGGCGTTTAGCATATCTCTTATTGTGAATTCAAGAACGCCATTACGAAAAGGAGCATCAAATGGTACCGAATACGATTGTCAAGGATCGAGAAAACACCGAACTGGTGGAAAACCATCATGAGAACGTTGCCGGGAAAAACGACTCGATTGTTGCAGTGCTCAACACGCACATCGAGGCGGAAGAGGCCGTAAAGGAACTGCAGAAAGCGGGATTCGACATGAAGAAACTGTCGATCCTGGGCAAGGACTATCATGCCGAAGAACACGTAGTAGGGTACTACAACACCGGTGACAGGGTGAAATATTGGGGTAAATTGGGTGCCTTTTGGGGAGGGTTCTGGGGATTATTGTTTGGCTCGGCATTCTTTGTTATTCCCGGCATCGGTCCGATTGTCGTGGGCGGTCCCCTGGTCGCATGGATCATCGGTGCACTGGAAGGGGCGGCGGTGGTGGGCGGACTCAGTGCCGTTGGCGCCGCATTTTATGGTATCGGTATTCCGAAGGACAGTATTCTCAAGTACGAGTCTTCGCTCAAATCTAACAAGTTTCTCGTCGTTGCTCATGGGACAACCAGCGAGATAGACCAGGCGCGTGACATCCTGGTGGGGGCTGGATGTGACGAAACCGAAGTGCATCGCGCTCGACATCAGTAACATCATTGACGTCAAGGGAAGACAACGGGTTGTGGTAGAGTTCAAATGCTGTTAACCGTGGGCAATGGGGTGCATGACGTCTGGAACATCGCAGCGCTTGGACTTGGATTACTGCTTTCGGTCTGGGCCACCGGGCACGTGGTTCTCAACAAGCGTGATTCGCGTGCCGCCATCGCGTGGGTGGGTTTTGTTTGGCTCGTACCCCTGGTCGGGGCGGTTCTGTACTTTATCTTCGGAGTCAATCGCATTCGTCACAAAGCCGCTCTGTTGCGTAGGAACCTGGAGCGATACCGGGCACAAGCCGAACAATCCGAATGTCGGCCGGAAGAGCTGCACCGTCATCTGCCGGAACGCGGAGGATATCTCAAGATGCTGGCTCGGGTCGTTGGGGGTGTGGTAGAGCGTCCCTTGCTGACCGGTAATCAAATCGATCCGTTGATGAACGGAGATGAAGTCTATCCGGCCATGCTGGCCGCCATCCGACAGGCGTGCCGAACCCTCTCTTTGGTGACCTACATCTTTGATCGGGATGACGTCGGGCTGGCCTTTGCCCAGGCGCTGGGCGAAGCTGCCCGCCGGGGGGTTGATGTGCGGGTGTTGGTTGACGCGACCGGGATTCGGTATTCCTGGCCCACCCTTCTTCACTCCCTGCGACGAGAGGGTGTGACCGTTGCACGGTTTCTCCCGCCGTTTGCTCTGGGCCATCTGATGTCGATGAACATGCGCACCCACCGGAAAATATTGGTCGCGGATGGACAGGTAGGATTTACCGGCGGTATGAATATTCGAGCGGGACACTGTCTTCAAAGCCAACCGCGACATCCTGTCCAGGACATCCATTTCCGGGTAAGGGGCCCGGTGGTGACCCAACTGCAAGAGGTGTTCGCCGATGATTGGTTGTTCACTACCGGCGAGGCATTGCGTGGCGATGCGTGGTTTCCCAAAATCGCCAGCGTGGGCCAGGTCTTGGCACGAGGAGTGACCGATGGCCCGGACGAAAATTTCGAGAAGTTTCTGTGGACGCTGTTGGGCGCCCTCTCGATCGCCCGTTATTCCATACGGATCGTGACTCCGTATTTTCTGCCCGACCCCGCCTTGGTCTCCGCCTTGAATCTGGCAGCCATGCGGGGCGTTCAGGTCGATATCATTTTGCCTTCACAGAGCAACCTGCCGTTTATTTTGTCGGCTTCCCGGGCGATGTGGTGGCAAGTGCTCCGGCATGGATGTCGGATCTGGCTGACCCCGCCTCCATTCGATCACTCCAAACTCCTGCTGGTGGATGGCTGCTGGGTGCTGCTGGGATCGGCCAACTGGGACCCTCGTAGCTTACGCCTTAATTTCGAGTTCAACCTGGAATGCTACGATGTTGAACTTGCCCAACGGCTTGATCGTTGGATTGAGACAAAACGGAATGACGCCCATCCTGTGACGTTGGAGGAGGTTAAGGGACGTTCAGTGACCGGTCGCCTGCTTGACGGCATGGCGAGATTGCTGACACCTTACTTGTAGTCGGCGATTGATGTCTGAGCCAACCAGTCACGCGTATTAAGGGCTACTCCTGTCGCAGATCCGTTCCACTGGCAGGAGATCCTCCTAGTCTGATCTTCTCCACCTCCAGAATCGCCTTGCCTCCCCTGAAAACCATGACGTTGCCCGTGGACTCGCTTACTGTCACCGCGGTAGCTCTAGTGACAGCCGTGATCCCTGCCGCGGCGTGATGTCGTGCACCCAGACCTCGGGGAAGTTCGAACGCTTCCTGGCCGACTGTCTTGAGAAACACACCGCAGCTTTCGACAATCCCGTTGCCCCGCACGACGAATGCCCCGTCGATGGTCGAGAGTTCCTTGATCGTCTCCTCGAAAGCCCTGTCCATGATGTTCCTTTTCTCTTTGGGGTGACCATGAAACGGGTTCAGAATCAACGGTCTCGACATCGAGAGTACACGACTTGTATCTCCAACCACGAAGATCGCTCCCACTGGCTTTCATTCCCGGCCTTCGTTTCCCAGCGTTGTTGCCACCTCCAGGACTCGCTCGATCACCCCAGGCCTGGAGTCCAGAGACGGTTCCTCCTCAGGTTCCAACGGCGCAAGCATCTCGAACTCACTGCCGACCTCGGTCACGACCAGAGTGTCCAGCGTGCCGCTTGCGGTGAAACCCGTTAGACACACAACAAGATCCCCTCGGGATACCATCCCCTTTGTCAGGGCCATGAATACGGCGATTTTAACCTGTCCGAGACGGGATAGGGGGACGTTCGGTACGCGAATGAAGCGTGTTCCTTTCTCCTCCTGCTGTTTCTCCTGCAGTGGCGTCTTGGTGACGAAGAAGACCTTGCAAGGGAACTCCTCAAGCAAGGAGAATCCATCTTCCTTAAGCGCATCGGCATAGACAAGAACCACGCTGGCCCCGCAAGCCGGGACGATAGAGCCCACCTGAGTCACCAGGCACCTCGTTATGATGTCTGCCGCTATCGATACAAGCGGAGTCTGTGAACCCCCAACCACTCGCAGAGGTTCGGCGTTACTTTTGGATTCAATGCTTCCCATTATGCTGGCCCGCTTATATAAAACTCAGCCGATTTAAACTGTGTAACCGGAGCCTTCTACAAGAGGTTCCCTGAAGATTCATGTCGGCCTAATCTCGTCTATAACAGGCCACTTATCCCTTTGGTTGGAGCGGTGACGACGTTTTCCGGAGTTACGCTTTGGGGTATTATGTCTTTCTACAGAGTCCGAGTTCTCAAAGCTGTGATGTCTATAGTGTCTTTGGTGGTCTTTGAAGTCATCCATTTTTGAGTTTTCGGAATCATACTCTTCCTCTTTGCGTAGATCATCAGGTTTTTCGTGTCCATCAGAATCCTCCGTTTCCCCCAACCCATCAATCTCAGCCAAGTCACTAGATTCTTGTTGCTGAATTTGCTCATTTTTAGTGTTCAGTTTCACTACTGTCCCGTTAACTTTTGCTAGTATTTTGATAACGCTAAATATAATAAAGACTTAAAACAAATCATGACCTGTATCGACTTCAAATTGACTGTGTATGATTACGGCTCTGAGTTTCTTTTAGGAGCCAACCATGTATCACGGTCGAATTGTCTTCTCACAGATCATGGACTACTTGCCGCGACGGCGTTTCAAGTCATGTGTCGATCGCTATCACGGCGATCATCGCGTCAAAAGCTTTACATGCCTCGATCAGTTTTACTGCATGAGCTTTGCTCAATTGACCGGTCGCGAAAGTTTACGCGACATCGAAGCCTGTCTTCGTGCTGTTGGACCAAAACTCTATCATGCTGGTATGAAGGCAAGAGTTTCACGAAATACTCTGGCCAAAGCCAACGAACAACGCGATTGGCAAATCTACCGCGACATGGCCATGATTTTGATCGAACAGGCACGCATGCTTTATGGCCAACAACCCTTAGCCATGAATCTCAAACGAATGGTTTACGCCTTGGATTCAACAGTGATCGACTTGTGCCTGACGCTGTTTCCTTGGGCTCAACATCGTCGAAGGAAAAGTGCCGTCAAAGTCCACACTCAGCTCGACCTGCGAGGCAACATTCCGGCGTTTATACGCGTTACAGGCGGCCAGGTGCACGATGTACACTTTCTCGACCACGTGATTTACGAGCCGGGTGCCTTCTACATCATGGACAAAGGGTACACCGATTTTCGACGTCTTTACCATCTTCATCAGCAACAAGCATTCTTTGTCATCCGAGCGAAAAACAATCTTGCGTTTGCACGGCAAGCGTCACATCCAGTGGACAAAGGCCGTGGTCTACGAAGCGACCAAGCCATACGATTGACCGGCCCCAAAAGCTCGAAGAATTACCCCGAACGCTTGCGTCGAATTCATTACGTCGATACCGAGTTAAACAAACGCTTTTTCTTTCTGACCAACAACTTCAACCTTTCAGCATCGACCATTGCTCGGTTGTACAAGTTTCGCTGGCAGATCGAATTGTTTTTCAAATGGATCAAGCAGCACCTTCGGATCAAAGCTTTCTACGGAACGACACCGAATGCCGTGAAAACCCAAGTTTGGATCGCGATCAGCGTTTATGTACTGGTTGCTATCCTGAAAAAAGATCTACAACTGGAGGCCAGTATGTATGAAATCCTGCAGGTTCTGGGCGTGATGCTTTTTGAGAAAACACCCGTAAAAAGCTTGTTTGAGCACGATATAAACAACTTTTCAAAGAGCTATAATCATAACCAACTATGGTTATTCGATTTATAACGGGACACTAGTGGTTCAGTTTTATTAATTTTATCATATTGTCCCTTGTCCCTTGTTCTTTAAGAACAGAATTGGTTTGTAGGAATATATTCGTTGGGCTCCAATGTTTTCATCGGGGTCAGAGGCGTACTGAAGTACATCAAGAACCTTTTTTGCCGACAATGCCAATCCACGGGTTTTGCAGCCGATCGCAGCAGAAAAAGGTTTTGGGATGAGTTCTACATCTGTTTATACACAAAGACACCAATCACACCTACAACAATAATGATGATCACTGTCCAGTTGAAGGTCATTGCCAACATGATTCACCTTTCCTTTTCGGAAATCTATAGAAAATCAAGATCATTAATATACAAATAGCCATTTTAGCATTATCTTCTTGGGTTCATGCTATGTTATATACCCGCTCTTTTCTATGGGTTATAACCCTACTTGGACCACATCTCAGAAGTTGGCACCAATTCCATCTTATAGAGATGAACGACTTTTTCTACCTCTAACTGATGTCACGAGTCTCAATCTTGTTCTTTGATCCCGGAGTACAGCCAGGAAAGTATTCTGCACGGCATGAGGTATGTCATCGGTTCAGTTAGCTCCTGTGCGTGTCGCTATGTTTCTTTGGACCAAGACAATCAATCAAAAGGTCTCGACTAATACTGGCCTTTGCTGGAGGAGAAATGGATACCGAGGATATCTATTATCCAAAAACGGTAGGGCAATGCCCCATAGCGAAACTCCTACGGTAGATATAGTATTAATTCACATGCCTGTACAGGTCGTGGGCAAAACGGCATGGTTAACATACTGTTAACCATATGTCAACAGTGAAACATACATGAAGAAAAAAAGGGGAAAATATGAAAAATAAAACGAATAGAAACGTGCTGATGAGTTCAAGCTTCACATTACTTTTGGTACTGGCCTTGGCCCTGGTCATCTGGTCTCCGGCCTTATCACAACCGGTAGAGACAACAGAAGGCAAGAAAATGATGGGGCCCCAACCCATGGGGTGTTGCCAGGACATGAAGGCGCAGAAAGAAGAGATGTGGAAAGACATCAAGGCCCAAGACGTCGCACTCACTGAACTCGTTGCCAAAATGAACAGTGCAGCCAAGGATAAGAAGGTGGATTTGATGGCGGCAGTGATTACCTGTATGGTGGAGCTGCGGATTGCTAACGACACACGCAACGAAAGAATGCAGGAAGACGTAATGATGCATATGATGATGCATATGCAAATGGGCCAGGAATTATGCCTCTGCATCCAACCATGATGGGGAAAAAGAATATAGGGTATCTCTAAAAATTAACACATAACTGTGCATTACGATTCACATTGGTTATACTTAGCTCATTGACAATAGAATCACAGTTAAACCCAACCCCATGGAGTTTTCTACGATGAACCAGGCTGGACTTTTCGATTGGCATGAGCGATTTGATAAACTCAATGATGGCGGCGATCCTTTGGTTAAGTTGAATGAACTGATGGATTGGTCGTTGTTTACCAAAAGCCTCAAGACACTGCGATCCGAAGAACGCAAAAGTAACGCCGGACGTAAACTGTATGATTCCACCTTGATGTTCAAGATCCTGGTTCTTCAGTCGTTGTACAATCTCTCTGACGATCAAACGGAGTTTCAGATTCGTGACCGCCTGTCCTTTATGCGTTTCCTGGCCCTTTCGCTCAATGACAGAGTTCCTGACGCCAAGACCATTTGGTTGTTCCGTGAGCAGTTGACCGAGGTTGGACTGGCCGAAAAGCTGTTTGATCAATTCGATCGATTTCTTCGAAACAACGGTTTTTCTGCTAAGAAAGGTCAAATTGTTGACGCCAGTATTATCAAAGCCCCCAAGCAACGTAACAGCCGAAGCGAGAACAAGCAGATCAAGAATGGAGATGTCCCCGAAGATTGGAGTGACGCTAAAAAGCGTCAAAAGGACACCGATGCCCGCTGGGTAAAGAAGAACGGTCAGAACCATTATGGCTACAAGAACCACATTGAAGTGGATGTGCAGCACAAGCTGATTCGAAAATACGAGGTCACCGATGCGGCGACTCATGATAGCCAGGTCTTTGAAGATCTTCTGGATCATACCAATAGCAGTCAGGATGTCTGGGCGGATTCGGCGTATCGCTCGGGTGAAAAATTGGATCATCTTTCTGAGCATGGTTTTCGTGAGCATATTCAGCGAAAAGGCTACCGCAACAAGAAGCTGACAGATCGAGAGAAGTCGGGTAACCACACCCGTTCTAAGATTCGAAGCCGTGTCGAACATATCTTCGGCGTCCAGAGCCAACGAGCAGGCAGCTTGTTGATTCGAAGCATTGGGCTGGTACGAGCCAAAACGAAGATCGGTTTGCGTAACCTTGCGTTCAATATAGATCGCTATTGCCTGTTGGCGAGGGCATAGAGCCTCATGGCTCTTGGACCAGGCAACAAGCCTGGACAATACAGTCGGGCAAGTGACCTCTGAGGCCGTTTGGGCATTGGAATATTGGGTTTTAAAGTTCGCAGCGATCAACATTTTACAAAACTGACGCTTGAAATAGAATTTCGCCTCTCAAAACGTATTATTAGAGGTGCCCTATAGCAATGAATCTCGTGGTCACTCCCAGTGAATCTCCCGATCATCCGAAATAACACATCGCAATGAAAACAGGAACATGTATCATGATCTGAAGGAGGTAGGTATCGGTGACAATAGGTCTGTCTATTGTCACCATGGAGGGGGTTCTATATAAGGATGGGAACGGAGAGTTATCCAATTTTAGACGTTTTGCTGATCGTAGTCACGTACATCAACTTGTTGATACGATGCTGGCTGAGATCACCGAATGGTTTGCCAATGAAGAAACACATGTCGCGATGGATTCAACCGGCCTCCCTCCGTGCCAGAATAAGTGAGACAATTCCTTGCCATCAATTAAACTAGAGGGCAAGGAGACCTTACCGATGACAGATGATGTTACGGAGAACAGAAAGAAACAGAGGTTGTTGGCCACGGAGTGTAGAGAGCCTGAGCGCAGCGAAGGCGAACGGAACGCAGTGGCCAACAACCGCGCGGCCGCCGATCCCGGGGTCCCTGACCCGGAGGTGCTGGCCAAACCCAAACGCCGACGATTTACCGCGGCGTACAAAGCCCGTATTGTTGAAGAAGCCATGACCTGTACTGAATCCGGCCAGATTGGAGCGTTACTGCGGCGAGAGGGATTATATTCCTCGGCCCTAAACCTTTGGCGTAAGCAATACCAATCGGGTGCCCTCCAGGGACTCAAAGACGTCAAACGTGGCCGTAAACAGATCCGTGATTCCCGTGACAGGGAACTGGACCGATTACGACGCGACAACCAGCGACTCACCAAGAAGTTGGAACAGGCTGAACTCATTATCGACATTCAAAAAAAAGTTGCGGCGATGCTGGGCAACCCGATCGAGACCCCAGAGAGCGACGAGAACAGATGATCGCATTCATTGAAAACTATCAACATCAAACCGGTATACAGCCGCTCTGTGACGCCCTGGAGGTTCCGAGAGCCACGTTGTATCGACGTCGGAAACCCTCGAAGGTCTCCGAACCGGAACGCCCCTCGCCTGCGTTAGCTCTCTCTGAGCAGGAACGACAAGAGGTGCTGGAGGTCTTGCATAGTGATCGTTTTGTCGATTGTCCACCCGCTCAGGTGTATGCCACGCTGCTGGACGAAGGACAATACCTCTGTTCAGCACGGACCATGTATCGTATCCTGGCCGAACAGGACGAGGTTCGAGAACGCCGAAACGTCAGGCAGCATCCACAGTACACCAAGCCTGAACTGCTGGCCACGGAGCCCAATCAGGTCTGGTCCTGGGACATTACCAAGCTCAAAGGGCCTCAGAAATGGACCTACTTCTATCTCTACGTGATCCTGGACATCTTTAGTCGTTACGTTGTTGGTTGGATGGTGGCCCCGCGTGAATCGGCCACCTTGGCCCAGCGACTGATCAAAGACAGCTATGTCAAGCAAGGTGTTGAGCCTCATCAGTTAACCGTTCATGCGGACCGAGGTTCACCGATGACTTCGAAGGTCGTGGCCAACTTAATGGCCGATCTGGGGATCACCAAGACGCATAGTCGTCCCCACGTCTCGAACGACAATCCCTTCTCGGAGAGTCAGTTCAAAACGTTGAAATATCGTCCCGCCTTTCCGGTTCGGTTTGGCAGTCTCCAGGACGCTCGGGCTTTTTGCGTTGAGTTTTTTGCTTGGTACAATACTCAGCATCGCCATTCAGGCATTAGCTTTTATCGTCCCGAAGATGTTCATTATGGCCGAACGGGTATTTTGCAGAAACGACGACAGGCCGCTTTGGATGAGGCCTATCTTGCCCATCCAGAACGCTTTGTACGAAAAGCACCAGAGGCCAGTGAACCTCCTCAAGCGGTGTGGATTAATCCACCGGAAAACATGCAAATGAAACCAACGGAACAGCTTAAAATGAGAGCTTAATTTTGAAAAGGAACTGTCTCAAATCCCTTGACACGCGCCGCTGGAAACAACGTCAGCCTCAGCACACTACGAGACTCGCAGTGGCCGTAAGCGAAAGCAATACGTCAAAGTTTCTGTCTCAGTAACCTGTGATTCGATGCTACCTGTTGGTGTTGTAATTGACTGGGGGGCCATGTAACGACAACGCAGAAGCCAAGCCATTGCTTGAGAAAACAGCCTTAGCCATCAGTCCGAGGTGTCTTTTTGCTGATGCAAGCTATGATGCTGAATGGGTTCATAGCTTTTGTCGTGATCATTGGGGTGTCCGAAGTTGGATACCACCGGCCGTACATCGTAAAGATGGCCAAATAGGTGGCCATTATCGCAGTCAAATGACCCAACGAAGACTTAAACGTAACGGATATGGTAAACGCTGGATCGTTGAATCCTTCATGAGTGGCTTGAAAAGGATGATTGATCAAGCATTAAACGCTCGCTTAGAAGCCTCTCTCTTCGACGAAGCCGCTTTGAGAGTGCTGGTCTATGCGATCAGACACTAGCAAATGTAAAATCAGTATTTAGTGTCCCTATCGGGGATGGTTGAAACCCCTCGCCTTTAGGCGAAGTTACGAGTAATATATGTCGCTATGCGACGTTCTCAACTAGGTGCACATACAAAGACAGACCTGAAAATTCATATAGTCTGGATACCTAAGTATCGTAAGACTTTGTTGACGGGTGAGGTTGCGATACGAACACGAGACGTTTTACGGCAAATAGCGATGGAGCATGAGCTTACTATCATAAGTGGAAAGGTCTCTAAAGATCATGTTCACATGTTTATTGCTTATGGGCCTACTCAGAATGTAAGTAAGATTGTTCAGTGGCTTAAGGGTATCAGTTCCCGCATATTGCTTTCAGAGTTTGCTCATCTTCGCAAAGCATGTTGGGGTCGTCATTTATGGGCTCGTGGATATTTAGCTGTCAGTTCTGGCAACATTACAGATGAAATGATCAAACAGTATATAGACGAACAAGAGGGGGAGCCGGTTGCGGATGATAGTCGATTTCAAATCGACCCCTCTTGAACCCCTCGTCTTATAGACGAGGGTATCTCAGTTCTAGGGGCATATTTGCTCGGATCATGTACATATGTGCATTGAGATCCCACCCAAATATGCGGTATCATCAGCAATTCGATTTATCAAGGACAAGAGTGCCATAGCGATTGCCCGACAGTTTAAAGGTCAGGATCAGAACTTTGCAGGCGAACATTTTTGGGCCCGTGGTATACGCTGTATACACAGTGGGATTCAATGAAGATGATGTCCGCAAATTCATCCAAGGCCAAGATCCGTCAGACGGTAATAAAGGTGCCTTTTAATGATATTAATGTAACGAGTCGGAAACAATGTTAACATTTAACTGCCTTTGAGGCAGCCCCACTCATCAAGCCGCCCGCTCTGCGTGTAGTGTCTGACTTCAAACAGTCGCTAGTTTTGGTTTGATTTTATACGCCTCGCTTTAGTAAGGAATACTTCTAGGAGTGGCTGTGCATTAACACTGAAAAATCCAAAAAGCTTCAGATTTCTATTGAAAGACGAAGCTTTTTACTGCTGAAAATTACCCCTGAAAACCATCCGGCCTTCATTCTCAGCGTTGTCTTGCCTAAAACCGTACTCATATCCTCATCGCTTCCCTAAAACGGGGGAAAACTATCTAAAATTACGCTCAAACTGTCATCGATGCTGCAAACCAAGGTGTCTAAATCAGTTATCCGTTAATTATATAAAGAAAAAGCTTCGTCTTTCAATAGATGTGCGAACCTTTTCATGGGGGCAGGTTGCACATGCTAAGCAGCATGAAAGATTACAAGTGGACACTGGACCCGAGAAAGTACCTCACCGAGGCCGAGGCCCTGTTGTTACTCCAGGCCTCACAGACGGCGGCAGAGCAAGCTATCGGTCGAGGTGGAAAGATTCCCATTCGCAACTATTTCCTCGTCAGTCTGGCCCTGTCAACGGGATTGAGGGTGGGCGAGATTGCCCAGTTAGTCTGTGGAGATTTGTCCGTACACCGGCCGCCGTACAACGTATGGGTCAGGCACGGCAAGGGCGATCGGGAAAGAATCGTCTACATAAAGCACCAATTCAAAGAGCAATGCCTGGACTACCTGCAATGGAAGGCAAGGATCGGAGAGCCGATCGATCCCCAGGCTCCGTTGTTTTACTCCAGCAACTCGCAGGGGCACCTCACTGTTCGAGCCCTCCAAAATGTCTTCAAGAAACAGGCGGCAATGGCCAAGCTGCCTGCTCGCTATTCCATCCACTCCACACGCCATACCTATGCCTGTCAGTTGTACCGAGTCAGCGGCAAGGACTTACGTTTGGTTCAAAAGCAACTGGGGCATGCCAATATCAAAATCACCGAGGTATACGCCGACGTCATGGTACCAGATATCGAACAGGCCGTCGAGCACCTGACTTGGTAGACGAACACAAAAAACACACCTGATATTGAGAGAGGTCATCCATGCAAAAGATCACATCCATTGTATTATGGCTCGTTTTGATCATCGCCATCGTACCGATTGCCCACGCCGAATATTTGGGAACCTGGGATTCCGGGATTTACAACCTGCTGGATCATCCCCGTACAGTGGCCTTACGTCTTGAGATTCGGGACACGGACACGGATTTACCCATCTCAGATGCCTATGTGACCTTTAAGGGGGTATACCAGACTGAGTCTCGTACCAGTCGAGATCCAGACGGTCCACGTCCAGCCCAACGCAAGGAATACGAAGTCAATGCCAAATCAGATGACAACGGCATTGTCATCCTGGCTTTGGGCTGGCACAAGGAGTATCCCTGGCATTCAGGAGTCGATGAAATCGAAATGGTCCAGCAGATTGTCGTCCGCAAGGAGCGATACCGTGCTGTAACCACTGAGCCCTCGTTTGCCAGATTCCTGGAGGTTGGGCAGGAACAGGGACAATCCCATCAGGCACCGGCAGTATTCAAACAGTACGAGGAAGCCTGGCATGGTGAGTGTTCCAGGAACGAAGTGAGATTCTGTGTCCTGGATCTTGGTACGACATTCTCAGATTACAAAAACGAAAAGTCTAAACGGTCTGAGTTTTTTGACCGAATCCGTCAAAAAGAGTGGGGGACCACCTATCTAGCCCCCGTCAATCGATTGGATCGAGGAGAGGCACCGCAGTCATTGTGTGGCCCTTATTTCATCTATCTTGTACCCGTTCAACTGCAACGTCTGAATCTGAATCAAGCTGAGATGGTTTCCGAGACTCCAGTCTATTGCAAGGAAACGCCTGTCGAATCCCGAGTTGTTCCCACGAGCACACCCTCGCCCGCACCGATCAGCGACGTACAGTGGCAAAGGGATTTTCTGACGGGGCTGCAATGGGGTATGTCCTATGACGAGGTCGTCAGTACTCTGAGTTCCAACGGTCAGTCCCTTAAGATCGTTGATTCGTATCGTTATTCCTCGACTGGAAGCAAGATCGATACCGCCGAGATTCCGGGTACACTGATTTACGCGACCTTTCGGGTCAATCAGATCAAACTGACTTTTGCCAACCATAAGCTCATCGGCATCATCTTTACCGTGGCCAATGACAGACAGGCCGACGCCTTCTATGCCAAGACCAATGAACTCTTTGGGAAGGGACTCGAAAGCTCCTTTGAGGATGAGAGTGCCAAAAAGACGTTCTCATCTCCCCAGCCCTGTTATACCAGTGTGCGATATCGTTCACGCACCTATATCGAAAGCAGGGCCGCCTATTCCTGGTCCATCAAGCAGGGACGTCACCATCGCTATGGTTTTCTGGAACTGAATGATTGGCGGGCCAAGGATAAGGCCTTTAAGCGGGATCATAGCTCCGAGGCACAACAGTTTGAGGCAATGCAGCAGGAAGAGCAGATCAACTGCCCGGACTGCTCTGGTTCCGGTAAATGCAGTGCCTGTGGTGGCGAAGGGCACACACGTGATTACGAAACCTATCCTTGTAGAGATTGTAAGAGCAGAGGCTATATCGTCGTGCATGGTCCAGGTGGCGGAAAGAAAACCTGTCGATTCTGCCAGGGAACCGGCAGGATTCGGACGTCGCATAAAATCGATATTGAATGTGCCCGGTGCTCTGGTTCCGGGAAATGTGCCCGCTGTGGTGGGACAGGACAGATTAAAACACCCTAGAGAGATCGTTTTTTATAACCGCTGCCAAAAGTCGTTCATCTGATAGGAGGAGTGTATGAGTTTTATTGATATCAAAAAAGAGCAAAAAGTGCGAAATATAAGCCTCGCAAGAATCCTGATTATGTTTTATGTAATCACGTTTATAACCATCACTTGTGTGGCTGGCACTGCACCGATCGTAACGGACGTTACGGCCACCCAACGCGCCGATGGTAGTGGGATCGTTGATATTGGTTATACCTTGGCCGATGCTGATGGAGATGATTGCACGGTCAGTATCAAGGTCAGTCACGATGGTGGTAACACATGGACTATTACCACATCGGACGAGGCTCTATCCGGAGACGTCGGTCCCTCCATTAGCTCGGGTAGTCATACGATTCAATGGAATACAGAGACAGATCACCCTGGTGCCTACGGTATAGAATACCAGGTCATGGTGATTGCGGATGATGGCTCCATCCAACAGACTCCCCCATTAGACATGGTCTTTGTCACCATTGACGATGAAGGCTTCAACGGTCAGATGAGCCGATATGAGACGACAAATGCCCAGTACTGCTACTATCTTAATGCGGCTCTAACGGAGAATATTATCACGGTGTATGATGGCACGGTCTACGCCAGCGACGACACCGGTTATTCCCGTCCGTATTTTGATACTTATACGGCTAGTTATAATACCTATTATGCCTGCTACGAGAGTCAGATTGCCTATGCCAATGGAGTCTTTACCGTGGGCAGCCGCGACGGCTACAGTATGGTCAGTCACCCTGTTACCCGTGTAAGTTGGTACGGAGCCACTGCATTCTGCGAATTTTTTGGTTATCGTTTGCCGACAGAGTCGGAATGGCAGGCCGTTGCCGATTATGATGGTAGCTATCTCTATGGCTGTGGCACTACCATTGATCACGACAAGGCCAATTATGCTTATAGTAGCTCGAATTACTCGAATCCCTTGGGACTCACAGATCCTCCCTATACCACCCCTGTTGATTATTATCCATCTTTTGGCTATGGGATGAATGATATGGCGGGCAATCTCTTTGATTTTACCAGCACTCTCTCAGATAATCGGTATGTTATTCGTGGTGGTGCCTGGAATTGGGGGGATAGCGACAAGGGGGTGGGGCACCGGGAACGGGTTGCTCCTGATTACCGGCCTAGCATTTTAGGCTTTCGCGTCTGCTCTGTGAGCGTCAACAGTAGCGATACATCGGAGAGCTTCACCCTGGATAACCGCTATGTCCTTTCGATTTCTTCCAATGGCGATGGAGTCGTGTCCGCACCCGGGCAGGGCGATTATCTCTATTCGGGTGACACAACGGTTGCCCTCACGGCTACGCCGGATGAACACAATCGCTTTGTCAACTGGACCGGAACTGCGGTCGAAGCCGGGAACGTGGCAGACGTCAATGCCGCCACAACCACCGTCACCATTGACAGTGATTATACCTTGCAAGCCAACTTTGCCATCGATCAACGAACCTTGACTCTGCAATCGGGTCAAGGGGGTTCGGTCTTTAAACCCGGCGAAGGAGAGTTTATTTATGACTATGGTACAACGGTCTGGCTCGAAGCCCGGGCCGATAGCGGATATCGATTCAAGCGTTGGTCTGGCAATCTCTATAGTATCAGTAATCCCTACGTTTTTACGTTGAAATCGAACATGAAGATTACAGCCCTTTTTGAACCTATTCCCTATTACCATCTAGAAGTTGATTCTACGGCGGGTGGGAGGATCGTTCAGCCATTAGACACATCGGTTAGTTTAATCGAAGGTGTCGAGGTTGACATTGAGGTTGAGTCGGTTGATCCTAATTGCTTTACCTTTGCAGGTTGGCAGGGTTCGGCGGTCCAAGCGGGGGATGTCAATGCCCCCCATGCCTTGAGTACCACCGTGGCCATGTATGGGAATACTCGGCTGATTGCCTGCTTCTTGAGCCAGTTGGATGATATCCACGTCGATGACGATGCCGTTGATGACCCAGGTCCTGGCGATTTGACCGTAAGTGATCCCAATGAGAACGGGACAGAGGATCATCCCTTGGACAGCATCCAAGAGGCCATTGAAGTAGCTGATGAATTTGCCACGATTTTGGTTCATGACGGGACTTATCAGGAGTGTTTAAATCTCCTCGGAAGGAACTTGGATGTTAACGGTTTGACACTGAGTGGTTTGAATGCCTTTCCCGTAATCGATGCTAACGGTCAAGGCGTGGTGGTCACTTTTGACCAAGGGGAGGATCCCAACTGCCGACTTTCCGGTTTCACCCTGACCGGAGGTAGGGGAATTAAGGCAGGGGCGATCCTTTGTGACGGGGCTAGTCCACGCATTGACCACTGCCTCATGGTCGGCAATCGATGCTATGATCCCAATGAGGATGATCCCTTGTTGGCCGATCCCAACAGTGGGGTGATTTACTGCCACGACAGCAACGCGATCTTTGAGCAATGTACCATCAGTGGTAACTATGGCGGTCCGGAAGGGGCTGTGTTCCGGTTTGTTGATTGTAATGCCATTATCACCAATTCAATTGTCTGGGCCAATGGGCCGCAGTCAATTCTGGTGGAAGAGGGTAATGAACCGATCATCACCTACACCACCGTAGAATGCGGTTGGCCAGGTCAGGGGAATTTGGAGCTAGATCCGAATTTCGTGATGGAAGGCCATTGGATCGATTCCAATGAGGCTCTTCTGCAAGCATGGTTTGCGAATGGTCCCAATCTGCCGGTGATCGACGTCAATGATCCCAATTGGCTATGGATTAATGGAGACTATCATCTTACCTCAGAGACCGGACGCTGGGATTTAGGGCGGTGGGAATGGGTGTGGGATGAATGGACCAGTTGTGCTATTGATGCGGGCGATCCCAATGCTCCGATTGGTTGGGAACCCCAACCCAATGGAGAGGTTGTCAATCAAGGAGTCTATGGAGGCACGAGTCAGGCCAGTATGTCTAGGGTTGAGGAATAATGTTCAGAACGTAATATAGATAAACAGAGAAGAATTGCTGTTTCTATCCAAACCCCTGTGGCACATTATTCCATCTCTCTCCCGGCCACAGGGGCTTGTTTTTTTCAGGAAAGACAACGAAGGTTTACGTAGACCTGTTTCGGATAAAGACAGGATAACTCAAGGTTCATCGAGAATTCCCTATAGTGAACCGATAACTATCCGAGTGCAATTAGTGGCATAGAGTTTCTTTTACGATGTTCTTCAAGCTGAGGAAACTGTAGGAGATAATACGTATCCGTGTATACATTTAAAGTGCCCTTAATGTGCCCTCAAAACGGACCACGAGATAGTATAAAACCGTGAGAAAAAAGTAAGTCAACAAGATGCTTTAAGTTTTTGGTATTACTTGAGATAAGCTGTAAACACAGTTCATTAAGAATGTTGCATAAAAGACGTCGATCGAATCCCGCCCTCTCCGCTTTTTAGTAAAGACTGTGGGCGTCTCAGGTTGACCTGGGACGCCCATTTTCTTTTCTGGTAAGGATTTATGATCTGGCCCAAATCCCCTTGAACCCTCCCCTGGAAATCCCTTTGTACTGCCTGCCAGTGCCCTTGGCTGCCTGGCAGGGTAAGCTGTTTGGGGCAGTTTTTGGGTGAGTTTATCAGCAGTTTTTGGGTGAGTTTTTTTAGGGCTCTTCTCGGTTTCTATGACCGGCTGGTCGTCCGTCCCCGTTTTGCGATAAACAACCTGATTTTCTTCACCTTTTTTGGGTTCCAGTGAGGGAAGCTGGGGTAGGACATCCAGAGCGGCCCGTTGGTCGTGCAGAGCCACATGGGTGTAGCGGTCCAGGGTCAGGGTAATGGTGGAGTGTCGGGCCAGCATCTGAGCTACCTTGGGATGTACGCCCCCACGAGCCAGCCCAGAGACGAATGTATGTCGTAGGCTATGGAAGACTAGGGTCTGGTCATTTTCGTCCTTATCGGGGATCTTGGCGGCTTTGAGGTCACGCTTGATGATCCGGGAGCCTTCTCGCTTTTTGAACCTGGGAAAAACTAGGTCGTTAGGTTTGGCTTCTTGCTCATTTTGCCATTGATCGAGTAGGGCGGCCAAGTCTGGACGGATCGGGAGGAAGTCTTCCTGGCGGTGTTTACTGTTGCCTGCTTTGATCGTTATAGAGGGCTTGGTGCCCTTAAGGTCTAGGGATTGCCATTGTAGGGAGGCTAGTTCTTTGGCCCGCAGGCCGGTGCCCAAGGCGGTCAGATAGAGCAAGGCTCGTTCATGGCCGGTCATGTTGCTTCGTTTGGGGCCTGACACCGTCGCTGCGATTAGACGGTCAATCTCTTTGGGCTGTAAGGCTCGACGTTCTATGCGTTTGTGGGCCTTGACGTTGAGCCCCCTCATGTGCTGGATGGGATTGTCACCTGAGCGTTGATCCAAGACCATCCAGTTGCAGAACTGCTTGATAGCTTGGAGGTAGAAGTTACTGCTTTGGGCACTTAGACCGGCTGTGCGTTTGTCTGCTAAAATCTGGTCAATTTTACTGGGGCGAATATCTCCCATGAAGATAAAGCCGCAATCTTCAACGACGGTTTGGGCTCGTTGGTAGGTCTGCTGGGCATGCTGGGCTGTTGTCCCCTTATTGAGCATGCTTTGCTTGAAGTCATCTAGGTGGCCAGTTAGGGGGCGTTTACGGTGTACTTCGAAACGGTCAAAGAGTCCCTCTTGTTCCAGCTCTACTTTTCGGGCGATCTTTGCCAGCAACTGCATGCTGGCCGTTTGATCCTTATAGGCCCGCTTGTCTTTCCACCTGCCTTGTGCATCTTTGTACCGGATATACCAGTAGGGGGATTCTTTACGGATTTTTTTACCCTTATGGGTGGTCGTGATTTTCTTTCGAATCAGTGATGCCACGTCTTATCCTCCTTGGGTACGGGATTGTATAGCGTTGGATTATTCTATCATAGCTCTCTAAACTTGTCATCAGGGGAGGTCTATTTCTCACTATCTGATGTGAATTACCCTCACTTTCGTATAGATTCCCATGATACGCGGTCAGGGACACCTGCCTCTAGCCAGGCTTCAATTTCCTTAATCATCCATCGAACACAGTTCCCCATTCGAATGGGCTTAGGGATTTTACCAGCACTGTTCATTCGCCAGATTTGCCTAACTGAGACACCTAGAAGTTTTGCAAGCTCACTTGCGGTAACTAAAAGGGTTTGGTTGGTTTCTATTTCCTGTTTCATGATTGCTTCCTCTCTCAAAACAAACCACAGATAATCAGACGCGAAATCCACAGGGAGAATATCAATAGTAATAGAGTGGCTTTTTCGGTTGGTGGTTTGCCAGTTATTCGTGTGATCCATCGACTAATGGGGGTGATGATATAGGTCAGTGCTGGGTTCACCATGTTGGCGAATGGCCTTAGCCAAGGAACTTTCCATCGCTGATAGACCACCTTGACCAAAATCATGACCACTAAAACATCCATGGCAACAAACATGAGATGAAAGAAACTGAGCAGTAAATGATGAAGCAGTCCCATGGTTAATCCTCCTCTTTCTCATTGGTGACGAGTTCTTGTTCAAAAGCCTTACTGTCCTGTAAATCAGAAAGGTCACTCAAGACGGCATTAGTGTCTTCGTCGCCAGCTCCAAGATATCCGTGGACGCCACACACGGGGCATTCATCGTCACGGTTAACTGCGGCTGCAATCATCTGGGCGTTTTGGCGGTTGTAATGGAGATATTCCTTCCCTTGGAAACCATCGTCGAAGATTAACCGCAGTAGCTGTGAAATTGCCAAGTGACTCACGACACCATTGAGGTGCAAAACCGACGGAGTTGGGGTTTCATTGGTTCCTCTGATATATCCGGCCTGTTCATACTGGGCGTTGTCATCTTCACTCATTCTATCCAGAGCCGCAGTTGAGGGATCTAAAGCAGAAGAGCACATAAGACAACCGGTCTGGCCTGGGACAAACATCTGTACCTGACCGACGGCCTGATAGGTGTCGTCTTCAGGGATGATTTCGGTTCCCAAATCGATATAGGGAATCAAATAGCGAGCAGCGAGGTTATTTAAAATCATACGAATCCCGTCACTATCAACGGCTCCAATGATGAGGTTCGCCTCTTTGGCCATGGCTTGCATCTCTTCGTCTTCGATACCACTGTCGTAGCAATATACATTCAGGTTAGGTGCTTTATGCTTGGCATAGTTTTGGGCGATTCTCGCTTTTGATTTTCCAAGGTGCTTTGGATATGCGTAAGGGATTCTTGGAAGGTTTGATGCTTCAAGAATATCTGGGTCACATGCAGTAATCCAGCCTTCTTCACCTGCTCCGACTCCTAAAGCCAAAAAGCTTTCGAAGATTAAAGAACCGTTTCCACCAAGGCCTGCGACGAATACTCTGAGGTTTTCTAGGGTACCTTGTTTCCAGCCTGGAATAATGCGGTGTCTGGTGTAGGGATCGTTTTCTTCGATTTCAGTGGGATTTGCATGTGTGAGGATTTGAGTAGGGCACCCAAGAACTTCGATACGCTTGATGGGTTCGAATCGGTCTTTTTCTCTATCCCAGATTCGTGCTTCAAAGTTATCAAAACCTTTACCTAATACAATCATTCCCATCGTTGATTCATTTGGGAAATGTTTTGCAATGTATTTTGCGTTCTTTTTCCCATGATGGTCATCAATGCTGCTAAAGCGTGCGTTATCTGAAAATGGATGGGTGTGAATATCAAAAAGTGTTAATTGTTGATCATAGGCGAGTCCATAAGCGATTGCTTGGTATTGTTTTTCCGGTGTAACCGAAACAGAGGTCTGCCCCTCAAGTTGTTTGTCATCAGGGATAATCATTTGCTTACAAAGGTAAATCTCATCGTCGTAGCCTTGGGCTTTTGAACACATGATATAAAGAAAGCTCTCATCTGTTCCCGCCATTTTGAGAGGTGATGTCATTGTGTTGAAACCGGTTGCTGTAAATCTAAATGTTTTAGACATAATTATTTCCTTTCCTTACGTTATTGGGTTTGTCATGTGAGCCCTTAAAAGCTCAAAAAATGTGATTAGTGTGTCTTTGGAAGGGTTCCAATCGATTTTCTCGTAACACCACCAGGCAAAACCTTTTGTTGGCCCACAGCCTTTGTGGAAGTCTTTTGGCTTTCTGCCTTGAAACTTCAATTTTGAGGGGACATATACTTTTGATGAACCAATACCTGGAGGGTTTTCAGGATAGTTATCTGGTAGCTCTAGTAAGACTTTTGCAAAATCTTTATTGTATCCTGGAGGTAGATTGAAATTTTGAACGATTAGGGATTTGTAGCCGTCATCTACGCTTAGAATGTAGACATAAGACAAATCTCTAATGTCTTTGTTTAGTCTTTGTAAATTCATTTTAATTACCCCCTTACTGCTCGTGGAGATTCCAAGAATTGGTCATAAGAATCCAGTTGTACTTGTCCTTTCTTGGGTAGAAGAAAGTTCTCACCTGTTGGCTTTTGCTGGATTACTTGACGGTTGTCAGGGATATCTAAAATCCTTCTAACTTCAACAGCGTTAACTTTTCCTTGTTCATCCGTTGGGATATTGACTTCACGTCCGCCTGCAAACATTTTCATTTTCATGTCCTTTCAGAATTTCTTTAACGTTTTTGTTATTAAAACAACGAAGAGCAAAACTAATGCGAAAGCGATTGCGGTTTGAGCATCTTTTGGGAATTGGTTTAAACCGTTTAAACTTTCAGCAAACCAAGTGTAAGCGGGCTGAAATACCCTAAGGATTTTTTTTAGGTTGATTAGGATTAAGAATCCTGCGATTGCTATTGCGATTTTCCTAAGACTTAGTGTTGGCATTACTGTTTCCTTTCATATTGCTTTGAAAATCTGGAAAAATGTGTGTATTGGAATTTGCTGAGTAAATCATCAGGCAGGGATTTCGACTTATTGAAGTAAGCTTGCACGGCTTTCGCTATGGCCGCGTCTCGGCACAGCCAAACGATTTTTTTGTATGCTGAATCTTGGAGCTTGGTTGCGTTAGATAATAGGTTTGACGTGTTTAGAGTGACTTCGTAAGCGGTCATTTCACCTGCCTTGGTGACCGTGGTCACGTCAATGGTCGCCCCTTTAGTTCCTAGGGGCGTCTCCATTTGAACCTTGGAGAGGAACGGATCTTTCTTAAGAAGGTGGGCGGTTAATGCCACGAAAAATCCGTGCTCAAGGCTGGTTATGCGTTTGAAAGGACAGGGCTGACTGAATTTCTCATAGGCCCTTATGGAAGGTATCAAGTAAAGAGATTTACCGCATGATGCCGGGATTAAGTATCCTTCTTGAACAGCGTCGGTTTTTGCAACGTCGTACTCCCGAATAGAAGGCAGGCGTTTGGCGTGAACTCCAGCTTTGTCGAACGGGAAAGTGATACAGTCATAAACTAATGTATCCACTGTCGTTTTAGTGGTGGGTTGAGGGGCATCTTGGGACAGAGTTTTCAACTCAGTTGTGTGAAGTGTCTTTGGCGGCGTTAGCGGTGTCACAACCATTGAAGGATCTGTCTTGGGCAACTCCCTTAATGAATACCATGGAGTAATCATGTTGGAGAGGTCTTCTGTGTGGATATTTGTCGTTGACAAATCTTGTACATGTGGCACCCAACCATGAACTGGATAACGCCAGCTTGAACCTGAAATAAATGCCAAGGTTTCGCGTGGCTGAAAGCGTATAATTGCGTTTTTCTGTGCTGGAGATAACGACATGAAATCGCTTACTATATTGAGGTGGGCGTCCCCGTTGACATTCCCGACAACTATCATGTTTCTACTTAAAGAAACTACCGCTGGATCTACTTGTGCGGGAAGTTGTGTTGCGAAAATGATCGCGATTCCTGATGAGCGTAAAACTGCTAAAAGGTGGCCTAGTTGCGAAGCTCGTCTTTGAGCGTCATACTGATGAGCCATTCCAACGAAGCGAGTTGCGTCATCGACGATTATTAAGTGTTTTATCTCTTTGGTTTCTGGTAGATTTCGTGCTCGTTGGTATAGCCAATAGAGAAGGTAAATGAGAAAGATTTTGCACTGTAACTCAGAGGTTAAAGTATGGGCGTCGATAACCGTGTTTCTTGTAAATAGCCAATCAAGTGATAGGCCTTTTCTACATTTGAATAGGTTGGATTTCCCAAGAGTTAAGCTAAGGGCTGTAGTAGCCGAGTCATGATAGCCTACTTTACGGAAGTTAGTGACTTTTATTAAAAGAAGTGCCTGATAAATATCGCTTAGGCAGAGTTCTGAATTATTGTTGGTTCTGCTTTTATATTGCTGGAGTTGAGCCATTGCAATATCCGTAGCTTGATTTAGAAAGTCTAAGCCAAAGATTAGCGACGCTAAATCTGCTAAGATTGGCATAAACTCATAAATGAAATTGTTTTGTGTGACGTTTGGCGGAGCTTTAAGGTCGAGAGAGATATTTGCTAAATCCAGATGTTTAAAGCCCGGTAGGTTGTTGAATCCGTTCTTAGGGTCAACGATTGTCACGTCGGCACCATTTTTAGTTCTTAGTAGTTCATTGACTAGATGTAGAATGAGTCTGGATTTACCTGATCCCTGTGGCCCAATGATAAGCATTCCTGTAACAAGCTTGTTGGGATCGATTAGAAAAGAGACGCCATCCATTTGAGTCATCAAATGCATTTTGCCTTTGTTTAATAGAGATTCAGGCCCATAGGGACGGAACTCATCTGGCTGCCGTCTGGCGTTCTTGTCGTAACTGTCAAGAATCAGTTGAAGGCGTGCCATGATTGATTGTTGAGTTCTTGGGCTTCGGCAGTTATAAGCTGAATAGAGTAGCCCTTGCACATCTCGACGATTGATGAGTTTCCTCTTGTTAAGTTCGTCTCGAAGGTCTTCTAAGTCCTTCTTGTGTGTAGCTGATTGTATCGGCGTTTTCTTCATGATTATTTTTGAGGTTCAGTGAAAGGGGAGAGGAGAAGCCGCAGAAAGCGTTGTCGATTTAGTTTCTTGTCTAACTTTTGTTGGCAGATTGGACAGATTGACAAAATGCCTTGATCCGTTTGAATTGGTCTAATGTGCTGAATGCAACCTTGGATGCCACAGACGTTGCAGACGGCTGCCGAACCTTTGTCATAAAGCGAGAGAACCTGGGCCTGCTGAAGATTAATTTCACCAGCTTGATATTTTTCCATCGCAATTGATTGGCAAATTCTACACACCCCGGCAATGTCTTCGATCTTACTGACAAGCTTACCACTTCCAAGGACATGGCTGCTTTGTCGTGACATGTCTCGCGAACATCCACGTGTATCTACAATGATTACTTTTTCGGTTCCGAATTTTATATCGCCAATGGTTTGTTGGTCAGACTGCACCTCGATGTATGAAGCATTGTTGGGGATGTCATTGGGGATTTGGTGTTGCGATACCGTGTCTGGTGTGGGTGGTGCCGGTCGATATGGCTGATGTGCGGGGTGAACACTGCGATTAAAGAGTCTTTCAAGTGCTGTCTTGATGGACATTCTCTGTTCTCCTATTGCATCTTGTGCAATGAAATTGACTTTTTTTGAGGCGGGTCTAAAATGAAGTGAACCGGCCTCTAATCAGCGTCGGTTACGGGCGATGGTGGTCATTGGCGTGGCTCCATCGCCCAATATATTATTTATGCCAAGCAGGTTGTTTAAACATCGCTCCACACTCCAAACATTTTGCTTAGAAATCCCCGATTACCATTGTCCTCCCCTAATTGCCTTTTTCATATGTAAAGCAGTGATGTTATTGGCAAGATTTTTTCTAATTTCTTCCCATTGTTCTGGGCTAACATCAGGATATTCCCATAGATAGTTGCCACAATCACAAGAATCTTCCTTGCGTGGCTCAAGTCCCGTCCCCCCAAACACCTCTCTTAACAAGCTGTCAGGAAATGGTGCATACGGGAAAATACTAATTTCAAAACATTGCTCGATCATGTTTGTGCTCCTAAAACGTTTCAGTATTCATCTTTTTTCTAATAAGATATAAGTCACGCCCTTGACGTGCTTTTACGCTTTTTTACGTGTGGTTACGTAATGGTTTTCCATTTTCTTCTTTGCTCTTCTGAAAGCATCTGAAGCGGTGCTAACACCTATCCCCAATTTCAGCCCAATCTCTTTATATGTATACCCCTCTTTAATCCTAAGTGTCACCACCTCCCATTCCCTTTTTCTGAATAAGTCAACTGGACAATTTTGATATGCAGCAAATAGCAACTCAGCCCTTTCGCGATTGATTGCCTTGAGATACGATTGGTCGTTACTGTTTGATTGAGTGTCAGAGATTTCTTCGATTAAGTCCCCCAGCCCACTACTTATGAGTCCTGACCCCTCACTGATCTTGGGAAGCATTGCATTTAATTTGTCACAGGACTTTTTGCAGGTAGTATGTTTGTTGCACGAAAGACAAGGGGATTCGGGGGTGGTACCTGTGCTGTCGGGAATGGGGTTGGTGGGCATAACGCCAGGTTGACAGGGGGATGTGGTGGTGTCATCAATAAACATCGGTGACAAATCAGCGAGTAGCGATTCCATGGCCTGTTCGATTTGCATATCTCTTTGGATATAGGATTGCCGCAACTCCAACCTTGCCTGTTGGAGCTTTAGAAATTCTTGATATGTTGCGGCTGGGTGTTGCATGGTTACTGATATAAACATCCTGCTTAACAAACTTTTCCCATGTCAAAACTACACAATTTAGCGTTGTATACATCTTGCTTAACTCACCTTACAGGATGACCAGAAAAATTATCTAGAGGATTCAGTGCCAATTACTTTGCAATCTCTTTGCAAGCGTATCTACTTATGTAATCGTGATTTATGTTTTGTTGAGAATGAAGAATGCAAACTATAGAAACAACACACTCGGATATATACAGCTACTTTTCACTAAAAAGATATGTAATTAAATTTCAGAGTTTTTTAGGGCATGGTAACTCTTCTAATTCTTTCGATATAGACTCTCTTGACTCCCTTTCTAAATGTACTAAGAATTCTTCCTGCTCCTGCTTTGTTAATCGACGTGTTCTATATATATTTCTCCCATAAAGGGCTGCTTCACCAGGTGGATTAAAATTTATAGCTATATACCTCGCAAAATACTCTTCATGGATACCTTCTTCATCTGGCATATACACATGACACCTCGTCACATATTTTGAGATGTAGTCTTCATGGGAACCGAATACTTCTCTTGCTAAGGTTCTCATATCCCATTCCCCCATATCAGGTAAATTTGTTGCTTCTAGTGAACCAGGCCCCTCAGAGACATACGTGGTCTTCCGTCCATCTTTCTCAAGTGCAAAAACTCGATAGGTGTGTTCTATTCTTTCATCTTTTGCCATTATTCTCTATGATGGGACTTATTTTAAGTGTTGTGATTATTGTCTTTAGACGCCAATCCCAATATTTGCCATTATCTCCATCCTCGCAATCTGTTGACATATTAGGCTAGTGCTGGATAATATATTTATAATGTTTTTTGCTTAGTGACCCAGTTACTATCTTGGCTCATCGCTCGTGGGTAATGTGAAAATGTTAGATCAATCACGTTTAGAATGGATCGAATATTTTGGTGAAGAACATGCGAAGATTTCCCAAACATTTAGAGTTGATATTATTAAATATCTCGGCGGTAGTAAGTCGCGACTGGGAAAATACTTTAATGCAGTGTGTGACCTTTTTGGACATTCGCAAGGAGATATAAGTAAAAAAGCGGAGTTTCATGGACACAGTTCCGCTTCTCGTGTAATAAACACTGATTTGAATAGAAAATTAAAAGACTACAGCAATGAAATTAATGCTAACGGTTATTTGCAAGTGTTCAATCATTGTCGTGTCCTTTGTGATGGCTCAGAACGCACTTTCCGGATAGGTTCATTTTTAGCATTTGCCGAATCCTTCTATGAACAAGATCGTGGATATTGCGCTAAAGACCTGATCACCTTTAAAGATGCCGTGTCTGAGCAAGTACGTCAACAAGGGGGACGTCTACATCAAGCGATTGCAATACGACCATCTTCTGCGACAGATTATCTAATCAAGCAGCAGTCCGAAGAGCAGATAGAACGTTTGGTTGAAGAGATAGTCCAGATATCTATTAAGAAGGGGGCTGTATCACGAGAAAATATTTCACAAAGCGATGATCTCAAAGAATACAAGCAAACCCTTGCAGAGGCTTTAGCTAGAGTACATCGTCTTGAGCTTACAGGTACTCATGAAGAAGCACAATCCATCCTTCTAGCTGTTCAGAGGAGTGAAGGTGTTGAAAAGCTTCTCGAATTACTTATATCTGAGAAAAACAAGTACGAGGCTGTTGCAAATTTCGCTACTGATAAAATGATTAAGTGTAATCATGAAATCGCAGCAGTTGCGTATTTCACGGGTCAGGTGGATCTGTCACTATCAGCCGTAAATGATATATTGGAGCAAAGACCAAACGATTTCAAGGCACGTAATCAAAGAGGTATTATAAACAATTTAAGAGGTAATCTAGAAGAAGCAAAAAAGGACTTCAAAACTGTACTAAAACATGCAATTGAATCAAATAATCAGTACTTACAGGCTTCTGCCCATGAACACCTTGGATGCATTTATAAAACTCAAGGAAGACTTGCTGTTGCAGTAAATCATTACGACAATGCTCTTTCTCTTTATCATTCTCTTAATGATAATAATGGCATTGCAGAGACATTGAATCATCTTGGGCATATACATCGAACACAAGGAAACATTGAAAAAGCTCTAAATAGCTACGATACTTCTTTGTCTTTTTATCGAAAAGAAAGCAATCAGATGGGGGCAGCAGACAGTCTTAGTAATATAGGAGTCATATTTCAAATACATGGGGAGTGGGATAATGCAATTGGGGTGTATAATGAAGCCCTACAGAATTGTGAAGAAATAGACTTTCCGTTGGGAGTCGCAAAACAATGTAGCAACCTTGGAATCTTATATCAAAAACGTGGTGATCTAAAAACCGCCGAGACATTCACATGTCGTGCTCTCAAAATACACGAAGAGCTTGATTACCGAGAGGGCATTGCCATGAACTATAGCACACTTGGAATCATGTACAAGATTCGTGGAGATTGGGATAGATCAATTGAAATGCATAAAGCAGCACTTGAGATAGACATACAGCTAAGTCGCCTGGAGGGAATGGCTCGCGATTATGGAAACTTGGGAGTAGTTTATAGCCTTATTCGTGACTATGAAAAGGCAGAGGATGTTCAAAGGAAGGCTTTAGAGTTGAATATCAAACTAGACCGAAAAGAGGGAATTGCTTCTCAGTATTGTAATCTTGGTTTGATATTTCATTATAGAAAAGATCTTGATGAGGCAGAAAAATACTACAACAAAGCATTGCAGATAGATATAGAATTAGACCGCAAGGATGAGATCGCTCTTTGTTATAAAAACATTGGTATTGTCTATCGGCACCGAAGAGATTTTGAGAACGCTCTTATTTATCTGTTTAAAGCTGTCCGATTAAATCATAGGCTTCAACGTATGGAGGGATTGGCGAGAGACTACGAGGAGTTAGGGATAATTTATAGAGATAATGAAAATCAAAACAACGCAAGAAAGTGCTGGTTAAAATCTATAGATTACTTTACTCAAACAAAGATGCTCCAAAAGGTAGCAGACGTGCGAGAATTATTAGAGAGGATTGCATAGCGTTTCTAATATTAGCTTTGCTAGCTAAAAATGATCTCAACCATTGCAAAACGCCGCTCGAATATGATTAGCTAGTGAGTTTATCTCCGATCTCATAGACAACATGAAAACAATCAATTATCTATACTTGCCAAATACCTCCCAGCAGCTATCATATCGGATTGATCATTAGAAAGAAATTCATCTAGTTTAATGTTTGCCTGTGCAACCACTGACTCAATCGGAGACAGTGAATCTGCGAGATTTTGAAGGCGGAATCTGAATTCTCTTAATGTATTTATGCCATTTGGTAATTTCGTTATATAGTCTTTATCATCGTCATCATCGGTTAGATAAGATGTGTTATTTGCTAAGCCTAAAAAATCTTGTGCCAATGTACTCGGTGCTATTGGTATCTGTGATTGAGAAATTGAATTATATATCGCTTGTAAAGGTTGATGGATTTCGAGCCACTCATCACGGTTTTGAACATCTCCTTGATCCGGAAGAACTGCATCGAGTGTTTGATATAGCCAAGTAACTTCCTGATTAAAACTTGTGATATCAATTGTTGGTTGCTCACTATTTAAACTTAGAGTCCTAAGTACTATTTGCCGTTCTGTTTCGTTTAATCCCATCATGTTCAGTTTAGCGTCTAAAAGCAACCACTCAATTACATCTGCATTTTCGACGCCAACCGGTGGGAATTGAAATTCTTTTTTGTTAGAAATCATGCTCCAAGGTTTTTTGCTTGAGTACGAAAATTGATGCCTTGCCATGCTCCTGCGAGTGTGCCTAAGCAAAGGGCAATAATTGCCCCTGAATTGAATCCAATGGCTAAACGTCCCTTCGATGAAGATATGTCAACTTACGAAAAATAGAAGCCGGTTGTTCCCCCAACTACACTGAAAAGAATTGGAATAATAACGCCAACAACAGGCGTCTTACTTAATCCAACAAATAAGCCTATTGTAAACCCCAATATCAGTGTAGCGAGTAAGACGGTCAATACTAGATATTTCATGACAATGACACCTCAAAATTCCGGTAATAAGCTTTTAATAGTATCTTCTGCGGATTTCGCATATCCATTGTTTTCCCATTCCTCGCACTCCTTTATGATACTTTTAGCTTTGTCAATTTTGTTATTTTTCCATTGGGCAGCCCCAAAGTCAACTGAAAGACTATTTATTACATGATAAAAATAAGTCTTTAGATTATTGTTGTTCCACCAAAAATCTAACTCACAAACTTTATCAACTGTTAGTTGCTCTAATTCATAAGAATTAAAAACATAACCATTTGTTGCATTCCAATACTTGATTAATCGCACCAAAGGCTTTAATAACAAATTATGTGACATATTTGCATCTGTAAGTTTTTTATTGAACGAGTTTGGATTTGTGTATGTCCAATCTTCAAAATTACTCGATGGAGCAGGAATTTGATAATATCCGGAAAATATAACTGATATAATGCTTGGTAAGGCGGGAACAAGATCAAATTGAATGTGATTCAGGGCCAGTACTACCGTTGGCTGCGATTGGTGTATTTCTGATCGAGTATAATACTTTTCCGCAAATCCTCTTAGTCGATTCAGATAGGTTTGTGGTTTTAAAGAATCGTCTGTGAAAACTACCATATAGTCTATATCAGAACGTTCATCAATCTTTCTAGGTAGAATTGTTCCTCTTGTTGACGAACCAAATCTCACCTGCTCTTTTACTTCCATTCCAAAATATTCTTTAATGCGTAAATTGATAATTGTGATTGATCTATTGATTGATTTCTTTTCGTTGTCTGAAAGAACAGCTTTTCTTGCACAATTAGTCAAGTAACTTTGTACAGACATTCACACCTCCGCACCTTTTACTTCTTGGTCAACTTTGTAATTTGCTTCACCTTCCTCAATACCTTTTCGAGCCTTTTCAAACGCTTGACGTGGAATGAGAGGACATACTTTGTTTAATTCTTCTCTCTTTTCTAAAAGCTCTTGAAAACGATTCCTTAGTTCCTGTTGTTCATAACCCATTTTTATATCAATATCTCTAAAAATCCTTGCACGATTTCGTAGAGCCAAATAACTGTTACCTGCTGACTTGTGTGTATTCATATTGGAGCTAGGATTAATGAATGTTGATATTGCTGATAGTGCTGCAACCATAATTGCAATACACCCAGCCCAAATACCTTTATCATTAAAGGCACTTACACTTGCAATCGCTGCCAGTATTGCAGTAGGAATCCCAATCCAATAGTGGACTCTATTCCAATGTTCTGATGCATTAAAATGGGACTTAGCAGAATGAATTGAATCTTCTTGTATTCTTAATGATTCCGTAATCATCGATTGCATTATTTCTACATTATTATTCATGACATTACCTCTGTACTCTTCGTGCAGTAGAAATCAATCCTTCATTATCACGTGTTTGTAGAATGCCATTTGGCAAGATTACCCAATGATCTCCTGAAGTCGAATGTTTCACTTTATCAAAACGGCGACCTTGATTCGATTCTCTCTCGATAATTTCGTTCTTTAAGCTGCTACCGTCGCTAAACATTTGCTCCATGAACAACTTGTTACTTTTTTTATATATTGCAATACAACTTCCAAGAACAGCATCATCAATCCAGCACCCAATGATTTGATGGTTAGTGGATTCAACCTGAGTCACAAGTTGATACTCTTCCTCGATTGTCAAACCAAGAATATTCACTTCAAGTTTTGGATTGAAATGAGTTGTGGCCCATGCACCAGCACCAACAGTCATGTCAGGAAGAAAGTAACAAATAAATGTTCGCTCGTAATTACGAGGGTCTTGAGCTTTTAATTGAAGAGCTATATCTCGTAGCTTTTGTTTCGAGGTTTTTTGACTTAGTCTTATATTCAAACTACGTTTAATACCTGGCATTGTATCTAAATCAATGATGGAGTAAGTCACATCATTAGGATTGACAGGTCTATATGTAATTAGTTGTTGATCTACTGGTAATGATGGAGACTCGACATTTTTAAGGATGACATCTTCCTTTTGGTTACATCCAACAGAAATGAAAATAACAACAAGAGAAAATTTTAATAAGTATCGCATAGTTGTGTCCTATTTAGAAACTAAAACACTAACCTAATGACAGATAAAAAGAAATCGTTTATACCACCTATCTGAGTGCATGACGTTGTGAGCCTAGGTAATTATATACCCTAATTCGATATCAATAAGATATATTCAATTTAGAACATATCGATTACTTGTTCATTTATACACTTTCACCCCAATAACATGGCATTCTGGTAGCCCCTTATCATTTTCATTAATAGGGTACATTGAATCGATTTCAGGGTGTAGATACATGCTGCCTAGTTGAAAAGGATTAATTGCGACTTTCCCCCTTGCGCTTTCTCTATTATAGGAAGAAATTCCTACATTCAAAATGCTACCATCATCCAATGCATTTGCATATTCACACTGTCGAAGACTATTAGTAAAATCTCCATATAATTCTGTCCCTAAAAGTTGTTTCCAAACTTTTATTGCAAATTCGTCATCACCTTGGAAATAATTTTCCATTGGATCAGGGATTTCAGGGAAATGAATATCACCTAGTTCATCTTTATCTATCAAATAGAACCTTTCCTCCATCCCAAACTGTCCAGGAAATGGCCAGTCAGAATACTCTCTTTGTATTAACGAAGCTATAAAATCGGGAATTGTGACAATCTTAATCCTTTTATGAAAATGAAGTAACATGTCCGAAGTTTGTATATTGGTGAACCAAAGAAGATGGTCTTTAGATGTAAATTTTTCGCAATCATCATTTATGACACTATTCAGAATCTCGATCCTAATTGCAATTACCTGTTTAACAGTTAAAGGTTTAAAGCCATCTTTCAACAATTTCGTTATATTTTCATGGTATGTCCCAGAGCCTAGCTTCGCGGCTAATTCAACTGTTTTCTCCTCAGTATTGAATACCTTGCTCAAAATATCTTTGAAATTCCAACCAAAATAGGTGTAATCTTCTTCTGTAATACCAAGGTCTTTAGGACGCATTGATATGATATTAGAAGCGATTGTTCCTCCTATCCTTTCGTAGATGTCAAATAATTTTCTTTTATTAGATCTAGCATTGTCCATGTTACCAACTCCGATTATCTTAACCTCACTTACTCCATCCATTCATTCCAATCGCCTTCTTCGTTCTTAATCAGCGATACAGCCTCACCGCTCACCTCATTCTTTAAATTGGTGAGAAACTCAAGCCCAGTCAAAGACTCAAGGCGTTTAATTGTTGTCAAATATTGACTCAAGTCTTTTTCGCTTTTAGGTATAATATTTGGTATCACAAAACATAGTGTTTCTACAGAATCTCCACTCTCACGAATAACGACCTTGTAAAGAGCGTCGGGGATGGCGACAAGCTTTTCTCCGTCTTGACCTAGCCAAATGGCGGGTTCTTTCCCAAAGAACACCGGGCCGCAAACAACCCATACCTGACCGTATTTGTCGGCCCACTTAACACACTGACCTTCTAGGTCTTTCCATATCCCATTGTTTTGCCATTGCAATTGAGGAACTGCATTCAAAACTGTATGGGTATTGTAAGCAGTGTCGGCACTAATCCTTTCAGCGGTATCTTTCGGACACATGTGTCCTCTCACATATCGATAATCTGTTTTAACCTCCTTCAAGTCGGTCGTCCCAGAGACCGCATAACTAGCATCATCTGGAGCAATCCCAGTATTAAACAATTGCGGGTCTGTAATCCACTTCGGGCGGCTTGCTAAAGGATGATCTGGTTGATTACCTTTGATTTCATAGGCAACCCATTCAGGTATTCCCCATAGGTCAGAATCCGAATCTCCATTGTTGTCATCAGCCCCATCAAAAGAAGTTATGTACGCCGCAAAAGTAAACATGCAATCCTGCGGCTCGGTTCCCCACTTATCATGCTGATAGTTGGGATCAATAACGATAGGCTTGAATCCTGCCACAACAACAGCAGGGAAAATTAACAGAACAACAATCACAACTTTCGCTTTCATTTGGATTTCTCTCCTACAGATATTTCCGAGTACTTTACTTGCCTTTATCCTCTCAACACTGAATAGTTCAACACTTTTAAAATGAAATCATAACGTCTACGATTCTTCAGCGAAATAATCCATGTCGGTAAGGTAAAACAAAGAAGGAAAAGAAATGCAAGAAAACATAAAACGAAGAAGGAAACCTCAAAATAAATTGTAGTGAATGAAAACATAACCTTGATCGAATCGCTGATACTATTTAAAAGCCCAGCAACGGCAGCAATACTTGCCGGAATAATAACAGGCGGACTAATAACTGAGATTTTCTTTTCTTGAGTCAGATGAAATTTCAATAGTTGCTCATAACTCACCTCTTCTCCTTTTACTATGTCCAAAGATTTACTTAAGGCATCCAACAAGTAGGGCGAGCAATAAATCTTAAAACGAGGATCTTTTTGATGCCTTGCCAAAACAAACTTAGAGGCAAGCTCTGCAAATTTCATGTCTTGCTTTTGAGAAAGTATATCTTTGCCAAAAGCATTGATAGGAACCTTATGCTTACTAGCCTCTACAACTAAATTCAGAATACGAAATGGAATAAAGCTATTAAGAACATCGCTGTTATACTTTCTAAAAGCATCTAATTCAGCGACCACTCGTTCATATACAGCCTGTAAGCAATCTTCCATGCTTTCTTTCCTTGAAAACACACTTAAACGCTACGAAAATGGTTAGTGCTATGAATCGTCAATGATGCTAATCTATCTCAGTAATTGATGGCTATAAAATAAGTAGGCGATGTTGTCAAGAGAAAACCTATCGGTTAGCAGGGGGATGGTCTGGTGGAGAATCCAATGGTATGTCGCTACGACTGGTTTGGCAAATCTCATTACTACCATTTGAATAGTCGGTCATATTTCTTATGGTTCATCCAGTCGAGTACAACAGTGATGATCTCGACCTTAGAAGGTGTTGTAATCGAATACAACAATCGCCAGGATTCAGAGAGCTTATATTTCCAAAGATTGGTGATGCCATACAAGTCCATGTATTCTTTTGGGATTAGTCGCTTAGGAAACTGCTTGCCACAAAAGGCGTTTTTCATCAAGTCTTCTTTTGCCCTCTGTAACTGTTTGGCTAATTCGGGATCAGTCTTTTAAGATTCTTGCCATGCCTTTTTCAGCTTTTCGTCTGCAAAGACTACAACTGTACTAGGCTTGATTAATCCCATCTCAAACTGGTTTTCAATTTATATCTCTTCCCAAGTTGTTCATTCCAAATGTAACCCACAACATTGTCAGAATCGACGGCTATTTTATTGATGCTCAATAGGTATGAGAGTATCACCTTATAAGTTTGATACATCATTTTACGAGGAAGATTCTTCCATAGTTGGTAGATGGTATGCTCGCCACTATGATCTTGTATGAATTTCTCGACCATCAAAACGGTATCCAATCTCGGATAACGTGTGATTTCAGATATTCGTCCTACGATAGCTCCCTTCATTGTTATATCAATTGATGTAAGTTTATAAATATTGCTGTTCGCCTAGATCTGGTGTTCACTTCTATGCTGCATTCCTAAAACATTACACGCTTCATTCCCTACAAAATGTAAAAGGTCTTTCTATTGAAATATACGACTAGGGCTCTGTTATGGCATTGTCCCATAGTATTGTGAGGAATTCAAAGTCTTAAACATAGAGGGATGGTGATTGATCCTCTGGTTTTCTACGGATAACTGGAGGTTATCAATATATGATGAATTTGATATCCATTCATGATTTGAGTAAAAAGCAATTAAATCAGATCCTCTACTTAGCAGATCTTAGAGAAGATATTTTTTCATATTTTAGCAATGCTTTTCGTAGAAGAACCCTTGGAACCGTGTTTTTTGAACCAAGCACGAGAACAAAACTAAGTTTCCAATGTGTTTTCCAAAAACTTGGTGGCCATTGTATTGGTTTTACTGACATTGAGGAATCACGTTGTGGCAAAACGTACAGTGAATCTATTGAGGACTTCGCTAAAGTACTAAGTACTTATTGCGATATCATGATATTCAGAACTGGCAAACCTGAAATGATGAAGAGATTTGTGCAGTATGCTGAAGTCCCTGTCATTTCAGCGGGCCATGGGGCTATTGAACATCCCACACAGTCGCTAATAGATCTATACACTATTAAGTCGAATGTCAAAACTCTAAATGGTCTGCATATTCTCATTTGTGGAAATCCCCAAGAGAGAACTGTTAATTCACTTCTATTAGGTTTATCATTTTGGAAGAACATTAATGTTCATCTTGTCTGTCCATCAAATTGTAAACTTCAGTCTAGTATTCAGGACAGACTGGTGTCGTTGGGACTAACTTTAAATTACTATAGTAATTATCATGAGTTTCTTAAATATTCAGATCGTTATAAGATAGATGTTATTTATCAGGAAGTACTGAACAATGAACATAATGATGCTAAATGTAGTTCTCCTGATGACTTTTGCTTAACTCTGGAAAGGTTTTCCTTATTCGATGAAGATACAATAATCCTACACCCTTTGCCACGAAGTAATGAATTACCTCATGAATTAGATAGTCTTCCGAATTCAAAATATTTTACACAAGTAGTAAATGGGATGTATATTAGAGCGGCAGTATTGCTTTTCGTTCTTCAAGTCGATATACAACACATACCTTTGAAGAAAAAGATTCTGGCTCCAGATAACAAAATTTCATTTGAATCATCTGCTCGCAATTATTCTAAACACTTTCCTGCTGAATTTGTTTCAGGTGAAGGTTCCTATTTATTTGACAGCGCTGGCAAGAAATATATAGACTTCTTAATGGGTGCTGGTTCACTGATACTTGGACATAATCATCCGAGAGTAATTGGTAGCATTAACAATAAACTTAATTCAGGCATAGTTGTTTCATCTTTAGATCTATTTACGCCCGAGCGAAAAGCCTTTGCTAATGAACTACTTCAAATGCTACCTCATGAATTTTCTAAATCAGCTAAAATATTATTTTGTGGCCCGACTGGTAGTGATGCCGTTGAAGCGGCAGTGAAATTATTCGTTATAAGCACTGGAAGATATTCGTTGGCTTCTTTTTATGGTGCCTACCACGGTATGACGTTGGGGGCTTTAAGTTTATCAGACAATAGTAGATTGAAATTGCAGCTGAACGCGATCCTGCCGGAAACAGCTTTGCTGCCATATCCTTATCAATATCGATGCCCGTTTAATGTTGGTGGAAGAAACACTTGTGAACTATCTATCAGAGCAGTTGAAGATTACCTTAAACCCAAGAAAGAAGATGGTCGAAAACCAGCCATGATTATTGTTGAGGCGATACAAGGAGAAGCAGGATGTATTCCAGCCTCTATTGAGTGGTTAAGAAAACTTCGCCAGATCTGTGATGAATATGATGTTCCGCTTGTGTTAGATGAAATACAAACAGGCGGAGGACGCACAGGGAAATTCTGTGCTTTTGAACATGCCGATATAATACCTGATGCAATTCTTCTCTCAAAAAGTATTGGAGGCGGATTCCCTATTTCTATTCTTGCATATAACTGCAAATACGATACATGGCAGACGGGTGATCATGCTGGTACGTTTAGAGGAAACCAGATCGCGATGATTGCTGGTCATGAAACCCTTAAAATAATACAAGCAGAGAACCTTTTAAATCGAGTTGACTCTATTGCAGAATTATTTCATAATTACTTGAAAGAGTTAACTCTCAAATATCCTTTTGTTGGTGAGTTTCGCCAAGTAGGTTTAATGATTGGTATTGAAATTGTAGATTCCTCACCCCCCCCTAACAAAATAGGCAGTTTTCCACCAGACCCTATACTTGCAAAGAAATTACAGGAGAGGTGCTTCAAAAACGGTCTAATTGTCGAGTTGGGAGGAAAGGAGAAAAACACAATTCGTTTGCTCCCTCCAATTAATGTGACATCAGACACTATTGCGTCCTCATTCGATATTATTAATCGAGTGTTTGACAATATCTATCGCAGAATGGCATACTAACAATATGCTTGCTTACTAATGATTATGTATAATCATTTCATAAAGAAATTTACCGGTATCAATTTCATTTAGCCTCTTCAATTGGTATCCATCCAATTTTGCGAAATTATAAAATACTTGTTCGCTAATATGATTTGTAGCTTCAATTGTAAAGTGTACTTTGCGGCATTTCTGTTTTTTTGCAATTCTTATTATGGCACGTATTAATTTCGTTGCATATCCCTTCCTACGATATTTAGGCAAAACTCCAAGTTGCCAAATAAAAAATGTGGCGTCACGATTACAATTTTTCATACCTGAAATGAAACCAACTTTCTCATTATGATGTTGTGCAATATAGCAAGTGTCACCAAAATTATACAACAACATCCAATAGGTATAATTATTATTATGCAAAAGCCCGCGGCTGTGTGATACAACCTTCTTGATTGCATCCATATCTTCTATCTCGCATTTACGAATGGTCATGGTATTCAGTATGCATCTTAGCATTTAAATAACTTTAGTAGATTATCACCTTAGATGTGTTCTATACAATCCTGCTACCATAGTAATTGTTATCACTTGCTGAAGGAGCAATAACTCATATGGCTGTATTGTTATAGGGTATATTTGTTTAGATGATATAGAAAGCAAGCAATTGAATATCATAAGGCTTTTGATATAAGTCGAGTGATTTGCCATTGAAATCTATTATATTGTAATCATCCTCATTAAAAGAGGTTGGTAGCCCTATAGCCCTTAAGCAAATATCTATCATTACATTGCGCCTATGTTTCTCCCTGTCATCTGAAAATCGGTAGGTATGAAATTTAGAAGCCTTATAGTGTTGTAAGGATTCGTAGTAGTCTTCTTTTTGGTAATAATAATATCCAGCTAAATACATTGCCCCTGCATACACCCAGGTGTCACTTGTAGAAAGATCGCCCTGGTTATATTCATGAACATATTTCATTACTACTTCTATTGCCATATCCTCACGGCCTAATTTCCACAGCACTAAACTATAATTGAGGTCTATTGATATCTTTTCAAACACACCTCTAAATCTAGTGTGTTTCGCTGAAATTATCGTATCATAAGCCTTTTCATATTCGCCTAGAAGAACATAACATGCTGAAATGTTGTTAAGTGGCCGATGACCATCATATTGAATCTGATCTAAATATGTAAAAGCTTTAGTAAAAGCATCGATTGCCTTATCTATTTTTTGTTGATAAAAATATGATAGACCTAGATTATTCCAGCAGGTTCCTAAAAGAAGAATGTTATTTGTATCATCAGATGGGAGATATCTATTCACTATTGAGATGGATTTTTTATATGCTTTTTCGAGATTCCCATGAAATAAAGATAGACCTTTGTTTCTAAGCCAGATAACAGCAATTATGCTTCGTTCAGTTATATTAATAATATCTGATATTAGCGTTTTAATGACTTTATCATTTTCTACGATCCTATTATATGCCAATAAATGTTCATGTAATGAGTTTTCCAAAAGAAGCATTCTTGCTTTTTCGAAAGAACTCAGATGTGGATTCAATTTAATTCTGCCGATAACTTCTTTAGCACATGGTTCATTTCCACTATCAAGATGGCCGAAGTCTATAAGTGTTTTAGTGAAACTATAGCTGAATATGGCCAATAGATCGAGGGGCATACGATCGCGAATGTTCCATAAATAATTAGATAGCCGAAGTGCACAGTTTAACGATGTATAATTCACTAACATATCTAAAAGGGATATAGCCCTTCTGATGAATGGCAATGGTAGGGTTAGATCATGCCAATCAACAAGACAATCAGAAGCTAATTCAACTAAAGACCGTGGCAAACTAATGGTAGAACCATCATTCTCAAAGTAATTCATGAATTCATGGAAGGCTAATTTGGGATCAACCGGACGCAAAATATGCAATGTTGTAGATATTCTAGTTGTCGGGCTAAATAATCGTGCACAAGCGGGATCTCCATTTATGAGATTGGCAATTGATTTAGACATTTCGGGAAGTAATCCAGCTTCAACAAGATAAGTAATTATGATATCAGCAACAGAGTCATGAGAAACAGATACATTATTACCTTTTAGAGAGACTAACTTTTTCTTATCAATTAAAATCTCAAGGTGACAATCTAGTTCATGATAATTTAAAATATTTGATGAAACTAATAATTCATATTTTTGACCTATTAACAAAAGCGTATTAACGCATATCTGCTCTTCTATGAGCGATAGAATACCAAGTATGATTAGGCTCAGGCGAGAGTTTATGATCTCAGTAAGAATGACATCTTGTGATATGTATGGTTGAAAACCATAATCATTATTTGTTTCTCTACTGTATTTAACAATCCGTTTGTTCAATTCAGTATTAGGTAATTTAATAGCTTGAGAAAGCTCCTGCAAATTACCGCTAGTTAATTCATATATACTACGACTATTTGCATCCAAATAATTACGATTTAAGCTGCCAAGATATTCATAAGTGATGTGTTGCGAGAAATTTTCAACACATAATGAGCAAAAATTATTTGTTGCAAGCTTAAAACTATCCTCTACATATGCATATGCTTCTTTTTCTTCAATTGAATAATAGTCTCTAGTCGCACACAGAAAAGACAGGCACGTTATTTGATTTGAAACAAGACGCCTTGAAACACTAGTTAAAATAGAAAGTGATGGTTCATCAATCCAAGCAATGTCATCGATACAGATTATAATGGGAATTTCGCAGTAATCGCTTTCAAATATGTTAGTAATCAATTCAATAAAACAATTCATCAAATGGCGATCAAGAAGGCATTTTGAAACGCCTTGTAGAACAACATCTTTCTGTCTACGTGCCCGTGATAATACATTTTTAGACCATTTCATAAACGATAGGGAAGGCAAAACATCTAAGATTGAATCAGATAGGGATATCCGTGCAAACCGTGATACATATCTATCAAGATAGCGATAGAAAACACGACGATTTTCTTTTTCTAGTGTAGATAGAAGACCACTAACGCAAGAAAAACTTTCGTCTGCTGTTCTCTTAGTGCATTTAAAAAAATCTCTTTCAGAATAGAAAGGAATAATTTTCGCAGTAGTTTCGCTAATAGCATAATCGAGAAGAGCAGATTTACCTGTTCCCGATTGCCCTTCAAGCCACAACACAGATGAAATCCCATCTTCGGCAGACCTCAGGACTCTCCCAATTGAGTCTTTTTCAACCTCTCTATCAAATAAGATTCTCAAGATAACCTCCAGTTATCCGTACTAATTAATTCAACCTAAGCTAAAGAAAATACCAGCAAACTTAAAACGGTATTCCTATCAGTCCATTACTTACTGTCTATTGAATTTTTTATTCCGAAAGTGTGTCCTACACAAATCTACTATCTCCAAGTTCGGTCAATGAGGGGATTCAGAGAAATCTCATGCTTCCAAAGACCGATATTTAATATATTTTAAAACCCAAAATCAATCAAGCATTACTTAACACCTTTACAGACAATACATTACACCGCATCGTGCTATTTATTTTTTCCTGTATCCCTGGAATTCTTGTCACCCTAAAATTTATTTCTATTCACTTTTCATGGTTCAAATGAAATACATGCTCCTATCCAGCAGAGGATGAAATAGCCGAATAGTTTTGAATACGATGTCACGACTTTATATAATAATGCAACAACAGAAGACATAGTGACACCGTGGGGGATGTGATGACTAATCAAGAGATGATCCAAAAGTTCTTACAGATTTGCAAGTCCGAGAAAAATCTGTCATCTAAAACACTAAAAGCATACAGTTGCGATATAAAACAATTCTTAAAGATTATCGGCAAAAAGGATTTCGCCAAAGTCACTGTAGAAGATCTCAGAGGTTTCCTTAACAAAATGGGCCGCCGTAGTTTAGCAGACTCAACTATTAAGAGAAAACTAGCCACCATAAAAGTTTTCTTTAGATTTCTTGTAGATGATGACATTATTAAAATCAGTCCTACCTTAAAATTGAAAAACAAGTTCAAAACCGCTAAGCGTTTGCCAAAAGTGATGTCTACCTTAGAGATCAAAGGCATACTTGAAACTGCACACCAACTCGTCTCAAATGAAACTACGCATCAATCAGATTATCAGTCATTTAAAAGAACAAGAGATTGTGCGATGCTTGAACTTTTGTTTGTTACTGGGATTCGTAGTGAAGAGTTAGTGAGTATTGGCTTGTTCGATATTGATTTGGTAGAAAAATCAGTAGTAATACATGGAAAGGGTAGAAAAGAGAGGAAGTTATATATTTCATCTGATGAAGTTATTCTAATAATAAAGCAATATCTCAAATACCGTAACCAGCTCGATACTTCTACAAAAGCATTGTTTCTTAATAAATATAAACGTCCGCTTGGCGTGCAGTCGTTGAGAAGCATTTTTTCAGAGTACTGCCAAAAAGCAGGCGTAGAAAGGAAGTTCACTCCACACTGTTTACGTCATACGATGGCGACTATGTTATTGGAAAATGGAGCCGATATACGATCAGTTCAAGAAATCCTTGGGCACAGTCGTATTAGTACAACAGAAATTTACCTTGAGGTTTCTAATCGCAGAAAACAGGAAGTACTAAGCAAATTTAACCAACGCAATTTCTTTCATCTCACTTGAAATGTGAAAATACTTCACGTCTGGCATAATACACGCTCCATTCCCTGCAAAATGTAAAAGGCGCTTTCCAGCTAACCATTTAGATTTTGCTTTTCGCACACGAAAACCGTACATTACGCTAAATGCGAATCTCGCTAAAAATCATAAAAGGCGTTTAATAACTAACCATTTAAGATTTTTGAAAGCTTACACTTTCCCCCTCTGATTCGCTCCCTACTTCTCTTCAGTAAAGCCCAACGCAAAGTTGGACAGAAAATGAGATAAACTCAAAGCAAAATGACAAAACCTAAACGAATTGAAAAAATAATCGAAATGGGCAGATATGATCCTTCGTACAAAAACAGATGCGAATATATGTGTGTCGGGTTTATGGCAAGTACATATGGATGCGGTTATCCTTGTGACACCGAGGAGGATGCGAAAAAGGCAATACTATCCTGTAAAAAATGGATTTATGAAGAAGGCGACATAGCAATCATTAAAGATACTAGAAATGCCTCTAAGCTAATCCAGTTTCCCCTTTTTTCTGAAACAAACATTCAATCAACTGAAAGGAGGTATCTAATGAAGAATGGGATATAGTATTGATGTAGATTGGCATGAGGAGTTTGGCAAATATCCTGATAAATGGATAAATGAGGGGCGTCATATTTTAGACCAATCCTGTAAGCATTACGACAAACAGAAGGATGACCTTCCAGGTGAGCAAGGAGAGTACAAAATATGTAATGTCGAATACTCTGGATACTGTGAACAATGTGGCATATCTGAGGACGATTGTGAGCCTATGATGAATTATACTTACCCTTTGGTTTGCGACCCAAGTGAAGAAGCAATTGCAAAAGTAGTCAAAAATACCTGTTTAACGGTTATGTATAATAACGATAACGGCAAGTATTATCTGGTGCTTTGCGGGGGTGGTATGGATTTAAGTCAACAAATTGGTTTGGCTTACTTGTACACCGACGGACGAATTCCTAAAGATTTAATCGAAGAGATAAGCACACAAGCGAATCTAAGTGTTAGTGGAAAAGATTGGCGATTTCTTAAAGAAAGTATCATCGAAGAACTTGAAATCAACAAAGCCTGTCTCAACCGGTCTATTGAGGAGTGGAAAAACACGAAAGAGTAAGTAAAACGCAGCCCTGGTTTCCAGGGCTTCATATTCAAAAGAACTGAAAGGAGGTATCAATGAAGAATGGAAAAAAGAATGCAGGAAAGTATCGATAACTATATTGAGCTTTACGATGCTATACAATACAAGACTGGCGATGAGGGAGTAACGGTTGCTATCCTACAAGAAATCGGAAAAGACAAGCGAATGAACAGAATGTCGGATTCGAGTCACGACACAGCAACAGAGAAACAGAAAGGCTACTTGAAGGTTTTAGGGATTGAGTTTTCAGATTCAATCACCAAACAAGAGGCCTCAGAGCTAATCGAACAAAGCAAGAAGTGAATTGTTAATGGGGGCTATTAGCCCCTTCTTTTTTTTCGATTTCTTCAAAGAGAGAGGCCATTAAATTTGCTAGATGCAGCAGGGGGCTGTAGAGATTCACGTCGGCATTAGAATACATCTTTACCGTTGTAAAGAACTAATAAAAAGACTCCAGTAATTCTCAGCAGCTCCTTGTTGAGACAAAAGTGATTCGCCAGTATCACTATAAATGTGCAAACCAAGTGGTTTAAGTTGTAGCGAATATCCATCATCTACAACACTAAGAGACTCATTCAGACTGTTGTCCTGTTCGTTCGAAGAATGTGAATAAGCTATGCCATTAGTGGAGAAGGATCTTCCACCGTACCATATTGAGCATTCGGCAACACGTTTGCCGTTGTCATAAACCATTGCCGAAAATCGAGACTCGCTCTGCTTTTTGAATCGAGTCTTCAAATGAGGATTTCTGGTGCAAAGCTCATCTAGGGATCCCTCAAAGTATCTTGCGATATAATGAAAGCTGTCTTCTAGAAACTCGTCGCGTTCGTGGTCATCGAATCGACGTTTTACCCTAAGATTACTAGAGCGAATACTTGATGCTTCATGGAATGGGGGATCAAGTATTATCTTTTTATTATCATGAGAAGCCATCTCTGCACTCGATATTCGGGTCACAGCCTCCCTCACATCTTTTGCAATAATTGCAAAGGCTTCATGCTGGTTAGCAAACATTGAAACCGGTTTCCCATCTGTTGGTGTAGCTCGCAGATGGCCAAAGGGGGCTGATAACCAATCACATGGATGTAATATAACTGGAATGACAATAGCACTACCTTCTTTATGTTTCTCTAAAGCTCGGTTCATCTCTTTTTCATAGCAATAATCTGATGATAAGAAATTTGCACTAACAAGCAATAGGATGACTTGAGAAGCCTCTATCTGTGTACTGATTGAGTTATCAAGGTCACTACCTGCGGTGATGCGACGATCATGCCATGATGTGATAATTGCTTGTCTCTTCAGTAGAGCTAAGTGAGTTTCAAGCTCATTTCGAAGGTTTTCATCTTTATGTGAGTATGAAAAAAATAAGGATGCCATAGAGATTCCAAAGCTAAACAATACATTTAAGTTGTTTGATAAAGGCAATTAGGCTGCTAATGCTAAAGTTGTCATCGTTTAATCCCCATTTTTTCCAAAGATCTTGCAGCTCTTTTTCCTTTCTCCGAGGAAGTCTTCGAACGCCGCCATTAGATGGACAAGAGGGAGTTGAAAGAACCATGTTTATATCATCTTCGTCTATGATTATTCTAATACGAACTGTGAGACCATCATCTCTACGACGTTGTATTTGTTGGATAATCCAAGAATCATCGGCATCCTCAAGTCCTATTGAGACGTCTTCGATTTTGATTTTAACCATCGACTCCCCTTTTATTGCTAAAGACTCTCAGTTTGAAGTATTGTTCAGCATTAATCACGAAAGCTTACCTATCAACATGCCATTGAGCATGTTTCCCGTTTTAGGATTCAAGCTAGAAACGTATCTAACTTTGCCTCTTAATGAGGCAAGTGATGACATGTCCGAATAATTAACTATCTCCTCCCTGATGTGTTTAACGTATTCGGACGGAACATCAATAGACCAATTGACTTTAATCCCTGTCACAAGCTGTTCTTCATTGCGATATCGAGTAGTGCGTTTATGTGGTTTGGGGCTAGCTTTAAACCCTTCTTGTTGGATGATTCGGTCTATCAAAGGACGTAATCGTTCAATATACGCACGTCCTGAGAGAGCACCATCATCTACAAATTGAGTATAATCACAATCGTGATGAGCTGCTAATGATGAGATCCTCTTTGCTAGCGGGATGATAACGAGATTTGCAATTACCGTACTTGTAGGCGATCCTTGAGGGATGCAACCTTCATGCGTGACCAATCTAGTGATTAACCAAGCAATATCAGGTGAGCATCCCATTTGCTTAACAAAACAGTGGTAAACGTGATGGGGCTTAATACTGGGAAAGAAATCCTGGATATCAAAATTCAGAACAGCCGCTTTCCCAATGTGGATTACAGCGTTTGTTTTGGGTGATCTCCCTTTAATGCCCCCATGAAGGTAAGGTGGCATCTCAATACGTTTTAGTAATTTCAAGAGATTTCTTAAAAGTCGATCTAAGTGCCCAATAGGGTGGGCGATTTGCCTTTTTTTATCACCAATCTGCAATGAAAAGGTTCTGTAAAACCGGTCAACATCCTTACAGACTGAACGAAGAAATTTTTCCGAACAATGAAGATGATAACATAAATGTTGAACTTCAATAATACTCAATTGCTTAAGCTTCTTCTGCATTTATCACGTCCAAGGCACTCCATGAAAAAGTTGAAAAATAGAAAAGAAGAGAATAGGCTTTAAGCACCAGATCCCAAGTGGAATTGATTAAACCTGTTATTATGTACAGACCACCAATTAACTTTAAGAAATTGGGCTTCCGGCCTACTGGGCTCCATTTACCAAAATGATTTCTTTTGGCGAGGGATGAGCCAATCCGCATTCTTTTGACTAAATTAGCCATAAAAGTCTCCTTTCAAATAAAAAGGTAAAACAGTAACTGCTGATTCACACATTGTGAATCCATTGCAGTGGAGGTTGCTGGTCAGATAGACCCAACTATCCATTACTGGATAGCTCTCTTCTCCTAAAAAAAGCGTATATACGCTTTGGTACATCGCTATGGGGTGGCGGTCGTGGACGGTAGACACAATTGAGCTAATACTTTGCATCATTGAAACTGAATAATTCGTTTTCGCATGAACTAGGATATCCATAACTCTGTTTAGATAATGGGTCAGTGAATAACCTGTTACAGTACCAGGACATTAGCATCTGGACTAAAGACACAATGTATTATACTGAGAACATTGGCCTAGCCTTAATACCGCCCATGAAACTCCGCGCCCAAAGTTACCCTCATAATGAGGTCAGCTAAATGAATAGCTCTTCAGAACATCTCAAAGAGATGGGACCAGCAGCAGTCAGCAGATTGGCACATATTAAATTGTCCAAAGAACACTAGAAAATTAAAAGCAAGATCTGTGCCAACTTGTACATATTCCGCAAACGTTCTGGATAGTGCAAAAAAAGTGATTTATGGTGATTTGGGTGGAGAAGTGAAGTGAGTGGGCTGCCAAATAGACCCTGTCAAGGTGGCAGGTAAAGTTTTACAGCCGACATTTTGCACAACATTTGTCTATTATAACTGTTGTGTTTTTGATCATGCAAGTTTTCCCTAGACTCACCTGCTCGTACGTAGAAAATATCAGCCATGGTTCAATCTAGGCAAATTATTCACGTGGACATGGATGCCTTCTACGCGTCGGTGGAGCAACTTGACAATCCCAAGCTCAAAGGCAAATCCGTCATCGTCGGCGGTGCTTTAAACCAAAGGGGCGTAGTCAGTGCGGCATCCTACGAAGCACGCAAATTCGGCGTCCACAGTGCCATGCCCATGGCTCAAGCCATAAAGCTATGCCCGCAGGCAATTGTTCTTCCCGTTCGCATGCAGCGTTACGTTCAGCTGTCAGAGCAAATCCATACTATATTCCAGGAATATACACCTCAAATTGAACCACTTTCAATAGACGAAGCCTTCCTGGATGTGACCGGCAGTCTCAGTTTATTCGGTAGTGCGGAAACAATCGGCCATGAGATTAAGCTCAAAATCAAAGAGCAATTGAACTTGGTGGCCTCAGTCGGAATCGCTCCAAACAAGTTTTTAGCCAAGCTGGCCTCTGATTTAGACAAGCCGAATGGATTCGTCGTCATTACCGATGAAAACTGCCAGGAAGTCCTCGATCCATTGCCGGTCGGACGGATCTGGGGGATAGGAAAAGTAACTCAAAAGGCTTTGAGGGCAGAGGGTATCGAGACTGTCAAGCAACTCAAAGAGACACCTCTAGGTGTCCTGAGACGAATCTTCGGCAACCAGACGGAGCAGATGCTCAGTTTGGCACGGGGCCAGGATGATCGGCCTGTAGAATCCGAGCAGGAAGCCAAGAGCATCTCCAGCGAGCAGACATTTGCCAGGGATGTCATGGACAGGGAGTTCTTGTTCGGAATCCTGCTTCAGCAGGTTGAGGAGGTCGCATATCGCCTCAGAGCCCACGGTCTAAAGGCGAGGACATTGACGCTCAAAATTCGCTATGGTGATTTCAAAACAATCACCAGAAGTAGCACATTGAATGAATCTACCCAGATTACCAAGGTGCTTTGGCAAGAGGCTGAGGCCATCTTGGGAAAATGGTTCAAGCAATCAGCTCAACCATTGCGATTGTTGGGTTTTGGGGTGTCCGGGCTGGCCGATGAACATGCCGGACAGCAATCCTTGTTTCCTGATCCGGAAGGCGAAAAGCAGCAAAGACTGGATCAAACATTTGACGCCATCAGGAAACGATATGGAAAGGACGCCCTCAAGCACGGCGGGTAGATGCCGTAAGATATCGAGTCGATTCTATGGGAGAAGGGGGCTCGTTATAGAGGACAAAGGGAGAGGATTAGGTGCGGTAGGGAGAGCATGACTATCTTACTCACAAGATAGTCGTAGGGATGATTTACGGGGTGGTCGTTTAGACCAGAATATCCGTGAGGGAGGGCACGAGTGCCCGGTATTAGTAAGGTCCTGCGGACAGCCAATAGGGGCTCTTCGAGCCCAGTTTCTATCCTCGCTCCCTCTGGTCGCGAGGGTTATGTTATGTGTGGCCATGCTGGCCATTTAGAGCTTGTGTTCCACTGGAATAATAAATAAAGCCCCTGGAACGGGAGCGTCAAGAATGTCTCTAAGTCCTTGTTATTTGAAGAGTTGATAATTTAAGTGTGATTTTCACATGGAACAATAGAAACGGCGCTTCAGGGACAACAAATCCTTATAAAGTCTGATGAATTATTGCCTTCATATAAACATGAGGTGATAGATTTGAATCCGCATTCTGTATTCAAAAGCAAAGGTGAGAGAGAGATTGCCCACTATCTCGAAAGTCGGAGAATGGCCTATCAATATGAATATCCGCTAGCCATCGTTGACCGGGGGCAGACACGGATTTGGTATCCCGATTTCAGGCTCCCTGACAGTGGAATGATCATCGAGTATTTTGGTGTGAATGGCGACAGCAATTACAATGAACAGATGATCAACAAAATGAGGGTATATCGAGAGGCAGGCATTGAGGGGGTCTACCTAATGGAGCCAACCATGCGTGGTCCATGGCAGGAGATGATTGATGAACGTATTGAGCAGGTTCTAAAAGGTCGATTGGAGAAGTTTTATCATCAGTCTTCACGTGGTTCGATTGCTGGATAATTTGTTCTGGCAGGGTAATCCAAGTGGTTTGTCCTGAACCTTTAAGTGTGTCAAATTAGGCAATGAAGTCCTCGTGATAGTAGTAGACAAAGACCTCTGGCGTGCGAACAGAGGGAGAGGGATAGGAAAGCGAGATAGCCGCAGTACCAAAGGTCTTAATTTGAAATAGAAGCCCTCGTAACTCTGAGATTTATTGTTAAGGAAAGGAGACTACGAGGGCCTCATTATCGTGTTGTTGCTCAGGGTGCCTTTCGCTCTGAATGTATTATTGCGAGCTTTAGTAGGGAGAGCAAGAAGAAAAAGTATAGCCTACTGCTACAGATGGATTTAAGTTTATTTTAATGTTTGTCGATAAAGAAATAGCCCTAAGACGAAAGCAACGATTGAGAAAGGTTCGTGATGAGAGAGCAGTGGATCAACGATTATTCTCTTGGCATTGAGGAACTCGACAAGCAACATCGACAGATTCTAGAACTTTACAAATGTCTTTATCGAAGCGTAATGAGAAAAAATCCGGAGGTGTTTCCGATTACTATCATTTTGTCGGAGATGATCTCGGTCACTGAACACCATTTCGCAACAGAGGAGCAATACTTCAAATTCTATAATGATCCTGAAATGATAGATTGGCATAAAAGCGAACATGAAATATCAATCTCTCTGCTGAGAACGTTTGAGAGAGAACTGGAGGATGGAATACAAACAGCCAAAGACACCTTTTCTCTTATCAGTTACTGGATTCTTGGTCATTTCTGCGGAGTAGACCAAACCTTGAAGGAGGTTGTGCCGCAACTCTCAGCAGTGAAAGTATAAGTCTCATGGATATGAGAAAATCCAAAAAGCTTCAGATTTCTGTTGAAAGACGAAGCTTTTTGCCGATGAAGATCCTCCCGGAACGCCAATCGGCCTTCATTCCCAGCGTTGTCTTGCCTAAAACCGTACTCATATCCTCATCGCTTCCCTAAAACGGGGGCAAACTACCAAAAATCACGCTCAAACTGTCATCAATGCTGCAAACCAAGGTGTCAAAATCAGTGATACGATAATTATATAAAGAAAAAGCTTCGTCTTTCAACAGATGTGCGAACCTTTTCATGGGGGCAGGTTGCACATGCTGGACAGCATGAAAGATTACAAGTGGACTTTGGACCCGAGGAAGTACCTCACCGAGTCAGAGGCCCAGTTGCTACTCCAGGCCTCACAGATGGCCGCAGAGCAAGCCATTCGTCAAGGCGGAAAGATTCCCATTCGCAACTATTTCCTCGTCAGCCTGGCCCTGTCTACGGGATTGAGGGTGGGGGAAATCGCCCGGTTGGTTTGTGGGGATTTGTCTGTACACCGGCCACCGTACCACGTATGGGTCAGGCACGGCAAGGGCGACAAAGAAAGAATCGTCTACATCAAGCGTCAGTTCAGAGAGCACTGTCAGGCCTACCTGCAATGGAAGGCAAAGATCGCAGAGCCCACCGACAGCCAATCCCCTTTGTTTTATTCCAGCAACACCCAGAGGCACTTGACGGTTCGTGCCCTTCAAAATGTTTTCAAGAAGCAAGCGGCCCTGGCCAAACTGCCTGCCCGCTATTCGATCCACGCCACACGCCATACCTATGCCTGCCAGTTATACCGAGTCAGCGGCAAGGACTTGCGTCTGGTTCAAAAGCAACTGGGGCATGCCAACATCAAAATCACCGAGGTGTACGCCGACGTCATGGTCCCGGATATCGAACAGGCCGTAGAGCACTTGAACTGGTAAGCGAATTTAACACACAAAACCACTATTGAGAGAGGCCCTTCATGCGAAAGATTCTATCCATTGTTTATTGGTTCGTCTTAGTATTCGCCATTTCACCAAGCATTCAAGCCGAATATCTGGGAACTTGGGATTCTGGTATTTATAACCTAATGGATCATCCTCGCACCGTCGCCTTACGTCTGGAGATTCGCGACGCTGATACTGATCTGCCCATTCCAGATGCCTATGTGACCTTTAAGGGGGTATACCAGACCGAGTCCCTCACCAGCAGAGATTCTGATGGCCCACGCATGGCCCAACGCAAGGAATGACGAAGGTCAATGCCAAATCAGATGACAACGGCATTGTCATCCTGGCCCTGGGTTGGCAGAAGGAGTATCCCTGGCGATTCAGGAGTCGATGAAATCGAAATGGTTCAGCAGTATCATCGTTCGCAAGGAGCGATACCGTGCGGGTAACGACTCCTACACCCTTTGCCCGATTCCTGGAGGTCGGTCAGGAAAAGAATCAATCCTATCAAGATCCGGCAGTATTCAAGCGGTACGAAGAGGCCTGGCACAGTGAATGTTCCAGGAACGAAGTGAGATTCTGTGGTCCTGGGATCTTGGTACGGACTTCTCGGATTACAAAAACAAACAGTCTCGAGCGGCCCGAGTTTTTTGACCGAATCCGTCAAAAAGAGTGGGGGACCATCTATCTGGCTCCCGTCAATCGATTGGATCGAGGAGAGGCTCCGCAGTCGCTATGCGGTCCCTATTTCATCTATCTTGTACCTATCCAATTGCAGCGGTTGCAGTTGAATCAAGTAGCAACGGTTTCCGAGACTCCGCTCTATTCCCAGGAGACGCCTGTCGAATCCCCAGTCGTTCCCAAGAGTACACCCTCTCCCGCACCCATCAGTGACGTACAGTGGCAGAGGGATTTTCTGACAGGACTGCAATGGGGTATGTCCTATGACGAGGTCGTCGGAACATTGAATTCCAACGGCCAGTCCATAAAGATCGTCGATTCGTATCGGTATTCCTCAACTGGTAGCTTGATGGACACTGCCGAGATTCCTGGAACCCTCATTTACGCGACCTTTCGCGTCAATCAGATCAAGCTGACCTTAGCCAACCATAAGCTCATCGGTATTACCTTCACCGTAGCCAGTGATAGACAAGCCGATGCCTTTTATGCCAAAGCCAATGAACTCTTTGGTAAAGGACTTGAAACCTCTTATGAGGACGAGAGTGCCAAAAAGACGTTCCGATCTCCCCAGCCCTGTTATACCAGTGTGCGATATCGTGCTCGTACCTATATTGAAAGCACGGCCGCCTATTCCTGGTCCGTGAAACAAGGACGTCACCATCGCTACGGTTTTCTGGAACTGAATGATTGGCGGGCCAAGGATCGAGCCTTTAAAAGAGATCATAGTGCCGAGGCAGAACAGTTTGAGGCGATGCAACGTGAAGAGTAGATTGATTGCCCGGATTGTTCCGGCTCTGGTAAATGCAGTGCCTGCGGCGGCCAAGGGCATACGCGGGAATATGAAACTTATCCCTGTAACAAGTGCAAGAGTAGGGGCTATATCGTCGTGCATGGTCCAGGTGGCGGAAGGAAAACCTGTCGATTCTGCCAGGGAACTGGCAAGATCCGAATGTCACGTAAAATCGATGTTGAGTGCCAGCGATGTTCGGGCTTAGGGAAATGTGCCCGCTGTGGTGGAACGGGACAGGTCAAAACGCGATAGAGAACGGATTCGTCTGGTAGGCCAAAGTCAGTAATCACTGGCAGGAGAATATGGGATTTCTTGAAGTTGAAAGAGGAGATGTTGTCATGAGAAGAACCCGGTTTCTGTGTTATGTAATCATATCTATAGCGATCCCTTGCATCGCTGGAACACCACCAGTAGTTACAGACGTAACCGCTACACAACACACTGATGGTAGTGGGATCGTTGACATTGCCTATACCTTGGCGGATGCTGATGGGGATGATTGTACGGTCAGTGTCAAGGTTAGTAACGATGGCGGTAACACCTGGATTATGACTGCTTCGGATGGGGCTCTATCTGGTGATGTAGGTCCCTCTATCAGTCCAGGTGCCCATACGATTCAATGGGACAGTAAGACAGATCTACCTGGTGCCTACGGCACCCAATATCAGATCATGGTGATTGCGGATGATGGCTCCACCCCACAAATCCCTCCGTCAGGCATGGTCTTTGTCACTATCGACGATGTTGGTTTCAACGGTCAGATGAGCCGGTATGAGACAACAAATGCCCAGTACTGCTACTATCTCAATGCGGCTATGGCTGAGAATCTTATCACGGTCAATAATGGCACGGTCTACGCCAGCGACGACACCAGTTATGCTCGTCCGTATTTTGATACTGAAATTGCCAGTTTTCATACTTATTTCGCCTGCTATGTGAGTCAGATTACCTACGACAATGGAGTTTTTACGGTACGTAGCCGCGATTGGCTATAGTATGGCTAATCATCCCGTTGCCTGTGTGAGTTGGTACGGGGCCACTGCATTCTGCGATTATTTCGGTTATCGTTTGCCCACAGAATCGGAATGGCAGGCTGTAGCCGATTATGATGGTAGCTATCTCTATGGCTGTGGTCCTACCATTGATCACGACAAGGCGAATTATTCTTATGGCAGCTTGAATTACTCGAATCCCTTAGGACTCACAGATCCTCCCTACACCACTCCGGTCGATTATTATCCTTCTTTTGGTTACGGGATGAATGACATGGCAGGCAATCTTTTTGATTTTACCAGTACCCTCTCAGATAACCGATATGTGATTCGTGGCGGGGCCTGGAACTGGCCCGAAGGTGATAAGGGGGTGGGACATCGAGAAAGGGTTGACCCAGATTACCGGCCGTATATCCTGGGATTTCGTGTCTGTTATGTGAGCCCCACCAACCAGGTCTCATCAGGGGATTTTATCCTGGATAACCGCTATGTCCTTTCAATCTCCGCTAGTGGTGGAGGATCGGTTTCAGAGCCGGGGCAAGGTAGCTACTTCTACTCGGGTGAAACGATTGTTCCACTTGTAGCCATGCCAGACGACCATCACCACTTGGTCAGCTGGACAGGAACTGCAGTAGATGCGGGGAAAGTGGAAGACGTTAATGCAATCTCGACAACGGTTACCGTTGATGGTGATTATACCCTGCAAGCTAACTTCGCCATTGATCGACGAACCTTAATCCTACAATCCGGCGAAGGGGGTTCGGTCTATAAACCTGGCGAAGGGGAATTTGTTTATGACTATGGCACTAGAGTCTGGCTGGAAGCCAAGGCTGAAAGTGGATATCGATTCAAGCGGTGGTCCGGCTCTCTCTATGGGATTACTAATCCCTACGTCTGGATCTTAAAGTCAGACATGAATATTACAGCACTCTTTGAACCCATTCCCTATACTCGTCTCCAAGTTAGATCTACTGCCGGAGGAAGTATAGTTCATCCATTTGATACAACCGTTGATTTTATCGAGGGCTCCGAGGTGGAAATCTCGGTCGAGCCGCTGGATCCCAATAGCTTTACCTTTGCAGGCTGGAAGGGCTCGGCCGTTCAGGCGGGACTGGTGAAAGATCCCAGTGCCTTGACAACCACCGTGACCATTAAAAAGGGGACCCGGCTGTATGCCAGCTTCTTGAGTTTGTTCAATGAACTCCATGTTAATGACGATAGCATCTATGATCCTGGCCCTGGCGACTTAACTATCAGTGATCCCAATGAAAATGGTACCGAGGAGCATCCTTTGGACAGTATCCAAGAGGCCATCGAGGTAGCAGATGAGTATGCCACCATCTTTGTCCATGACGGAGTCTATCAGGAGTGCTTGGATTTCCTGGGGAAGAACCTGGACGTTAATGGTTTGGCATTCAGTGATATGAATGCCTTGCCGGTAGTTGATGCGAACGGCCAAGGTGTTGTCGTCACCTTTACTCAGGGTGAAGATCCGAATTCTCGGCTCTCTGGCTTTACCTTGACCGGGGGTGGGGGGATTAAGGCAGGAGCGATCTTCTGTGATGGAGCTAGTCCACGTATTGACCATTGTCTGATTGTTGGCAATCGTTGCTATGATCCCAATGCAGACGATCCCTTGTTGGCTGATCCTAACAGTGGCGTGATTTACTGCCACGACAGTAATGCGTTCTTTGAGCAATGCACAATCAGTGGGAACTATGGTGGTCCGGAAGGGGCCGTCTTTAGATTTGTTGATTGTAATGCCATTCTCACCAACTCGCTTGTGTGGGCCAACGCACCTCGATCAGTTCTGGTGAAAAATGGCAACGAGCCGATGATTATCTACAGCACCATAGAAGGGGGCCATCTCGGTCTAGGGAATCTGGACCAAGATCCTAACTTTGTGATGGAAGGCCACTGGATCGATCCCAACGAGGCCCTGTTGCAGGAATGGCTTGTAGATGACCCTAATCTACCTGTAATCGATGTCGATGATCCTAATGGAGTGTGGATTCATGGAGACTATCATCTGGCTTCAGAAGCTGGCCGCTGGAATTTGGAGCTAGGGGACTGGCTATGGGATATGTGGACTAGTTTTGCCATTGATGCTGGCGATCCCAATACACCGGTTGGAGTAGAATCTCAACCTCATGGCGATGTTGTCAATCAAGGAGCCTATGGAGGCACAAGTCAGGCGAGTAAGTCAGAGAATCCCTTATCGTTATAAATATTTATATGACTGCTTGTTAACCAGCAGCTCTTGCGAATATTAAAGAGACTTTTTAAGTTGTAAGGGCTGTTTCTTCTGTTGCATTTTATCGAATTGCAACAACTCTATGGGCATTTTTCATGCCGTCATCGATAGATGTACTACTATCTTGCACATTGTTTTGAGTCATAAAGGGAGATGAGCTCAAAGCCAAGAGAAAGACAATCACAACTCCAAAACTAACTTTTTGTCCAACTGAGAGAGCCTCGTTCATAATCAACTCCAGTACTAAAGAATGCATGATCTATGTTGCTTTTAATAGTATTTATCGTAGAGGTCATGTATCCAAGAGATGTTAAGTAATCATAAGTGGAAGAAGGACGGTTTAAAGTGAGTAGTCTGGAATTAATAACAGTCAAGATACTGATTATAGGAGCGTTCGCGAACAGCTATCAAGAATGATGTGATAGAAAGTTAATAAATCATCAAAAATTATAGCTGAGCATCTCAGGAAGAAATGTCTTTGGTATATTCTTGATTGGGAGATATAGAGGTCTTCCGGAATCAATGTGAAGTCTTGTAGAGCATCTTCCCCAGCCAAAGGTCGGAGCTTTTAATTTGCATATCACAATCTACGACTTAGGCTTTACACATGGGGATACTCTATGGATAAAAAGACTGTATTGTTCATCGACGATGAAGAACATATCCTTGATGCCTTAGAGAGATCGTTAGTAGACGAGCCTTATCAATGTATTTTCACATCTGATCCCAATATTGCATTGGATATCCTTGAGTCGTTGTTTGTGGATATGGTGGTCGCTGATCTTCGCATGCCAGGTTTAGATGGTTTAACCCTTTTGAGCCTTGTAAGATCTTCTCATCCCGGCATTAAACAGGTTGTTCTTTCTGGCCATGAAATTGTTTCCCAGGGGCAAAGCAAACATCCATATGCCACGCGAACGATTACATTTGATGAAGGAGAGGAATTACACATGCTCGCCAAACCTTGGAATGCCCAAAAACTAAAGGCACTGATTCGAGAAACGCTGGATATTGAAATCGTCGCTTGTTGCCAGCCCGAATTATAAGCGAGTATACCACCACTCCCTGCATACTCTGATAGGACGCCGAGGATTTATTTGTGGGGAGTGGTCTAGATGGTCGTTGTCTTTATCGTATTGAGTTCTAGGTGTATCTACTTGTTTTTAAGGATTGCTTCACGTATGTAATTTTTTTGCGATTACCCTCTATTATTTAACCGAAAAGCCTCTGGAAGTGTTGATAGAAACCAGATTGGCACAAGCATAATGGGGGGCCATATATGTTTGGAACTGTACTATTTGTCGATGACGAAACTAACATTCTCAGAACATTAAAAAGAAGCTTTATAGACGAGTCTTATAATTGTCTATTTGCACATAGTGCTTCTGATGCACTGGATATACTATCGCTCAACTCTGTGAATGTCATTGTTTCAGACCTTTATATGCCTGGCATGGACGGTATTTTGCTCCTGAAACACATTTCTGATCAATATCCCCAAATTCATCAAATCGCCTTATCAGGACATCCCATTGCTACTCACAACCTATCAGCAATCAGCGGTTGCAATGAAATTGCAATCTTCACTAAGCCCTGGAAGCCAGAGAAACTCAAGATAGCCATTCGTGAAATGATTATTCAAGATGCTCAAAGGCATAAGCAGGAATCTTTGACTGCATGACCAATTTAGGACCCAGAGGGTCTCTGCTTCAACAGAGACTCAAACTTAGAAATATGACCGGAGTCTTTGTTTGACCCCATTTTACCAATAGAATTTTATATGATTATATTAGCTGAACATATTGTCTTTCGAGCGATGTGTCATTAGGTCCGATATGTAAGCCAGGTGCTGAATCATTGTATCTCTGCCCCTCTAAAAAACTCTAATTCTGTGTATGGAGGGAAATTTTATTTCTTTGTGAATCCTGGTACTCAAAATTCAGATATTAATGATATCTGTCGCTAATGATGAATGTTTGCTGATTCTCATTTTGGGGTGATATATATTCACTTAGACGAGGTAGTTGCAGATGACATCACCATTGAAATCTGAAGGGACTATGGAACAGCTTCCTGAAAGTGTATTAATCATTGAAGACGATAAAATTGACCGCCTACATATTGTGCGATTGCTAGAGGGGGCTGGATTTGATTCACTAAAGATTAAAACCGCCAGTTCCTTGAAGCAGGGGCAAGAGAGCCTAAATTCTCAACATTTTGATTGTGCAATCGTTGATCTCAATCTTCCAGACAGTAAGGGTTTAAAAACCATCCAAGCCATTCGACAACAATGTCCTAAAATTGCCATTGTTGTCGTTACGGGAGAAGGATCGCTCAAAGACGGAACCGAGAGTCTGGCTCATGGAGCTCAAGAGTACCTGATTAAGGATCAGATCTACGCGGACACGCTTTGGCGTACCATTCGATTTGCCTTTGCACGCAAAAATCTTCAAGACGAACATCGGCAACAGCATGAATTCTCTGAAAAGCTAGTTGAAATGGCTCCTGCGATTATCTTGGTATTAGATCTCGATGGGAATATTGTACGCTATAATCCCTATTTGGAAGAAATCTCTGGTCGAACATTGAAAGAGATGAAGGGGCATAACTGGCTTACTCATTTTGTTCCGGTCACTTTCCGCGAACAGGCCCGGCAAAATTTTGCCCAAACTATTGCCTCATCAAAGACGGGAAGTGTGGTTTCTCCCATATACACCGCCAGAGGTGAAACGCTTCAAATTGAATGGCACGGTCGTGTCTTAACCAACCATCATGGTATAGCGAATGCTCTGCTTTTCGTCGGACAAGATGTGACAAAAACCAAGGAAGTCCTCAAGGAACTCAAAGAAAGCCAGCAGAAACTCAACGCTGTCTGGCGTTCGATGCTCACGGGAGTGGTGATCGTTAATCATCAATCACACAAAATCATTGATGTCAATCCTGTGGCCGTGGACATCCTGGGAATATCTCGCGAACAGCTAATCAATAACAACTGTTGTGGCCTCCTCTGTGGAAGTTCTTCTGGACATTGTCTTCTCGATGGTCATGACGACCTGTTTTATCAAAGTGAACATACCTTAGAAAGGCCTGATGGTCGTGAGATCTCCATCATGAAGAGCGTCTCTAAGGTTTCTTGGAACGGCATAGAGTACCTCATTGATAGTTTTATTGACATCACGGAACGAAAAGAATCGGAACGAGTGATTAAAGAGACCAATAAGCAACTAGAAGAAGCTTGTAGTAACCTTAAAGAAATGAGTTCACAGATCGTCCAAAGTGAGAAATTAGCCTCTATTGGACAACTTGCTGCAGGTGTGGCTCATGAACTCAATACCCCGGTTGGATTTACGGCTAGCAATTTCGATTCTCTACAAAATTATATGACTAAGATTAAACAGATTCTGGTACTCAATCAAAAACTTGCTAGTGGCTTGGAAAAAGGACAAAGTCATGTCGTTGATGAATGCGCAGAAAAAATCTGTGAAGCTCTAGAACGTAATAAAATAGATTTTGTTCTTACGGACATCGATCAACTGTTTGAAGAATCGTCAGAGGGCCTTGACCGAGTAACCAGCATCGTACAGAACCTGCGTGATTTCTCACGCATCGATCAAAGTGAGGAATTTGAACTCTTCGACATTAATGAAGGTATTCAGGCTACATTGGTTGTTGGACGAAATGCCATTAAATATGACGCCGATATTGAGCTAGAACTTGGTAACATACGCCCGATCTCTTGCCATTCAGGCCAGATCAATCAAGTTCTACTCAACATTATTGTCAATGCCGCCCAGGCCATTAAATATTCTGACAGTACTGAGCGAGGAACAATTACTATAACGACAACCTGTGACGATTCTCATGTGACTTGTATCATCGCAGATGATGGTCCCGGGATGTCATCTGAAGTGCAGGGGCATATTTTCGATCCCTTCTTTACCACCAAACCTACAGGTAAAGGGACAGGGTTAGGACTGAGTGTCTCATACGATATCATTGTCAACAAACACCACGGAGAGTTAACTGTCATCAGTGAACCTGATCAGGGTACTCAATTTACGATTAAATTGCCACTGGAACAGTCGATCGCAAAAACAACATCTACGGTTTGCTCCCCCCATATGTAAGCCCAATTGATGATCATTTCATTTTGCAGACCTGTTTTTGCTCGGCTGATTCTGGTGGCTCATCAATTGACTTTATACCTGAATCACTAATGTTATCCCCTGTCGCGGGATAGAAATGCACAGTCAGTTGGTTACATGTAGACGCAATATCACGCCCAGATACCCTTATCTGAGGGGCGAAAGCGTGGAATACCTTGGTATTTCAGGGGAATCACGAAGGTATTCCAATGGTTTTTCACAGGGTATTTTGCCTGTTTCGCTCTAGACCTTGATGGTATTTACACCGTTTCGCTCGACACCCTAATGGTATTTCAAACAGCGTCGAGGATATTTCATCAAACATGTATTCATCGACGAGAACGCAAATCAGTTCAATCCCTAAATACTTCATTTTGCTTGATCATGGATGAATATAGAAACGATTGCAAAGAAGCTTCGTCCCCTCATGCCCGAGAGGATCGATCAATTAATGAAGAGCAGGGCATTTGCTGATCCCGATTTAAAGACACTCATTGAAAATGAGATACTGCTTCTCGCATATCAGAACCTTGGAAACTTTGAGCGAAAAATACTGCTCTCACTGCCCCCGGAGAAGAAATCGAAAGGGACGATTGAACTTGGACGGGTTCTTTACGAAAAAGAGAAATGGAACTTTGGTATTTCGAAATTCGAGTTGATGCAGAACATGGCAATCTTCGGAAGGTCGGGTGCCGGGAAAACAAACATCTCGTTTCATTTACTACTGCAACTCATAAAAAGAAATGTTCCATTCTTGTATTTAGACTGGAAAAGAACAGCACGGCATCTTTTACCAAACCTGAATTCCAAAGTAAACATTTATACTGCCGGAAGGAATCTGTCAGAATTTGTATTCAATCCTTTCGTTGTGCCAAGAGGGCAAGATCCGAATGTTTACTTAACGCATGTCATTGACGTTTTAAGTGATGCGTATACTCTTGGAGATGGAGCGAAAAGTGTTTTACAAAAAGCCATTTCTAGATGTTACGAAGAAGGCAACAAAAATCCCTTGGTATGTGAGATTATTGAAAAGCTAGACAGTGCAGAATCCAACCAAAGAATTAATAACTGGAAGATAACAGCTAAAAGGGCATTGGAAAGCATCGAACTCTCTAGCATAGCGACAACAAAAAGCTCTCAGGATTCAATGATTGAAAAGCTGTTCAATCAAAACACGATTATTGAACTTGATTCATTGTCACAAAATGTCAAAGAATTTATCATTCCGTTGCTGGTGCTGTGGGTATATCAATCGGGAATAGGAGATAGTATACGGGAGAAATTAAGACTGGTTGTTTTTGTTGAGGAGGCACATCATGTCTTTTATCAGGGGGCTAGAAAAAAAGAAACAACCATGGAAATGCTGCTTCGGCAGTGTCGAGAAATTGGGATTAGTACTGTTATTATTGACCAGCAGCCGAGTATGATTTCAACAACAGTTCTTGGCAATGTGTATACCACGATTTGCTTGAATCAGAAATCTCCTGGTGACATCAGCAAGGCCGCGATATTTTCGTTGGTAGCAAGTGAGGATAGACAGTGCTTTAGTGTGTTGCCGACGGGGTGGGGGATTGTAAAACTTCAGGACCAGTGGACTAGACCCTTCCTAGTGAAGTTTCCTTTGGTTGATGTAAAGAAGGGGATGGTAAGCGATGATGTTTTGAGAAGCTACCTTCGAACCGACGGAGAAGTGTTATTTAAGCCACAAGAAATGGTGAGTATTTATGATGATCCCGAGGGGCTCGATGAGAAGTCCTTAGCGTTGTTGAAGGATGTTAGTCTTTATTCGCAGGACAGTGTGCAGACTCGATATAAGAGCTTGGGTTTTAGCTTGGCTGTTGGGCATAAGGTTAAGGAACGTTTGATTGAAAGGGAATTGCTGACAGAGAAAACTGTAGAGGTTGGTAAGACTCGGAAAACCGTTTTGGCGTTAACAGAGAAGGGTAGAGAATTGCTTGAGAAGGTTGTTGTCTATGGTAACGAGTCAATTGTGCACGCGTATTGGAAGAAATTTTATGCTCGACGATTAAGAAGAGCGGGCTATGAGGTACGTGAGGAATTTGAGAGAAGAAATGGGCGGATTGATTTGTATGCGACAAGGAATGAGGAGAGTGTTGCGGTTGAGATTGAGACGGGAAATTCCAATGTTGTTAAGAATGTGATGGCGGATTTGATGTTTGGATGCTCAAAGGTTGTAGTGGTGGCGGTGAATGAGAAGGCTTTGAAGAAGGTTGAACAGAATTTGGCTAGGGTGGGGTTGTTGGGGATGTCCAGAATTATGATTGTGCTAAAGGATGAGTATTTGGTTGATGAGGGATTGGATTTGGAGATGGGGTGAGAATCAGAAAGGCGACATTTGGTCTTCGGGCATCAGATCAGCCAAAGATACCGATGTTTTACATGAGTTCGGGGTGTTCCCTGTTTGATTTTGCCCTTAATCAGCGTCGGTGGAGGCAGGGATATAAGGAGTTTTTTTTTGAAATACCTTTGGAGTTGGTAGGCTTGGTGAGCGATTTCCTCGTCGATCAGATTAACCATATCGGGATCGCTCGTATCTCGAATTCGACGCCAGGCTTTCACTTTTGCAGGGACTAGGGGGAGTTTGTTGAGGAGGGTGGCTGTGTTCATGTGAGAGATAGGATGGAGTGATTTATATGGGATGAACTTAGGTGGAAGGAAACTACATCGGTTTTTCTTCTTGTTCTGACCGTGAGAATCCTCCTTTCTATACTTAATTTGATTCACAATTGTGTATAGCAGAAAGGATAGTCTTCTTGTATAAGGAACCGAGTTTAAGAAGAACCCCAGCATTCTTCTTCTTTTTTTAAAATTCTGAGGATACGGATCTCTCACTATTTCTACTATATTTATCATACAACAAGCCTAAACGATATCCCGAGAAGGTGATCCCCGCACAAAAACCCTCAAGAGTCGAGATACATAAAGGATTGTCCATACAACATGAAGTGAATGCTCCCAAAGTTGCACCTACTAAACCATACTTTAGGTATGTACGTTCTATAATTTGCTTAGGTCTTATGCTTGGAGGATCTTTATTGTTGTGTGCAGTATAAAAATCTTCCATTGTATTACACAGGTATGAAAGTATTTAAATATATGCAATTGGCCCCTGTTATAGCTTGGCATCCATTCTTATGGCATTTGAATAATAGAACTTCTAGAGGAATTGTAAGTATTCGCAACATATGTAGATGCGTATGAAACATCAGCTAAAATTTTTAAAAAAAATAAGACAAATAAAGCGCCAGAAGGCTTTGTTTCTTTGAAATAGTGTGTTCCAGAAACTATAACAATTACTATGGCCAGAAACACCTTAGTACACATTAACGCTTTATCTAACTTGGGTAGTGAAATCGGCATCTCACTTTTATCTGGTGCCTCATTATTTGCTTTTTTCCATCCAAATATAAAAAAAGTAAGCACATTCCAGATCGTAGTATCCAAATAGAATAGAAATATAAAGAGAATTGGATTAACTTTTAAGAAGGCATTTACAGAGTATTGAACATTCTGAGTTGACAAATATAGTGCAATTCCAAGAAACATTATCGCTAGGAATTCAACTACAATTCTTGTCATATCTATGCAGATATTTTTAAAACTATGTTGGTAGCCAGAAAAATACGGATATCTTTTTAGTAAAACAGTTGAACTTGTAATCCAACTGCTAATGAATAAAATAACTAGGGAGAGTCCCATTATAAAACTATTCAGATCTATATTAGAGTCTGGTTTTTTAACTAGATGAGGTATCCAAGGCATACTTGCACTTAAAATAGCACCATAAGCAATGTGAATAATTAATGGTGCCGATGTGAAGTCACCAAGATCAAGTTTCATAGTCATTCCGAAACTCCTTTAATCCTGTTCCATAGTCGTTCGACCTTTCCATATGTCGAAGACAATGCAATAAGATTTTCTCCATAAATTGCACCATAAACATTAAATTTATCATCAAAATATCCATATACTAACTCTCTCAAACCGAGCCTAACTAAGAGATGTTTACAGCCGAATGGAATTGTCAAGGGCTCTATTGCAGTATCAACTACAAGAAAGGAGGCTTTGGTCGAATTGTATATGTCCATTAAACTAAGACACAATAGCCCTGAGAAAACTTTTATATTCTTCCTATAGGGTTTATCAATTACCATTCGAGATATTTCAACTGTGTTCTTCGTTTCCCTTACACCTCTTAATGCATTTGTAATTGGCAGTCGATCTCCATGGTCTTCAGAATAAATTACTCTGACTCCTCCAACACACTTGGTGTTGTCATAGGCCATAATTGATACTAAAGATGAGTCAAATTCATCTATCTCGACATTATCGGGATGTTTTGGAAGAACTTCTAATTCTTCACAATAAACCTGGTGTCTAAGCTTATAGTAGTCACTAGATGCAAAAAGATCTGTTGATATCTTAAACTTAATCATTGTATTCATCGACACTAAATTTCTTGCTTAATCCATAAATAGAAAAATAGATAACAAACGCTGATATCGAAGAAGGAACGAACGCAATGTCTGGAATTACAAACAGCATGAACAGTCCTAGTAAAACTGAAACAACCAAACTATAGAACGCTGCACGTTCATGGACAAAACCAATAAGTGGAAATATAAGAGTAGGAATTAACAAGGACACACTAAGAAAGGCGTTAATGACGACTGGGATAATACTCTTTGCAGCTATAGCAACAATAGATGAGAACATTGCTACAAAAAAAGTGGTTAATCTGATAAAGGAAATATTATGTTGATATTTCCTCGCAGGAAGGATGTGTAGAAGAGACGTAACCAGAACCACTAGGAGACTGTCTGCCGTAGATGTGATGCTAGCAAAAGCCAGAATAATAACTGTCAGTTGTGCAAACACGGGAAATTGACCTGTGAATTCGATCAATGCCATTTCAGGTACAATATTACTATTGTTTTGATATGCTGCAATACCAATAAACGTAAAAAATGAAAATACAAGTAAAATCATGACAGATGAACATCGCAGGCTGTTTTTGGCAGTAGCAATGTCTTTTGCAGCGAGAATTCTTTGCCACATGTCCATACTTACGATAAGCGATGGACCGAGTAAGAGAAATGTGACAATAATGAAACTGTAACCTCTGTATGCAGTACCAGTGAATTGAGACAATGAAAGTTTACTAAAATCCACAGTCACACGATATGCTATCATATAAGCTAACAATATGACGATAGTACCAACAATTAGAAACGTCTGCAAAATGTCAGTTCTGATGTCAACCTTTAATCCGCCCATTAGGCTATATGCTGCAATGAATAGTGTGGAAATTAATATGGATATAAACAGATTTATATCCATGTATGAAGCCACAAAATATGAAATGGCTAGTAATTGAGCACATAAAAATAGGAAATACGATAGAATTGTAATGAAAAAAACTGCCAATTCAATTCTTTTCGATTCATAGAAATAATAGCTATATTGATGAATCGACACAATCCCAGTTTTGTCAGAAATACTCTTAATTTTTTGAGCCAACAGAGATAGCAATATAAAACCAAAAGAGTAGCTGATTCCGACGTACAATGCAGCAAACCCTCCTATGAATGCTATTGAAACTAAAGTGACAATTGTACCTCCTCCAATATTGGTTGATAGGTAAGAGCAAGTAAGCTCAAATAAACTAGATTGTCTACTCGCAACAAAATAGTCCAATGGAGAATTACTCCTATTGGCGAAGGCAAATATAAGCATCCCAGACATGATTAGTATTATAATATAACCAAACACCAGAACCTATCCTCTGAATTTATATCCAGTAATCTATCGAGGGATCATAATTATATATAATAGCCATGGGCAACCAAAATATACTTAAATGAACAATCCCGCCGCAAGCAACGGGGTATCAATTAACGAATTGACTTAAGTCGTAAACTTTCTTGCCTTGATTGTAAATGTAACGCTTCAATTTTTCCAAATCCGCAGTCTCCCCGACGGTTCCTACAAACCCTCCGTCGCTCCAAAGTCCACCTCCCCAAAGAACCTGCTTTATCTCGGGAAACCGCTCAGCAACGCCACCGAAAACCTTACACAAATAAGAAATGTACTTTTCGTCTCTCAAAACATTCTTTCGATACTTCATCACGACGACGAGATGATAGTGAACATCGTAAGCACAATGCGCCGACTTCCGAACCATAAACAAAAAAAGATTCGCACACTAATAAGTTTTATCCCCACAGCAAGCTGATGGGGAATTACGAGTTAATATCAATTAGATTATGTAGCTATCTGTCCAGTAAAAACTGAGAAATAAGGCTAACAACAGGTAATATGATTGGTCAAGACAAAACCAATAAATAATAGGGATATTCAAGAGAAACAAAAACATTCATATTAAGTTAACTGATCAATTGACTTTATACAAAATATGATAATCAAGGTGGGATAGACCTGATCGATGCCACAACAACAACTGGATGATTTGTCAAATCAAATTTTTAGCCGATAGCAACTAAATCAAATAGCAATTCTTTCCCATTGTTGAGTCAATTCAACGAGTCTGCCGTGAAGCTTCTGTAATCCTTCTTCGTAAGCAATAGACAACCTACACCTTTCCTCCTCAACCTTCTGCAACTGTTTTCTAAGCCTTGCACGATCTGGAAGAGGATCCAATGATTTAATCGGTGTACGCCGGTATACCTCTTTCAATTCAGTACAAATGTAACATTCAGAATTGAGTAGTCTTCGGAGATGATTTCTGTGAAGGTTTCTGTGTCTCGATAGGTGCTCAAGTGTCATAGCTATATCCTGTTTGAGTATTTTCTCCACTCCAGGGATATCACCATCTGGCCTGTTAACAATTGAATTTGCCATCTCCTCCAAAGACTGTGACGCAGTCTTTTTACTTTCCATGAGACAGCACCTCTGCTGACAAAAGCAATTCTCGAATTCGCTGACCCTTTTTCGTCAACTGATACCAGGGATGCTTATGCTTTTTTACATATACCTGCTCAATTAATCCCCGCTGATGAAGCAACCGAATAATATCAGTCACATTGTTTCGGCTAATCCGAAGTTTCTCATTTTTCATTCGTAATCGATGATAAATCATAGGCGGCGACATCAACTCACTGACAGCCTTCAAAACAGGAGTTCTGTGCCGAAAGCAGGCCCAGCCATATAAGTTCCAGTCCACGCTATCTATATCAACCTTGTCATCACGACCAAAACGCTTCCTAAGTTCAAATCCATACTCAGTCAAATAGTACAAGCGACTACTTGACGCTGTTGGATTAAGACAACGATAGATCCCTCTACCAAGGCAATCGCCAAGGATATAGCTACAAGTATCCCTGGGGATCCCCGTCTTTCTACTTAGTTGATTTGATGTAAGTGGTTGATTCATTGAGAGCAGGATTTTCCTGCGATTATCATTCTTACTTATCCATTCATGTGCATCATTCAAATTGTCTGATGCATTAACCGGTCAATGCTACTCCTGCGAACCGTCATTTTGCGGTCCACGTTGAGCCAATTGGTTAAATATGAACGAATGGGTCATTTATCAAAAATGAACTGATTCGCCCGAGACTCGCATAGAGGTCTCTACCATATGTAATTACTAAATGATAGTAACAATTATGGGTTTATAAAGATGTCGGAAATACAATCAATTGTAGCTAAGCAGGCAATGATATACAAGATTAACGCATTCTCTGGACCGAATCAGTTCATCTGATTTAAAACAAAAATGATTTGTTTATGCATGGCAAATAAAAACAAATGCGAAAACTGCTTGAAAAACCTGGAATTAGGTTGTGACGCCACTCGTATCGAGAGGGGTGTTATTGGCCACCGGGGCTTCGTGCCGTCGGATGAAACATTATTGTTTTGTTCCGAGGCCTGTGTCGCTGAACATTTCGATGCAAGTGACCTGCCTGCTCAGTCCCCAAGGGTTCCATAAGCAGATAATCCCAAGCCATACCCAAAAGCAATTCAATCATACCTCCCTTTTTCAGGGTGTGGCTTGGGATTATGATCATGTATATATCATGATCGAGCATTGGGATGTCTTTTATAATTTGGCAAGTAAAACAGAGTTCGATTTTGTGGGCGAGAGGAGACGCTTTACGTAACGGTTCATCATAGCAACCTTTTACATGACCCCAATGCTCCCTTTTCAACCAGAAAACATCGAATTTCAGCAGGGTCAATCTCCATGCCTGGTTGGGTCCGCCGCTTCACAGGGTTTCCAATAGATCAAACAAGGCTGGTTCAAGGTCTTTGATGTTGCGCAAAAAGTAAAGACGCAGGTGGTGATGATGTACATAAGGCACGGCGATTCGTTTGCCTTGTGCTAATGCCTTATGTACCAGGGCGGTTGTCGAAACTTCATCACCCACCCCGATGTAGGAGCACACAGTTTTTGCCTCTGCGTATTGAGACAGGGATTCCACAGAGGTGCTTATGATTTGACTGAAATCGGCCTTGTGGGATTGCAGGTGTCGTTGTTGTAGGACAAAATGCCGCAGATTTTGCTTTTGGCTTTAATGTGATGGTGCTCTTTAGGTGTTTCCATGAGCACCATTGTATATGTTGTAATAGCGACGAACCCAGGATAAATTTTTTGTAAAAAATGTGAACCATGTATTGAAAAGTCAGGTATACTTTCGTAGGTTAGTGAATACTAACTAACGTAATCTCCTTATAAGAACGTTGCCATGAATAATAGAGTCCTAAAAATCGCTTTTTTCGACGCCAAGCCCTATGATCGGCGGTCGTTCGATCAAGCCAATGAGGCGTTTAACTTTGATATTACCTATTTTGAAACTCATCTCAATGCAAATACCGTAGAACTTTCACAGGGGTTTGATGCGGTTTGTGCCTTTGTTAACGATACCCTCGATAGAGAGGTGATTGATCATTTGGTGGATCATGGTATCCACATGATAGCCCTGCGTTGTGCCGGATATAACAATCTGGATTTTGATGCCGCTTTTGGCCGTATCCATGCGGTACGGGTCCCCAATTACTCACCCTATGCAGTTGCCGAACACGCAGCGGCTCTGATTCTTTCCTTGAATCGGAAGATCCACAAAGCCTACTACCGAGTGCGGGAAGGTAACTTCTCCATCAATGGCTTGCAGGGTTTCGATATGCATGGCAAGACTGCGGGTGTGGTGGGATCGGGTCAGATCGGACGCTGTTTGATCAATATTCTCCAGGGTTTCGGGATGAAGGTCTTGGTGTATGATCCCTTTCCTGATCAATCCTATGCAAAAGAGCAGGGGATTACCTTTGTGGACCTGGCTGAATTATATCGTCGCTCCGATGTCATTTCCCTGCATTGTCCATTGACACCAGAAACCCGTCATATGATTAACGCTGAAACGATCCCGACCTTGAAAAATGGGGTGATGCTGATCAATACCGGGCGTGGTGGACTCATAGACACCAAGGCCCTGATCGATGGTTTAAAATCGGGCAAAGTAGGTGCTGCCGGTCTGGATGTCTACGAAGAAGAAAGTGATTACTTCTTTGAGGACCGATCGATAGAAATGATCGCCGATGATGTCCTGGCACGATTACTGACCTTCCCCAATGTATTGGTGACCTCGCATCAGGGATTCTTTACCCATGAGGCCCTGCATAATATTGCCCATACCACATTGAATAATCTCAAGGATTACTTTGAAGACGGCACGTTAACCAATGAGATCTGTTATCGATGCCAGGACACCTGTCCCAAGAACAAAGCTGATGGCGAGCCCTGTTTTGAGGTTCAAAGAGACAAATGTCAACAACAGCAACCTATGTTGGAGAAATCGTAATGGAGTCCTTGACACCACGAGGTGAGCAAATTGTCGATGCTGCGATCACTCTTATTTCAGAAGGAGGGATCTCGGCTTTGACGACCAAGAACCTATCAGAGGCCGTAGGGATTTCCGAACCAGCCTTGTATCGACACTTTAAGGGTAAGTTGGACATTCTGGTGGCAATTTTGGACCGACTTGAGACCAACATGGGTAAGCTGTTTTCACAGGACTTGAATAAAGATGATTCTGTTTTAGATCAGATTGAAACGGTCTATAAGCGGGTGTTCCATAACTTTTCGACCCGGCCCGCTATGGCATCCGTAGTGTTCTCTGAAGAGTTATTTCGTCACGATCCTCGGTTATCCGAGCGTGTCTCTCGCATCATGGATACCGTGCAAGAGAACATCATACGGCTGCTACGGTCCAAAAAGGGACGGCAAGAGTGCCGGCGTGATGTTCCAGTCAAGGACCTCGCTCGGATCATCATGGGGTCGTTACGCTTTATTGTGACTCGCTGGCGGTTAAGCGGGTATGAATTTGATCTGGAAAAAGAAGGTGGGGCGTTTTGGCAATCTCTAAGAACCATGATTACAGCACCCCAGAATTGATATTCCCCATGAAAGGAAATAACATGAATACTCAACTCACTGAAAATATGACGGTCAAAGACATTGTGGTTCAGTATCCCCAAACGCGAATCACGCTGGAAACACTTGGTATTGACTACTGCTGTGGTGGTAAGGTTCCACTGGGACATGCCATCGAACAAGCCGGTCTTTCCATTGACAAGGTTCTGTCGGATCTAGATCAAGCTCTGGCAACAACCGATCACGAGACAGCCTCTATGGACGATTGGAATTTGGTTGCATTGACTGAATTGGTGAACCACATCGAGAACACCCATCATGTGTTCATGAAAGAACAGTTGCCACGCCTGGCTCTTTTGCTCGACAAAACGCTGCAAGCCCATGGTCAACATCATGGAGAGATGCTGGGACAAATCAAACAGAGCTTTATCTCGCTCAAAACGGACATTGAAATGCACTTGGCCAAGGAAGAACAGATCCTGTTTCCCTTGATTCGCCAGATGGAGGCATTCGAGCAGGGCCACGGTCCAACACCGGATATGCACTGTGGAACGATAGGCAATCCCATTCGTCAGATGGAACATGAGCATGATGTCGCAGGGGATTTCCTGGCCCAGATGAGACAGGCCACAAATAACTACTCGTTACCTCAAGATGCTTGCCTGACATTTGTCGCACTGTTTGAGGGCCTCAAGGCCATGGAAAAGGATCTCCATGAACACATCCATCTGGAAAACAACATCCTTTTTCCCAAGGCCCAGGGTTTGGAGGTAAAGGTTAATCAATTGAATTAAACCATCGAATGTTTGATGAGTCAGGAAGAATAACCATGAAAGCTAAAGTAGACAAAAACGCCTGTGTCGGTTGTGGTCTGTGTGAGGGCATCTGTCCTGAAGTGTTTAAAATGAACGATGAGAACATCGCGGAGGTTATTGCGGACCCAGTCCCTGATGATGCCCAAGCGAGTTGTCGAGAGGCCGCTGAGAGCTGCCCGGCTGAGGCCATTTCTGTGGAAGACTGAAAAAAAGTCATAAAGTGATTGAAAAAGTCGAATTATTCCATTTCCATGCAGGGAACGGATTAGACTAATCGAATGAAAGGAGTTGCTATGTTTTGTTATCAATGCGAACAAACTGCCGGGGGCAAGGGGTGTACTAAAATTGGTGTATGTGGTAAGGATGATACTACCGCAGATTTGCAGGATTGCCTGGTTGATGTCAGCAAGGCGATTGCCATGGTTGCGCATCGAGCCCGTCAGTTGGGGGTGAAAGATACTGCGGTAGATCGGTACATTGTCGAGGCATTGTTTACGACCGTGACCAATGTCAATTTCGATGCGGACCGAGTCGAAGAGATTATTACCAAAGGACAAGGGATCTTTTCTACGGCTAAGAGTCTCTACGAAAAGGCCTGTCAGGACCAAGGTAAGGCTGCTGAGCCCATTGAAACGCTCTCATCTTGGCAGTATCCACAGACCCGTAGCGAGATGGCTCAAATGGGCCAGACGTACGGCATTGCCAAGCGTCTAGAACAGCTAGGCCCGGATGTCAGTGGTCTGCAAGAACTGATTACCTATGGCATCAAGGGTACCGCCGCTTATATGGACCACGCGATGGTGCTGGGTTATAGTGACGATGACGTTTTGGCCTTCTTCCATGAAGCCCTTAACTTTCTGACCACCCCTGAGGCCCGTGATGTCGATGCCTTAGTGGCGATGACCCTTAAGACAGGCGAAGTCAATCTGAGAGTGATGGAACTGCTGGATCAGGCCAATACCGAGTCCTATGGACATCCTGAACCGACGCAGGTTAAGGTTTCACCGGTTAAAGGCAAGTCCATCCTGGTCAGCGGTCACGATCTTAAGGATTTGGAATTGCTCCTCAAACAGACTGAAAGCAAGGGTGTTAATGTATACACGCATGGTGAAATGTTGCCGTGCTTGGCCTATCCGGAACTAAAGAAATACAAACACCTGGTCGGTAACTATGGTGGGGCCTGGCAAGATCAGCGTAAAGAGTTTGAAGCCTTTCCCGGTTCGATCCTGATGACCACCAACTGTATTCAGAAGCCGACCGAGGCATACAAGGCCCGTATCTTTACCACGGGACTCGTCGCTTGGCCTGGTGTTGTTCATGTTGCCGATAAGGACTTTACTCCTGTTATTGAGGCCGCCTTGGCTGCTGAAGGATTTACGGCTGATGCCCCCGAACAAACCATTACCATTGGTTTTGCCCGCAACGCCGTATTGGGTGTGGCTGACAAGGTCATTGAGGCTATTAAGGCCGGACAGATCCGGCACTTTTTCCTGGTGGGCGGCTGTGATGGAGCCAAACCGGGACGTAACTACTATACTGACTTTGCTCAAGCCGTCCCGGATGACTGCGTCATCCTAACCCTGGCTTGCGGTAAATACCGCTTCAATAAGATGGAATTCGGGGACATTGGCGGTATTCCCCGACTACTTGATATTGGCCAGTGTAACGATGCCTACTCTGCCATTCAGATTGCCGTGGCACTAGCCGGAGCGTTTGACTGTGGTGTTAATGATTTGCCATTGAGTATGGTGCTCAGTTGGTACGAACAAAAGGCTGTCTGTATTCTGCTGACACTGCTGCATCTCGGCATTCAGAATATCAAACTGGGACCGTCGCTACCTGCGTTCATCGGTCCTGAAGTCCTCAAGGTGCTGGTCGAGAAATTCAAGATTGCTCCGGTGGCAACGGTCGAGGGGGATCTGGCCCAAATGTTGGGCACCAGTGCAGCCTAGTGGTGAGAGTGAATTATAGTAGACTTAGCAGGAGGTCTCTTAAGATGTGAGATCTCCTGCATATGCTCTTGGTTAATAAGATTGCCGCGGGAAAACAGTGCATTCGTCATAGGAAGCAGTATGAAGCGAAATGCTATTCAAAGTGAAACCTCTAAACATGATCTAGTTGACTTCAGTGTTTGTCGGGGAATCGAAGCCAATTGCCGTTTCAGCCTAATCAATGAACCGAAGCTGTTTCAGAACATTAAGCAGGTTGTTTTAAGCTCCAAATTTATAAAACAACTCAGGAAAACCGACGCGACCACCTCTCAGGCACATCGGCGATTACGGATTGGAATTGCTGGTTGTCCCAATGCCTGTAGTTTACCTCAAATCAAGACATTAGGATTAATCGTCCGCCGAAAACCTAGTCGTTTCTTGCCGGGTTGCTCTGGCTGTGGGACTTGCAGTACATCCTGTAAAGAAACGGCTATCAAGATTCACGAGAATAACGTCTCCTGGGATCCACAGCGATGTGTTGGGTGTGGCCTTTGCTTAAACACCTGCTCTTCGGAATTGATTGAGGCGAGTGAGCTAAGCGTTGAGCTGCTGGTCGGTGGGAGAATGGGGCGTCATCCACGTTTTGCTCAACTAGTAGCTGATATACCTATCGAAGCGGTCAGTTCGGTAATGGAACAATTGCTTAATTCCCCCATGTTGCCGAATAACGTCCATGATTGGTCATACGAAAAAATCCAAGAAGCCTTTGATGGGATCAAGTACAAAAGGGATAACGAATAGATATGATAAAAACTCGTGAACAATTGGTTAATAGAATGAGGATAGTCTTTGGCTCAGATCAAAAACGAATCAATCATGCACTGTCTGTCTTGGACTATGCTGAACAGATTCAGTCCGTTGAAGGAGGTGATTCTCTGGTCGTGAATGCAGCTGCAATATTGCATGATATCGGTATTCATCAAGCAGAACAAAAATATGGATCTGCGGCTGGGAAGTACCAGGAAATCGAAGGTCCTCCCATTGCACGGGATATCCTCCAAAACTTTGATTTAGACGAGCAGACGATTGAGCACATCATCAAGATTATAGCGAACCATCATAGTGCCAAAGAAATCGACACCTTGGAGTTTCGAGTGATCTGGGATGCGGATTGGTTGGTGAATCTGCAGGATGAGTCGCTATCCATGTCACACGATCAGTGGAAAGAAAGAATCAATAGGATATTCAAGACAAACACAGGCAGACAATTGGCCTTTAAGACCTTTACCCTTTGAGGTGTTTGAGACTTGAAACGTCTAGTGACTGTCACTGTTAAATTTTCTATTGATTGTTGGTTCCAAACAGGGCTTTCTCGTTGACTTTGAGTTTAGGTTCTGCTAGGGATATAGAGATCCAAATTATTGAGGCAAACGATGTTGGTTCAGTGGATTAAACGAATCTGGAAATCCTGGTCAAGGCGATTACAATTAAGTCTCGTCATCGTCGGGGGTGTTGCCTTGGGACTGGCAGTGGTCATCGTCCGCATTTCAAACATGGTCTCCTACTTCTCTGATGCACCTGAGACTTGTATGAATTGCCATGTGATGACCGATGCCTACGCAACCTGGAAACGAGGCAGCCACGCCACTGCCGCGGTTTGTACGGATTGTCATGTCCCTCACAGTAATCTCGTAGCGAAGTGGGCCTTTAAAGGCAAGGATGGGATGAAGCATTCAGCAGTTTTTACTCTACGTATAGAACCGCAAGTCCTTAAGTTATCCCCTGCAGCCGTACCGGTGGTGCAGGCCAATTGCTTGCATTGTCACAGTGATCAGTTTGCCATGGTGCGATTGGCTGAAGTGTCAGAGCGAAAGTGCTGGGATTGTCATAGTAATATTCATGGCAAGGTTCACAGCCTTTCCGCATCACCAGAAGTTTTACGACCTAAGTTGCCCAGTGCTGGTCTGGATTGGATGAAGTAGAAGGGAAGTCATTATGGTGGATAAAGAAAAACAAGCAGTGAGTAAGGCACCTTTACCCCTATGGGCCGGTGGAGCAATTCTGGTTTTGGTGGTGTTGGCTGTAGTGCTTTTAGGGTTGTTGGCGACCAGTATCATGGAACGGCGTTGGGAGTCGCAGCGTCCCAGCATGGTTTTGCAGCCTATTGCCGATTGGGAACCCGACAACACGGTATGGGGCCGTAACTATCCCCGTGAGCATGAGTCCTACGCCCTTACGGCTGACGATACCACCCATACCAAGTACGGTGGATCTTTTCCACGCGATTATCTCGACGAAGATCCCCTGCAGGTGATACTGTTTGCCGGATACGGTTTCAGTAAGGATTACCTGCAGGCGCGAGGTCACTATCATGCCGTTGAGGATGTCAAGAAAACTGCCCGTATCAAGCCAGACTTTATGGCGGGAACCTGCATGACCTGTAAGAGTACTGACGTTCCCCGGTTAATGAATGAAATGGGTGTGGCTGAGTTCTATGCGTCTAATTTTTATGATCTCAAGCCCCAGATCAATCATCCTATTGGCTGTCAGGATTGCCACGATCCTAAAACGATGAATCTTCGCATCACTCGTCCTGGTTTGCGGGAAGGATTTGCCGCCATGGGACGAGATATTGATAAGGCTACGCACCAGGAGATGCGTTCCTTGGTCTGTGCTCAGTGCCACGTCGAATACTACTTTAAGAAAGATCCTAAGAACTACCTGACCTTTCCCTGGCACAAAGGCACAGGGGCTGAGGGTATGATTGCTTATTATGATGAAATTGACTTCGCAGATTATGTGCATCCGATCTCAAAGACGCCCATTGTCAAAGCCCAACATCCTGATTGGGAACTGTTTGAGACGGGAGTACATGCTTATGCGGGATTGTCTTGTGCAGATTGTCATATGCCATACAAAAGCGAAGGTGGGGTGAAATTCACCAACCACCATGTTCAGAGCCCCTTGTTGGACATCTCCAATAGTTGTACGGTCTGTCACCGTTGGAGTGAGAAGGAAATACGTCAACGAGTAGAAACCATTCAAGACAAGGTGGCAAAGGCGACACTCGATGCGGAGGACGCCATTGTTAAGGCCCACTTTGACATTGGTGCAGGGATAGAGGCCGGATGTTCGGATGAGCAATTGGCCCCTGCACGCAAGCTAGTGCGGCATGCCCAGTTCCGTTGGGACTATATCTCAGCCTCGAATGGTATGGGATTCCACTCGCCACAGGAGTCTATGCGTTTAGTGGGCCAAGCAGCCAATGAGGCACAGCAAGCCCGGCTGTTGATTGCCCGTTTACTTGCCCAAAAGGGGATTGATGCCGAGCCTACTTACCCGGATATTTCCACACGAGAAAAGGCATGGGAAGTTACACAGATCTTTACGGGGAATTCCGAGCAGTCAATACGATTATTGCCATAGGTAGTAAAATAAAAGTGTCGACAGAAATATAGCATACCTTCTCAAAAAAACGATTGGGCGGTCTAAACAATGGTTCAATCATCAAATAACTCGTTTTCCTCAAGGCAAACGACCGGGATTTTGAAACATTGGCCACAACTTTCTCCCAGCTTAAGGCCATCGATAACCATTATCTCCGCAAGGTTTCCATAAGTAGATAAACCAGGCCAAACTCGTGTTATTATTTGTACCAAAACCTCCCTGTTTTTGGGAATGTGACTTTGTATACTCATAAACACAAGCATAACTGTGAGAATCTATGAGTATGTTTTAGACGCATGCATTATTAGTACTTGCTAAGGAATTCTGTAATCCTGCTACTTTATTGATAAGTTGTTGGATTAACATGCTGGTTTGCTCCCTGTTTTGTTCAAGCGTGTCAATTCTAGACTTCTGATCAATAAATTTCATCTCGTAACGTTGAATGACTTTTTTGGAATCATTCAATGCATCTTTCGTTCCTCTGAGCTGATTGTCCGAAAGCAATTTCTTGGGTTTATGCTTGTCGAGGACTAAATAGTTGGCGTAGCGAGTCACCATGGTTAAATTGCCTGGTGAATGTCCCAGGCGAGCATTGACGTCCTCGATTCTCCATCCCTCTTTAAGTAAATAGCAGCACATTGAGCTTCTTAGGACCTTGAAGGTTGGTCGATTACCTGTCGGCTGACATTTCACTCCGGTTGTTTCTACGCATTGCTCTATGATTTTGGCGGCTTGCCTTTGACCAAAATGAAATAGAAATTCTTGGTCAGATAGATTGTTGAGCACGACATCTAATAGTTCAACCGTTTCTGTGAATAGGGTTAATTCAACCCTTGGGGTACGACTCCTTTTCAAAGTATCTTTCCGCAGGTTGACCAAGTACTCAGGCTCTTGCGTGTCGGGATTCAATTGGCGTCTAAAGTCTGATTTCTTCAATTGGAGAAGGCTCATAATATTCTCGCCAATATCCCACGCCAGCCACAATAGCAATCGATGAATAACGGTGTGGGACGCGATGGTGAGTGACTTGAACTCAGGAAAAGAAATATAGTTGACTTCAGAATTATCAACAGGCCGGAAAAACTCGAAGACCTCCTCAGTAATATCAAACTTACCTGCCAGCTTAAAGGGTTTGGCCTTGAATATTTTGGTGTAATAGGATTTACGATCTCCATAGGGTTTACCGTAGCGATTGGTGATAACTCCATCCTCTAAATCATCGTAAACTCTCTGGATGTCCTCCCTGGTAAGATCTTGCCAGGGCTTGTTGTTAAACCATTGATTGACGTTACGAAATTGACCGACGTACTTTCTCAAGGTTTTGTAGGTCGCATCGTCGAGCCTACACAGATTATTTATCCGCTTCAGTTTTCTCTCTTCCCATGCAAAGAACTCACTCCATAACGCACGGTTTTCAGGGCAGATTGTTTTATCTGTCAGCAATACCTCTTTCGCTCTATCATAATTTTTCCTTCTGTTCATCGTATATGTGAATACAAAGCGATACAAAAGCATTGAACTGAAGTGCTCAAATCAACAACACTACAATGGCCTGGACTTAAAATAGAACTAAAACTTCCACGCCCCAACCGGCCCGCGCAGGATCTGTTCTCATAACAATGAGAACATTGTCGCGGTCTGGGTGGTGCCTAGAAGTTGATGATTCTATTTTAAGTGAACATCATGCTTTCATAGCTTCACGATAAAAACAAAACAATGAACTTTAAATAATTTTCGCTTATTGCGTTGAACAGATCATATCAGTTGAAATGACTTAAATGGTGCAGACTTGTAATTATATGTCGGACCAGAAAACACCAGAAGAGCAATTGAACGAAATCATGAATATTCTTAGGAAGGTAGAACGATTGACTAGAACTACTTAATCATAACAAGGAAGGGCAATGGTTGCTTTGCAGGGGCATTTTATAACGGAGGAATAATAGTAGAAGTTTGAACCGCTTTCACCATTATTGCTTAAATATTATCGGGGCATTATTGGTGAGGGTTAAAATGAATATTACGTTTTTGATTATTTAACAATTTCTCTATAAACTATAAGAAGATGGAATATGGCGGGAATAGGGATGTTGTTTTTGACAGGTGAACATTTACATGGGAGATGGAAATGGGGAAGCGAAGCGAAGTAAATGATGGGGATTATGGTGAGCAATGGGGGAAGCTTCTATTTATTGGAAGGTATGAGAATAGAAGTGCTTCATTTTCTAAAGATAGAAGCCCATTTCAAATAGATATAGATAGGATAACATTCTCTAGCTCATTTAGACGGTTAGGACAGAAAACACAAGTACATTTACTGACGAAGAATGACGATGTTCATACGAGATTATCACATAGTCTTGAGGTAGCTTGTGTTGGTCGAAGCTTGGGGGTAAAGGTTGGTTATTGGCTTGAAGAACAGAGAACACTACCTGATGGTATTAAACCTGAACATATAGGTGAAATTGTTCAAGCGGCATGCCTAGCTCATGATATTGGTAATCCTCCATTCGGACATGCAGCCGAGGAAGCAATAAAAGAATACTTTGTCGACTTATTTGAATCTGGAAATAAAATTCAAATAAATGAGGAACAAAAAAGAGATCTGACGAAGTTTGACGGGAATGCGATGGCGTTCCGTGTGTTAACCCACAAAGAATTCTATGAGAGTAATGGAGGGATGCGTCTTACTTATCCTACGTTGGGAGCTGTACTAAAATATCCATGGACTTCAAACGCAACCGAGAAGTCTAAATTCAGTTGCTTTCAAACTGAGCTAAAAGCTCTTCATGATGTAGCTGAAAAATTGAAAATGAGAAGATTAGATTCAGGAAAAAGAGATAACACAGTTAAATATGCTCGACACCCGCTTGCATATCTTGTTGAAGCGGCGGATGATATTTGTTACAAGATCCTTGATCTTGAAGATGCTGTAACAATTGGATTATTGCCTGCAAATTTGATCATTAATAAATTTAGACCCATCCTAAAACTTTCAAGTGATAATGAATGTCTATTGAAAAGTGAGACTGTATCAACGAGATTAAAAATTGGGCTAATACGAGGAAAATTAGTTGGTCGTATTATTGACGAAGCTATCGAGATTTTTAAGAAGGATGATGTTTACCACCAAATAATGAATGGTGAATTGAATGGGAGTTTGCTTGATAATGTCCAAGCACCTCCGTCTAGTGCATGGTCCGTTGTCGAGCAGCTGTATAATGAAGAAGCATTGATTGATAGAATTTATAAGAACCCTAAAAATATATTGCTTGAGTTGGGCACGTATAATCTAATGGAAACTTTGTTTGGTGCAATGAGCAATGCTGCCGCAGAAGTTGCAAATGGATATCAGTTGTCAAGCAAAACCAAAATAGTGGCAAAATTTCTAAAGGATAGAGGGTACAGCAAAATTGAAAGTAATAGTCACTACGAAAATATAATGATGATTCTAGATTATGTGGTTAGTATCACTGATCGTCATGCAATTAGCTTAAATAAGCAATGCTTGGGACTTGGTGATTGAAGCTATGTGGTTTTCGAAGGGGAATGTTCTATTGCATTGACCGAGAACAATCATTTGGTCGAACGGGCCAATTAAAATATTCTCTGTACCTTCCTATGCGTTACGTCCACAATCCTTTTCTCCGCAATCTTCACATAATCTGGATTGGGTTCAAATCCCAGGTAATCACATCCAATTTTTTTGGCAGCAATTGCCGACGTTCCAGAACCCATGAATGGATCTAAGACAACACCGACAGTATAATCAGCATCACAGCCGCAATTCATCGTCGACGGTAAACCACATTGCTTGCATACTTCTTTCGGGCATCCAGCTAAAATAGGGATCTCACAGAGATCCATGGGATAGGTGGCGTAGTGAGAGGCGTTGCTACGTTTGTTCGCAATAGTCCAGACGCAGCGACGATTCCTGCCCTTGACATGAGAAGTAAGATGCATCTTGTCGATGTTAGTGTGATGTCTATAGGGACTGTCGACTGGGCGATTACTGGGATATTGTCGACGCCTTAGACTGGATTCTTGCAGGGGCTCGAATTGTTGATTGAAGTAATAGTATTTGGATTTGGCAAAAAAGAACAGATACTCGAAATCGACGGTGAATCGATCCTTTACCGATGATGGAATCGCATTGGGCTTGTGCCAGATTATGACATTACGTAATAACCAGCCATGTTCGGTCATTGTCTGGGCGAAACGAAAGGGCACCAAAGACAGTGATTTGGATGATTTGGTATAGGTGTCTCCAAGGTTAACCCAGCAAGTCCCTGTGGGTTTGAGAACTCGTTGAACCTCGTCAAAGATCATCATTAAGTGATCGATAAACCCTTCAACAGTTGGCTCTAGTCCCAATTGGCCTTGCCATGCTCCACACTTGGAACAAAACCGCGATGTATAATTGAAACCGTCCAGGCCCTTTTGATTGTTGCCGACATGAGACTGTTCGTGGCCGGTTCGTTTTCTCTTGAGTGTGACTGTTTGATTGAAGAGATGCTTACATCCTGGCTTGCCACCCCATATCTTCTCAGTCGTGACGCCATAGTTTCTGAGATTCCAGTAGGGTGGCGAAGTTAAAACCATATCGATACTGCCGTCAGAAAGTTGATTGAGGCCAGATAAAGCATCGTGAGTGTATAAATGATTAGATTTGAACATGTACCAATGAAGTACTCGGCCTTTAAACAAAATGAACTAAAACGCTCGAATAGATTTTTCACAGGAATAGGCTTTACCAATTATCCAAAATCTATCTACTTGAGTATCCATATCCTTATATAAGTAACTGTACTTATATGAATATGATAGAAACAGGAGTTGTAAGGTAACCATGGCATGGAGACCCTCAGATTATTTAATCGAAGGAGAACTGGATAATAGCGTGCGAGGAAAAGTCACGGGATGGATGAAGTTTAAAGGCATGCCTCAAAAAGTACTTCTGGATCTTAGTGGAGATTTTCATCCGACGATACAAGGAACCAAATTGAAATTGACTGGAATGGGAATAGAGGACGAGGAACAGTACATGAACACTTTTAATATAAATCAGGTTGGCCGGGTTGAAGAGATAAGTATGGATGGTGATTCAAGAGACGAATCTTGCTGCTATATAGAATGGTATGACGACATGATTGGCCGCATTGTCGTTGAATTGTCAGACGGTAATGTTGAGGTTGCATCCACTTCATAAACGAATTCTTTTATAGTGTCCCTTCGCAATAATGGAGTGCGAAAATCATTCAAGTATATTCATTGAAATACAAATGGATTTATAAGCGATGAACTGATTTGAACGAATTGTTAGGCAAAAAGGCAGGGTGATTGAGCCCTGCCTTCTAGAAGAGAATGTTAGACGGTGGGTTCCAAAACCTTGATGGTCTTTGGCACGAGAGGCTCCTCTTCGGTGATGCGGTAGTGTCGACAAAGATATACATAGGCAGCCACAATGTCGTCACAGAGTCTGTCAAAGTCCTGGATCAATTTGACCCTGGTTTGTAAATCACGGATGGACCAATCCTCGAAATCCACGGACATGTCCATGCTCTTGCCCGGCCATGTGAAGATCTCCATGTGGATTTGATGGAAATTAATCTGGCTTGAGCACCACAGCGGCCGCAAGTACCGGTTTGACCTTCGGGCAAGGCTTGGTAATTCTTCTGACCACAATGCGTGCAATGGCTCTGATAGCCACTTGGTTTGCTGCCGCCGTGGTAAAGGACGACATAACCGCCGCTTCTGCCATTGATGCCGGCCTGCCACCTCCAGTCATGGTTTCGACCGAAATCATCCAATAGACCATTAAAGGTGTCATGCCATAGATGCATGTCTAGCATCTGCCACCATGCCTCCTCGTTGATATCTGAGGGTTGGTCGATATGATGGAGTTTTATGTTGTTGGCATAGCTGGTTGATTGGTTCCAACTTTGCATCGTGTGGTAACGAAAATGGTTTTTCAAAAAGGCCGTCATGGCCTTTCGGCTTCTTTTGTCAATGGGTTTGTAAGTCATGAGATCTCCTACAGCATACTATTTTCGACAAACGAATAGAAATCGCTATTACGACTGATGATAATGAAATCCAACACCGGTATTGATAATAAATCGCCTGCCTGTTTGAGTTGTTTGGCAATCGCAATGTCTTCCTGGCTTGGTTTGGTCTGGCCAGAAGGATGATTATGAACTAATGCAATGCAATTAGCACCAGTCAATAAAGCTCCACGGAAGATTTCCTTGGGACTGACTACAGTCATGTTATCAGTGCCGATAGAAACCGTTTCGTAACCTATTGTCTCATGGGCACCATTCATATCCAGTCGTACCATATGTTCACGATCATACGAGTATAGGAAATTGAATTGGGCACTAATATCTGCTGGATGATTCATGATCTGGCCGGGTTCGTGTAGAGTATGTCTGATGACCTCAAATCGGTAGAAAGTGTGTCTATGGGGATTGTCTGTCATGATGAGTCTCCAAAAGGGTCTGGCGACAACTTAATGAGGTCTATCGCCAGGCGAGGTTGACAAGTGCTATGAAATGCTGTTAGGGATGTGAACCTTAAAGATCTCGTCGAGAACCATGCCCACAGTTTTAATAACAGCTAGGCAGGCCCGTTCGAGAGTCTTCTTAGATTTTTTGGCATATTGTTGAACATATTCATACGAGAAGCCAAGATTGACCTGTTCGCAGTAAAGTTGGGCCAATGTCGCAGCCGTTAGTTCTGCTATAATCTCTTGACTGGGAATCTGTCCGCCTTGGAGTTTTCCTTCGACACGTTCATGTGCCGCATGTGCCAGTTCATGAAAAAAGACCTGGGCTGAGTGGGTGGCTAGAACAATTTTATTATCGCTGCTCCGGTAATAGCCATAGTAGCGTTCAGCAAAGCTTTGGTAACTGATTGATAAGCCAAAGGTCTTGGCTACATCCACTAAAGGAGGCGGGCTGGTCGGTTCATAGGGTAGGGGATCGCCGTTCGTATCTTCAGCACGAAAGACCGGTATGGCAAAGAATCCCAACACAATAGGCTTTTTAACCTCTTGGCCATTGTCATCGGTTTCGGTAGTTGTTCTAATTTTTGGTCCCAAGATGTAGAATGCTTTGGCACCCCTTTGGACCTTGCGACCTGCTTCCTGCCATTGTTGAAAGCCCCGAGCATCCGAAGTATCGGACAGAAATTGCAGGATACGGTTACCTCGGCTCCACTGAGCGGACGGAATATTTGCTTGAGGTGGAATGGTTGCGACTGCCATCGCCTTGGGTACCTGACCAGTTTGAAACAGTGTGACGATCTTTTGCAGGCAGTCTTTAGCTTTTTGGGTATCACTCATTATGATTCACCTCCTTCTTCAAGATCCTCGAACAATTCTGGAGCAATCTCTTCGAGAGTGATTGGTTTGAAATACAGGTCACGTTCTATGGGATATCCCATTGGACCTGTTATCTCTTCCAGTTCTGCTAAACTGAAATACCCAAGTTCCTTGCAATGGCCATCGACTAGTCCGAAGAAAATATCTTCACCATCAAATTCACAGGCATACCAAATCCAAGTACTCGTAGGACAAAAGTATTTAATGTAGGCAACGACTTTGCCTCTTTTGCCTTCCTGCTCATAAAGGAGTGGGATTTGTTGTCGCAATTTTTGTGTGAGGAGCTTCATTCCTCGGCGTTGATTGTTGAGGGTACGTTTGTTGTATGAAACCATGGGAAACCTCCATAGATAGCGAAGGCACGTTCAGGACCGAACGTGCCTTCTGGGTTAAAAAATGTGTGTTATCGGTTTTTACAGGATTGTTTTAATACGAGGTGATGGCAGGAAAAATAGAGAGCTGCTAAACGATTCTTCTGATCCTGCCGTGCTTAACATCTTTTAGACTTGATGCAAATTGTTGAGCTAAATCTAGATTATCTCTCGCTAAGGCCTCTAGTCGACTGAGCTTTGCTTTCAGCATGTTATATGTTGATTTTTGTAATTTGATTGTTTTCATATGGTTAACTTATGTCCCAACGTTTTAATATTTTGTGATCAACACACAAACTAAGTAACGCTTGGTTGGGGTGTGATTTTAATAGATGCAGAAGAGCCATTGGATTGGCTGAGAGCCTCAGGGTGATGAAAAACCTTCGCCATTGGCAGTGGAGTCCAGACTGGGAAGGAAATATCAAGGGTGGATTTAATCGCAGTAGCTGGTGGGTTGATGTTGTTGGGAACGCTGGATGACTGGCTCGGGGTGCGGAGCGATTGGGGGAATATGGTGATTATTCAAAGGGAGATCTGCTCTTAAAGAATGAACTGAAGTGCGCAAAGATTGATAAACAGCTATGCTGCAGAGAAAAGTTTATAAAATCCAAAGACCATGATGAATTATGGTCAGCGAAAAAGAATTCTGTAAACTTAAGGAGAAAATCAAGGAGCAAGAGAAAGCTATTGAATTATTATCAAATGGGGAAGTTGTCAAAGGTCTGATGTCTGCCATCGAGGATGTCAAAAATGGGGACTATTTCGTTATGACAAATTGTTAGCGTTAAAGGTGTCTTTGATATTTCTGAGTTGATCAAACAACTTCAAATATTCCTTTGAGTTTTGGAAATTACTTTTATGGTGAATTGCAATTCCGAGTATGAAAATGATAAATGTGCCATCGGTACGAACGCCATAAACGCGATATTTACCTCCGACTTTGATTTCGAAAAAGCCCTCATTTTGGAATTTCATGGGCTGTGCGATATCGGGATTGTCCAGTAGCTTCTTGACCTTCTTCTCAATTGCAACAATTACCGAATTATCTTTAAGTTTGTAAAGGCTATCCATGTAAGTTTTTGTCACAATCACCTTGACCTTTTCCATGACCAAAAACATGAACACGGCTTTATAGTGTTTTGGGTTAGTGAATGGGCATTGCAGAAAGGTTTATATGCTTGAATCAATTGATATAACAATGAAGGGTGTCAAAGTGCCCATGTTAAAAAGAAAGAGTTCATTGTAAGATTAGCGAAGTAAACCTATGGGTTAGGCGGAGAAGTGCTAAAATTTCTGAACAATTGTAATCAACCTTTTTGGAGCAGGGCGACTCTTTATGGTAGGACGGGTGCGGGGAATGTCCGTGTAGAGAGAATGGTGGTGCTGAAAGAAAAGGAATCAAATAAGACATCGATCCGCCTCACGTGGTTGATATAAGCCCCTGTAGGGGAAGGAGTCCCATCCGTTTACGGCTACAGGGGTTTTACTCTTTACGGAGACTGAGAATCCCGGTCTTCAGAAATTTTCGTGTGTATTTTGCTGAGATCAATAATAATGATAATAATTAAAAGTACGATATTGATCTAGAAATAGGAATTATGCCTGAAAAGTGATTGGATTGTCGAAATCAATAATTGTGATAATCTGTAAAAATGAAGATTAGCTATGGGATATTGGAATTAATATCGCGTTATGCATTCTTTACTTTTTTCAATCATACATAGATAGTGCGTTGAGGGAGTTGGATTTTGGGCGATAAACGGCGTCAATTCTATTGATTTTGCAACTTTTATCAGTTTCAATCGTCGTGATAATCGGCAGAAATGATGATTAATATGTGTTCGGTGATAAGAGTGATTATACTAATCTCAAATAAGTAATAGTGGCCCTCCCCATCGCCTCTCCCATTTGATGAGATGCGTTGGGGGTGGCCGAGTGGCTTATGGCGCCCGCCTGAAAAGCGGGTAGGCACGAAAGTGTCTCACGGGTTCGAATCCCGTCCCCTCCGCTGGCTTGCGGGGTGACCATCTGGTTACCCCGCAGGCTCATTGTGAATAAAATACGAACATTGTGATTCTGCTGTAATATCGCATAGGCTGATAGTATTCACGAGGCAAGACATGAATCTATACACAAAAAATGGACGACCTTTACAAGTATCAGGAGATACGGTTTATAGTCCTTCTGGAACCGCGTTTGGTCGAATCAATGGTGAAAAGGTCTATGGCACTAACGGTCGCTACGTCGGAACCATCGTTGGCGATCGTCTTGTATACCGCTCCACACATAGTGCAAGCATAAGTTCTCCCTTTTCGGCTGCGAATCGTACGGGGACGGCAAGGGCAAATCGAGTTGGATCAGCTATGTGGGGAGATGAACCAGATATTCCAGATTGAAAGATACACCGAACATCGGCATTGAAGGGACTCGTTACACTCGCCCCTCATGCCGGGCGTTAGAGCGATGACAAAAGAAAGGATTACAGCATGGCTAGATGCACAGCACCAATACGCGGCCATCGCACAGCGAGCGGTGCAGCCAACTGCCCTGCATGCGGCGGACGCTATCGCGGCTATAGGGGTTACAGTGACTACGGGGCGTACACACCCTCATCTTACTCCCCGCCGCAAAGCATTGGGGGCAGCCGGAGTAGCGGCGGCGTGTCAAGCCGTAGCGCAAAGCCACGTTGGTCACGAGCCGGTTCGTTCCTGTTGTATACGCATGAAGAAGTGCGGGCACTCACTCCAATCCGCAATAGCGTCGAGGAACTGGCGAAACAACCTGACCTTCGAGACGTTTTCCTCTGTCACGCGTGGGACGACCGGCATGGGGCCGCCAAAGAACTGCATGATCTTCTTGAGTCACGTGGTGTCTCGGTCTGGTTCAGTGAGAAGGATGTTGGCCTCGGTGTTCCTCTGCTCCGCGCTATCGATAAGGGGTTGGCGAACTCGCGAGTAGGGATCGTGCTGGTAACCCCAGCGTTGCTGCGCCGTCTCCCTGCAGAGGGTATCGCTGACAAAGAACTTTCGGCACTCCTCGCTCGCGAACGGCTCGTTCCCATTGTGCACGAAACAACGTATGAAGCTCTCCGCGAAGTTAGTCCTTTGCTCGGCTCGCGAAGTGGCCTGAGCACTTCAGAAGAGCCAATGACAGACGTCGCAGCCAAGCTCGCCGAGTTGGTTGCGATCTAACGAGGGAATCTACTGAGACCGCTCACAAGTTCGCGTCTCATTATTCCCATCGTAGTAACACAAGAAATTCCCAGTGGAAATCACTTATGTTTGATAATGTGTCCCCTCAAGTTTTAGTTGCTCTAGCATCTGCTATATTAGCTGCGGTAGTATCGCTCACTAGTGTTTATCTGACGAATCTTAATAATCGAAAAACTGAAAAAGATAAGTTTGAAATGAATCGAGTTGCTGAACGTGAAAAAGTAAGAAGGGGGAAGTTAGAAGAGCTTTTTCTTTTATTCTCAAAGTGGGATGCCGACATGGTGGCTCTGGGGCATTTTTATCTTCGAGTAATTACTGGAGAAACTAACGAAGATGAAGCCTTGGTCAATGTGAGCAAAAACCAGATTTCTGAAAAAGACTACCTACAGAGAATTACCATGATGATCGATCTTTATTTCTCCGATCTCAAAACTGATTTCGATAAAGTGTTGGATGCGAGGGAGAGCGTATGGTCGTTTTGCTCCAAAATCATGCAACCTGGAGTACGAATAGAAGATTTCATCAAAGTCCAAGAAGAGTTTCGTGGAATAGCTAAGGAATTCAAGGCCAAAATGGCAAAAATTACAAATGAGCGATAACAAGTCCTTGCAGCCAGACGACACTACGTGTCGCAGCTGAGAGGTTGTCTTGATTGCAGCATGGCGAAAGAAAAAGAAAAAGCGAGCGTTTTTACGAGATACACTCCTGATAGGGAAATCATGTATCATGCAGTATCTTTTTATGAGGCAGCCCAGCAGCTTAATAAGAATGATAAATGTGTTTCACCCTTAATTGTCTGTGCATCCTTTTCCATTGAGTTGTTTATCAAAAGCCTTGTCGCCCAACGTATGTGCAAAGATGATGATGTTGAAGAGTATGCAAGTGGTGTGACTTTCTATAATCACCTTTACAGCAAGTCCGGTCTGCATGGTCACGGATTATTTAATTTGTTCATTGACCTACCTCAGGATATTCAGTGCCAATTGCGTACTCATTACAACAAATTCAATCCTCCTTGTGATTTTGAGACTCTTGATCAATTGCTAGAACATGTAAGCGAGACATTCATAACCCACAGATATGCTTTTGAAGGAAATACAACTAAGCTGGATTTAACGGCACTTCTATGGCTAAGTGAAATGTTTAAAGATTATGTTTTTAATAAATATGAAACAAAATGCTATTAAATCTCAAGAGGGCAGTCTGGAAGGTTGTCTTTTAGCCTCTTGTTGACTGATTAAACAGTTATGAATGAGATAATACTTCATCGTAGAGCCTCAAAAGGGTTGCGTGGCCTTTCTGCGACAGAAAATCGAAAAGTTACAGCGGCTTGAGAACAGAGCACATGAGCTGGAAGGGTATGCAGGGACCCTCTCTTTAATGAATATTATGAATATGATGTATTATAGTGCGGTAACGATCACAACTCTTGGATTTGGCGATATTACACCTATTACATGGTATGCGCGTTTGTTTACTACACTAGAATGCATATGTGGAGTTATAATAATCGGTTTCTTCTTTAATTCTGTTGCGAGAGAAGTCAGAAGCCAAGGGCTTTTAGGAACGGCATGAATGCCTCCCCCAAAGCCCTAATATTAACAGTTAAATTTTGTAAATAGAGAGCCATGTTAAAATTTAATGTATTCCTTAGTTCTGCAATGACTGGAGAGCTCAATAGCGAAAGAGATAGTGTCCGTGTTCTCTTTCAGACCGATTCCACAATAAAGGAATTCTTCTCATTATATGTGATTGAGGAACACGCAAGCCCAAATACTATTGAACAAGCATTCACTTCAAAGGTAAGTAAGTCTGATATATTGGTGATCCTTCTTGACAAGCAACTCCGTGAGGCAGTAAAGACAGAGTTTGATGTTGCAGATAAAGCGAATCTTAGAGTATTTACTTACATTAAAGACCGAACAGACAGTCGTGATGAAGATATGTCTGAATTCATCAGCCAAAGTGCATACAAATATCATTGTGGTTCATTCAGAGGGGCCGTCGATTTATGTGAAAAAATCAGGGAAGATATCATATCGGATTTGAAGGATATTTATCAACAAGCAATTGAAACTGAGAGCAATGCGGATGGTTACCAGGTAATATCCAGCACCAATGAAAGGAATTGGAGTAGTTCAAGGTTCTTTGATCAGCAAACCATATCTCAAGTTTCTGAAAATGATTCTTTTAAAGAGATGAGTACTGAACAGTTAATTATCCTTGCACAGACTCAACTTAATGAAACCGGTAATCTCAGAAACTCACTATTGATCTATGAAGTAATTTTGCATAGAAATCCGAATGATTGGCAGGTGTGGAATAACCGGGGATTAATCCTTAATGATATGGGGTATTATGAAGATGCTCTCTTCAGTTACAGGCGTTCTTTGTCACTAAATAATAAATGTGATGTATCCCTCTACAATATTGGCATTTATTACCATTCAAGACAGAGATATGATCAAGCACTCAAACTCTTTTTATCTGCTTTGGAAATCATGCCCAATAAGGTCTCAGCCCTCAACCGTGTCGTATCTATCTATTTAAACCAAAATGACGGTCCAAAAGCTCTTGATTACGCATATAAAGCATACGAAATTGATCAAGAAGAATCGACCATATCTAATCTATGTATGGCTCTCACTATAAGCAATATGAAGGAAAAAGCCTTACAACGATGTGAAGAGTTGTCTGAGCACAGCATTTATCGAAAAGTCAGAGCTTACATTTTCTTCTATTCAGATCACTACGAAGAAGCACTATCTGAAATTGAAGATTTCATTAAGTCTGGAAATAGGGATTACGACTTAGCCATAAAAAAAGTATTTTGCCTGCTTAATACTAGTCAAACTGAAGATGCAATTACATGGTTAAAGGAGCTTGAAACAACTGACTATGTGTATGCAACCGATTATAACAACATTGGCTGGGAATTGTATGATAAGAAATACAGTGTTGATTTTGCTGCTAAACTATTCCAAAAAGCGGTTGATATAGATTCTTCAATGCTAGTCGCATGGAGAAATCTCCAATGTGCATTACGAGACCTTGAAATGTACAACAAAGGCTTAATTGCTTCGGATATTGCTATTCAATTTTTCCCAGATGATGTTGGGGTTATTATGAACCGTTCGTGGTTTCTTATGATGAATGGGAAACTCCAAGAATGTGTCAGTTATATATCGACTGAATTCAGTCGACTTCTTGGAAATGAACAGTCGCTAGATGAGATTGAGGAAAAAATCAAGGCATCAATTGCACAATACGGATTCAAAGATATCGCCACCCTCGAAGAACTTATCAGGGAAAGGCTCAATTCTTCAGAATAGATGCTTAAATAGTTGTGCATCGAGACGTCCCTGACGAGCCGCTAATGACCACCAGCGTATGGATATAACGATGCAAGATAAGACCGAGAAAACTCGTTTCTAGTTGCGTAACATGCAGCGTCAGCAATTCGAGGAACACATCAAGCCGTATCACGCGGACACGATGTTGTACATGGATTCTTCGTCGTCCACATACGCAGAGATGGCCGCTGATCCTTTTGCCTGGGCCGATAGGTATTTACATCAACATGTCGTTGTTCCTTTATTGGACTCTCTCTCATATGAAGAGCGGACTGTTGTAGAAGCGATCCCTGTCGGCACACTGCTAACATCGAATCCCAATGCCTGTGCGATCCAACCTGAAGATAGTTCTTGCGGTGCTGTGATTGTCGTGGATTGGATGCTCCTTTTGTTCATTGGTCAGGCGATTCGGCCAATTCTACGCATGTTGGATAATATTTCAAAGGATGAAAAAGTCACTATGGTGCATCGTGTGCTTGACTGCATGGAGTACTTCACAAGCGGAGGACACTGCGGCGACTCCACAATACACAAGTACGACAGAAGTTTGAGTCTAATGTCCCAGAGTTTGTCGCAAGGCGCAATGACCTTTGTTCTTGGGCATGAGTTTTCCCATATACTTTGCGGGCATTTGAATCCTGACGATATGTCACTGTGCTCTATGGGATTTTTAAAATACAACAAGAATTGGGAACAGGAGTTCGAAGCGGATCGCTATGGCAGTGAGCTAGTAACGAACGTTCTTAAAACAACGGAAGGACGCATATGTGAGAAGGCTATTTCTAACCTGTCATGTGTTAGTCCGCTCGTCCTCATGTCCCTGATTCAGATGCTTGAGAAATTTCAGGGGTCGGAGAATGGCTCTTGGTCTCACCCACCATCGACTCAGCGAAGGGAACGATTGATTCCATGCGTCCAGTCCATGCTGTCAGAGCATTCAGATGGTATAGGCTATTGGTTTAACCACGTAGCAGAAATTGAATGGAACAAAGTGGAACGCAACAATGGCCTACAATAGTAGATAAGGTATCGAATATACCCATGACGGTTTTAGCAAATTAGAAACAGCACAACAAGAAACAGCCGATGCAGCAAAATTGTATGATAATCTAGAACATTCTGAATAACATTGTTGAATGGAGAAAAGCTGCTCCTAATAAGGAACGGGAATATCGTGTAAAACGTTGTCTGATTTGATAGGTGGAACTTTGCATGACACTGCAGTACTAGTTTTGCATCAAATGTTCCGAGTGCCCTTACATCGTGGATACCGTGAACAACCCCAGAATTGTCCATAACGCCCCGAACGCCGTCGCATCGGAGAACTGCAGCGTGGACAGACTGGGGTGCTAGATGTGCTAGCCACACGCGGCTGTGTAGCTGCCGTAACACGGGATGCTCCTGGCGATTGCGGTATTGGTCTTGACGGTGGAGTTACGGTCAGTGTAACGGTGGATGCCGGAACTGACATGCCCATCTTGCGAAGGTCTTGTTCGGCTTGTGCACGGACTGCAATCGCTTCAGTAAGTACCTTATCGCTTTTGGCCTTGGCCGGTAGCGTGTCAAGGCGGACCTTGGCGTTTCGCAGGGTGCCCAGCCCGTTTCGAATTTTAGATTCCAGCTTGGCTTTATCTGCCGCAAACCGTATGCGTAATGTCCTTTCGTCGGCAACGTCCTGAGCGTTTGGCGTTCGATTATATTTAAAACGGGACTCGTGCCCCTGCTTCCACGCCACCAGCTTGCCCGTCATCACGTCACCGAAACCTGGCACTCGTAACACGGCGGAGCGGTTCACGTCCGCGGCGGTTTCGATTCCGAAGGAAATCAACGTTGCGGTCTTCGCGGGACCAATGCCCGAAATGTTTGCAAGGCGAATTGAGAAGCGATCAAGATAAGCCCTTCGTTGACGCGACTCCCGGTTGGACTTCAACACCATCAGTTCGTGAGCAAGAGTGTTGTCATGGCTTTTGTAGGCTGCAATAGCTGCATCCAGATCGCCGCGTACCTTCATAACCTCGATCATGTCGTTACGCTGAATAAAAGCATCCAACTCACGCTGCACCCGTTCATCGGAATCCTTGAAAGCCTTTTGGAATGGGCTGGATTCAACTGTACGGTCTGAGAAGATGGCCCATCCCCACATTGCAGCTCCAATCCAAATAAACCACCCTGGGGTAGCGTAGATAAAACCGGCGACGGCACCGCCCATGATGAGCAAACCAAATAAGGCATGCCAGCGTTTGATGATCTTCGCTTTGTGGAGCGTATTACTGACGCTACGCGGCACTGTTGCGACGGGAAGTAAGTCTGCGAGCGTGGGGAAGCGGAACGCCAGAATTTCGCGGATTGCCTGTTCTGTGCCGCGTGCATCGGTCGTGATGGATGGTTCTACGGCCATCAAGTCTGGAAACATGTCAAAACCGTTGTTGACTGTCAGCTTGCACCAGACACAACTCCCTCCACAGGGGTAATAATGCGTCTTTACCTTACCACAGTGGTTCAGCGAACCTTCCAGACTACTTAGTGAATGAATCCAATCCTGCGCGTTAGGCCGTGCGCTTGGCGTCAATCCGAATGCGTCCTCGAATCTGCGGGCGATTGCACCCGAGAACATTTCAAGCGTCAGTGTTCCGGGCGGGGGAGTAGTTTGGGTTGCAGTTTGGCGAGTGAGCGAGAAGGCAAACCGGTTCTGGGCAATGGCATCGCCCATGGATATGTCTGGCCCGTTGTAGAGCCCGGCGTAGGGGTGACGTCCCATGAAGAGGAGATGGAAGATTGCAACGGCCAACCCGAAGTTGTCGTGCTCTATGGTTCGCTGAACAGATGCAAGGTTCCTCCCGTGCAGTTCTGGAGGCGTGAAGTCAGGCACACCGACAACACAAGGGTAGGACTTGCCATTCAGCCTGAACTGGAAGCTGTCTGCATCGATTAAGGTAACGGTCGCATCTTGGGCCACAAGTACACCGGAATGGTTCAGATCTCCAATAACGCATCCGGTCTGGTGCACCATTCCAACGGCACGTGCGACGTTCATCGCGGCGTGAATGATGAACCGATAGTCAGCCTTAGGGAAATGACGCTGGCGGGATTTCGGGCTATATAGCTCATGCAGTGGGCGATAGCCAGAAACAAGTCGCATGACAAAACCAAGGAAGTTGCCGTAACGGTCGGTCGCTACCTCACAGGGATAGGCAACATGGTCGGTCTTGACGGCCAAGCCTTCACCTACCATCGCACGCACCTTGTCTTCACGTTTGGCACGTAGGCCGGTGTTGTAGATCTTGACCGCCCGCATAGAGTTATCCCTGATTGCGTAGACTCTACCTTCACCACCTTTGCCGATCAACTCCGCAACAGAAATCCGATCCGTTCCGATGACAATTTCTTGCATGGTCATCTCCCGGATATGAGGATTAGCGTCTTGTCATCGTCGGTACGTTCGCAGACAGAAGGGCCGGCAAGATAGGTTGCTAACTTCGCCGAAAGATCGATAAGGTGTCCCTCGTCTGATGCAGCATCAATTGGACGGATCATTGGATCGAAGAACATTGGATGCGCGGCCTGTTCCAAATGTGACAACGCTAGATCGCCAACACCGTCTGAAAACAGCGCGAAGGCATCGTATTTCCTCTGGTGGCGGGCGATATTGAGGTGAGGTTCGACGTCATCGGTGACAAAGTAGGTGCTGGATGCATACTCGCCGTTCTCGGGCCAACAAAGTACGTCCCATTCCCCGTTTTTCCTCGCTACAACGGCACTATCGCCGATGTGCAGTGTGACCGCTTCATTTGGTGTGACGACAATGGCCGCCAACGTTGCGGCGAATTGTCGGGGAGTGGTGCTCCGCCTCACTGCTACTGCAAAAATTCGGTCACGTAAATCATCTATCCATTCAACCAAGTTCTCATCAGTTGGCAACTCGGAGTGTTTGTCCAACCATTTTCGGAAATGCACGGAAAGGAAACGACAGGTTAGTCTTGCGCCATGCATGCCGTATTTGGCGCTGCCAGCACCATCCGACACAACCGCGAAAATGCTGTCATTGCCCAATTCCGAAACAGCGTAGGCATCTTGCAGTCTATTGTCGTTCTGGATGTGGGACGTGCCGATTACGGATGCAGATGCCCACCGCCAAGCTGCGGATGTCATTCTGCAACAGCCCAGCCATCCGGGGCGGTCGGATTTTCAAGCGGAACAGCATCGTCAGGGTTGGACTGCGAAACGGCACTGAGTGAACTAGACAACCACTGGAACAGTTCCTTAAATGCGAGCCCTTTCAACTTGAGTGGCTGGCGGGTAGCGATCTGGCCAAGCACACCCATATCAGCTTGCTCTACGCCAACGGCGTAGAACATGAATTCTTTACGTTCTTCGCCTAGGTGAACGCGTCGTTTGGCCTCTTCCCAACTATCGGTCGGGGCACCGTCTGTAATGAGGAATACCCACGGGCGGTAGTATTTCACACCATTTTCGCGGTAACGGTCCTTTCGCTGGCGGAGCATATCCAGCCCAGTCACAATTGCTTCGCCCATCGGGGTGGCGTTGTCCGCGACAAGCGATTCGGGATAGAAGTGATCCACAGTGGCAAAGTCGGACTTAATCTCTACGGGCCCGAAAGTAACCATCGCGAGTTCCACTCGCTTTGCGGCCATCGGATCGTTCATAAGCTCCTGCCGTAAGGTCGCTAGACCTTCGTTTAACTCTGAGATTGGCGAACCATCCATTGAATAAGAGGTATCCAACAGTAGAATCACCGGGCAACGCTGTTCGGGATTTTCTGCGAACTCTACATCGCTAAATGGTTGTTGCTCGAATTCATTCATATCTACTCCTTGTTATAAATCATTGAGGATATCCTCAGTGGCAATGGATGCTCCCTTGTTCCAGCTCCTGAGATATCAACGTCAGGTTATTCCGGGCGAATTACTGAGCTTCAGCTTGGTGTTTTATGCCGCCCAAAGAGCTTGTAGAAAAAGTCCGTGATGTCACTTTTAATACACAATCCCTGACAGTGTCCTGGTTCAAGAAAAACCTCTTATCCTTTCTTCCCTTATTCCTTATGTATGATCATATTCCCCTGCATGATTTAGTAATTTTCTCAACATCACACAATCCAGTCAACATAAAATTTTGAGATGAAAAATACAACAGGTGTAAATTCTCAATTCCATGTAACTTAATTTTTGCATGTTTCAACATTTGTCAAATTGAAGAGTTATGATGGGTGCATTTCGACGTGGATACATCCTGGGTTGTGCGTTCTGTAGTTTGAGTGCACTATTCTTGGGATGTTGTCTTGATGGGTAGTCAGCATCCTTCAAGGCGGCGTTTAGATTACGACTATGCCTTAGGCCATTTATCTCTCAGGGTAAGGTCGAAATCAATTTCAGCGGTACTATATTAAACTGCATCGATTCTGCACAGCGACCTTAAGAATTCCCAGTTTTTGAATCAGTAGAGTGCGATGTTCGATTCCAATCGTCGCATTGAGTCACAAATCAAATTCTGACAGCTTCTGGAGAACGCTGTTTAGACAGGTGTCTAAAGCACTTCTTGTGGAAATCAATTGAGGATTTACGACGCCATCCCCGAAGCCGTGGCCGATACCGAAGCCTTTGTCGAAAAGCTGGCCATGTCCTCTTGAGGCCTACCAGAAACGGCAGGAGCCTACCGAACCAGGGCTTTGATGGCAGTCCTGATATGCTCGGGTAGATCCTCCCAACATTCAACGACTTTTTGCAGGTCAGCGGGCAGATCTGAGACCTTTTCAGCAGTTTTTGGGTGAGTTTCTTGTGGGGAAATCTGTAAGTCATTGTCTTCTAAGCTGTTTACATCATTTTTGTGACGGTTTGCTAAACCGTCGTACGAGTTATACTTGTACCGCGGGTTCGAATCCCGCCCTCTCCGCTTTTTACCCTTGGGTTTTGCAGCCCAAGGGTTTTTTTATGCCTATCGATTGGGCATTAACAGTATTATTGAAAAACCTATGTTAAAATGGGGGATATATAGTTGACGGTTTAGGTGGGGATAATTATGATGAGTGTTGTGAGTTGCCAGGCTCATAACAGTACCCACTTTCAGTGCCTATGCTTTTTGGGCGAGACGATGCTGAACGAGTGTTGTGAACAACAAGCGACAGGGAACAATTTGGACGTATCCTTCCGCTCTGTGTTAGGATGCTTGTCTATGTCTTTTAGCAAGGCCGATCAAAGCGGTTACGCTTCGGTGTAACCGCTTTTTTAATCCACGGATGGGCTATGAATCAATCGCAGAGAGAGCAACACTTTAAATTGAAATCCGTTTCGGATGGGTTCCTGCTTGGATTCTGGACGGTATTAGAGGAATTGGGGATTCCCCATGGGGTGACTACTCGGCAGGGGCCCAGTATCGTGGAAATCCGTGATCATCCCGAGCGGGTGATGCCGAAGATTGGTCATCTTATCGGATGTGATCGGGTAGCGTTTCTAACGCAGGTTCACGGGGGGACGGTCTTGGAGGCCCGTGGACCGGGGCTCGTAGGGCAGGCGGATGCCTTGTTTACTCGTCAACCCGGTTTGGTCTTGGCCGGTAAGAGTGCGGATTGCCCCATTGTGTTGATGGCGGATTTGAATCGACGTATGGTGGGATTTGCCCATGCATCCTGGCGTTCGACCGTAGCTGGAATTGTGCCCTGTTTGGTTGAGCGTATGGTTGACACCGGGGTGAGTCCAGAGACGCTGATGGCCTGTATTGCTCCTTCGATTGGCCCGGAGTGCTTTGAGGTGGGGCCCGAAGTCCGGGAGGCGGCCGTGAAACAAATCGGTCCCCATGCAGAAGTTTTTTTCAGGCCAGGACCCAGGCGGGATCATTTTGATCTTTGGCAGGCCAATACCGATGCGATGTTACGAGCAGGGGTTCGACAGGATCACATCTTTTGTGCCCAGTGTTGTACGGTTTGTCATAACGACCTGTATCCCAGTTACCGAGCTGAACACGACGAGGCCGGGAGGTTTGTAGCGGCAATTGCTTTGCCGCCTGAGGATTAAATAGAGCGTTTGAGTGCAATTGAGCCAATGTCTGATTGGATCGAGGAATTCCTAGGGCTAAACTGGGGAAAATCCTGAATAGATTGGCTTGTGGCAATGCTGGAAAAAGGTTAGAGTAGGACTATCGTTAGTGATTAAACTTCAAACCCCTGCGGTATCTCGCTTTCCTCTCCCTCTCCCTCCGCACGCAGGGGTTTTTTTATGGTATAGAGTACCCACGTAATGATTGCCTTGTCACCCTCTCAACAGCTGTAGCAACCCCTGATAAATGGACTTTATAGGTCGATCCCTTTTCTCTCCTTATTGATAGGTTAACAACATTATGATGGTTAGTGCTCTGTCTGTCATCAATCGAGGGCTCGCTCTATTGTCAGAAGAAACAGTTTTTTTTCTTCCTGGATTACTTTGCGCAAAAAAGGGTGTCAAATCTGCCGATAGAAGCTTGGGGATAAATGCAGAGAGACTGCCCCATAAAATAATGACAGAGTTAGGGTGTCGGATTGATTGCAGCGACAATAACTGATTTAGAATTCACGGAACTGGTATCGGATCGTGCCAAGTACCTACTGTTGGTGGCGAACCATTTTCCCAAGCAGCAACTCCATAACGGCGTAGTGACACGTCCACTGTTGGGGCGTTTGATGCTGCAATCGATTGAGATGCAAGAATTGCTGGATGCCTATGGTTCCAAGAACAACCGACGTTGGCGTCGTTTCCGGGACTTGGTTTCAACCATCAAACAGTTTGCTTCCATCGGTTATGAATTGCTCCACATTCAACATGCCTTACCCAGCTATGAGTTGCTCTTGGAGATGGAACGTGTTGAAGCGGCTACCGAGGAGGCATTGGCCTTTGTCAGTTTTGTGCTGCTTCGCACCTGTGCCGAGTTGATGGAACAGGCCCAGGACTTGGGTTTATTGATTCTGGAAGATAACACTGATACCTGTATCTATGATGAAACCCTGCCCATGGGCAGGTTGCCTCATGACATGGACACCCGTGAGGTGGGGAACGTCTATGAGACCGTCACCTTGCTGGCTACGGAGTTTCTCAACCTGGCCCAACGCAGTCGTGTCTTGACCCACGTCAAGATGCCACCCTTCGATGAATGCGACCACTATTATTCCGACACAGTCAATCAGGAGTCACTGCGTCGACTGTACGAACAGTTTCACAACCTGCAATCCCTCTATGACACCTATGTCTCCGACACGGAAGCGGAGAACCTGGACAATGATTTGATTGTCTTACGGGGACATATCAGTTTGGTGCTCCATCTGTTGTCCATTGCTTCCCAGCTGTCGCAATATTACGAACAGTATGTCCGTGTCAGCGACGAGAAGCGGGGGTGGGAAATTGATTTGGTGGACGCCGATGAAATCCTGCATATCCTGATTGATTACGCCATCTGTTTCGCTTCGGATTACACTCGGGCCGCTAAGGTCCTGTGTCAATCCATGCTCAAACGCTACACCGAGATTACCGAGATCGAGGTCTCGATCCCGGTCTATCGCGGTTTTCATGTGCGTCCCTCTACCCTGGTGTCATCGATCGTGATGCACTACGGTACGGAAGTCAAGATGCAGTTGGATGCCGAGGTAATCAATGCTGGTGTCCCACTGGAAATTTTCCGAATCAACGAAAAGATCAATGCCAACAAACGACGGCTCTTGACCCAGTGCATCGACCAGTTGAATCTACCTACAGATCCCATGGACCAGGACCAGGTCCGTCAGACCATCCGTACGGTGATGATGCAATTGTCTCAAACGGGTTTTGTGGTGATCTATCAACACCCCTTAGAATTGACCCACGAGGCCGGCCAAGAGGATGATTTGCTGCTCAAGTGCATCACCAATGAGATCGCTCGTTTACTGGCTCAGGCCAAGATCGACATTCGCACCGAGATGACCATCAAGTTCATCGGCGACCGCCGCGTTCTTGAAGACATTAACCTGTTGGCAGAAGCTGGCTATGGCGAGGACCGCTTTGGCAACAACGTCCCTCTGCCAGATAAATTGTCCTACTTGCGTCGCTAGCCATTGAGTTTTTTCAATAACCACGCCATGTTTTCACCCAGGTTCTGCATGTTGGCCACGCCTTCTTCATCCTGCAGTGACTCGCCTTTTTCCCGGCCCAGGCCGAAGTTCCAGTAGGTCGAACCCACGATGATCATCTGGTTGATTTGAGCCATGTGGTTGATGGCGTCGAATACGGGCAGGGCACCTCCACGCCGGGCGGCTACAACGGCTCCAAACGGCTTGCGATTCCAGGCACCTGTTACTCGGGCCAGGTAGCCCATGCGATCCAGCAAGGCCTTGGTTTCAGCGGTGACATTAGCGAAGTAAGTGGGAGAACCGATGAGGATGCCGTCTGCCTCTCTGGCTTGGGCAAACCAGTCGTTGAGATCGTCCTTTTGCACACAGGTTCCCCCGTTTTTGATACAACCACCACAGGCCGTACAGCCTCTTAGTGGTTTATGGGCGATGTCGAAGCGTATGCATTCAATGTTCTCTTTACGAAGGATGGTAAAGACCTGTTCGATGAGTTGCTCGGTATTGCCTCCGACACGTGGAGAGCCGTTAAATGCCACCACTTTCACGGGATTGACTCCTATCATTTTGAATCATGGTTTTTAAGGGACGCTTTAGTCTAACAACACAAACCGTCTCTGTCTATTTACAGACCGATGAAAACAAAATAACGACAAGGGGGGTATTAGAAAGAGAAATAGGATCTAAATGGGGTTTGACCAATGAAAACGATCAATCAAAAAGCCGTATGGGTTAGCCTGGGAACCATGAGTTTGATCTTGGTGATGGGGATGGCTTTGAATGCCAATCGTGTGTCTGGGCAGCCCGTGGCGGGCTCTCTGCTGATCGACAATTTCGATGATCCGACCATGAGTCGCTTTGGCACGGTTTGGAATGTCATGGCCCAGGGTAATGAAGGTCGTCAAGTGGTAGATGCGACATTCGCCCAGGATGGACTGGAAAATTGCCTGATGCTGGCTCCACAGGCCGATTCCTTAATAGCCCGCCTTGCCTTGGTTCGCAGGAGCGGGTATTTTAATGCGCAACGTTATGAAGGAGTGCTAGCTACGGTACGCGGCTCGGGCGTGGCCCATCTGGATCTGTATACTTCGGATGGGCGTCATCGCGGTCAGTACTATCGGGCCATATTGGATGTCAACGAGTCCTGGCAGTCGCTGCGGGTTCCCTTCGATCGATTTGAGGGCATGGGACTGCAAGTGCCCTTGGATAAGACCTCGTTACGTTGGATATGTGTCGCTGTTGAGGTCCCTGAAACGGGGGCTGAGCCATCAGAGTTATGGATTGATGATTTATCATTTTACGGGGAAGCCACGATGCTGAAAGATTTGACCCCTGAAGAACGGTATGTGATTTTGGAAAAGGGAACCGAGAGACCCTTTGTCGGCCAATACACCGATCACTTCGAATCCGGCACCTACGCCTGCAAGCAGTGTGGTGCCCATCTTTACCAATCCAGCAGTAAGTTTCATTCAAACTGTGGCTGGCCCAGCTTTGACGACGAGATTCCCGGGGCCGTCAAAAAGCAACGTGATGCCGACGGCCGTCGTACCGAGATCGTCTGTGCCCAATGTGATGGCCACCTGGGCCATGTTTTTGTGGGCGAGGGATTCACGGACAAGAACACCCGACATTGTGTCAATTCCATCTCTTTAGACTTTATTCCGGATCAGCCGACCCAACCGGAGGATTCACAGCGGGCCATCTTTGCTGCGGGTTGTTTTTGGGGCGTGGAATATCATTTCAAACAGGCCCCGGGGGTGATCAAGACCACGGTGGGTTACACCGGTGGGACCATCGACAATCCCACCTATAAACAGGTCTGCGCCCATGGTACCGGTCATGCCGAGGCCGTGGAGGTGGTCTTCGATCCCAAGGTTACGAATTTTGAAACCCTGGCCAAACTCTTTTTCGAGATCCATGATTTCACCCAGCTCGATCGCCAGGGCCCCGATATTGGCGATCAGTACCGATCGGCGATCTTTGTCGTTAATGACGAACAGCGGGCCATGTCCGAGGCCTTAATCGAGCATTTGCGAGCCCGTGGATTTGATGTGAAAACCGCGATTGAAACGGCATCGACCTTTTGGGCTGGTGAGCTATACCATCAAGATTACTACCAAAAGACCGGTAAGCTGCCCTATTGTCATATCCGTCGTAAGTTATTTGAGTGAGATTTCACCGCAAAGAGAAGAAGGCGGGGTTCGGCACGATATCAAGCTTGATGAAGGTGCTGAACAATGAATTTAGGACTGTCGGTAAAGCCTACTATTTCATCTCTTTTTCTACCTACGCACGCGAAAATTTCCCCATCGACCCTGCTTAATGCCCCTAGATTACTTATAGTCCAACCTTGACAGGTATTAAGTAGATCTTATAAGAGTTATTTTGATCTTGTCGTCACAAAACGGTTGCAAATGGCCGTTTTTCGGGTAAACTCTTTGGAATTTATCGCACGTTCGTGTGCAGGGTATCAATGTTCACTATTCATAAGGAGCAAATAAGGTGAAGGTTCTCAAGAGTATCATTGGGCTTTCCGTACCGAATCTGGTGCTCAGTGCCGTTGCACTGGCGCAGGAGACTGAGGTTGTAGAAGCCGCGGCGACCGGGCCGGTTCCAAGTACGCCACTGATGTGGTGGATCGCCCCGATCATGTCGGTTGTGGCCCTGTATTTCGCCTGGGACTTCTACAAGAAGATGATGGCGGCCCCGCAAGGGACTGACAAGATGATCGAGATCGCCAAGCACGTCCAAGACGGTGCCTATGCCTATCTCTTCCGTCAGTACAAGGTCGTCACCGGCGTTTTCGTCGTGCTCCTGGCCCTGTTTGCCTTCCTGTCCTACAAGGGCATCCAGAATCCCTTCGTGCCTGTGGCCTTCCTGACCGGTGGTTTCTTCAGCGGTCTCTGTGGCTTCCTTGGTATGAAGACCGCCACCAACGCCTCCAACCGTACGGCCCAAGGGGCCAGCGAAGGCCTGAACCGTGGTCTGACCGTGGCTTTCCGTTCGGGTGCGGTCATGGGCTTGGTTGTCGTTGGTTTTGGCCTGTTGGATATTGCCCTATGGTACTTCCTGCTGGACAAGATCTTCTTTGCTCTGACTCAAAATGAAGCCGGTGAGTGGGTGACCAAGGGCTTTGCCATGGGTGGCCTGCAACTGGTCCACGAAGGTCTGACCCAACACGAGAAGCTGGTCGAAATCACCGTCACCATGATTACCTTCGGTATGGGTGCTTCTACCCAGGCCCTGTTCGCCCGTGTGGGTGGCGGTATCTACACCAAGGCCGCTGACGTCGGTGCCGACCTGGTCGGTAAGGTCGAAGCCGGTATTCCGGAAGACGATCCCCGTAACCCCGCGACCATTGCTGACAACGTGGGTGACAACGTCGGTGACGTCGCCGGTATGGGTGCCGACCTGTACGAGAGCTACTGTGGTTCGATTCTGGCCACCGCAGCCTTGGGTGCAGCTCTGCCCGGTATTGCCCTGCAACAACGGATGGACTTTGTCTTGGCTCCCATGATCGTGGCCGGTATCGGCATTGCCTTGTCGATCGCTGGTATGTTCATGGTCAAATGTAAAGAAGGAGCTACTCAGAAGGAATTGCTGCGTGCTCTGCTCGTGGGAACCCTGGGCAGTTCGGTCCTGATTCTCATTGCCCTGGCCGCTATGGCTGGCATGGGCATGATCACCTGGGGTATCTTTGGTTCGGTGGTGTCCGGTTTGATTGCCGGTGTGGTCATTGGTCAGATCACCGAATACTACACCTCTGATGAATACAAGCCCACCAAGGGCATCGCCGATCAGGCCCAAATGGGTCCGGCCACTGCCATTATCGACGGTATGGCCACGGGTATGTTCTCCACCGGTTGGTCCGTGATCACCATCGTGATTGGTATCCTCTGTGCCTTCGGTTTTGCCGGTGGCTTCAGCAACCTGGCCATGGGCCTCTACGGCATCGGCTTTGCCGCTGTGGGTATGCTGTCAACCCTGGGGATTACCCTGGCGACGGACGCCTACGGCCCCATCGCCGACAACGCCGGTGGTAACGCCGAGATGTGTGGTTTGGGTGCCGAAGTTCGTGAACGTACCGACGCCCTGGACTCCCTGGGTAACACCACCGCTGCAACCGGTAAGGGGTTTGCCATCGGTTCAGCCGCTCTGACCGCTATGGCTCTGTTGGCCGCTTATATCGAAGAAGTCCGCATCTGGATCAAGAAGCTGGCCATCGCCAATGAAGATGGTATTTATGCTGTGGGTAACACACTATTTACAGCGACAGAAGGTGTTGTACGAGATGGCGTTGAGGCCATCAACGTGACCACTGCCAGCGTGATGGACTTTGTCAATGCCTATAACATGAGCATCATGAATCCCAAGCTCATCTGTGGTCTGTTCATTGGTTCCATGATGGCCTTTGTCTTCTGTGCCATGACCATGAAGGCCGTGGGTCGTGCCGCAGGCGCCATGGTGAATGAAGTTCGTCGTCAGTTCAAGGAAATCCCCGGTATCATGGAAGGCACGGGCAAGCCTGACTATGCCCGTTGCGTCTCCATCTCGACCGCCGGCGCCCAGAAGGAAATGGTAATTCCATCCTGTCTGGCCATCGTCGTGCCGGTGCTGACCGGTCTGTTCCTGGGTGTATCCGGTGTCATGGGCCTCTTGGCCGGTGGCCTGGCTGCCGGCTTCGTACTGGCTATCACCCTGAACAACGCCGGTGGTGCCTGGGACAACGCCAAGAAGTTCATCGAAAAGGGTGCTTTTGGCGGCAAGGGCTCCGAAGCCCACAAGGCGGGTGTGGTTGGCGATACCGTGGGCGATCCCTTCAAGGATACCTCCGGTCCTAGCCTCAACATCCTCATCAAGCTGATGACGATGGTCAGCGTGGTGTTCTCCGGTGTGGTCGTCAAGTTTGGTGCCCAGATCACCGAGATGCTCGGTATGGGTAACTTCTAAATCAACCGCTCGGTTGACGCAGCTGCGGCTGCAGTGTAATCTATCGCGGTGGTCGTAAATTGCGGCCACCGCGTTTTTTTATTGGTGAATCATTAAACCAGGTGACTATTTTGAGTACTGAAAAGAAAGAACAGGCCAAGGCCTTTGCCCTGGCTGCAGCTCAGGTGGCCAAGGATCGGCACTGTAAAGACATTACCGTGTTGGACCTAAAAGGGGCGTCGCCGGCCACGGATTTCTTTGTGATCGCCACCGGCACCAGCAGTCGCCAGATGCGGACCGTGGCCGACGAGGTCTCGCAGCAGGGCCGTGAGATGGGCTTTCCCCGCTTTGGCCGGGCCGGCTACGAACAGGCGCGTTGGATCCTGCTCGACTTTGTGGATGTGGTCGTGCATGTATTCGACGAGGAATACCGCGAGTATTACGACCTGGAAATGCTCTGGGGCGATGTTGAGGCATTGAGGTCGGAAGCAGCAGAGTCAGAAGAAGCAACGCCACAATAAGCTTAAGAATAGGATACCATGCAAACCATTCTGGATCTCTTAGAAGAACGTATAAGTTGTGTTTTAAGCGAGGTCAGTGGACAGGAGAATTGTCCGGCGATTGTACGGCCCACGCAGGATCCTAAGTTCGGTGACTACCAGGCCAACGGCGTGATGGGCGTGGCCAAACGCCTCAAGACCAATCCCCGTCAACTGGCCGAGCAGATCGTGGAGAAATTGGATCTCAGCGATTTGTGCGAGACGCCCGAGATCGCCGGCCCCGGTTTTATCAATCTGCGACTCAAGCCCAAGTTTCTCGCGGAACGCCTGCAACAAATTGCCGCCGATCCAGATCGTCTGGCCTTGGTGGCCCAGGAACAGCCCAAGACCGTGGTAGTGGATTTCTCCAGTCCCAACGTGGCCAAGGAGATGCACGTGGGGCATTTGCGCAGCACGATTATTGGTGATTGCCTCTGCCGCATGTTGGAATTTGTGGGCTACAAGGTCATTCGACAAAACCATATCGGCGACTGGGGTACCCAGTTCGGGATGCTCATTGCCTATCTCAAGGAGCAGTATCCCGGCATCTGTCAAGATGAGCAGGCTATCGAGATCGCGGACCTGGAACAATTCTATCGTAGTGCCAAGCAGCGCTTCGATGAGGATGCAGACTTTGCTACCACCGCACGCAAGGCCGTGGTGGGATTGCAGGGTGGCGAGCCTGAGTCCGTGGCCATTTGGCAGAGTATCGTCAATGAGTCTCGCAGTCACTATCAACCCATTTATGACCAACTGGCTGTCAAGCTGAAGGCCGAAGATGAACGGGGTGAGAGTTTTTACAACGACCTGCTCAAGCCCGTGGTCGAGGACCTCAAGGCCCAGGGCCTGGCCTCGGAATCGGACGGGGCGGTCTGCCTCTTTCCCGAGGGCTTCCAGAACAAAGAAGGCAATCCCTTACCCTTTATCATTCAGAAGTCGGATGGCGGCTATCTCTATGCCACTACCGACCTGGCGGCCCTGCGTTATCGTGTACAGGAACTCAAGGCCGACGAAATCGTCTATGTCACGGACTCACGCCAGAAGATGCACTTCGAGATGCTGTTTAGTTCCGTACGCACCGCTGGTTGGGTGACGGACGAGGCCAAGCTTTCTCACGTGATGTTCGGTACGGTCCTGGGCGAGGACGGCACGCCGCTCAAGACCCGCTCCGGTGAGAACATCAAGCTCAAGGCCTTGCTGGACGAAGCTGTCGAGCGGGCTCTGGCCGTGGTCGAGCAGAAGAATCCGGAATTGCCCGACGAGCAAAAGGCCGAGATCGCTCGGGCCGTGGGTATCGGTGCGGTCAAGTATGCCGACTACTCCAACAATCGCACCAGTGACTACATGTTCAGCTTCGATAAGATGCTGGCCATGGAGGGCAACACCGCACCCTACATGCAATATGCCTATGCCCGCGTGCAGTCCATTGGACGCAAGGCTCAGGCCAAGGGAGTGGATGTCGCCGCCGAACTGGCCGGTCTCAAAACGATGTCACTCAATGATCCGGCCGAGCTGGATCTGGCCAAGCACCTGGTGCGTTACGGCGAGGCCATCGAAGCGGCCCTGTCCGACTATCGGCCCAATTATCTAACGACTTATCTCTATGAACTGGCCCAGAAGTTCAGCAGCTTTTATACCAACTGCCCAGTCCTCCAGGCCGAAGACGATCAACGGGCCACACGGCTGATGCTCTGTGAACTGACGGCCCGTACCATTCGTCATGGCCTCACCGAATTGTTAGGGATTGGTGTGGTCGAACAGATGTGATTTCTGAGAATACAGAAGACAGAATGTAGAATACAGAAGAAAATGGATTGCTACGCAGACTGTGTTAAATAGATCCCTCGGCTTCGCTCGGGATGACGTTGCCGTCATCAGCTATGTGTGTGTCATCTCGACGGAGCGAAGCGATTGGAGAGATCTATTCAAACATAAGCCTGCCGTAGGCAATCTAAAATTTCTTTCTTCTATTTCTCGATATAACCTAAACTGGGAATCCATAAGAAGGGGAAGAAGAATGAAAATTGCTCAGGATGAGTTTTCCGTAAGATCGACATCGCGTAACCAGATGATCGATATCACCAGCCAGGTCGCGGATGTTGTCAAGGAGTCCGGGATTGAACAGGGAGAGGTGGCGGTGTTCTGTCCCCATACCACCGGGGGGATCACCATAAACGAAAATGCCGATCCGGATGTGGTTCACGACCTGTTGATGACCTTGGAACAGATTTTTCCCAAGGATCGCCCCGGTTACCGTCACTATGAGGGCAACTCGGATTCCCATGTCAAGAGTATGTTAGTCGGGGCCAGCGAACGCGTCTTGATCCAAGACGGTAAGATGGTACTGGGGACCTGGCAGGACCTTTATTTCTGCGAGTTTGACGGTCCACGTACAAGACGTGTGATCGTGCAGGTGCGTGGGATCTAGTCACAGATCGCAGTTCTCAGTTCACGGATCACAGTTGAAGGAATGAATTTGAAATTAACCGTGAACCTGGAACCGTGAACGGTGAACCTCTTTTCTTTACATTTTTCCTCAGGTCTTTAGACTAAAGCACTACCTATACGCGTCGTATCAATGACCGCTTAATGTTAAGCAGACTTGAGTCTATGAACCCAGACCGACAATGGATCCAGCAATTGCAGCAGGGCAGTCCAGAGGCCTTACGGGAGGTCTATCTGTCCACCAAGGACGAACTTTTTTCTCTGGCCTTGGTTCTCTGTCGTAACCGTGCCTTGGCTGAGGATGCCTTGCAGGATGTCTTTGTTATATTGGCCCATAAGGGACATTCGCTTCGGATTCGAGGCAACCTCAGGGCCTATTTGGCCAGCTGTATTGTCAATTGGATACGGTCACACTATCGGGGTCAGCGTGACTCTGTCAGCATGGAAAATGTTGAATGCGTTTCTGAGCAACCTATGCCCGAGGCCGATCTAAGGCAAAGCGAGCGGGTCCAACAGGTGACCCAGGCCTTGTCACAGTTACCGGCGGATCAGCGTGAGGTCGTGGTTCTTCATCTGCATAGCGGTCTGACGTTTAAGATGATCGCCCAACAATTGGACCTGTCTATCAACACCGTGCAAAGCCGTTATCGGTACGGACTGGTCAAGCTACGCACGCTCTTAAATGACGAGATGGAATGATGAAAGAATTTGAAGATAAACTTGAACAGGCCTTGGTTCAGCATCGATCTGAACACACAACGTCGTCGGCTTTGGATGATCGTATTTTAAAACAGGTGGCTAGGAGGCCAATATGGAGAACATTTACACAATTCAAACGAACCTGGATCTCTGGGCTGGCCGCATTGGTTGCAATGGCCCTGGCTCTCAGTTTGATGAATCAGACCACTCCAGCGGCCTATGCCCTGGCTGAGAGTGTCAAGGCCATGGAGTCCGTTCAGAATGTTTCCTTTCGGGCCTTTCTTTACATGCAGCAGATGGAAATCCTTTGTCACCTGCAGTTTGAAGAGGAACAGCGCAAGCCCACCCATGTTAGCCTTACGGTTGAGGCCGAACCGATCGCCAAGATCGACAACGAGTATGGGGCCTTTGCCTACAACCAAAAAACCAATCGTTTTCGTCGCAATCGACGGGATGAGCGGGTCTATCATTGGTATCCGGATTTTCGTCAGTTATTAACACAAGCGATACAAAAGGCCCAATGGAGTGATGACGTGACTCTGGGGCGTGAGATTGAACCCAAGTCACAGCAGGAGATGATCACTATCGATGTCATTGAAAAATACCGACAGGTGCGTTATTGGATCGATCCGAACACGAAGTTGCCCATGCGTATGACCACGCAGGAGACTTTTGATCTTCAAGCCCTAAGACATCAAACCATTGCTGTGCGTGACATCTGGGATATTCATTATAATGAGTCGCTACCGGAGGACACCTTTGTGATCCCCCCCGATGCCCAGGAAGTGACTGAAGAGGTTGATGTCTACCTATGTCCCGGTATGGGGATGGAGGTGGGGACACTTAGTGAGGAAGAGGCTTGTCTCAAGTTGGTCGAAAAGGCCACGGCCTCCCTGAATGCCTTGGATTTTGAAACGGCCAGCCAACTCTATTTTCCGATGAGTGTTCCTCCGACCGAAACCCTGCAAAAGTTACAAACTATGGCTGACCAGTCTTCGAGTCCCTTGTTAGAAGTACTTGAGATCAGAGAGCTTTATCGAGACGAGCATTACTGGTATGTCCCCTGTAAGGTCAAGGATATCCAAAGGGGTGTGAAACTGGATTTGGTTCGGATTCGTTTCTTCGAATTCGACGGCGTTTGTTCCTGTATCATCGCCATGCCGGATTAAATCTTAGGGGTGGCTGCGACTCGCTTGGACCGTTTCCCCATAGGCCCCTTGATTGACAAGATCGCCATTGTAATCGGGCTCCTTCAGTGGCAGGACGTTAGGATCGCCGGCATCGATACATGGACTGCTATCCAGGTCGTAAATCCATGTCTGGAAATCTCGATGCCAGTATCCTGCTTCCGAGAGCAGGTGGTAGTCCCCTGAAATGCAAGAGGTTGGGTCATTGGGATCGAGCCAGATGCCGCTATCCACGAAGAGTGGATTCTGTTTGAGGTTTCCTGGGCCGGGCCAATGCTGTGTGAGGGTGCTGTAGGTGATCTGAGGGATATTTCCACGTTCGGTCAAAACGGGAAATAATCCTGGTTCCCATAGGATGGAGTTGGTTAACATCGTATTACAGTCCGCCAGCCGGAACACGAAACCCGTTGGAGATACCACATTGTCAGTGAGGGTGCATTGGTCGAATAGACTGTTGCTGTCGCGGCAGTAGATGATTGCACCATTGGGATCATTGCAATAGTTTCCTACGATTAGGCAGTGACGAATGCTGGGGCTGGTTCCGTCACATACAATGGCTGCGCCTAGGCTATCTAGGCCACCGGTCAAAGTCATGCCGGTCAAACTGGCATCGGGCCCTTCGGATTGATTGAAGGTCACGACCGTGCCACATTGATTGGCGTCTACGATAGGGAAGTCCTGCATGCCACTTAGAGCCAGGCCGTTGACATCGATGTTTTTGCCGAGGAAGTTTAAGGTCTCCTGGTAGGTACCGGGGTAGACCCAAATGCTGGAGGCTTCATCGGCGACCTCAATGGCCTCTTGAATGCTGTCCAGCGGATGGTCCAAGGTGCCGTTTTCCTCAGGATCACTGACATTGAGATCGTTGGGGCCAGGATCGCCAGGGGCATTGTCATCTACATATAATGTCTCCAGCAGGCTCAAGAACCTGGCCTGCGCCCTACAGTTCATATCGAGAGTTAGCGTCGTTTGCGGAGAGGTCGGGTCCATCACCAAACCTGCCTCGACCGCGGAACCGCACCAACCCAGGAAGACAAAGGTGGCGGGATCAACCGTCTGGACTTCAAGGGGGACGATTGTCCCTGAAGGATATCTGTCGATCATTGGGTTGGGGTGAATCAACGTGCCACCCGCGGTGGTATCGACCTCAAGTTGATAGGTCGTGATGGGTTCGAAGTTGGCCGTGATGCGTCTGTCGATCGAGAGAGTTAGGGTGTAGGGATTCTTTTGAGTTGAGATACTACCGGACCAGTGGGAAAAGCGGTACCCACTTTGTGCTTGAGCTTCAATCGTAACTTCGTCTCCCTTGATATAATTGAACGTTCCCTCGCCGGGATTGATGACGGAGCCGCCATCGTTGGCGATCAGGGTTAGGGTTAGCGGCAGTTGCTCATCAGAGGCGAAGTTCGCGATGATGTTCAAGTTTGAGTGGACGGTCAAGGTCAGAGGATTGCTTGATCCCGAGGCGTCCTCGCTCCACCCGGTAAAGTGATAACCGGTTTCAGGGGTGGCCGTGATGGTGAAGCTCTCGCCATAGCTGATCGTCTGGATGCCGTCTTGATTCGTGCTGCCACCGTCTGTGGATTGAACCGTTACTTGGCATTGGTCCAAAGCAAAGTTGGCCGTGATGTCTAGGGCTGAGGTGACCGTCAGGGTCAGGGGGTTGGTTGATCCCGAGGCGTCACCGCTCCATCCGGTAAAGTGGTAACCGGTTTCAGGTGTGGCAAAGATGGTGAGGCTGTCGCCCGAGTCTAAGGTATGGGTGCCGTCTTGGTCGGTGCTTCCACCGGTAGTGGATTGAATCGTGACGGGGTATTGAACTTGATCCAAAGCGAAGTTGGCGGTAACCGTGCTGTCTTCGGTCAGAGTGATCGTGGTGGCGGTGGCGGTTGCATTGGCAACGGCACCGGTCCAATTAACGAAATGGTATTGAGCATCGGCCGTGGCGGTTAAGGTGACCAGGGTTCCGTCGTCATAGCTATAGGTTCCCTCGCCGGGGGTGGTGACACTGCCGCCATCGGTCGAGTTGATTGTGAGTGTATAGGTCTCTGTTGGTGGAGAGGATTCACTTAAAGAGAAATCACATCCCCAGAGGTTGCCGCTGTCTGCCTGATTGTCACGACTGCGTCCGGTGGTGACGGTGAGTGATTCGCTATCATAGCCCGTGACGGAGGTCTCCAGGGTAACTTCGGTGTAGGAGGACACCTCGAACCAATAGATGCCCACGCTATTGGATGTGGCCGTCCGTGAGGAACCGTCTCCGGTGAGGGTGATTTCGGCACCGCTGATGGGATTGTCAGAGGTATCCAGCACTCGTCCGCTGACCAGTTCTTTGCTGGAACTGGGGGAAACGTTGTAGATATAGCAGGAGATTTCAGTGAAATGGAAATAGGCATCGTCGATGTCCGGTAGGTTGTACCAGAGGTCTTGGAGACCGTTCCATCCCATGTTTAAGTGATGATAAAGGGTCTCATCGTCGTAGCCGTAACCATCGGCTAACACCGCGTGTCCTGCGTTGGATTCATTGAAGATTCCCAACATCACGGGTCGTCCGGCATCGAGATTGGGATTGGCGGCTTCGAGGAAGCGACCCAGGTTCCATGTTGTAGCATAGCCATAGACGGCATTGGTGTAATCAAAGATCCCCGTGAGGGCCGGGGTGATCATATCCGTGTAGGCCCCGGATGAACTGGTGGTGAATTCGGTTTCAATGGCAATGGCTGCATCGTAACACAGGGCCCCAATGGCTTCGCGATTGGCTTCGGTGAGGCTGGAGCAGGATTTGTCTGGATTGTCTTTCATTTGGCCCCAAAGATAGGCCCCACCATCACCATCGCCACCCCGTGTGGTGCAGGTCTGCTGGGTTCCATTGACGGTGACCTTGAAGTCGTGGGTGCCTATGCCGCTCTTCGGGTGTTGATAGAAGGCCATCAACTGGGCCATGGCCGTGGCTGCACAGCCACACACGCATTCCGAGGGAATGTGGTAATTGTAACAGGGCTCACTGCACTGTTCACCCTGTCCCCATTCGGTGTCGATAAAGGGTTCGACGCGGATGTCACTGACCGAACTCAGGCTGGTGGTGACTTTGAAGGAGCGTCCGTTGGTGGAGGTCTCTTCGGGCAGAGGGGTATTGAGCAATCGCGACCAACGAGAGGGGGCAGGATTGCTTGGCAACCTGAGTGTTTGACGCCGGGTGGTGACACGTAGGTGATCCATCTCTTGCTGGGACTGTTGACGTCCTGCGAGATCCTCCAACAGGAGGGACCATAGGGGATTGTCCAGATCTTCAAGCGAAAGATGGTCCGAGGGCGAGAAGGCCATAATCGGCTCGATTTCGTTATCTGCAGAAAGGATGAGAAAGCCGTTGGGATCCAAGTGGGCCAGGAAACACAGGGGATCGACCTCGTTGGGATAGGCCTCGATCGCAGCTAGTTGATAACCCGCACGACTCGCCCAGGCCTCCAGGCGATAAGCGGTCCAGACATGGGCGACTGTCTCAGCCTCATCGAGAGTCACCGAGTCGGCCATGGCCAGTGGGGCCCAGGTTAGGAGGCAGGTTAGTAAGGTGATAACACTATATTTCATGGGGTTTTCACTCCCCCGAATCGGTCATGATGATCGTAGTCCGAATCCATGACGGTATATCCCTTCCTTTGGTTAGTCTATTATGGAAATTAATGGGTTGGGGTGCAAGGATAATGTGGGGGAGGGGGGTGGGAGGATGTTAGATTGCCAGACAAACTGCTTCACGTCTTCGGAGAGTGCTGTTCGCCTCGCATATCGCCAGGACAGATCACGCTCGTGCCTCGCTAAATGATCAGTCCCTCGCACTGGGCGTTTTGGGGAAGTATCGAAAATGTGATGATATCTTCAAACATGAAAAAAGCCCCATCTGTGCGTTGATGAGGCCTGATATCAGAGCGGGCGATCGGATTCGAACCGACGACGTCCAGCTTGGGAAGCTGAAGGGGGAGCACTCAGAATCTGCAATATTAGGCGAAAAAGAAGGATTTTCGACAGCCGGTGACACCGAGGTGTCCACAGAGGTGCCTACGGGCACCCAAAAAGCACTAATTTCAGTGGGAGGGCAGGCCTGTGACCTGGACCGACTGATGCAAGTCTGGCCAGACCTTCCCGATCACATCAAACAGCAAATCATGACCCTGGTTGAATCTGTCCGCAGTGGAGCAGATGCAGGGGAATAACCCATTTCTTTTCAGGAGATTTTAGAATGGATTCACTCAAAGTTGGCATCGTATTAATCACACTGTTGTTAGGACTGTACCAGGCCCCTTGTTTTGGCCGGGTCGAAGCTACCTACTACATCAACACCGATGTCTCCGGCCCCCAGGATGGGCTTACCGAGGAGACAGGCTGGGAAGACTGGGCTCGGTTTGTGAGCTGGGCCATGGATGGAAATGACCCGATAAGCCGAGATGAGTTTTGGACGGTCTACCTGTCCGGATCCACTCCGGACACCAACGCCCCAGTAGATTGCAATATTCCCACAGATAAAAACCACAATATCAAGTGGGTAGGCGATCTTGCCGGAGACAGAACTGAAGGTGAAGGATCGTATTATAATCTAGCTATTATTGACACTAGCCAGATTATTAACTGGACTTTTGCAATTTAGGCCAAGGCTAGATGCAGCTTGATTTTCTCAAAACTCCAACCGTCCATTTCGGCGCGTTCTATCACCCACCCCAGGGTTTGGCTGAGACTCTCCTTGAGTACGGCTCGACAGGCTTGTCCGATGGTCGTCAAACGTTCCAATGCCCACGCACGCGCATGGCTCTGCTTCAACTGAGACATCAAGAGACTGTACGCCAGGAAGACCATGTACATATGGCGGGTCTGACCAAGGCCACTCCTAAGCTGACATTCACCCATGCCCAGATGTTGCTTGCCATCCCGATGGAAGCATTCTGTGCCTGTCCAACGATAGCGATAAACCCGAAGGATACGAGTCACTTCCCAAGCCGTTCGGTTGGTGACCAACGCCTTTCTGGCTTTTGTATCGTTACGTTTGTCCCAGAGAATCACGATGCGAACCTTGTGATCCACTCCAGGGATGCGAATACTGACCGTAAAGTACCACTGGCGGGATTCGCCGACCTTGACGAGCTTGCGGTCCTTGGAATCGATTTGTGTGGACAAATCTTGGACGTTGAGTTCCTTGCCCTTGAAGACAATCTTACGGTTAAATTTCAGATCGCCAACATAGTTTCGCGTCAAGCCGTTGATATAGTTCAGGTTATCCTTGTGAGTGAACCAACTATCAAAGGTGAAGTCGCCGGGGATGTCGTTGGCAATACTCCAATCGACCAGTTGTCGAAAGAGAACGTTATGGTCTCGGAATTCGATCTGTCTTTCTTCACAATGATCCTTCTTGACAAATCGGTAGAATTCCAAGGGATAATGCTTTCCAGAGGTACACATGTAGTTGATGATCAGGTAATCATGGGCAATCTTGTGGCGTTGTTCTGCGTGATCCCAAAAATAGCCTGCATCTTCAATCAACTTCCCGTCGTGATCGATCAAGACATTGTCAATAGGGATGACTCCCTGGGCACTGAAGCGTGTGTCGGGTTGCTTTTGCAGCCATTGAATCCGTTGCAGGTTGAAGTTCTCTTGATCCCACTGGCATTCGGTAATCCAACGGTTCAAGCAGGATTGATCCGTGGTTACGGCGAATTCGCTATTGATGGCCGAGACATTCTTCTTGTGTGCCATCATCAAACCGGTGAGATATTCAGCGAAATGCTTACGTTCGGGGTCATTCGCGAACAGAGGTCCAAATTCGTCCAGGGCCTTCTTGACGACGGTAGGAAAATCAACAATCGCTGGCATGGTCATATCCTCCATGATATTTTTGCCAACCTGATTGCCAATATTTGTCGTCAAAGTGCCCATTTTGCCTTTAAATTTTCAACTTTGCAAAAGTCCAATTATTAAGTGGAAGGCTAAGCTGGTGGGATACGAGTATGATGAGTCGTACTATAACCTCATTGGCTCTGGAACATTGCTGGCTGTTGACTCCAACTATATGGATTTCAGTGGTTTGCAGTTCAATACAGACAGTGAAGCAGAGGATGCGGTCTCCCTTGAAGGACAGAGGATCACTATGCAGAACACAATTGTCAGAGGTGGAAGGTATGGTATTTACGCGAATGATCCGAATCTTTGGCTCGGTATACGCAATGTTATTGCCTACGATTCGGCTACTGGATTTGATGCGGAATTGAAGCTTAGGGCTATAGTTGATCTGGATCGGTTCTATATGAAGAAGGAATATTGTCCGTTATTAAAAAACGCCGATTTTGCAGTTCAACTGAAGCTCCCTGACGAATACGACCCTGATTAAGCTTCCCTGGACCTTCATCAGCGAGATCAATTAAAACTTAGGACCAGTGCGGTGCCTTTATCATGCCAAGTTCATGAGGGCTCTGCACCGGTGAATATGGTGGCCATTGTGGTGGTTTGGAGCTTCGGACAACTGTCCTGAGGTTTTCAGATCGTTGCAATGGCCAGTTGTCATCTTATAGCCCTCCTGTAGACCACTCATATAAACAGAAGTTGAATTCCTGGAGCGAAGAAGGTATATTCCCGGTGGATGATTGCAGCCTTGATAGAGCAACTATTTCCTTGTTGATAAGTAGGTTATTGTGTTGCCAATAGTCGATTTCTGAAAGGTGAGCGATGTCCATCTCCAAATATTCCACCATTCTTTTCCTGGTTCTGTTTTCTTGTGGTTGTGCTTGTTATCGAATATCAGGGATGCCTGAGGACGAGCAATCGCAAGTCTATATTAACGGGAAGGAATTTCTCTATTCACGAAAAGTCCATACGGTAGGCCTAACACCTGAACGCTGTGAATTTGAGGAGGGAGAGAGGGTTACATTTACCATAGGGGTGGCAAATGACACTGACCATAATATTCTGCTCTCGATTGATGGGATTACCGCTTTCGTGACGATGGTCGATTCCGATACACACGGAAAATCACTGAAAATCTATCGGCGTGACGAGATTGAGAAAGAATTAAATGGCGACATCGGCGATATGCTTACAGCTTTGTCTGAAGGATATCAGAGAGGAGCCGCGGGAAGCAGCACTTCTACAACCAGGGGTACGTTTGATGGGAACTATGGGGCGGTCGGTACTCTAGGGGATCAATTCCATGGGACATATACCGCAACAACAACATCCTATGACCCAGTAAGAGCCAGGATGGAAATCGCAGCCCTTGACGAACAGGCTCGACTTAGAGAGGAAACAAAAGAAAACACGATTAATGCCATCTTGGATAAGGACACAGTATTTCCGGGTACTGACTGCATTCGAGATATCATTGTCCAGATGCCTCAGGTGAAAGAACAACAGGGTGAATTTGTGATTTACGTATCGATTGACGGCGAGAATCATGCTTTTAAATTTAGGCAGACTAAAATATGAGGCTTGGAAATAGTCCTATTTCTTAACCTCGGTTAGAGTATGAAGACGGTTTTTATAAATATTTTTGTAGATATTATTTGTTAACATTTATTACTAATCTGTACATTAGAAGCTGCCCACGCCGGTCTATTTCTCGCAACTTCTTTGATGCAAATCTGATACAGATTATGACTGAAATGCTGTGTCACGCCTTACACAATGATTACTTGATGCCTTCGCTACTCCCAGCCAAATACTAAAAGAAAACCCTCTTGACTGACACCGTGACTATAGTGTATTGAGGGATGCACATCGACGCTGTCACTTTTGACAGTTAACAAAAAGATGGCTCTTGCGAGAGGTGCAACTCCCCAAGAGCCGTGGACTCTACTGAATAGGAGTAGAATCATGCAAACATTATCCCCAAGGAAGCCTGTTGTCAATCCCAACACTGACCAAACCGTACCCGAGGTCCGTCCGGAATTAATCTCGACTATCGTGCGTGATTATCCTGAGCAACTGCAGGCCATAGCCGCCATTTATGCCGCAAACAGCACAAACTCGACAATGAGTGCCGAGGAGATCGAGGAGCATTGCAAGTCCGCACTCTATTTAGCTATACGGAAGATATCTGGCCAAGTTGAGCTGGCACTAACTTCAGAGGTCGGAGCAGTGTAGGGACAGTCTGCCAGAACCCGGTCCCCCTGGTAATCGTGCCAGGGGGCTTAATCGAAACACGGAGCATTGCAACATGGAAGCAGTTGCCGATCAAAAAACAGAGCATGGGTTTGTTGACCTAAAGGGACGCACGATCCTGACAGTCAAAGACGTTTGCAAACTTTACAAGGTATCCAGGACAACCCTAAAGGTATGGCGAGACATCAGAGCAGGTGGTGACCACCGATACCCCGCATACATGCAACTCGCAAATGGGACAATCCTTTACACTCGTGAAGAGTTTGAGGACGCATACCTTAAGAGAATGAAGGTGAATTGATGGAATATTGCTTGGCCTATTCTGCGGTGCCGATGGGGCTGGTGAGGTTATCATTTCTGAGCAGACCTATATTGCTGGTTGTCACCAATCACGATAAAATTGGTGCATGGAAACTATCACGGAAACAATGCGTTCTACACGGCCAACGCAGGGTGTCGGCGGCAAAGAGGTGTCTTTTGACGATGTTGATGCCCGACCTTTGGCAGTGTCGTCACAACCTAATGAAATCAGGATTGGGCGACTGACCTTTCACCGTTGCCGGGGCTGGCTCAAGGTTGAGGTCCAAGGCGAACAACCATGGCACGAGTCTGAAGGTGAATTACTTGATGGATCAGCCAGCCAGGCATTATTGGCATGGCTTAACAACTGAATATGCTTTTGACGGGTAGCTAGGCGACGGCCTAGCGTCGGCCTGGGAGCAGGGCTTTGTCGATCCTTGGTCCTGCTATCAGGCTGGCCCGTTGATTTAAGGATCGATGAATATGGCAAACAGTAATAGCCAAATACTCAAGAATATATCTGACTCCATCAAGGAAGCAGACAGACATTTAACTGCGAGTTACAGTTCATCAAGCTCTGAGACAATCGTCCGAAACACCATTCAGCTAATGGTTGATAATGTAGGTTTGCTTGTACAGTGTTCAAATGAGTATGGATGCCCTGCAGGTCTCGTATGCTATCTTGAGTGGATTAAACAAGCAAGAAGCTGGGGTGATGACAAAGATCTTGGTAAGTACCTGAGCTGGATTGAGTTCTTCGCAAGACCTGAGCTTTGTGCTGGTGTTAGGCGTTCATTGGTTGAACAGATAGAACTTTGGTCTAGGGAAGTGAACGCTGATTTGCAGAAGAGGCGTAAACCTGGGAGCAACAATATTGGACGTCCCCCAAAATATTCAGATCAAACATTAGAAGCAGCTAGCAAATTGTATGAACAGTGCATGTTAGAAGGAAGTAAATCAAAACCGGCTTGGGTTCATGTTGCGAAAATACATGGGTTTCCATCACCTAAATCGGCAGAGGAACGTGTTCGTAAATGGAAGAAGAAGCGGAAATTGGAACAAAACTAATTTCGTTCCAATGTCTCCTTGGGGATTTTTGACAAAAAAAGCAACGCGTAAATACAAGTCCTCTTAAATACTTACCCTCTGACAAAGACAAAAAAACATAATAACTACATTCTATTTTCGTTCCCCCTGCTAATAAGCACGTCTTAATAACCTTCTTTACGAAAGGACGTGTTTATGAATGTTTTAGAAACTCCTCAACTCCTCCTCACTGCCAAGCAGGTTGCCGCCTTGCTCGGGATCTCTTGGCGAACAGTCTACCGCCTCAATGACAGCGGCAAGATGCCAAAAGCAGTTAAGGTATCTGGGGCTACCAGGTGGAACAAGAAGGCAATTCTTCGGTGGATCGAATTGGATTGTCCCAATCGAAAGAGATTTGAAGCCATTCAGAAGGTCGAGAAGGGGGGGGCCGCATGAAGATCGTAGGCACTGACAGCTTGGGTCTACTTCCCCCTGATAAATTTGACCCTGACCATGATTTCTTTGATGCTGACGAAATCAAAGATGGATCAATACGACACTGTTGCTGTGGATCCTGTATAAACCAAGCATCGCATTTTTTTACTGCACAATGTGGTCTCCACAAACTAAACGTCACTGTTTGTGAGCAGCATTACCAGGAAATTTACCAAGGCGTAAACAATGTTCACAGATCGCCAAGTAATCCAGAAGCCGAGGTTGTTTTGGAACGGCAGGGAGATCGATATCTATGGGTAGTTCTTTGTTGCCCGATCTGTGGTCGTCGTCATGAACATGGGGCTGGTTCTGTTGATGGTAATCCCAGGGACTTATTGGGGCACCGAGTTGCCCATTGTCATGACCCTTTCGCTAAAGTAGCTTCCGAACTTGGCGGTTATGTCCTTGTTGAAAAAGAGGAGGGGACTGATGAGTAATGACTATTGGGATCGATGTACGAAAAAGAATCCCTGCCCAGAGTGTGGCAAGGGCGACTGGTGTTCAGTTTCAACAGATGGTAAGTGGGCTTGTTGCCAGAGGACACCGGAGGGAGCAGTGAAGCAAACTGAAGGGGGCTATCTGCATTTGCTTCGCGACGATAAGGGGGGTGGGCGATGTAGTCCGCATCACCGTGCCTACCGTATCTCATCGCAAGAGATTAGCGAGGCCCATGTTGAGCGTTTCACAGCCTTGGCTGAAAAGTACCAACACAACCTCACATCTAAACGATGCCAAGATTATGCTCAATCCCTGGGTGTGTCCCCTGAGTCTCTTCGGCAGCTTGGTGTGGGGTATGTCGGCTATGACCGCTACGCTTGGCCGATGTGCGATGCGGAAGGCCGTATCATTGGGATCCGGATTAGGACTTCAAAGGGGAAATACTGCGTACGAGGATCGAAGACCGGTCTTTTCCTGCCCCAGCCGATATCACCACATGATCCGTTGTTGATCGTGGAGGGCAATACCGATTGTGCATCTGGATTGAGTTTTGGCCTCGCCTCTGTTGGGCGCCCTTCCTGTACGGGTGGGACAGATATCCTCTTAAAGGTTTGTCGTGGTCGTGGCATCTGCATCATTGCTGATTCAGACACGCCGGGCCAGGTTGGAGCTATACGCTTAGCCGAGAAGCTTTCCATTTGTTGTCCTTCGGTTAAGGTCATTACTCCACCGCAAGGGATTAAAGATCTTCGTAGGTGGTTAGCTCTGGGGCTGACGAAGGAAGGACTTCGGGAAGTCATCAGTTCCACTGCTCCGATCATGTTGGAGGTTGCTTGATGGGTATCGAAGTTGATTATAAGCAAAATTGCCAGAGCAATCCCACTCGCGTGGCCTTGATGATCAAGGATGGCGAAAACCTCCTATTCACCGATAACATTGATTTGTCCAGACGTAAGCAGCACGGGAAGTACCTTGACGACTTGATAAAGGACCACCCGGGGTTGGAGCAGTGTCGTGAGCAGATCGCTGATCGCATGAAAGAGATCCTTCAAGCCCTGCTTAATGGTAACGATGAGGGATCGGCCCCAAAGGAAGAAGTCCGGCCTTTGGAGCTTTCCAAGTTGGCTCTGGTTGAGATGGATGAGGCCGTTGTGAATCAGGCAGAGAAGATGTTGACTCAGCCTCGTTTGGTTGAAATGATTCTGGAGCATATTCACCGCCTAGGAGTGGTGGGCGAAAAGCCCTTGGCTTTGGCCGTCTACCTGATCGCAACAAGTCGCCTACTGCCTCGACCATTAGCCGGAATCATCCTCGGTAGTTCTTCATCGGGGAAGAGCTACTGTCCGGATACAGTCGCCAAGCTATTCCCGGATGAGTCCAAGCTGATGGCACATCGAATGACGCCGGCAGCCCTGAACCATATGAGGCCAGGTGAACTTACGCATCGTATGGTTTTTGGTGGGGAACGGAGTCGCCAACAAGACGATGACGCTGCAGAAGCGACACGCTCACTTCGCGAAATGCTATCTGATGGTGTGTTGCGACTTGCGACGGTCGAGAAAGATGAAGAGGGGGAGCTTCGTACTGTCATTAAAGAGCAGGCCGGGCCGATTGCTTATACGGAAAGTACGACCTTGGCACTCAATAAGATCTTCGATGAAGACCGCACTCGCTTCATCGTTCTCGGTACGGACGAATCTAAAGAGCAGACGGTCGCAATCATGGGTAGGATGGCGTCGGACGCTTATTGTCCCCGTGGGGAGGATGAACGCGAGGCCATTATTGAGTTGCACCACGCCATACAGCGAATGCTTGAGCCGTTGCAGGTGTCCATCCCCTTTGCCTCTATGTTGGTTGGTATCTTCCCTGCCCAGCGTGTCGAGGCCAGGCGAGCCTTTGGCAGTCTGCTTAGTCTCATCCGTGCAGTGACGTTGTTGCACCAGAAACAAAGAGGTAGGAATGACGAGGGCTGGGTGGTTGCTCAAGCTGAGGATTACGAGGTCGTCAGGCAGTATCTTACGTCCGCGGTCGCCGTTGGTCTGGGGCATGGTCTCACCCCTGGGGCCCAGAGGGTTTTGGATATTATCGCTGACAACTATGGTGTTGGCGATAACGACTTGTTCACTGTGAATCAGCTCGCCGATGATATGGACGCCAGCACTAAGACGGTCTACCCCAAGGTGTCTGAACTGAGGGACCGAGGATTCTTGTCCCTGGCCGAACCTGGACGGGGTTCAACGCCAGGGAAATACCGACGAGTCGCATATCCGAAGGGGGACAACCACTTCGAACTTCCTCCATTTCAAAAATTAATGGAGGGGGGAGCCCAAGAAACCAAGAAACAAACAGGTGATATGTTGATAAGTGAGTTTGTGTAAAGGGGTTACGTTGTTGAATTGTGTCTTGATCGTTTCTCGATTGTTTCTTTTGTGTCTCTTCACTTCTCGAATCGATCCAGAGCGATAGAGACGCCAGAGAAGCGATGAGACACAACTGAGAAACGAATGAGACACTTATGTTGTTGTGTTTTAAGAAGTTAAGTGTTTGTGTCTGGGATTCTTCATGGAAGTGACAGAAAGAAAAATGAGAATGTTGGATTTGCTGACGGATCCAGAGGTCTTGCTTGGCTCACATGACCGTCACCTACCTGTATTCGATTTAGATGCACTACCTTGGGAGCAGGTTGTTCTGCAGTTTGATCAGTTGGGATACGCCGATGATCTGATCGAGCGAGCTGCGATCTTGGAATGCGACGGAGGTCTTAGTCGGTATGAATCTCAGATGCAGGCAGCAGAGGAAATAACTCTTAGAAAAGAAAGGTTTAAGGATGAACTTGAGAGAAGAACTGCAGTTGGGTCAAAGTTTTCTGAATCTGAGGAACTATATCGTTCCGAAGGTGGTTAACGATGCAAACCTAGGCGAGAATGTGGAAGGTGCTTGCTATCATGAATTCGGTGTCGATGATGTTTTCCGCCTCTACGTAGAAGATCGGTATTTTGGCCATGGGGAACTTGCCTTTAATGCTGAGACTATGGCAGATCTCGTGCTTGAATTCAGTTTGTCACTTTTCCTTGAAAAACTACCTGTGCCGACGTTGACTCGTGAAGCCCATGTGGCTATTTGGCTCAACCTACAGAAGGAGCACTCATCAGAGGATTTGGCTTTGGCCCTCCAGAACGTCTTTGATACAGGATCAACTAAGGGTCATGTACTTGCGTTTCAACAACATCGTCAATCTTTAATTGATGGAAACACCCCATGATCCATTGTCAATCGGCTGAAAAACTGGAAAAAGATAGGGCTTTTTGGCTACGTGACATCCCTCCTGAGCGTCAGTGCCAAGCTAAGAACCGTCGTGGTGAACGGTGTGGATTCTGGACGGTACGAGGCAAGCGGGTTTGTTGGCGACATGGTGGACGATCCGCAGGAGCCAAGAGTCAGGAAGGGGTTGAGCGGATCAAAATCGCTCGAACCACACATGGGAAATATGCCATCGATAAGCTTAAGGTCCGTACCTTGGTCAAATTCTCTAGGGCGTGCTATCTCAAACGGGCCTCAAGGATCAACCAGGTTTTTGTGTGCAATATGATTAAGGGTGCGACTTGGGAAAATTTCTGTAGGATTCGTCGGGTTATTAATGCCTTCTGCTTGGACCAAGCCACTGAGCGTCAAGTCGTTGAAGCAATTACAGGCCCACAACGCGATTGGCGGCTTGAGCGGGTATTTGAGGACGGAGTAAGCCCCGAGCCAATGTCAACACAGATGGTCGAGGAATATCTGGCGGGCGATCGGAAATTGGCTATTGGGCCTAGTTGGGGGCTAGAGCAACCTCAGTGGGTGCTAAAGTAAGTTGGTGAGGTGCCAGCTTGGAGTAAGTGGTAGCAAAAAAAAAATCAGATAGTGCTTGACTGAATGTAAGTACTTGACGATAGTTAAGGGTATGATCTTGGAAATTATTAGAACGGAAATTGAAAGCTGTGGGAAAACACGATACCAGATTGCGAAAGATACCGGTATCTCTGAAGCCCAACTCACTCGCTTGATGCAAGGACGTGATCTTCGGTCTTCAACTGCAAGCCTACTCCTTGAGTATTTTGGCTACCGGTTGGTGAAGACTAGGCGAAAGGGGAAGGCGTAATGGCAAATACGTACAAAAAGAAAAACTTTAAACCTTTACCCTCTGAAGCAAAGATCGTCTATCAGAAGCGGGGCGGCCTTAATGTGAAGATGGCCCAATGGGTAGACAATAGAGGGCGTAAGCAAAAGGCTGAAGTTCATAAAGATGGCGAGAGAATCGTTGTCACTTCTAAGGTCTGGTACATGCAGTACCGTGACGAGTCTGGGATCGTTCGCAGGGAATCGACCAAGTGCACGAATAGGGAGGTTGCCGAAAAGGTTTTAGCCGAACGGCTTGACCAGGTTGAGAAGATCCGAAACAGGGTTGTGAGCCCAGAGGTTGTCAAAGTAACCAACCATGCACAGGTGCCTTTGTCTGATCATGTAGATGATTATTTGGAATTCTTGGGAAACAAGACCGTCAAGGGGCGTAAAGTTTCACAGAATCATGTCGATAACGTGAGCCGGCACCTGGAGCGGATCCAGTCGGATTGCGGCTTTCGTTGGTTAGTCGATATCAATCGTGATACGTTTTCTCGTTGGATGAGCCAGAGGCTTGAGGCAGAGGAAATGTCTCCCCGTACGGTAAATACCTACCGATCGGCCTGGATGGCTTTTAGTAGTTGGTGCATTAAAGAGAATCGAGTGTTGGTCAACCCACTTGAAGGATTACCCACAGCAGAGGACCAGGAATCCAAACCCAGAAGGGCTTTAACCCCTGAAGAATTGAAACGGCTGTTCTATGCTGCCCGCACCCGGCCATTGACAGAAGCAAGAATTGTGCGAACTGGTCCTCGTGCTGGCCAGCCTGTTGCCAAAGTCAAGCGAGAGACGGAGCAACGGTTAATTAAAGTGGGAGTTGAACGGGAACTGATGTACCGTACGATGGCATTTACAGGCCTTCGCAAGAAAGAAGTGGCAAGCTTGACGGTTAAGGATCTACATTTAGGTCACAAACACCCATATATCAGTTTGAGGCCTATGCATGCCAAGAATGTGAAACCTGACGAGATTCCTCTGAAGGAGGATTTGGCCGAGTCTTTAAGCCAATGGGTAGCCAACAAGCTACCAAATACGAAGGTGTTTAATGTGCCTCGGGGCCTGATTAAGATCTTCGATAAGGATTTGGCCTTTGCCAAGATTGAGAAGGTGGAAGATGGAGAAACTGCCTGTGTACATAGCCTGCGTCACTCGTTTGCTTCGATGTTGGCACAAGCTGGAGTGAGCCCTCAAATGGCTATGCGGCTTCTCAGGCATAGCGACATAAACCTCACGGCCAAACGTTACACTCACATTGAGTTGACTGACAGAGCCCAAGCCATAGCTGCTCTTCCTGATGTTTCACCCAAGAAAAGTGAATCCGTTCAAAAGACCGGCACAGATGGCGGTGACATTGAGGTGTCCAAAAAGGTGCCTAACTCCGGTGCAAAACAACGAATTAATGACAAGAGTTGGCAAGATGGCGAGAGCGACGAAGGTTCTACCAAATTAATAAAGCCTCATTTTCCAGCGGAAAACGAGGCTCAAGGTATAGCGGGCGATCGGATTCGAACCGACGACGTCCAGCTTGGGAAGCTGGCATTCTACCACTGAATTACGCCCGCAGGTTGGCCGCATTATAGCGACTCTGGGGAGGGGTTCAATAAAAAAAGCCACTCCAGAAGGAGTGGCTTTTTAAAAATCTTTGAGTTGGACTGTGCTGTGCCCTATGGGGTCACGGTGGCGGCGCCCTCTTCATAGGGGATCATGGTGGCCACTTCAGTGGGATCCACCAGGACCACGCCTGTGGTGCCGGCACGAACGACGTTGGCAGCTATGCTTACCACGGCGGTGTCACTGAGAGTAAGCATGCAGAGCGTACCGCTGGAAGCTGGCTTGGCATTGTCATTGCCGACTTCCCAGAGACCGGCGAATTCCAGGGTGACGCCATCGGTGCCCAGGCCGCCCAGGGTGTCATCAGGATAATCTTCGAGATAAGCAACCGGGCTGTAGTCTTCGTCTAACCAATTTTCGTCCTTGACTTCGCCATCGTTGGCATCAACCGTGATGGTGCGGCTGAAGGAACCCGGGAAGATTCCATAGCCCAGATTGCCGACTTCGCTCATGCCAACGTGATAATCACTGACAGCCGTGATTGTGCCCTCATCGACGGTGACGTTCAGGCCAAAGGCACGTACGGTTTCGCCATCCGTGCATTCGTATTTAATAGCGGCTAAGCCATTGACGTCTTCGACATAAACGCGTACTGCCGCAGAGGCGGTTGAGGCCAATACCAACAATGCCAATATCAGAGCGATCTTCTTCATAAACGACCATCCTCTCATTTATCTGTTATTCCTTATGGGACTCGAAATACGGGCCCCCATTACATCCAAAACAAACGACCTTCATTCCATTTCGTCCATCTCGACTCCTTTCTTCGCTACTTGACGCTGCTATCGCAGCCTAGTTGCACGAAGGAACCTACGGTTTCTACGCCAGTAGCGTTCCATTCCCTTTACACATCGGTGCTCCGCAAGTATGCAACGTTTAAGATAGCATAAGCATTACCCAAATTCAAGAGAACTGGTCATTTTCTTGTCGCAGAGACCTGCCAATGCATCCAAGTCAAGAGAACGAGTAGGGATTATGTCGACCTAAATGCCCCTTAGATGTAACAGAACCGGCTTTTTTTGTGGATTTTTGGGCCTGAACAGTGGATTTTCACCCTCTCTGTGGGTATGGTTGCGGCTTATGTGGCATATCGTCAAAGGAAGACTGGTTTGGGTACGGATTTGCCTGATGCTCTGTACATTGGCCCTGGTAGGGATCGGCATTGTGACCATTTATGGGATAGGGCATCCATATGGCATGGATCCCGTTAAACCCAATGAAAGTGCTGGAATTTACCAGGATCAAGCTAAATTTGCGGTGATAGGGATTGTCTCGTTTTGTTTGGTGAATCTGGTCCATTATCGTTGGTGGGGTCAGATGAGCTATTGGCTGTTTGGCGGGACCTTGATCCTCTTGGTGATCATTTTGCTGGGAAAGGTGGTTCATTTGCCCTTTGTGCCCTCGATCAATGGATCATACCGTTGGATTGTGATCAAAATTGCCGGACGTCGGTTGCCTTCCATACAACCCTCGGAATTTTGTAAGGTTGCCTATATCCTGGCTCTGGCCTGGTACCTTCGATTCCGTAGTAACTATGAATCCATGCGGGCCTTGATCGGCCCGTTTGTCCTGACCTTAGTGCCCATGGTGCTGATCCTGGCCGAGCCGGATCTGGGGACCGTGATGCTGTTGATGCCCATTTTATTCTGTATGTTGTTTTTTGCCGGGGCTCAGGGTAAGCACCTGCTCTTGATCATTGCCATGGCCCTGTTGGTCAGCCCTATCTTATGGTTCAAGATGGACGGCTATCAACGCAAGCGGGTAACAGGCGTCTTACTCCAAAGCCAACGCATTCAGGCGGCCCTGGTTGAGGAGGGCTGGGTGGCGGATGTATTGGCGGGTGGACCGGTGACCGAGCGTTGGATTAAGGATACCACCTTGCAACAAAGCCTGGCCAAGGACGCCATCAGTACAGGGGGGCTGTGGGGATATGGATTCAGGCGGGGCCCCTTCCTCAAATACAATTTCGTGCAGGAGTCGCATAACGACTGTATCATTGCCATGATCGCCCATCAATGGGGGGTGTTGGGGATTTTGGTCGTGTTGGGGCTCTATATTCTGTTGGTGATGTGCGGATTGGAGATTGCCGTACACCATCCCGATTCCTTTGCGCGGTTATTATGTATGGGCGTGGCGGCCATGTTCACGGTGCAGGTCTTCGTGAATGTGGGGATGAACCTGGGCATCATGCCCATTACCGGATTGACCCTGCCCCTGGTCAGTTACGGCGGTTCCAGTTTGATGGTCAATATGATCGCGTTGGGGTTATTGAATAATGTCGGGCGCAGTCGGCCCTTTATGATCACCAAGGATCTATGAACGGACAACCCTCGAGATGATTAAGGGATTCAGACAAATCGCCGGCCTCACCGTGATCAGCCGCATCCTGGGCATGGTGCGAGATATCCTTTTTGCCACCTTCCTGGGGCGGTCCGGGCTGATGGATATCTGGGTGATCGCCTTCAAGATTCCCAATTTGAGTCGACGCATCTTTGGTGAGGGGGCCTTGACGTCTTCGCTGTTGCCGGTCTACATGAAGACCCGCGAAGCGGATCCGGTTCAGGCCCAACGCCTGGGCAATACCGTGATCACGGCCCTGGGGCTGCTGTTGTCGGGAGTGGTCCTGTTGGTCATGGCGGCCCTGACGATCTGTCGTTGTCATTGGGTGGACCTGACCACCACTGAGTTGATGTTGAGCCTGACCACCGTGATGTTGCCTTACTTGGTCATGATCTGTCTGGTGGCGGTCCTGTCGGGGCTGTTACAGGCCCATCGGCATTTTGCCATGCCGGCCTTGGCGCCGGTCGTTCTCAATGTAGTCTTGATCGTGGCCCTGGCCATCAGTGGGTGGGGATTGGGGTGGTCGCCCGCTCAGCAGTTAGGTTTTGTGGCGGTAGCGGTGCTGGTCGCGGGGGTTCTCCAGTTGACCCTGCAACTGCCGACCCTGAGGCGTTGTGGGTTTGAACTTCGGCCCTGTTGGGATTTCAAGATCCCGGAGCTTCGTCAAGTGATGTGCCTGATGGGCCCCATGGTGCTGGGGCTGACCGTAACTCAGATCAATACCCTGTCCGATGACGTGATCGCCAAGATTTTCAGTGGATCACTGGACAAGGGGGCAACTTTTGTCTTGGCTGGACGCACCGTGGCCTATCCCCTGTGGGATGGAGCCGTCTCCAGTCTTTTCTATTCTCAGCGGCTCTATCAATTCCCCCTGGGCGTCCTGGGGATCTCGTTGGGCACCGCCATCTTTCCGGTGATGAGTCAGGCGGCCGGGCAGGGGGATATGGCCAGACTGACACAGACCATCAACCAGGGGCTCAAGGCTGCCCTGTTTGTGTCCTTACCGGCTATGGCCGGAATGTTGGTGATCGGCCTTCCCCTGGTGGCGGCCATTTTCGAGGGAGGGCGTTTCTCTCAGGCCGACAGTCCGATCGTGGCCCGTACCCTCAGCTTTTACGTGATCGGGCTCAGTGGGTACTTTCTCCAGCAGATCATCACCCGGGCCTATTTCTCCCTACAGGATTCACGGGGTCCGTTTCGCACGGCCTTGGTCGCGGTCGCGGTGAATATCCTCCTGAATCTGACCTTGATCTGGTGGTTGCGGGCTGCAGGCCTGGCCCTGGCCACGGCCCTGTGTTCCTATTTACAGGTCATCTTGTTATTGGGCGGGTTGGGGCGGCGTTTGGAGCGGGCCGCACTGATGCAGGACATGGCCAAGGTCTTGGGCAAGACTCTGGTCGCCACTGCCGTGATGACCGCCGTGGCCCTGGCCCTGATGGGGATTATGCAGTCCTTGCCGGTTGGTCGGGGATTCCAGGCCTTACGTTTACTGGTGGTCGTGCCGGTCACGGCGTGGGTGTATCTGGCCGTGGCTCGATGGATGGGGATGGAACAGGTGATGTTAATATTGGGACGTGGCCGCAAACGTACGGATGGCTAAAGCAAGGTCCCCTATGCTCCGAAATATCGGTAGTACAGGTTATTAGGAGACATTTGCTTATGGATAGGTCTTTGCCGATGGCATTGGCTGTGTTGCTGATGTGGGGACTCGGGATGCCGACTGCGCTGGTGGCCCAACCCCGCGCAGGAACATTGTCCGGGCCGATTTCTGCGGACCTCAACGATCATATGACCTCCCAGGAGGCGGCCCGTGTCTTCTACAATCTGGCCCAGGGATTGACCTTCGATCCCAATCTGAGCGAATCCGATGCGAGTATTGCCCTCTTATGGCTGGATAGTGCCTATGAATTGCAGCAACAACCGTTGGACCTTTTACCGGTGTTATTGGACGTGGTCACCCGTTTCCCGCCACGCGATTGCAAGACCTTGATGCTCAAGGCGATTCGTCAAACCCCGTTAAACCAGCAGAATGTCGGGTTGATTCGTGCGGGATTGCGTTACATGTTGGCAGCCACGCCCTCGGCCCTGGAACGTCAACGTCTGCTGGAGGCCCTGATCGACGAGATGGGTGGCAACTTGGACGAGCTGGACGCGGAATTCTCTTACCTAATGGGTTTGCTCGCTGACCAGGCAGGGCGACCCGCGGATGCCCAGGCCTATTTCATCAAGGCCTACCGGCTCGATCCTACCAACTCAGCCGCCTTTGACAAGCTCTCTGAATTGATCCCGGATAAGCTTTCGGCCGGTATGGTGTTGACCCATTTGCGTAGTGCCATTCAGGTGGCTCCGTTGAATCTGGACAATGCCTTGGCCTTTGCTCGATACGCCGAGCGACTCGAGTTTTATGCCATGGCCCACGGGGCCTATGCCTATTGCGCAGACCTGTTTACCTATCTGTATCCTGATCGGCTGTTGCCTCCCGATATTTACTTGTATTGGGCCATGAGCGTGTACAATGAAGGCAAGGATCTAAACCAGATCATGGAGATTGCCCAACGTGTCCGTGAGGGTGACCGCTTCGATATCTTTATCGAGGCCTTGGTCGGAAAGGTCGCTGACAAGACCGGGAACCATGAGCAGGCTGACGAGATCTTTGCCCAGACTGCTGAGAGGGGACGACTGCTCATGGAGCAGGGGGTCGATAAGGATGACCAGACCGTGCATCAAATTGGTCCCAAGCAGCTGGCCTGGTTCTACAACTTCGCTCTGCGCGATCGTCCCATGGCCTTGGAGTGGTCCAACCGAGCCTATGCCGAGGATCCCAACGACGCGGTGTCCATGTCCTTGTTGGCTTACAGCCTGGTGATGGAAGGTCAACCTGAAACCATCGAGCACGCCCGTGCCCTGGTTGAGCAGGTCGGCAATAGCCAGATTGCTGAGATGGTCCGGGCTCGTATTGCCATGAACAAGGGGCAGCGGGATGAAGCGATCAAACATCTAAGACTGGCCGTAAGAAAGGATCCAGGATCCCTGGTGGCCGAAGAAGCCAAGCAACTGCTGTCGGATCAGTCGCAGGAGTATCGTCCTGCGATTAAAACCGGGGAATTGCTGGTGGAAATGGCCAGGATCTATGGGGATCAGGTTCTGCCTCAGTTTCAGGTACCGGAACAGGCCTTTACCCTGCGCGTTGGGGCCCAAGGCCAGGCCTTGCCCTATACCGATGATCTGGAGATTACCATTTCTCTGGTCAATCACCTGGCCGGTCCTTTGCGTGTAGGCAAGGGCAGTTTGGTGGAGGGATGGGTGCGTGTGGATGCCGCTGTGACCGGGGATATGCAGAAGCGGTTTCCCCAGCTCATGGAAAGACGCCTGTTTATCGATCAGTGGCTGGAAACCGCCAGTGCGGTCACCTCGACGATCAACTTGAGTTACAGTGACTTAGGGCGGTGGTTAGCGCAATGTCCTCAGGCCGATGTAGAGATTCAATTGACGGTGACTCTGGACCCGGTTGAAGGGCCTGGAGGAGTACGTAGCCGTTTGATCGACTTGGAACCGATCCAGTTGACCCTGCAACGGCCCAAGGTGAGTATCAGTTCCCAATGGATTCAAAACCAGTATTATGCCATTGAATCCGGTAGTTTGCCGCAGAAGATCGATATTGCCCGTTGGTTTGCCGGATTGCTCAAGGAGATCCAGATGGTGCAGGCCTTGGGTGATCCTCCCTATACGATGCAGGTGGCCACCTGGCTGCCCAAGCATTTGCGCATGGGATTGGCGGGCGAGGGGAACCTGTTATTGGATGCCGACCGTGACCAATGGCCCGTACGGGTCTGTACCATGGCCCAGTTAGAGGGATTGGCATTGGATACGCAGCTCAGTGAGGCCCTCTCCAAGAATCTACGTCATCCCTATTGGCCCGTACGCCTGATGGCAATCTATCTCTTAAGCAAGGCCCATGGAGCGGGATTCGAGCCTGTACTGGAGTGGACTGCAACCTATGATAAGCATGTCCGGGTTCGGGCCATGGCAGGGGTGTTACAGAACCCATGATTGCCATAAATGAACCCGGCTCTTGTAGTTCCTGGAAAAAAGCTGGGGTTTTGTTTTCGTTTTTTTAAAAAAAAGGTTGTTTCGAACAAAGTTTTCAGTATGATTCCTTAACTCAAGGCTGAGAACAGAAACCAGTTACTGAAAGGGTAGCACTATGGCAGCAAAAGTGGATGCCGCAACTTGCACCGGTTGTGAATCATGTGTTGGGGAATGCCCCAGTGAAGCTATTGCAATGGATGACGGCAAGGCCGTAGTTGATGCAGGCGCCTGCGTAGATTGTGGCGTTTGTGTGGATGCCTGTCCGGTTGAAGCAATCTCTATGGACTAAGGTCCTGGAGTAAATGGTCCCATCGTCTAGTCAGGTCTAGGACACCGGGTTTTCAACCCGGCAACAGGGGTTCGAATCCCCTTGGGACTATTAGAACGTAAGGCTGGTAAAAGCCCCTTTGAGCGCCCGCTCAAAAGGGGCTTTTCTTTTTGTTATTGGTTAATTGGCTACTACCCGATCACTTGATCACCGATAACCGATCACCTTTTTTTCAGCGTTACCTGTGGGCCACGAAGGTAGAAGGGTTCCAGGGTCATGGGATCGGCAAACAGGCCTTGCTTGGACTTCTCCTGGCCTAAGATAAAGACTTGGCCTGCCCGTGGGCTCCAGAGGGATTCATCTACAATAACAGTGTTTCCCCCTAGGAATTTGTCCTTATGGTAGACCAAGGCATCACCCAAGATAGAGACTGGGCCCTGCTGGGCGACAAAACCCTCCATGATTTCCTGGGCTGTCAGGATGCAGTCGTCCATCTCCTTGTTCCAGGCCTTATGCTCTGAATCCCATCTATACCCTGCGGCAAAGAATTGATTCCGTTTGGCGTCCAGCAGGGAGATGCAGGCTTGGGGTCCGGTTGTATCGACCGTAAGGTTGGCAGCGATTATATCAAGGGTGTCAACGGTAACGAGTTTAACACCTTGGGCCAGAGCCATGGATTTAGCCAGGGCCACTGCGATTCTCAGGCCGGTGAAACTGCCTGGGCCGATAGAAAGCCTTAGTTCGGTGATGTCGGTAGGGCTGCATTGGTGCTGGGCCAGTAGGGCTTTGATGGTGGGCAGGCATTCCGAGGTGTGTCGCATGGGACCGGTAAAGGCAGTTTCGGACCAGATACCCTCGAGATTACCCAGGGCTACAGAGCCCACACGACTGGAGGTTTCAATGGCTATAATCACTGGTGACGGCATTCTTATAGGCTCCTGACTCTCAAATCTTTGTCAATGTTGAATCTAGGTGGATTGAACGGGATAAATAGAATAGAAAATTTTCTCCTTTTCAATGGTAATCTAGAGAGGTTTCGGCTAAAAAAATACATGGTGTTCAGTAAGGGCTATCTTTATCGGTCGCAAAGGCCGGGCATGAATTTTTCTCTTGCAAAAATAGGTGGTTTTTACTATCGTAAGCTATCATAAATCCAACCTGCATCTTCAAAATTGGAGGTTGTAACGTACAGGGTGATTGTCGTTTCCCCAAGTCAGGGTGGTCCTATTATAGGCAGGAGGTTAGTTTTGGACAAGCCGAGATTCGTACACAAAGTCGGTGGCAGGGATTCCCTGTCGATTGTTTGGGTGGCAGTTGTTTTACTGGTTTGCATGGGGGTTGTTTCCGCACAGAACAGTCGTCTCACCGCACCTACGGTGAAATACCTCATGCAGGAAGGCCAAAGGCTCTATGACCAGGGGTCTTATAGCACTGCTGAAGAGATTCTCAGACAAGCCAGTGATTACCAGCAGAGCCTGGAAAAAAGCGACCAGAAGAAGCTCGCCAAGCTGCTGGACAAGACCCATTCCGCGGTGGTGGCCCGAGAATCGGCCCTCAAGGACCTTAATTTTGGCCGTGAATTGGCCCAGCAGGGAAAGTCCGCCGAAGCTAGCGTTTATCTCAAGAAGGTCAAGAGCGACCGCTATTTGACCGATGAAGAACGCCAAGAAGTCAAGACTCTACTGGAGACCAAGGCGTCTGCAGGGAAGTCGAAGTCGTTTTTTGGAATGAGTCTTCCGTTTATGAGTACACGCTCCAGTGACAACTCGGATTCTACCCCGGTCGAGGTGGTGGCACAGGAACCGTCCACCTCCGAGCCTCAGACCGCCTCGGTGTTGAATCATTTTGATGCAGCTCCCATGCCCATGGCCGCCAGTGCCTCCACGTCAGCGGGTCAGGGCTCCTACATTGAGCAGATCAAGCAACAACGTGAGATCATTCGTGGCCACGTCCAATCCGTGATGAACGAGACTCAAGCCAAGGTCGAGCAAGCCAAGCAAACCGGTGAGTTTGCCTTGGCTCAAGACGCGATCAGTGCGGCTCGTTATCAGGTACAAAACAATGCGATCCATCTGGGCAAGCAGCGGGTAGAGATCTACAATCGCCAGCTGGATGACATGGCCCAGTCGCTTTCCATCGCTGAGAACGATAGCGAGTGGCGTGCAGAGCAGGAAAAAGTCCGTCGCAACCTGGATCTGCAACACAAGCAACAGGTCGAGCGTGACATCCAGAACAAACGCATGGTGGTCGAACTGTTAGAGCGAGCCAAGATGTATCAGCGCGATGGCAAGTACGATGCCGCCTTGAAGCAACTGGATAAGCTTCTGAAGATTGAACCCGATCACTATGAGGCCCTCTTGCTTCGTGATGCGGTTCAAGATTACGCCTTGACCAGTCGTTCGCGTGATCTGGACACCGAATCTGAGGTTGAGCGTGTCAAGACTCTCCTGGAAAATAAAGAGGCGCTGATCCCTCATTCGGGTGAGGTGTCCTATCCCAAGAATTGGCAAGAAATCATTGCCAAGCCGACCCGTCAGCAGGATCGCCCGGTGGAGTTGGATCCTGCCAATGTCATCGTCTATGACAAGTTGGATCGTATCGTTAACCTCTCCGATTTCAGTCCGGACATGTTTGCCGGTGATGCCTTTGACCTGTTGCGTAATTCCGTGGATCCTCCTCTGGACATTCTCGTGTTGTGGAATGATCTGTATGAAAACGCCGAGATCGAGCCTTTGACTCAGATTCAGATGGATCCCATGTACGAGGTGAGCTTGGGCACGGCTTTGGACAGCCTGTGTCAGGCCCTCTCTAGTTTCTTTGCTGAGATTGGTTATGTGGTCGATGACGGCCTGGTCAAGGTCGGTAGTGTGGATCTTTTGCCTAAGAAAATGATCACACGTATCTACGACATTTCGGATCTGGCCACTGAAAACAAGATGATGAACCGAATGAACGTCATGTATCCCATGATGGACCTCATGATGGCTCGTCAACAGATGCAACAAGCCGGTCAATATGCCTCGAATTACCTTTTCTCCTCTGAAGATGGAGGGAGTGGTGGCTCGTCAAGCAGTGGCGGTAGTAGCAACTCCTCTTCATCTATGGGTGGTTCCATGGGTGGTTCCATGGGTGGCGGCTCTATGGGCGGCGGCATGATGGGCGGCTCTATGGGCGGCGGCATGATGGGCGGCTCCATGGGCGGCGGCATGATGGGCGGCTCTATGGGCGGCGGCATGATGGGCGGCTCCATGGGCGGCGGCTCTATGGGCGGCTCCATGGGCGGCGGCGCAGGGGGCCGAGGCGGTAGCCGAAGTTCCATGATGTATTCCATCGGCGACGTCGGCCGTTTGATTCAAAGTGCCATTGCCCCGGATTCCTGGTTTGACACCAGTGATTTTGGCGAGGGTAGCATTGTGGGGTATCCCATTATGTCGGCCATGATGAATCCCAAAAAACTCGCCATCACCCAAACCCCAGAGGTTCATAAGCAAATTTCCGCTCTGTTAGACGAATTACGCAAGAGCCTAGGGCCCCAGGTTTCGATCGATGCACGCTTTTTAACGGTGAGCAAGAATTTCCTGGAAGACATTGGCCTGGATATGGACCTGGCCTATGACTTTGGCGGCAAGATGGGGACTGTGACATTTGATCAGAGTTCCGCAGAGAGTACGACTCCTTTCCAGTCCAATGTGGCCGGTAGCCTGGGTGGCATCGCCGCCGCAGGTGCCATTGGTGGTCAATACGGCACCATCCTGGATAGTTTACAGGTGGCCTTCTTGTTGAATGCCACACAAGGTCGCTCAGACAGCAAAACATTGGATGCCCCACGTGCGACCGTGTTGAATAGTGAAACCGCGATTTTCAATCTAGCCAAGGCAACCTACTTCGGTCTGCCTCCTTCAACGACTCAGAGTCTCTCGTACACCACGGGTGGTACCGAGATTGATACCAGTTCTTATTCGGTCAGCTTGAATGAAGTGGTCACGGGCAATACCCTGTTGGTGACCCCCACGATTGCCAAGGATAAGAAGAATGTGCTTTTGAGTATCAATATGGTCCGCAGTAAGATCACCGGAGTCAAGACGCAAGAAGCCGATTATCCGATCGATGGTGAAATGTTGTCTTCGACTTACTACACTCCAGATATCGAACGCGTCGAGATCTCGACACGCGTGAGTGTGCCTGACAGCGGAACGCTGTTGTTGGGTGGTCAACGTGTTACGGAAGAGACCAAAAAAGAGATCGGAGTGCCCATCTTGAGCAAGCTGCCCATTATTGGAAGGGCTTTCAGAAATGATAGCATGATCCAAGACGAGCAAGTCTTGTTGCTCCTGGTCAAGCCGACCATCCTTTATCCGGATGAGCAAGAGCAGGATATGTTGGATGCAATGGAGGTGGCAGAGGCTCACGCATTCTAATGCGTGGGCCTGTGGCCCATCTGTACCTGAAGTGGGGGAAGTCTTGGTTTAGCTGTATTAAGACGTAGGGACGAATTGTATTAATAGATACGGAAGTAGACGCATGAAACACATGATTCAGGGGCGGATTAACGCCTTTCACGTCGTATGTGGCTCACTGTTCTTGGTGTGCGCGCTCGCCAACCTTTCTCTCGCCGGTTCTCTGTCCGAGGGAATCCCGTCCGAGTTCACCGAAGACTACCGGAACTACAGCTCCGGTGTAGTGATGGTACGATTTGACCTCGACGCTCTAGAGAACAGGGAAGGTCTATCCGGACCGAGAACCCAAGAGGCACGTCTTCGGGCCGCCGCCCAGGAGATTCTCCCCGGGGTTAGCTTGCGACGAAACCTGGGAGGTTTGATTGATGGCCTGGTCAGCTTGAATCTTCCTGATCATGTGGGTGTGCAAGACAGTGTCGCCGTCTTCAACCAATCCACGGATGTGGTTTGTGCCCAGCCTTCCTATAAATGTCGTCTGGCCGGTACGGTTCCCGATGATCCGACCTTTGGTTTGCAATGGCAATTGAACCAGGAGATGGTCGAGGGAGGCCTCAATGTCGGTATCAATGCCATGGAGGCCTGGGATATCATCACAAGTACGGCCGATCCCGAGGATCCGGACAACAAGGCCGCGCGTGTGATGGTGGCTGTGCTGGATACGGGTGTGGATTATGAACATGAAGATCTGGGAGATGAGGAGTGGTTTGGAAATCCGGATTGGACCGGCAATGTCGTTCGTTACGGCAAGTTCATTTACGTTCCGGATGACGTCAATCTGGAAGAAGATCCCAACAATATCATCGATCCCGAGGAAGATCCCAATTTCTGGTATTATGATCACGGTGCGGATTGTACCGTCGAGTGGCCCACGGAACTCGATCCCAACGACTATAATCAGGACGGTGATGTGATCGATGCCAATGGCCACGGCACCATGGTGGCCGGTATTATTGGCGCCATTGGCAACAATGGTATCGGGATTTCCGGTGTAGCCTGGGACGTCAATATCCTGCCAGTCAAGGTGGCCACCAACGATGAGGATACCGGTGAAGTGCTGGTGACCGCAGAGGCGGCTTTGAGGGGTGTTGAATACGCCATCGAGCAGGGAGCTAGGGTTATCAATATGTCCTGGACGACACAGGCAGAATTGCCTTTGATTCGGAATGTCATGGTAAACAACCCTGATATTATGTTCGTCTGCGCTGCTGGCGATGACGGTAATAATTTGGACGTCAACGAGGCCTACCCCGCGGTTTATGCGGCTGAACTGGATAATGTCATTTCCGTGTTGGCGACAACGCAAACTGGAGGCCTACTGTTAAACTATGAATTTAACGACGATGGAGAGCTTGTCACAACAGGATCCAACTACGGAGCCAGTACCGTGACCATGGGTGCTCCAGGTGAAAATATCTTCAGTCTCATGCCGGGCAATAGTTACAGTCGTGGAACCGGTACCTCTTATGCCGCTCCCCATGTCTCAGGTGCTATCGCCCTGGCCATGGCCCTGAATCCCGATTGGACTCCGGATGAAATCAAGCATCTGCTGTCCCACTGGAATCTCGATAATCCGATTACCTTTGGTAGCAACCTGTGCCAGACCGATAGCCGTCTGGACATGTACGGACTACTGCGCATGCTGCGTCCGGGCAAGGTGATTCGCGCCTCCGATCCCACCACGGAATACGACAGCATTGGCGCTGCCATCGATTCAATCACCTCTCAGGATTACGCCATTGCCGAGGCCATCCTTGTGCAGTCCGACCGTTGGTACTTCGAAGAGGTTCGTTCTCATGCGGACGGCTACCTGTTCCGTATCGAGAGTGCTGACATCGAAAACGAGGACTATGAAACCCATTCGCCTGAGGATACCTTCCTTTCCGGTTACATGTCGGCTTATGCCCGCCCGGATGACTTGGGTAATCCCACCTACGATAATGTTTTCCAATTGGACAGTGGCGAGTCTGTGGCCCTGGACCCCAATCTCAATGCGGGTGTGGTAGGCCTGAGTCTGGTCGATGGTATCAACGCGGTTTATCTGGATGGGGCCACGGCCTTGGTCGATAACTGCTTGATCCATCACAACGATCAAAGCGGACTCTACGGCGACGCCACAACCTCGACGATTCTGAGAGATTGTCAGATTTATGACCTGACCAGCAGTGCCATCGATCTTCGCAATGGCTCTGATGTCGAAATCGTGGGTTGCACGGTTTACGACAATCTCGCTTACTACTATGGTGGCGGTTTATTGTTGCATGATTCTCATGGCGTGATCAGAAGTTCGACTTTTTCCGGCAATACGGCTGCGTATAACTCCGGTGGTGCCCTGGCCATCTATAGCAGTCAGGTTGAGATCGAGTCGTCTTTGTTTAGTTACAACTCGGCGTATGAGTGGGACGGTGGGGCCATGTGGTTCTATGACAGCACTGCCTCGGTCAATGAATGTCGTTTCTTGGATAATGAGGCTGCCTTGGACGGTGGCGCGATTATGACAGAAGCGGATTCCCAGCTCACCCTGACCAACAACCTATTCTTGGAAAATACCGCGACCTTTTCCGGGGGTGCCATGGCCTGGTACGACGGCTCGACCGGTACGGTCAACAACAACCTAATGGTGGGCAATATCAGCCTGGGCTATGGTGGAGCGGCCATGTATTGCAATGGCAGTACACCGGCGATCTCCAACTGTACCTTTGCCAAGAACGATTGCGAAGATGCCAACATGATCGGTTCGGCCCTGCTCTGTGAGGACGGTGCCCAGGTCAACTTGACCAATTCGATTATGGCCTTCAATGGCGATCCCGCCTTAGGTGCGGGAACTCGCAATGCCACCTTGAACGTGGATCATTGCCTGTTCTACAAGAATGTCAAGGGCGACTTCTACAGTCCCCAGACCGGCACCCTGTATACACGTGAAGCCGAGGATCTGGCGGCCTTGGATCCCAATAGTGCCTATGGAAATCCCTTGTTTGTCCCCGGTCCTTTGTCGACTCAATTAGGGGATCTGGGCAACTACTATCTGGGCCAATTCGACGCCGGACAACTGGTTGATGCCAACGGTCTTCCCATCGATATCAATGATCCCAATAACGCCATCAGCCCGGCCGTGGATGCCGGTAGTCAGATGGCCAGTGATTTGGGGATGGCCGCCTATTCCACCCGCACGGACAACTATGTCTATGAAGTGGTGGACGGCAATTCGATTCGCGATGCAGGCATGGTCGACCTCGGGTATCACTATATCGATGATGCCAGTGCTTCCCTGGTGATCCTGGATCCCCAGGTCCAACCGTCTACTGGGGCTGGCAGTATCACGGTCACCACCACGACCGGAATCAATGTGGTCAACGCCTACTCACAAATCGTTCTGGAAGCGAATGAGGACAACGAGGACTTTGTCTTCGAGAGTTGGGAGATCTACACCGGGGCCATGGACGATCCTACGGTGATCACGGAGAATCCCGCTGTGATTCAAGTCACCGGAACAGTCACCATCATCGCGCAATTTGCCAGCAGCATGGTGGAACTGCGTGTCAACGTGGTCGGCGGCGGCGGTGAATTCCTCAAGCCCACCAGTTTCCGTACCCAGGTGCCCCGTGGGACCGTGGTCGATCTGGAGGTCTTGCCGGACGATTCCCGTAGTTATGTGGATTGGAACCAGTATGCCGACGAACCTCACTCGATCGAATGGACCAATACCGTGACCATGGAAGCCCCCTTTACCAAGACACGTAGAAGGCCGGACGGAAGTCTCCAGGAAATCATGGAGGTCACCGCTCGGTTGTATGAACCGAATGTGATCTCCGTGCAACCGGGTACAGATATCCAGAATGCCATTGATCAGGCAGATGATCTGGATATCGTAAAACTGGATAGTGGGATGTATCTTATGGATTATACGATTCAGCTCACGGGGAAAAATGTACGCATCTCTGGCGATGGCAAGGGGCAGACCATTATCGCCTATAAACGCGAAGGCTATAATGACCTTGAGTCTGATGTATTGGGTGTCACGGACCAGGGATTTTATTTCTACCTAGTGGATGCCAATTCCGTGCTGGAGAATCTCACGATTAGAGGATTCGATTTTGCCAATGGCGGACGAGGTGCGGATGGTGCCGCGAGCGACACGAGTTGGGATACTTTCCATGGGAATCCGGGGCCCTCGAATTATGGTGCTGGAGTGGAATGTGACACTGCTTCTCCGACCATTCGCAATGTTCGTTTTGAAGATTGTGGAATCTATGGAGGGACGGGCGGCAATGGTGTCGGTGGAACCGATCGCTTTGGTGACGGTGGATTTGGCGGCTGGCCCGGAGCTGGCGGCGGCGGTGGGCTCGCCTTAATAGATAGTAATTCTGTGGTGATCAATTGTGATTTCTATAATTGCCACGCCCACGGTGGTACGAATGGCGTACCGGGTGCACGGTATAGCAATGCTTATAATGATGGAGTCTATGGAGGGTATTACGATGCCAGTGAGTACGCTGCTTGGCCTAATCATGTTTACATCATAGACATGTTTGATTCCGACCAGATCGACTATTTCGCGGCTAGCTCAGGAGTCGGTGGAGCTGTTTATGCCAACCGAGGGAGTGAACCCAAGTTTGTGGACTGCAATTTCATAGATTGTTACACTGAAGGTAGTTATCTCTTGGATTCTGTTGAGAATTTCTACCGAACTGACACGGTGGGTGGGGCCGTGTATTTGGGGGGACCGCTGTATCGATTTGTCTTGGATCACCAGCCTTCAAGGTATGATGATCCCGCTCGCGATAACGGTACAACGACCGCGGTGTTTGAGAACTGTACCTTTGAGAATAATAGAGCTTACCAGGAAGTATTGTCCGTGAATCAAGAGTACGGTTTGCTACAGGACAACGCCTGGACTGGATATGGTGGGGCCCTTGCCCTTGTTACTGGCCAGGATCCGAATCTTATTGACTGTACTTTTGTGATGAATACCTCAACAGTCGGAGGGGGGATTTGGGCTCGTCGTACCGAGGGGGTACTTCATAATTGCGAATTCTCCCAAAACCTAGCCTATACGGGAGGTGGGGCTTATTTCGATCGAGGTACGCCTGAAATTCAAGGTGGACTCTTTGAAGAAAACAATGCTCGAGTCGATCTGTTTTCAGATGTTAATTCATTTGCAGCTGATCGTTTGATTCCTACGAACGGCAAAGGTGGCGGGCTTCGCCTCCAGTCTGCCAATGGTATGCTTCAGGATGTCGAGTTCAGAGGTAACACCGCTAACGAGTCCGGAGGTGGCCTGTTCATCGAGGGCAACTGTTATCCTGAACTGCGCAATAGTTTATTCGTGCAAAACACGGCCGGTACCGATGGTGGAGGTGTCAGTATCAATCTAGAGGCGGATGTCACGATCCGCAACTGTACGCTGACCGAAAATACCGTTAATGGAACCACGGGTGAAGGATCCGGTTTGGGTGGCGGACTCTATGTAGGTGAGTATAGTCATGTCGATATCCTCGATTCGATTCTCTGGGGCAACTACGGTACCGCTGGTGCTCAGTTGGCCATTGGGACGACGGGTAAGTATATCTCGTATCCCTCAGCCGTGGATATCGATCATAGCTTGATTGGTCCGGCTTATAATCCCGTTGACTTTAACTCCCTGGATGAGTTAGTGGCCGCCTATGAGGCCATGATGGCCGAACGTCTGCTCGAGTCGCAAGCAACGCTTACGACCAGCAGCTCGATCGTCGGTAGCAGCGAGATTCAAACACAACTGGCCGCCTCATCCGATGGGACGGTACCGGTGATCGTGTCCTTGAAGCTGGCCTCGGCTACGGAGGTGGATTGGAATTCGGCTCAATCGATTGCCGCTCGCCAAGCCGCGGTCGCGACCGTGCAAACCCAGTTGAGCAAGGCCGTCAGCGGTTCGGCCTTTGAAGTCACTCGCACCTTGACCAATGTGCCGGTGGTGATCGGCTCAGTGACAGCCAATGGGCTAAGTACCCTGGCCAGCAACGATTTGGTCGAGCACATCGAACCGGTGCGCAAGGCCTATGTGGCCATGAGCCAGGCCCTGGACCTGGGCAATGCCACAGACATCCGTGATATGTATCCGGGTGATGGCGTGGCCGTGGCCATTGTGGACAGTGGTGTGGACTATACCCATCCGATGTTGGGTAATGGCGAGTTCCCCAATGACAAGGTCATCGGGGGCTATGATCCCGCTGAAGGCGATGCCGATCCCATGCCGGGCCTGGAGGCCCATGGAACCTGTTGTGCCGGTATCGCTGCCGGTGATCTGGGCTATAGGGGCGATTATGCCGGTGGCGTGGCCTATGATGCCAAGATCTATGCCTTGAAGATTGGCATGGATGATGCCAATGACGGATCACTCTCGTTGGTTGCGGCCCTGGAGGCCTGGGATTGGTGTTTGACCCACCGTGATGATGATCCCGACCATCCGATCAAGGTAGTCAGCAACAGTTGGGGAGTCGGTGCTGCACAGTATACTTCTGCGGATGAAGCCGATCGGGATTTCCCAGCCTATGCTACCTTGGCTCGAGAATTGACCGATGCCGGTATCCTTGTGGTTGCCGCTGCTGGCAATGAATCCGATGCGAATAGCATTAGCTGGCCATCGGCCATGACAGACGTGATGTCAGTAGGTGCCTTGAATGATACCACCGCTGAGGTGATGTCCTATTCCAATACCGGCAATCTGCTGGATATCTACGCCCCAGCCGATCCGGTGTACACCACGGATATCGTCGGAGCTCTCGGTTACAGTACAGGCAACTATTTCGATTCCTTTAACGGTACGTCTTCGGCGACACCGTTTGTGGCCGGTAGTGTAGCCAGTCTGCAAAGCTCGGCCTATAAGCGTTTGGGACGCTATTTGGAGCCCAACGAGGTTCGCGCCATCTTAGTCGTGACCGGGGACGATACCATTGACTTCAAGTCTCCCCTGATTATCCGGCCGCGTATCAACCTGGCCCGTGCCATTGCCGGTTTTGCGGCCTGGCCTATTGCCGTGGACAAGGGGTGCCAGATCAATAATTGGGTGGCCTCGGAATCCAAGTGGTATGAAGATTGGCAAATCGATTGGGAAGATGGACAAACCATCCTGGTCGATGATCCACTGTTCGTGGGAGATTACTACCTGACCCAGAGCAGTGACGAAAACATGAGTCCTGCGGTGGATGCCGGTAGTGCCGATGTCAATGATCCCAATGTGGCCCTGGGTGGAACCACCACCAGTATCAAGGGCAATGTGGACGTTGGCCTGGTGGACCTGGGTTATCACCATGAAGAAGGTGTGATGGTCTATACCATTTACGCCAGTGTGGTGCCGGATGCCAATGATCCCAACATTGCGAATTGCACCTTAGATCCGAGTGGGATTATTGAGATTGTGGCCGGGGAACAAAATACGGTCGTCTTTACCGCCACGCCACTCAAGGGCTACAAGGTCAAGGCCTGGACCGGTACGGATAATGATAACTCTACGGCCGTCACCAACAAGGTGACCCTGGATCGGAATACCGACATCACGGTTACCGTGGAATTTGTCAAGGCCAGCTCCTATCAGCTGATCATTGAAGCCGAAGGGGCCGGGACGATTTCGCCTGAGGCCGGTACCTATCAAGTCTACGATGGTGAAGTGATCACCTTGATTGCCACCCCGGACACTGACTATGAAGTGTCTTCCTGGAGTGGAACCGACAATGACAACTCCACCAACGAAGAGAATACCGTGACCATCGATGGTACTGATGCGACCGTGAAGGTCGTTTTTGCCGAGCATGTCTATAAGACCTGGAAGGTCGGCTCGGACGGTGAATATCAGAGCATTCAAGAGGCCCTGGATCGTGCCCAGGATGGTGACACCATCATCGTGGGACCGGGAACCTATGTGCTGGGTGAAATCACCAATGACGCCGCAGCCCTGGCGATTTTGGTCCTGGATAAGGATATTACCGTCCAGAGCGAGAATCCGGGCGATCCGGATGTCGTGGCCCAAACCATTATTGACGGTGGCTTATTTGACAATACCTCGGGATTCAATTTCCAGGGTGTGGTCATTGACGCCAATGCGACTTCGAACACCGTTTTGAACGGCTTTACCATCCAGAATTGTGGTGGGCGTTCAGACCATGGTGACGATGGTGAGATCGATGAAGACCTCGGCCTCATCCATCCCGATGGCTACGACGGCTATTGCAATGCCGGTTCGGCCCTTATCGTCATGCCGGGTGCCAGTCCTGTGATCAAGAACTGTGTGATCCAGAACAACCGTTCCCAGGGTGGTAACGGGGGTGACGGTCTGGGAGCGGACGATACCTATAACGCCGGTCGTGGTGGCTGGGGTGGGTGGGCCCGCGGTGGTGCGGTCTTTATCGGCACCGGCGCCAGTCCGATCTTCCAGAACTGTATCATCCGGGACAATGTGGCCCGGGGTGGTAATGGCGGTAATGGTGGTGCTGGCACCGACGATGGTGGTTACGGCAATTACGGCGGTAATTACTATCCCTCCTTTGGCGAGGTGCTCGATATCATGCCGCAAACGATCAATCTCTATAACATGGCCAACGGCGATCCCAATCTCTGGGAGGTCTGGGAATGGAGTTCGGCCGAGAGTTGGTACTTTAATTTCGAAGGCAGAAGCCAGCGTGAAGTCCTGAGCGTGGCCGAATACAATTATGTAGGGCCTCCACGTTGGTATTCAGGTTATGGTGGCGGTGTCTTCTGCTCCAAGGATTCGGTGGTGAGCTTCATCGACTGTACCATCAGCGGTAACCGTACCTATGGTGGTGTGACCGGTGTCGGTGGGGCCTACGCGAATGCCGATAGTCGCCCGTTTGGTCCGCTCTACAACTTCGAGATCGACAGCTACGGTGGCGGAGTCTACTGTGCCGAAGACGCTATCGTACGGTTCGAAGGTTGTGTCTTTGCGGACAACCAGGCCTCGTCGGATGAGACAGATAACTTCGACGACGATGGTGAGACCTTCGATACCATCTTCCAGTTCGATCCCTATGTGGGTCATGGCGGTGGTGTCTGTGCCGAGAAGACGGCTTGGGTGACCTTCAACGATTGCCGTTTCGAGGATAACCAGGCCGATGTCGGTGGTGCGGTGTTGAGTAGCCGTTCGGTGGGATCGATCAGCGATTCCAATATGGCCTCCAATATTGCCCTCCAGGGTGCCGGTTTGGCCGTCTTCGAAGGATACATGGACATCGAAGACTGTAATCTCATCAACAACCTGGCCAATACCGATGCCAATGATCCTAACGATGACAATACCGCGGCCTTGGGTGCGGGTCTCTACCTGAGCCAGAGCAACGGTGTGGTCATGGATTGTAACTTTACCGGTAACCTGGCCAGTGGTTCCGGCGGTGCCGTGTATCTCACCGGTGCCAGTGATCCGGTCCTGCTCAACTGTCTGTTCCATTACAATGGTGCCCTCAAGAATGGTGGTGCCGTGGTGGCCAGCCTGGATGTTCGACCGATCCTGCAGAACTGTACCTTTGCCTATAACCGGGCCTATGGCTATCGGGGCGAAGAGGGCAACAGAGGTTACGGTGGTGCGGTCTATGTGGATCAATCCACGGAACTGAATGCCTACGACAGTATCTTCTGGAAGAACGGTGCCGAGTACGGACGTGAAATCGCCCTGTACAACGATGACTATGGTGTGGACGATTGTCCCAGTGTGGATCTCTGGTATTGCAATCTCTTTGTGGATGCCAACGATCTCTTTGTCAAAACCCAGTGCGACGATCTCTTGACCCTCCACGACGAGACCATGTCTTATGTAGAAGATCCCGGTTTTGTCAGGGGTTCTTTGGGTAGCTTCTATCTGTCCTCGAATAGTGCACTGATCGATAAGGGTAGTAATTTTGCCGGATCTTTGGGCATGGTATCCCATACCACCCGTACGGATGGGCGTCTGGATGCCGGTCTGGTGGACATCGGTTATCACTATAAGGTCACGCAGCCCTGTCGTTTCTGTGACCTGACCAGTACGTCCTTTGACGGCAAGGTGAACTTCATTGATTTCGCCTTGATGGCTCAACACTGGGGTTCGGACTATGGCACTAACTATGGCGATGGAACCGAACGTCGCGACAACGGTGACATCAGCCTGGACGGATTTGTGGACCTCTTTGATATGGCCCTGCTGAGCGATTGTTGGTTGGCCGAGGACAATCAGGCCCCGACTCCCAATCCGGCCCAGTGGTACGCTAGACCCCACCGGACCTCTTCCACCACCGTCTCGATGTCGGCCGTCACGGCGATCGATGTCTGGGGCAGTAACGTGGAATACTACTTCGATTGTCTCTCCGGTAGCGGCCACGACAGTGGCTGGCAGTCGGGTTCGGGCTATAGTGATTCGGGCCTGTCCGGCAGCCAGAACTACAACTACCGTGTCCGCGTTCGCGACGAGTGGGGCAATGTCGGCCAATGGTCCGAGACCGCCACGGTCTACGACACCGGTTGTGCGGCTCCTACGGGTGCCGGTTGGCTGGATGTCAATGATGTCAACGAATTCGGTGTCAGCGTGGTTGCCGGTTATCTGGATCAGGATGAGAACGAAGACGGTGTGGAATACTACTTCGCCATCTACGAAGCCAACAACATGGCCGTTGAAATCAATGACAGCAACTGGATCGACGTGGGCATCCGCGTACAGCCGACCTTCACCTTCATGAACCTGCGTCCGGATACCAAGTATGTGGTCCGGTACAAGGCCCGCTCACAATGTGGGAACCTGCCGGCAACCGATTGGCTGGATTATCGCGAGGTCAGAACCGAGGAATCGGACGATGTCACTCCTCCGGATCCGGATCCCATGATCTGGTCCGAAGAGATCGATGCCAATGGTTGGGATGGTCGTCCGCACCTGGTTCAGGTCTTGGCCAACCCCATGGGCAATAACTATGTGATCGAGATGACCGCGACTCCGGATGTCACCGACGATAGCGAAGGCCTGATCTACTACCAGTTCCGTGTCTTTGACAGTGATGGTGAACTCATCGATGATGCCACCTCGGAATGGACCCTGACGACGATGTACCGTTGGGGTTACGATGAGGATCGCAACGCGGCCAGCTTCGCCAATATCCTTAAGGGGTACCGCTGTCAGGTTCGTGCCCGGGATGAATCCTGGAACATGACCGACTGGTCCGAGATCAATGAAACGACCTATGTGGGTATCGTGTTACCATTGGACCAATTCCCCGATGATCTGACCGAGGATACGGCTAATTAATCTCTCTCAAAGAGATGTGAGTTAAAAGCAAAGGGCTTGGATCGTGAGATTCAAGCCCTTTTTTTGCATAAGGCCAGAAAGATTGCATGAATAGCCTCTTGGAGTACTTAATCCTTATACCGGTGTTATGCCAATGAATGGGTTAATCTGTTTACAACGGGTTTCATAACTCCTTTGGGCTGCAATCGGCTGCGAAGCTCATGGATCTTCGTTCTCCTGAGTTTAAATGATACCTGTTGCTCCAGGGCTCTAGCGAAAAAGTTGTAGGGTGGGGCCATTGCCCCACGCGGTTTGTTTTTTGGAAAGACACGCTGTCGTTTATTGAGATAGGTAGACTTGGGAAGGGCATGATAGAATGAACTGCAAAGAAAAAGACCTGACCCCTACGACTCCCTTAAAGAGGGGAGAGCTGATTATGGCCAGCAAATTCTTGCTACATTGTCACAGACATTAAGCCAGGAATTTGGCAGAGGTTCCCTTCTGCATTAACTCGTATAATACGTTTTCTTCAGGCCTTTCCGGAGGAAGGGATTGTTGCTAAGCTACACGAAGACGCAATGTCTTGCCAATCGCCTGAACAAATTTTTCAAGAGTGCTCAGTTTGATGTCTTCGGCATGATTTTCAATGCGTGAGATCGCCGATTTTTGGGTGTTCATACGACGTGCCAATTCCTCTTGCGTCAGCCCCGCCTCCTCACGTGCCTGCCTGAGAAGGGCACCAAGTTTAAACTGCTCATAGCCGATCTCAAAATCTGCGGCGAACTCAGGATCTTGTTTCTTACGCTTTGATGTATATCTCTGGAGGTCACTCATTTTCTTTTCTCCTGAAGTAGTCCTTTTTTCGCTCTTCTGCCAAAGCAATATCCCGTTTAGGAGTCTTCTGACTTTTCTTTTGGAAACCATGAACCAGAATAACCAAGGTTTCCTCATCGTAAAAACCTATCAGTCTGAAAGTGTTGCCACCAAAGTTGGCCCGAACCTCCCAGAGGTCATCGGTATTCACAAGCTTCTTAAAATATTGCGACGGAACAGAATCCATGTCTTCGATGAGAGACAGAATCCAAACCACCTTTTGGGCTTGCTTACCCGTGAGGGCATCCAGAAAGTCCTCAACCGGACATTGACCAGACTCCGTTCTGTAAAACTTAACTTCCTTACCCATAGCCAAAGGTTAACATGTATGTTAACCTGAGTCAAGAGGAGAAGGCAGAGTTTTTTTGCCGCCGATTTTTATGATGAACGCGGATGTTCGCTGTTACAGCGAATAAGGGTTTTGACTCACCATGGAGGGCATGAAGTTCATGAAGGGCTGACGCCGGGAATTTTAGTCCATCGTATGTGTGAGTATCGTCCCACGCTTTGTTCACGTCTTTGGCGTGAAGATTCGTGCCGAATCTTGGTGTCCTTCGCTAAACAGTCCTCTCGAAGTAAACTTCATCGGCCTGTTTTGCTTGTCCACCCGTGTGGGATAAGGCTCTGTCTAAGAACTCGCTCTGGCTTCGAGCGGCTTGTTTGTCGCCTGACTGTGTCCAGTTACATCGACGATATATTCAATATCGCCTGCTTCGCTGTCCTTGTCAGACACCAAACCGATCGCTCTCGGGCCCACGATGGAGTTCTCAGAAAGAGCCTAGATCTCTCCTTGGATGGCCTAGTGATTTACTGTGAAATAAAGTCTTTGACTGTCATCTGTTAACTGTGATCTGTGATCTGTGATCTGAAAACATCCCCTTGCCTTTCTACGGTTTTCAGGTACAATTTATGTTCAACTTTGAGACGACACCTGCGGAAAGTATTGCTTTATAACCGTGAACGGTGCCTGCCCTGAGCACAGTCGAAGGGCCTGTCCCGAGTCTTGCCGAGGGGAAACTAAGCCCCCACGGCGGTTGCTTGTCCCGCCATAGCCGAAGGCGACGGCGGAAGCGGGCGCAGCGGTGCCTGTCCGCCATAGCAAGTTATTGCCTGCCCTCCGCACGAAGTGTGCTTCGGAAGGCGGGCTGAGGTGGAAACCTGCTTTGCAAGAGATAGCAACTTTGAGATTAGGACAGCAGGGCTCTTTCGGAAAAGTTGCAGGGTGGGGCCGTGCCCCACGTGGATTATTTTTGCTTTGTAAGAGATAGCAGTTTTGGAAAAACCGCTAGTGGTTTGTTAAGAATCATTATTTTCTTTAAAATGAGTGTATCCATACTATGAACAAACTTGATATATGGCACGAAGATACTGGCGAAGTACTAAAAAAGTCACTAACTTCATTAGCGGAGGGGTTCACGGGGATCGCGTCCACAGATAGGAAAGAAGTCGCTCTCTCAGTTGGCCATGTTCTCCAATCTCTTCGCAAGGGACAGTTCCTGTCACAACTATGCGAGGAATGGAACTCCTACCGAGACAAAGGGCGGATAAACGAGAAGTACATGGAGACAGAGCAGCACATGGCTTGCCTCCAAGAAATACTTAATTTCATTGATAATGATTTCCCGGATCAGATCAGATTCGATGCAATGAAAAAGGTCTTTCTCGTTGCTGCGTCAGAAACACAATCAGATCGGGAGAGCCCACTTCCTTATGAGTATCTTAAACTATGCCGCAAACTGTCTTCAGGAGAAATCATCCTGCTAAGTACTATGTATGTCTTGGAAACTGATGGTACATTACAAGGCAGAGAGATGTCTCAAGGCAATAATTGGTTTAATCAAATTGTACTAAAATCTGAATTGCAGCATGCGCAGTTAGTTGAATTATACCATAGTAGTCTTGAGGATAAGCGTCTTATGGCAGGATTAAAAACTCGTCCAAGATTAACCTCTTTAGGCCAGAAACTCTGTGAGTTTATTTTGAGTTATGAAGATGATTAGTAAGATGAAATAACCAGTCTTAAATATTGGTTATTTCATCTTTATTCTTCTGTATTCTTATCAAAAATTCCTAATAGGGCAACATGGAGTCAACTTTGGAAAGACAGCCAGTGGTTTGTTGAGATAGATGATTTTGAGGTGTGATAAATCAAAAATAAGGATGTAAGGGAGCTTTGTCAATGGCCTTGAAAAGAAAACTGCAAAGGAAAAGGCCTAACCCCCTTTTCGTGGAAGTTAGGATTTAGAACTTTTATTCAAAATGTGCATTGTCGTAATAAAGAAGTCGGATAATAAAAAATACGCCTATTTTCTTGCTCACAATAGAGATGAGAGTTATGAGCTTAGGTGGAAAAACATAGGCTTTCACTGGCCGGAACGACCAGATGTATATGGCCCTTTAGATTTAACAAGCAAGGGTACTTGGTTGGCAATGAACAATCATGTGTTGGCTGTCATAGTCAATCAGGAATCAAAGAGGGAACAATCTCTTCCTTCTCGCTGTCGTATCGTGATTGATTGTGTCTCTGGTGCTAAAAGTGCTCTGGATTCTCTCGGCAGACTGCAAACGATAGGTGTGGTGAAGCCTTTTAATCTTATCATTCTTGACAGAAAGTCATTATATATAGCTTCAAATAGACCAAAACCACAGGGGAGGGTTCTTTTTCACTATAAGGAGCTGACTGACGTGCTCTATCTTGTAAATCGTTCTGGAGAAAATGATTTTCATGAACCCAGGGTAAGACTTAACTTTGAAAAGTTTCGCAATGCAGAAGAACCATGTCCAACAAAAGACAAATGGTTAGACTGGATGGGCATTTTAACAGAATCATCATATTGTAACCACAGAAGGGAAGAATACACTATGTGGCTTTCAGCAAAGACTTGGGGGACGTTGTGCTCCTATATTATAGCAATACCATTCGCTTTGGATGAGCCTTTCAGTGTGAAGGAAGTTAAGAGAAGAGACTATTATGAACTATGAATTGCATTTATGGGAGAAACTCCAGAGTTCAAATATAGCGGTAGTTGATTATGAGAAGCAATGGACTTATCAAGAGTTTGTAGAACATGTCTTCTTACTGAAAAAGGTTCTAATTGAGAAAGACATTAAGAAATTGGCTTTTCGTTTGTCACAGGGATTCCATGCTTACGTAATAGAATGGGCTTCTTATCTTGCAGGAACCGTATTTTGCCCCATCAATTTGACAGATCCTATACTTAGAACAGAAATAATACTAGACACCTTTCAGCCTGATCTTGTAATTGCTGATAGTCAAGAATTTCCCCTTCGAGATAAATACAATACGGTAGTGTATAAAGACCTTGTTAACCAAACAAAACCTGTGTATGTGGATATGAAACCTACGCATGGCATATCAAATGATATTGCTTATGTGATTTTTACATCAGGGACTACGGGAACACCGAAGGGAGTTGTTATTAAGAGGAAAGGTTTGGAGAATTTTCTTGATTGGTCGGTTAGGCAATTCGATGTCTCTCCAAACGATAGATGGGCTCAGTATTCCAGCATTGGCTTTGATCTAAGCATATGTGACATTTTTACTGCGATTCTTGGTGGAGCTTCACTGGTCAGTTTTGGTAATGCGACTGACAAGTTGCTTCCTGGGCCGCGAATTTGTGAACAAAAAATCACCGTATGGCACTCAGTCCCTACAGTCATTGACCTGCTTAGTAAAGCTAATCAGGTTACAAGTGAGTATATAGGAGGTTTGAGATTGATGTCCTTTTGTGGTGAGAAGATGTTCCCAAGCCAACTCAAGGACCTTTTCTCTGCCAATACGAACGTTCTTGTATTCAATACTTATGGTCCTACTGAGGGTACCTTGTTCTGTACATTCCAGCAGTTACATGCTGATGACTACAAACAATATTGTAAGAGGTCAGTGTCAATAGGAGATCCGATTCCAGGATACGAGTTGATCATTTCTGATAATGAGAATAACAAGGGGGAATTAATTCTGAAGAGTGAGTTCATTGGTGTTGGCTATCTGGATTCCGAGGGCAGGGAGCCAATTACAGGATTTAGTACTATACGTGAAAATGCTTCTGTGTCAGAAATTTACAAAACTGGAGATTATGTATACAGGGACGAGAATGGATATCTTTATTTCGAAACTAGAAAGGACTCTCAGATAAAGGTGCTTGGCAACAGAGTTGATTTAAATGAAATTGATTTTCATCTTCGAAATCTGGGATGCACGCAAGCTAAGACAGTATATTATGATAAACGTATCGTTTCATTTGTTGTTAATATCAACAAAGGCTCTGAAGACTTGTTGAAGGAACTGGAGCTGCTTGTACCCAAAAGCTATATTCCAAGACAGATGCTTAAATACGAGTCTTTGCCATTGAATAGAAATGGTAAAGTCGATACCAACAAGCTGATCCAAGATCTTCTGGAACTACATACAGACGATTTACAAGACGAGATTTTAGGATTAAGGGAAATGGTAGCAGAAGCACTCAATTGTGGTGTTGATACTGTTACTGCTGATAGTAGTCTTGGTAACCACTATAAATGGGATAGTCTTGGTCATGTGGCTATTATGTCCCTGTTAGAGTCAAGATACGGAATAACACTGAATGGTAAAAACGTTGAAAGGACGAAGAACATCAAGGATATATTACTGCTTCTTGGAGAGTTGGAAAGTCGTGAAAGCACCTCGTGAGTTAGTATCAATAATCATGGCTCTTTATGACCTTGACAGATGTCGTATGGAACGTGCGATTAACTCCATAGTAAGACAGACCTATAGTTATATTGAGCTTGTAATCTGTGATGATGGCTCAGCCGTTCCTGTTAAAACGTTGCTCTTTGATTACTTACAAGAGATCTCACATTCTATTTCAATAAAGGTTGTGAGAAACTATTCAAACCTAGGCATATCATCTGCAAGAAATAAAGCTATTGAGAAATCTGAAGGCACGTGGTTGACGTTTGTTGATGGTGATGACTATATTGCCGAAAACTGTATAGAGGAGTTGGTATCTTCAAGCAGAGATTACCACTGTGTAATTGGTAATTGTATTGTTATTAGTGACGGAGTGCACACAAAACGTTCACCCTCATTAATGGCTGAAGAAATATTTAGATACCATAAAACTGAACGAGATCCTTTCTTGTTAAATGTGACCTCTTTGCAGCCAATGTTACTCAAGAGAGATGTAGTTGAAAAGATAGGTGCTTTCAACAATACTTATCATTTTGCAGAACTTACGGAAATGTTTTTACGATATTTGTCTGTCTACGGTGTGTCAGGGTTATCGTTTTCACCAGAAGCCAATTATTTTTACTTAAGAGACAGACCTGATTCCGTGAGTCGAAATCGGGCTGTGCTGTTCTCACATCGTCTCAACGCTCTCAAAATGTATATGAGGAAATCGGGAATCTCTGGTAATCTTACATATAAAGGGAGGAATGAACAGACAGGTTTTCAAGAATACTCATTAAACCAATAAGATAGAGGATATACAAATGGACAAAGGATTAATAACAAAAACCATTAATTTCAGTAGCTATGATGGAACTTCACTTGTGGGGGTGTTAACCAAGCCAACCGGGGGGGCTTCGCATGCTCTATTGATGTGCCACGGATTACCATCAGACAAGAACGAGTATGGATTTTATACTGATATGTCGAATTTCATGGCAGAACGTGGGATAGCAAGCTTCAGATTTGATTTTCGTTATAACGGTGAAAGCCAGAAAGGGGCTCTATCTAGTATTACTTTGTCGGAGTTAATCAACGATGTTGAGAGTGCATATTGGATACTAAGAGAGAATCTGGATATCAATGCGAGTATATCTGTTGTTGGAACTAGTTGCGGTGGTGGTGTTAGTGCTGCATGGTGTGGTATATTTGGTAGGAAGATATCCCAAGTCTTTTTAATGGCACCAGTGCTGGATTGGGTATATGAAGTAACGGGAAAGCAAAAAGAAAAATGTAGTGATCATTTCGTTCAGCTTGCCGCACAAGATGTAGACGAATTAAAGTCAAAAGGAAAGTTAAATCCTGACGTTGGCTATGGTTATCAAATGGTGAATGAAGCTAGTTTGTTTGATTTTGCACGGGAGGTGCAGGGGCTGAGTTGCAGAATAACCATCTATCATGGTGAGAATGATACAGTCGTTCCGTTTGATATATCAGGTAAATACTCAAGAGATCTAGACAATGTTGATTTAGTTGCGATATCTGGTTGTGATCATGGATTCTCAGTGGGGGATGATGATGACCTTACTTCTCCGGAAACAAAGGACAATCACATGCTAGTATATACAGACATGTTCAAAAGGATATGTGATGAATAAATCTCATGGCGCAAATGCTGTTATTAGCAGTCAGGTTGAATGGAGGGGATCTTTATGCATAGGCTACTGCTCAATCGTGGGCTTTATAGATGGGACGGAGGGGAAGGTAACTTTTGGAGAGGATGTTGACGTTGGTAATTTTTGTATGATCGAATCCAATGTAGAAATAGGCTCGGGTGCAAATTTGGCGAATTACAGCGCAGTTTATAGCGGCGCAAAGGTTGGCTGCAATGTCAAATTGCTTCATGGAACTAGTATATACAGCAATGCTGTGGTTGGCAACGACTGCATTATTGGAGGCGATATTCCTGAAAGGTGCATTTTGGAAGAAAGAGTTACTTTCATGGGAGAGGTTGCCCACAGCCATCATGATGCTTCTAGAGACTGGGATACAACAGATGAACCATCTCCAACAATTGAGTGTGGAAGTGTAGTTGGAGTAAATGCCATTCTAATCGGTGGCATCAGAGTAGGAAAGAATTGTTATGTTTCTTCAGGTGAAATATTGAGACATGATCTACCCGACAACAAAGTATTCATTAAAGGAAGTATAATGGATATATCGGCATTCAAAGGACTGATTGTCACACGCTATTAATATCTGGATAGGCTATCAAATGAGTATTTCAGCTAAGACCTTTTTCTATGAACTGTGGTTTCCCAAAAACACGACAGATATCACAGTCATTGCACCGCCTTCGTATGACAATTTGCCTGACGCCGAATTGACTTCGCCTAATTATGCTCTGTTGGATAGGTTGTGGGATAGAGATTCAATTTATGCGATAGGAAAATTGTTATCTCGCAGATATCCGAAAGCAACTATACATCTTTCGTGTAGTGATGATCTAGCAAATCAAAGCTTATACAAAAACCTTGTTATTATTGGTGGCCCAGGAGGAATAGTTTTAAACACTCAGACTAATAAAATGGAGCCTTCATTTGGAAATGAAGCGTGTCGGTTGTTTTCTAAAAAGATTGATACTTCCATCGCCTACACCAATGATTGTGAGATAATGCTATTTGGCAACTGTAAATATGAATCCGAGTATGATGACAACTCGGTTATGTCCTTGGATTATGGCTATTTTTCTTCATTTAAGAACCCACTATTGAGAAGAACGAAAGTGATCATGTTGCATGGTAGCCACACTCTTGGTGTTTTAGGGGCGACTAGGGTATTTGATGGAGAGGAGGACTCTGAGCCAAATTTCGATACTCTCAGAAAAAAATATAACGCTGAGGGGACTTTGAGAAATGTGCAGTTTGAGGTTTTTTTTAAGGTTGCAGCTGCAAATGGAGAAGTTGAATGTCCATGTATTGAAGAAGATAAAGTTTTAGAGCTGTTTGTTGCGAATGAGCCTAAGAAGCGGGAGAGGCAGAAACCGAATTGGAGTTCCCAAAGCCTTGACCTGAGGACTCAAATAGAATCTATTTTAAAAGTAGCTATTGGTAACGCAAACCTGGATACGAAGAAAAAAGAACTGAAGACTCTACTTAAGTTGTACAAAGGGAACGAAACGCTGTCCGAACCTGCCCTTCAAGAGTTGCTCCAGTTATGCAATGAGAATCCAAGTATACCACAAGATACGATAGACCATATGAAAGGAGTCCTTTGTGCTAATTAAAAGGCAACACATACACATGTTAGATGTTATTTCAGTCTTACTTTTCTCGCTATTGGCAAATTACATTTTCAGTCTCAAGGTAGACTTCTCTTTACCTATTGATTATGTGATTGTTTCAAGATTGACCATGATTTTTGTGGCTTCATTTTTATTCTATATTTCGATAGACAAACTGAAAAAAATTGAAAGAGATGCCCAAGAGGAATTTCACTCTGAAACGAATCTTGAAAAGAAAGCATCTAGTTCTATTGATGATAGATATGAATCTATGTTGAGAGGTGAGTCTATTCGGATCAGTCTAATGATTTTGATATCAATAGTCTTACTAATTGCTTTCTTTTTTGTTGATCCTTTTGTGGATATTATTAAGGCCACCTCTAATAATACGTTTTGAGAGGCGAAATTCTATTTCAAGCGTCAGTTTTGTAAAATGTTGATCACTGCGAACTTTAAAACCCAATATTCCAATGCCCAAACGGCCTCAGAGGTCACTTGCCCGACTGTATTGTCCAGGCTTGTTGCCTGGTCCAAGAGCCATGAGGCTCTATGCCCTCGCCAACAGGCAATAGCGATCTATATTGAACGCAAGGTTACGCAAACCGATCTTCGTTTTGGCTCGTACCAGCCCAATGCTTCGAATCAACAAGCTGCCTGCTCGTTGGCTCTGGACGCCGAAGATATGTTCGACACGGCTTCGAATCTTAGAACGGGTGTGGTTACCCGACTTCTCTCGATCTGTCAGCTTCTTGTTGCGGTAGCTTTTTCGCTGAATATGCTCACGAAAACCATGCTCAGAAAGATGATCCAATTTTTCACCCGAGCGATACGCCGAATCCGCCCAGACATCCTGACTGCTATTGGTATGATCCAGAAGATCTTCAAAGACCTGGCTATCATGAGTCGCCGCATCGGTGACCTCGTATTTTCGAATCAGCTTATGCTGCACATCCACTTCAATGTGGTTCTTGTAGCCATAATGGTTCTGACCGTTCTTCTTTACCCAGCGGGCATCGGTGTCCTTTTGGCGTTTTTTAGCGTCACTCCAATCTTCGGGGGCATCCCCATTCTTGATCTGCTTGTTCTCGCTTCGGCTGTTACGTTGCTTGGGGGCTTTGATAATACTGGCGTCAACAATTTGACCTTTCTTAGCAGAAAAACCGTTGTTTCGAAGAAATCGATCGAATTGATCAAACAGCTTTTCGGCCAGTCCAACCTCGGTCAACTGCTCACGGAACAACCAAATGGTCTTGGCGTCAGGAACTCTGTCATTGAGCGAAAGGGCCAGGAAACGCATAAAGGACAGGCGGTCACGAATCTGAAACTCCGTTTGATCGTCAGAGAGATTGTACAACGACTGAAGAACCAGGATCTTGAACATCAAGGTGGAATCATACAGTTTACGTCCGGCGTTACTTTTGCGTTCTTCGGATCGCAGTGTCTTGAGGCTTTTGGTAAACAACGACCAATCCATCAGTTCATTCAACTTAACCAAAGGATCGCCGCCATCATTGAGTTTATCAAATCGCTCATGCCAATCGAAAAGTCCAGCCTGGTTCATCGTAGAAAACTCCATGGGGTTGGGTTTAACTGTGATTCTATTGTCAATGAGCTAAGTATAACCAATGTGAATCGTAATGCACAGTTATGTGTTAATTTTTAGAGAAACCCTTAAGTGATTGAAGCCGAGAAGGGAACAACAGAGGCTCAGGCCTTAAGAGTCGCATAGGGGAAATCATGGGGTCCGGCCTGCACTTAAAACTTTAAGAAGAGATAATGGGGCAGTATCTTCAATTATCAATTAAAAGGAACGGCTTTACCCATCTTCCGAACTCAGAACAGATGAACAATGAACTCAGAACGCAGAAGTAAATGGAGCCTTATCCTGGCGACAGCCCCATCATTCCATCACCTTATCAAATCATCCTTGCATTCCCACTTTGCTTGACGTAATCTGCTGTGGAGAGGGTCCCTGTATGGATGAGGACCCCTTGATTGGTTTTAATATGGCGTGAGGTCATCATGAAAAGTCTTCGCATCTTCTCCCTGCTTTTGGTTGTGTGTTTCGTCTGGGTTGCCCAGGCTGGTCCCCATTCGGATCGGGACTCGGATTGGGATATCGACATCCCTTATCAAATCTTCACCTTGGACAACGGACTGACCCTGATCGTCCATGAAGACCACAAGGCTCCTATCGTTGCCGTCAATGTGTGGTATCACGTGGGCTCCAAGAACGAAAAGCCCGGCAAGACCGGTTTTGCCCATCTCTTCGAACATCTGATGTTCAACGGCAGCGAACACTTTAACGACGACTATTTCCAGGTCATGGAGCGGATCGGCGCCACCGACCTCAACGGCACTACCAGCGAGGATCGCACCAACTATTTCCAGAATGTTCCCTCCTCGGCCGTGGACGTGGCCCTGTGGCTGGAGTCCGACCGCATGGGGTATATGGTCGAAGCCATCACTCAGGACAAGCTGGACGAGCAGCGGGGCGTGGTACAAAATGAAAAGCGACAGGGCGAGAACCAGCCCTATGCCGTGGCCTACGAGTTGATGACCCAGGCCTGTTTCCCGGCCGGTCATCCCTATTCCTGGACCGTGATCGGATCTATGGACGACCTGGATGCGGCCTCACTCGACGATGTGCATGAGTGGTTCAAGACGTATTACGGAGCGGCCAATGCGGTGGTCTCCATCGCCGGTGACATCACTGCTGAAGATGCCCTGGCCAAGGTGAAACACTATTTCGGTGACATTCCGGCCGGACCGCCCATTGCCCGGCAGGACGTCTGGATTGCCAAGCGCACTGGCACCCACCGCCAGGAGGTCCAGGATCGTGTGCCCCAGGCCCGGTTCTATCGCGTCTGGAACGTGCCGCAGTGGGGCAGTGCCGACGGCGATGCCCTGGATCTGGTCAGCGACATCCTGGCCGCGGGCAAAACGTCACGTTTGTACAAACGCCTGGTTTACGACGATCAGATCGCCACCAACGTCAGCGCCTATGTAGACCTGCGTGAAGTCGCCGGACTCTTCACGATCGTCGCTACGGCCAAACCCGGCCAGGACCTGCAGGCGATCGAGACCGCGGTTGACGAAGAATTGCAACGCTTCCTCAAGAAAGGTCCCACGGCCAAGGAACTTGCACGGGTCAAGAACCGGGCCATCGCCGGTTTTATCCGGGGCAGCGAACGCATTGGTGGCTTTGGCGGCAAATCCGACATCCTGGCTAGCAGTCAGGTCTTCGGGGGCAGTCCCGATGCCTATCGCACGCGTTTGCAGCACATGCATGACGCCACGACCAAGCAATTGCAGCAGGTGGCCCGGACCTGGCTCAGTGATGGTGATTACATCCTGGATGTGACACCGTATCCGAGCTATACCACCACCGCCAGTACCGTGGATCGTTCGACATTACCCGAAGCGGGCACGCCGCCGGACGCCACCTTCCCGGCGGTGCAGCATGCCACCTTGAGCAACGGTCTCAAGCTCGTGCTGGCCGAGCGTCACTCCGTTCCGATTGTCAATTTCAATCTGCTGGTCGATGCCGGTTATGCCGCGGATCAGTTTGCCCAACCGGGTACGGCCGGTCTGGCCGGTGACATGCTGGACGAAGGCACGAAGAAACGCACAGCCCTGGAAATCGCCGATGAACTGGGGACCTTGGGGGCTTCCTGGGGGGCGGGTTCGGATCTGGATACCACCTCGGTGTCGCTGTCCGCCTTGAAGGGCAACCTGGATGCCTCGCTAGCGGTCTATGTGGACATGATCCTCAACCCGGCTTTTCCGCAAGCGGATTTCGAACGGCTCCAGAAACAGACTCTGGCCGGTATTCAACGGGAGAAGGTCACGCCTATCCAGATGGCCCTGCGTGTCTTTCCCGGCGTTCTCTACGGCAAGGACCACGCCTATGGTCTGCCCTTTACCGGTTCGGGGACCGAGCAGTCGGTGGCGTCTCTAACGCGTGACGATCTGATTGAATTTCATCGGACTTGGTTCAAACCCAACCATGCCACGCTGGTGATCGCCGGGGACATCACCCTGGACGAGATCCAACCCAAGCTGGAAAAGGCCTTTCGCTCTTGGCAGGCCGGTGACGTGCCGCACAAGGACATCTCTGCGGTGATCCCCAAAACACAGCAGGAACTCTACCTCGTGGATCGGCCGGGATCGCAGCAATCCATTGTCTTTGCCGGCTGGTTGGCCCCGCCGCGGGCGAATCCCCACGAAGAGGCGATCGAGACCATGAACAACATCCTGGGGGGGGACTTCACCGCCCGGATCAACATGAATCTACGGGAAGATAAGCATTGGAGTTACGGCGCGCGCAGCCTGATCATGGATGCCCGCGGTCAACGTCCCTACCTGACCTATGCATCGGTCCAGTCGGACAAGACCAGCCAGTCCGTGCAGGAGATCCAAAAGGAATTGCAGGATATCATCGGCGACCGCCCACCCACACCAGAGGAATTTACCAAGACGCAGAAGAATCAGATCCTCCAGTTGCCCGGCACCTGGGAGACCATTGACAGTGTGGCCGGCAGTGTGGCGGAAATGGTACAGTACGGTCTGCCCGATGACTACTTCCAAAAATATGCCGAGGTCATCCGCACCATGACCCTCCAGGATGTCACCCAGGCGGCCGACTCCACCATTAAACCGAATAGCGTGGTCTGGATCATCATCGGCGACCGAGCCCAGATCGAACCCGGCCTCAAGGAATTGGACTTCAAGGTCTACCAGATCATGGACGCCGATGGGAAGATCCTGGAATAAGTAGTTAATGTAATAACAGACATGTAGTTATGATTTCAAATCATAACAGTGCTGGCAGAACTTCATTGATCACTAAATCCAAGGGTGACCATCCCATCACTGCTAGGAGAGGCTGTATTTTCAACTCGGGAAAGATTCTGACATCCTTTCTGATGGTTAAGATCCTTTTATTATGGGAATCAAGGCGTTTTCTCGGTTGACTTCTTTGTTGAATTAAGGTGCAAGACGAAGGTCCATAAAGGTGTTCTTTGTGTCATGGGATGTGAAAACAGTGTGATGGTGAAGGGGTATATAGGGCGTAATCGATTTGAAAAGCATTTACAAAAGCCGTAGACCTGAAAGGCATCGAAAAAACGTAGGTCACCTGTAGGTCATTATACGATAAAAGCTGTAGGCTATGTGTGTAATGTTTGTAACTGTAACGAGGCTGACATCTAGGAGAGAACCATGAAGACGTCTTGGTTCAGATGGATCAAGGGTGTGGGGGTAAGATCGCTCAAAGGCAAGTTGAGCCTCGCCTTTTCTCTGCTTATTCTAGTCATTGCCGCTGCGGGTGGGAGCAGTTGGTTTTTTTACCAATGAGCTGGATGACATTGTCATGAACCTGGCTGAAGTGGCCATTCCTCTGGCTAATGAGACGACTCTCATGTCGGAGATCACTCAGAAAACCCAACAAAAAGCGCTGGAAGTCCTCAATGCGGACAATGAAGCCTTGCTTGATGTCTATATGCAAGAGCTCGTTGATATTGAGGGCAACTTTCAAGCGTGCTTGGGGCGAATGGAGGGATTGGTTGAGTATTTAGATGAGCACTTTTCCATCCATATTCAAGTGTCTGCCGAGGGGCAACAAGCCTGCTTTGCAGATGTTAAGGAGATGGTTGACGCCCGGCGACAAGAGATTGTGTCATTACGAGAGGCACAACAGCAATTGGAGGATTTCGAAGGTCAACGTAAGCAGCTCAATGAAATCCTATTCAATTTTACCCGGCAGGCAGAAACCGCCATGAACGAGAAGGAAGAGAATTCCAGAGTCCTGATTCTCAGTGGCGACGCCACCATCCAAGAGTTGGCTGACATGATGGAAGAAATCTTCAATGACAACTATCCCATGGTCAAGGGGGCCACGCGACTGACACAATATTTAGTGGAGTTACAGGATATCGCTCGGACCTATCTATCCCAAGAGGATGAAACTGAACTTGACGATTTGTCCTCGGTTTTTGAAAAGCGATGTCGATCATTCCAGTCTCAACAGAAGCGTCTGGAATCCCGGGCTCGTTTAGAGGAGCTAAAGGTCACCATCGCAGAGTTGACCACCGCCTTTGAAGAGCTCAAGGATATGGCCACCGACGATGAGACGGGATGCTTTGCGATCCACAATCGGGCACTGGTTGCCAAAGCCTATGCCTACCAAATCCAAACCCAGCTGGAAGTGGACCAGAAACATTGCCAGGGGGCTATTGATACACTCGTGCTGGCGACCCAAAACCTCAGTGATAAGGCTCGACAGCAGGCCCACACCGGGGTGCGTCGCACACAGGTTAACAGTGTGATGGTGCTGATGGCGGGTATTGTCATCGGATTGATTAGTGCTCTCGTATTGATTCGATTTATCACCTATCCTATCAAAAAGGCGATCAATATCCTCAAGGAGGTAGCTGCCGGGAATTTAACTCAAAACATAGAAAGTGACCGTCAGGATGAAATGGGCCACTTGGCAGAGCATATCAATACCATGATCTCAAACCTCAAGGAAATGGTCTCTGAAGTACAAACCGCGGCCCAACACATCAATACCAGTGGCCAAGAGATCCTGGTTTATAGTGCCTCTCAAGCCCAAGGGGTTTCCAATCAATCGCAAGCCGTCAGTCAGACGGCCTGTGGTGCGGCAGAGCTGTCTAAAACCAGTCAAGTCATTGGTCAAAACATTGATAAGATCGCCAATGTCACTGAAAAGGTCTCCTGTGGGATGGAACGCATCCAAGCCAGTACTGATCAAACCAGTCGGATCCTGACGACCCTTAATGAAAAATCCCGTCAGATCAGTCATATTACCGAATTGATCGATGATGTTGCTGACCAAACCAATCTGTTGTCAATTAATGCCTCGATCGAGGCAGCCCGTGCAGGAGACCAAGGACGAGGATTTATGGTGGTAGCCGATCAAATTAGTAAGCTTGCGGACTCCACCGCTCAATCCACCAAGGATATTAAGTCTTTGGTGGACTTGATTCAGCACGAAATGGGGAATGCCATTGTGACCATGAATCAGAGCATGGCGAACATTCAGAAGGAAATCGAGCGATCCAAGGAGTCGGCCAGTATGAGCAAGGAGATCGCCGTGAATGCCAGTCAACAGGTTATGGCCGCCCAACAGATTTCAGAGGCCATGGTGGGCATTGATACGATGATGAGTGACATTGTAGAGGAAGCCCACCAATCCTCCAACGCCGCGAGTCTACTTTCCGGATTGGCCAACAACCTGAACGATACCATTGCACAGTTTAAAATATAACCTATCTGGGATTAAAATGGTGGTTACTGGTTAATTCTGACAGTCCCATTCAATTCTCGCAGCAATTCTCGACTATGGATTCCTGATTCCTTGAGATCTTCGGTTTGCCATCCTCCAGTGGAATTGGCTCCGGGAACCAAGACGGAGCAGGTTTTATTCTTGTCGGCGATGGACCATTTACACCAACTGATCTTGTGCCCCTCCATCCATTGGATCCAGGCGTCCCATTCCTCCATGTTGAGAGGGCCATTACCCGAGGCTTCACAGCCACCATATTCGGATACAAAGATGGGAAGACCCTTTGCTAAGGCATAATCACCGCGATCCCGGAGAGACTGCTTGTGGGTGGCGGCATAGAAATGCAGGGTGTACATGACGTTGCTGACGTCGTCGATGGGATCACCGTGACTATCGGCCAGTTGCGTTCCCTGTACGGACAAGGTCCCATGGGTTGCCACACAAGATTGAGGTTGAGCACTGAGCAGTGAACTGACCATCAGAATAACAACCATCATCCATCCTACGGTCTTCATTGTTTACCTCCTGGTAGTTGTAAGCTGATTCTCATCTTATGGCATTCAAGGGCTTTCAATCCGAATCACGACCCGTTGATAACGAGTTAGCGGGGGAGTGCCTGCATCCGTGACCTCACAGATCATGTGGATCTCTTGGCCGAATTGGGCATCCTGTGGGATTTTGATCGTAGTCCTGGCCCTTTGCGAATCAGGTAGAGGTTCTCCACGATACGTGCCTGCTTCAAGATAATGCCACCAGCGAAAGCTCAAGACGTCACCGTCGGGATCGGAGGTCGGTGTGGCGTTCAGCGTAATCACTTGGCCAGGAATGGCATCCATATCGAGTGGTGTGTTCTTCAGTCGAACGACCGGATGATGGTTGGTATGGGCGTAGTCCATGACACACCAGTCGGCCCGGGCGGCAAAGTCGTTCTGCACCTGATTCATCCAACGCCATATGGGCTTGAAATACTGGGTGCGTATGGCTTGTTCACACGGCTCCGTGACATTCTCCAGCTGCTTGGACCAGCTGTTGTCGATAAACCAGCGTCCCTCGGGACGTTCCCAAGTGGAATCCGGTAGGGGGGGATCCATCCAGACATTGTGACGCACCCTGACGTAGCGTCCGCCCCAACCTCCCCAGCCTGGGGATTCCACGCTGCGTAGGCCGTTGGGGATGGCATGCAAAAAGGAAGGGGTGTCGCCTTCGGCCTGAAAAGCATTATCCTTATGCTCGTAAGCGTCGCAGAGGGGGCCGTGCCCCTGTAAGATATGGCTTTGCATCCAATCCGCTTGAAAAAACGTTTGGATCTGTTGGGGCAGAACCTTGGGCCAGATGTAGGCCATGCAGTCGAACTGATCGGAGATGATGGTCTCGACGTTGAGGTGTTCCCAGTAGGGGCGGATACTGCGCTGGTAGGAATCGTCCTGTTCCCAGATCAGAAAGAGTCGGAGCTTGGCCGCCACCTGTTTCATCTGTTCCGGGTGCTCCTCCTGAACGATTTTCAATGCCCGTGCGATGGTGTTGCAACCACCCCAGGCCTGGACCCAGACAGGACGAGGATCGGATTCGTCTAAGAGAACCTTAGCGATCAACTCGGCCCCCTCGGTACGCAGCTCATCTTCTCCGATGCCGCTGATATTCCCAACCTTCCACTTGCTCAGCAGGGTCTCGGGGGAGGGGTAGCTCGGATCGTGCAGCAACAGGTTATCGTAAACCTGTGCATAGAGGTTGATGTAGTCCGCTATCCAGGACACCGGATGAAAGGCATTCCATCCGGTCCCGCCTTGCCAGTGGAACTGGGAACTGCTGTTGACGATCCCCTCCACCTCGAACTCGTTACAGGTTAACAGGAATCTTACCATGGAACAGCGGTCATCTGCCTCGCCATCAGTGGTCACAATGATCCGAGGTTTAAGGTTGGCACCTTGGCAGGTATTCCAACTCCCACCGGCGATAATCAGGGTCGTTAAAAGAACAACGATCCAATAACGAACTGTTTTCCTGCTGACATTAGACAATGGGGGCATCCTTAATTCAATTCCTTGTTATTTCCCAATAAAGGTATTAAACGAATGGCCCGGCAAAGTGACTTTCAGGGTTTTCTCGCCGAGTCCTATGGTGACCGCTTGAGCGTTGTCATTCAAGTTGCCCACAACGATGACATACTCTTTGTTCAAAGCAACCGATGTGTCTGCTACTTTGCCTTGCAGCTCAATCTGCGAAGATTTCCAGGGCTTGCTCTCGGTGCTGCTGATCCAGGTGAAGGATTGGGCGTGAACAATGGATACCAACAGAATCCATACCGTAATCGTTGATAAAATTCTCATCATTATCTACTTCCATTATTAAAGAGTTCCGCATCAGATTAATAGTCCATACTCTGGACTATAATTGATATGCAAACACCATCGATCAGTCTTGAGGACCTCTTGGATTCCTAAAGGAACGAGTCATCAAACGGTTACTATTAGTATGAGCATTGTCGTGCCAAAGTGAAGTGTTTTTTGGGCTATTTAGTGTTGCGAGGATTCAACCCCCAAGTGCAACTCGTATAGTCTTAAACTTTGATGCATTACAGAATACTTTATAGAGTGTCTTCAAGTCAGCTTGATAGTTAGAACTCATCCCAAAACCTCTTTCTGCTGCAATCGGCTACAATTTGCGTGGGACTGTGTTATCGGCAATAAGGCTTCTCGACGTGCTTCAGCACGCCTCCGAGGCCTTTTCACCTCTGGCCTTGCCCACACAAATTTCGCTCGATTTCGCCTCAAAATAGGTTTTGGGATGAGTTCTAGAAACTATGGAAAAATAACTTGATTGATCGTAGGGTGAAATGCTCCCTACGCAGATCGCTCATCGAGATCCCCTTAAGTCAACGAATGGGGGTGTACAGCCTTGTGAGCGGAATAATCTACTACCGCAGTGGCAGAGTTTCTCAGTAGATTGAGTAAAATCCTTGGTTAGGTTCAGCTACGTTTATCAAGAACGCGAATTTAATCATTATTTCAAGCGGAGTTCAAGTTAAGGCAATCCCTTTCATTTGCTTGCCGTTTTTTCCGGATTAGACTTAAGGTATGGAGATGCTCTATGCGTAATAAAACTGTGTTGTTTATCGACGATGAAGAAAGTGTCCTTCACGCCCTGGAGCGGTCGTTGTTAGACGAGCCCTATCAATGTATTTTTACCTCTGATCCCAATATCGCATTGGATATCCTTGATTCGCTGTTCGTTGATATGGTGGTCGTGGATATCCGCATGCCTGATTTGGACGGGCTAACCCTTTTGAACCAGGTAAGATCCTCTCATCCCCGCATTAAACAGGCTGTTCTTTCAGGTCATGAGATTGTGTCGCAAGGCCAGAGTAAGCACCCATATGCAACACGAACAATCACATTTGACGAAGGCAAGGAATTACACATGCTCGCCAAACCCTGGAATGCCCAAAAACTCAAGGCACTGATTCGAGAAACGCTGGACATTGAAACAGTTGTTTGCGTTTGCCAGCCGGAATCATAAGCGCATACCACCACTCCCTACAAACTCTGACAGGACGCCGAGGATTTATTCGTGGGGAGTGGTCTAGATACATATGAGTGTATTGAACACCGAATTAGCCGATGAGCGCCAACAGCACACCGGCGGCCACGGCGGAGCCGATCACACCGGCCACGTTCGGGCCCATGGCGTGCATAAGCAGAAAGTTCTGTGGGTTGGCTTCGAGACCGACCTTGTTGGAAACACGGGCGGCCATCGGCACTGCGGAAACGCCGGCGGACCCGATCAGTGGGTTGATTTGTTCCTTGCTGAGCTTATTCATCAGCTTGGCCAGTAGAACCCCCGTAGCCGTACCAATGCAAAACGCTACGAGACCCAACGCCAAGATGCCGAGCGTCTGGACGTTCAGGAATTTATCCGCGGCCAGTTTGGAACCTACTGCAGTCCCCAGCAAGATCGTGACAGTGTTGATCAGCGAGTTCTGAGCGGTATCGGACAATCGGTTGACTGTGCTGCATTCCTTCATCAGGTTGCCGAGCATGAGCATACCGATCAGCGGTGTGGCCGAAGGTAGCAGCAACAGACAGATAATGAGCACCAGCAACGGGAAGATGATCTTCTCGGTCTTGGTGACATGACGCAGTTGCTTCATCTCAATTTGTCGTTCTTCTTGGGTCGTTAGCAGTCGCATGATGGGCGGCTGAATGATGGGGACCAACGCCATGTAGGAGTAAGCGGCAACTGCGATCGCCCCCAGAAGATTCGGTGACAGACGCGACGAGAGGAAAATGGCGGTCGGACCGTCTGCACCGCCGATGATCCCGATCGAAGCGGCATCCTGCAGATTAAACAAGTCACCCATGCACAGTGCCCCCAACAGGGCGATGAAGATCCCGAACTGCGCAGCAGCCCCCAGCAGGGCAGTTTTGGGATTCGCCAGCAAGGGACCGAAGTCGGTCATGGCGCCCACACCCATGAAGATCAGCAGCGGGAATACACCGGACTCGACCCCCACGAGGTAGAAGTAGTAGAGGAACCCGGCGGGCTGCCCCGGCATCGGACCGGCAGCAATACCGGCACACGGAATGTTGGTCAAGATGCAGCCGAAGCCGATCGGTAGCAGAAGCAACGGCTCAAAGCCTTTTTTAATGGCCAGGAAGATCAATAGCAGACCCACGAGGATCATAACAAACTGACCCGCACCTTCCGGAAGGAAACAACGACGTTCAAGGCCACCGCGTTCGACATTGGCCTGTGCGTCTTTCATGACGGTTGCCAGTTCGGCAGCATAGACCCCATCCGTATCCAACGCGGAGGCCGCCTCAACCGCACCCTGCACCGTCGCCAGGTATTCCTGCTGAGCCAGTACCACCTGATCCGGTTCAACTGCAGGATAGTCGGTCAGCACCAATCGGGCCTTTAGATAGGCGATTTCCGCAGGGTTGTATCCGTCATTCGCTTCTGCTTCTTCCAGCAACGCTTGGGCGGCGTGAATGTGGCGGGCTGTGATTTCGGATGCAAGGGTTTTGATGACCGCCTGGTCGTGAACTTTTTTGCGCTCGAGCGGAGTCACCGGATGGATGAAGCGGTAAATTCCGGTTTCATGCCAGAGCTTGGTAAAGCCCTCTCCAATTGAAAGCTTCTCGCTCTTGGTTCCAGCGGCTTGAGCCGGTTGGACGGCACCGCTGAAAACAGCGGCAGCTAGAAGCACTAAGGTCATAAACTTTTTCATGCTGAATATTTCCTTTCGCGGGTACGACTTAGTTGATGGAGGCCATGGACTGACCGGCCGTGACCTGCTCGCCGGTGTTTACGGCAATTGAGGAAATCGTCCCGGAGGTAGATGCTTTCACTTCGACTTCCATCTTCATGGCTTCCACGATGAAGAGCGTGTCCCCGTCGTTTACGTGATCGCCAACGGCAACCTTGACCTTCATTACCTTGGCATTCATCGGAGCCACCACTGCGATGGAGTCGGCGGATTCATGGGAAACGGAGGTGGAGGCGGCTTTGCTACCGTCGGCCACGTTGATGTCGTAGGACTGGCCGTTGACCGTGGCGGTGTCGCCCTTGACATCCACGGCGAATGTCTTGCCGTTGACGGTGACGGTATAGCCGCCATCGCCGCCTGCCACTGGAGCCGCCGGAGTCAGGGCACCCTTACGCACCCCGTTGATTTCAACCTTGCCGAGCAGGAAGTCGATTCCCTTCTGCTTGCAAGCGGCCGCGATGAAGACGTTTTCGTCCGTCACTTCGAGGCCGTTGTCCTTGAGCATCTGGGTGGCGGCCTCAACGCCCTTGTTGGGATCGGCGTCGTTCAAGTCCACCGGGTTCTCGGTGGTTGGTTCGAGTTCGAGCTTTTGAGAGGCGATCTTGACGATTTCCGGATCGGGCTCAATGGGGGTCTTGCCGAAGTATCCGAGCACCATCTTACCGTAGCCTTCGGCGATCTTTTCCCATGGGCCAAAGATGACATTATTGAAGGCCTGCTGGAAGTAGAACTGGGAAACCGGCGTTACAGAGGTGCCGAATCCGCCGCGGCGAACGACTTCGCCCATGGCGTGGATGCACGCTTCGTATTTGTCCATCATGTTGTTGTCACGCATCATCTGCGTGTTGGCCGTCAGGGCACCGCCCGGCATCGGGGACCACGGAATCATCGGCTCAACCGCCTTGGCTTCCGGCGGCACCATGTAATCGGCCATGCAGTCCTTGAAGATCGCTTCGGCCTTCATCATCTTGTCGATGTCGATATCGAGTTCGTAATCTTCACCCCGCAGTGCGTGCCACAGGGTGGCCACGTCGGGTTGGCTGGTACCACCGGAGGCCGGAGCCATGGAGCAGTCCACCTGATCTGCACCGGCCTTGATGGCGGCGAGGTAAGCCACGGTGGCGACACCGGCCGTTTCATGGGCGTGGAAGACCAGCTTGGTGTCGCCCGGCAGCATCTTGCGGGCCATGGCGATGGTGTCGTAGACCTTCTTGGGAGCGGACGTCCCGGATGCATCCTTGAAGCAGACGCTGGTGAACGGGATCCCTGCGTCGAGGATGCCCTGCAGGGTCTTTTGGTAGAATTCGACGTTGTGCGCGCCTTCACAGCCGGGAGGAAGTTCCATCATCGTGACCACGACTTCGTGGTTCAGACCGGCGTTGGTGATGGACTTGCCGGAGTCGATCAGGTTGTTCACGTCGTTGAGTGCGTCAAAGTTACGGATGGTGGTGATGCCATGCTTCTTGAACATGCGGGCGTGCAGGTCGATGATATCACGCGACTGGGAATCGAGACCTACCACGTTGATACCGCGGGAAAGGGTCTGCAGGTCGGCGTCCGGACCCGCGGCTGCACGGAATCTGTCCATCATGTCGAAAGCCGACTCGTTGCAGTAGAAGAACGGGGCCTGGAAGCGAGCGCCACCCCCGGCTTCGAAGTGGGTTTGTCCGGCCTCAACGCAGGCCTTGACGGCCGGCAGGAAGTCTTCGGTCAGTACACGGGCACCGTAGACGGACTGGAAGCCGTCGCGAAACGCGGTATTCATGATGTGGATGGTTTTTTTAGCCACTGTGAATATCTCCAGGATGTTTATAATGACAAAAAGTTAGCCCCGCTTGGCCTTGATGGCCGCCAAAGCGACAGCAATTTCGACTGTCGGATCCGCCTGGGAGTTCTTTTGGGGAGCTGGCGCCGCTTGCGACTCAGGAAAAAGATGAGCAAACCTGCGGAAGAATGCCGCTGAACAGTTCATTGCCAAGATCATCAGAACGAGGAAAGAAAAGACCGTTGCCATCCCGATGACCATCAACACGAGCCCATTGGTTATCATTTATTTTTCTCCTTGTTTGGGTAAAATAAAGGTATTGTATAAGTAATTTGTTTCGCCATCGCTAGTGAAAACCCCTCACTTTTATGAGTGATTTTAATGGCACCTCATCTGACATAGAAAATATAGACCGAATGGAAATCCAGATTGAATGGCATGAGCAACTCGGATCGACCAATACCTATATCCGTGACTGCTTTATCAAACATAGTTTGATTAAATCGGGCTTTATCGCGGCCGCGCGGGAACAAACCAGTGGTCGCGGACGGCAGGATCGTCCTTGGCTCTCAGCCCCAAATAGCAACCTGTGTTTTTCCCTCTTTTGGGAAATCGAGGCACCACTGCTGATACAGATTCCCTCCCTTTCCATGGCCGTCGCACTCGCTGTCACAGAATTCCTGAATGTGCGAAATATCCATGCCACCCCCAAATGGCCCAACGACGTTCTTGTCGGGACCCGCAAAATCTGCGGCATCCTCTCCGAACACGTCCAACAAAAGGACCGTCAGGGCATTGTCATTGGAGTCGGCCTCAACGTCAACATGACTCAGGAACAAGCCGCAGCCATTGATCGTCCCGCCACCTCCATGCTGATTGAAAGCGGACAGACCAGCGATCCGGAACGCATCCTTAAGGAACTACTCCCCACGATGGAGTTTTGGATTGATCGTTGGGAAGGTGGCGGGTTTGCAGCCATCCGCGACACCTGGACCGAGAAAGCGGGCCCCATTTGCAAGCCGCTCAGTGTGCATGACGGCGACATCCGGAAAAACGGTCGATTGGCCGGATTCGGCGAGCACGGCGAACTGTTGCTCGAAACCGAAGCAGGTATCGAAACCATCTGGGCAGGGGACGTGTCCTGAAGGTGGATACCACCGCAATCCTAATCCATACCCAACTCATAGCGATAATGCCCGGCATCAACGGTGAGTGATGGACGCTTATCCGGGAAGGTGATCGTGGCTGAGCTGTTGGGGGGCACCGTGACCTCCAGGGTGATTTTGCCATATTGACGATTCCAACTGCTGCTCGCCAAGCCATAAGGCGTTTCCAATTGGGCACGGGCTGAATCGAGTTGTTGACAGATCAACGGTTGGATGAGGAAATGCTGGTATCCGGGTTGTGCCGGATCGGGAGCGAGGCCGGCGAGGCGTTCGGTCATCCATTGACCGATGGCACCGTAGGCATAGTGGTTGAAGGAGTTCATCCCGGCGTCGCCGAAACCATCCTGGTGGCTGTAGCTGTTCCAGCGTTCCCATAGGGTGGTGGCACCCTGGTTGATGGAGAAGAACCAGGAGGGGTAGGTCTCGGTAAAGAGAACCTGACAAGCGAGATCGGCATGGCCCATACGGTCGAGCATGGGGATCAGGTAGGGCGTTCCCAGGAAGCCGGTGCGTAAGTGATTGTCGGCCTCGTGGACCAGACGGACGAGGTGTTCGGTGATAGCCTGGCGACGATCGGCTGGCACCAGGTCAAAGGCCAGGGCCAACAGGTAGGCGGTTTGGGTCTCGGGAGAGTTTTGCAGCTTGCTGTCGGCATCGAAGTAGTGACGGGTAAAGGCCTGCTTGATATGGGTCGCTTCCGCGGTATAACGCTGAGCATCCTGGTGACGTCCCAAGACCTCGGCGGCACGGGCCAGCAGCTGGGTGCTGTTGGCGTAGAAGGCTGTGGCCAACAGCGGGGCGGGCGTGTCACCCTCGGTTCTTTGGGCATAAGGTTGCAGCCAGTCGCCATAGGCATTGGCTTGGGGGATCAGGCCATCGGTGGCTTGCGAACGATAGAAACGGACCAGGCCCTCCATCAGGGAGTAGTTTTCGACCAGCACGTCGATGTCACCACTACGCACGTATACCTCCCAGGGGACGATGGTGGCGGCGTCCATCCAGCCCGGGCTTTTGCGCCAGAGCATGAGCCGCGGGATGACCTCGGGGACGGAGCCGTCCGGCTCCTGATCGTCGCGCATGGTCTCGAGCCAACTCTTCCAAAAGCTCAAGCAGTCGTAATTGAACATGGAGGTGGGGCAGAAGACCTGGGCGTCACCGGTCCAACCCATGCGTTCGTCACGCTGTGGGCAGTCCGTGGGGATGTCAACGAAATTGCCGCGTTGTCCCCAGACGATGTTGCTCTGCAATTGATTGAGCATGGCATGAGATGAGGTAAAGGTTCCAATGGGATGTAGATCGCTGTGGAGTACTATTCCCGTGACCCAATCGGATTGGGGCGTGACATCGTCACTCAATCCGGATAGCTCGACATAACGAAAACCATGGAAGGTGAAGTGTGGTTCCCAGGTAATCGTTCCGTCGATCGCGGGAGTGTAGGTATCGGTGGACTTGGCCCCGCGGTAGTTGGCGGTATACAGGGTGCCGTCCTGGTTGAGCATCTCGGCAAAACGCAGGGTGACGGTTTGATCCTTGCAGACCGGGATCTGCACGCGGGCCCAACCGACCATGTTCTGACCCAGGTCGAAGACGTGACGACCGGGTTGGGGTTCGGTGATCTTTTGTGTTGCGAGGGTGTGATTGGCTCGAACAGGCGGGAAGGGCTTGGGGTGCAGACGAGCTTTGCCCAGGTCGGCGTTGGCCACCACCGGCCCCCAATTCGTGATGGGCTGACGTGCGTCATAGATTTCGCCGTCATAGATGCTTGAGGAGGTGATCGGTCCGGTCCAGGTCCCTTGCCACTGGTCATCCGAGACGATTGTCTCAGCGGTGCCATCCTCATAGGCGATTTCCAGTTGCAGCAGCAGTTCGGTGGGTTGGGGATTCCACTCGACAAAGCTCAATCGTCCCGCATACCACCCCGTTCCCAGGGCCACTTGGAGATGGTTGTCACCCGTTTGTAGTTGTTGGGTCACGTCATAGGTCAGGGTGTCGAGTCGTTTGGCATAGGTTGTCCAGCCGTTGGCGAAGTGGTCATGATTTACTTTGCTCTCATTGAGATGGATCTGGTACATGCCCCGTGCCGTGACATAGAGACGAGCTTGTTGCACGGCTTTGGACGCGTCGAAGCTGCGTCGCAGCCAGCAGACCGGTTCCTGTTTCATGTCAGGGGTGTCCACCGGGCGTATCCATTGGGCCTGCCAGTCGTCAGCGTTCAACAAACCCAGTTCACAACGAGCCGGTTCGCTCCAGGGCGACTCCTGCCCCTTTTCATCTCGGTAACGCACCCGCCAATCGATTTGATCACGTGACTGCAAGGGCGATCCCTTATAGGGGACAAAGACCGATTGGTCCGATGTCACCCAGTCGCTCTCCCATAGCGGTTGCCCATCTTGGGTGACCTCAATGGCATAAGCGTTTTGTTTGATCACACCAGTGGGGAGCTTCCATGAGAACGTGGGTGTGGCATCATGAAAGCCGATGGGATTGATAAATCCTTCTCCTACGGATAAATCATGGGCCGGCTTGATAGCCCCGCAGCCGGTAGTGGAAATCATGAACACGCTGAGTAGATAGTGAATCCATTTCATAAGGCAGATGTCCTTTTCTTCATTATTGGGTTCGAACCACGAGGGTGGCCGGTGTTAGCCCCTCTGCTTTTGCACGTAGGGTGATCACCCCGGCCTTGCCGGTAGGACGTAGAATAGCCAGGCAACGTCCCTGGAAGGTCTTGCATACTGGGGCCTGAAAGCTGGCCGGTTCATTGGGAATGCCGCTGCCCTGGGCCTCCAGTTCACCGGCACCCGTAACGGTGAAGTGAACCGGGATTCTCGCCGTAGGTACGCGTCGCCCCTGGGCATCGAGCAGTTCGACCGTGACATAGGCCAGGTCGTTGCGGTCGGCGTTGATGGTGGTGCGGTCTGCGGTCAACTTGATCCGTTGGGGAGCACCGGTGGTCTGGAGGGTGGTCTCAGTGACGACCTGACCGTCGAGCAGGCCAATGGCCCATAGTTCACCCGGTTGATAGGGCACCTTAAAGCTGGCGGTGAGTTTGGAATCGGTAGAACTGGGTTGTTCGCCGATGACCTGGCCATTGAGTTCCAGACGGACGGTGTCACAGCGAGAGTAGACCGAGACCTGCAAGGGGGTGCCTTCCAGACCGGGCCAGTTCCAATGGGGCTCTTCATCGGGCCAGGCCCACCAACTCAGGATTTCAGTCAGTCCTTCCGGAATGGGCTTATGGACCAGGATCTCGATAGGGCTGCGACGCCAGACCACGTCGCGATAGAGCGAGGGGGGCTTCTTGAAACCGCAGATGTCGAGGTCACCGCTCCAGGCGTTGTTCCAGGGCCAGGGCATGAAGAAGGGATTGGGTTCATTGCTCAGCACGGTATGGGCCAGGCCGGATTCGCCCAGGTAGTCCATGGCGGTCCAGACGAAGTCACCGATGACGTAGGGCAACTCCTCGACCTTGGTCCAGTACTCGAAGGCGTCCTTGGGAAATGATTCCGTGCAGAACATCACGCGGTTGGGAAAGCGTTCGTGGTCGATCTCGTAGCACTGCGGCAGGTAGTTGTAGCCGCCGACATCCAGGTACTTGAAGCCCGGGTCGGTCTGTTCGTTGGCGTAATTACAGATGCCCTGGGTAATAGGCCGGGTGGTGTCGTGTGATAGCACCGCTTCACGCAGTCGTTTCGGGGTGGTCCCGGCCCGGAACTGCTCGGGGATTTCGTTACCGATGGACCACATGAGGACCGAAGGATGGTTGCGGTCGCGCCGGACCATGGCCGCGATATCGTGCTCGCACCATTGCTCGAAAAAGCAGTGGTAGTCCTGGGCATTGTTTTCCTTGGATTCGTTCCATTGGTCAAAGGCCTCGTCGATCACCAGCATACCCAGCCGGTCACAGGCCTCCAGCAAGGCCGAAGACGGTGGGTTGTGGGCCGAGCGAATGGCGTTGTAGCCATTGGCCTTGAGCAATTCGATCTTGCGTTCTTCGGCACGGTCGAGGGCCACGGAGCCGAGCGGGCCATTGTCATGGTGGATACAGCCGCCCTTGAGCAGCAGGGGCTGGCCGTTGAGACGCAGGCCGCGTTGGGCATCGATTTCGATGGAGCGAATGCCAAAGGCGGTGGTGACTTGATCCACCACTTGATCGGCCACACTCACCTCGACCTCGACGTTGTAAAGGGTGGGGGACTCCGGTGACCACAGGTCGGGCGAGGGCACGGTCACGAAGCGTTCCAGCGAGCGGGTCTCCTGCGTGACCAGGTGCAGTGTGCCCTGAGAACGGCCCACGGCCTGCCCTTGGGTGTCACGCACGGTGGTGCTGATCTGGACCGGGGTCGATTGATCCGTAGCGTTACACACCTCAACGTCGATCTTGACCAGGGCCTGGTCCGGGGACACCTGTGGGGTGGTGACAAACACGCCCCAGGTGGGGACATGGATGGTATCGGTAACCGTCAGCCAGACATGGCGATAGATCCCCGAACCGGAATACCAGCGGCTGTTCTTGCCTTCGTTGCGTACGCATACGGCCAGTACGTTGTCTTGTCCGGGAGGATTGAGATGGGGCGTCAGGTCGAAGGTGAAGGCGGTGTAGCCATGGGGGTGTTCGCCCAACCGCTGACCGTTGAGCCAGACCTCGGCGTTCATATAGACGCCGTCGAAGGTGACGGTCACCTGCTTGTCGACTTCGCTAACGGTAAAGTGTTTGCGATACCAACCGATGCCGCCCACGACGTGGCCGGTCTTGCCTTTATTTTCACTGGCGTGAGGATCGAAGGGGCCGATACGAAAGGATGGGGTTCCAGGGGCGAGGATGCCGCCGTTGCCATTGCCGTCGAAGACCCGCACGGCCAGCAGGTCCGATCCGTCGCCACGGATCTGATCCGCGGAGATGCGGTAGCGGCGGTAGGTACTATAGGCCGTTTGATAGTTGGGGGGAAATGAACCCGTGCTGCCGATGCGTTGACCGTTGAGGAAGACTTCATCGACATCGTCGATTTGCCCGAGCAGCAGATCGAAGTCCCGGCCTTGGCAGTCGGCGGGGATCTCCAGTTGACGACGGAACCAACCGTAGACGTTTTCAGCCGTATAGTCGGAGTGGTGTTCCCAGTTGTCCGGCAGGGTGACGCTCTGCCAGTCGCTGTCGTCCAGGTCCGGGGCCTTCCAGGCTGCATTGTCTCCGGGCTGGAAACGCCAGGTGCCGGTCACGGCTTCGAGTTCCGGAACCGTGTGGGGTTGGGGCGGCAGATCCTCGATGCTCCAATCGTGGGGCAGGTCCAGCTTGCGCCAGGTCGAATCGTTAAAGTCCGGCTGCTGGGCACCGGTGGTGTCGGCCCGCAGGAAACGCCAGTCCGTATCAAACAATCGATCGCGGGGAGTTCCAGGGGCCGATGCCGCTGCCAACAGGCTCAATATGACTATGGATGTTACCAATCGCTGTAAAGACGTCTTCATGACTGTTAGATTCTCCAATTTCAATGAGATACCGTATCTTCCTCCTAATATGTCAATGATTCCTCCAAAGTGAAGTCTTTTTTTGCGATTCGTTTGACCTCTGTTGATTTGCGATTGCCAAAAATTGAACCTGAAATCCTGAAATTTGGTGGAAATTGACGGGGGAGACGGTATTGCTAAAAACATCGCCTAAATAATTGGGGTTGTTTCGCAGTTCAATCGTAATTAGACCGTTGTTGAAATGAAACCAGTTGTAAATGACTTCACTGTTATTCAGAAAGGTTCTCAGACATGAAACACCGTTTTTTAAGATGCTTCCACTTGACCTCGATGTTGTTGGTTTTGCTCCTTCATGTTGGCTGTTCAACGGCCGGGGTTGATGTGCGCATCCAATGCGACAAACCCACAGTTGCGCTCAGCGAGGATCTGTACGGAATCTTCTTCGAGGACATCAACTTCGCCGCCGACGGCGGCCTGTATGCCGAGTTGGTACAGAATCGTTCCTTTGAGTATTATCCCGTGCCCGGGAGTAATCCGCTCAGCGAGCAATACCACCCGCTCTATGCCTGGGACAAGGTCGAACGCGGCGGGGCCAGTGTGAGCATGTCGCAGGAACGCTTGATCCCTCTGAACCGTAACAACCCCTTCTACCTGACCCTTCGTATTCAAGATGTGGGCCAGGGTGCGGGTGTGATGAATAGCGGCTATGACGGGATTCGTCTCGATGCCGGTGAAAGCTATGACATTTCCTTGTATGCCCGCAGCGAAGGACGTGGACGCGAACGCGGTCGTGGTGGTGTATCGATCACCGTGGCCCTGGAGCTGGAGGATGGTACGGTATGCGGGTCCACCAGCTTTGAGAGAATTGGCAATGCCTGGACCAAGTTCGAAGGCGTAATCAAATCCGACAAGACCACGGACAACGCTCGCTTGGTCTTGACCACCACCCAACGCACCACCCTGCATCTGGACATGGTCTCGCTGTTCCCGCAAAAGACCTTCAAGGGACGCAAGAACGGCATGCGGGCCGACCTGGCCCAGGCCCTGGCCGATCTGGAACCCAAGTTCTTCCGTTTCCCGGGTGGCTGTATCGCCCATGGGCAAGGCCTGGCCAATGTCTACAATTGGAAGGACTCGGTCGGCGATGTGGCCGAGCGTCACGGTAACTGGAACCGCTGGGGTTATCACCAGACCTATGGCCTGGGTTACTTTGAGTACTTCCAACTGTGCGAGGACATCGGTGCGGCTCCATTGCCGGTAGTGCCGGTCGGGGTATCCTGCGGTTTCACCGCACCGTATGAAGTCTGTCCCATGGAGGAACTGGACGTCTGGATCGATGACGCTCTGGACCTGATCGAGTTTGCCAATGGCCCGGTCGATAGCCGCTGGGGCAAGGTGCGGGCCAAGATGGGCCATCCTGAATCCTTTGGCCTGGAATACATCTGCCTGGGCAACGAAGAACACGACCGCCCCGAACTGCGTGAACGCTTTCCGCATTTTGTTACGGCCATTCGTGCCAAGTATCCGGACATCAAGATCATCGGCACCTCCGGCCTCAGTGAGAACATCCCCATCTACGACCTCATGACCGAACTGGACGTCTACAGTTCGGACGAGCATTACTACATGAGCCCGGAATGGTTTATTCAGAATCAGGATCGCTTTGACGATTTCGATCGCGCCAAGCCCAAGATCTTCGTGGGCGAGTACGCCTCCCACTCCCAGGGCAACACCCTCTACGATGCCGTGGCCGAAGCCGCCTTCCTGACCGGTGTGGAGCGCAATGGCGATATCGTGGACATGACCTGCTATGCCCCCTTGTTCGCCCACTACGATCACACCCAGTGGGCCCAGGCCGATTTGATCTGGTTCGATAAGCGTCAGGTCGTCAAGACCCCCAACTACTATGTGCAGCAGCTCTTCAGCCGCAACACGGGTGACGTCTACCTCAAGAATTCGATCACCAAGCAGAAAGACACTCAGCCCGTCATCCTGACCGGAACTGTCGGTGTCGGCACCTGGGTTACGGCCATCGAAGTGGAAAAGGCCGAAGTCAACGGCCAGGCCCTGGACCTGTCTACCTTGAAGGGCACCTCTGGTAACTTCAGCATACAGGACGGTCTCTATGTTCAAAGTGACACCCGTGCCCAACCCGCTATTAGTTTAGCCAAGTCACAATACAACGATGACACCGTGACCTACACAGTGCGGGCGCGCAAGACCGAGGGCGATGAAGGCTTCCTGGTCGTGTTCGCTGGTACGGATGAACGTAACTACTACTGGTGGAATGTCGGCGGTTGGGGCAATACCCAACACGCCCTGGAGCAGACCACCAACGGTGCCAAAGCCACCCTGGTACAGGCACGGGGTTCTATCCGAGACAACACCTGGTATGACCTCAAGGTCGAACTGAGCCCGGGTAAGATCCGTTGCTTCCTCAATGACGAGTTGATTCACGACTATACCATCGAGACTCCCACCCTCAGTGTGGCTTCCACCCTGGACAAGGCCGCCAACGAGGTCATCGTCAAGCTGGTCAACCCGACCCACGACGATATCGCCACCACCATCCATCTCGAAGGTGTCACAGTCGATCCCCAAGCAGAACTCAAGGTGATCGCCGGCACAGCCCTGGCCAAAAACACCCGCGAACAACCCGAGTTGGTCAAGACTGTCACCAAACCCATCAAGGTCGGCAAGACCTTCAACTACACTGCACCGGCCATGTCGGTCCAGTTCATTCGAGTGAAGGTCAAGTGACCTCGACTAGACGATTAACAAAAAGCCGTCGGATTCCCGGCGGCTTTTTTGTTTACACCACCAAGACACTAGGACACCAAGGGGAGGATCTGTCGTGATTTTTGACAAGTCGTCTCTCGCCCGTTCATTGCATTCACTTAAGATCGCAGAGGACGCAGAGGTTTCGATCTGGCGATCGAAAGAGGTTTTATTTTAGCCAGGATGGATGGGGATGTCGTAGATCCTCCGTAGCCTTGTGCGAAGGAGGGGACAGGATAAAGCTGTTCGCTGTTTCAGCGAATAGGGTCTTATTTGACCACTAATCTACACGAATTTCACGAATAGGCTAAAATCCATTACATACGGGGGATCGTCCCTCGCTTTGGTCACACCTTCGGTGTGAAGGTTCGTGTCGAACCTTGGTGAGCTGAACCGGTCTTGGCTCTGGAAGCTTCTTGATTATTTTTGAAAATGACTTGCTTCCGTCACCAAGCCCAGCTCAGCTCACCCGCGTGGGACTTGATCTTTGCTTTGATGGCCTAGCGTTTTGCTGTGAAATCTGTCATTCCGAACGGATGTGAGGAATCTATTAAGAACATAGCTTGCCGTAGGCAAACCATTTCAATACCTCGCGGCGATTGAGCGGGGCCAATTGCTAACTGTGATCTTGAATTCCTCTCTTGCTCAGATATGGAGCGACGGTTTTGGGATAAAAACCACTGGTCTGAAGAAGGTAGTGGTTTTCTTCTTGTCGAATGTTCGTGTGCGAACTATAATAACAAACAAATCAATCTTAATAAAACAAATGAGTACAAAATATGAGTGACTATTGTGAAGATAAAACGTTTTGTAAAAACGATTTCACCATTAATTGTTTACCCAAGGCTGAGTATGAAAAATGTACCTTTATGAGTTGTAATTTTTCTGAATCTGACCTCGGTGGAATTGTATTTGTAGAGTGCCTTTTCGAAAACTGTAATTTAAGCCTAGCGGATTTGACAAACACAGCTTTGCGTGATATTAAGTTTAAAAATTGTAAGCTGCTAGGTCTAGCGTTTCACAATTGTAGAAAGTTTGGGTTCTCATGTGAGTTCCATAGTTGCATTCTGGATTATTCAACATTTCATGGGATTAAGTTGAGAAAAACATACTTAAAGGATTCTAAGTTGTTAGAAACAGATTTTACTGGATGTGATTTGGCTGGAACAGTTTTTAAAAACTGTGATCTTAAAGGGACGATTTTTAATGACACTAACCTAGAGAAATGTGACTTTCGCACTTCCACTAATTTTTATATTGACCCAGAATTCAATAAGGTTACAAAGGCTAAGTTTTCCGTATATGGACTGATAGGCCTGCTGGGGAGATATAACCTAGATATTTCATAGAGCAATTTCGCAGATCACAATTTCATAAATCAGCCATAATAAGTACCTCGGTTAAGAATTTATGTTTTCATTATGTACGGTTTAAACTCTGAGCATTGTTTTTTTTAAGTTGCCTACCTGATCCGTTTGTTAATATTTCGAGATGGTTCGGGCAGGTCTCCTTATTTTCGGCGAAAAGGCGCTGTGCGACTTTCAGGTCATCCAACTGCCAATCCATCCTCCTGGTCGGATAGGCGCGGATTAGCATGCCATACCGGGCTTGGGCATCTCGACGACCGGAGTACCAAGTAACATAAGGCCTTGGATCGTGACATGGCTTGTTTCAACAGCATGCCGAATATCATGATCCCTTCTTCCCAAAGGCAGTGTATGGATGAGCGTTGGCATCTGTCCGGTGTGCCATTTGGGATCGTCCGACAACATCTCTGCACGGATCGTGAGACGGTCAGCATGTGTGAATGCACGTTCCTTGGCCTTGAATACTAGCGTCTCACTGGTGGCGTAGACGTCCTCGGCAAGGATGATCGTTGTCGATCCTGTACCTGTGCTTTCACACGTCGTGCTGCTTTCGGTCAGTGTGTGGAGAGGGCTCTCCTTTTCCCTAGTGGACGCTAACACAGTGTCAGTTTACTTTAGCCACGTTGGTTTGGTCTCCACCATGACCGCATCGTTCTCAGTAAACTGGGCCAGACTCTTCGCCTCGGCTTGGATGCAGATGAAGCGAATCGATGTCTCGTCATCGGCTTTCACGCATCGTGCTCCACTAGGATCGATGCGAATGACGTTGCCTTCCTCGACGTCGAACTCCTCGCCGTCAATGTAAAATTGTCCCTTGCCTTTCAGGACGATATAGACCTCTTCGTTTAGCTTGTGACTGTGAACGAAGGGGACGCTGGCACCTGCCGGTAGTTCATTGATGGATATCTCTGAGCCAGTCAGTGCAAGCTCACTGTTTAGCGTGGCTCGCCCCAGTGTCTGGACGTTCCCAATTGTCGATACCTGGTAATTCGTTCCTGTCTTTTTCATAATTGACTCCTGTTTAAAAAGGTTCAGTGTTTGCAATAAGAGCTAGTAGACTGCTTCACTCTAATTACAGAGCATTCCACTTGGATTGTTAGCCCGTAATCTCCTTGAATGTTTGCTTGTCGCTTAACGTGCTGAAGTAGAGCTTTCCACTGTGTCCGAGCTTGAACTGGAACGGACGTACTTTCGGTTTTTCGTCCATCCCAATGGTAGCGATGCTTTGGGCCTGGTTCTTCTTAAGGAATTCGATGATTGTCTTCATAGATGGAATCCTGTTAATCAATTTGTCGTAATTGTTCGTGGGCGAACCAATGGCTCAAAAAAACACTACTTATTCAGGTTGGTTTCGATGATTCCCAGCAGTTTCACGAGCAATTGTCGGTCTTTCTTCTTAATACCCTTATACACCCTTTCACGCAGACAGCAGGATATCTCTTCGAAGTCCTTACGAAGGTTACGTCCGGCCGGAGTCAGTTCAATCAGAGTAATGCGATTGTCCATGTCGCAGGCCAGTTTGCGGAGATAGCCATGTCGTTCCAGTGTGTTGATCATAACGGTCACCGTGGACTTGACTCGCCTGGCGTTCTCAACCACCGCCTTAATCGGCACGGGCTTGCTCTGTTGGAACAGAAAAGCGAGTACCGAACCATGGGCAGGGACAATACCCTTGATGGAGCGTTCTCGTAGCTCTGTCTCAATCAGGGTATTGGCGGATTCCCTGATCCTGGAAATCTGAGCTATGATTTCTTCGGTGGTCATTGGATTTCTTTTATCCTTCTTTTGTTCATGTATAAGTATAGTTCGCTATTATAGTTCGAGTGCGAACAAAAGTCAATTCAAAAATACTGTTTTTGGTGATATTGCAGTGGGAAAACAGTAGGAAAACATCTTCAATTATCAATTAAAATGAACTGCTGCGCAGACTTGGTCTAATAGATCCCTCGGCAAGCTCGGGATGACGTGGACACTATCTGCAAAAGAAACGTTTTAATCAATTCTTTGCGTCCATGTCTGTATCGAGCAGAGTCGAGGTGTGTTTCTGCGAGAAGAAAAGGAGATGTAACGGTATTCTGCTACCCATCCCCCTGAGCAGGCATATGTCTTAGGCTATTGATATCTTTCAAGGGCGGGGCACCAAATAGACGGCTGTATTCTCGACTGAATTGCGATGGGCTTTGAATCGAATAGTCGCTCGGACCACGATATCTCTTTTCTTCTAAGAGACTTAACTTTAATTCATTCACCATATAAGGCCTTAGAGCGAATTTTAGGCCCCATTTTTTGCCTCTAAGATTTCTTTAAAAAGGGAATAACGGGGTAACATCCCGTTCAATTATCAATTAAAAGGAACTGCTAAGCAGGCTTAGACTAATAGATCTCTTCCGCCGTCGCCTTCAGCTATGGCGGGACAAGCCACTTCGGTCGAGATGATGTGGAAGTTATCTGTGAAAAAACGTTTTAATCAGTTCTCTGTGTCCTTTGCGATCTCCGCGAGAGGAAAAGAAGATGTTAGGCTTTTCTACTACCCATCCTCCTGACCAGACATCTGCCGCAAGCTGTTGATATCCTTCAAAGGCGGGGCACCAAACAGGCGGCTGTATTCTCTACTGAATTGAGAGGGACTCTCATATCCCACTTGAAAGGCCGCGCTGGCTGCGTCCATATGCTCGGCCAGCATGAGTTGGCGGGCTTCGTTGAGACGGAGCTTTTTTTGGTATTGCAGGGGGCTCATGGAGGTCATGGCCTTGAAGTGGTGGTGGAAGGTGGAGGTGCTCATGCGGGCCTCGGACGCCAGGTCATCTACGCGTAAGGGTGCCGTGAAATTGCCCTTGAGCCAGGTGATGGCGCGGCCGATCTGTTGACTCTGGCTGCCGGCGGTAGCGATTTGACGGAGTCGTGTGCCTTGATCTCCGGTCAGCAGGCGGTAGAGGATCTCGCGTTGGATGTTGGGGGCGAGGATGGGGATATCCTGGGGAGTGGACAATAAATCAATCAGACGCTGGAAGGCGTCCAGCAATGGCAGGGTCACTTCACCGGTGGCCATGCCCCGACTCGACTGTTGCTGGCGCGGGGAGGGCAGGTTGCTATCGACCATGAGCTTGGATAGCTCGCGTTGATCGAAGGTCAGCCTGAGCCCCAGGTAGGGGGTGTCTGGGCTGGCCTCGATGACCTGGACCAGAGTGGGTAGATGCACGGAGGTGATCAGGTAGTTGTGGGCATTGTACACATAGGCATCCTCTTCTCCCAGCAGCACACGTTTGGCCCCCTGGAGCACCATACAGATACTCGGTTCATACATGCCGCTGATCGGTTCGGTGGGGGCTTCCCGTCTGTACAGGGAGAGACCCTCGATGGCAGTGCTGTACAATTCGCCGTGCTTGGTTAAATGGGCAATGCTTTGGCGTATGGCCTCCAAGGTCGGTTTGAGGTCGTCTTGGCTTGTTTTATTCATATTAAGCACCCTAGGTTAACGTTTGTTTCTGGTTAAATCTTAATGATGCGTCAGGGCCATAGCAACGATTATCCGGACATTCGGAGGATCGGGCAATCATTGAGCAGGATCGGTCTACCTCCTCCAGGGCTTTTGGGTGTAGACTTTACCCGTCAAGCAAATGGTCAGATACGAAAGGAATGATCAATGGACATTAAACGAAATGGAACACAAGCGACGATCCCCGGACCGGCTGAGTGGTTTACCGGGACTGTGCATCTTGATCCCTTGTTTCTGGAAGCCAATGAACCGGCTCGTGCGACTGGTGCCAGTGTCACCTTTGAACCGGGGGCACGTACGGCCTGGCACACTCACCCGTTGGGACAGACGCTGGTGGTGACGGCCGGTCACGGCTGGGTTCAGCGTGAGGGCGGTCTCATCGAGGAGATCGGTCCCGGTGATGTGGTCTGGTTTCCTCCCGGGGAGAAGCATTGGCATGGTGCAACGGCCACCACCTCCATGACCCATATGGCCATTCAGGAAGGACTCGACGGTAAAAGCGTTGACTGGATGGAGCATGTCAGTGACGAACAATATCTAAGGTAAAACTTGTATGGGTTCACCATTCACGGTTAAAACAAAACGATCATCGACCAACCGTGAACTGTGAACCTTTTTCAACCGTGAACCACACTTTTACTCCACATAGAGAAAGTGTTACAAAGGAGAAAACAAATGGCATTTACACATTATGTACCGACCAGAATTCTCTTTGGCCAAGGTCAGATCAAGAATCTTCACGAGCAGAACCTGCCGGGTAAAAAGGCCCTCATCGTGATTTCCTGTGGCAAATCCACACGCAAGTATGGCTATCTCGACGCGATCATTAATGAACTCAAGCAGGCCGGGGTAGAGCATGCGGTCTTCGATCAGATCCAACCCAACCCCACCAAGACCAACGTGATGGACGGGGCTGCCTGTGCCAAGGAGAACGGTTGTGATTTTGTCGTTGGACTGGGGGGCGGCAGTTGTCTCGATGCATCCAAGTCCATTGCGATCATGGCGACCAATGAAGGCGATTACTGGGACTACATCCACGGTGGCAGTGGCAAAGGGATGCCCGTGCAAAACGCCCCCTTGCCCATGGTGGCCATCACGACCACGGCGGGTACGGGCACCGAAGCCGACCCTTGGACTGTGGTCACGCATGAAGAAGCCCAGGAAAAAATCGGATTCGGCATGGATTCAACCTTCCCGGTCCTGGCCGTGGTCGATCCCGAGATGATGACCACGGTGCCACCTGCCTTTACGGCCTATCAGGGCTTTGACGCTCTGTTCCATAGCGTAGAGGGCTATGTCTCCCAAGGTGCCAACCTGATGAGCGATATGTATGCCCTCACGGCCATCGAGAATATCGCCGGCAATCTCGCCCAGGTCGTCAAGGACGGAAGTGACATCAACGCCCGCGAAAAGGTCGCTTTAGGCAATACGCTGTCCGGCTTTGTGGAGAGCATTGGTGCCGTAACCAGCCAGCATTCGTTGGAGCACGCCTTGTCCGCCTTGAAGCCCGACCTGCCGCACGGTGCCGGACTCATTATGATCAGCAAGGCCTACTTCTCGTACTTTGCTGCGAGCGGTGCTTGTGACGACCGCATGGTCGCCATGGCCAAGGCCATGGGCAAAACAGATGCTACCCAGGCCATGGACTTTATCGATGCATTGGTGGAACTGCAGGAGGCCTGTGGCGTGGCCGACCTGAAACTGTCTGACTATGGCTTCAAGAAAGAAGACATGGCGCATTGTGCCAAAGAGGCCCGGATCACCATGGGCGCACTGTTCGCCTGCGATCCTGTTCCACTCACCGACGAAGACAGCACGGCCATCCTGGAGGCCTCGTATCGTTAGTCCACTAGTGCAGGTCTCAACCGTTTCTGACGTTCAATGGGTAACAGAAAGGAGTAAGGGCAATGCTGAATCGTTTTAGATGGACACTTGCGCTGACAGTTTTGTTGGTATCGATGACCTGGGCCGCGGATTGGCCTCAATGGCGGGGTCCTAACCGTGACGGCAAATCCGCCGATACCGGCTTGATGCAAGAATGGCCCGCAGAGGGACCACCCTTGACCTGGAGAGTGGGTGATCTCGGTGGGGGTGACAGTGCCCCGGCCGTGACCCAGGGCAAGATCATCGCCATGGCCAATCGTGGTGAAGATGAGGTGGTGTGGGCTCTATCGGAAGCCGATGGCCAGGAACTTTGGGTGACGCGTCTGGCCCCGGTTTTTCCCCAACGCATGCCCCATTCCAAGCAGGGACCCAGTAGTACGCCTACGGTTGATGGCGAACGCCTCTATGTCGTGGGCATGGGCGGTAATCTGGTCTGTCTGCAAGTCGCTGATGGCAAGATCCTGTGGCAATGTCACTTTCAAGAGGATTTTGCAGGCCCGGTGCCTCGCTGGAGTTTTCGCGAGTCACCACTCATCGATGGGGACAAAGTCATCTGCACACCCGGCGGACCGGGTGCCGCCATCGTGGCCCTCAACAAGCTGACCGGCGAGACAATCTGGAAGAGTCCGATCCCCGGTGATCCTCAAGCGGCTTATGCCTCGGCGATTGCCATCGAGTTTGCCGGGCAACGTCAATATGTCCAATTGATGTCTAACACCCTTGTGGGCATCGCTGCTGATGATGGTCAGTACCTCTGGCAATATGATGCACCTGCCAACAGTCATGGGATTAACTGTTCCACGCCGATGTTTTTTGACGGATTAATCTTTGCGTCTTCAGCCTATGGTGCGGGGGCTGGTTTGGCGAAGTTGAGTCAAGAGTCGGATGGTGCGGTCAAGGCCGAAGAAGTCTGGCAGACCAAAGAAATGGAAAGTCACCATGGTTGTTTGATTCTCTGTGACGGAGCCCTGTATGGCGCCAGTGGCGGAAATTCCGGTGGGGCGATGGTCTGTCTGGATGCGAATACTGGCGAAGTCAAATGGGATCGCAGAAAAGATGGCGAACGTCGGGCCAAGGGATCACTCGCTTGGGCGGATAATCATTTGTACTACCGCCTGGAAGACGGTACTGTCCTCTTGATTGAACCCAACGCAGAAAAATATCTCGAACGAGGACGATTTACTCAACCCGATCGTACCGATCTACCAGCCTGGGCTCATCCGGTCATCGCCAATGGCAAGTTGTACATCCGCGATCAGGAAACGCTGTTCTGTTATGAGATTAAGGCCTCCTAATGACAACCATTTGAGGTCTATAGCCGCTATGTTCGCGCATGGGCATGGTCAGAGTCAACAGGCTTTGCCTGTTGACATAAAACTAGTCGTCATCGCGAGGTACGAAGCGATCCTCCACATTTTAAAACAATTGAAGATTGCTTCACGTTGTTCGTAATAAGGAGCCGCTGCGCGGGCTTAGTTTAATAGATCCCTCAGTACTTCGGGATGACCAAGTCACTGTGAATGTTGTCCTCGCGTGTCATGTCCCTCATGTCATCTCGACGGAGCGCAGCGATTGGAGAGATCTATCAAAATCAGTCACGCGCAGCGTGTCCAACTTCAGTTTATCTCTTCATGAGAATGAATGAGGAGCCACTACGCGGGCCTAAATCAATAGATTTCGCAAAATAAATTCATTGCTGTTTGGAATTGCGGCTCGTCGCAGTGCTCCGTGTCTCGACAAGCTCGAAATGACGGGGCTGGCTGGGTTTCATTTAGGTTACACCCAGCTAGTCTGTCATTATTCAACCGCTTTCGATAAAGTTCGCATTATTTCTTGGATGTGATTTCTGAGATCAACCAGAGATAGGGGGCCTGGCCGTGGAAATCGCCGAGGGTGCGAGGGCGTTTGAGATAGAATTCGACGTCGTCTTGCTGGCCGGTTCCGACGCAGATCTCCCGGATCTGTCCCTCGCGATCCACGTGGGCGCCGAGGGCCTTGACCGCTTTTTGTACGGCTGATTGGTAGTCCTCTTCTGCCAGCCAGCCCTGATCGACCCCCACGCTCATGGCGTAGGCGAACATGGCGGTGCAGGAACTCTCGGCCCAGGAATATTCGTAGTCGATGAGCTGACGCCACATGCCGTTTTCGGATTGGTACTTGAGCAGGGAGGTCATCATCTTTTGGTAACCGGCCATGATTTCCGGGCGGAGCCGGTGGTCCGCGGGTAGGGATTTGAGGACCTCGGCGAGACTGGAGGCTACCCAGCCATTCCCGCGACCCCAATGGTAATGGAAGTCGGGGCCGTGATAGAACAAGCCGTTGTCCTGTTGCAGTTTCTTGAGGTAGGCCGCCAGTTGCATGGCCGCGTGATCGGCATACTTAACGTCCTGGGTGGCCCGATAGGCCTGGATCTGCAGCATGCCCACCATGTACATGTCGTCGATCCACCAGCGGGTTTGCGGAGTGAGCCCGTCTTCGGTGGGATTCTCCCACTGCTGATCGGCAAAGGTCAGGGCCAGTTCGAGATAGCGTTTGTCCTGGTTGATCAGGTAAATCTGAAACGGGACGATGCCCATGACATTGTGGTCGACATGGGAGTGACGTGAAATGAGAATACTGTCATCATCGAGGAATTTTTCATAGCGGGCGATGATCTTATTGAGAGTGTCCGTATCGCCGGTTTTGTCTGCAAAGCGGAGGGCACCCACTGCGGCACAGGCCTCGGCATAGTGCAGGCCTTTGTTCCCTCGATAGAGCATATGGTCACGGGCGAGAAGATTGTCGACCACACGTCCCGCAAGGACCTGCGGATTATCACTGGTCACCCCTGCAAGATTGGTACCCGCAGCAAGAAGGGTACTGGCACAGATCAATAAAAACAAAGAGGCTGTTGCTGTTTTCACAATGAGACTCCTTCAAATATCGATAGCGTTTGACATTCATCTGGACTTGGACCGATTGTCGCCACCATTTTTAATGTAAATCGTGCCTGAAGGGAACCTCAAAATCAGACGTCGCTGTTTTGACATAAAAAAAGCAGGGCCTGAGATGAGCCAGGCCCTGCGGGTCTTTGTCTTACCCCTGTTGGTGAGTAAGAAAAAGGAGGAGAACTGTTCTTATTAACGATCACCGGCGAGATAACGAACTTCGCCTTCGGATAGAGCACGGTTGTAGATCCTGAACTCATCCATTTGACCGTCGTAGAGGTCGTCGCCATCCCATTGGGACTCGCCCAACCAGTTTTGGGTGGTTTCACCGAGATCTGCGGGCATGCCCGGGGTCTCGACGGTGCCGGCGGACCAGCCATCGACATAGAGGGTCAGCAGACCGTTGGGGTCGCCTTCCTCGATAACCATGGCCAGGTGATGCCAACCGTCCACCAAGGGGGCGGCTGAAGTCACACCGGCCTCGCCGGTTTCGTCGTCGTTCATGGCCTGGGTCTTGATGGCGGCCCGAACCTCACCGGCAGTACCGGTGCGGGGACTCACGAACATGTAGTTCTCAGTGCCCGTACCGAAGTCGAACAGACGCATCCAATTGCCGGTCGCGTCTTCGTCGATGCTGATCCAACCCGAGTAGCTACTGCTGGTCAGGGTGGAGAGGAGGTCACTGAGATCCGGAATGTTGACTTCACTTTCCGTGCCATCGAAAATCAGGCTTGAGCCGAAATCGTCATTGACACTGTCGTTGCTGTAGAACATGGTGACATTGGGAATGCCGTCGTATTTGCTGTCGACTTGGTTTTCCACGTTGTCTTCCATGTTGTAATAGACCACCAGTCCATCCTCTTGAGGATCGACTGGTGAGGCGGCAATGTGAACCTCACGGCACACGCGGATTTCATCGATGAGGAGCAACCCCTCGACACCCGCACCGTCTACACCCACGATGAACTCATCGACACTGGTTAAATCGATGTTCAACGTATCGATGTCCACAGCCAGCTGTTGCCAGACCGTACTCTTGAGACTCTTAGAGCTTTCAACGCGTTTGCCATCGACTTCGATATAGAAGGTGGCTTCATCGTTGTCGGCATCGCCCAGGAAGTACAGGACCAGGGTTTTCAATCCACCGACGGACCAATCTTGACCACCCAGGTCGAGCGTGGCCCAGGCCGCTGAGGCCCCGTCCTCGTCCTCATACGTGAAGGGCATGGACTTGCCACTGCCGTCAAAGGTGATTTCCCGTTCGGTGTAGGGGCCATCGGCCACATCGTAACCCACGATGGAGCCGTTGCCATTGTCATCACCGTAACCATCGCTCCAGGCACCTGGATCGAAAATTCTGGAACCTTCGATAGAGGTGTAGGATTCCATGTCGTCAACCACCAGGTACTCTGGGCTATTAAAGCTCCAAACCGGACCGGCTACGACGCTGTCACTATACACTTCATCAACACGCCAGGCGTAAGTCTCGTCGTACTGGGCACCGGTATCCGCAATCGAGTAGCGACGACCACTGACGGTGGCCACCAAAACGCTCTCGTCTGCGGTTGCAACCAGGTTGGCATCAGTGCTGACATACAGGCGACTGGCTTGGGCATCACGTCCCAAACGCCAGGTCAATGTATCAAAGAGGCTGCCGGCTGTGGCTCCGTCTGCAGGAGAGGGGCGACGGGCGGCAATGGGCACGGCTTGGAATTGAACTTCGCTGAGCCCAACCTTTTGGATGATGGGATTGCCATCGATAAAGGAACCTTGCTGGGTAACCACTTCGATCTTGACATATTGAGCGATGGTGTCTTCCAGGCTGACGTCTTGACCGGAGTAGGTATGGGTGCCATTGGCCCGTGTCAACTGGACTTGTCCCAGAGAGGTCCAGGTTTGTCCATCCAGCGAGGTCTGGATAAGGGCGTCCTTAACACCTTCTCCCAGGAAGGTTTCACTGTCACTGTTGAAGTTCCAGACGTGCATTTGATGGAATTGGTAGGGGGTATCGAATTCGTATTGAATCCAGGCCCCCACGAGATCATTCTCTGCCGTGCGCCACATGGTGCTTGTCAGGGTGGAGTGGCCGCTTTCATTAAGTCCGGAACCGTTAATGGTGTTTTCCGGGACCATGTTGAAGTCGGGAGTGACGTCGAAGCTGGAGGCCGTCGCCGCAACCGGAACAGCATCGAAATTGGTCGGCTCGGCTGAGAACGACCAGACGTTGCCCTTGACGATGGAATTGTCCGTGCTGTTGACTTCGTCCACACGCCAGTAGTAGACCCCGTCAAGGTCCAATCCCGCAGGACTGTAGGACATGTCACTTTGTCCCTGGCTGACTAAGACGGAACCCGGATTGCTACGACTGGCATCGTTGACATCATCGTAATTCGAGCCGAAGTAGATATCATGGGTGTCATCGATATGGCCCGCTTGCCAGGATAAATCCGCGTCCAGTGCCACGTCTTCTTCACCATCGAATGGAGCCGGGTTGCTGCTTTGACCGGATTGATATTCGAACATATCCAGAGTCAGATTGACTCCCGAGGTAATGTAGATGTCGTCGAAAAACAAGGCTTGAGCGTCTGATGCATTGCCACGGCCATAAATCTTGAAGCATCCCAGGGTGTCCGACGTCCCGTTACGAAAACTGAGGCCATCAGCGATTTGATCGTCGGCGGTGGGCTCATTGGATCCCGTGGTCAGGTAGAGGTCATGTGTATCCGAAGCATTGTCGGAAACGAGCCAGATATTGTACCAGGTGTTTTCGTCTAAGTTCGCAACATCCACCTGGGAGCCCCCGTCTCTTAAGCGTAAAACGTCACCTACAATGGTGCAATAGGATTCGAAATCGCCCCAGGCGCCAGTCGAGCTGACCACATCACTCATTCCAAAGGAGCAATCGGGATTACGTCCCTCAGGGAGCATCACTCGGAAGAAGACGGTTCCAATCTCTCCCTCGGCAATGCCGGTACAGTCAATAGAGCTGGATACCGATTCCAGGTATTGATTGCCGTTATCTTCAACCTCAATGGCCGGTACTTCAGTGGCATCGGCCGGTGTGGTAATGATCCAAGGCGGGCTGGCGACGTCTTCCAGGTTGCCCAGGGGGGTGCTTTCAAAGTTGTCAATTAAAACCGCCAGGGCGGAGCTCGACATTAAGGTCATGCCGATCAATAACAAACCTAGCTTTTTCATTCCTAGCCTCCTTATCATTTTGTTTTTAGATCAATTGGGCCCAAGTAAGCCCCGTTCTTTTAGATATGCAGCTTGAGTCAACAATTGGAGGGGTGGTCGAGGATTTTTTTAAGAAACAGTTTGAGGGTGTGAGAATTTAATCAACCTTGAGAAAAAAAGACTCCAAATTCCAGGTGAAGCTGCATATCCTATAAACGTAATTTAGGGGTAAAATAGAAAAACCGATATGAGTTCAGCCGAATCACAGAAAACCCAAAATTTCCTCACGCTCTATGTAAAGCATCAGAAGAGCATCTACGGCTATATCCTCTCGGTGGTTTCCAATTGGTCCGATGCCGATGACATCATGCAGGAGACCACGTCCTTGATGTGGCAAAAGTATGAAGAATTCCAGCAGGGGACCAACTTTACTGGTTGGGGGATTCAGGTGGCCAAGTACAAGATCCGAGAATTCCAGCGCAAAAACAATAAGCTGAATCATCTCTCGGAGCAGGTCCTGAGCACGCTGGCGACCCGTGCCGAGACCTACTACGCTGAGCCCGATGTCCAGTTGAAGGCCTTGGAAGACTGTATCAACAAGCTTAGAACCGAGGATATGGCCTTGATCCAGATGCGTTATGAAGATGGCACGAGTATCAAGGATATCGCCTTACGTTTGGGGCGTCCCATACAAGGGCTTTATAAGGTCATGGCCCGTATTCACGCCAATCTGGTCCTCTGCGTACGCAGATCCTTGGCCATGGAGGGGCATTCATGAATCTGAGCCTAAAGCGTTTATGTGAGTTGGTTCTCCTTAAGTTGGACGGTCAGTTGGATGGTGATCAAGTCAAGGAATTGGATCGCCTGCTCGCCGACAACCCCGAGGCCCAGGAACTCTACCTCAGTATCATTGGGGTTTGTAGCGGCTTGGCGCAACACACGCGTACCCAGGAAGAACGATCCATCCAAGGCCTTACTCCCAGTGGTGGGTACCAGAAAGAGGTCTCTGCCGAAAAATTGCGAGAAATCAAGCTGTATGCAGAACAACAGCTGCATGCCTTTATGGCCGAGCAAGAGGCCCAGCGTGAGCCCCCAGAAGCGAAGCCCATGCGACCTTCTATAGGGATCGACCTTAAGAAGGTGGCCGAGAGAATTGACAACAGCATTCACATGGTCTGGCGTTTGGTGATCAAAACCGCAGCAGTGGTGGCCTTGGTGTTAACCGTTCTCATTACGAGACACTATATCCTATCGCAGCGTATCGTGGCCACTCTGGGCCAGACCGTTGATGCCCAGTGGGCCCAGACGATCGATGCCAATGCCATTCGTCCAGGCTGGCTCAACTTGGAACAGGGCTATGCTCAGATCCGCTTTGCTCAAGGAGCTCAGCTGCTGGCCGAAGGTCCTTGTACATTGCGTCTCGATGGTCCCAATCGTCTATTTCTGGACAGTGGCTCTATTAGTGTGCTGGTGCCTGCCGAGGCGGTGGGGTTTGTTGTCACCACCCCGTCTTCCTTTGTCAAGGATTTCGGAACGGAGTTTGGCCTGGCGGTCGATGCCTCTCAGGCCACGGAACTCCATGTCTTCGTGGGAGAGGTGGGGATCCGTTGTCAACGTGACTCGCAACGAAACATGCAGCGATTGCAGCAGGGCCAGGCCGCTGTTGCCAAGATCACGGGTGTGCTGAACATCGGTCGCATCAGTGGCAGTTCGAAACAATTTGTACGTCAATTACCCGAAAAGAAGTTGTTGATCGATCTTGCGGATATCGTCGGCGGAGGGAACGGTCAAGGGACCGGTCAATTAGATGCGGGTATCAATCCCTATACGGGTGCATTGGCGACCTTTAATGAGAGCTACATGGAACTCGTGCAAGAATCCCCCACCTTTGTCCCTGTGCCCTGGAATGATGGGGTGGACGGAGTCTTTATTCCCAACCGCCAGAGTCCGGCCTTACCGATCAGCCAAACGGGGCTTACGTTCAATGGGTGGCCCATAACCCGCAATGCCTGCTCCATGGCCATTGTCAACGGGGCGAAATTCGGAGACGATCCTAACGGGCCTCTGTTCGAGACGATTCACCAGGGGAATTTGAGCCATCAAGTGATGGGGACCTCCTCCCGTCCAGCCCTGCGTATGCAGAGTAATGTCGGTATCACCTTTGATCTGCAAGCGATTCGAGCCCCCCATCCCGAGTGGACGATGAGCCGATTTGTCTCCTATTGCGGTATTTCCATGGATATCGATGCGGAGGCGACCTTCTGGGTACTGGTGGATGGGCGGTTGGTTTTCCAGGAGACATTGACAGGTGCATCCACACCGGTCGACATTGATATTGATTTAGACGAAACGGTTCGCTTCCTGACCCTGGCCACGACCGATGCCGGGGGGACAACCCTGAAAGATTGGGGGTTGTTTGCCGAGCCGGTCTTGGAACTGATCCCTAAAGAGAACAAGAGGTAGTCATGTTACGTTTGACGAGTGTTTTGATTGGTTTGCTGGCGGTTTACTCTTGGGGGCAGGATACAGAGATTCAATATCTTTCGGGAACAGGTAGTGACGATACCGTGTCCTGGGAGTTTTTCTGTTCCGAGGGACGTCAGAGTGGGGCCTGGTCGATCATTGAGGTGCCATCCAATTGGGAGCTGCAAGGCTTTGGCACCTACAACTATGGCCATAATCGTCCCAAGGCCCAGGAGACCGGCCGTTATCGCCATGCCTTTAGAGTTCCTGAGGGATGGCAGGGTAAGCATATTGAACTGGTCTTTGATGGGGTCATGACCGATACCGAGGTCTGGATCAATGGGGCCAGTGCCGGGCCCATGCACCAGGGAGGTTTCTATCGCTTCTCCTATGACATCACGGATCTAATCCAGTGGCAGCAACTGAACCAACTGGAGGTCTTGGTGCATAAGGTGTCACATGATCGCAGTGTGGAACAGGCCGAACGTCAGGCCGATTACTGGGTCTTTGGCGGCATCTTTCGACCGGTCTATCTCAAGGCCATGCCCCTTGATCATATCGAACGCTGTGCGGTGGATGCTCGTGCTGACGGGCAGTTCCTCGTGGATGTTTATGTTTCACCGCTTAAGACCAGTGGAACGCTGACGGCCCAGATCACCGGCCCTGGATTAGCTCAACCTCATATCTGTGAGGCAGTCATTCCGGCCGAGCAAGAAAAGGTGACCTTGAAAACCAAGGTGGATGACGTCAAAACCTGGACTGCAGAAACACCTCATCTCTATCAGGTGCAATTGTCTTTGCACCAAAACGATGCCACACTTCATACCCTCTCTGAACGCTTTGGCTTTCGCAGCTTTGAAGTACGCCCCGAGGGGCTCTTTCTCAATGGCCAAAAGATCGTCCTTCAGGGGGTTAACCGCCACTGTTTCTGGCCTGAGACCGGACGTTGTCTCAATCGAACGCAAAGCTACGCCGATGTCCATCTGATCGAGGCCATGAACATGAATGCCGTACGCATGAGTCACTACCCTCCGGACAAACACTTCCTGGAGGCCTGTGATGAATTGGGCCTCTATGTCCTGGACGAACTGGCGGGCTGGCAACGGCCGTCCTATGATACCGAGATCGGTGTCAAGCTGGTCAAAGAAATGGTGATACGCGATGTCAGTCATCCCTGTATCCTGTTTTGGGATAATGCCAATGAAGGCGGGTGGAACTTTGATCTGGATGATGACTTTGCCCTCTATGATCCTCAACAACGCCCGGTTCTCCATCCCTGGGAAAAATTCAGTGGCATCGATACCGACCATTACGAAAGCTATGCCAGCACTCTGAATAAACTCAACAGTGATCTACTGTCTATGCCTACGGAATTTCTGCATGGCCTTTACGATGGTGGCCATGGTGCGGGCCTGGAAGACTATTGGAATGCCATCCTGGCCTCACCCAAGGGCGCTGGTGGATTTCTCTGGGTGTTGGCCGATGAGGGGGTGGTGCGTACGGACCAGGGGGGACGCATCGATGTCGATGGCAATCACGCCCCGGATGGAATCGTCGGGCCGCATCATGAGAAAGAGGCGAGCTTCTGCACCATCAAGGAGATCTTCGCCCCCATTCAAATTGATCTGGAATCGTTGCCAGAGGATTTTGACGGAACCCTCGCCTTGGAAAATCGCTATAGCTTTACCGACCTCTCCCAATGTTGGTTTAGAAGCCGCCTATTGCGCTATCCACTTCCTTGGCAATCGCATGACACCACGGTTTTATTCTCGCAAGCTAAAGTGGGTCCAGCCCTGGCGCCAGGAGAGAAGGGGACGTTTAAGCTCGATCTGCCCGAGGCCTGGTCCCAGGCCGATGCATTGTCCGTCACTGCCATCGATCCGACCGGAAACGAAATCTGGACCTGGACCTGGCCGATTCATGTTCAACAGCGGCTGATGGCCTCACTTCCACAAGATCGAGAGGAGGTCAAGTCCCTGCCCGTACAGTCCCCAGACAACAGCAGACGCATTACCCTGGGTGATCTTGTCGTCACTTTCGACACCGAAACCGGATGGCTCACCGCCCTTGAGGTCCAAGGGCAACCCTTCTCACTGACCCAAGGGCCACGCGTGATCAACAGTGAAGATACCTGCCAAGACTTGAATGTGATGGAAACCGCTCATGGTGTTGCTGTTCTTGTGAATTATAACGGCAACCTGCAGCAGGTTCGTTGGGACATCTTCAAGAGTGGGTGGATCAAGCTGTCCTATCGCTACCGCATGCAGGGTGAGCATGACCTCATTGGTGTTCAGTTTGACTATCCAGAAAGCATGGTCAAGTCCATGCGTCGCTTGGGAGAGGGCCCTTACCGTGTCTACAAGAATCGACTCAAAGGTGGACAGCTCGATGTTTGGGAGAACACCTATAAAGACCACACCCCCGGTGTCACCTGGGATTTCCCTGAGTTTCGCGGGTACTATGCCAACTGGATCTGGACCGTCCTGGAAACCACGGAAGGCAAGATCACGCTGGTGAACAACACAGACGATCTCTATCTCGGTCTGTACCGTCCCAAGGATGGACCCTATCCGGCCAACACCAAGCTGGATATCCCCGATACCGGCTTGGCCTTGCTACATGGCATACCAGCAATCGGCACTAAATTCCAGAGAGCCGAAGCCCTGGGCCCTCAGAGCCAGAAGAATCAAGCGGAGGGGGCTTATAGTGGCGAGGTCTGGCTATCCTTCCAATAAGCGTTGAGGTCTTCGGATTGTCACTTAATCGTTCTCGATCCAATCTAACCAGTTGAAATCGGCGGGATGGCTGTTGGCCTCGCCATTGCCGGAGGCATACATGCCGATGAACACGCCGGTAAAGCCGCCAATCATTTCCGTAGACAGGTTTTTCGTCAACGCCGTGGCGATCAACTCCCTCGGGGTACCGGGCTTCTGTACGAAGAATTGGTATTCCAGCTCGGTGGCCTTGATTTGTAGTATGGTTTCGCCGTCGGGAATTGCTTGATAGGTCACCCGGTTCACTTGGTCGTTTAGAGTTTCGCGGAACATGACGACTCGTTTGCCCTCGTGCAGGGTCACCAGGAAGTCATAGTGATTTTTGTCGTTGCCGCGAATCAGCAGACCGGCTTCTTCTGTGGTCTTCGTGGGGGTAAAGTCGAGTTGAGTTGAAATCTCCATGTTAAAGGCCGTTTGCCTGCGGCAGATATAGGCGGGAGAATCCTTTTGCTGGAGGTTGATCTTGGAGCCCTTGAGTCGGAGATAACCCGGCCGCTCGGTCAGTGACCAGTCTTGGGCATGAGGGTTGCGCAAGAAGTTCCATGGCAATGCTAGCTTGGGGCTGTCGAAATCGTCACGGACCGGTTGCGGTTCCCAGGGATGTGGGGGCAGATTGGGCCGTGGATATTCTTGTTGCACGATGCCGTCCGTGCCCACCTTGGGCCAGCCGTCTGCGGTCCAGGTCACCGGTGCCAGAAAGGTTTCGCGTCCCAGGTGCTGGTATCGTCCACCCTTGGGCCGGATGCCGAGACAGACCAGCCACCATCCGTCCGGCGTTTCGATCAGGTCGGCATGACCGATGGCGTGAAAGAGATTGTCGGGATCTTTCCAGTGCGAAACCACGGGATTGTGTGGGCTGGCCTCATAGGGACCCCAGGGGGATTTGCTGCGTTGGATGACCTCGCGATGCTCGTAGCCCGTGCCACCTTCGGCAGACATCAGGTAGTAATAGTCGTTGATTTTGTACAGATGTGGTCCCTCGGGTGAGGAACCGCCCAGTCCCGGTGCAATCTTCTTGAGTGGCTCTTTCATCTTATCGGTTTCAAGATCGAGAATCCCCAGAAGGAAACCATCCTTGTTGTTTGGACTCAGGTAGTAAACTCCATCGTCAGCGAACAACAGCGAAGGATCGACATACCAATAGACCAGCCAGTGTGGTTCGGACCAGGGGCCGGCAGGATTGGTTGCCGTGACATAAAATACACCCTGTGTGCCTTGGCCGCCGTAGTTGGTGCCAATGACATAGAACGTTCCTTCATGGTGGCGAATAGTCGCGGCATATTGTCCACCCGAGGCGTCCGCCCCCATGAGGGGATTGTTATCCGCTCGGCTCAAGGCGTAACCGATGAGTTTCCAATGGACCAGGTCCTTGCTCTGATAGATGGGTAGCCCAGGGAAGTATTCAAAGGTGGAGGTCACCAAGTAATAGTCATCATCCACACGACAAATACTCGGATCGGGATTCATGCCGGTGATAATCGGATTGCGAAAGGTCGTTTGTGCATTGACACAACTAATGCCCGCCAATCCGAAACACATCATCCAAACAGCGACTTTAATTTTCATGCTGACCCCAAAATAGGTTCTAAAACGGCCGTATTATAAGCGATGCCCTACACACGTTCAAGTTGCGAGGCTTTGCCTGTTTTTCCCCAGTAGCGATGCTATGGAGCGGGGGAGGGGGTGGTTTTAGATCTGGCGAACGACTCATCAATAAAATCTTGACATAACATCACTTAAGCGTCAATAATTACACAGTTTAACTTTTTAAAGGAAAGTATTAGGTAGCCAGCACCCCTAATCTTTTTCGGAGGAACGACTACCTAATACACTGTTCGTCGATAAGCATGCGAAAAAGCACCAAATCAATAATAGCAGTTCTCATCGTAATAGCTCTTATAGGCTTCTCTTTTCTAATGGGCATCAGTCAGATAAAGCACTGGGCGCATGATAGGTTGATGTCGCCCGAAATGCTAATAGTCAAAAGTCCATTGTTTATAATGAATCAGAATAGAGTTCTCCTATACGAACATGGCACCCGTGAAAGGTGTGTGGGTGTTTGCGTTTCTTCTGGCTCCAATCTATACAAGAAAATTCAAGAGCCAGATAATCGTCCTCATGAGATAACTTGGTCGAAAAATGGTGAGTTTGCAACTATCGATCGTGCTTATGGATATGACTTCAATTCTGAAAGTATGTTTCTCTTATCTAGTACCACTGCCTTTGATAAGGCCATGGATGAGCGAGGCGGGCTAGGTCCGACTATTCCTATCTCGCAATTAGAATGGATTAAACCTGAGTATAAGTATTGGGACAATATTTATTCATGTATTGAGGACGAACAAGAGGATCAATGCTCATCAATGGAGTGATAAAATGAATCACAGCCCCATAGCAATGGATCGTTTAGTTCGTGATTTAGTCGCTGAGCTTAGAGATGCAAATGATAAATTGCATCAAGGTGATCCCAACACAGAGCATATATGTCTTAAATGCTCGGAGCGAACTATTGGACCTTGGTGTACCAATTGCCATACTGATGAGTTTACAACTGTATTCTCTCCAGAAATTATAAGATCAGTTCTTTCAGATCGAAATGCCCTTGAGCAAGGTCTGATAGAGCATGTTGTCAATAATACTGATACCGAATGAATGATAGATCTATCATTAGCAAATGAATGCAATCGGACGGCCTGAACGGCCGCCCTTGATTTGCGATTAAAGCATTAAAGGTCCGCGGTCCCTTTTGGATGGGACAACTGAAGCTAAATCCTGGAAATAATCGTAAGTGAATATAAATAATGAACTGCTACGCAGGCTTGGATTAATAGACCTCTCCACTACGGTCGAGGTGACAACTTCTTTTCGGTGACATCTGGGCCAGCCTTGGGGACCTGCACCCTAAAACCATTCCAGGTTTTACCCTCCGAAGACGATGGCCATGAACACACCTGCACCTGCTACAAAGGCGGTGGGGATGAGCAAGCGGGGGATGATCTTGGTTAAGGAACTCTCGAAATAGCTGCCGGACAGGGCCAGGCACAGATGTACGGGATCAGAGCGAACGTCGCTTACGCAGCCAACCTACCACACCCATGCCTAGAGTGCCGAGCAGCAGTGCCCCAGGGGTGGGTACCACGGGGGCGGTACTGTTGGTGATGGTTGCATTGGTAATTAAATAGGGCATCGCCGAGGTTGAAGAGATGGAGATGTTCGCCAGAAAATTGCCGCCCGACAATATTTGTCCTGCAGATTCGAAAAAGGTTAGATCGCTGACGGCGTCTGTGCCGGTAAAGTAATCCTGTGTTCCAAAATTAACCTCCAAAAGGCCAATGTATATTTGGTAACCCTCAGAGGGACAAAGAACGTATCGGCTATCCGTTATAAATGAATCATTCTCTAAAGCCGGGGAAAAGTAGTTTCTAATGAACATACTCGTGTTCGTGGTCAAGTTGGATATATCGGCTTCGCTGTTGGGGCGGTTACTGATGTTGAGGGTTACGTCAAAGTCGAATTTGCTGAGGCTAAATCCCGATCCCAAAATGGTACTGGTCGGGGCATCGGTTGTGTCTGCTGAATAGACAATTTCTACATCGGCACCATTGTAACTATAGGGATCAGTAGAACTTACATGATCCAAAATGCCGGTGATGCGAAATTCGACTGGAGCGGCATAAACCAGAGTGGCAGAGAAAAGGCTAAGGACTAACAGCGGGTATCGCGTCCAAGACATCACTTTCATTTTTGTCTCCTCCAGGTTCTCGTGTAATCGTAAATTGATAGTCCAACTCCAGCGACTTATCTACTCCCTTGATTAAAATCATTATTATCTATCTCAAGCCCGATAGTCAAGAGAAATTCTAGAATGAACATAAACCGAATAATGGAGGTGATAAATAGAATACAGAGGCGCAGGCCTTAAGATGTAAGTTCGCTGTAACGAGAAGAACTCAAAATCAGCGGCCAAAGAAATAATCATTAGATTGAAAACTCTACGGCACTGCGACTCTGCATGAAGGGAACAACTGAGGGGGCAGTCCTGGAAATAGTCGCTAGTGAATATAAATAATGAACTGCTACGCAGGCTTGGATTAATAGACCTCTCCACTACGGTCGAGGTGACAACTTTTTTTCGGTAACATCTGGGCCAGCCTTGGGGACCTGCACCCCAGAACCATTCCATGTTTTACCTTCCAAAAACGATGGCCATGAACACACCTGCACCTGCTACAAAGGCTGTGGGGATGAGTAAGCGGGGGATGATCTTGGTTAAGGAACTTTCGAAATAGGTGCCGGACAGGGCCAGGCACAGATGCACGGGGGTCAACAGGAGTCCACAGATCAGGCCGGAAAAGGCCAGGGTTTCCAAGGCGATCTTGGCCTCTTGGCCGGTGCCGATCCAGGGTAGTAAGAAGGGGAAGGTCATGGCTACGGTGGGGACGGTGACGCCGGTTAGGAAGGCCACTACGAAAGGCAGCAGGAAAATTACCACGGGTGTGGGGGCATGAATGGTGGCGAAGAAATCCACGACCGAGGGGACCGCCTCGGCTGCGTCAAGATTCACCTTGAATAATAGCGATCCCAAAATCAAGAATACAAAGTCAAGCTCGAAGCCGGCCTTGAACAAGGCTTTCCATTGGGTGACAGGGACCTTGTGGCAGAGCAAGAAAGCGACAATCGCCAGGGCCGTTCCGATGGCCGGGGGGACATTCAATCCCATATACAGGCCTGCCACGATGGCGATAGGCCAGAGTGCCTGGCCGAAGTTGCGTAGATGAGTGGAGAGGTGGCCTTCGGTCTTGGTCTTTGGTTGTGATGGGGGTAAGGCATGGGCGAGGAGAAAGAGGGTACCGCCGATGGTCCCGGCCAACATGATGGCGATGTTATGCGAAATCAAGGCCAGGGCAGAGATCCCGAACATGCCCTGGATCAGAGGCACGGATGGAAACAGGGGCCACACGGTTTCCCATTGATGGCGAAAAAGAAAATTAATCGCCGCCAGACGACTCCGCTCCACCCCCAGTGAATCCCCAAAGTCACGCACCATCGGTGCCGACAGCATGATACCGCCGGGAGTCGGCAGTAAGCCCATGATCATCGGGATGGCGGCCAAGGCAAAACGACGACTCCGAAATAACCGCTGTAAGGCCGGTGCCAGGCGATCGGACACACCCGTCTGTTTCATGGCAATCCCCAGCACGTTTACCAACATCACCAGGGCCGTCAGAGAGATCCACAGATAGACCGTGGTTTGGGTCAAGGGTTTGGTGTGCCACTCTTGCACCAGGGACTGCCAGAAGGCATGAGGGCTGACGCGCAAAAGAATTCCAAAGACCACGGCCGCAGCAATGATGGAGCGTCCCAGTCGGACCTTCCGGTGCATCAGGATCACCAACAATCCCAGTGCGATGGCCATAGAAAACAATACAAACATAAGTTACCCTTGTCTGGAAGTTAAAACGCACGAAGTGTATCCTAAAGCAAAGCTTATAGGAAGATCTTTATCCTCATCCATCTGCTGGGGCAGGGCGTATGGCCAGTGTAATAATCCCTTGCCCCTTTTCTTCTCTTAGGCTAAGATTCTGTTGCAGGTTGATTTAGGAAAGATCGCTGGTTTAAAAGTCTATCACCAGCCATAACCAGGAGATATACGACAATGCGTTCATTAAACATTTTAACGATAGGCCTAGTTGTCACCCTCGTCACATCCGTGGTCACGGCTCAGAATCCGCTGGACTTTGGCAGTAAAATCAGGACGGCGGATCCTTCCGGTCATGTGTGGGCCGATGGCAGGATGTACCTCTACACCTCCCATGATCAAGAGTGTCAGGAGGACTTTTGGATGAAGGATTGGCAAGTGTTCTCCTCAGAGGACCTGGTCCATTGGACCGATCATGGGGCCTGCTTGAACGTGGACGATCTGACCTGGGCTGACAATTACGCCTGGGCACCGGATTGCGCCTACAAGAATGGCAAATACTACTTCTGCTTTCCGGCGGGAACGGGATTCAAGGATCGAGTGAATCCCGAGAACAGTACCAAATGGATGGGGATCGGTATTGCCGTGAGTGATTCTCCCACAGGTCCCTTTGTGGATGAGATTGGGGGACCCTTGTGGAGAGATCCCTATGCCAATGACCCCAGCCTGTTTGTGGACGATGACGGCAAGGCCTACCTGTATGTACATGGTGGAAGGCTGGATTTTTGTGTCGCTGAAATGGCCGACGACATGAAAAGTCTGAAAGGTGAATTTGTCAAGATGGACATGGGGGGCTATGAGCCCAAGATGGAAGGCCCTTGGGTCTTCAAACGACAAGGCAAGTACTACTTCACCATGCCTGAAAACAACCGGGTGTTGACCTACTACATGGCGGACACTCCCAAAGGCCCCTGGACCTATCAAGGCCAATTCATGGAGCAGGAACACCAGAGCAATAACCACCACTCCATCGTCGAGTTCAAGGGACAATGGATTCTCTTCTATCATCGCTGGCTGGACCTGAACTCGGAATGTGGACGGCAACGCCATTGTTGTGCTGAATACCTGCATTTCAACGACGACGGAACCATTCAACCGGTTAAGAGGACTGAGGCCGGGGTGGGAGATTTCCCCAGTCGAGTCAGCCATGCGCCCGAGAAGTCGACGAAGACCCCATGGTCGAAAGCTCGGTTGCTCTGGCAAACCGAACCGCTGTTCGAGACACCGGAGGCCGTTCTCTATGATGCCAAGCGGGACATGCTCTATGTCAGTAATTACCAACTCACTGCTTCGTCAACGATGAAAAAGGAGTTCCTCTCCAAGGTCGATCCCAATGGACAGGTGATCGATTTACATTGGATCGAGGGGCTCAAGCAGCCCACGGGTATGGCCATTTATGAGGATGTCCTCTATGTGGTAGAGCGTCGTCGACTCACGCGTATCGATATCGATCAAGGGACCATCTTAGAGCGGATACGTATTCGCAGCTCCAGCTTTGCCAACGACATTACCTTCGATGCACAAGGGGTGGGCTATATCTCGGATAACGGCAGTAAGCCCAAGTATTCTATTCATCGCTACCAGGACGGCAAGGTCTCTCCCTGGATTCCCTTTGAAGAACTGGACAATCCCAACGGTTTGCTTGTCGATGGCTCGTACTTGATCGCCTATGATAATCAACGTGAGGCCCTGGTACGCATTGCCCTGGAAACCGGCAAGATCGAAATCATTGCCCCGTTGAAGGCGGTGGCCGAGGCCATGGGTGATGGTCTGGTTCAACTGGATGCCGACACCTACCTGGTCACGGCCTGGGGAGGGCCCAGTTGGTCTGTCAGTAAAGCGGGGGTGGTGATTCCGCTGGTGGATACGTCTTCCTTGTCTGTTGATCCTCAACCACAAGTCAGTCAAGCGGATGTCGGCTACATCCCCGAGCACAAAACCTGGATTGCTCCCACGTTTTTTGCGAACCGCCTTATGGCCTATCAGTTTGTTGATTGATCCATGATTCGCTATGGGCTTGGGGTGTGACTCAATAAAATCATTTCGCGACCCGCCATAAGAAAGGCTCCCAGCCCGTAATCTTCCAGATTGGGTTGGATGTCATAGCCTACGGGTTGGCTGGAGGCAGGCTCCTTGCCCGTGCCCTGGACATAACCCAGGAAACCGTTTTCATGGAGGCTTTTGTTGGCCATACCGTTCCAGGCCTTGATCACCGCAGGGAGGTAGGTGGTTTCATCGAGCAGACCTTGGCGGATGCCCCAGGCCATGCCCTGGGTGAAAAAGGCGGTGCCGGTGAGTTCGGGGCCGCCGTATTCATTAGGATCATGCAGGCTGACATTCCAAAAGCCGTCATCACGTTGCACCTGGATGAGAGCGGCACACATATCCTTGAACGTCTGTAGATAATCGTCTCGTCCTACCGCCTCCTCAGGCAGGATCTCCAGGGTACGGGCCAGGCCGCAGAGGACCCAGCCGTTGCCGCGTGACCAATAGCAATCCTGCCCATTGGGTGAGGTGTAGGGCGGATCGAAGTCACGATCTCGCCACCAGAGGTGATCTTCGGGATTGTACAGGCCTTGGTCGCCATGTTGGGTCTTGGTGGTGTGGTAGAGTTCATAGAGCCCCTGGTAGTAGTTGGGGTCGTGAGTGACCTGCCCCAGTTGGGCCAACAGGGGCATGCCCATATGCAGGGCATCGATCCACCACCAATCGTCGCGTTTGTCACTGGCGATCATTTGGTCGATACAGGTCTTGATGGATTGGATTCGTTGAGGTTGTGGGTCGATCTGATAAAGGTCGATATAGGTCTGCCCGCAGCACTGGTCGTCGGCATTGCGGGTGTTGTTATTGTTCCAGGCAGGGGCCCAGTGGTGGCCTTGTCCCCATCGGACCATGTAGTCGAGATAGGTCGGTTGAGGATCGATTTGGTACAGGGCCATGAATCCTACCATATAGGTTGCACGGGTCCAGATATTGGCAGGAAGGTCCTTGCCAGGGACGATCTCTTTGACGATGGGGGCTCCGGCATCGGGCCACTTGTTCATGAAATATCGATTGGCCCGCGTCATCTGTTCTAACAGGGTCGCTTTATCCGGTAGGTTCTGGGCGAGTATGACTTGGGGGAGTGACATCAACAGTATCACCCATCCTAAAGTATTCCTCATAATGTTCGATCCTCGTTAATGATTGGGTACTTACCGTCGTTGATCCAGTTCCAGGCGTACATAGTCGTAGATCACGCCTTGGTTCACGGATCCGGCGGGGATAATCAGTTGCAATTGATTTTGGCCCTCATGCAAAAGGGACGTGGCAAAGGTCAGTTCACGTTCCACCCAGAGCCCCTGGATTTGATGGCGAGTGATCACGCCATCGGCAATCCCCAGTTCAATCGTGCCGGCCTGAGTGCCATTGACCTGGACCTCGAGTTTCTTGGCATCGGTGCCGCAGATGGCCAAACGTAGAGCCGCTTTGCCACGTGGGACCTGGTCCAGGTTAAAGTTGACGGTATATGGGGTAGCACGGCCTTGGCCCAGCACACCGCGATAGGGAGCGATTTCGAGCTGGCCGTCTTCATTGTGGGGGATATGCTGAAAATACCAGTTTTGGCTGTAGTCGCTGGTTCCGATCACATAGTTGACGTCTTGAGGAAAGCGTTGGGTGTATTCGATTTGGATGCCGGGTTCGAAGTAACGCTCGCCATTGACAAATTCGGTGGCAGTCCGATTGGGGATGCCGATGTCCCAGAGCTGTGGGCCGTGACGTATGGGTGTCCATTGGAGTTGGCCCAAGTTGACCGGGTCACCACCGGGGGACACCGTTATTTCGGCCTGGGTAAATTCTCCCAGGATGCCATCGGCAAAGGCATAAAGGGTATAGATGCCGGGACGCACGTGGGGGATGCTGAAGGTTCCATTGCTGTCATGGACCTCGGTCCAGAACTGGTAGTGCTTGGCGTTGAGCTGCCAGGTGATTTCACGCGTGCCTCCATAGGCCGACGGAGCCAGGTAGGGGGCATGGGCCAGACCGACCGTGAGTTTGCCGGTCAACCGAGATCCACCCGGCATCCAGGGATCGTTCAGGCAAAGTTGACCATGGACAGTGCTGCGTTGATCGTTTTGGGGATAATCCACGCCATCGACCCAATCATAGGGCCAACGTGCCATCTCCAACTCAGCCTGGTGTCGGGCGTCCTCCCACAACTCGTTGGGATCGCCATCGCTGTTGATATAGAGTAAAAATGGACCAATGACCTTGGTCCAGTGTTCACCCGCCTCGACCGTGACACTGGCTCCGCCATAGTGACTGCTGCGCCAGTAATTGAGAACTACGGGTGCGGCCCGACTATCGGTGTGGCGATGACAGAGAAACTCGACCTTGGTGGGCCCTCCACTGAGATACTCGACCGAGGGGTTGATCATCCACCAACCCAGTTTTTGCGTCGTGCTGGAGAAGCCGAAGGCCCGGTTTTCCGCTTGCACCGTGGTATAGCAGTATTTGTCTTCGTCCGGAATGGGCTCCGGATAGTATTTATGGCGTTTGTCATCCACGGAGATCCAGTCGAAGATCGAGGTCAATCCCGCACAAAAGCGGGCCTCGGTCATGGATTGGGCCGGATACTCAGGGAGGTGTTCGAAGATGCAATAGGTATAGAGGCCACACTGTCCCTGCTCCATACAATAGCGGATTTCGATGTCCGCCGGGAAATCGCCGTCTTGCTCCGCTCCCGGTCCATGGCCCATGTTGATGCCACCGGAGATCCCCTTGATGGAGACTTCACCTCGTTGGCCCTGGTGGATCGATGGATCGATACTCACTCGGGTTTGGGTGTCCACGCCTCCCGTGGTGTCATGGGACCAAATGCCAATCGCAATCGTTTCCTGACCTTGGACGTTTAATGAGAGTAGGGTGCCACTGTGTTTTGAGATCTTGGCGGTCACGATACCATTGGAGAGGGTGTAACTGGAGGTGTCCTGGGTGAGGGTTACTGCGTTTTCGATCGATCGCGGAGTCGAGCCTAATGCGAGGGGGCTGGCCCACACCCAGATGAGAGCCAATAGGAGGGGGATGCCCCTATGCCAACAGAGCGGAGTGTCTGTGTGTTTGTTCATTCTCTAGGCTCCTTGCGGATTGGGAATCGCTGTCGGTATTGATAGTTAGTGGGTTTTAATTTGGTTTGGCGGGGGTTGGCCCAATGCGAATGCTGATTTTCAGGTCGTCGGCATAGTGACCTTCAAATTGACTGATGTAGATGCCACTGGAGATGTCAATCGCAGTTCGGAGTTCGATCACAAGATAATCCGCTTGAGAGGGAATGTTAAAATGCAGTTCCGCTCGTTCCCAACTCTTGGGGTCATTGTCTGTGTTGATACGCGTGTTTAAACTTTGAATATGCCGTTCAAAGGGATCGGGACTACCGGGTTCGCCTCTGAAGGCATGGACGGACAGCCCCTGCATAACGTCTCTTCTGTTCGATTTAGTGGCCACGCGATTGAAATAGACAGACATATCCAGGGAACCATAGCCCTGTCGGACCTGGTGACGGATCTTGTCAAGAGGAATGATCCGCCATTGTTGTGAAGCCCCCATGAGACTACGTGGACGATCCTTGGGGGCCGAAGTCTCCAAGAATTTTAACATGCCTTGGCCGGAGTAGGGGGTAATGCCTTGTTCTGGCCCCACAATCTTGCAGGTGTCACCACTCCAGTGACCCGCCTGTGTCGGGATACCGGCATTGAGGATAACGTCATTGGGTTCGAAATTCCCCTGGATGGAGGGAGCAAATGTTCGCGTGGGTTGTGGAAATGTTATTGTTGAGGTTTTAATGGAACGGATGTCCAGAGTTTTTCCGTCAACCCGGACCGCTTCGTCATTGTGGAGAAACCTTGTTGTGCCGGTGAGGTCATTGACCGTAACCTTGATATTGCCGTTAAAAACCTCTGTCCAGGTCGTGCCTTGATCATCGACCTTGACTCCTATATAGGTTCCCAAATCCACGATCTCCGCACTCGGAGTGGATACCGAAAAACCGGTGGCTTGTGAGGGAACCCTGGCAGCCAGGATCCCTTCGGTTAAGGACACCCGATTGGTCGTCAGTAAATCGATTTGGGTTGGCCCTTCGAGCGTAATCGCTGTTCCATCGAACAGTTTGATCTCTGCGACCCCACTGTAGAGGTAGTAGTGTCCCTGTTTGAGAAGGGTACCAGGATCGCTTGGAAGAGGAGGCATGATCCATTTGGCATCGATCGCATGGGTTAGCGTGGCCACATAGGCTGGTGTCGAGTTCTTATGGTGATACCATCTCGCCCAAAGGACGCCGAATAAGGAACCGAGGATCAAGAGGGTGGCCGCGAGAATATGACGTCTTAGGCTGAACCGACGCATGGGGCGCGTCACTGGAACCGAGAGTGAGGGTAAGCCCGGAACCTGAGCGATGGTGCCTCCCCATTGACGTTGGAGACTGCCATGCATCATCATGAAATCCAGGTACGCCTCACAGGCCTCTGGATCATGATCCAGCAGGGTCATGAGCTGCTGCATCTGTTCTGGGGTTTGCCCTTCATCCAGCATGGAATTAATGAGCCGTTTTACCTGTTTGATTTCTTCTCTGGGTTGGGCCATGAGGCTCTACTCCGCCACCACGTGTGTTTGTACACACTTGATCAAGGCACAACGAATCCGATAGAGTGTCTGTGAGATCACCCCAGCGGAACAGCCCTTCTGGGAAGCAATCGTTTTGATCGATCCTCCCGGCTGATAGCGTGCCTTCAATAGTTTACGATGATAATTGGATAGTTTTTGTAGGCAGTCTTGCAAGGCCTCACGACGACGATCGAGCAGATCGGCTCGACTGACTTGGCGTTCGGCCAGATAATCCAGGAGTTCTTCATTGAACATATTTCGGTCGCGAGCCATGGCACGTCGGTGTGCCAGCACCTTGAAATAGGCCACCCGGTAGGTCCAGGCCACGAAATTCGTTCCTGCTTTGAATTGCTCAGCCTTCTCCCACAAGGTGATATTGGTCTCCTGTAACAGGTCTTCGGCTTGGGCGTCATTGAAGACCAGAGATAAAATATAGGCATAGAGTGTGGGCTGGACTTGCGTGAGCAGTTGTACGAACTCCTGGGAATTCTTATCCATGGTCTATGACCTCTTGCTTGGGATCGATGCGTTAGCTCTTACGATTTTGTGTGTTAATGATATCCGAAAACCACTCAATCGACAACACTACAAATAGGGAATTAAGGTTCGATGTTTGGTTTCATGCCTTGGGGGATCGCGAGGTGGTACCCGTTGTCCGCCTTGCCTGTTCCGACATGACCATCGACAAAGACAATATTGGCAATACCTGAATCCAAATTACTGCCTTGAGTCTTATGATAAGTTGCGATGTTGTTAAACAGTTGAATTCCTCGTTCGTTTTCGTCCGGGATTCTTTCGTCTATGGGAAAGAGATATAGGTTGTTGTTATTGAGGACATAGGTGGATAGTCCCTCGATGACCCAGGGATTCTCTTCGGAAAAGAAGAGGACTTCACTGGAATTCCTGACATTGGTGACTTTTTTAGCAACACTGAAGCTTCCATCGCCCAGGTAGCAATTCATACTGTAGCTGTACTGGGGGTCCACCGGTATCCTTTCGTCGTGGTCGGGATCCTCACACCCCATTGATTTGGCCAGTCGTTTGAACATGGGACACATGTGCACATCTTCGGACTTGAGATAGGGCCAGAGCGTGCCGTCCGCCAGATAGGTGGCATCGTGCCAGGCACAAGAATCGATCAAGGCCTTGGCGCCGTCGGCATGGAGCCAGGTAAATGAATTGGGGAATTTGTTGTCGTTGTCTCCAATGTACATGATACCCGCGGTTCCATAGCTCTTGAGATTGGTCTTGCAAACCAGGGAGAATCCCTGTTTTCTGACCTTGGAAAGGGCCGGCATCATGATCCCCATCAGCACCGCGATCACCGCGATCACGACGAGAAGTTCGATCAAGGTAAAGGCCTTTTGTGAGGGCCTCGCAGCGGTCCCTCCTGTCAAACGTGATAAGACGGTTCTAGAAGTCATCCTGTTGTCCCTTAACACCATTGAAGAAGCGAAGCCCGCTCCACACCATGAACGGGCTTCGCCATTGAATTTAATCCATTGTCGAACTTAATCGAATAGAGTCGATAAAGAGCAAACCTGAACCGCCACTGGAGGGGTCGTCAATATGCCCCACTCCCACGGTTAGGGATTTGATATGGCCTAAATCGATTCCACTGAATTCACTCAGTGGGATACTCCAGGCTGTCCAGTCCATCAGTTGGGTCGCGGCCTCATTGGGATGGATGATGGTTTTACTGTGATTGGATCCATCCTTGATCGTCAGGTAGACCGGTTCTGCACTGTTAAAGGGCTGGTCGATACCGATGTCCTTGACCTGCCAGGAACCGCTTTCGCTGCAGGCGATGTTCGTGAATTCAGCCGCGGTCATGGCATTGCTGTTATGACTGCATACGGCGAATCCAATCGTGACACCCGAGGAAAGGCCGATGTCTTGTGGATTGCCAGCTGCGGCGACCCATTGGGTTCCGGCTTCGTCGGTTGCGTAATAGCCATTGATGAGGTCACCCACACGTTCGATCTTAATCCAGGCGGGCGGGGCAACGGAAAACTGAGGATCGCCTTCAGGGATCAGCTCGGTATCTGTGGTGGCCTCTCCTGCGGTTTGGAGTCGTTGGTGGAGTCGCGCACCACTTTGGGTGCTGACCAACATCATCACCCAGCGGGAACTGGCGTTGAGAGAATCACGAATCATCACCCCAGCCTTGGCCCATGGATCTGTGTTTACAATACTCTCGACTCGGGCCACTAAAGATCCGTCTCCACTTAATGTCTTATAGACATAGCGGAACTCGTCAGAGGTGCCATAGATATCGGCACCGCCACCGCTGATAATGAAGTGATCGGAAGAGATCTCTGTTAGGTCAGCAGGGCTACCCTTGATATGGATATTGAGGGTATCGACTCCACCGGCCGTCCAATCTCGCGGTAACAGGTAGTCCTGAGTGGATGCGGAGGAATAGTAGGGTGAGCCTGAATTGTCGTAATCCAAAGGAAGCGACTGATAACTGCCTTCATGGGTCTGGGTGCGTTCCGCAAAGGGGGGATCTGCGTACCCGACATAGGAGTTACTGCCGTTGCCTTCATATTCACTGACACCGCAATATTCGCTCTCTTCATAACCCAAACCATCCTGCCAGGACCAATAGATCCGGTTGCAGAAGTCGTCATATTCATCAAAGTCATCCAGGATCAGATAAGTCGGGGTCGCAAAACTCCAGACTTCACCTGAGACGGTGCCTTGCGCATTGATCGCATCGACTCTCCAATAGTAGGTTTCAGCGAACTTCAACTCATCGAGCAAGAGATGGTCCTCTGTGACGGTGTCCAAAAGAACGCTGGCATCTCCCGCTGTTACGAGGTTGACATCCGTCGAGAAGTAAACCTCGTGCGCTGTCGCCTCGCGACCGGCCCGCCAACTCAGTTCTGGGGCGATGTCTACGTCCAGCGAACCATCCACAGGGGAGGGGACGCGGGCATGAGCCGGGTAGTAGCTAAATTGCACTTCGCTAAGTCCGACTTTGTCTAGCTTGTCCGAGAAATTATCGATAATGGTGAACCGGACAAATTGTGCTTGGACATTGTGCAGGTTAAAGATGTTGTCCGTAGCGTAATTCGCTGTACCAGGGGCTTGATTGAAATCCGTGATATCATCAATGGTGGACCAGTTTTCGCCATCGATGGAGATTTCAACCACGAGCTCCTTAATCCCAAAGCCTAATGCGCTTTCATAATCGATATTGTAGTTCCAGACCTTCATCTCTGCCAGGTAATAGCTTTGGTCAAAGGCGAATTCGAGCCAAGGGGATTCGTCGCTCTCGTCTGCGATCCACATGTTGGCGGAATCGGCGTCATGGAGTCCGTTTATAAGTCCACTGCCATCGATGAGCTTTTCGGGAGATTTCTCAGCCGATTCAAAGCTGGAGGCCTCGATGGACACGTTGTCGATCGGGTAGGATGTCGGCTCAACCGTGAAAGACCACACTATGCCTTCATAGGCCACCGGGTCCAAGGACGGATTAACTTCATCAACCCGCCAATAATACGTTTCACCCAAAGTCAGATGCTCGGCCGGAGTATACGTTGCCTCTGTGAGTCCCTCGGCCACCAGGGAGGAGCTGTCTCCATTTTGCACGGCAGCCATGTCCGTGCTGAGATAGACAGTGTGGGTTATGGTGTCCTGGCCCGCAGTCCAATTCAGGGATGTTGCACAATACACATCTTCTTGTTCCTGAGGTGGAGAGGGGGATTTGGCTCGTCTGGGAGTATAGCTAACGTCACCATGGAGGAAGGTACCGCATTCACCTACAAACAAAGTCAACAGGGTGGTCATGCTTCCTTCCGCGGGTGGGGCGAACATCAGAACGAGCTTCCCGTTGGTGTCGGAGGACATAAACTCTGAGAGCTTGTCACTGTTGTCGCTAAAGACTCTTTGTGTCTCAACCGGCTTGAAGCTGAGCAGGAGTTCACTGAGTTGGCTGGTCTCAAGCTCGACCGGAGTTCCCACCGCCGTCTTTTTAACGCCTGGAGCTGTGTTCCAAGTCATGGACTCGGTGACCAGATCTTCATAGGCTTCCTGAACCGCATAGACATCGACATCGCCGAGATATTGGTACCCCACATGGCTGACATTGACATCCACAAAGTCGGCCCCAATGCCCTCGGCCACTTCAAGCAAGTCATAGACACAAAATGCGACTTGACGTGAATTGGTGGACATATTCCAGATGTGGAATCCCTGGGCCTCGGGATTGCCCGCGGTGTCAGGGCCAAAGCCGGAGTCATTGCCCACGTAAATTTCTAAGGTGGGTTGAAGTTCAAACACTTCAGCCATGAGGTTGCTGGATAGACAAAGTAGCCCCAGCAGTATTAAGCACAAAAATCTCGGTGACATCGTACGTACCTCCAAACCAACACGATAAACCACTTCATTTAGATCCTATTGGCAACTTGCCAATACTATAGTCTTGCGTACAACGGGTTTAAGCTCAGTGTGTGAAACTGTCCAAAACCGGGAAAATCCTTAGGTCAAAGATCAGGTTCGCGGCTCAGTACTTGAGACCTCAATCTTGAATGTATGTAAAATCTAGATTCGTCGTCAAGGGCAGGTGTGGAGAAAACGATTAGGCTGAGAATCTTTGTTGAGATTTTATTATTTTCGACATTTAATTATAGTCCGTCAGGCTACACGGATCAGCATAAAATTTAACGGTCTTGCAGTGGATGGGATGCAGGGCTGTTGCCCATCATATTGGTGCTTCAGTTGTTCTCCTGGTTAATGCGATGGCATAACCCTTGGCGTGGCCATCGAACGCATTCATGGTCAGAGAAGGATGGATTCAATGACACCCATGACATCACGCAAAGCTATCATTGTCGCGTTATTACTTTTGGTTATCGGCGCTCAAGCCGGATATGGTCAATCCCCTGAGATTCAGGACAATAATCCCTTGCCAACAATCTATATTGCCGGGGATTCCACCGCCTCTAATGGCGTTCCTCAGGCCGTGGGATGGGGACGTTTTTTTGGGGAGTATTTTGAAGCCCCCGTGGTCAACCGGGCACGAGGGGGACGCAGTAGCCGCACCTTCATTACCGAGGGATTGTGGGACCAGCTTCTGGAAGAGGTCCAGGCCGGAGATGTCGTTTTGATTCAGTTCGGTCATAATGACGGAGGGGCCATCAATCATAAAATCGCCCCCCGCGGTTCTCTGCCAGGGATCGGAGAAGAGACCGAGGAGATCGATAATCTCGTCACCCAAAAACACGAAGTCGTGCATACCTTTGGTTGGTATATCCGTAAAATGGTCAATGACGTGCGGGCCAAGGAAGCCCGTCCCATCCTGCTGTCTCTGACCGTACGCAACGGTTGGCCCAATGGCCGGGTTGAACGCGGTGCCGGTTACTTTGGCCAGTGGATACGCGCGATCGCCGAGCAAGACAAGGTCCCCTTTGTCGATGCCACCAAGATCATCGCCGATCATTACGAAGCGATCGGTAAGGACGAAGTGGCCCAGTATTTCCCCCGCGATCCGGTTCATACCAGCGCCGAGGGCGCGGCCTTGAATGCCCGACTCATCACCTCCGGGCTCAAGGGGCTGCGTGAACAACCCCTCATCGATCTCCTCTCGGCCCAGGGCCGTTCCGTGGTCACGGCCGATCCCAACAATGTCTTGGTCGCTCCGCCCCAGGTCGATCGCAACGATCCGGAGGCACGAAGGTTATGGTTGAACCTGTCGGTTCCCGGTGATCCCTGTCTGCCCAATCTGATTCTCATTGGCGATTCCACCGTGCGCAATGGACGCGGTGACGGTTCGAACGGTCAGTTTGGCTGGGGCGATCCCCTGGGCAAATACTTCGATCCGGCTAAGGTCAACGTGGTCAATCGTGCGGTGGGTGGCACCGGGGCCTGGACTTATCAACGCAGTGACAACTATCGTGAGGTGTTGGCCATGTTAAAGCCGGGCGACACCGTCCTGATCCAATTCGGTCACAACGATAACGGTCCCTATGGCGCCTTACGGGGTGTGGGTGAGGAAACCGAAGAACGCAAGGTGCCTCGCTCTGAGGAGACCGATACGGTTCACAGCTTCGGCTGGTATCTGCGTCAATATGTCGGGGACATTCGCCAACGAGGAGCCACTCCGATCCTCTGTTCCCTGGTCCCGCGTAAGATCTGGCGGGACGGCAAGATTATTCGCGTGCCTACCGGCCACGCCCATTGGGCCCGTCAGGTCGCTGAGAGCGAGAATATCGGCTTTATCGATCTTTACGAACGCATCGCCCAACGCTACGATGGCCTGGGACCAGAGCAGGTGGAGCCCTTGTTTGCCGACCAGGGTGTCCACACCAGTTGGAGCGGCGCGGTCCTCAATGCCGAATGTGTGTTGGCAGGGCTCGAAGCCTTATCGAGCAATCCCGTGGCCGCCTATCTTCGAAAAAACGATTAGGCTACATGGCCGGGAAGGATGGATGGACATGCTGACACTGCGTAAGGTTGCGATTTTACTTTTACTCTCTCCGAGTTTCCTCTTAGCTCAAGAGGGGGACACCCTGAAACAACAGTTTCTTGATCCTCCCGCCGCAGCCCAACCCCGCACCTGGTGGCACTGGACCAACGGCAATGTGACCCAGGAGGGCATCACCAAGGATCTGGAATGGATGAAGCGTGTGGGCATCGGCGGTTTCCAAATGGCCGATGTCGCCTTTGGTGGGGGGCAGGCCGTGGAACCCAAGGTCGAATTCGCTTCGCAGGCCTGGCAGGACGCCGTCCACCATGCCGCCCAGGAGGCCAAGCGGTTGGACCTGGAGATGGCGATTTTCAGCTCGGCCGGTTGGAGCCTCACCGGTGGCCCCTGGGTCTCCCCGGCCCAGGCCATGAAGAAGCTGGTCTGGAGCGAGACGCAGGTTCAGGGGCCCTCTGACTTCGAGGGGACGCTGCCTCAACCCCCGGCCACCATTGGCCCGATTCGCAATCGGGGCAGGGCAGAAGGATTCTATCAGGACAGTGCCGTGATTGCCTTTCGTTTGCCTAGTTCGTCGCTTCGCCTTACACCGGAAGTGACTTCTAATGATGGCTCCATGGATGCGGCAGCTTTGCTCGATGATGACCTCAATTCTTCAGCGACCCTGGTGGCTCCTGAGGACGGTGCTCCAGCCTGGATTCAATACGAGTTTGAGAAGCCTGTTACCATCCATGCTATCACCGTGGCAGGCGTGCGGGGCATCCCTGCTGCACGTTTCCTGGTCGAGTCCGAGGCTGGCAGGGTCTCCCTGGTGACCCTGCCCGGGGCCCAGAAGTATCGCCCCGATTCGGTGGCGACCTATGCCTTTGCCCCCAGCACGTCACGACGTTTTCGCTTGGAACTGACTGGGAGCCCCTTGACCCCTGCCGAGGTTATGAGTCAGGCTACGGCCCAACCTGCCAAGGAGTACCACCTGGCCGAGTTTAAGCTGCATGCCGAACCGCGTGTGCATCGTTGGGAGGCCAAGGCTGGTTTCGGTTTTCTCTTTGAGTACGACTCCGTGCCCACACCCGTCGTTGCACCAGGTCAAGCCATCGCTTGCGCGGACGTCATCGATCTGACCGAGAAGATGGATGCCCAGGGACACCTGCATTGGGAGGTCCCCAGCGGCCAGTGGGTCATCCAACGACTGGGCTACAGCCTCACCGGGGCCCGTAACCGACCGGCCACTGCCGCGGGATTGGGCTATGAGGTGGACAAGCTCAGTTCGGTCCATACGCGGACCTATATCGAGGCCTACACCGATCTGCTCAGTCGCTCCCTGGGTGACATCGATTACATGATGATGGATAGCTGGGAAGCAGGCATGCAGAACTGGACCGACAACATGATCGCGGAGTTCCAGCAGCGACGCGGTTACAGCCCGCTTGCTTACCTACCGGTGCTCACCGGACGCGTGGTGGGCAGTGCCGACATTAGCGATCGATTCCTGTGGGATTTTCGTCGCACTCTGGCGGACATGTTTGCCGAGAACCACTATGGCGTGATTACGGACTTTCTGCATGAACGGGGCATCGGCACCTATGGCGAGGCCTCGGGCGTGTCCCTGGAGATCCTGGAGGACGCCTTGCTCTGCAAAAAGCAGGTGGACATCCCCATGGGCGAATTCTGGGTGCGGGCCCTGCATCCTGAGGCCATGTACTATGAGGACGTACGCGGTGCCGCTTCAGCCGGACACATCTATGGCAAACCGATCATCGCGGCCGAGGCCTTTACCGGTGGCCGCTATGAAACGCCCTATACCCTCAAACAGGTGGGCGGACTACTGGTTCTGCCAGGGCATCAATCGCCTGGTTTTTCATACCTCGGCCCATCAGCCCCTGGATACCCAACCCGGCAATGTCATGGTGGGCACGCACCTGCATCGTAATATCACCTGGGCCGAACAGGCCGGACCCTGGCTCACTTACCTGTCACGCATCAGTGGCATGTTGCAACAGGGACACTTTGTCGCGGACCTGGTCTACCTCTTGCCTGAAGGGGCACCCTCGACCATGCCGTTCTGGGGAGCGGGTCTGCAACCCGCCGTGCCCGAGGGCTATGATTACGACTACATCAATACCGATGCCTTGCTCAATCGTCTATCCGTCAATGCCCAAGGACACCTCGTGCTGCCCGACGGCATGGAGTATCGCGTGTTGGTGCTGCCGCAGACCGACAAGATGACCGTGCCCGTGCTGAAGAAGGTCCACTCCCTGGTCCGGGCCGGCGCCACGATTGTGGGACCCAGGCCGACGCAGTCTCCCAGTTTGGCAGGTGACCAATCAGAGAATCTATGGGCCTTGGCAGAAGACCTGTGGGGTGGACTCGACGGTATCAGCCGCAACCAACGAAAGGTCGGGCAGGGGCATGTCTATTGGGGATGGCCATTGGAACAGGTGCTACGATCTTTAAATATCACACCCGATTTGGAACACGATGCCCCGCTGGATGCCCAACTCGAATGGATCCATCGACGCACCGACCAGGCCGATCTCTACTTTATCGCCAACCAGAGCGATCAACCCTTGAACGTCAATGTTCGATTTCGCGTGACCGGCAAATCTCCCCAATTGTGGGCTCCTGACACAGGTGACATCAAGAACGTCTCCTCTCTAACGTCCGGCTCAAAGACGACGGTAACCTTGTCAATGGCACCGTTTGCATCCTCTTTGGTCGTCTTTGGTCAAGCCACTGAGGGATCGTCTCATCATGAGGCGGTCCCTCAGTGGAGTGTTGTGCAGGAACTCTCTGGTCCCTGGAGCGTCACCTTTCCTGCCGACTTGGGAGCACCCGCTCAGATTGAATTAACCGAATTGATTAATTGGATGGGACCATGAAGATCCAGGCGTAGCCTATTTCTCGGGAACGGCCACGTATCACAAGATAGTGGAGGTGCCTGTGGGGGGCTTCTCAGTCGTTCCGATTGGACTTTGGGCCGGGTTAGGGATCTTGCCGAGGTTTCGACTCAACGGACAATCCTTGTGCATCCTGTGGAAGCCCCCTTATCAGGTCGATGTCACTTCAGCCTTGCGTTCTGGGACGCAATGAACTGGAGATCCGAGTGACCAACACCTGGGCCAATCGACAGGCCGGTGACCTACTCTTGCTCGAGGATCAACGTATCCTTCCGCCTCCGGGTCTCGATCCCCGCTTTTTTTGGTCCGTCACAAGCGGTGGAATCCGGACTGTTGGGCCCGGTCATCTTACAAACGCCAATCAAGAACCTTTAAAACGGTGGAGTTGAAATGAAATGTTATCCGTCGATTATCCTGGTGTTGTTATTGAGTTGTCTCTTATCTGGGGCCCAGGGTCAAGTGACCTTGTTTCCGGCCCATCAAGCCCGGGACGTCAATCCGGATACCCATTTGATCCTGACCTTTGACCAGACTCCTACGCTGGAGATCCAAGGATGCATACGGATCTACGATACTGCCGACGATCGACGGGTCGATACCCTCGACATGAGTATCCCTCCGGGACCTCACAACACCCGCACCTTACCGCCGTACGACAGCCTGACTTACGAGAAGTATCCCGAGTACAGCAAACTCATCACCTACAGGAACCGTTTCGATCCGCCCGATCCCAATGCCAAGCCCATCGACTATCAGATCAACTATATCGGTGGCAGCAACGATGGTGACGCCTATCACTTTTATCCGGTGATCATTCGCGATAACCGGGCCATCATCTGCCCCCATAACCATGTGCTGGATTATGGCAAGACCTATCGCGTTCAGATCGATCCTGGTGTGTTTTCTCAAGTGGACGAATCCCTGGAGTGGACCTTCTCCACGAAAAAAACACCCCCTTCGATCGACTCGACAACATTGGAGGTTAGTTGTGACGGCTCGGGCGATTTTAGCACGGTGCAGGGGGCGGTCGATTTCATCCCCGATCACCATCCCGAGCCGATCACCCTCTTCATCAAGAACGGGACCTATGACGAGACCGTTTACTTCCGTAACAAGTCCAACGTGACCATCCTCGGAGAAAGTCGTGACCAGGTGGTGATCTGCAATTCCAATAACAGCATCTTCAATCCCCCGACCTTAAACGTCAGTCGGGATGATGTCCCTGACGGCAACCATAACCGGCGATCCGTGTTCGGCGTAGAACGCTCCAGCCGTATCAACATTGTCAATCTCACCCTTAGATCCCTAGGTGAGGCACCGGCTCAGGCCGAAGGGCTGCTGGTCAAGGGCACTGAGATCATCGTTGATAATGTCACCATCGATGGTTCTGGCGATGCCCTGCAGGCCACGGGCACCATCTATGTACACGACAGCAGTATCACTGGCTATGGCGACAATGTCCTGGGGTATGGAGCCGTGTTCTTTGATCACTGTGACTTTGTTTCGACCTATGGCCCCCATCTCTGGATTCGTAATCCCGCCACCAATCACGGCAATGCTCTGGTCAACTGCACGCTGCGTACGATCGGCGATGTGGAGACCGTAGTGGCCCGTAATCCGATCACCGGGGGCCATGGTTTTCCTGACTGCGAAGCGGTTTTGATCAACTGTGCCCTGGAGGGCATTCGTCCGGAGGGTTGGGGACCGGTCGGTGGCGATACCAGTAACATGCGTTACTGGGAATACAACAGCACCGACCTTGACGGCCATCCTGTGGACATGAGCCAACGTCACGAGATCGTACGTGAACTGACCATGGAACATGACGCCGAGATCATCGCCAATTACAGCGATCCCACCTATGTGCTGGGCGGATGGACACCGGCGATGGAACCTCTGATTTTGTCCCAGCCTCAGAATATCAGCGTTGATCAGGGTCAATCCGCGAGCTTCACAGTCAGTGTCGCGTCCGTTCCCGCAGCGAGTTATCAATGGTGCAAGGATGGAGTGCCCCTTGCCGGAGCCACGCGCGAGACACTCACACTGAATTCGGTCTCCCCTGATGATGTTGGCTGTTACAGGGTTAGGGTGAGAAATTCATCGGGACAGATCACCAGTGAGGGGGCTCAACTCATATTGTCGAGCCAAGCGATCGAGAAAAAAACGAACATAGAGACTCCCATCACCGTGACGGGTCCCATCACGGGCGGTAATGGTAAGATCTTCTCATGAACGGCTGCGGATCTCGAGGCCTATGGCTTTAGCGAAAAAGAGTATTTCTATGAAGGCCAGGCCACGGCCTACCAGGGGCAAGGTCCAGCAACCGGGGATGGTAAGTGGGCTGTGTCCGAATCGACGCAGGCCCCCTTCAAAACCCGCATGATTGTACGAAAGCCAGATGATCCTGGCCAATTCAACGGGACGGTCATTCTGGAATGGCTCAACGTCAGTGCCGGGGCCGACGGCGATCCCGGCTTCATGTATGTCTCACAGGAGATTCTTCGGACAGGCTATGCCTGGGTGGGGGTCTCGGCCCAGAAGATCGGCGTTGAAGGCGGGCGGTTCTCCATGATGCCTGGAATTCATGCATTGAAAAAGTTTGACACGGAAAGATACGGTTCGCTCAGTCATCCGGGCGACGATTATTGCTACGACATCTTTACTCAAGCGGCTCGCATCGTCAAAGGGGCGGGCACCCTAGATGTCCTGGCAGGGCTTCAACCCCGACGTCTGATTGCATACGGCGAGTCTCAATCCGCCATGCGCATGGTTTCCTACATCAATGGCGTGCATCCCTTGGTCCAGGAGTTCGATGGCTTTTTTGTCCATAGCCGGGGTGCCATGTCACTACCCTTCACCCAGGAATTTGTAGGTCAAGCAGTTCAAATCCGTGACGATATGGCGGCGAAGGTATTTGAATTTCAAACCGAGGGTGACGTGTTGGGCAAGCGAGGTTACTTCCTGGCCAGACAGCCCAACAGTGACAACCATCACTGCTGGGAGGTGGCGGGCACCGCCCATGCCGATCAGTATATCCTCGACTTCAACATGAAGAATCCGGAGGCCAAGTCATTTTGGAACTCAATGGGGGGTGTCAAATTTAACAACGGTCCCCAGCATCTGGTCATCAAGGCCGCACTTGCCGCCCTGAATCAGTGGCTCATCGATGACACCACACCGCCCGAGGCCGAACCGTTGGTTGTCAACGCAGATGGCAGTGCGGTTACAGATGAGCATGGCAATATCCTGGGGGGTGTGCGTACTCCGGCAGTTGATGTTCCAGTCTCCACCTTGAAACCTCGCCCTGAGCCCGGCAGCAGTGGAGCGGCCAATGTCATGAGCGGTTTATTTGGCCAGACAATTCCCTTTACCTCGGAGAAACGGCTGCAACTGTACCCAACCCACGCAGATTATGTCACAAAGGTTAAGGCTTCGGCAGCCAAGACTCGGCAAGCAGGATTCATCCTGGAACCGGAAGAGCAATGGATCGTCTCCGAAGCCGAAGCTGCTCCTATACCCATCGACATTGAATCGGAACAGGCCATGGATACCGTGGTTATGACCGATGCTGGCCCCATTCAAGGATGTTTGGAAGAGCAAGAGGGCGTTAAGGTCTTTAAGGGCATTCCCTTTGCGGCACCCCCGGTGGGACAGAACCGTTGGCGTGAACCCCAACCGGTCGAGCCTTGGAGCCAGATACGCGACTGTACCGAGTTCGGACCGGCCTGTCCTCAATCGGATATCCTGGTACGGACCTATGGGATCAAAGCTCCAGTATTGGATGAGGATTGCCTCTATCTCAATGTCTTTACCCCAGCGAAAACTACAAATGATAAGCTACCGGTGATGGTCTGGTTTTATGGCGGGGGTTTTGGTGTGGGGGATGCCTCTACCTATGACATGAGCCGTTTTTCGCAATTAGGGGCCGTGGTGGTCACTATTAACTATCGCGTGGGGGTCATGGGATTTTTGGCCCATGAATCCCTGTCGCAGGAGTCACCCCATCACGTCTCGGGTAACTATGGCTTGTTGGATATGGTGGCATCCCTGCGTTGGGTGCAACGCAATATCGCCCAGTTTGGTGGCTCACCCGATAACGTCACTATCTTCGGTCAATCGGCCGGTGCCTCGGGTGTGTGCTACCTCATGGCCTCGCCTCAGACTAAAGGACTCTTTCACAAGGCTATTTCGCAAAGCCACGGGGCTTATAGCCTGGATCCAACTTTGAAGATGCAGGAAGAGACTGGTGCTTTGTTCTTCAAGGCCCTGGGCTGTGATCGGGCTGACGATCCACTAGCAGCGGCACGAGCCAAGAGTTGGCAAGAGGTCTTTGAATTGAGTCAGGTGCTGGGCAGTGACGGCCAGGTACTCCCTGCCGAAAGCCGCAAACCCAGAATCCGTTTCTGGCCCAATATCGATGGCTGGCTCAATGCAGACGCTTCGTTCCTGGTCTTTGCCAAAGGACAGCAAGCCAATGTCCCGTTACTCATCGGTTCCAACCAGGATGAATCCGATCGTACCTTTACGGCCGGTACACGTTATTTTGCCCAGCAGCACAGCCGCTTGAATCCGCAGGTCTATCGTTATTTCTTTACCCAACCCAGTAAGAGTCCCTTCTTTCTGGGTAAGGCCGCTCATGCCGCCGAGATCGCCTATTTCATGAGGGGCAACCCGGTCGTGGCCAATCACTTTGACGACCAGGATTGGGCCCTGTCCGATGTCATCTCCCAGGCCTGGGTGCAGTTTGCCCGCATCGGCAATCCCAATATTGAAGGCAAACCCTTTACCTGGCCCCAGTATGATGCCGAGATCGATTCCTATCTGGAGTTGGGGCTTGAGATCAAGCCGGGTATCGGGATTCGTTCGTCCATCTGTGATCAGATCGATGATGAGATTCGTCGTGCAGTGGTATCTAGATCGGCAGGTCACTAATCATCACAAAGTCGATTTAAGGTAACCTCTAAAAATTCATTTTGACTACGAACGGCTGCATTTCCATCTGGCTGCGTTGTCAGGCTAAAATGGGTCCTCGATGATGAATAGCATCGACTCCGGCCCATTTGAACCTTCCGCCTTGCCAGATGAAAATTCGCTCGTCCTTGATGCAAAAGCAATTTTTAGAGGATCCCTTAAATGAAATCGTTTGAAGTTTAGGGTGCCCTGGTAGAACAATCTCCAACTCTTTATGTCCATTCCAGAGGGGGCAAGATCCCTACAAGATGGGAGATTGTTCTCTCGCAGCGTTCCACGTAACGACAAAACGGAAATCATTCCTACAGGGAGAGCTCGATCCAAATAAAAAAGGTGGGCCCGACGCAGGCCCACCCGATTAGGAGGGAATATATATGTGTCACATCTGAATCTAAAATGCAACAATCTTCATGGCTCCTAGATAACCGTAAATATCCACCAACGCAGAGAACGAAACCTGGATTTCGCCATCTTCATTGGGGGTAATGGGGTCTGTTGCCAGAATAGTGCTGTCGTTGCCATTGGCATAGTTCACCGTGTCCACACCGAGACCTTCACCTGAGGTTTGCAGAGTACCGATATAAGTATTGGCTCCCACGACCTCATATTGGGTAACACGTTCTGCCGCAGTATCGCGGCCGGCATACATCCTCAACACGTAAGCTTGATTGGGATCCAGACCGGTCAGCAAGAACGAAGGTGCGGGATAACCCGGGTAGTGCAGGAAGTAATCACCCGTGGCTGTGCTTACTGCCAGGTCTCCAAGCAGGTTTGGATCCGGATTGGCGAGTGCTCCGGAATTGGTCGGATAGGCTGCAACAACCATGACAAGATTTACATCCGTTGCATTGTTGGCATCATCGACCAGCATCAGCACCGGTGGATTGTTGACGTCGGCAATGCTGGCTTCCGTTGCATTGTTCCAGGTGTTACCATTCAAATCAGGACTCACAGTGAGTGCGTTATTGCCGAAATCGACGTACATAATCTTCGAGACTTCTTCGACCTTCATGGCGCCCAGATAGCCAATGCCACCCTCTATCGCTTCGAAGGTTACTTGGATAACGCCATTGACATCTGGAGCCACCGCATCCGTGACCAAGATGGTGCTATCGTTGCCATTGGCAAAACTGCCATTAGGATCACCGATCGGGCCGGTGGTCTGCAGTTGGGCAACAGTTCCTTGGACATCGAATTGGGTGATACGGACATCGTTCGCGTCATTTCCAAGACGTCCGCCGTAGATGCTGAGAACATACTTTTTGTCAGGATCCAGTCCTGTCAATTGGAAAGACGTGGGACCATAACCATAGGAACCCAATTGAGCGTGATAATCCCCGGTAACTGTGGCAATGGCCATATCACCCAGCAGGTTGGGATCGGGATCCGTTAAGGCGCCACTCGCGGTGGCATAGGAACCCGTCAGTAAAACCAGGTTGACATCGGTTGGATTGTTGGCGTCATCCACCATATTGGCGAGTACGGATCCTGCTGAGGTGATGACGACGTTATTCCAGGTGTTCCCGTTGATGTCTGGCCCTTCGGTTAAGGCCGCATTGCCAAAATCAAGTAAGAGATTTAAGGGTGGAACGGGTGCGTTGGGGTCGTTCGCCATGGCTACGGATGCCATGGAACATAATAGGCAAAGAATGACAAGTCGTTTCATTTTTTGATTCCTCCATCATTAGACGTTTAGAATTGAGCCTTATCGTCATTCGAATGATACCAGGTAGGAAATACGAGACATGTCATCTATATATGTCTCGTTTTAGGCAAATCTCAACAATGAAAATGACTGTTGGTGCTCCAAAATAAATGAAGGACAAAGAAACATCTTTCTGCTTGAGATTGCTGAGCGGCATTGATACAAATAAAGACTGGAGCCCCCATCTAACAATGTTCATGTTAATGTGAGATCAACCATGAAACAACAGGTCCTGTTATTTGAATTGATGATCGCCATCATCTTATTCAGTTTTCAGACTCAAACCACAACCTCCTTGGAAGGAGTCCAGTAAACATGAGCAAACAACGTTCAATGACCATGAATCGTCGTACTCTGTTAAAGAGTGCCGCAATAGGATTGGGGGCCGCCACACTCTATCGTCCGCATTGGCTTTGGGCCGCTGCAGGATCCGAACCCATCGCCACAACTACCTATGGCAAGGTGCGTGGCTTCATGGACGAGGACATTCATGTCTTCAAAGGCATTCCCTATGGTGACGACACCGCCAAAACACGTTTCGCCGCGCCGCGTCCACCGCAGCCCTGGACCGGCGTGCGCGAGGCGTTGACATACGGACCACGTGCCCCTCAACGTGACGGCAATCCCTTTGCCACCTCGGTCAATGCCAACCTGGATCCGGTCAGTGAGGATTGTCTAACCCTGAATGTTTGGACACCAGGATTACGGGGCGATGCCAAGCGACCGGTGATGGTTTCCTTTCATGGCGGTGGTTATGGACTGTTGTCCGCTAACAGCACGGCTTTTGACGGTCGGCGTCTGGCCCAGCGGGGGGATGTGGTGGTTGTCACCATGAATCACCGGCTCAATCTCTTCGGCTATCTCTATCTGGCCGAACTCGGGGGCGAGGCCTTTACCGACTCCGGCAATGTCGGTCAACTGGATCTGATCCTGGCCCTGCAATGGATTCAGGACAACATCAACGAGTTCGGCGGCGATCCCGAGCGTGTCTTGATCTTTGGCGAGTCCGGAGGTGGGGCTAAGAGTGCCTGCTTAATGGGCATGCCCCCAGCCATGGGCCTGTTTCAACGGGCCGCCTCGGCGAGTGGGGAGACTGTCACGGCCTCCAAGCCGGAAACCGCTACAGCCCGTGCCGAACGAGTTATGAAGGCCCTGGGGTTAACGCGTGACACTCTCGATACGATTAAAACCCTGCCTATGGAGCAATTGATTCGTGTGAGTGGGGCGGCGGGCTATTACGGCCCCGTGGTAGACGGTCGGTCGTTGCCTCGCCATCCCTTTCATCCCGACGCCTCTCCCTGTTCGGCCCATATCCCCTTCATGGTGGGCACGACCCGTGACGAGTCACGTCTGTTGATCGGTCGCTACCGACCGGAACTGTTCGATTTGACCTGGGAGCAGCTGGAACCCGAGTTGACCCGCTATAGTGAGAAGATGACGGGTCTTGATCTTGGTGACGTGATCGCCTTGTATCGTCGCGTGCATCCCGAGTTTTCTGCCAGTGACGTTTTCTTTGCGGCCACCACCGATTCCCGCGATTGGCGTCCAGCCCTGGTCGAGATCGAACGGCGGGCCGCCTTGCCTACAGGCTCGGCCGCGACCTATTCCTATGAATTGCATTGGGAGTCACCTCTCGATCCCCGTCTCAAGGCCCACCATGCCCTCGATGTCCCGCTCTTGATGGACAATGTCGAGATCTGGGACAACCTCACCGGCACCGGCCCAGAAGCCCAGGCCATGGCCGCCATGATCAGTGATACCTACATCGCCTTTGCCCGCACAGGCAATCCCAACAACCCCAAGATTCCGCATTGGCCTGCCTATGATTTAAAGCGACGTGCCACGCTCGCCTTCGATCTGGAACCACGCATCATCGACGATCCCCGTAGCGAGGCCCGCAAGCTGTTATCGCAGGTACCTTATGAGAATCCTGGAACCTGACGTACGTGCTAAGGTTGTTGATAAGGGGGTATTGCTTGCCCCTTGTCATTGAGATATTGAACCAGAGGCAACTCCGGTAGGGCCTTGAGTCCTGCGATGAAGGTTTCGGCGTTGACGATGGCTCCTTGTGTGGTGGTGTGGGTGCGATCCGAGTGATACTGACCGACCACTTCACGGCCACGTCTTTCGTAGAGGTCCGCCGTAATAGTGCTATGGTCCACAAAGGGGGCGTTCTCTTCGCGGGCCACCTGTTCAGCCCAGACGAGCATCGAACGGCGTCCATCGGGCATGAGTTTGCCCATGCCACGTTCCACGCGGTCGTCAGCGGGGTCGTAGTTTTCGTTCTTGCTGATCAGGCTGCCGTTCTCACCGTTGAATTGTGCATTGGGGTTGGTCCAGAGGTAACGCGTGGTCGTGGTCGAGACAATGGGGGTGGCTCCCTTGTCACGGGCTTGGCGGATGAACTGACGCACATACCAGCCGAAGGTATGGACGTCCTTGCCTTGACTTCGCCAACCAGGTCCGGTTTCATCACCCGTACCGTCCAAGTGACCGCCGTTATGCCCTAACTCCACCACGACAAAGTCACCCGGCTTGAGGGCAGCGAGCACCTGGGGCCAGCGTGACTCGTAATAGCGTGGGAAATTAATGCCGCCCTGGGAGTAGTTGACCAGGTTGAGTTTGTCGGTGTCGAAGTAATCAATGAGCAGGGCACCCCAACCGCGATGAGTGGCCTTGCCGGTGGCCGCAGTTGAGTCACCGCAGATAAAGAGCGTGGGGAGTTCGGGATCGATCTCCGTGAGGCTGTCGTTGGTGAAGGGCAGGTCGTCACGTGTGATCGTCTCCGTGTTGTGAGAGGGTTGATATGTGGCAATGGCTTTCCCCTTGTCGTTTAGGTATTGGATTAGTGGCATATCGGGTAGGGCCTTGAGACCGGCGATAAAGGCCTCGGCATTGACGATGGCACCGGCTGTGTTGGTGTGCAGGTATTCCGTGGGCGTGGCCGTGAAGAACTTGGCGACTTCCTTCTCGCCCAGTTGATCGTAGATATCGGCGATGATGTGGGTATGGTCCACGAGCAGTACCTTTTCAGCTGCGGCCACCTGTCGGGTCCAGTCGGACATACCGCCTTGGCCGGGGACCTGCTCCTTGAGTCGTTCCACCTTGCCGTCCGTCCATTTTTTACGTGGAGTAATGGTGGACGCAATGGGAATGGCCTGTCGTTGTCGTACGTCTGCAATGAATTGACGGAGATACCAGCCGTGGGTGTGTACGGTCTGAGTGTGTCCCCATCGATCGGTAATCTCACCGGTTTCATCGCCGATTCCGGCCAGGGGACCGCTGTTGTGTCCGAATTCGATGACCACGAAATCACCGGGCTTGACCGCCTCCATCATCCGGTCCCAAGTCCGTTGATAGGAATTGAAACGCGCCCCGCCCACGGCCTGGTTCACCAGGTTCACCTGATTGACGTCAAAGTAATCCACCAACAGGGCGGCCCAACCACGTGTCCAGGGATTCCCCGTCGCCGCAGTCGAGTCACCGGCGATGAAAAGGGTGGGCAAGTTCGGATCTAAATGATCCAGTCGGGAATGGGTAAAGGGCAATTCATCACGTGGATGGAGGGACGGCCGTTGGCCCAGTGATAGATCGGTGATCACAGATAGGATAAACAGGCCTATGAAGAAAACGCGATGTTGACTCTGCATGTCATGACTCCTTTTCAGTTGTAGAATGGCTATAGCCCATACAATGGTTCTTAATGATGCCCATACCAATAATACCCCTTGCCTTCATTGACATCATAGCCCAGAGTATAGCCGCCACCATCACTCCAACGTTCCTCAAAATAAAGATCACCAGGTTTGAAGGTCTTATTTGACCGTTGCGGACCTTGCTCAAACCAAGTGATCCATTCCGGACTTTCCTTTTTGGGCTTGGGTATGACACCTATGGCTTCCAGATCGGGGAGGCATCTCGGGACCATGAAGTCTTTCTGGGATTCGATCGTATATAGTGTCATTCCTTTCTGCTGGCACCATTGCTCAAAGGCCTGTTGGTCGATCTCGAATTCGGCCATGGTAGAGGTGATAGGCACGTAGATGTAGGTAATGTTATGAGCTTGTGTAGGTAGCCATTGTACAGAATTGACACCAATGCCGTAGCTTGTTTGCAACGACCACCAGCCAAGAGATAAAATTCCTATGATTGAAACAAAGATGACTAAAATAATGCGTGTTTTCTTCTTCATAAACTTAAGCTCAATTGTCAATGCTCAGAATCAAGGTTAAAAAGCCGAGCCTCAATCCGCCTTGGCAACTTCCACCATATACACATGCGTGGGGCCAAGCATATTCGAACGAAAGACGATCCACTTGCCGTCCGGAGTGAATTGGCAGTTGGGTTCGAGGTCGTAGTTGTGCTTGGCCAGATTAACGAGGCGTTCGGATTCGAAATAGCCGCTGCGGATGAGTTGGTTGGGATCACTGACCCCACCGGTGACGGGCGGGATGATGTGGGGGCGAAAGAGATAGACCCACTGCCCGTTGTCACCGGCGGCCACACTGTTGGGACCACCCCCATCTCCGCAGAAGAGGGTTTGGTCGGGTGAGACGTTGAAGTGCACGGACCATTCCCGTTTGAGTAGGTGATACCAGGTACGCTGCCCGGTTTCGATCTCGTACTGGGCCACCCAGAAGACGTGGCTGCGTGGAGTTTGCAGGTCGTAGAGGATGCTCTTGCCGTCTGGACTGAAGAACTCGTGGCCGTTGATCTCACGGTTCATGGTGCGGGGATGGACATTGGTCAGGCCCGTGCCATCCGTGCGGATGATCCAGGTACGGTTCATCAGTTCCCAGGTCCCTTCATGGCAAAAGAGTATCTGCTGGGGATCGGTGGGGGAGAACTGGATGTGATTGAGCCAGGCGTTACTGCGATTGAATTTCTTGACCTCGCCGGTTTCCAGGTTCAAGGTGATCAATTGCATGTCCCGGTCGGTGTTGGCGGTGCCAAAGCCGGGGCGATGTCCCGTGTTGGCATGGTTTCTCCAATCGACGGGTTTGAGATCGATCTTTCCACCGGCCAGGGTTTCGTCGCAATTGATGTTCGCGATGGAAAGTCCTTCCGGGATATCGATGACCTTTTGGTCCGCCTTGGTGATGGGATCGACCGCCCAAAGTGACTGTCCCTCCTCATCACGTTGGAAGTAATAGGCCTTGCCGGTCTTTCGTCCCGCACAGATGAACCAGGTACGGTCCGATCGGATCTGTTCGATCTCGCGGGTATGGAGGTTCACCGTATAGAGTCCACTCGGTGCCGTGAAGATGAGCTTCCCCCCGTCCGGGGTGAACTCGTGCTGATGGAAGTAAGCACTCTGACTGCCGTCTTCGTGTGAAAGCCTGACCACGCGATGTCCGGTATCGGGATCGATCCATTCTGTAGGAAGGTCGGTCTGGGCTTGGATTGGTGAGAAGGATAGAAGGGCGATCAAGGTGGTCAACATCGACAAACGCATGGCAGTCTCCTTTGTAATGTTTAAGATAGATGCATTAGACCACGGGCGGTGATCAGGATCAAGCGTAATTGATACTCGCTTCAAGTATACACGTAGAGGGTATTAGGGTGAAAGATGTTGATTCTATTGGGTTAACGCCAGTTACAATTGCCTTATCGTGTATGGGGTACGTTCTATGTTTAGACCTTGCTTTTGTAGAATTTTACAACCCATGACTGTCATTTGTGTGATCAATCTGCTATGGTAATGGACCCTAAAGATTGGATAAGGAGTTTGATAATGCCACGTTTAATTCATACGCTGTTGGGCCTTTTCCTGGTTATTGCCAATGTTTCTGGCAGTGACGAGATCCCCAGGATTCTTTGTTATGGAGATTCTATTACCCATAGGGGGACATGGTTGTCTTCGGTGGAGAACGAGATCGACGTGAAAATGATTAATGCCGGAATGAGCGGTCGTAGGGCGGCCCAGGCAGCCACTCAATTGGCTCCTTATTTGCAGCAATATGCGGATCTCGATCGGATCGTCCTGTTTCTCGGGGTTAACGATTTGCCTGCACGAGACAAACGACCAGGGGATGAAAAGGTGGCTGGCTGTGTGGCCGATATGAATGAGGCCATCGATCTGGCCCTTACCCGTTTTGAACCTAATGATATTATTCTGGTGGCTCCCTGCACGGTCAATCCCGAGACTATGAGTTCGGTCAATCTCGAAAAAGGGTATCAGGTTACTCCACCTCTATTAGAACAGCTGGAAAAGGAATACCAGGCCCTGGCCCAGCAAAGGAAGATCTCATTCATGAGCCTGCTCCATGTGGTCAGTAAAGAAAATTATCTCGATGGTCTCCACCCCAACCGAGCCGGTAACGATGAGATCGCCACAGCCATTGGTGCCTACCTGGAAAAGAGTCTTCTTGCCTCCCAGACCGAAGCATGTCAACAGCACTAAGCTTCCATCTGATTAAAAAGCTTCGTACCCAGCACCAGCAGGATGGCGATGAACAACATTGTGATGCCCAGGTTTAATAAGATGCTGCATTCCGGCTCTCTCCCCAGTGGATATTGTAGGAGTTGAACACTGTAGGAGACCGGATTGATTTGGGTCAGCACCTTGAGTGCAGTGGGGAGGTGTTCAGTGGGAAACAGGGCTCCGGACAGGAAGAACATGGGCATCACGAGAAAGTTCATAATGGTGGGAAAGGCCTGCATGTCACTGATCTGGGTGGCGATGACGTTGCCCAAGAGTGTCAGTAGCAGGGCAATCAGGAACATCAATAGGATCGCGAAGGGTAAAAGGAGCCAATTCTCGGGTCGATAGCCCATGAAGAAGCTAAGGGTCAGGACAATGATTCCCTGGAGGGTACTGGTCGTGGCACCACCCAAACATCGACCGATCAGCAGATGACTTCGGGGCACTGGAGCAACCAATGTCTCCTTTAAAAATCCGAACTGCTTATCCCAGATCAACGACATCCCGTTCATGACCGAGCTAAACAGGAGGGTCATGCAGACGATGCCAGGGACCAGGAATTGGATATAGTTGCCTTCTCCGGCCCTCTTAAAGATGGGGCTAAAACCAAAACCGAAGGTGATCAAGAAGAGTAGGGGTTGAGCGAGCGATCCGATCATGCGATGTTTGGATCGGGTATACAGCTTGATCTGACGGGCCCACATAACAACGATTGCATCGGTCATTTGCTAAATCTCTTTCTGAACATCTCCAGGTGGTCTGCTGATTGTTCTCTGATGTCTCGTCCCGTAAGCTTGAGGAAGGCCTCTTCCAGAGAGCCGGTGTCGGTCTGCTGCTTGATTTGAAAAGCGGTCCCCATCGTCATGATCTTGCCATGATCGATGATGGCGATGTGGGTCGCGATCTTTTCTGCTTCATCCATGTTGTGAGTGGTAAAGAAAATGGTGATTTCCTTCTCGGAGTTGATCTTTCTGATATGATCCCAGAGAAAGGATTTGGTCTGGACATCAAGGCCCAGGGTGGGCTCATCAAGGAAGAGGATATTGGGATCGTGGAGGAGTCCTCGGGCGATTTCAACCCTTCTCTTCATGCCTCCCGAAAAGGTTCTGACCAAATTGTTCTTTCGTTCCAGGAGTCCGACATGATCTAGAAGGCTTTCGATCTTTTCTTTTCTCTGGGCCTTAGGGACCTGGTAAAAGATAGCGTGGTAATCCATGTTTTCATAGGCGGTGAGTTGGTTGTCTAGCGAATAATCCTGAAAGATGACACCGATATTCTTTCTGACCTCGGTCTTCTGCGATGCGACGTCATGGCCATTGATCCTCATGGTTCCGGAACTTGGCAGCAATGTCGTGGTCAGCATCTTGATGGTCGTTGATTTCCCGGCACCGTTAGGCCCGAGGAAGGCAAATCGTGCCCCTTTTTTTACCTCGAAACTGATGTTGTCTACCGCGGTGACACGCTTGAATGATTTACGCAGGTTTACAACCTCTATCATTGGTTTCCTCTTTATCTCTTTGGAGTCAATCCCTTAGGGGTATCAAAGAGCTCATTTAAAGAAATCCATCATCCTGTAAAATTTTGTTTTTCAACTTGTATCGAAAACCGGATCGTTTTTCCAACCGTGAATCAAGAAAAACACAAAAAGCGCGTTATATTGTCGTTAAAACAATCATATTATTATACAGCAAGCTCTGTAGGCACTGAGGGAGTGCCTTAAGTATGGAAGAATCACCAAAGTGAGTCCATATGAAATAGATTGTGAACTCCCTTAGCCTAGAGCTGATTTCTGTAATATGCACAAAGGAAGGACGCATGATGTGGAGAAGTGTCAAGTATTCAAAGATGTCGGGGATTGTTTTACTCCTGGTCATGAGCTTGAGGTTCGAAGTTGCCCTAGGTCAGGAAAATGGTCATGAGTTTCTGCCTAGCGATCCGATCGAAACGGACGCAGGCTATGTGTTCGGAGCCACGATACGCTATGAAGGCAAAGCTGTGCGTGTCTATAAGGGGATACCGTTCGCGGCACCACCGGTCGGAGATTTGCGTTGGAAACCACCGCAACCGGTTGAGCCCTGGTCAGGTGTGCGTGAGTGTAACCAGGTCAGTCTCATGGCGCCGCAACACTATCCGGCGTCACCTCTGTTTCAATCAGTGCCCGAGGAAGGCATGGGTGAAGACTGTCTCTACCTCAATGTGGTGACGCCGGCTACGAGCAAGGCGGATCGTTTACCCGTGATGGTCTGGTCACATGGTGGCGCCCTGGCCATTGGCTGGAGCAACATGCCGGCTAATTTGAGTGCTCCCTTGCCGTTACAGGGCGTGGTGGTCGTGAGTGTGAACAATCGGCTGGGGCCGATTGGGTACATGGCCCATCCCTTGCTTTCAGCGGAGTCGGAACACGGTGTCTCAGGAAACTATGGTAGCCTTGATTTAATCGCGGCACTCGAATGGGTGCAACGCAACATTGCAGCTTTTGGCGGCGATCCGGATTGTGTCACCATCTTCGGAAATTCCGGCGGCGGAACCAAGTCTATGTTTGCCTTGGCCTCTCCCTTGGCCGAGGGACTGTTTCACCGTATTATCGTGATGAGTTCGGGTATGGGCGGACTGCCGCTCGAGGAGGCGGAGCAGTTGGGGGTGAATCTGGCCCATAAACTGGACATTGTCGAGGGCCCCAACGCCTTGGCTGAGTTGCGGGCCAGATCCTGGCAGGATATCATCAATGCAGCTGGTGATCGTACCAGCGGCTATAAGGACACTTTCACCCTGGATGGTTGGTCCCTGCCGGATATTGCCGCCAAATACGACGTGCCAATTTTGGTCGGCTACGTGGGATCCGAGAAGGGCGATAGCAGTCCGGACCGGATCGCCCAGAGTCTTTGGCCATGTATTGGGAATTTATCCACGAAGTATGCCTATGTGTTCACGCACGTTCCCTATGGTTGGGGCAGCAAGGGCGTTAAGGCGTATCATGGTGGTGAAGTGGCGTACGTGTTGGGTGTGCCCGATAGAATGGCCGAACACTATGGCAATCTCTTTCGGGGCCCGGTGGCCCAAAAGGCTGGACCGGATCCGGGGCTCGATTGGCGGGATGATTGGGTGGCACGGATCACTACCCAGATGTGGGCTCGTTTTGCCGCGACCGGTAATCCTAATCTGGATGAGGAAACCATGCGTTTGTTGGGCAAGCAGTGGACCTGGCCCCCCCTCGATGAGAGAGACCTTTATCTCGATATTGGTGTGTCGCCCTGGGTGCGTTATGGTTGGGTCAATCAGGGTAAGCATCAACAAGCCCCCCGTTATTAGTCTTTGATGAGTTACGAAACGAGACATTTAATCTGATTAATTTTTAGTAGGAGATGGTATCATGCTTAAGAGAATGTGTTTGCTGGCTATCGTGTTGTTGGTTTTTGGGCAAGGGATGGTCGTTACGGCACAGATTGCCGGGCAATGGGAAGTCAAGACGATGCAAGGATCTTCACCCAGCTACCACGAAATGAAAGTGGAGCAAAAGGAGGATGGCTCGCTCACTGCAACCTGGAACGGTGACGCCTTAAAGCAGTTTAAATTTGAGAATAACAAGTTGAGCTTTGTTCGGTCAATGGAAATGGCAGGGTATGAGGTGATGAGCCGTTTTACCGGAACCTTGGCCGATGGCAAGATCAACGGTGTCTTGTCTTCGGAAATGGGTGATGCCAAGGTTGTCGCCTGTCCCGCCCAGCCAATGGCTGCTGCACTTGGGCTTTGGGATGTTGACATGGATGCGATGGGTAATCTCTTTAAGGTCAAGCTTGTCATTTCAGTGCAAGAGGATGGTTCACTGGCCGGTCAATGGGATTCTGCCATGGGCGAACATAAGATCTCCGCTGTCAAGTGTGAGAAGGACACGTTGACCTTTAAACGATCCAGTACCATTGAAGGAACACCGTTATCCAGTAACTTCAAGGGAACCATTGAAGGCAATACGTTGTCAGGTAAGATGATGACTGATTGGGGCGACTGGGATATCAAAGGCAAACGCATGTATGGTGATTGGGTAGGCCGGTGGACCGTGCAGACGGATTCGATGTTTGGCCCGGCGCAGCGTACACTGGATATCCTTCCGGATCTCAGTGTTCGCTACCAGGTTTTTGATGGTGGGCTCAATCCCTTAAAGAATGTCAAGATTGACGGCAATACGCTGACTGGGATGCTGGAGGTGAGCTTGGCCGGTCAGGTCCTTGAGTTGCCCTTCAAGGCTACCTTGACCGATGGTGTCATCAAGGGAACACTGAGTTCCGATCAGGGCGACATCAATTTTTCCAGCAAGAAGAAGGGCTAATCCTTATAATCCGAGTGAAAGACGTACATATCGCGGAGCTCTGTCTATATCCCCATGGATATGATAGAGCTTCGCTTTTTTATGATGGTATACGTCTCTTTATCCTGAGAGCGGATTTTACAAACCCCTTGAGTTGCGAGATAAGGAAATGTTATAATCACCTCTGTTGGTGGAGATCCTATTTCAATCGGATTCATCAAAGGATGGCTTTTCAATGACTCATTACAGGCAGACAACGCTGTGCTTAATTGTATTGGCCGGACTTGTTGTCACAACGACAGGGGTTCGGGGCAGCGTGATTCTGTTCAATGAGATCATGTACCATCCCACGGATGACACTCAGGAATTGGAGTTTGTGGAGATTTTCAACACCCTTTCCTATGACATGGACATTTCCTTATGGAAACTCACAGACGGCATTGAGTATACCTTTCCGGTCGGGACGATGGTGCCGAGCGAGGGGGTCCTGGTCGTTGCCAAGTCGCCAGCAGTGCTGGAGGTCGCCGCGGGGCTCTCCGGTGTGTTGGGGCCATTTGATAAACAACTCTCGAATGGAGGCGAATCGATCCGGTTGGAAAACGTCAGTGGTCGCCTCATGGATGAAATCGAATATGATGATGGAGACCCATGGCCGGTAGCTCCCGACGGATCAGGGGTGTCTCTGGCCAAGATCGATCCCTTTACAGCCAGTGCAATCGCGGCCAACTGGCACGCTGGCCCAGTGGGGGGGACGCCCGGCAGGATCAACTTTGACCTGGATGAGCCTGACGGTCTGTTGAGTGATCCGCAATTGGTCTTCAACGAAATCTCAGGCGTCGCCGATACATCATGGTGGATCGAGTTGAAAAACAACAGCGATGCAGCGTTCGATCCGGCGGGCTACATCGTTTCCGTTGCCGGTGATCCGGCCCACGTCTACACCCTGTCCAGTTCATCGCTACCCGCAGGGGGCTTGTTGCTCCTGACTGCCGATCAGTTCGGTTTTTCTGCTGACGATGGGGAGCCCATCTTTCTCTATCGTCCCGATATGTCGTCGGTGGTGGATGCATGCGTGGTCAAAAACTCTCTGCATGGGCGTTATGGGGAGGCCTGGTTGCATCCTTCTGAACCCACACCGGGGGCCGCCAATACCTTTGTCTTGCATGACGACATCGTGATCAATGAAATCATGTACCATCATCAACCCACGTATCCAGGGGGGACCTACACGGAATCGGATGAAGAATGGATCGAACTCTACAACCGGGGGACGAAACCCGTGGATCTCTCCGGCTGGGCGTTCGACGATGGTATCCGTTACAACTTCCCCGACGGCACGCTGCTTGACTCCGGTGAAACCCTGGTGGTGAGTGATTTTACCGGTTCCTTGTCCAATGGCGGCGAGCGGATTCTGCTGGTCGATGACCAGGGCAATCCTGCTGATGAGGTGATTTATTGTGATGGCGGACGTTGGTCACCGTGGGCCGATGGTCGAGGGGGCAGTCTGGAACTGCGTGATCCCTGGGCGGATAACCGCATCCCCGAGGCCTGGGCCGCGAGCGACGAAGGCCGACATTCCGAGTGGGTTGAACTCTCGTATGAGATGACGGCCAGTGCCAGTCCAGTGGGACCTGATAGCCAGTGGCAGGATTTTGTCCTGGGGCTGTTGGATGCCGGTGAGGTACTGCTCGATGATATCAGTGTCATCGAGGATCCCGGTGGTGACAACATCGAGTTGATCTCTACCTGCGACTTCGAGAACGGTGTCGGAGATTGGCGCATTATTGGCAACCATCGGCATAGCGAGGTGATTGTCGATCCCGAGGATGCTGACAATCATGTGCTGCGTCTGGTGGCCACGGGTGCTACGGAACACATGCATAACCATGTCGAGATTACGCTGGCTCATGACCGGAGTGTGATCAACGGCAAGACCTATCGGATCTCCTTGCGGGCCAAATGGATCGCAGGCTCGCGTCTTCTCAATACACGGCTTTATTTCAACCGGGCCGCCAAGACGCACGTGTTAGGAGTCCCCCAGGACAACGGCACCCCGGGAACACAAAACACGGCCTATGAAGACAACATCGGCCCTACCTTCCAGCAGATGCAGCACCATCCACCTGTCCCGGAGGAGGATGAACCGGTCACCGTTTCGGTGGACGCACATGATCCGGACGGCATTGCTTCGGTCATTCTCTGGTTTTCTGTTGATGGTGGACCATGGCAGCAGACGACGATGATGGACCATGACGCAGGTCATTATACCGGCGTGATTCCAGGGCAGCCGCCTGCGTCTATTGTTCAATTCTATGTGGAGGCCGGGGACGGATTGGGAGTTAGTGCAACGTTCCCTGCTGCTGGCCCGGCGTCCCGCGCCTTTGTCCAGGTCAACGATGGTCTGTCCGATGAACGCTTACATAATTTTCGCATCATCATGTCACAAGCCGATGCCGATTGGATGGATAACGACCGCAACTATATGAGCAATGACCCGATCGGTGCCACGGTCATCTTCAGAGAACGTGACATCTACTACAATGTGGGCGTGCGTTTAAAAGGCAGTCTGGCCGGTCGGCACGCGTCACTCAAGGCCGGGTACCGAGTCGGATTCAACGCCGACCAGCTTTTCAATGGCGTGCTGGATAATGTGTCGGTCGATCGTTCGGCCCTCCCGACTTTCAGCCGTATGCCGGAAACCCTGATTCATCTGGCCATGAACCGGTGCGGTGGGGCCATGAGCAAGTATAACGATATGATCCAGGTCATCGCTCCCATCGGCGGGCATACGAATCCAGCCCAGTTGCAGCTCGGACATTATAGCGATGTGTTCCTGGACGGGCAGTTCGACAACGGCGGTGACGGGGATCTCTTCGAATTCGAATACATCTATTATCCCAAGCATGACTTTGCCGACGGCCATAAGAACTATGGTGAGAGTGGGGGACATACGGGTGTTGGCATCCAGAATCTGGGCAGTGACAAGGAGAACTATCGCCATACCTTCTTGATCAAAAACCACCGGGCGCGGGATGACTACAGCGGTTTGATCGAGTTTGCCACGGTGATGGGCATGTCCGGTTCGAACTTCAACGATCATGTCGATGACGTCGCCGACGTGGATCAATGGTTACGCTACCTGGCTTATGGCATTGTCACGGGCAATACGGACAACTTTGCCCGTGGCAACGACCACAATGCCTTTTTCTACCGACGGCCCTCCGATGGACGGTTTTTATACTTTACCCATGACTTGGATCATAAGCTATCCACCCCGCATTTGAATTCCGGTAATGATTATTTAGAGAAAATGGTCGCTGCGAAACCTGCCTGGGAGCGGCTTTACTTTGTCCACATGTATGATATCCTGACGACCGCCTGGAACCGTGAATATATGCAAGCCTGGACCGATCAGTTCGGTGACCTGATTCCCAGTGCAGGTGGAAGTTTCAGCGGTTTCCTCAGTACGATCGCGACTTATCACGACACGTTGACCACTGAACTCGCAGGAGTGGTTGCCCCGGCCTATCCCTTTGCCGTGACCACCCCTAGCCAAACAATTGACACGCAGGCTATCGTGGTGACAGGCGTTGCCTGGTTGGATGTGTATGAGATTGCTTTGGAGGGCCAAGATACCCCGCTGTCACTGACCTGGTCCGCCACTGGAAGCGGCACCACGCGTACGTATTCCTGGTCGGCGGCGGTGCCGCTGGATCTCGGACTCAACACCCTGACCTTGCTGGCTTATGATGTCCGTGGAAACCTGGTCGGGTCGGATATCGTCACCATCACTCGCGTCCAAACAGATTCGCGCTAAGGCGACAGGCTATTTTCCGACTTGAAATCCCATGGCTGAACAGATGATGGCCTTTTCCGGAAAACGTTGGCGATAACGGGCCACGACCGCCTCTAGTGACTCTCGATCTGGTTTGACGCTGAACCAGCGTTGCATGCGGGGTGACATGTTGATGCCCCCTTGGGGACCCTGGCCGGTGCCGTCGGGTTGGGGTTGCCAGTAGCGGATGTCAATGATGTCGATAATGGCGGCACGGGCGGGATCGTTGAGAATGGCTTCCTGTACATCGTAAGTACAGCTCAAGGCGCACAGGACGTCTTTGCCGGTTTCCTGTTCCCACTGTCCAATGGTGTCCAGCCAGAACTGAGTGAAGCTCAAGGGGCCGGTGTATTCAGCACTGATCATATGGATGACATTGGGACGGTCAGTGAGCCGTTCCAGGTGATGGCGGATGTAGGCCCGATGCAATGCACGTCGTCCGGGATGATTGGCGTCGTAGAATAGATGGGCGATGAAGATGTATTTGTCCTGGACGTAGGGAGGGGGTTCGGGCAGACCATTGTCGTTGATGTTGTTGGCCGGACGCCAGGGCGAATCGGCCCAATGGGCACCGGCCTCCAGGATGTTGTGTTGGAAGTAGTGGTTGTTGAGTAGGACCAAGCCCTTGTGTTCTGCATGTTGAGCGAATTGATCCAGGCGGTTGAAGTACCAGGGATTGTACTGGGTCAGGTCATAGCGACTCAGACCATCCCAAGCCGTTCCCTGACCACTACGGGCAAAGGGCAGTTCATCGAAGGGGGCCCATGCCTCGCCGTCGCTGCGTCTGACCCGCTCGTGGTCCTGTCGTCGACGGTCGTACCAGAGACCGGGATGTTGATAAACGGCAGCGTATCCCTGTTCACTGAGAGTGGTAGTCAAGGTGTCCAGGTCGTCGGTCCAGCCTTGGCCGATACGTCCGGGCATGAAACGAGCCAGTTCGGGGCGGGCACGCTTGAACTCGATAGATTGGGTAACGCTTCGTCCACGCCACCAGTAGGTTTCCAGGGTTTTACCTGTCAGCAGGGTGTCTCCCACCTTGAGTTGCCCCTCAACCAGACGCAGTTGCCGAGTGGCAGGGCTAGGTTCAGGGGGGCACAGTTCTGGGTGTTGAGCTAGGATCGAATCGATGGTTAGAGCCTGGTGGCCTTCAAGGTCAAGTTGATAGGAGTGACGCGAACTCGCGATCACTTCGGTCAATTGCGGGGCAGGCCGATTGAGGGATTCGTCCATGGATTGTCCCTTGCCCACTCGTCTCTGACCTGAAGGGTGAAGTACACCCGGGCCAATGAAGTCACCGGCCACTTCTCCACAACGCTGCGAGACTAGGGCCTGCATTAGACTCTTGGGCTTGACGAATTCGTTGAATTTGTTCCAATAGCCATCGCCACTAAAGATGCCCCAACAGCCTATAGCCCAATTTTGTGCCATGGGAGGGCGATCGCAATCCAATTGGCTTGCTGTGCATTGCCAGAGTAGGCTGTTGACCGCGTTCCAACCGATGAACTGCATCTCTGTGGCACGGTACCCCAGTCGCAGACCGGCGCCGTCGATATTGACATTGTCGAACAGTACTCCCGAAGCCCAGGCTCCGATCGAGCCGCTATCGTCTAAAGCCTGTCGTGCATCACAATGAACAAACGCATTGGGTCCTGCCGCACAATGGCCCACGCAGTAATCGTGGCGACCATGCTCGCTGAAACAACGGAGAAACAGGGTTTGTTGACCAGCCGTAAAAAAGCTATGTCGACGCCAACCGCCGTTTTCTGAGACCGGTTCCAGGCTGAGGCAATCGACGACCGTGACACGGCTGGCTGATTCCCAGAGGGCTACGGCTCCACCGGCGAAGTGATGGAAGGTCACACCGCGAATCCAGGTGTCGCGGGTGTATTCTTGGGTGATGCCCAACCAGGCATGGTCTTCATCCTTGGGGCGTTTTGTGTCATAGGCGGAAACCAGTTGCAGGTTTTCGATGCCAACCTGTTCAATCCGGCCGGGCCAGGTATAGCGGCACAGTGTGCCTCCACCCCAGTTGGGATCCAGAGCCATGCTGATGGGGGCGTCTAAGGTGACGATGTTGTTATTGATGGACTTGATCTGTCGATCCCAGGAGATATCCAATTCACCCGCTCGCCAGATGCGCGGGGCCTTTTCCGCCTGCCAGAACTCGGACATACCGATGGCTGCAATCCAGTCTTCGGTACTGGGGCGAGTCACCTGGATAAAATCGTCGGGGTGCAAGCCGTTGGTGTCGGTCAGTGCGAGGGTCATTGAGCCCGCAGGTACAGGAGTTTCGATGCGATGCGGCGAGGCAAGGGTTCTGTCGTTCTGGCCTGCAATGCGGATCAGGCTGCGGCGATCCTGTCCCATGGCAATCAAACGCGTGCCATGTTGATCTGCTCCCGAACCGCGCAGCACCACACCCGAGTGTTTGATGAGGAGTTGATCCGCGATTTCATAGTCACCTGCCTGCAGGAGGACTGCACCACGCACTCCATGGGTGTCGGGTTTCAATTGTCCGACATAATCCAAGGCCGCTTGGAGCCGTATGCCGTCGTCACCTTCTGTCGGCGCGACGACGACTCGAACGGGGGCATTGGGAATCGATCGTTCATTGGCTCCATAGCCCGCATAGGAGTAATCCATCAGTCCGGCAGTTTGGCTGCCGACATAGGGCTCGTAGGGCAGGGCGGTGGGATTCTCTTGGGCGGCTACGGTCAGTGCCAGTAGACAAGTCATCGGAATCAACATGATTTGATGATGCATGATTTCAACTCCAAATAGAGGACTCCTCGCTTGTATCGCAATTCAGGTGGGATTTCAAACCGCCATTAAAGAAAAACCCAGAAACTGCGTTATATTGTAGTCAAATCGATCATATTATTATACAGGTTAGTCTAGTCCATGGTAGAGGAAGATGCTCGATAACCGAATCAAGACGATGAAGGTGGCTGTCATCTGATTGTATCAGCTTTACGCATAGAAGGAGATCAAGGTGAAGATCTTTTTGTTCTCATTATTCGCAAGTATGTTTCCACTGTCATATTCTGTCTTCGCAGAGCAGTTCTCCTTCTCTCAGATTGTGAATCAGGGCGGCGGGACGCGACCCGCCGCTGGTTCACTTTTGGAGAAATACCCCAATTTTCCGGTGCCATGGTGGCCGGAAGAAATCAGTGAAAAGCCACTGTCCTGGTATCGTACCCAAGAGGGCATTACTACGGCAGAGAATATTCTGTCCTGGCAGGATCACGGTACGGGCTGGCCCTTGATGAATACTACGCGTGAGCCCTTTACCGGTGACATCAGTCGAACCGGCCCCTGGGGGACCCAGGCCAGTTTGAATAGCTCGACAGTCAATGAACTGCGTTTTCTGGCTCGCGCCTATCGTGCCTCACAGGACGAGCGCTATCGTATGGCCCTGCTCGGCGGATTGGACTACCTCTTGACGGCTCAACATCCGTCGGGCAGTTGGCCTCATTCCTATCCCTATCGCATGACCGATTATTCTCATTACGCCACCTTCAATGACGGTGTGATTACCAAGATCATGACCTTTCTGGCCGAAGCGAGTCGGTCCTCTGAATTTGCCGTCGTGGGCAAGGACAAGATCAAACAAGTCAAAGAGGCCTACAGCCGAGGCCTTGATTTTATCCTCAAGAGTCAAGTCGTGGTCGATGGAACGCTCACGGTCTGGCCGCAGCAGTGTGACGAGGTGACTTATGAACCCCGCCAGGCCCGTGCCTTCGAACCAGCGGCCTTAACCGGTAGTGAGAGTGCCGGCGTGTTGCTGTTTTTGATGAGTATCGACAGACCGTCACCGGAGGTGATTGAAGCCATAGAAGCGGGGGTGCAGTGGTATCGTGACGTACAACTCGATGGGATTGAGGTCGTGCGTCAGGATGGCGATGTCGTGGTGCAAGACAATCCGGCCGCACCGCCCCTTTGGGCCCGTTATTATGAAATCGGCACAAACCGTCCCATTTTTGCCGGACGCGATGGAGTCATTCACAGTCGCCTGGCCGAGGTGGAACTGGAGCGGCGTAAAGGCTACTCCTGGTACAACAGCAACGGGACCGAGGTTTTGGCTCGTTACCCGCAGTGGTACCACGAACGACAATGGGACCAGCAGGATCCCACCAATATCGACGAGCTCAAGGTCAGGGAGTTTACCCTACCCGATCCATTGCTTATGAGTAACGGCAAGCCGGTGACATCCGTGGCCGATTGGGAAGGGCAACGGCGACCGGAAATCCTGCGTTTGTGTGAACAGCATCAGTATGGCCGCACCCCCACTATGCCGATCAAGGTAGACTATGAGATCGTTGAGCAGGGAGCGGTCGGCATGGGTGGATTGTCACGAAGGACCCAAGTTCGCATCCGTTTCCCGGAACATCCGGATGGCCCCGTCATTCGCGTGCTGATCAATGTTCCGGCCCAGGTCCAGGGACCCGTTCCGACCCTGCTACATATCAGCTTTACCCCCAATGTCCTGTTGTTTGACGAACCCGGCATTGATGAAGGCCTGGCCTGGGATACCCGTAACGAGGTACGCGTTCCTGATCGCGAGGCCTATCTCCTGAGAGATATCGATCCGCGTCACTTCATCGAACAGGGCTATGGCATTGCCACGGTCTATTATGGTGACATCGAGCCGGACTTCGATCAAAAGGGTAACTATGGCGTTCGTTCCCTATTCCAGAACAATGAACCACGCAAACCGGATGAATGGGGTGCGATCGGTGCCTGGGCCTGGGGATTGAGCCGGGTGATGGATTACCTGCAAACCGATCCGGCCGTGGATGGCGAGCAGATTGCTCTGTCAGGCGTATCACGCCTGGGCAAGACCGTGGTCTGGGCGGCAGCTCAGGACGAGCGTTTTGCCCTGCCCATCCCCATTGTCTCAGGTGAAGGTGGGGCAGCCATCAGTCGTCGTAACTTCGGTGAGACCGTGGCCGATTTGACCAAGTGTTCCCGCTTCGATTATTGGTTTGCACCCCGTTATGCGAATTATGCCTTTGATGTTGACAAACTGCCCGTTGATGGACACCTGCTGTTGACCCTGATGGCCCCACGCCCGGTGTTGCAGATTGTGGGGGTATCTGACACCTGGTCCGATCCAAAGGGGGAATGGATCGCTGCCCAGGCTGCCGAGCCGGTCTACACCCTTTACGGTAAAACGGGCATTAAAGGCAAGGAGGATCTGGTGGCGGGCAATGCCGTGCTCCATGATATGGGTTTCTTTATGCACGATGCCGGTCATACGGTTTTGCCAGTGGACTATCAGGTGATGACCGACTTTATGGATCGCCATTTTAAGGGGCAGGCTCGTACGGACAAGGTGACGGTCACGGAATTCGAGCGTTCCTTTACCCTCTCCAATAGCATCGTGACGGCCCGGGTCTCTAAGACCAGTGGTGATCTGATCTCACTCAAGTATCGAGGAGTCGAAACGTTGAGTGATATCTCCGGTCATCCCTATGTCTATTGGTCTCATGACGTCAAGGGGGGCGAGCGGATCGAGTCACGCGTGACCCTTGATCCAGCCTCCAATGGGGGGCAGCGGGCCGAGGTTTCGGTCAAGGGTATCTCGGGTGGAAAGTTAATGGGCCATGGCCCGGGGGCTCCACCCGAAGGCGATTTGCCTGTGGATATCGAATTGCGTTACTCTCTGGCCCAGGGTGATCAGGGCGTCTACACCTATTGCATCTTCGAGCATCCGCCCGAGTACGAGGGCGGTGACATGACCGAGGCCCGTATCGCCGCCAAGTTGCAGCCATTCTTTGATCATATCCATGTGGACGATGACCGCAGCGGTCTCTATCCGCTCCTGGATGAAGGCATCGATAAGTACGTCTACACCACCTTGCAGGCCGAGAACCGAGCCTATGGTTATACTTGTCCGGAGAAGCAACTGGGTTGGTTTATGATCGTGCCATCCACAGAGTACCTCAGTGCCGGTCCTCTGAAGGCTGAGTTTCTCTGTCATGGCACCAAACCGACCGTGCTGTGCTATTGGAAGAGCAGTCACTATGGCGGGGCCAACCTTACCTTGGCAAAAGGCGAGGATTGGAGTCGTGTGGTGGGGCCCATACTGCTTTACGTTAACGAAGGCCAGGATAGTGAGGCCATGTGGCATGACGCCAAGAAGCGTTTGCAGCATGAAGAGGATCAGTGGCCTTATGACTGGATTGAAGATGCCCCCTATGCCCAGGCTGAACAGAGAACAACGGTGACAGGACGAATGATCCTGGATGATCCCTTGGCCCCAGAGGGTGCTGGTCTGCAGGAACGATTGTATGTGGGCCTGACGCAAACTCCCTATACGATAGAAACCGCAAAGGGCAAACGCGACATTCCCTGGCAGAGTGATGGGAAGTATCCACAGTATTGGATTCACAATGACAGTGGGGATGGACGTTTTACCATTGATCACGTACCCGCTGGCACCTACACTCTCCACGTCTTGGCCGATGGAGTGTTGGGCGAATATATGCAAAGCGATATTGTAGTGGCCTCTGGAGGTTCGCTTGATCTAGGTGATATTTATTGGTCACCAACGCGTCGGGGACGTCAACTCTGGGATATCGGATTGGCCAATCGTACCGCAACCGAGTTTGCGGGTGGGGATGAGTTTTTTCGACCTGGCTCACCCCTGCGCTATGCCGAACGTTTTCCTGATGACATTCGTTATGTTATCGGCCAATCCGATTTTTCCCAGGACTGGTACTATGCCCACATGCCCCATGCACAAGATCTCAAAGCTGAAGTTCTTCCTTTCCGTGGCGTAGCCGGTCAGGGCCGAGCTGCGCCACGGTCCATTTCTTTTGGCCTGGACAAAGCTGTCCAGGGCCGGGCCTTTCTTCGAATGGCCGTCTGCGGAACTGGATCTCGACCCGTCGTGGATTTGGCCGTCAACGGGCAAGCGATCGAGACTATCGATTTTGGTCGTGTCGAAGGGGCCTTGGTACGTCACCAGGTTCATGGGATTTGGCGTGATAAAACGGTCGAGTTCGATGCGGCCTTGTTGAGAGAGGGGGACAATACCTTGACGCTGACGGTCCCAGCCGGATCCCTCAATGCCGGGGTGATCTATGACTACCTGCGTTTGGAACTGGCTGAGACCGAGTCGCAAGATCAGATGGAGTTGAGTGCCACCGAGCGTCACTATATTTCCTTACTGCATCCGTCTATGACTCCGGAGGAATATATTCAACGTCGATCCGTGGTCAGAAAGGCCGAAGCCGAAACAGAACAACGTTCAGACGAGGCCTGGCAGCGGGCCTTACCCATCGTCAAGGAATGGGAAGCCAAGGGTAAGCCTTATATCCCCTGGGCGGCCCAGCCGGAGGATTTGCCCCAGGCCAGTATCCCGGCCTTTCCCGGGGCCTGGGGGGGAGGCATGTACAGCTTTGGAGGGCGTGGAGGACGTGTCTTTGTGGTCACCAGCCTTGCGGATCGGGGACCGGGGACCTTACGTGAGGCCTGTGAGGCCGGCGGACCGCGCATTGTGGTCTTCAACGTGAGCGGCCTGATTCAACTCAAGGAACGCATTAATATTCGTGCCCCCTATATCACTATCGCCGGTCAAACCGCACCGGGCATGGGGGTGTGCATTGGCGGCGAGGCCCTGGAGATTGACACGCATGATGTGGTGATTCGTCATCTACGGGTGCGTCGCGGCATTGTGGATCCCTTGCGTCGTAACGATTCGATTGGCGGACACGCGATCGGCAATATTATGATCGACCATGCCTCGGTGAGTTGGGGATCGGACGAGGTGATGTCTCTCTATCGTCATGTGTATCAGCCCCCAGATGGCAGTCGTGCCCGCAAGCTGCCTACCGTGAATATCACCATTCAATATTCTACCTTCGCCGAGGCCGTCAATGGCTCACTTCATGGGCTGGGAGCTACGATTGGGGGACATAACAGCACCTTCCACCATAACCTGTTTATCTCCAACAAGAGTCGCAATCCCAGTGTTGGGATGGATGGGGACTTCAACTTCATCAATAACGTGCTTTATAACTGGCAGGGCCGTTCCATTGACGGTGGCGATGAAAAAAGCTTTTATCAGATTATGAACAACTATTACAAGCCGGGGCCCGCCACCCCTGAGAATCAACCGATACGCTACCGTGTTCTCAAACCCGAGGCCCGACGCGGCAAGAATGTCCCGCGTGACTTCGGCAGGGCCTATGTCCATGGCAACATGGTTGAAGGTAACCCTGAAGTGTCCCGTGATAACTGGAATGGTGGGGTACAATTGGGTGAAGGTTATGACGAGGCCACCATCCTACCTGAGATTCGCGTGGACGAACCCCTTCCCATGGCACCGGTTCCCATTGAATCGGCGAACCAAGCCTTGGCAACCGTCTTGGCCGAGGTGGGGGCTGTTTTACCGTGTCGCGATGGACACGATCGACGTTATGTGATGATGACACGTACCGGCACCGTGACTCTACCGGAGACCCAGGGTTTTGTGCGGGACATCAATCAAGTGGGGGGCTTTACCGAGTATGAAGCCTACCGGGCCGAACCCTATCAGGATTCCGACCTGGACGGCATGCCGGATGACTGGGAGATCCAGGTTGGCCTCGATCCCCATGACGCCTCAGATGCCACGGGTGACCTCAATGGCGATGGTTACACCAACATCGAAAAATACATCCATAACATCGATCCGGCTCAACAGATCGATTGGACCCAACTTGAAAATAACAAGGATACCTTGCGCTCTCGATACTTGAAAGGACAGAAGTGATGACCCATAGGACGAATCGTGGTTTATTGACTGTTATAATTCTAATATTGACTTCAATGCAGATCTATGCACAACAGGACGCAAACAAGAATCCAATTCGATTGGATATCAGTGCCAAGGAAGGACGCCGGGATACTCGTGCTCAGAATTGGGAAAAATGGCCCATCGAACAGTCTGTCGAGTCGGCCGAGATTACGGTCGATGATGTGACCGTGACGCTGCGTCCAGTGGGGACGGAACGGTTGGAATCCTTATTGTCCAAGATCGAATTGGCGGCCAACGCCAGTGTCGCGTGTGATGGTGTCTTCATCTCAGATCCCAAGCCGGGGACGGCCTTGGAAATTGTGATAGAGGGCTTGACTCCTGGCCTCCATACCGTGACGACCTATCACAATTCGCTCTGGGCCAAGAGGGCCGTAGGTCAATATCGTGTCTCGATCGTCGGTACAGAGCAGTCGACCCTGGTGATCCCTCCCAAGGACGTCAGGCATGACGACGATATCAGCTTTACCCATCAGGCCTTTGAGGTCTCGGGACAGGGTAAGGGGGTGCTGCGCGTTGAGATGTCACTGCCGGAGCGTGACAAAACGGCCAAACGAAAGATCGCCCCTGTGGATGTCAATAACATCGTGCTCAACGGCCTGGTCATCGATGGCGAGGATCCGCTCCATCAGGTGCGTAAGCCGGTACCGATCGACGGAGACGAGCATGTCGATGGTGACAGCGGCTTGGTGGAATTGGGCTGGTTGCCCACTCAACAGGCCAAGGGTTATGCCGTGTATCTTTCCCGCAGTCTCAATCAGGCTAACGCGATCGAGGCCTTGTCCGTAGAAACTCCGGCCCGTTCGCTGTTATTGGGAACTACGCATGAGTCGCGCTGGGTGGCCGATATCGTGGATCACAACAGCCTGTTGCATTATGCCTGGCGTGTGGATGAGATCAATGCAGATGGGGTGGTGACGCCTGGTCGTGTGAATCGATTTCGTGTTCGTCATCTGGCCTTTCCCGGTGCCGAGGGCTACGGACGCTTTGCCATCGGTGGACGCGGGGGCAAGGTCTATCATGTTACCAACCTGAATGACAGCGGTCCCGGCAGTTTACGCGAAGCGGTTGAGGCCGAGGGGCCCCGTACCGTGGTCTTTGACGTGGGCGGATTGATTACCCTCAAGAGCCGTATCATACCGCGCAATCCTTATATCACCATTGCCGGTCAAACCGCCCCGGGCCCGGGCATCTGTATCCGGAACTACACCTTTGGGGGCTACGGGTGTCACGACATGATCAAGCGTTTCGTGCGTATTCGCCTGGGCACGCTTGCGGGCCATTCCATGGATGGGACTGGTTTAGCGAGTTGTAGTGATTGCATCTTCGATCACCTCTCGATCTGTTGGACCCTGGATGAGGCCATCAGCACACGCGGAGCCGGCAACATCAGCATCCAACGATGTATCGTTTCCGAGGCCCTGCTCAACCATCCTATGTATAGTGGCGGTTATGGTGGATCCATCGGGGGTGACGTTGCGAGTCTGCACCACAACCTCCTCGCCCATAATGCCGGTCGCAACTGGTCCTTGGCCGGGGCGCTCGACCAGGCCTCCCGCCACCAGGGACGCCTGGATATTCGCAACAACGTGGTCTACAACTGGTATAAGCGGACCTGTGACGGGGGGGCAAAATACGTTCAGTTTGTCAACAACTACTACAAACCCGGCCCGGCATCCGTCGTGTTCCACGTGCTGATGCCCGAGCGTAACAATATCGCCGGATTCGGTCCCCAGGACTACTACGTTAGCGGTAATATCATGGAGGGACGCTACGGTGCGGACCAGCCCTGGGCGGGATTGGTCAAGCCCCATGACGAAGAGCTTTCCGCCTTTGTTCAAACCGAGCCCTTCTTCGAGCCCTATGTGACCACACATACTGCTGAAGCAGCCTTTGACAATGTCCTGGCCGATGTGGGTTGTAATATTCCCAAACTGGATAAATACGATCAACGCATCATTGCCGAAACCCGTAACGGCACCACCCACTTTGTCGGCAGTTTGACCAACACTCCTGGTGTGGTCAATACCCAGGACGACGTGGGCGGCTGGGAGGCCTATATCGACGACTATCCCGAAGTGCATCGACCTGCGGGATGGGACACCGATGGTGACGGCATGCCCAATGCCTGGGAAATCGAGCAGGGGCTCGATCCCGACAATCCCAATGACGGCAACCACGACCGCAATGGCGATGGCTATACGGAATTGGAAGACTATCTCGCCTCTCTGGTTCCACTGCCAGTTCTGTAGAAATCCGAAAGGGGTAAGGATGGTCTTAACGTTGACACTGGTATTGGGTCTGATGCAAGTCGGTCTAGCTCAGACGCCTGTTGCCATCGATTCTGGTCTTATCAGTGGATCTATGACCGAAGAGGGCATACGTGTATTCAAGGGGATTCCCTTTGCCGCTCCCACTGAGGGGCTGAATCGTTGGCGTCCCCCTCAACCCGTGGAACCTTGGAGTGGTGTTCGTGCATGCGACACGTATGGAGCGGCCTGTCCCCAGTCGGATATTTTGGCCCGTCGCTATAAGATTACCTTGCCCCCCATGAGTGAAGACTGTCTGACCCTGGACGTCTATGCACCCACGCCATCGAATCAACCCTATCCGGTGATGGTCTGGATTCATGGTGGGGGATTTGCGACCGGCCACTCGTCCAGTTATAACGGTCAGCATTTGGCCCGCCTTGGGGTGGTCGTGGTGTGTATCAACTATCGCCTGGGTGTTTTTGGATTTCTGCCCCATGCCTTGTTAACCGAGGAGTCCGAACCGCATTCGTCGGGCAATTACGGCTTGTTGGATCAGATTGCCGCCTTGCAATGGGTTCAACGCAATATTGCCGCCTTGGGGGGTGACCCTGGCAATGTCACGATCTTCGGTCAGTCTTCTGGAGGCACCGCAGTCTGCACCCTTATGACTTCACCTTTGGCCCAAGGGTTGTTTCATCGAGCCATTGCCCAGAGTAATGGAGCCTATGACATTCTTCCAGATCTTGCCACAGCCGAAGGTCATGGTAAGCAACTCTTCGTAGCCATGCAAACCGATCAGGAGATCGATCCTCTTACGGCCATGCGCAACGAACCTTGGCAAGCGATCATGAAAGGAACTCAGACTGCCAGAGTGCGGTACTCCGTTATTCAGGACGGCTGGTGTGTACCGGTTCAGCCCATCGAGGTGTTTAAAAGGGGCGAGCAAATCAATGTGCCCCTGTTGATCGGTTCCAATGCCAACGAGTCCGACGAAGAGTTCACTGTGGCAGCACGCTTTTTTGCCCGTGAGCACAGCAAACTGAATCCCCACACCTATCGCTATTGCTTCAGCCTGGGCAGCGATCAAGGCCATGCCATTCATGCCGCTGAGATCGACTACGTCTTCAATGCCATAGTAAGGCGGGAGGGCAGTATCTTTGCCCCACTTGACCGACAGCTGGCTCAGACCATCAGTCGCTTGTGGGTACAGTTCGCTTCGACCGGAACTCCCAATTCATCTGGACAAGGACTTTGGCCTGCCTATAATGCCCAAACCGATCCTTATCTAGATTTCGGGGCAACCGTCAGCATGAAGAATCAGTTTCGCTCACAACTCTGTGATGAGATCGAGAAGAAGACCACCCCAAATTAAAAAGCTTGGTCAATATAAAGAGTTCTGTAAAAGGGGTGAGTTGGCTTGCCAAGGCATAGTTCGACGCTTTAATGCTATCTGCATACGTGGTGTCCGGCTTCGTATAAAGCCCTTCGATGCGGTCGCTACGCTCCCTTACTCCCCTCGATAAACTCGGGGCAGGTAGGACATTCAACTCGCGTCCATTTCATTGATTCATTTGGGTAAGCTATCTTTGTTCTTGTACTCAAATGGCCTGCCATGAGCGAGCATAGCGAGTCGAATGGAGCCGGGGGGAATCGAACCCGAATTTGGGTGAAACACAAGAAGCACAGAAAATCAACACTTCTTCGTCACAACCATGCAAGTCTGGTGGTTCAAAAGGTTTAGATCAACACTGTTATGACAAGTCTAAACAGTTGCCAGACAGTTCAAAACAGATGTTTGGTGCAAATATGGTGCGCATATCTGATCATGACACAGACTTGATTCAATTAATTAAAGTGTGGCCAAATCTGCCAGGTCATATCAAAATGGCCCTGTTAGCTTTAGCTGGTATTGTCAATCAGAAGGAAAAGGAATAGGATCAATGTATATTACCAACACAGAAGGCCGTTATTACACGCCCGCTTTTGGTTGATCCATCTTTATCCATTATTTACAAGCTAAGCTTTTTATCTCGCCTCAAGTACCCGCTCGGGTTGGGTGATCTCAGGTTCGACACCGGGCCAGGCCTCTTCCTGCTGGAATTCTCGTTCGTGTTGTTCAAAGGCGTCGCGGTTTTGCTGGCTGATTCGCTCCATATCCCGATAGCCTGACAGGGTTTCGTCCGGGCGGATGATCTCGGCCTTGACAAAGACATAGAGCCTTTTCTGGATGTCGCTGGTCGCAGCGGTGCGAAAGAGAACTCCGACGAGGGGCAGGTCGCCTAATAGGGGGACCTTGCTGGCACCTTTGCTTTGGTTGAGCTTGAGCATACCGCCAAGGATGATGGTACTGCCGTCAGGGATGGTAACCACGGTATTGACGTTGCTGCCACTGGTATCGGGAGGGGCCTCACCTTCGGTGGCGGTGAAATCTGCACGGTCCAAGGTGATTTCCAGACGCAATAGGTCACCGTCACTGATATGAGGGGTGATATTGAGTGTGATCCCGGCATCGTAACCGTCGTAGGTGACGGAGGTGGTAATGGCCTCGGTATTCCCGGAGAGCACGGCCTGGGTGGATGTCTCGACATAGGTCGTTTCGGTGGTGGCGATGCTGCCGGTCTCGTTATCGTTGACCAGAAGTTTGGGTTTGGCCAATACACGCCCATAGTTTTTCTGCTGCATGGCATCAAGCAGGAGCATGATATGTTTATCACCGTAGAAGCCGTTGGCACTACCCCCACTGGATTGCATCTCGATGAAACGGCTGCGATTGCTGCCGGTCAGATTCTCCAGGACTGATTGGGCCGTTACGGAACCCACAATGGGTTCCATCAAACCACTGGTGGCACTTAAATCCGGGATACTGGAGATCAAATCCAACTCGTAGTTGAACTGATCGGTTTTGGAGACCTCCACCAAGGTGACATCGATCAAGACCTGAGATCTACGTCGATCCAGGGCATCGATCAGTTTGCCGATCCAGTCTTGATTTTTGCGTGAGGCATAAACGACCAAGGAGAAGGTCCCTTCATCCGGGACGATCACGACCTCGTCATCGGCATTTTTGAAAACGGATTCACCCTTGCCTTCCTTATCTTGAGACGCCTGAACCAGTTTCTCCAGCACCGCGGCAATGTCTGACGGTTTTTGATTTTCCAGGAAGTAGATCTCATAGGGAATCACCGGGTCGATGGCCTCGTGGTCCATAAGAGCCAGGGTATTGTGAATCTCGCGGTGTTGTAGCTCGGTAGCCTTGACCAGTAACTGATTGGTACCCTCCAAAACGATGACTGCAGGCGGGGTCTCTTGTCCGGGGATTCCGATTTCATCTTCGGGATCGGTGATCCTGCCTCGTCGCATACGGTCATCATTTTGAGAGGATTCCAGTACACCAAAATCCTGGAGTTTGGTCAGGGTGTCTTCCGCGCTGATATGGTGGATGTCATAGACTTGGGTGGTGCGGAACTCAACAGCTACCACATCGACATGGTCAATGACCTGTTCCAGACGTTGATGCTGCTCGGGTGTGGCATTGATCAACAGTTGGTTGGTTTCTTCAATGATGACTACCTGGGGATTTTCGTCGAGTGGCTCCTGAATGCCCTCACGCGCATCATTGGGATTGCCTCGTCCAGGCGTACGAGTCGAACTTCTTTGCCCCGAAGATGCTAACAGACCCAGGTCTTCCAATTTACTGACCACGTCTGCGGCCAGGCTGTGACGAATATCGTAGATCCGCATCTGGCGTAGATCCTGTTGGGCCACGTCCAGTGTGTCGATCAGTTGCTCGATGAGATCCAGTTGTTCCGCCGATCCTATCATCAGTACGCGATTGGTGCGATCGTCCGTGTCCAGATAGACTGTTGCCGTTTTTGTCGCCGTTGTACGTCCTGGCTTGCCCGGCTTGGGCTCGTTGTCCGAGACGGTTAAGTTTCCGGCTCCCATGGCAGCTGATAGGGTCATGACCTTGTCGGTTAAGGTCGAGGCTAAGGTGTACTTGAGCAGGCGAAAGCGAAACTCCCTAACCTCACCGGGACGATCGACCATCGCAATCAAGTCTGCGATACGCTGCATGCGATGAGCATAGCAGGTCACCAGCAGGGTCTGGGATTCGGTCATGGTGTTGAGACTGAGGGACAACTGCATTCCTTCGATTACCGGGGCCACCTGGTCGGCCGCCACATAACGCAGATGAAAAATGCCCGTTACCACAGTATCGCCTGGAATGAGCTGTCCTCCGTTGGGATCCACTAGGGAGGGATCGGACTGCAACGCCTCGTTGGCAGGGACTACATGTACGATGCGATCTTGTTGCCGAACCAAGGCCAGTCCCTTGAATTTCAAGGCGGTCTCCAGTAGGGAATAGAGTTCTTGAATCGTGAGTAGGCCCTGTTGTTTGCCGTGCATCTTTAAGGTCACGACCTCGTCCCTGACCTTTTGCGGGTCGTAGATATAGGTGAACTGGAGGTACTCACCGGCCAGGTCTAACAGTTGAATAAGACTGAGTTTGTCTGGCAGGGTTAACTCCAGCACACGATTGGGATCGGGTAGTTCCATGGTTGTCAAGTTGACCAGGACTGGAGGCTGAGAACGCAGGGTAGGCTTGAGTATGCCTCGCTGGGGTAGGGGAGTGACCTCCTTGTTTTCGATGACAATGGGTTTACGGGGTGGGCTTGGTTTAGATGCAGTTGATGCGGTAGGTTCAGGAGTGGGAGCAACGATGTTGGACTCACTGGCCTCGGCAATAGGTTCTACCAGTTGGATAGGCCGAGGTGGATCTATGGGTATTCCATGACGCACCAACTCTTGGAGCTTAGGGGTCAGTGCTTGGGGAGCAATGGCGATCACCGCATCATCGTATAGATCGATCAAGATGCCCATGTCTGTATGCCTTGGTGGACGGATAAAGGTCCCTACCACAGGCTGTATCTGCAAGCTTGATCTGGCTTCAACCGGCCCTTTTTTTGTCTGGCGGTGTCCGGCTCCATCGACGATACGTCTAATATCGCCTGCTTCGCCGTCCTTGCCAGTCAATAAAAGGTCTCGCTCTCGGGCCGACGACGAAGCTTCCAGATAAAGCCTTTCACCAAGAGCATGAGCAATTTGTTCATTGGTCGGCAAATCGCGTACGATGGCCGCCGGGCCCAATGGGATGATGCTGTAGTCTACAGTGTTGTCGATAAGATCAAGGGCCACTTCGGCTTTATGGAGTTCTTCGTTAGTGCCTTGAACGGTAATAAGCTGGCTGTTAGGGTCGATGCTCGTCTTTAGATTCAGTACAGCCAAGAGTTCTTTCGCCCTGGTCGTGTTGATATGTTCCAATCTAAAGGTCTGGGAAGGGATTGCGGGCTGCGTAAAAGTTTGATCTTCCCGAATCTGCTGACAACCGGTTATCGAGAAGGCAGTCAGTACGGAAGATAAGAATAGAAGATGTTTGGTCCAATGGTGTTTCAACTGAGTGCTCTCCCTAATCTTTTACTGCTTACGCAATGATCTCGGTAAGGGCCTGGAATAGGTTCTTGACAGGTCCAGGTGATGTTGTTTGGGTTCATTGACAGCCAAACGATTGGTAAACCTTGTATTTTCGTATGATGGACGTTTGGGAGTCGTTGTTGGTGTGACGAGTTTTACGGGTTCGGGTTCTGCAATAGCCAACTCCTCTTGACGGTCACCGTCTTTGTAGAGGATCTTGCCATTGTGAATGTTTTCGACGACGAGATGGCCTATCTGATCTCCAATATGTACCCAGCGTTGTTGACCTCCTAGCTCACTGATCAGAGCCAGGGAATCCCCAGCATCGTCGCGGGATAGGCTGGTCGCGATCACCGTGAACTTGGGAGTCGATACCTGCGGTCGAATTTCAGGTTTTGGTTCAGGCTTGTGTGTTTCCTTCGCGATTATCCGTCTGGGCTCTGGAGGTTTGGGAGGTTTCGCGGTCCAGAACTCGGCCTGGATGACCAGGGGGCTCTTCTGTGGAGAATTCTCAGGCCTGTTTTGAGATTGCCTCTTGAAATGATCCACCGCACTGGGTGCTGCTAGAAGTTGTTGGATTTCGGGGTTTGTAACGGATGCCAGAGTGACGCTGAAATAGAACAGGGTTGCGATGGAACACAATCCTAATAGTGACTTAACTGTTTTGATGAAGCTCGTCATTTGCAACTATCCTTGTTCTCACACGAAGCCACGAAGCACACAAAGAACCACTTTTAACTGTTCTGCATTTATAGTCAATCTTTCCTTCGTGATCTTTGTGTGAGGCTTCTCTTTTTTATCTCACGGAAGCCACGAAGATCACAAAGGTGGGTGTTTTATTAATAACCAATCTACAACACTTTTTCCTCAGTGTTCTCTGTGCCTCTGTGTGAGTTCCGTTTATATCCATTCCTTGCTTCATCCTGATCTTACTCTTCTGGGATTAAATAGCAAGCGGATCGAATGAGAAAGATCGAGAAAACTTAAAATTCAATGAAGGTGATGCTTGACATGAAACATGTGATTGATTAATTTGATCATAGCGACTCAAGCGACTCAAACGACTCAAACGACTCAAGCGACTCAAGCGACTCAAGCGACTCAAGCGACTCAAGCGACTCAAGCGACTCAAGCTTTTGGTTGCTGTGTGTGTGGTTTGAAAAATGGATTGCTATTTTGTGAAGGGAGTTGGTAGGAAGATGGTTGCGGAGATTTGATTCTGCGGTTGATGGGAAATTCTATTTTTAGTAACCACGAACGACGCGAAATACACGAAAAATACATTGAGTTTTTGGACATGCTTTGCATGTCAAGACGCAGGAAGCTTCTTATATTCGTTGCGGTATAAACCTCTCGTCAAACAAGCTTGGTCGAGGTTTCTGCCTTGCTCACAAAGCTCAATGCTTGAACTACGAATTAGGATAAATTCGTGTAAAAGCCAAATGCATCGGTGAACGAGGAGTAGACCGTGGAGCAAATGTATTTGTAGAACGGGCTATTGCGAAGATCACAGCGGCAGGGCACCTGCTGTCAGACGCGAAAGCGTTGATGCGTCCATAAGTTCGTGTGGTTGGTGTGTTTCGTGGTTCTTAAAAAGTCTGTTCTTTGTGAGCCCCGTGGCTCTGTGTGAGAAAGATGAAATTTGTGGCGAAAAAATGGTATAATGAGGCCTTAGAGTTGGTTTCATGGATGGAATGTGAGATTTATTGAGAAAATCAAAAAAAGGATATCAACTTTAGGGGTGCAGATGGCCTCTTTGTTTAGTGATGTTGTCACTTGTAAAAGCGAGAGCAGAATCCTAATGAAAATATGGAATTTAAACAAATATAAACGTGATCTTTTGACTCTTGGATGGCACTATATCTTATGGTAAGCCACGGTAATCCGAGGAGTTTGTTATCATAAATCATATATGTCTAAAGGGAGATGTGCGATGAGATGGATTGTACTGATTTTAGCGGTTATGCTGGTTACTCCGGCTTGGGCTGGCGAGATTATTTATGTGGATGATGATGCGGCTTTGGGCGGAGATGGAACTTGCTGGGAGACGGCCTACCGGTTTTTGCAGGATGGATTAGCGGATGCAAATAAATTCGAAGGGGAAGTTGAAATTCGGGTTGCTCAGGGCATTTACGCGCCAGACAGAAGGCTTGGACATAGTGACAGAGAGAGTACGTTTAGATTCTCGAATGGGCTATCTCTTTATGGAGGTTTTGCTGGGATTGAAGCGGCCGATCCCAATGCATGTGATACCGAGACTTACAAAACCATTTTGTCCGGGGATTTGTGGGAGAACGACAAGGAAGTTAACGATCCTTGGGATTTATGGCAAGAGTCGACGCGGGATGATAATAGTTATCAAATCATTACGATTGTCGATATTGGTGACTCGACTATCGATGGATTTGTCATTTTGGGTGCTGTTGATTATGCAGCTATATATGTAGAATCTAGCCATCTACAAATCAATTCATGTACATTTACAGGCAATTCAGGCAAAGCTATATGGAGTGATGCCAGTACTCTTAGTATTAACCATTGCTCGTTTCAAGAGAATTGTGGGTATGGAGTCATGTTAGACAAAAGCGATACATGGATGATTGGCTGTTCGTTTATTCGGAATTATGGTGAGGGAATGTGGATCGATGGCGGTTTTGCACGGTTAAATAATTGCTCGTTTATGAGGAATTATGGGAAAACAGGGGGAGGGATTTACAATCGAGGAAGTAGTCGTTTGAATAATTGTCTGTTTGTAGGTAATTCAGCTTATGAAAGTGGCGGAGGGCTCTATAATCGTGGTGAGGTCACTTTGGAGAATTGTGTGTTTGTAGGTAATTCAACGGTAAGTAATGGGTATGGAGGAGGAGTTTTCAATGCCTTTTCTTCGGCAATTACGCTTTCTAACTGTATTCTATGGATGGATACCGCCGGTATGTCTAGTGATGAAATCTACAGCATTTCTGAAAATGTATTGATTTCTTATAGTAATATTGAGCGTTGTGGGGGCAGTGGTTTTACTTGGGACACAACTTTTGGACAAGATTTGGGAGGGAATATTGATGTCGATCCTTGTTTTGTTGATATTGGATGTAGGAATGACAATGGCACACCTGATGAGTTATGGGATGATATCTTTGCAATAGGAGACTATCACCTTAAAAGCGAGATTGGACATTGGGATACATCGTTGAATAGGTGGATTCAGGATAACGTCACAAGTCCCTGTATTGATGCTGGTGATCCTGAAAGTGCCACGTTATATGAAGGGATTCCTAATGGGGGACGTCTTAACATGGGAATGTATGGGGGGACAATTGAGGCAAGTCAGTCGCAGAGAAGTCATGTTGGGATCAATGGTGATATTAACACTGATGGTAAAGTGGATGTACAGGATATACAAATACAGTTGGATTATTGGTTTAGAGATGCCAATTATACGATCATAATATCGGAGAGCTAATTAAACACTTATATCAGGGAGGATATAAAATGTTAGTACCAAAAGCAATGTTAAAAATATTTACTATTGCGACTTTGTCTTTATTGGTTTGTGCCCCGGCAACAGTTAATGCTTTAATTGTTGCAGGTATTAGAGACTCAGAGGGTTATGCTGCAGTTAAACTTTGGGATGGTGAGCAGTGGTATACAATAACCCCATCGTTTGGTGGTATAGCTGATGATGGATATGTATGCTCGCTTCTTTATTATGAAGACGAATTGTATGCTGGTACAGATGTGGGGAAGATTTATAAGAAAACATATTATAATGACAAGGCGTGGGAGCTTGTGTTTGATAGTGATGATGACGATGAGGCGTTTTTGGGGGAATACAATGGCCAACTATATGCAGGAATTGAAAGGGCCTTGTATCTATATTATGATGGGGAGTGGAGTGAAGAAGAGGCTCTTTACTCTGCTGGAATTACGTCTGGTGTCGCATGTTTGTATGAGTGGGAGGATCCTGATGATGATCTGGACGGCTTGTTTATAGGTGACAACTTCCATGACAACGTTGCTGTTTACCAAGAAGGAGAGGCGACTGACGAGTTAATCTTTACTGGAATCCCTGGTTTTAATGCAAGTTGTATATGGGATTTCAAACCTTTCACACTAACAGATGAATATGGTGAGGATGGTTTTGAGAGGCTTTATGCTTCATCGTTTGATGGGGCAATATATGTTCGATTGAAGCCTGCGGAGAGAGTTTGTTCTAGTTGTGAAAGTGTACTTGGCGATTATTGGAGGCGAGTACGGGGGCATACAACAGATAGAAGTGGTCATTGGGAGTTGGAAGCATATAATGGCTCGTTTTATGTCGGAGATCGTGATGAGTTGGGATACTTAACTGATGACTCTACATGGTATAACCTGGAGGTTGAATATACAACATGGTCGGGCCATGATAAGATTAAAAGTATGTGTACTGATGGTGATTGCTTATATATTGGGACGGGCAATCCTCTTCGTAATGGTTATGGAGAGGTGTATTCATGCCAGGGGAATTCACCAACTGAATTACATCCCATTAGTCTTGGTGTCATCGGAGAATCTGTAGAGTGTCTTATCTCTATACCCGATGGGGCGCTTCCACTTGTTAACTTTAGCAAGGAGATTGTTAATGCAGATAACGGAGGAAGTGGTAGATATGACGTAGATAAAGATGCAATTATTTATGAGCCTGTGCAATACAAAATAAAGTATGATATACAAGGCGTTTTTCCTGGAGAATTAACGATAAGAGATGTTCTGCCTGATGAGGTTGATTTAACGACTATTGAGGCTGATCCGTGGCCAAATATCATTGATGGAAGAGAGTTAACTTGGAATATTGGTGGGTCTGCGGGGCTGGTTGAGGGGCATATCAATGTAACTGTTCAGCCCAAAGACAATACGCCTATAGGAACAGGGCTACAAAATATATGTACCGTTAATGCTTCTTCTGGAGAGATTGCTTATCGTGTGAATGTGCATACACTTTATTTTGCAGGCCCATTGCATGTTGATTATCGAGTTGATTCATCAGGGGATGGTTTTAGCTGGAATACCGCATTTAAAACGATTGAGGAAGCTATTTCCACATTTGGGACAACGATAAAATATTCAAATCCTGCCGAAATATGGATCACTGAAAATGAATCGAGGATTGACGCTTATCAAGGGACATATTCATTAGATGGTGACCTTTTCTCAAACTGGGTGATACGTGGTGGATTTGAAGGAACGGAAGAGACTGCCGATGAACCTAGAGAATTAGCAACCATTATACAAGGGATTTCTGGTCAAAGTATTCTTAAAAATGAGTCTTGGAATGTTAACTTAATACTTGATAATATCATCCTTGATGGAAAAGGGGATGGAGATTTGCTTGAGTTCAGCAGTGAAGGTCTTGTAATTGAAGGTTTTGGTGACAATGTATTAACGACCCAATCGATTACTGTTAAAGATTGCGAAATAAGAAATTGTGAAGTGGGTATCCAGTTAGAAGGTGCTAATAGTGACATAATTAATACATCCATCCATGAAAATAGTGAAAGAGGGATTTTTGTGACCGATTGTGATGTGGTAGAGTTGAGGGGGTGTCGTATTTACAATAATACATGTGATTCTGAAGGAGGGGGGGTATATGCGAGTAATGCGAAATTAACTATTGATGGCAGTCGCTTCCAAAACAACATCAGTGAACGAGCTGGCGGGGGTGCTTATATTTACAATAGTGAGGTAACTATTTCCGATAGTAATTTTATTACAAATACAGCGAATGTATCAGGTGGAGCAGGAGGGGCTCTTTCCTTGAATTCTTGTGTGAAATATATGATAACAAATAGCAATTTTTCTGGTAATCAATCCTATGTCATTGGAGGGGGGCTTGATATCCTAAAAGGTGGCGACTCAGTGGATTGTGGAATATATCGTTGTAAGTTTATTGATAATAAAACTACATCTACTGCAAGTAGTGATCCAGGATATGGTGGAGCAATTTCGATTGAGGAAAATGGTGAAACTATACCAATAAAACGTTGTATATTTGTCGATAACAAAGCTGACTGGGCTGGTGCCATTGCTATACAAAATACACCCTTAGGCAAGGAAATAGATTGTGAAAATTGTACATTTATTGGCAATAGAGCCTTAATGTTTGAAGGTGGAGCCATTGAAACAGCTGAAGATGGGCGAGCAGTTGTTAAAAATAGTGTTTTTTGGGGTAATACAGGTGAGAGTGATTCGGGGAAGGTCATAAAGAATTATTCAGGTACGTTATCCTTAACTAATTATGCCTCTAGCAATGAAATATCAAATACATATTATGATGTTACATATCGAAGCAATGGAAATGAGATAGAGAATCCCTTTCTCTCTCTGGAACCTGAGATTGATTGGCATATTGTAGGTAATTCGAGTTGTATCGATAAAACAGACTCTGTATCAACTGAGGCTGAAACGGATATTGATAATGAGACCGAGGCATTTCGTTTAACGCATTCGACTACAACTCCTTGGGATTGGGGAGCTGATGAATATCATGGTGATTTAACGAGGGTGTATACACTAACAGATCCTTTCAGGTATTATGAACCGGTGGATGAAAATACAGATGAAGTAGTCCGAATCTACTTTAGAAATGCCATTTGGGCGAAAACGACAGGTAATGCAGACTATATCACCTTGGAGCGACCAGGATATTTGAGTGTAAGCACTCATAGTCATGTTAAGGAATTATTGGATAACACCAATGGCGTAGTACTCTTTTCAACTTCCCAAGCGACAACTGATGGTTATGTTGAATTTAAATTAAAGCGAGTTGATGGAGATACTCTGGAAGACGTTTCTTTTATCTATTCAGGGGTATATCAAGCAGTTCTCTATGATAAGGATAATGTAGAAAAGACAAGATCGGCGTTTTATATTGAAAATATACCTCCCACTCCACAACCGTATATTAGCGGTATATCTAATCCTGACAATAGCTCATTAACATTTACTTCCATAGAATCTCATGCTCCCCTTTTGGAAGGAGGGATTCCTTATGAATCATTAGATAGTGATATTGGATATCCTGTAGAGTATTTATTTGTCGGTGTGAATGCTACTAATGGTCAAGCTTGGAGCAGTGAACATCAGTATACTATAAGTGAACCTGTATTGGGAGCCGTATATAAATGTGCTGTTAAGGCTCGTTTTAAACACGCTCCAGTTTCAGAAACGATCCTGTCAGGGTATCAACAATACGAAATGCCTGCAGCGGGCAGGGTAATTCAAGCCGTAAATGGAGTTCCTGGCAAATCTTTGGTGGGAATGATCTCTCCAGGCATTAGCACTGACTATCTTGATCCCACGATTTTATCATCTACACGTTACTCTTTTAATAATAAAACCACTGGCATCACAAGTGGTTTAATCGTTACTCCTTATTGGATTGATGAAAGTGCGACATTGGAAAGTGTATATACTATTCAATATCACCTAGCTGATGCGAATAATGATTATCCTGAAGAAATGAGCAGTTCAGAATCTGAAGAATTTTCAGCGAGTAGTGTTACTTGGGGTGCTAATGATGATTTACCCCCCTTTCCTGAGAAAATGCAATGGTTACAAGAACCGACCGTTTCCAGCGATCTGAGTACAATAATGATGGAAGCTGTCGAGGCGGTCGATATTGATTCAACTGTCGAGTATCGCTTTGAATGTCTCAGTGATCCCAATTATACTCGCGATTTTAACAGTGTCAGGGCTTGGTCGATTGGTAATCTACCGATCAACACGGCATTTACCTTCACAGTTCAGGCCCGCGACGGGGCCGGGAATGTGGGTGAGGCTTCTGATCTAGTGACGGTCTGGACGGATAACACGCCCCCGTCGTTAACGAGCAGCAGCAGTTCGTTTTATTTGAATAGTGGCTATAACTATGTTAAGGCCTGTCTGTTAGATGACTACGATTACGGGGACACCAGCGATGTTCAATTCGCCCGGGTTTCGAGTACGGGCACGGTCACGGATGACGACGTGATTCGCAGCAGTGGCTGGGTAGAGATCGGCAGTGGTATCGGCAATGACCTTGCCTCTTGGACCGACAGCGGTCTGTACGATGACACGGCCTATTGGTACAGCTATCGACTCCGCGACACGGCTGGTAACGTGTGTGACTGGGCCTCAGCCGTTTCTGCCACCACCGATTTGGATGATCGTTATCCCAGCCCCGATCCCATGGCCTGGGACGACAATACCCCCATCCATTATGAAGGCAAGACCTGCGTAATCATTGCGGCCCAGGAGGCGGTTCTTCCCAGTACACTGGGCGCTCCGATCGAGTATCGCTTTAACTGCAGTGATGCGAACTTCACCAGCGACTGGCAGGATTCTCCGGTTGGTGAGATTCGTGGCCTGCAACCGTCCACCAGCTATACCTTCACGGTTCAGGCTCGTCGTGGGGATTACGGCTATGAGGATTACGTGACCGGTCCTTCTTCGTCGTTGACGGTGACGACCCAGTCCGGGGCCTGGACCCAGGACAGTATCGTCCGTGACGTGGAACTAGGTATCTGGTATGAGGACCTGGGCATTGCAATGTTCGAGGCGGCCAGCGGCCATCACCTAGAATTACAACCCGGAACTCACAGCCTGACCGAGCCGCTTACCTTTGTCTACAACAGTGGCCTGACCCTCTGCAGCACGGATCCGGAAGATCCCTATGTGGTCGCAGCCACGATCCTGGATGCCTCGCAATGTGCCCCGATCGTGGTGTTCCAGGGTGAGACCTGGGAAGACCCCGTGACCAGCCGTCTCGAAGGCCTGACCATCACTGGGGCCGACGATCCCAATGTCAACGGTGCGATCCAAGTGCAAGGATACAGCAGTGCGGCTTTATCGAACTGTGTGTTGAGTTACAATACCACGGGCAACGGCGGGGCGATCTATACCTACACCGGTAGTGAACTGCTCCTTTCGGACTGTATCTTACACGACAACACCGCAGACCTCGCCGATGGTTTCAAAGGTTTCGGTGGAGCGATTTACGGCAGCACCGTAACCCTCTCGGATTGTGAACTCTATGAGAACCAGGCCGATCGAGGCGGTGGAGCGATTTACGTCACGGATCTGACCATGACGCGTTGCAGCGTACACGACAACGAGACCCTGGGCCATGGTGGAGCGATCTATTCCAGCCGTCCCTCTCTGGCCAACTGTCAGATCTATAACAACAGCAGTGAGGATCAAGGCGGTGGACTCTATAGCTATACCAGTGCGAGTAACCCAGCCGTCCTGACTAACTGCCTCTTCAAGAACAACGAGGCCGTCGATGGCGGTGGGCTGCGTTGCAGCGGTAATCCCGGAGCAGCCGTCATCCGTGGTTGTGTCTTCGTGGATAACACCAGCACTGAGGACGGTGGCGGGATCTCCATGAACGGGGCCCTGACCCTCTCGAATTGTACGGTGGTTGATAATACCGCCATCAGCACCGGTGCCGGTGGGGGTATCTATCAAGGCAACGGAGATTTTGACCTGATCAACTGTCTCTTTGCCGGCAATACACCGACTCCCTATCCCTCAGGTAATATCTATAGCCCCGACCTCTACTCCTGCCTGATCCAGGGGGCGACCTTGAGTGGCAGCACTGCCTATCTCAATGGTAACCCCATCGGCCAACTCGAAGGCGGTGTCTTGTTGGGCAGTGATCCGTTGCTGGTCGATGACTATCACCTTAGTTCGAGTTCGCCCTGCGTGGATGCCGGGCTCAATAGCGTCACCAAGCCCATCACCGATATCGACGGCGAGTTGAGAACGGTCAATGGCACGGTGGATATCGGGGCTGACGAATATTTCGACGCTGACGAGATCCCCCCGAGCCCGGTGGCTTGGGATGTTGTTCCAGTGGCCGTGGACTGTAATACGGTCACCATGAGGGCCGTCACTGCCAGTGACGCCAGTGGGCCGGTTCTCTATCGGTTTGATTGCAATGATCCTGACCCCAATTTCAATAGTGGCTGGCGCATGGATCCTAACAACACCGTTACAGGTTTGACCCCAGAAGCGACCTATGGTTTTTCTCTTCAGGTTCGCGATGCTGCTGGTAACCAGAGCGAGTCAACTGCTTACAGCTACGTCACCCTCCCGTCCGAGACCGCCAGCTTTGTGGCGACCAACCTCACTAGTGGCGGTAGTTACGAGACCATCGAGGCCGCTTTGGATGACGCCAGTAACGACGATGTCATCCAGATTCAAACGGGAACCTATGATGTAGCCCTTGACTTGGATGGTCTGGATATCACCCTCTGTGGGACCGATCCCAACGATCCCAATGTAGTCGCTGCCACCATCCTGACCAACAGCAGCGATGGCCCGGTCCTGACCTTCCCAAGCGGTTCGAACTGCCAGATCAAAGGCCTGACCATTACCGACAGCAATAACCTCACCGGTTCCGGTGGTGGCGTCTATGCCACCAATAGTGACTTGATCTTCCAACAGTGTCGCATCGTCAATTGCCACACCACTGGTAATGGTGGTGGTCTGTATGGCTATGATTGTGACGTGACCCTAGTTAACTGTGAGTTTTTAGGGAACAGTGCCAGTGGTTATGGTGGCGGAGTATACACCGACATTGATGACCTAGTCAAAGTGGTTAATTGTGTTTTCTATCAAAACAGTGCAGCCACCGGTGGAGGAATCTACCTTCCGATAACGACCAGTGAATCCACTTGTACCCATAGCACCTTCGTGGACAATACCGCCAGTGTAGATGCCGGTGGTCTCTTTGGCTTCGATTCGGTTGACAACAGTATCTTCTGGGGCAACCGCTCCTCTAGTGTGGGTGACTATCACATTGACGGTAGCCCTGCCCCCAACATGACTGCCGGTTTAATCGAAGGTGGTATCGAGACTGATACCCAGATCAAGGCCAGTGACAACAGTACCATTGCTTACAAAAATGGCGGACAATTCGTCTTTGAGGATCCCTGCTTTGTCAACGGTTATTACCTGCCGGACGATTCCAGTGCCATTGACAATGCCCATAATAGCGATGCCCTATTAGACGTCGATATCGCTGGTCAACCTCGTATCGTCGGAGTTCCTGATCTCGGCGCCCATGAAGTCCAAAATCGTCAGGCCTTTGGTTTATTGGCCTCGACCCTGGGTTACAATGGAGAGGTTCGCACCGGTGGCGATGCCGATTGGTCTCCCACCATCTTTGATTGGCCCACCAGTGGCGAGATCGAAGACAGTCAGTTTACTTGGATGTCTGCGTTCATTGATGGCGCTGGTACGGCCAGCTTCAACTGGCGATCGTATAGTGAAGCTAGCAGCGATTACCTACAATGTTATGCTGATGGCGTACTGCTCGATGAACTTTCTGGTGTCAGCGGCACGCAGTCAGTGACCCATCAGTTCAACTTGTCGGGTCCTCACGTCATGCGTTGGATCTATATCAAGGATACCAGTGGTTATGGTTCGTACGACTGCGGCTATGTTTACAATATGTCGTTTACACCATCAACGCCTACCGGAGACCCCACAGGTGTGGTCACCGCGGCCGTGAATTCAGACCAGGATGATGTGGAAGAAGACGAAGATGGTGTCATGGAACTGACCGATACCGATTTGGATCTGAAATATATGAATCACCAGATCTTGGTTGGCCTGCGTTTCTCCGGGGTTGGTGTTCCTCAAGGTGCCACGATTCTCGATGCCTACCTGACGGTTCAAGCTGATGAAAGTGATAGTAGCACCTGCAGCCTGGAGGTTTGGGCCCAGGCTAGCGACGATGCCGAACCCTTCACCACTACGGCCTACGACCTCTCAAGCCGGTCGATGACCACAGCATCCGTATCCTGGTCTCCGGAGACCTACGTCTTTCCAAATTATTACAACAGCCCTGACCTCAGCAGTATCATCCAGGAAGTGGTGGATCGTCCAGATTGGTTAATGGGCAATGGAATGGTTTTGAAGATCCAAGTGAGCGAAGGCGAACGTGTCTTTGAGAACAATCCGGTCCTGCATATTCAGTATCAAGTGCCGTAGGAAAGAGCACCTTCGTTATCGACAAGGATTTACCAGGGCCGGTCATTGACCGGCCTTTACCTTTTAATGAATTAGAGTATATATTATTGACCCTTGTTAAAGGCTGAGTTGGAGATAGGAGGTTTAGGGCCCAGCAGACCCTTTGTCCGATCATCAAAGAGGGGTTCGTGAAGTGCCTGTTCAAATTGTCTGATTTTTGTCAGTAGCTTAAACGATCAAAGGTGTGAAATGATGATTAAAGATCCCTCATTCTAAAGAGAATTGTTGGGTCCTTCCTTGGGAATAAAATCAAGCGGTTAAGGCGGCCGCACATACTCCCTACGTTTAAATATTTTTTTAGGCATCTTACGTACACAGTTTGGTGGGATTAGTAGGATATGCGGTATTTGATCTAAAAACGGACATTTAGTGAGTGCTTATGCGCACTTCATGAGTGCTAACGTACATCAACGTTCGATGAATAGTGCAAACCAAAAGGAATTTCAGATTGTAACGAACCTTGGCACTATTAACACTTCTTGTATCAAAATTCATCCCGTACAGCGGTAGACTTGCATCTTCTCATTTGATCATTTAAAGTTGTATTTGACCGGGTAGCTCCCGGTGAATTAAGTCATCGCCTAGACGGCAGTGGCGGGCTCACATCCACCCCGCTACTGCTGTTTGGGCAAAAAGTGGATGTTGATGAATGACTGAATATGCAAGCAGTGGTCTGGGTGATTCTCCCTGGTTGAGCTACTATGCGTTATATCCGATTCGTACGCCGTACAAATACTTCTATTTTGTTGACTACGAGTTAAGTATAGAAGCTCCTTCCGTGAATACAAATCCAGTAGATATACTCCCCAAAGATGGATCATGGCATGATCCTCTAAGTGATGAGGATAAGCTTCTACTCATAATGTTCAACCTTGCTCATTATGATGGCCCTATATTTAAAATCGAAGGGTGTATGCTTGAATATATGCTCAAGTGTTTGTTCCTATATGAGAAGGATTGCTGGCAGGATATTGAATGGCCGAAGTCATGGATTTTTATATACCTGAACCATGAAGGGATGCTTGATTTGGGAGTTTTGGATCCGAATTTTGATCCGAAAGTCATGGATAGTTCATTCGACCAGAGACGATCAATGTCCTGGCGAGTAATTATGGAACCACTTTGGGAGTATGCTATATACATCGGCATAGAGAAGAAGAGTGTCAGGCCTGCTTACATTTCAAGAACTCTACCGAATCTTATTCCAAAGCTTTTTGATTTGGGTGAAGCAATAGACAAATGTGGCATAAGGACATCAGTTTTAAGCCGGGCTACGGGCATTGTCGCAGATATTGTTGAATCATTCTACCAGATAGGATTTTATGACCTTTCGAATAGATATTTAGGCTGCAAATGTGATGAGGACTTGTGCTGGCTCAGTAAAGATGATCAGAATCCTTGTGATCAATGTATTCTTTACATTAAGCATTTGAAATTGAAGTCATTGTTCATCAGTTGTTCCAGTCTGTGGGAGATGGTCATGGGGGTAGTTGATACGGCACGGGAACTAAGAGAGATGACAAAGAGTGAAGCTGTCAATACTGTGCTTTATTTGGCGAATGATTTGAAAAATGAACTTGCCGGTAATGGCTTTCTAAGTGAGATTGACATCACTGCTGATGGCAGCAGGGAGAAGCCCTCGTTAGATAAGGTTGTTGGGAAACTTGTAAACATCGTGTCATCTGGGCTACCATATACAAATGTGCGAGATTTAGCTGACAGACTGACTTGTTCTACAGGACTTGTATCTAAAGCAATAAATTCATCCAAAATTCTTACAACTTGGAGAGGGGCAACCAAAAAACCAAGAATACCTCAAGCTAAAAGCCTCAATGACTTTGCGTTGAGTTCAATCCCTCAAAGCACGGAACCTGATCCTGCTCAACACCTGCCTGAGGAGGAAATTGACATGATTCTTATGGAACTATGCAATCAAGCTGGCCCAAGAGATCGCAAAAGGGTGTCCCAAATGTCATCTCATGAACGTCGTAAATTAGCCATGCTCTACCAGGCACAGAGAAAGGATATCGAACTAAGCCCTTTGGATGACGAAGGATCTAAAATCAAACGCTACAAGAAGGTCTAAATTCTTATTCATCATTCGTGTTCATAGGTATGTTCATGAACACGCAGGTTCACTAAGTTCTGCATCTGCAGGTGTTTAATGGGGGAGCCGTGAACACTTCAGTACCTTTGTAAGCCGCCATTTTTTTTGAGGTACGTTGTGATGAAGAATGTTTTAGTTCCAAGGCTAAGGACGCCTGGAGTCATAGCAGAAGAACTAGATTGTCCCCTGCACCAAGTCCAGTACATTTTGCGAACCAGAAAGCACATCAGGCCAGTTGCCCGCGCAGGCAGACTTCGGTTATATGATCTTCAAGCTGTAGCTAACATCCGTAAAGAACTTATAGCTATTATTTCAAGAGGCAAACCGCCACCGAAGGAATGTGGTTAGGGTAAAGGTTAACGGCTTTGCACTTGCATGATCGGCTTAAAGTTACGTTGTCGAGATTCGAGTACTGGTAATTTAAAAACGATTAGAATTAGGAGTTGTAGAATGAAAATTAGAAAAGCCGCCGCGGCTACGGCGGCCCCAAAAGAACTTGTGCAAAAATTATATCATTCACAGTGCCAATGGTCAAGCTCTCTCGACTGTCTGTTGGGGGAGCTGTTGCTGGGGAGCCAAAACCCTAGTTACCAGGAGGTTGAACAGCGAGATCTTTTGGTGTAAGCCATGGAGCTTCTTGAATTGAAAATTTGTTCGAATATGGTCGGAATTAGTAGCGACTTTGTTTAAGGGTGATGTCCCTTGAAATTCTGATGACCACTATTTTTATAAATGAGGTTTGTGATGAAAAAAGGAACATCTAAAATGTCTGACGTTAAAAAATACCAGTATCTTTTAATTCCATCTGAATGTCTTTCAATGGGCGATCTTAGTTCGAATGCAAAACTGGTCTATGGCAAAATCTGGGCATTTGGGATTAAAGGGTGTTATCAGCGGAATGACATCTTGGCAAAGGAATTTGCATTGTCACCGAGAACCGTTTCGAGGTGTATTCGAGAGCTTAAGAATCTGGATATGATCATTTGGATCAACTCGAAGAGTTGCTATCGGCACCTCTGGGCCAAAAGACACCCCAAGGTTCGATCAGCCTTACAACTATCTACTCGGGCAGGGGTGTTGTCTAAGCGGGGTATTATACAGGGAAACTACCGGTTGATTTCACCTGGACAAAAATGCCAAGTAGAACAGCGTGAGTTCGAAGTTGTGACTAGGTTACCTAGTCATGTTGTCCAGGTAACCTCGCCAATTTTGCAACAGAGTAATAAAGGTAGTTCTAGAATTAAGAAACCGTGTCAAACACAACCTCTAACCGGCGCGTGTCAAGGGATTTGAGACAGTTCCTTTTCAAAATTAAGCTCTCATTTTAAGCTGTTCCGTTGGTTTCATTTGCATGTTTTCCGGTGGATTAATCCACACCGCTTGAGGAGGTTCACTGGCCTCTGGTGCTTTTCGTACAAAGCGTTCTGGATGGGCAAGATAGGCCTCATCCAAAGCGGCCTGTCGTCGTTTCTGCAAAATACCCGTTCGGCCATAATGAACATCTTCGGGACGATAAAAGCTAATGCCTGAATGGCGATGCTGAGTATTGTACCAAGCAAAAAACTCAACGCAAAAAGCCCGAGCGTCCTGGAGACTGCCAAACCGAACCGGAAAGGCGGGACGATATTTCAACGTTTTGAACTGACTCTCCGAGAAGGGATTGTCGTTCGAGACGTGGGGACGACTATGCGTCTTGGTGATCCCCAGATCGGCCATTAAGTTGGCCACGACCTTCGAAGTCATCGGTGAACCTCGGTCCGCATGAACGGTTAACTGATGAGGCTCAACACCTTGCTTGACATAGCTGTCTTTGATCAGTCGCTGGGCCAAGGTGGCCGATTCACGCGGGGCCACCATCCAACCAACAACGTAACGACTAAAGATGTCCAGGATCACGTAGAGATAGAAGTAGGTCCATTTCTGAGGCCCTTTGAGCTTGGTAATGTCCCAGGACCAGACCTGATTGGGCTCCGTGGCCAGCAGTTCAGGCTTGGTGTACTGTGGATGCTGCCTGACGTTTCGGCGTTCTCGAACCTCGTCCTGTTCGGCCAGGATACGATACATGGTCCGTGCTGAACAGAGGTATTGTCCTTCGTCCAGCAGCGTGGCATACACCTGAGCGGGTGGACAATCGACAAAACGATCACTATGCAAGACCTCCAGCACCTCTTGTCGTTCCTGCTCAGAGAGAGCTAACGCAGGCGAGGGGCGTTCCGGTTCGGAGACCTTCGAGGGTTTCCGACGTCGATACAACGTGGCTCTCGGAACCTCCAGGGCGTCACAGAGCGGCTGTATACCGGTTTGATGTTGATAGTTTTCAATGAATGCGATCATCTGTTCTCGTCGCTCTCTGGGGTCTCGATCGGGTTGCCCAGCATCGCCGCAACTTTTTTTTGAATGTCGATAATGAGTTCAGCCTGTTCCAACTTCTTGGTGAGTCGCTGGTTGTCGCGTCGTAATCGGTCCAGTTCCCTGTCACGGGAATCACGGATCTGTTTACGGCCACGTTTGACGTCTTTGAGTCCCTGGAGGGCACCCGATTGGTATTGCTTACGCCAAAGGTTTAGGGCCGAGGAATATAATCCCTCTCGCCGCAGTAACGCTCCAATCTGGCCGGATTCAGTACAGGTCATGGCTTCTTCAACAATACGGGCTTTGTACGCCGCGGTAAATCGTCGGCGTTTGGGTTTGGCCAGCACCTCCGGGTCAGGGACCCCGGGATCGGCGGCCGCGCGGTTGTTGGCCACTGCGTTCCGTTCGCCTTCGCTGCGCTCAGGCTCTCTACACTCCGTGGCCAACAACCTCTGTTTCTTTCTGTTCTCCGTAACATCATCTGTCATCGGTAAGGTCTCCTTGCCCTCTAGTTTAATTGATGGCAAGGAATTGTCTCACTTATTCTGGCACGGAGGGAACAGAGGCAAAGTGGAAAGAAAGGCAAGAAATGATCAAGTCACAATTGGCATCTAGTGCCTGATCATGGTGATGCTTGAATAGGGTAGTCAATGAGTTTTGAAAACATTGAGCTTCCCTTGTACAAAACCAAGGGGAACTTAACTTACAAGGATGGACATAATGAGTGATGAAAAAGAATCTCAAGATTTTGAGATCGTTAAGGAATTGGGTGAGCTTCCAGCATCTAGTGTTGTGACAGAAGAGGCTTTGGCCAAGTTGTTTAATCGCCATCCTGTTAGCATTAAGCGGGCGGTAGAACGTGGAGAGCTTCCTCCGGCTGTCAGGCTCTTCGGGAAACCCATATGGACAACGCAAATCATACGTGATCATCTGTCTAAAAGGCTGGTGCAGGCACAAAAAGAGGCAGAAAGTTTAGAGCGTAAAATCAGCCAATATTCAACTTGAAAAAATCGACTACATTAATTAACCTGATCAGCATGGCAAAGAAGAAAGTAAAGATGGGAAGACCATTTATAGATCCCAAGGAACGTCGGAGTGAAGTTGTACCAGTGCGATTTAGGCCTGGAGAACACCAGCAGCTGCTAAAAGATGCGAAGGCGGCTGGGATAAGTGTTTCGGCGTATCTGGTCCAGTGTTGGCAGAAAGCGAGGATTTGATAGTGGCAGGTGTTAGAAGAAAACCTAGTGCCAGTGGTAAATATCAGGGCTTCTTTACCAATTACGAAGGACAAAAGCAGTATTTTACTGGATCTAAAAACCGGGCAGAAACTCGTCGGGCGGCGGCTCGACTGGAGGATCAACATCGCAAGGTTCGTTTGGGTGAGAAGCCTCGGCCTGATGTTGTTGATAAGTGTCGGAGGCGGCTGATCACTGAGGTCATTAGTGAATACAAGGGATGGGGTATGCTCCAAGGTGGTCGAGGAGGAAGGCCTTGGAGCCATTCCCATACTGTTCGCAAAAAGAGGCTTTTGGATTTGTGGGTTGAGACTTTGAGTCTTGAGACTATGGCGGACTTGGATGGGCTTTTACCTAGGGTAGAAGCCGCCTTGCAGGAATTATCCAAGCAGGGCAAAAGTGGTAAGACCTTGCACAATACGGTGGAGGCCTTGCGTAGCTTCATCAATTGGTGCCTGATTCGTAAATATCTGCGTGAAGACCCGCTTAAGGGGCTAAGCAAGATTGATATTACTCCTAAAACTAAACGCAGGGCCATGACGTCAGAAGAATTTAAGCGGCTTCTGGCCGTTGCTCCGTACCATCGGCAGGTTTTGTATATGGTAGCGGTGATCACCGGCCTACGCGCTAATGAGCTGCGTTCTTTAAGGCGTGAGCACTTGGACACTGAGCAGCTAGGCCTGTGGCTGGATGCGGAATGGACTAAAAACCGAAAACCCGGATTCCAACCTTTGCCAGAGGCTACGGTTAAGCTACTAGGCGAGTATTTCGATAGTGGGATAGTCCCTCGTCTATATTCTCAGTACATTAGAACCAAGGTATTTCATTCACAGGCGTTGTTGTACGTTCCCTCGGAACCGAGTAAAGATCTTGAACGAGATATGGAACATGCAGGGATTCCCAAAAAGACAGCTGCTGGTAAACTTGATTTCCACGCCATGCGAACTAGCTTTGTTTCACTGACCATTGAAGCTGGCGCCACTGCCAAAGAAGCCCAGCAATTAGCTCGGCATTCAGATCCAAGAATTACTATGAACGTATATGCTCGGGCAACTGATGAACGGCTTTCTCAAGTCGTTGGCAAAGTGGCCAATCGGGTGTTTTCTGGGGCACTTGGTGTAAATAGGGTGCGCGAAGGTCTTGACAATGTCACTCAAGAGAAAGTTAAGATGTTAGCGGCTAAAGAGGTTATGGGAAAAGCAGGGGACTGGAGCCGGGGGGAATCGAACCCCCATCTACGCGATGCGACCGCGTCGTGATCCCATTACACTACGGCCCCGAGGTGGCGACATTTTAATGCATTGGGGGACAAATACAAGGGGGCTTCCGGTGAATTCTATTTAAATGTGACACGCATTTAAGAATCTTCATTCTGTAGGACAATCTTATGCTAGGGGGTTGACTTGTGGGAGACAGTTCGATATAAAGACATATTCTGCGGGCGGTTAGCTCAGTTGGCTAGAGCACCTGCCTTACAAGCAGGGGGTCACAGGTTCAAGTCCTGTACCGCCCATTTCCCAAATCCTTAACATTAAAGGATTTGGGAAATTTCATTTCTACGTCATTCATCTCGGCAAGTGTTGTACTACACTTATCACTACACTTTTGAATGCATTTTGGAGGTATCACTATGTCGAGAAGTAGACCTGCATCCAACCCTATTTCGTACCATAAACACACCAAGCAGTATTATGTAACGAGATTGGGCAAGAGGATCTATTTAGGAACCGACAAAGGCAATGCCTTAATCATGTACCATCAGCTCAATTTGGGTATCGAGTCCACTCCGATGGATTCACCTAGACTGATTCAGATTACCATGAAGGAATTGGCTAACCGTTTTCTAATGGCCCAGCAGGCCAACTGGAAAAATCCGGACAAAACCCTTAAATCTTACAGAGATTGGATTGGTAGGTTTCTAAAGGATCACCCGCGATTGAGATTGGCTGATTTTACCGTCGAAAAATTTGCAGCTTGGAAGCTCTCCTTGAAGCAGCGAGACTATTCGGCTGAATCGATCAATCATTACCTGGGTGCGATCCGAGCTATGTTCAATTTTGCTGAAGATGCGGGGATCGTTGAAAAAGCTCCTAAATTGAATCGCGTTAAGAATGAAACCAAAATTGGGCAGTCATTAGACTCAAAGACATTGTACACTTCAGAGCAACTGGGAAAACTGATCGGGCATGCAGATCTCCAGATGAAGACTATGATTTTGCTGGCTTTGAACTGTGGTTTTGGCCCGAAGGACATTGGAGACCTTACCTGGGACCATATTAATGATGAAAGGATCACCCTCCCCAGAACCAAGACAGGAGTTTGCCAAACCTATCTAATGTGGCCTGAAATCAGTGTCCTGCTAGAGAAAATCCAACAGCAGAGATCGGAACGTATTCGGAAAGCAGCGAAGCGTGGAAACAAACGCTCTGACAATGGCTATGTCTTTATCACATGGTTTTGGAAGCCCTGGAGCAAAGATGCCATCGCTGAACAATTTCGCAAATTGTGTACAAAGGCAGGGGTTACCTGTTTGGGATTCTATAGGCTCAGGCATTGTGCTTCGACTGCGATGTCTCTAGAAGCCACACCTCATGTGCAAAGGAAATTCATGAGACATAGTCGCCTGCAACAGCAAACAACATACACCCACATTCCCGATACGGAGGTTGATGTTGCAACATCAAAGATCAGAAGACGGCTGCTAGGGAAGAAAAAACTCATTTTAAATGAGGAAAGAAATCAGGGGTAGGGGCAAGTTGCTTTGATTTTCTCTTAGGTCTATGATCGGTAGAATGCCGCCTGGAATGGATAAAGATTTCCAGGGCCTCACTCGTGATCCTATACAAAGGTCGTTTTGTACCGATCCCAACATTAATGGCGGAAAGATGACCTTGCCGGATTAAATTGCGAACCTGCTCAGAGGAGACCTTCAAGCGGGAAGAGGCCTCGTCCACCGTCATAAGACTATCAGAGCCGGAGAATAGGTGTTGCTTGTCCGATTCTGTCTTGTTTTGGATGAAATCTGATTTCATTGGTTTCCCACGTGAACGGCGGAGATTAAGTTCCTTAATCTCTTTCTATTAAAACAGATTGGGCGGGGACTCGGCTTATACGTGAGAGGTTCTCTAGTGATTTATTGATGACAGTTAGAGGTTGATTGGCTGGCTATGAATTGAAATCGTTTTAGGTTGGATTTTTGGTATTCCAGTCGGGGTACGGAATCGGTGTTTTTAGGGATCGACTATTCAAACTCCGCATAGCATTGTTTGCACAGCCATTGGCCGGATTCGATCTGCTTTAGCGGTTGGTTCTTTTTGGGTTTTGCACCACAGGCTTCACAGGCTTTGGCTTTGGGGAGTTGGCTGGAGGCCAAGCCCAAGGCTTGGGCAGTGGTTTTGATACTGCTGTGACCCAGGCGTTGCTGGACCAGGCGGAGGTCTTGTTCTTGTTGGAAGAGGTTGACCATATAGGTTTGACGCAGACGCTGTGGCTTGAGATCCTTGAGGCCAACCTCTTGGCCCATGCGGCGGATCTTGCTGTAGATGCTCATGTATCCCAGGCGGTTGCCACGTTCAGTCAAGAGTAGGGGGTCGGATCGTTTAGTACCGGAACGCCAGATTTTAACGAAGCGTTCTAGGGTAATCTTCACCTCTGGTGGGAGTTCAATCTCTCGAAATGACCTGGAGCCATTGTTGCGTACCCTTAATGTATCTGATTTGCGGTATCCGGGAAGATCTCCAATGTTCAACTGGCAGAGTTCTTTAGGTTTGATTCCCGCATCAGCCAAGAGGGAAAGGATGACTTCATCAACCACTGGACGCGATCGACCATATTGACGAGCAGTCTTTGCTTGGGATTGGATGTGACCACGCAAACGCTTAAGTTCCGCGGCGCGTGTCAAGGGATTTGAGACAGTTCCTTTTCAAAATTAAGCTCTCATTTTAAGCTGTTCCGTTGGTTTCATTTGCATGTTTTCCGGTGGATTAATCCACACCGCTTGAGGAGGTTCACTGGCCTCTGGTGCTTTTCGTACAAAGCGTTCTGGATGGGCAAGATAGGCCTCATCCAAAGCGGCCTGTCGTCGTTTCTGCAAAATACCCGTTCGGCCATAATGAACATCTTCGGGACGATAAAAGCTAATGCCTGAATGGCGATGCTGAGTATTGTACCAAGCAAAAAACTCAACGCAAAAAGCCCGAGCGTCCTGGAGACTGCCAAACCGAACCGGAAAGGCGGGACGATATTTCAACGTTTTGAACTGACTCTCCGAGAAGGGATTGTCGTTCGAGACGTGGGGACGACTATGCGTCTTGGTGATCCCCAGATCGGCCATTAAGTTGGCCACGACCTTCGAAGTCATCGGTGAACCTCGGTCCGCATGAACGGTTAACTGATGAGGCTCAACACCTTGCTTGACATAGCTGTCTTTGATCAGTCGCTGGGCCAAGGTGGCCGATTCACGCGGGGCCACCATCCAACCAACAACGTAACGACTAAAGATGTCCAGGATCACGTAGAGATAGAAGTAGGTCCATTTCTGAGGCCCTTTGAGCTTGGTAATGTCCCAGGACCAGACCTGATTGGGCTCCGTGGCCAGCAGTTCAGGCTTGGTGTACTGTGGATGCTGCCTGACGTTTCGGCGTTCTCGAACCTCGTCCTGTTCGGCCAGGATACGATACATGGTCCGTGCTGAACAGAGGTATTGTCCTTCGTCCAGCAGCGTGGCATACACCTGAGCGGGTGGACAATCGACAAAACGATCACTATGCAAGACCTCCAGCACCTCTTGTCGTTCCTGCTCAGAGAGAGCTAACGCAGGCGAGGGGCGTTCCGGTTCGGAGACCTTCGAGGGTTTCCGACGTCGATACAACGTGGCTCTCGGAACCTCCAGGGCGTCACAGAGCGGCTGTATACCGGTTTGATGTTGATAGTTTTCAATGAATGCGATCATCTGTTCTCGTCGCTCTCTGGGGTCTCGATCGGGTTGCCCAGCATCGCCGCAACTTTTTTTTGAATGTCGATAATGAGTTCAGCCTGTTCCAACTTCTTGGTGAGTCGCTGGTTGTCGCGTCGTAATCGGTCCAGTTCCCTGTCACGGGAATCACGGATCTGTTTACGGCCACGTTTGACGTCTTTGAGTCCCTGGAGGGCACCCGATTGGTATTGCTTACGCCAAAGGTTTAGGGCCGAGGAATATAATCCCTCTCGCCGCAGTAACGCTCCAATCTGGCCGGATTCAGTACAGGTCATGGCTTCTTCAACAATACGGGCTTTGTACGCCGCGGTAAATCGTCGGCGTTTGGGTTTGGCCAGCACCTCCGGGTCAGGGACCCCGGGATCGGCGGCCGCGCGGTTGTTGGCCACTGCGTTCCGTTCGCCTTCGCTGCGCTCAGGCTCTCTACACTCCGTGGCCAACAACCTCTGTTTCTTTCTGTTCTCCGTAACATCATCTGTCATCGGTAAGGTCTCCTTGCCCTCTAGTTTAATTGATGGCAAGGAATTGTCTCACTTATTCTGGCACGGAGGGTTTCACTGGGTGATAGCGAGAGCTCTATTTAAAAGTCAACACCGTGTCATGACTTTCGGCCTAGGGTGGCATAGGAGGCAGTTGTGAGTGAGGTGATATGCAGGAGACTAAGATTGGCCGGATTATGAAGGTCAAGCTAGAAGAATCTTGCTTGGGTGGCAAATGAAAGGGGGCTCTGTAAGTTGTTGTTATTTAAAAGGTTACATTTGCATTGGCAGGCTGAGGTTGGGTGGTAATCGCTAGATAAAAGGAATGACGCCCGGAAAAAGTCAATTTAGACTAAGATTTTGGTCGATTATTGTCATAATAACCATAAAATTGTCCGTTATTGTGAATAGAAGACCAGCGTAATGAGTCCAGATAAAAACCAAACGATTTCTCTGTCTAAATGGGTGGATAGCAAACAATCCCAAGGCAGATACAGTTTTACACGGGAAGAAGCTCTGTTAGAAACTGGGCTGAAGGATGATACCTTGAGCAAGGCTGCTCTCCGTTTGGCTGGAGAGAGACGCATAGCCCGCCTTCATTCAGGATTTTATGTCATCGTACCCCTGGAATACAGATCTCATGGCATCACTCCCGCCGATTGGTTCATTGCCGATCTCATGGCCTATCTACGGCAACCCTATTACGTGGGGCTACTCAGTGCCGCCGCCTACCATGGGGCATCGCACCAACGTGCTCAACAATACCATGTCATTACCAACCAGCGGACACGGCAAGTCAAGTGTCATAACTTGATTCTCCGGTTTTTTACCAAAGCAGAGGTGATGGCAACACCGCGGGATCAGATTAAAACGTCCACAGGGATGATGGCGATTTCTACTCCCGAAGCGACTGCTTTGGATTTAGTGGCTTATTACCGTCAGGTCGGTGGACTGGATCGAGTTCTGACGGTGCTACAGGAATTAGGTGAGAAAATGGAACCGGGCAAAATAGTTGATGTTTGCTCAACAGGCTGGATCGATGGCATTTGTACAACGCCTTGGATGGCTACTCGAACAAACGGAATATTCAGAGAAAGCATCCCTTTTGGCAGAGTGGGTTCTTCAATCGAACGTATCACCTGCGATACTGCAACCAGCACTGCCCAAGCGAGGTGCTCGGCGTGACCGCCGCTGGAATCTATGGCTCAACACGGACGTTGAAGGAGACTTAGTGTGATACCTAGAGCTGATATTACCGCCTGGCGACAAATCGCCCCCTGGACCACAGATGCAATGGTTGAGCAGGATTTACTGATCAGTCGCGCTCTGGTCGAGATCTTCAGTCATCCCCTATTGAGTAAAACGCTCGTTTTTCGCGGAGGTACTGCCTTACACAAGCTTTATTTCCAACCGGCTTATCGTTATTCCGAAGATATTGATTTGGTGCAAATTGCTCCTGGTCCGATTGGTCCTGTTTTTGACGCGATTAGAGAATTGCTATCTCCCTGGCTTGGAGAGCCGAAACGCAAGCAGGGAAAAGATATTGTGACACTGACCTTTACGACAGAATCGGAAATCCCCCCAGTAGAGCCCTTACGTCTCAAGATCGAGATTAATGCCCGGGAACATTTTCATGTGATGGATCTCGAAGAAAGGACCTATGAGATTTCATCCAGATGGTTCCAGGGGACGTGTGGTATCAGAACTTACTGTTTGGAAGAATTGCTGGGTACTAAGACGCGGGCCTTGTATCAGAGACGTAAGGGCCGTGATTTGTATGATCTTTGGCTGGGCCTTGAGACGGGGCAAGCCAATCCAGCCGGTATTGTTCGATGTTTTCAGGAATATATGCAACATTCTGGTCATCATATTTCTCGGCGAATGTTTGAAATGAACATGGAAGCTAAAATGTCACATCCCAGTTTCATCAGTGATATTGAAGGACTGTTACGTGAAGCAGTTTCCTACAATCCTCATGAGGCCTACCAACACATTTGTGATCACCTTTTAACCTTGTTGGATGCCAAGAGCTAAGCTTAATAAATAGTCTGAACCAGAGTGCATTTCCGGTTTGCCGGGCCGGCTTCATTGAGCAAGACTATGGGGGTATCGCCCAGGGCTTAGATAATATTATTTGTGAGATTTCTTGAGTACGGGTGTTAAAAATTAACCACTAAGTGGTTAAAAAACGATAGTGAATCGTCGTTTTTACGAAGAAATCAACAAAATCAAGCCTTCCTGGTAGATCTTTTGGGAATAGGTCACAGTGTTGAAATCCATGTTGGCTTACCGTGTAGGTCTATGTTCATCGGTAAAGCGATCATAGATATGGACTGTTTTTTTTTGAGGGTAGGGGGATTGTTGGTGGTTTCTCCTCGGCGCGTGTCAAGGGATTTGAGACAGTTCCTTTTCAAAATTAAGCTCTCATTTTAAGCTGTTCCGTTGGTTTCATTTGCATGTTTTCCGGTGGATTAATCCACACCGCTTGAGGAGGTTCACTGGCCTCTGGTGCTTTTCGTACAAAGCGTTCTGGATGGGCAAGATAGGCCTCATCCAAAGCGGCCTGTCGTCGTTTCTGCAAAATACCCGTTCGGCCATAATGAACATCTTCGGGACGATAAAAGCTAATGCCTGAATGGCGATGCTGAGTATTGTACCAAGCAAAAAACTCAACGCAAAAAGCCCGAGCGTCCTGGAGACTGCCAAACCGAACCGGAAAGGCGGGACGATATTTCAACGTTTTGAACTGACTCTCCGAGAAGGGATTGTCGTTCGAGACGTGGGGACGACTATGCGTCTTGGTGATCCCCAGATCGGCCATTAAGTTGGCCACGACCTTCGAAGTCATCGGTGAACCTCGGTCCGCATGAACGGTTAACTGATGAGGCTCAACACCTTGCTTGACATAGCTGTCTTTGATCAGTCGCTGGACCAAGGTGGCCGATTCACGCGGGCCACCATCCAACCAACAACGTAACGACTAAAGATGTCCAGGATCACGTAGAGATAGAAGTAGGTCCATTTCTGAGGCCCTTTGAGCTTGGTAATGTCCCAGGACCAGACCTGATTGGGCTCCGTGGCCAGCAGTTCAGGCTTGGTGTACTGTGGATGCTGCCTGACGTTTCGGCGTTCTCGAACCTCGTCCTGTTCGGCCAGGATACGATACATGGTCCGTGCTGAACAGAGGTATTGTCCTTCGTCCAGCAGCGTGGCATACACCTGAGCGGGTGGACAATCGACAAAACGATCACTATGCAAGACCTCCAGCACCTCTTGTCGTTCCTGCTCAGAGAGAGCTAACGCAGGCGAGGGGCGTTCCGGTTCGGAGACCTTCGAGGGTTTCCGACGTCGATACAACGTGGCTCTCGGAACCTCCAGGGCGTCACAGAGCGGCTGTATACCGGTTTGATGTTGATAGTTTTCAATGAATGCGATCATCTG
>CAXXXG010000026.1:0-228310 GCA_963662565.2 Sedimentisphaerales bacterium | reverse complement strand
TGCGTACCACTGATTATTGACACACACGCCCGCTGCACCGCGGAAATTCGACATGATGTGATCCCAGTTGATCTGGAAGTTTTTCTCATGGGTCATGGGACAGGCGGCATTGGCGTTGGCCGGGGCTGCGTTAGCCTTGAGCTTGACGGCCATGGTCCAGACCGGCAGGTAACCGGTGTCTTCGATAAAGACCGCGTCTTCAGGATTGTCTAGATCCAGGGTGCCTCCTTGCTCGTCGAAGCTCCATTGACCGATCATGCCAGGGAATTGAACTCGCCCCATGGCATCGCTATCCTGCCAGGCATTATCGGTGGTGTCACGCCACATGATCTTGTGATCACGGCCATCGCCATCGTCGTCGTCATTGATGTGCACGTCCAAGGGGAACACCTTGCCGCCATTCGGGCTCATCTTCAACGTGGACCAGGGCCAACACAACTCGGCCACGTAACCGGTGTCGGTATTGACCAGTCGGAAGGTCACGTCCTGTATGCGATCCTGTTGTGTTTCTTCCAATGTGGGAAGAGAGGCATCGCGTGACAAGGCATAGATCAAGTGGGTATCCGTATCCATGAAGACCTCGATGGTATCGTCATAGAAGAACTCGGGTGAATCATTGACCAGCTTGTCGTCGGTGACCTCAACCAACATGTACAGAGCCTGATTGTCATAAAGCATTTTGAAACTGGCGGAGAGGTCTTCAGGTCCGTCGGTTTTCTCGAAGAAAGGATTCTTAATGGCATGGCTCTCGGCTTGCTGCCAAATCGGATCAATTTGACCATCGATATCCGGAGCGTCATCGCTGGAGATACGCTGGAGATTGACCGGGACATGGGCCTTACGGCGCTCGACCTGTTTCTTCGCTTCGACGGCTCGGACCTCGGCCTGTTCGATTTCGAGTGTTTTCTGGATTTTCCAGATGGGACCGACTACCTGACCCAGCGGTGGGATGGAGCTGATCTCGGCTGACAAAGCCAGTTGTTGCGGGGTCTCGTCCAGGGCGACCTTGAGCACGGTTTCCTGGAAGATCTCCGCCAACTGCATCATGGGTTCTTCCGGGAGATCGTCGATTTCAGGAATGATCAGAGGGAGCATACCACCGGGATTATCCAGGATCAACTTACAGGTGGTTGGAGACAAGGTCTTGATCGATTGGCTCAGCGGTCCTGCCTGTACCACCGAACGTCCTTGCGTGACCGCCTGGATGGAGGACTCGATCAACTCGGGACTCAGGGAGATGATGGTGCTCTTACCCGCCTGTTTCATGTAGCCGTACAACGGCTCGCTATTGTTATTGCCAATCGCATAGCGACCGGTTTGAGCCGGATCTCCTTGGCCATTGTTGCTTTGGTGGGCCACCATGAAGAGATCATTCAGGAGGACGCGTGTCCGTTGGGGTTGATGACTGGTAATCGCAATCCCGATGTGTTGGGCCACGGTAGGCAACTCCGGCCAGTCCGTGGCCTTTTCGCCTTTACCGAGGGCCGTGGCAAAGATATTGATCTGTTGAATATTGGCGAAGAGTTCGCGTCCGATGTCCAGACCCGTGGCCTGTTCCAGTTTGGCACTGAACATGGCGGCTGGTTGAGAGTCAGGCCCACTGAGGCACAAGCTCACCAGGGCTACCGCGTCACTGGGTACGGCCTGGAAACCCTCTTGGGTCAGGGGCGGGGTGTGGATTAGATTGTAGGCCAGGCATTTGGCGCTGTCCTTGAGGTTCAGCTTGACATTCACTTTGACCCCATCCGATTGCAGGGCCAGGGTCCCCATCAACTCTTCCATATTGGCGGGATCCAGGAAGGTTTGGGCCATTACCAATTCCTCGGGCATCCAACCGTCACCGAACATCTCCGTGACCTTGGTAAAGACGCGATCCGTGTCTGCCCATAGGGTCAGGGCGTTTTCCTGGCGGTCCTTCTTGCTCACCTGACTGAAGAAGCGTTGGTTGTCCGCCAGGGACTTCTCTTGGGTTTGACCCGTGTATTGCTTGACCGCCCATTCGAGTTGTTCTTTGGGGTGAGCCACGATAAAGACTTCATCATTAAAGGCCACATCGACTTCGTTCTCGATGGTCAGGGTGGTAAAGTCGCCGATCATACCGGTGGGTTGGCCAGCGGCTTGAACACCCATTTGAATAAAGCCACGCAGGGCGTCACTCTTGCCCGGGTACATCACCACCACCATCGGCGGCGGGCCATCTTGAGGAATGCCACTAATCCCCACGGCCATACCACGAATCTTTTGGAACTCGGCCATCATACTGGGATTGAACAGGGCACTGATCATCCCGGCTTGGGGCCCCATTTCCTTGCTCACCAAGGCCAAGGGATTTTCCAGAGGCGTGCCTCGTAACATGTCCAACAGATACTGGATCTGACGTCCCGGACTGCCCGACTCCCAATAGACCAGGGTATCGACCGGCATGATCGAGGCCGGATCCACAATCATCAGATCGGCCAACAGGATCTCGGCCTTGGCAATGACCGTGGTTTGTTCCTGGTACCTGGCCACCAGGTCCTGCAGGGTCGTACGGGCCAGGCCTTCCTGTTGTTGCTTGAGGTAGCACATGCCCTTACGATACATGGCTTGAGCCGCATAGGGAGGGGATTGCGGTTGGGCCTGGATCACCTGGTCATACAGGCCCATGGCCTTGTCCAGGTCACCCTCGATCTCCTCAGCGAAGATTCCATCCTGCAACAGCTCGCCCGGCGTCTTGGTTTGGGCTGACGCGACTCCCACAGCAGCCAACAATACCAGTAACCACAACATCTTACGACTCATTGCCATACTCCTTTCATAGATCCTACTTTAGTAGATTATTGTTCAAGAGAACAGTTCTAAATGTAGTCGCCGGTGTTACCGTTATGTTACCGCTTAGTCCAACTTTGATGATTTTTACAGTGATATAGTGACTCCTAGAACAGGCTTCAGGTTGCGGATGGTCCCTACAGTCGGTATAATCGACTCATCGAAGCGGCGAACCTCAAGGGGAGGATGTTTCCCGATAAAGACGCGAAATGCAGTATGAATTGAATGAGGAAGAAGAATATGCAGCGATTGATCACGATAATAAGCCTCTGTTTGTGTGTATTGACCAGCCAGATTTGGGCCTATTCCGGTGGGACAGGTGAGCCCCAAGATCCCTATCAAATTGCCACGGCCGAGGATTTGATCGCCTTGGGGAATGAGCCCAATGACTATAATGATTGCTTTGTCCTGACTGCGGATATTGATCTGTCTGGGTATATATTTGATGGGGCTGTGATTGCACTAGGTGATTATATCGATTACACCTTTGTTGGTACCGCATTTTGTGGCCTGTTTGATGGCAAAGGGCACATCATTAGTAACTTAAGCACCCGGGGAACCTATTTTTTAGGTGTGTTTGGCGAATGTTCCTCTGATGCAATTATTTGCAATCTTGGTATAGAAGAGGTGGATGTCAATGGAGAGTGTAGGTATATCAGCGGGCTCGTGGGACGCAATTATGGAACTATAATCAATTGCTATAGCACGGGCTTTATCAATGGAGATCACGCTGTTGGTGGACTCGTGGGGTACAATAGTGGCATTGTCATGTCAAGTTATAGCAGGAGTTCGGTCAGTGGAAGTGATAAGAATGTTGGTGGACTGGTGGGGTATAATGCTGGCAGTATCACTTCGAGTTATAGCACAGGTTTGGTTAGTGGTAATGGAACCTTTCTCGGTGGTCTCGTAGGAAGGAATTGGTATGGGAGTATCTCGTCGAGTTTTTGGGATACTGAGACATCGGGAATGACTGAAAGTGATGGTGGTATGGCCTTAATCTCCAGTCAGATGCAGGAGACTCAGACATACATAGATGCGGGTTGGGATTTGATCAGTGAAACCGCTCATGGTACTGGTAACTTCTGGGTGGTCCAGGAGGGGGCTTATCCGAGTTTGGCCGTGTTCTCTGGCTACAGTCCGATGGAGCCGAATGGTACTGGGACTCTGAATGATCCCTACCTCCTTAAGGATGCCAATGACTTGGGCATGGTTTGGATTCGTCCTTGGGCCAGTTACCGTTTGGAGGCAGATATTGATTTAAATAATATTGTCTGGAATTCAGCCGTGGTCCCTGGATTTGGTGGACTTTTCGATGGCAACGATCATGTCATTTCCAATCTTTGTATCGATGGCGGAGGTCACTTGGGATTGTTTGGAATGTGTGCCTCAGGTGCGACTATTTCCAATCTGGGGCTGGAATCGGTGGATGTCGATGGAGAAGGATATAAATGCGGCGGGCTCGTGGCGCGGAATTATGGCACGATCTCATTGAGCTATAGTACGGGTTCAGTCAGTGGAACCGACTATATGGTCGGTGGGCTCGTCGGATTTAATAATGGCACCATCACCTCGAGCTACAGCATGAGTGCGGTTAGTGGAACTTACTATGTCGGCGGGCTTGTAGGAGACAATGCGCTTGGCAGTAGTATCAGGTTAAGCTATAGCACGGGTTCGGTCACTGGTGATAGCCATGTCGGTGGATTCGTAGGAGCCAATTATGGCACGAGTTGGAGATGCTTCTGGGATACCGAGACATCAGGCCAAAGTACTAGTCCTGGTGGTACGGGGTTGTCCTCGTCCCAGATGCTGGACATCAATACCTTTCTAGATACAGGATGGGATTTTGTGAACGAGAGTGTCAACGGTTCTAATGATATTTGGTTCATGCCTACAGGCAATTCCCCTGGATTTACTTGGTCCCAAAACCGCTATATCACGATTCCCAATGTTGTCGGATTGTCAACACAAGAAGCCAAACAAGAATTACTCGATCTGGGGCTCTCCGTGGAAATAACATATCAACTCCGTAATACCCTGCCTGACGGATACGTCATTTCGCAAGATGTTGTACCTGGTAGTGAATATCTACCCGGTACAAAAGCAACCTTGGTTGTTTCCATGGTTCTCAACGGATCAGGTACAGAGGACGATCCCTATCATATCGCGACGGCCCAAGAACTGATTGCCATAGGCAATGATCCTTGTACCTATGACAAGCATTTTGTGTTGACTGCGGATATTGATCTGGATCCAAATCTGCCAGGAGGAAAGGTCTTTGATCAGGCTGTGATTGCACCAGCATTTAATAGTATAGCAATGCAGGGATGGCCGATTGAATGTGAATCTTTTTCTGGAAGCTTCGATGGCCAAGGCCATGTCATCAGGCATTTAAATATACTGGGAACATCTTATTTAGGGCTATTTGGAAAATGTTCTTCTGGTGCAGCTATTTCCAATCTCGGACTAGAGGGTGTGAATATTAATGGTACTGGATACGCCCATTATATTGGCGGGCTCGTGGGATGGAATGACGGTAATATTATCAAATCTTGCTACAGTACGGGTTCGATCAGCGGAGCTGATTATATCGGTGGGCTCATGGGATGGAACGAAGGTGACATCATCAGCTCATGCCGCAGTATAGGCTCGGTCAGTGGTGCGGATGCTGTCGGTGGGTTCGTGGGAGCAACTAAGGGGAGGATCATGTCAAGCTATAGCACCGTTTCGGTCAGCGGTAGAGGGCACTGGGTCGGAGGATTCGTGGGAGCTAATATTGGTATTATCAAATCAAGTTATAGTGCTGGTCCAGTCGATGGTGAAGGAATATATATCGGCGGCTTCGTGGGTGACAATGATAAAGGCAGCATCACATCATGTTTCTGGGACACTGAAACCTCGGGTATGGTCTATAGCGACGGAGGTATAGGTTTGGTCACTGCTGAAATGCAAAATATCAGTACCTTCTTGGATGCCGGCTGGGATTTTGTGAATGAGATTGCCAATGGGACAGACAACACCTGGACTATGTTGGACAGTGGTTACCCGGGATTAAACTGCCTCCAAGGTCACATTGCAACGGTTCCTGATGTAGTTGGGATGATGCTACAACAGGCTCATGACTTACTAGTCAATCAAGGTTTTTCTGTCTCGATATCCTATCAGACTAGCGACATTATCCCTCACGGACAGGTACTCTCACAGAATTCTGAGCCTGGAAGTAATGTCATGTTTGGATCAACGATTTTCTTGGTACTTTCCCTGGAGATTAATGGAACAGGTGAACCCAATGATCCCTACCAAATCGATTCAGGTCAGAAGTTGATCGAATTGAGTAACGATCCGTGTAACTACGACAAGAGTTTTGTCTTGACTGCGGACATCGATTTCTCAGGGTACAGCTTTGATCATGCCCTCATTGCACCTGCGTCTCTTGAAACCATAGGTAGAAACGACGTCATTGTAGGTCTGCCGTTTTCCGGGATTTTCAATGGCCAAGGGCATGTCATTAGCCATCTGAGTATTAAAGGGGAGCATTGTTTGGGATTGTTTGGACGATTGGCCGAGGGAGCGATGGTTTCCAATCTGGACTTGGAAGCGGTCGATGTCAATGGCACAGGTAGCTATATAGGTACTCTGGCCGCTGAAAACAGTGGTTCTATTATCAATTGTCAAAGTGAGGGTTCGATTAGCGGCAATAGCTATGTCGGTGGATTGGTGGGGTATAACCAGTCCACAGGAACGATTTCATCCTGTCACACTGCGGGTACCATTATCGGTTCGTACTACACCAATTCAATCGCAGGTCGAAACGATGGAAACCTCATCGATTGGACTACTACCGCTACCGTTGATGGGGATTCAGGATCAGGAGGGGGCCGTGGTGGCGGTGGTCGTTAAGTGTCCTGTCGTCACAAAATGTCAGATTCAACTTGACACAGGCTGGGACTTTGTGGATGAAACAGTCAACGGCACGGACGACACCTGGTGGATGCCGGTCAGTGACTATCCGCGTTTGTGGTGGAGTAGCCTTTAGAGAAAGGTCAGAAGAGAGGAAGATAAGAAGAGAAGATGAAAGACTGTCACTGATCTTCTCTTCTTATCTGCATCAGTTCATTTACCCATTCGTAATTCTGTATTTATCTATTCTGCCGTTTGGTCTTATCGTGTCACAAAGTCCAAATAGTTATCGCGGGTGATGGCGGCAGTTTTGCTATCCGGGTAGGCGTTGAGAAAGGTCTTGGTGAATCGTACCTTTTTGCCGGGATTCCATTTAAACTCATAGGCGTGGAGCTTTCCGTCATATTCCTCTACGTAATCGATTTCTTGTTGTTGAGTGGTACGCCAGAAGTAGACGTTGCAGGAGTGCATGGTCTGGGCATTGCGTTTGAAGCGTTCAGCTAGGAGGAAGTTTTCCCACAAGCCTCCTAGGTCGCCACGTAAGGCCAGGGGAGTGAAATTGTTCAGTAGGGCGTTACGCACCCCGGTGTCCCAGAAGTAGTATTTCTGTTTGCGTGATAATTCGTTCCTGAGGTTTCGACTGAAGCTGCCGAGTCTGAAGATCACAAAGACCTTTTCCAGCATTTGGAGGTATTGAGCTACGGTGTCCTTGCTGACCTGGAACATGACGGCCAATTCGTTGTAAGAAACTTCTTGTCCGATTTGCAGAGCGAGGGCCTTGAGCAGATTTTGGAGTAATTCGGGTTTGCGGATTTTCTGCCACTCCAGGATGTCCTTGTAAAGATAGCTGTTGGTTAGATTCAAGAGTAGCTCTCGGGCCTGGTCGTGTTTGGTCACCACCTCCGGATATTGGCCGTACAGAATGGCCTGCTCCAACATGCGATCCGTTTCCAATGTACCATAGTGGTTGACCCGTTCGGCTTGGGATAACGGATGTAACTGGAATTCATACTTGCGTCCGGTCAGGGGTTCGTTGATGGCATTGGCCAGATCCAGGGCGGATGAGCCCGTGGCAATCACCTGGCGATCTGGGAAGTTGTCCACCAGGAGCTTGAGAGTGAGTCCAATGTTTGCTACTCTTTGGGCCTCGTCAATGACGATTAATCGCTGGTTGCCAATGACAAAGCCCAAGGCTGTGGAAGTAGCTTGAGCGAGCCTTTGCCGGATATCGGGTTCGTCGCAGTTCAGGTACAGCCCCCCCTGGGGAGTGGATTCAATGATGGATCTGACGAGTGTGGTTTTCCCGGTTTGACGGGCACCCAGAAGCAGAATGGCCTTGCCTTGGAACAAGCGTTCCTTGATTCTCTTTTTGATGGCACGTTCGATAATCATGGTTAATTCTCAAAAAACGCCACTGCAATAGCAGAATATTATAATAATCGGCTGATATAATAGCAGAATTTAAAGAAAGTTCCAGTTGAATCATTTTTGAAAGAAAAGGGGGACGTTTTTGGATGATAGACGAAGTTTTCCGTAGAACCGAATTTCGGTCCTTCCGCACCTCTGTCATTCTGTTCTTCGTTTTTAAAGTGGCTTCTCACCCGGCTGTGTCTCTTCAGTCGATTCCCAGCGATAGGGCTTGGGCTCGTCTTGCAGGACCTTGCGCAACCAGGACTCGGGATAACCCACGCCGCGGCCGTGGATGAAGCCGTCGTTGTATTTGGTGATCAGATGTTTGGCCAGGGCACGCCAACGCTCGACCGTAGTTTCGCCGTGCGAAACCGAGTAGTCGGTGAGGTAGCGTTTCATCAGGGCCGGATCGCTTTGGTACAGGGATGCGGCCGTGGCCTCGACTGCGGCTTGCAGGGCCAGGAGTTCGCCTTCGATGTCACTCTGTGCGGCCTGGATGTCCTGGATCATGTAGGAGTACTTGAGACAGGCGTAGTTGGCTACCAGGTTGAAGGTCCACCAGGCCGAGTCCCAGGTAAAGGCTTCTAGGTTGCCTGCGTCGAAGGAGGGCGGTACCACATCGACACAACTATACAGGGGTGTGTAGCAGGTGGTGTAGGTGTCGTCCATGCCGAACCACAGCACTCCACCCACGGGATTGGGCAGTGACGCTCGCATTTGGGCTACCATGGAATAGGCCGTCTGCGGCGTGGAGATGGGACGCTCCCAGGAATAGGTCTCGCCATCGACCTGCCAGTCGATGTCACGCCAGCGATTGGGATTGCCGAACGGTCCGGCACCCACCCCCAGGGTCATGTCGAACTCGGTGCCTTCATAGTGATCCCGCATAAGGCTGAAGACGTCCTGGGTCGTGAGCATGGTGTCGGGCTTGATCCAGAGTGGATAGGGTTGGGCCCCGGCGACGCCGCGACAATAGTCCGTCGAGAGATTCAGTGACGGTGCGGCCCGGTGGAAGATACTCCAAACACGGGAACCGGCATAGTGACGGTTGTCACAGTTGTCGGGATCATAGGCCTTGTGGAAATTGAAGGCCGCGCCGGACTCGGGATCGAAGAGACCCTTGTCCACAGCCACAGAGATGACGTTTTCGGAATAGAGACAGTTTTCCGGATCGTTCAGGGGAAACTCACCAATACGAGCCTTGTTGGCATGGCAGCAGATAAAGCCATCCGGTATACGACGAGCCACCCACACGGCCCCCTCGCCGCCTTTGCCCGGTCCGATGATCTCCATGATCCAGGCCTCGTTCTTGTCACCAATAGAGAATGATTCGCCGGGTCCGCGATACCCGTAATCCTTGACCAACTCGCCAATCACCTCGATCGCTTGGCGGGCGCTGGAAGATCGCTGTAGGGCCAGGATCATCAGGTGGGGATAGCCGAACAGGCCTTCGGGGTTGAACATCTCACCACGTCCGCCAAAGGTGGTCTCGCCGATCGAGACCTGCTGGTCGTTCATCAGGCCAGAACTCGACGAACCCAGTACGGCATAGGTGTGGGGCACCTGCTTGACCTTGCCCGCAATACGACCGGCCCAGCGGGCCTCGCCCACCATGGTATCGGGTTCATGATCGGCCGCCGGGATGACCTCGATATAGGGATGAAACTCCGCGTCACAGGTGTAGGTGATATAGACCGAGCCATCGACCGTGGCTCCCGGGGTCGCGATGAAGCTGGTACAGGCCGAGACGAGGGTGACAAAACCAGTCGTGATCCACAGTGACAATAGAACAGTTTTTTTCATCGTTTATGTCCCTTCCGAAGACGCCATGAATTACGATTGGCTCAAACAAAAGCATTTGTGCAAAGATCTGCATATTCTTTGTAAAGAAGAACTTAGAGTTTGTATGGTAGCAAAGAATCGGTTGGGGGACAACCGATAGGATTATACAATTCACCGATCACCTGATAACCGGTCACCGATAACCTATAAGTCAGTGTGCCATGATTTGTTATACGCCTTTTACTTGGGTTCCATCTTAAGCAGGACTTGCCAATGCTCCGAGCTGACCGGGGTGATGGACAGGCGGTTGCCTTTGGCCAGCAGCTTGAGTCCGTCCAGGGCCGGAGTTTCGCGCAGGAGGGACAGGGAGAGGGTGTCACTGAATTTACGGATGAACTTGACGTCCACCAGGAACCAGCGCGGTTGATCCGGATCGCTCTTGGGATCGAAGTATCGATGGGTCGGATCAAAGGCGTTGGGATCGGGATAGGCCTCGGAGGCGATCTCCATCAGGCCCACGATGCCGGGGACCTTGCAGTTGGAGTGGTAGAACAGGGCCTGGTCGCCCGGCTGCATCTGATCACGGATCATGTTGCGAACCTGGTAATTACGCACACCGTCCCAGGGCTCGGTCTGGTTCTTACACTGAGCGAGGTCGTCGATGCCGAAGACCGAGGGTTCCGATTTCATGATCCAATAGTTCATAGATGCACCTTAAACATGCTAGCGAAGGTTATATTCTTTACTCTGTTTGTCTCTCGCAGAGATCGCGGAGGTCGCAGAGATTTTTTATTATTTGTCATTGCGAGGAGCGCAGCGACGCGGCAATCTTCCATATTTTTACTTTTACTGCAATCGATCAAAAACAAAGGAAGATTGCTTCGCTTTGCTCGCAATGATAGCTTTTTTATATTAATTCCTCTCTGTGTTCTCTGCGCTCTCAAGTGAGCGATAGCGAACGGGCGAGAGGTAATTCCTAGCTAGTTCCTGTTGCGGAAGGTTTTAAGTGGATATTGTGACAACAATAATGGACAAAAAATCTGCTCCCTTTAAAATGGGTTCGCCAAAACTCAATAAGGGAGCAGATATGAGATTAAAATCCACTTACCAACGTTACTTTGATTTCAGTGAACCGTCAAGCCTGAAGGTTGTCCAAGCCTATCGACAGAAGTATCAGATGCTATCAGAACTACTGGATGCCAATCCTCAATTGCTAGCACTGGCTCATCAGGATTGGGCCGATTTGCTGTCGTACTCCAATAAAGGACGCCGAGCGACGTTTACCACCGAACACTTGCTACGGGCACTGATCGTTAAGTTTGTCGAACAATGCAGCTATCGTAAAACGATCATTTACATTGATGGCAGTGAATTCCTGCGTCATTTCGTTCGTTTGGAGCCCGGAAATACCATGGACTTTACGATGCTTAGTAAGGCGTTTTGCTTCTTGCCACCTGAAACCCTCCTGGCCATGAATCAAGTTCTCGGCCTCTATGCCATTGCCGAGGAGAAGATCAGCAGCCAAAAGCAGCGTATGGACACCACGGTGGTTGAGGTCAATATCCACTATCCAACGGATTCTTCCCTGCTTTGGGATAGCTTTAGAACCCTCGCGCGTCTGATCCGCAGCCTTCAACGTGAACTGCCGGAATTAGGGTTGGCTCACCGTTTCCATGACAAAAAGGTCAAGAAGTTGTATACGTTCATTGGTCGTAACATCTCCAGCAAGAGCAAGGCCACACAACGCAAGGTCAAGAAGCAGTATCGAATACTGATCCAACGCGTTCGCTGGATTCATCAAGCCGGCCAGGACGTTTTATCCCGAGTCGAATCCGTGGGTTACGACGCAGAGGCTTTGGCTCATTACCTGCCCTTGGTAGGCCAGATTGTCCAACAAGCCGATCAGCGTATCCTGCAAGGTGTAAAGCTGGCCGCCGATGAGAAGCTCTATAGTCTGTTTGAAGAACATACCGAACTGATCAAACGCGGTAAGGCCGGCAAAGCCATCGAGTTTGGCCATAAGGTTCTCCTGGCCCAAACGGATGAAAAGTTCATCCACCACTATGTGGTGATGCCATCTCGCCGCGAAGACAAGGATCTCCTTGCCCCCGCCTTGGATGCCCACAAATCTTTGTTTGGTCAGTACCCGAAGGTTTTAGCCGCCGACAAGGGCTTCTACGAAAGCATGGAGAAAATCGGTCTCCTTGAAGAGAAGATTCCAACGGTTTCCATCGCCAAAAAAGGACGACGAAACGCCCAGGAGTTGACCCGTGAAACATCAGAGGACTTCCGTGAAGGCCAACGTTTTCGGGCGGGTTCAGAAGGCAGTATTTCCGTCTTAAAACGTGCCTTTCACTTAGATCGTTGTCGTTTTAAAGGATTTAAGAATTATGCCGCCAGTGTTGGCATGGCTGTCTTATGCCATAATCTGATATTGTTAACGCGATTGTAAAGGAGGACGTGTTGTAAACATAGTCGTGCGATTGAGGGCATGGCAAAGGTCCGTCTAGATATGGCCCCTTTAACTCCTTTGAGGTGCCCTTGAATCGAGAAACGGCTTTCACACCGAATCAAAGTATAGATGATCAAGCCGCGATGGCTGAAAAACACGTTTCCACAACAGGAACTAGCTAGGTCCCTTATTATTGCAGTCATTTTACGCTAAGCCCCGGGTTTCTGCCAGAGTCAGAAGCCCCTGGACAGACAGGGCTTACCCTGGTATCTTATTCCGATTGTGCCCAAAAGGTTCGATTTGGGTTCAATTTCCGCAATTTCAATGAAAAACAGGTGTAACCATATAATATAGAAGGAGATTGTTCGTCATGGAACTTCGCCAAGATTGCTCCTACGCCATGTTGGTCCCCACCAGCATGGGTGTGCGTATTACCCCGGTCAATGGTCAACCCGTCCATTGCAGCGATACCTTTGTGATGCAGGCCACCAGTGCCGAGTCCAATGTGGCCAGTATCTCGTCCTACCTGGGCCTGCCGGTCAAGGTTCTGACCACCGTGGTCAAGGGCAGCCCCATTGCTCGCTTTATTAAGGACAACCTGGCCGCCCGTCACATCGACGTCGAGGCCTCCGAGGTGGAGCAGGGCGATCCCTGGGGCTACCGTCACCAGTTCAACATCGCTGACAGCGGCATCGGTTCCCGTGGACCGCGCGTGCACAACGATCGTGCCGGTGAAGTAGGACGCACCCTCAACGTCAAGGACTTCGACCTGGAACGCATCTTCGGCAAAGAGGGCGTGCAGATCGTGCACCTGTCTGGTTTGATCGCGGCCCTGTCGCCCGACACCGGCACCTTCTGTCTGGAAATCGCCCGCGCCGCCAAGAAGTACGGCAGCTGCATCTCCTTTGACCTGAATCACCGCGCCTCCTTCTGGAAGGGACGCGAAAAGGAACTGGCCGAGATCTTCGCCGAGATCGCCAGTGTCTCTGATATCCTCATCGGTAACGAAGAGGACTTCCAGCTTTGTTTGGACATCGAAGGTCCCGAGGCCGGTGGCAAGGACATCGCCCAGAAGATCGAGGGGCTTCAAGGAAATGATCAACCGCGTCAAGAAGGCCTACCCCAATGCCTCTGTGTTTGCCACCACCCTGCGTGAAGTCGTCAGTGCCAACGCCCACATGTGGGGCGGTATCGTGGCCGAGGGTGACAACTTCCACGTGGTCGAGCCGCGTCCCATCGGGGTCATGGATCGTATCGGCGGTGGTGACGGCTTTGTGGGCGGCATGCTCTACGCCATTCTCAAGGGCTGGGAACCCGAGAAGTGGATCCAGTTCGGTTGGGCCAGTGGTGCCTTGGTCACCACCCTCTACACCGACTACGGCCAACCCGCGGACGAAGACCAGATCTGGAGTATCTGGAAAGGTAATGCCCGGGTACAACGATAATTATTACTAGATCACAGATCGCAGTTGTTAGATCGCAGATATTATGAGCGGCCTTTGGCCAACTTTTTCAACTGTGATCTGTTAACTGTGATCTGCGATCTGACCGCTGTGATCTAAAATAACTGAGAACTAAATATGAGACAATCCAGACATCTAGGCCGCACCCTGCGTGAAGTGCCCAAAGACGCCCAAACCCCGGCCCATGCCCTGATGATCCGGGCCGGTTATATCCGTCAACTCTCGGCCGGTGTGTACGTGTACATGCCGTTCCTGCTGCGGACCCTCAACAAGATCAGTCAGATCATTCGCGAGGAGATGACCAAGGCCGGTTCCGAGGAATTGCTCATGCCCGCCATCCAGAACAAGGAGCTGTGGCAGGAGTCGGGCCGCTGGGAACGCTACACCGACATCGACGGCATCATGTTCAACTTCACCGATCGTCGCGGCAGCACCGTATGCTTGGGCCCCACCCACGAAGAGGTGGTCACCAGCATCGTGCGGGGCGAGGTCAGTTCCTACAAGAACCTGCCCATGAATGTCTTTCAGATCCAGACCAAGTTCCGCGACGAGATCCGTCCGCGTTTCGGTCTGATGCGGGCCCGCGAGTTCGTCATGAAGGACGCCTACAGCTTCGACCTGGACGAGGCCGGTCTGGATGTCTCGTACGAGGCCATGCGTCAGGCCTATCACAACATCTGCCAACGCATCGGCTTTGCCTACCGCGCAGTCGAGGCGGACTCCGGTGCCATTGGCGGCAGCGGCAGTCAGGAATTCATGGTGCTGGCCGAGACCGGCGAGGACACCATCATCTACTGTGACGGTTGCGAATACGCCGCCAACCAGGAGCGGGCCAGTTCCAAGCTCCAAGAGTTCGAACAGGACACCGAGCAACAGCCCATGGAGGCCGTTGAAGGTAAGGGCCTGATCGGTGTGGATGTCTTGGCCGAGTTCCTCAAGATTCCGGTGTGGAAGACCACCAAGACCCTGCTGTTCGAGGCCGGTGACGAGGTAGTGGCCGTGATGGTACGCGGCGACTGCGATGTCAACGAGATCAAGGTCTCCAACCATCTGGGCGGGGCACCCCTGCAATTGATCAGCCCTGAAAAGATCAAGGAGATGACCGACGCCGAGGTCGGCTATGCCGGTCCCATCGGTCTGCCGGATAACGTGCGCATCATTGCCGATCACTACGTCAACAACCGCGTCAACTTCGAATGCGGTGCCAACCAAACCGACTACCACAACATCAACGTCAACTTTGGTCGTGATCTGCCCTTGCCCGAGTTCGGTGACTTCAAGCTGGCTAAAGCCGGTGACATCTGCCCGCATTGCGGCGGCCAGCTCCAGGCCCAACGCGGCATCGAAGTGGGCCACATCTTCAAGCTCGGCACCAAGTACTCCGAGGCCATGAAGTGTGTGGTGCTCAACGATCAAGGCAAGCAAGTCCCCGCAGTCATGGGTTGCTACGGCATCGGCGTCTCCCGCATGGTAGCCGCCTGCATCGAGCAGAACCACGACGACCGCGGCATCCTCTGGCCCGCCCACGTGGCCCCATACCTCGTGCACTTGCTCAACCTCACCGTTAAGGACGAGGCCGTCACCGCCCGCTGCGAAGAGGTCTATCAGATCCTGCAGGACAAGGGCATTGAAGTCCTCTACGACGACCGCAATGCCCGCGCCGGTGAGAAGTTCGGCGACGCCGACCTCCTGGGCATGCCCGTACGCCTATCCATCAGCCAGCGAACCCTGGAACAGGACGGTATAGAATTGAAGCTCCGCACCGAAACCGATTCCAAGGTCGTGTCCCTCGACGAGGCCGTAGAGATCATTCAAGGCTTGCTGTAAAAGATAACTCTCGCAAAGCCGCAAAGGTCGCAAAGAAAAGATTGATAAAACGAAGAACAGGATAACGTCTGTCATCCCGAATGTATGTGAGGGATCTGTTAGAACAAAGCCTGCGCAGCAGTTCATAATTCTTTTACCTCACGCCCGCTCATTTCATTCGCTCAAGATCGCGGAGCCCGCAGAGATGTTCAAGCGGATGCTTGAATTGTGGTTGTTTTTAGCCGCTGATTACGCTGATGAACGCAGATGTCATTGACTTTGTCACTGATTAGGGTTTTGTTGAACCACGTAGACACCAAGTCACCAAGATGGCTGTCCACCCTCCGCAGTAGTGCTGCTACGGAGGACGGGACGCCGAGGTGAATGTGGCAGGGCCTGCGTGGAACCGCCGTTCCAGGCAGGCTTGCCTGCCTGAGCGTCTTGCGTCAGGGCCTGCTTCCCAAGTAAACTTGGACACAGTCCCTTCCTCATCCACTTTTCAAGAACGGCTTGGACAGAATATGGACAATCCCAACAATCGCGATATAAAAACCTACCGGTGCCATGTCCACGCTCGCGTGGACATGTGTTTAACCCAAGCCCCTGAATGTCACAGAATGCCCCCCCTCTGTCACCTCGATGGAAACGAAGATATCTATCCAAACAACGCCTGCCAAAGGCAATCCACAGCAATGTAAGGAAAGTTTGAAAATGTTAATCTAGGCAACTGACTCCCATAAAAGATTATGAGAGCCGGCTCCTTTTCTCGGATCGGATATTTGATCCGTAAGCAATCGACTTGTCAATAAATTCTTGACATAACATCACTTAAGTGGCAATAATTGCATAGTTTAACTTTTTAAAGGAAAGTATTAGGTAGCCAGCACCCCTAATCTTTTTCGGAGGAACGACTACCTAATACACGTTCGGCATTAATTATCATGAGCGAAAGCAAGAAACGTAAAAAGCTTAGTATAGCAGCATCATCAATCTTTGAGGGATGTTTCCTTGGGTTTTGCTTGGGAATATTAAGTTCGATTTGCTCATCCGTATCCTTAAAGGTTCTTGGTCGTCCTGATTTTCTCATTCGTCCAGGTTGGGAAAATACACATGCTATATTTATGGCATTCGGAGGGATTGTTGCGGGGGCTCTTTATGGAGCCGTTCTACTCTCAATCCAAAATAACTCTCGTTGCCGTATCTCAATAGCCACTTTATTTATCATAACGCTGCTTGAAGCCTCAGTATTCTATGTCGCCCTCGACTATATATCTATCTCATCACAAAATTTAAATATACATATGCTTGGCCATGCAGTTGTATTCGTTGTAGCGATAGCCAATGCATTGATGCTTGTAAAGATGCCCAAAAAGACCGAACAAGCGATTTCAAAGGGACGGCCTGGCGGCCGCCCCTGAATCGCAGCGTTCTGATCAAAGCGAATGAAAGCCAATGGTTTTTAGGCGGGTTAGGAGGCCGGTATTCTGCAGCTATGTGGCAATGATGTTCCTTGGGTTTGAAAGCAGCAAAAGCTCAATATTCGATGGCTCCTTTTGTTTGGATCCAAGGTGCCATGGCGTCCCAAGGCCGGCCGCGAATAAGATGATATCCAGGAAAAAAGCTAATCGCAGCGTAGCGGTAAGCGTGATTGAAAAACACAACCCATGCTCTGCCCCTGCGGGTCAGAACATCTGAATTCAAGAAACCGCTCGCACGCGAGCGTCTCATGATTCAGTGCGTTCGATGCATAAGCAATTAATCTAATGTGTATATTTCAGATTATATGGCCATTAATTCTTTTGACTAGCCTAATCGTCCTTCTCCTTTTTAAGATGGGAAGAAGCCGGTATGTACTGGTTGCGATTCTATGGTTGCTCACTGGCTTGACCTATTACTTGTCGGTTCACGGCAAAGACTTTAGCGGAGTTGTCTCGCCAGATGGGAAAAAGCGAGCGTGGGTCAATCATAAAGGCATAGCAATGCTGTCAATCTGTATTGATAGAGGCGAAGGAATGGAAACTATTCCCTATTATTCCAGTGTAGAGACTCCCATCATTGAACAATTGGTATGGATAAACAACACATTGCTGGGTGTAAATCGTAGTTCAAGATCTGATTACAAAGGTATGGTGGATTTTGTAATAGACACAGATCAATATTTTAGTCTCAAAGGTGTTCTTGAGAAAGAATTGGCAATACTCGAAAAAGATCCAAATAAGAATGCAATGGAATTGTATTTCCAAAAGCAAGATGAATTTCGTTCAAATCGCGAATGGAAACGCGAACCACTCGCATCAGAGCTTCAATACTTTAATAATGACTAGATCGAACATTTGGCTTCATCGCGACCCCTCGCACGCTCGGGTCGCATGAGCCAATGCGTTCGAATAATACCCAATGAACACCATTGCATTTATCGTATATTTTGTCGGAAGGCCTTGGCTATGCTATATAGCTTCTGCCATATTCATCAGCTTGGGTATATTTAATATCTATCACCGCTGTTATCTTCGCAGCATACTACCCATTACCACAGGTTTGCTGTGGGTCATAATTGGTCTATTAGAGGCTTTAGTGTTATACGAATATCCAAATCGGGGGGACGCTAACATACGACCAGACCTGTGCTTGACTGCTCCTTTAATGGGTATTTTAACTGTTTGCTCTATTCTATTTTCGGGATTAAGATCTCGGTGAATGCTTTTATAGTGTTTAATGTATTGATACTCGAACAAGCGATTTCAAAGGGACGGCCTGAAGGCCGCCCCTGAATCGCGGCGATATCATCCAGCAATCTATGACAGTTAACGAAGCAATCAAAGAAGCAGAGAAGCTATTGCCAGGTGTTCCGGCTCCCGAAGGTGCGCAAGATCCCAGATGGCAGGCTATTATCAAGGTGAGTGAATTCATCGAGTCTCATCCAGATCGTGTGTGGGAATTCACATTGCGTTGGGGCTCGCATGAATGTGACGATTTGCGTAGTGCTGTAGCTACTACACTACTTGAGCATTTTCTAGAGCATCATTTTGACATGATCTTCCCGCGCGTGATGAAAGCAACGCGAAAGAGTAAGTACTTTGCAGATACCTTCAGTAGTTGTTGGAAATATGGGCAGTCTGAGTCGCCCATCAATTCAAAGAGAATCGATGGCTTAAAAGCCAAATTGAAAAAGTGATATCATCGGGATTCTAGGGACGGCCAAGAGGCCGCCCCAGATCCCGTGCGCTATTCAATAGACTGTCTTAAGGAGATTCATAGCTTATGTCGTCGTTCACCATTTCTTTGATTATTGCAATTATCGCTGCTGTTGCAGGAGGTATTGTTACCTCTCTGAGCGGGCTAATACTTGATATTCTTGTTGGCCGCAAGGTAGCTTTTGGCAAGCATCGCAACCTAGCTGGCGAATGGCGTACAATCTGGAATTATACGATCAATGGGAAGAAGAAACAATATAAAGACACTATTCGACTAAAACAGTTTGGCGTGAGACTCAGAGGGAAAGCACGTGACGGTCGACATGATTACGTTTTTAAAGGCCGGCTTTTGCCCAACGGAGTTCTACAGGGAACATATGAAGATGTTCAGAAGCACACGAATTGGTATGGTTCAGTGGAACTTGTGATTGCAGATGATGGACTGAAAATGGATGGCAAGTGGATTGGCCGCTACGGCGAAGAAATAATCTGTGGTGATTGGGTTTGGACAAAAATATAGATATTTACAAAAATAGAATCGGGTAGCCGGGGGTTTTTAGCCCCCAGCCCCCACACCACCTAGCATGCGGGTCCGCACTAGGCGGTTCCCAAAAGGTTACCGGGACGTCCAGGGACTATCCGGGTAATGAATCTTACACCAGTGCTCTTTGACATTGTATAGACCGAGCTGAGCAAACCATTGATTGGTCATGCCCGTTTGCGTCGCTAAAGTTCGTGACAGTCGCCACGGACCTTTACGACTACGAGCCGTATCAATCGCAGTCTTGCGGTCAGTGCCAAGTTTCATCAGTTCACGTACCTTGGTCCGGGTGTAACGCCACTGCTTCCATAAGCACATCCGTAACCTGCGCCGAATCCAAGAGTCGAGCTTTTGGAACGGACGGTAGTACTGAGAGATCCCGAAGTACCCCATCCAGCCACGCAGGTAGGCATTGAGCTTGTCGAGTCGGTGTGACATGGACACCCGCCAACTGCGACCGGTTAGACGCTTGACCCGACGTTTGAATTCGCCATAGGCCTCCTTCGTCCAACGGATCTTCTTACCGGTAAAGGGGTGACATTGGGGTCGGACCTTGAAATAGATTCTGCTGAAAAACCTATTGGTATTTACCATTATATCTTGACTATGTAGCATGCTAATGTAGACTGCATTGATAGTCAACATGCTGTTACGGAGAACACCATGAGCATCCCCAAGCAAGATCTTCAATCCACTTTTTACGATGCTTCTTTTCTTGCTCAAGATCTATTCGACAACAACGACCGGTATGACATTTTCCGCAAAGAAGTCCTTCCTGCATTGCAGGCTGTGCGAGGGGATCTCACCCAGTTGTATTGTTTTGATAATGGACGCCCCGGAATAGAACCCGTAGTTATGGCCGGTGCAACTCTTCTGCAATTTATGGAGTCTGTTCCAGATCGCAAGGCGATTGAAAACATTCGCTTGCATCTGGGATGGAAGCATGCTTTGAATCTCAAGATTAACGACAAAGGATTTCATTCGACAACACTGGTGACCTTTCGTAGTCGCTTAACAAGCCATAAAGACGGCCGACTTATCTTTGACAGTATATTGCAGGCCTTACATAGGCACGGACTCGTCAGACGACGGGGAAAGCAACGTTTGGATTCAACCCATGTATTGGGAGCCGTGGCTCGTATGAGCCGATTAGAAGTTGTACGCGAAACCATTCGTCTCTTCTTGGAAATTGTAGTGAAGATGGACTACCAGGCTTCGTTACAGGATTGGCCGGTGTTCTATGAGCGTTATATCGACAGTGATATTGCATGGCATAAAATCAAACAGGATGCAGTCAATACTAAGTTTCAACAAGCGGGTCTTGATATTGTTGCTCTCCTTGAATGGGCCAAAGATCACCCCTCACTCCTGGAACACCCTCAGGGACAGCTACTCCAACGGGTATTCAACGAACAATACGAAATAACGGACCAAGGCCCAAAGCGACGTAGAACGGAGAATAGCGGTGTAGTCAAAAACCCTCATGATCCTGACGCCCAGTGGTCTTCGAAACGAAGTAAAAACTGGGTAGGCTATAAGGTCCAAATCTCCGAGACAGTTCCCAAAGGGGATGCGAGTGATCGTTCAAAAGGTCAGCCAACCACGGGTTTTGTGACGGAAGTAACTACCACGCAAGCAATCGTTAGTGACTTTGTTGGCCGTGAAGCTGTTGAACAACAACAAGAAACACATGGTTTGGGTGTGGCTGACGAACAATATGTAGATGCAGGCTATATCAATGATGACACATTAGGCAAGGCTTACCTGGATAAACGGATATTAATGGGCCCGGCCCGCCCATCCAACAATCCGTCAGGTTCCCTCTTCACAGCAGAAGACTTTGATGTCTCCATTAAGCACCGCCATGCGACTTGCCCTGCGGGTTTTACGAGTACCCAATGCAGTCGTCTAGAGAACCCCAAAACTGGCCAAGTTGATTATCGGTTTGAATGGAGTTATCTTTGTGATGAATGTCATTTGAAATCCAACTGCACGAAGGCTCGTAGCGGACGACGTATGTTGGTTGTTGGAGAGCATCACGACCACCTGCAGCAGCGTCGCCGCGACATGAAAACAGAGGGTTTCCAGAAAGCGATGTATCAACGAAATGGTATTGAAGGAACGATCAGTGAATATGTCCGAAGCGGAGGTCGCCGAACTCGATATCGTGGTCTTAGCAAGACAAGGCTATGCAATTATCTTTATGGCGCAGCAATTAATACGAAGCGTTGGATCCGTTTGATGCAGTATCAATGGTCGCAAGCCACTGCAACCGCATAGCCTGACCAATAGGAGTGATACAACCAGTCCACAGAGCTAAATATAAGCTCAGGTGGCAATATTGTGCCACACGTGTGGCGTTGGGCATCAATGTTAAATATCTAGAACAGTTTCGATAAGTTTTAGCGGCGATGATTAACAGCCAGACTTCTCGACAAGAAGTGGGCTTAAAACAAGGGTTTTTCAGCGGAATCGAAATAGTCTTTAACGGCGGTAATGAATTGACGTGTCAGTGTAGGCTTATTTAAAAGATGGATTTCAGGCAAGCTTGGGGAGCTATAAGGCTCCTTTCTAATGCTTCCGCATTCCCATGAGAATCCGGTTCATGGGGGTGATCTCGGCCGGAATGGTGGTCCATCGAACTTGGTATCCTGCGTTTTCCAGTCTATAGGTTCGGTCGATGTCGAAGGCTCTTTCCTGACCGAATTCCCGCTGCAAGGCTTGCGGGGCGTTGCAGGACCGCTTGGGATAGCAGCAGGGCAATACGGCGATGTCGCCTTGGCTTTCGATGGCCAGTTGGATGCACTGATCGGTCAATAGTCCGCAGGCGTGGGCACTGACGATCGAGGTGCCCATGGGGAGTTCGTCCATGTGGTCCAGGCGAGACTGCTGGAAGGTGACCTTCTCTGCAATCCAAGGGGCGATGGGGAGCAGGCAGGCGAGGAGCTTCTTAAAGCTGGGAGGTTCTTGCTTGTCAACCAGGGTTACGGTCTGGACCTTACGCTCAAATAAGGCCAAGAGAATGCCCACCAAGCCATGGCCGCAGCAGAGGTCGGCCATGTGTTGGGAGCGCAGGTCCTTGCGAATCCTGGCCACGAACTCAAAGCATTCCAATACCTCTTTGATGGGGATGACCCTGTCGTCCGTGATGGCCCTGACCAATCGATCCGGCAGGCTGTCAGATCCAAAGCGAGTCTCCGCAAAGGCAGAACTGAGGGAATTGCGTGAAGAGGCCCAGGAGAGGTCTTGCTGATGATTCAACGAGGGGAAGAATTTGAAGGTGCCGTTGGGTCTGAGATCTTGCATTTCGGTTATGGTTACCTCACGCCATGGGTTCATCGTTACCCTCACCTCTACATGTACCCAGGCATCGACAGTAGAGCTTGATCACAAGCAGCTAAGCAGGCATTATAAGCATGTGAAACCTTGATTACAATGGGGGATGAGAGGATCTGGTAACTCAGGATCTAGAAGACCTTGGCATCTTGGAGGTCTCCGCATATTCGTTTTGCCTTTAGGAAGCTTCCTTTAAACCGGCCTTGTGTTTGCGAAGTAAACTGATTCCGGCTCCCAAAAATAGCAGGGGAAAGCTCAGGACTACGAAGGACCAGGACGACATATCGACCGCTAGGGTATAGCCTCGCAGGCCGATGGGGATCCATAGGATCAAGCCGATCAGCCAGGTGTTGGTCCTGAGGATCAATCCCGCAAACAAACCCACCAGGACCAGGCATGCCCCCAGGTCGTTCCAATGCAAGGCCTGTCCCGGCATCTTCAAGAGACTGTAGGCCATGGCCGAAACCCCGACGAAGATCATCAAGCCGGGCGTTTGCTTGCCAAAGCCGATGGCAATCGTCAGAAGGCCCAGGCCCAACACTGCGCTCAAGGCTTGAGCTTGGCTCACCTCAAAAGAGCCGATGAGTCGATTGAAACCCTCATGATGTCCCAAGGCCACGGAAAACATCACCACGCAGGCACAGCAGAGCTGTGCATTTCTCTTCAAGATGCCCAGGATTCCTACGGTTACGATCACGCTGACGCCGAACAGGGCAATGTTGAGTTCATGATTTCGGCCCAGGGTCAAGAGCGCGCCGAGTCCATAGGCGATAGCGAGGGTGCGTGCGTTATGCCATTGATGTCGTATACTCAATCCCCATAGAACCAAGCCCATGGCTCCCAGGATGACGGGGGGATAGAACAGGCCTTCTCCGCTCAAAGAACCCGCTTCAACCGTGGCTTTGTTGATCACCGCCAGGATCGTCAGCACCAGGGGGATTGCGCCCATCACCAGTTGGCCAGGGCCATAGGCGAGTCCCAGACTCCGCCCCAATTCAATGCCCATCAACAACAGTAGGCACAAGAGCAGCAGGTAATCCCCTTTAAAGGCGTCCACAGCGAACATATAGGCTATCCCGTATTGATGAATCATGCTCCCGGCCATGAGAATCAAGGCCAGGATCCAGGTCATCGCCGGGGTACGCAGGAAAACCGTGGACTCTTTCTGGGCCGGATAGTCTCTTCGGATGGCGTCGATGTAAATCAAGGCCGATCCCAAGAGCAGGATCAACCAGCCGAACAGCCAGTGGTTCCTACGCATGGTATCGTCGGCCACATGGGCCGCCATGGGACGGACCATCAGGGAGGGAGTAATGAAATTCCAGGCCAGCATGATCGTGACTCCCAGGAAGGTCAAGACGCCGATGTTCATGGCAAGGTAGCGTCGCAGGGCCCATAGCTTGATCACTGCGATCACCGTGGCAGCCACGCCAATGGCCAGCCCCATGTCGAGTCCGCTGGGAACGATGACTCCCAAGGTCATGGCACTGGCGATCCAGAAGATCCCCACCATCACCACCAGCGAGATCGTGTCACTGGTAATGTGACGCCAAAGCACCAAGGCCATCAACACCACGAACAGGGCCAATTCATAACCGTTCAAGGCCCAGATACAGGGCAGGATGTCGGCGAGTTCATTGCTATGGGCCAAGGGAGGTCCAATGATCTGGGTGATGCCATAGACGATGGACAGGGCACTCAAGGCATAGAACAACGTCCCGCCTGCAGCAAAGAAGAACGTGCTAAAACGTTCGCGGTCCTGCCAGGCGGAGAGTGCAATCTGCTCTAGAGGTCGATGGAGAAGATTGGGTTCAATGTTCGTTGGGGTGTCCTCGTCAGGATTAACGGGGCCAGGGATTTCAGGAGCTTTGTCAGGAGTCGTGGGTTCTGGGTTCTCAGCCATGATTCACCTCTTTTCTCAACCGATATTGGAAAACAGTTGTAACCACATTCAAGACAACCGGGCCTATTGGATTAGTCTAAAAATACCTTTAGATATTACGGCTTATTTGATAAATCCCATGACCTTTGATTATTCCTGGTGAAGGAACGATTCGGTCTGGATGTGAGATAGACCAGGGTGACGATAAAGACGTGTGATAGGATGTTCCTGAAGTACACATGCATGTCCCGTCCTATGGAGTCTATAAGTATAGTGCCCACAGGCAGGCAAGACGTATCGCGAAAAATGGAGGCCAGGAGAATTAACCAAACGAATCGTTAATGGGTAGCTTTGTCTCATGATTGTTGACAGCTAGAGCGTTTTAAGGCACATTAGGGTAATATTGTCAATCTGATATGTTGAATACACCGGATCAGGAGGTTTCACATGCTCAAGGCCAACACCCCCCTCACTTGGCATCGATTGTTTCCAGTTGTGATGTGTTTATTATATTTGCTGCTATGCTTGGGATTGACACCGGCTTCCGCGTTAGATCCTATGCAGGCAGGCGTGCAAACCCCACTGCTGATGCCTGGTAAATCGCCACTGGTCCGTCAGCTCGAATCGGTGTTCTATGACGATGATTTCTGTGCGATTCCCGATCGCACCTTCAATGTGGCGGATTTTGGGGCCGTGGGGGACGGCCAGACACTCAATACGGCCGCTATTCAAAAGGCCATCGACACTGCTGCGGCCGCCGGTGGGGGACGCGTGACCTTCGATCCCGGTACCTTTGTTTCCGGGGCCCTGTTCATCAAGACCAATGTTGACTTACATATCCCGGCTGGAGTGACTCTCCAGGCCATCCAGGATGACGCCCACTACCCGGATGTGCCTTCACGCATTGCCGGTGTCACCATGGATTGGCCCGCGGCCTTGCTCAATGTCTACCACGAGCAAAACGTCCGCATCAGCGGCAAGGGCACGGTGGACGGCAATGGCAAGTACTGGTGGGATAAATTCTGGGGTGATCCACCTGCCTCGGGTGGGATGATCGTGGATTATGCCCGCCGTGGTCTGCGTTGGGCCGTGGACTATGATTGCAAACGCGTGCGGGCCCTGGTGGTCTATGAATCCGAGGAGGTCGTGATCGAAGATATCGATCTTTACCGTTCGGGCTTCTGGACCATCAGCTTGACCTATTCCGATCAGGTTCACGTCAATGGTGTGACCATTCGCAATAATTTCGACGGTCACTTCGGCCCCAGCTCCGACGGCATCAATACCGATTCGAGCCGCAATGTCCTGGTCGAGAATTGTGACATCGATTGCAACGACGACAATCTCTGCCTCAAGGCCGGGAAGGACGCCGACGGCTTACGCATCAACCGTCCCACTGAACGGGTCATCTATCGCAACTGCATCACGCGTGCCGGTCATGGCCTCTTTACCCTAGGTTCGGAAACCTCCGGGGGCATGCATGACATCGAGGTCTACGGCCTCCATGCCTTGGGCACCAACACTGGCATCCGTTTCAAGTCAGCCAAGATCCGGGGCGGGGTCATTCGTGACATCTATATCCACGACATCACCATGACCGATGTGGCCAGTCCCTTCCGCTTCGAGCTCAATTGGTATCCCAGCTACAGCTATCCCACCATTCCCGAGTCCATCCCCGAATCCGAATACAAGGAGCACTGGCGTACCATGACCATCAAGGTCGATCCCCCCGAGCGGGGCATTCCGGAATTTCGCAACATCACCCTGGCCAATATGTCGGTGAAAAACGCGGGCACCGGGCTCTACGTCAATGCCTATGCGGAAAAGCCTATGCGTGACATGCTGTGGAAGAACATCACCATTGAGGCCCAGAAGCCCGGATCCATCACCTGTGCTCAGGATTGGATCATGGAGAACGTGACCCTGCTAACCCCGACCGACGATCCCATCAAACTCGATCAGGTGGAGAATGTCCAACTCCCAGTTCGCTATAAGGTCGTCGAACGTGAAGAGGGCCCAGCCGATCCAGCGGCAGCCGACCATGTGATGGGACATTGATCGACGAACTTATTTGAGTTGATCTGCAGGCGGAAGCTCGTCAAAGCGTCGCGTTCCAGGCTTCTTCAATAGCTTCTGATCGGCAAAATCGAGCAGGGCGGACCAATCCTCCGGAGTCATGCCATGGCCTCCGTCTCGAAAATGGACCCCGAGGTTATCCTCGGCCTGGAGGAACTGGTAAACGGGCTTGGCTGATAGGTAGGTCTGCACTGCGGCATAGGCCCGGCCATAGGGATCATCTAGCGAATTGCACAGAATGAAAAGACGGGGTGCAGTCAAGGCCAATAGCCAGTGCTGATCACAAGGAAGGCGTTCGGTCTGATCCCTGAACTCGACAAAACGCGGTCCAAACCAGTAGGTGTTTTGGTTGACGATTTCCGTGATACCTTGTCCCAGCCCGCCTCCCATCTCTTGTCCGGAAAAGCGAAACGCCATCCCCCCAGCCACCGGCGCACTAAGAGCAATGCGTTCATCCAAAGCCCCGGCCAACAGCACGGCCTGACCCAGACGGGAAACCCCGGTTGCCATGATCTTGTCCTTGTCGATCACCGGATCGGTGACCAGATAATCCACCACGCGTGAGATACCCCACGCCCAGGCGGAAAAGTCATTCCAATCATACTCAGGATAGGCAGGAAAAAAGGCCGTAGAGCGATAGTTGGGACTATCGGCCCCCAGTTGCTGGTAGTTAATGGTCGCAACCGCATACCCCCGAGCCAAGGCCGCTGACGCAGGCCCCAAGCTGTGTTCATTGGCCATGAACCACAAAGAGATCAACACGGGATATGGCTTGGGGGCTGTGTCTTCACTTATGGGATTGTTAACGTCAGCGGGAGTAACCGGAGTAAAGATCCCAAGGTTGAATCCCAAGCTGTCTTGAGGACCAAAGGTCAAGTGGAGCATGCGATAATCAGCCTGTAACGGTGGGGTCGTCTCTTGGCCTCCCATAGGACCACCAATGGTGATGGTTTTAATGGGTGTAACAACCGTTGCCTTGACATTACCCGGAGCAGGGGGCATGTGGCCGTATTCATAGGTTTCCAGGATCTCGATCATCTCGACTCGGCGAGTCCTCCATTGTTCATGTGTCGTTACCTTTTCGCCGTTGTTCATGACCAAGGGATCAGGCATTTCCTTGATGATCAGCAGATCTTTGATTGGAGTGGGAGGATCTTGGGAGACGGTGGTTTCGATTGCGGCGGATGACGCTTTCGCTCCAACCAAGGTCAACACAAGGAGGAACATAGTGAAGTGGCAATTCTTCAAGCTAGAATCTGCAGAGGTGTGTATCATGGTTAATTGTTTTCCTTGAGCTATTGATAGAGCATTCTTCATACTTGCGCTAACGACTAATTTGATTCTGCTGAAAAACCTATTGGTATTTACCATTATATCTTGACTATGTAGCATGCTAATGTAGACTGCATTGATAGTCAACATGCTGTTACGGAGAACACCATGAGCATCCCCAAGCAAGATCTTCAATCCACTTTTTACGATGCTTCTTTTCTTGCTCAAGATCTATTCGACAACAACGACCGGTATGACATTTTCCGCAAAGAAGTCCTTCCTGCATTGCAGGCTGTGCGAGGGGATCTCACCCAGTTGTATTGTTTTGATAATGGACGCCCCGGAATAGAACCCGTAGTTATGGCCGGTGCAACTCTTCTGCAATTTATGGAGTCTGTTCCAGATCGCAAGGCGATTGAAAACATTCGCTTGCATCTGGGATGGAAGCATGCTTTGAATCTCAAGATTAACGACAAAGGATTTCATTCGACAACACTGGTGACCTTTCGTAGTCGCTTAACAAGCCATAAAGACGGCCGACTTATCTTTGACAGTATATTGCAGGCCTTACATAGGCACGGACTCGTCAGACGACGGGGAAAGCAACGTTTGGATTCAACCCATGTATTGGGAGCCGTGGCTCGTATGAGCCGATTAGAAGTTGTACGCGAAACCATTCGTCTCTTCTTGGAAATTGTAGTGAAGATGGACTACCAGGCTTCGTTACAGGATTGGCCGGTGTTCTATGAGCGTTATATCGACAGTGATATTGCATGGCATAAAATCAAACAGGATGCAGTCAATACTAAGTTTCAACAAGCGGGTCTTGATATTGTTGCTCTCCTTGAATGGGCCAAAGATCACCCCTCACTCCTGGAACACCCTCAGGGACAGCTACTCCAACGGGTATTCAACGAACAATACGAAATAACGGACCAAGGCCCAAAGCGACGTAGAACGGAGAATAGCGGTGTAGTCAAAAACCCTCATGATCCTGACGCCCAGTGGTCTTCGAAACGAAGTAAAAACTGGGTAGGCTATAAGGTCCAAATCTCCGAGACAGTTCCCAAAGGGGATGCGAGTGATCGTTCAAAAGGTCAGCCAACCACGGGTTTTGTGACGGAAGTAACTACCACGCAAGCAATCGTTAGTGACTTTGTTGGCCGTGAAGCTGTTGAACAACAACAAGAAACACATGGTTTGGGTGTGGCTGACGAACAATATGTAGATGCAGGCTATATCAATGATGACACATTAGGCAAGGCTTACCTGGATAAACGGATATTAATGGGCCCGGCCCGCCCATCCAACAATCCGTCAGGTTCCCTCTTCACAGCAGAAGACTTTGATGTCTCCATTAAGCACCGCCATGCGACTTGCCCTGCGGGTTTTACGAGTACCCAATGCAGTCGTCTAGAGAACCCCAAAACTGGCCAAGTTGATTATCGGTTTGAATGGAGTTATCTTTGTGATGAATGTCATTTGAAATCCAACTGCACGAAGGCTCGTAGCGGACGACGTATGTTGGTTGTTGGAGAGCATCACGACCACCTGCAGCAGCGTCGCCGCGACATGAAAACAGAGGGTTTCCAGAAAGCGATGTATCAACGAAATGGTATTGAAGGAACGATCAGTGAATATGTCCGAAGCGGAGGTCGCCGAACTCGATATCGTGGTCTTAGCAAGACAAGGCTATGCAATTATCTTTATGGCGCAGCAATTAATACGAAGCGTTGGATCCGTTTGATGCAGTATCAATGGTCGCAAGCCACTGCAACCGCATAGCCTGACCAATAGGAGTGATACAACCAGTCCACAGAGCTAAATATAAGCTCAGGTGGCAATATTGTGCCACACGTGTGGCGTTGGGCATCAATGTTAAATATCTAGAACAGTTTCGATAAGTTTTAGCGGCGATGATTAACAGCCAGACTTCTCGACAAGAAGTGGGCTTAAAACAAGGGTTTTTCAGCGGAATCTAATTTGAGGTCTGACCCCAAAATGACTCCAAAATGACTGGAAGCAGTGGCGTTACACCCGGACTAAGGTACGCGAACTGATAAAACTTGGCACTGACCGCAAGACTGCGATTGACACGGCTCGAAGTCGTAAAGGCCCGTGGCGACTGTCACGAACCCTGGCGACACAAACGGGCATGACCAATCAATGGTTTGCTCAGCTCGGTCTATACAATGTCAAAGAGCACTGGTGTAAGATTCATTACCCGGATAGTCCCTGGACGTCCCGGTAACCTTTTGGGAACCGCCTAGTGCGGACCCGCATGCTAGGTGGTGTGGGGGCTGGGGGCTAAAAAACCCCCGGCTACCCGATTATACCTATTCTTTTAATGAAAAAAATGGTCCAATATCAGGATGCTCATGTGTAAAGACCATTGTCCACTTCATATTATGATGAGCGATATAGACATCATCATGCAAGGCTGATAGATCTGGATAAGCTTCAGATTCGCAGAGCCAGCATTCATTTAGATCTTCATCAAAAACATAATAAGGAGCTGCCCATTGGTTATTGTACTCAACGATTGCCTTGGTGCCATGAATGGACGGCTGAATCCCATAGCTAAATCCATGCCATTTCAACCCGAGAAACACATATTTGCCTTTCTGTTCCTTGACCTTGGAGGCAAATGCTTTAAGCCATTGCTTCTGCATCGCAAAGGCATTCATCTGAGAGACGGCTTCGCAATTGATGCTTTTAGATGTTAGTTCGTCATAAATATTCATTGGGGTAACGCCGAGGATCAATCGACCGCGTCAGCGGGTCGATTTGCATCCTCTTGTGTACGCCCGGCATGGGCGTGAACTTATGAGGTGCGGCGGTGACCACCGTGGTCACTGCTTAGTCCTCTGTACGTGAATCCTGTTTAAGGGTTAATATTGTTTTGACTATCTTAAGCACAAGTACTAGCCGAGGGCAAGGGCGTTGTCGCGAGACAGGGTCTAAAGGAAGCCCAAGTGCAAAACTACGAGCCGACGAACAGAAACGTCATACAAGGCCGAGCCTTCGGGTAAGCGGGCACATCATCGTTACGCCCTGGATTCGGGAGGTACGGTAAATGACGCGGTTGCGTAGTGACAGTTCACGTCCTTATCCGGGGAGGCCTGACCGACAAGCGACCCTCTGGGATAGCGTCACCAGTGGTAACACTAGTGATGATCGGTCAGGAGTCAGCCGAGGCCATAGTACCTGTCCTCACACAGGGAAGGGCCGAACCCTAGGTCGGTCTGGATCTCCTGCAAGCTCGTCCGAGACGTTGAAGCCGTATGGCCGAGTCTCGCGGCGGCGCGTTGCAGATCAGAGCCAGCCTGAACTCTTTCTACTGGAGCGAATCCTGTCTCGTGAGAACATGCTCGCGGCCTGGAAACAGGTCAAGGCCAACAAAGGCAGTCACGGCATCGATCAGATGTCCATCGAAGACTGCTGGGCCTATCTCAAGGAGCACTGGGGACAGATTCGCGACGCTCTACTGGCCGGGACGTATGTCCCTCAGCCGGTTCGCCGTGTGGAGATTCCCAAGTTCACGGGCGGCACACGTCCATTGGGGATCCCCACGGTCCTGGATCGACTGATCCAGCAAGCCATGGCCCAAGTCTTAGGCCCGATCTTCGATCCGACGTTCTCGGAATCGAGTTTCGGCTTTCGACCGGGTCGCAGTGCCCATCAGGCGGTCCGTCAAGTCCGCCAGTTCATTCGAGAGGGCTATCGCGTTGCCGTGGACATCGACCTGTCGCAGTTCTTCGATACGGTCAACCACGATGTGCTCATGCACCGTGTGGGACGCCATGTCCGCGACCGACGCGTATTACGCCTGATCGGCAAGTACCTCCGGGCCGGGGTGGTGGTCAATGGACGCCTGCAATGCACTCGCAAGGGTGTGCCGCAGGGCGGTCCACTGTCACCGCTGCTGTCCAATATCCTGTTGGATGACCTGGATAAAGAACTGGAGCAACGCGACCATCGCTTTGCCCGTTATGCCGATGACTTCGTCATCCTGGTCAAGAGCCAGCGTGCAGGGCAGCGTGTGATGGCCAGCATCACCCGGTTCCTGGATCGACGTCTCAAACTCCGGATCAATACGGACAAGAGCCGCGTCTGTCGCTCGACCGACTGTACCTTTCTTGGTTTTACCTTTTACGGTAAAAAGATCCGTTGGACGAAGGAGGCCTATGGCGAATTCAAACGTCGGGTCAAGCGTCTAACCGGTCGCAGTTGGCGGGTGTCCATGTCACACCGACTCGACAAGCTCAATGCCTACCTGCGTGGCTGGATGGGGTACTTCGGGATCTCTCAGTACTACCGTCCGTTCCAAAAGCTCGACTCTTGGATTCGGCGCAGGTTACGGATGTGCTTATGGAAGCAGTGGCGTTACACCCGGACCAAGGTACGTGAACTGATGAAACTTGGCACTGACCGCAAGACTGCGATTGATACGGCTCGTAGTCGTAAAGGTCCGTGGCGACTGTCACGAACTTTAGCGACGCAAACGGGCATGACCAATCAATGGTTTGCTCAGCTCGGTCTATACAATGTCAAAGAGCACTGGTGTAAGATTCATTACCCGGATAGTCCCTGGACGTCCCGGTAACCTTTTGGGAACCGCCTAGTGCGGACCCGCATGCTAGGTGGTGTGGGGGCTGGGGGCTAAAAACCCCCGGCTACCCGATTGAATGTGTACGCCCGGCATGGGCGTGAACTTATGAGGTGCGGCGGTGACCACCGTGGTCACTGCTTAGTCCTCTGTACGTGAATCCTGTTTAAGGGTTAATATTGTTTTGACTATCTTAAGCACAAGTACTAGCCGAGGGCAAGGGCGTTGTCGCGAGACAGGGTCTAAAGGAAGCCCAAGTGCAAAACTACGAGCCGACGAACAGAAACGTCATACAAGGCCGAGCCTTCGGGTAAGCGGGCACATCATCGTTACGCCCTGGATTCGGGAGGTACGGTAAATGACGCGGTTGCGTAGTGACAGTTCACGTCCTTATCCGGGGAGGCCTGACCGACAAGCGACCCTCTGGGATAGCGTCACCAGTGGTAACACTAGTGATGATCGGTCAGGAGTCAGCCGAGGCCATAGTACCTGTCCTCACACAGGGAAGGGCCGAACCCTAGGTCGGTCTGGATCTCCTGCAAGCTCGTCCGAGACGTTGAAGCCGTATGGCCGAGTCTCGCGGCGGCGCGTTGCAGATCAGAGCCAGCCTGAACTCTTTCTACTGGAGCGAATCCTGTCTCGTGAGAACATGCTCGCGGCCTGGAAACAGGTCAAGGCCAACAAAGGCAGTCACGGCATCGATCAGATGTCCATCGAAGACTGCTGGGCCTATCTCAAGGAGCACTGGGGACAGATTCGCGACGCTCTACTGGCCGGGACGTATGTCCCTCAGCCGGTTCGCCGTGTGGAGATTCCCAAGTTCACGGGCGGCACACGTCCATTGGGGATCCCCACGGTCCTGGATCGACTGATCCAGCAAGCCATGGCCCAAGTCTTAGGCCCGATCTTCGATCCGACGTTCTCGGAATCGAGTTTCGGCTTTCGACCGGGTCGCAGTGCCCATCAGGCGGTCCGTCAAGTCCGCCAGTTCATTCGAGAGGGCTATCGCGTTGCCGTGGACATCGACCTGTCGCAGTTCTTCGATACGGTCAACCACGATGTGCTCATGCACCGTGTGGGACGCCATGTCCGCGACCGACGCGTATTACGCCTGATCGGCAAGTACCTCCGGGCCGGGGTGGTGGTCAATGGACGCCTGCAATGCACTCGCAAGGGTGTGCCGCAGGGCGGTCCACTGTCACCGCTGCTGTCCAATATCCTGTTGGATGACCTGGATAAAGAACTGGAGCAACGCGACCATCGCTTTGCCCGTTATGCCGATGACTTCGTCATCCTGGTCAAGAGCCAGCGTGCAGGGCAGCGTGTGATGGCCAGCATCACCCGGTTCCTGGATCGACGTCTCAAACTCCGGATCAATACGGACAAGAGCCGCGTCTGTCGCTCGACCGACTGTACCTTTCTTGGTTTTACCTTTTACGGTAAAAAGATCCGTTGGACGAAGGAGGCCTATGGCGAATTCAAACGTCGGGTCAAGCGTCTAACCGGTCGCAGTTGGCGGGTGTCCATGTCACACCGCATCGGTAAGCTCAACGAGTACCTGCGTGGCTGGATGGGTTACTTCGGAGTCTCGGAGTACTACCGTCCGTTCCAAAAGCTTGACTCTTGGATACGGCGCAGGTTACGCATGTGCTTGTGGAAGCAGTGGCGATACACCCGGACCAAGGTACGCGAACTGATGAAGCTTGGCACTGACCGCAAGACGGCGATTGATACGGCTCGTAGTCGTAAAGGCCCGTGGCGACTGTCACGAACCCTGGCGACACAAACGGGCATGACCAATCAATGGTTTGCTCAGCTCGGTCTACACAATGTCAAAGAGCACTGGTGTAAGATTCATTACCCGGATAGTCCCTGGACGTCCCGGTAACCTCTGGGAACCGCCTAGTGCGGACCCGCATGCTAGGTGGTGTGGGGGCTGGGGGCTAAAAACCCCCGGCTACCCGATTATCAATATTTTTAAAACCAGAAATCACTAGTGTCCCGTTATAAATCGAATAACCATAGTTGGTTATGATTATAGCTCTTTGAAAAGTTGTTTATATCGTGCTCAAACAAGCTTTTTACGGGTGTTTTCTCAAAAAGCATCACGCCCAGAACCTGCAGGATTTCATACATACTGGCCTCCAGTTGTAGATCTTTTTTCAGGATAGCAACCAGTACATAAACGCTGATCGCGATCCAAACTTGGGTTTTCACGGCATTCGGTGTCGTTCCGTAGAAAGCTTTGATCCGAAGGTGCTGCTTGATCCATTTGAAAAACAATTCGATCTGCCAGCGAAACTTGTACAACCGAGCAATGGTCGATGCTGAAAGGTTGAAGTTGTTGGTCAGAAAGAAAAAGCGTTTGTTTAACTCGGTATCGACGTAATGAATTCGACGCAAGCGTTCGGGGTAATTCTTCGAGCTTTTGGGGCCGGTCAATCGTATGGCTTGGTCGCTTCGTAGACCACGGCCTTTGTCCACTGGATGTGACGCTTGCCGTGCAAACGCAAGATTGTTTTTCGCTCGGATGACAAAGAATGCTTGTTGCTGATGAAGATGGTAAAGACGTCGAAAATCGGTGTACCCTTTGTCCATGATGTAGAAGGCACCCGGCTCGTAAATCACGTGGTCGAGAAAGTGTACATCGTGCACCTGGCCGCCTGTAACGCGTATAAACGCCGGAATGTTGCCTCGCAGGTCGAGCTGAGTGTGGACTTTGACGGCACTTTTCCTTCGACGATGTTGAGCCCAAGGAAACAGCGTCAGGCACAAGTCGATCACTGTTGAATCCAAGGCGTAAACCATTCGTTTGAGATTCATGGCTAAGGGTTGTTGGCCATAAAGCATGCGTGCCTGTTCGATCAAAATCATGGCCATGTCGCGGTAGATTTGCCAATCGCGTTGTTCGTTGGCTTTGGCCAGAGTATTTCGTGAAACTCTTGCCTTCATACCAGCATGATAGAGTTTTGGTCCAACAGCACGAAGACAGGCTTCGATGTCGCGTAAACTTTCGCGACCGGTCAATTGAGCAAAGCTCATGCAGTAAAACTGATCGAGGCATGTAAAGCTTTTGACGCGATGATCGCCGTGATAGCGATCGACACATGACTTGAAACGCCGTCGCGGCAAGTAGTCCATGATCTGTGAGAAGACAATTCGACCGTGATACATGGTTGGCTCCTAAAAGAAACTCAGAGCCGTAATCATACACAGTCAATTTGAAGTCGATACAGGTCATGATTTGTTTTAAGTCTTTATTATATTTAGCGTTATCAAAATACTAGCAAAAGTTAACGGGACAGTAGTGACCAGAAATGATGAGTATAAGGCCTACTAATGACATAGCTGCAAGGTATACCCAATCGATCCATGGTAAATTTTTAAAGAGCAAATCAGAGCGTCTTATGATATTACTTGTACTCGCATGAGCAATTGGCCAGTGCAGAAGTATATGATGCATCACTGGCACTATGATTCCTAAGAACCATGCTGTAATTCCTAATGTGACTCGTTTTGTATCCATACTTTAGTATCTCCAAGGTGATAACGAGTCTGTAGAATAAGTCACCTGACAAGCGAGTAATATCCTACAGTATTGATTTTCGGATTAAAATGTTTTCTACCGTTTGTTTGTTCGTTTTTAGCCTACGAGTTCGCTGATAACGCTTTCAAATGGCAATTGCATGCCGCTTTACTGCTTTTCGTTGACCATCTCGACCTCTTTGGGGGCCTTACGCATAGGCATGCCCATCTCCAAACCTAAAGATCTTCTTGATGTTGTGCACTGTGCAATAGAGTAACCACTGGGTATTGACTTTTTGTTTACCTCTAAGGCTAAATTGATCTAAGCCTAGAGTACTTCTTATATGTCCAAAGACCGGTTCAATCGTGCCGAGCCGTTGACTGTAAATATGACGACCTTCAGGCGAATCGATCTTGTGTTTCATCTGATGGGTATAGGTCTTCTCCTGGTATCGTTCGGTGGTCTGCCCTGTGAAGAAGTGGACCTGCCGTGCGGTCTTCTGGTTCGGATGACGTAAACACTGAGCCTTTAGATCACACTCAGAACATGCATGCATCCAAGCCCTGAAGCAGATCGCCTTCTTGCCTTTAACTTGAAAATTACTGTTCTCTAAATACATCGGCTTACCCGCCGGGCAAGTACATCGCATCGCTTCCCAATCGACGGAAAAATCAGACGGTTGGAATCGCTTCGACTTTTTATGTTTAGGTTTATGACGTGAGGCCGTTGCAAACAGAGGATCGCGTTTGCGAAACTTTGGATCCGCGACATAGGCATCGATTTGTTCTTGAGCCAGCATCTCCATGGTAGCTTCGCTATGATAGCCTGCGTCAGCAGTAAGCTTGGTAGACTCAAAGACATTTATCACGCTAGAATCCAAGATCGTAAAGGTCTCTCGGACCGAATCAATCATCGGCTTGAACACGTGTGTTTCTTGTCCCGAGCCAAAGGCTTCGGCCCCGACGACCACTTGATGCTTACTGTCGGCCACCGCTACGCCGTTATAGCCTTGTACGACGCCATGAGAGGTCATCATCTTGGCACTCTCGTTGTCGGTGATATTGCTTTGAATTACATTGCCCGTTGGACCCTGTCGATCGTCCTCGTCCCACTCACTGAGCTTCTTATAACGTTGTCGCAGTGTTTGGAGCTTCTTCTTCTCACGTTGAATCACCTCGGACGACTGTTGCTTAAGATCCATTTGGCGGTGTTTGTCCAGAATTCGCTTAATGGCCTTATTGAGTTTCTGAGCCTTCTTCTTCAGCTCTGCCTTGGTCCCACTCCACTCTTTGGCCGCATTGGACGGCAGCTTACAACCGTCAATGGCGAACATCTCTTGCCCAATCAAGTTCTCCTGATAACAAACCATCAGGATATCCCGGAACAGTGAGACCACTTCCTCATGCATGGTCGAAACAAAATCCGCAATGGTGGTAAAGTGTGGTTGTGTATTGGCAGACAAAGCCATGAATACGATGTTCTTTTTGCAGCACGTCTCAATATCTCGACTACTGGTAATCCCTCTGGAATAGGCATACAGAATAATCTTGAGGAGAACCGCTGGGTTAAACGCAGAGGCTCCAGTCACATCGTTATGGTAACGCTTATGAAAAACAGACAAATCAACCGCATTATCAATCAAATCATTCAAGGTATATTCAAACGTGCCCGGTAGGATCTGCTCCTCAAAAGAGACACCGATCCATTGCATCTGATTGTAATTGACTTCCTTATAGCGAGGCATGTTTATCTCCTGGAATTGCTAAGGGGGCTTCGTATATCACAATCCCAGTATAGCGCTACTAAACTAGCTTGAAAAGGGTTTTTCTACAGGTTCAACGATGAATTGAGGGGCGGCGAGGTACGAGCCGTCCCTCTCGAATGATTGGTTATGTGTGCCAACATTATAAGCAACCTGTCCAAGAAAACACGGTTACCAATCCAATTATAAATATGGCTATTACGACAACAACAATAAACAAACTATAGATGGTAGCCCATTTGCTACCATGATTGGACTGATTCTCGAAGAATTCTGTTGCAAGGCATCTGACTCCGATGAACTCACCAGAATCAATATTGGATTCACCTTCTTCTATTGCCTTACTGATGGAATTCCTCAGCTTTACGAGACCTTCTTTATTGCCAACTAAGAAATCTTCATGCTCTGGCCATTGGCTACCGTGACAGGCATAATCGAGATGCTTACTTTCCATGTTTAGTCTTTTAACGCATAACGTGTGCCTCTGGGGCTCTGTGGAGTGCAGCGAAACAGAGTCCCTAGCAGGCAATTGTTATGCCCCTCTGTTTGTAGGGGTGAACTTCCAGAACTCTACCACTACACTCCATCCGTCAGGATTCGTGGCGAGGGCCTGTCTCTCAGCTTCATGCTTGAGCATAATCACGGGCGCTACATCTGGCCAGTTCAAAGATTGGAATTCTCCCTTGACGTCATCTGGAAAAGCCCAGGCCATGCCCGTGTAGCCCTCGTCTCCCCATCGCTCGATCATAGTCTTTCCGCCCGCTATTGCCACTGCCAGGTGCGACTTGCTACGATAGCTCTCATGGCTCAGAGACGTAACTCCCAACTCCTTTTTTGTGTCCCCCTTCACAAGGTAAACACCAAGATGAGCACGCTCTCCCTCCCCCAGGTCAGCCGGGTCCATCTTGTGGACGGCGTACCGTTCACCGTACCTCTCCTCCATCTGAGCCTGTACTTCTGCCGACGCCCTTCGTGCCGGTGTCTCTGATTTTGCGTTATGTAGCTCGGCAGAGGCCACCCCAGCTGTACTGTCAGTCTCTGCGTTTGGAATCGAGTGGGGTTGGTTGATTCCGTTACCCCGTGGGAGCAAGAAGCAAGTAAGTAGAGCCAGAAGGGCAATCAGGCCAGTGACAGAAAGAATTTTGTAATTCGCGTTCATCTCGATCATTCCTTTGTGCCGAACGTTAAGTTCAGCTGCCATTCCGCCGCGAATATTTCTACCGTACCGTCATCAACGACCGGGCGGAATGGTCTGCTGCAACGTCTTGTTGCACGACACATGGATGACGGGTTCGCTATGGTGTAAAGCTAACCGCAGTGGAACCGCGAGTCAAGCCTTGGATAGACTGGATTTTGACCGGGCGAATGTGAATCATCGGCTACTTCAGCAGTCACACCCCATGCTTTCATAAGAATAGCTGCCGTAAGCCACGCTGAGACTAAACCGGGACCGGTTATCAACACGTCCATTCCTCCTAGGCCACCTTGCGTTGTTTGTGCTGACGATACGGGCCAGCACGTTTGGGTTTTAGTTCATTCTTGGCAACGAGCTGTGCCCCACAGTGCGGGCAAACCGTTGGCTCAAACGCTGTTTGCAATTCGGGGATAACCTGCGGCTCCGAGGGGAAGTCGGGATGCCGTCGGATTAATTGTCGGCACAGTTCGAGGTTCTCCAGTCGTTTATTGCCTGCCATGAAACCGAAGTAACGGATCTTCTGGTATCCCTTGGGCAAGACGTGTTGCAGAAAACGTCGGATGAACTCTTCGATACTGCAAGGCTCGGTCTTTTCTTTGGGTTTGTTTTGGGCGTCGAGGTCGCGGTAATCCTTATAGGTGAAAACCACCTGGCCGTTGGCGACCGATTGAATGCGTCGGTTGCTGATGGCGACGCGATGGCTATAGCGTCCCAGGTATTCGACCACGGTTTCGGGACCAGCGAAGGGCCGTTTGCAGAAGACGTTCCAGGCCATCGACTCCTGTTGGACCATGAGATCTTCAAAGGCTTGCTCATTGGCCAGGTAGGCGGCCTTGTGCTTAAACACGAGACGGCCTTTGCGATAGTGGCACCATAGGCGTTCACAGAAGCGATCTCGAAAGATCTGAGCCAGTTCTTTGACATCGAAGAGCTGCTTGTCTCCGATGGGAATCCAACGCTTGCGATCCAGGGACAACGCACCGCCGGTGACCAGGCAATGCAAGTGAGGGTGACGCTGGAGCCTCTGTCCCCACGTATGCAGGATTGCCGTTGTTCCTACGATGCCGTCATAATATTTGCGTGCCATATAGTCGAGACTATAGGATGCCACCTCGAAGAGTGTGTCGTAGAACACACGTTCATTGTAAGGGAGCAACGCATCGAAACCATGCGAGATGGTAAAGATCGTATGATAGTACGGCACGGGCAGTAACTCCTGCAATCGCTTAGCCAGCCACTTCTTCATAGCAATCCCTTGGCACAAGGGACAGTGACGGTCCCGGCAGGAATTATAAACCGGGATTTCGTAATCACAATCGCCATCGCACACATAGAGATGGCCGCCTAACGCCGCCGTTCGACACTTGGATAAGGTACGCAAGACTTTACATTGCTCAGGTGACATCGGGTGAGACTTATCATACATGTCACCGTATTGACGAAAGATGTCACCCACGCTATATTCAGGCCTTGGATTGATTGGGGTCGTGACAGTCATCTCAAACCATCGAATACTTTAGCCATTCGTGCAACATTGATTATAAAGAAATAAGTCTCAATATCATCGCATATTGATCCGACAAATTGAGAACGTTTTGAGCCCTGAATCCGCAATTTTGGCCTAAAATCAAAGATGCACTTCTCAATATCATGGATATTGAAAACAGTAAATCGAGAAAAAAGGCTCCCAAAAACTTCCCTATCTTAATAGGCCCAACTACTTTTTGGGCCACTTCTCAATATCATAAATATTGAAACCACTAAATCAAGCCAAATCTGAGGTCCAATCTTCGTTATTGAGTCAGAAATAAGGATGCCACTTCTCAATATCAAAATATTGATTCCGACAAATTGAGAAGATTATTAACAAATATGTTGTTGAGGATGTCGGGACAAGGTTGCGTACGTCTATTAGTCTATACCGATTTCTCATCGCTAATCGGCTACATTCTTCGCGAGAGGGGCTACACAGCCTTGCCTGCGGCAAGACCGTGCCACCCTAGTGGGTAGGGGGAGTGTTTTGGGAGTCTTGATTTTAATAGATTTCTCCACTCACTACGTTCGGTCGAAATGACAAAGTGGCATTTGTTTTTCGTAATTCGTAATCGTAATCAGCGCAGCGGTAATCGTAATCGGTAGTTTAAAATTAAAAGATTTGATTACGATAACGATTACCGTTCGGCTTTGCCTCACTGATTACGAATACGATGCTGATTTCTTCCGTATTCCAGATTTCACCTACGGCGAAACCATCTCAAATTCCCCCTCCAGCCGAATATCCTTCGACGAACTCCCAACATAAATATCAAACATCCCTGGTTCGACGACGCGTTGCATGTCGCGGTTGAGCAGAGAGAGGTCGTCTGGGACGAGGGTGAATTGGACGGTTTTACACTCGCCGGGTTTTAGGGTGAGGCGTTGGAAGCCGCGGAGCTGCTTTTCGTAGGTGGTGACGCTGCTGACGCGGTCGCGGAAATAGAGTTGGAGGACTTCGTCGCCGGTTCTTTGCCCGGTATTGGTGACCTTGCAGGAGATGGTGATGTTTTGATCGAAGGTTTGCTTGCTGGGAGTGATGGCTAGGTCGCTGTAGGCAAAGGTGGTGTAGCTGAGGCCATGGCCGAAGCAGTAGAGTTCGTCTAGGATGCGGGTGATGTTGCGGCCTTGGGCGCCTTGGGAGGCGGGCTTGTACGGGAAGTTGAAGGGAATCTGGCCCACGGTCTTGGGGAAGGTGACCGGCAGCTTGCCGCCGGGATTGGTGTCGCCGCAGAGGGCGTCGGCCACGGCATTGCCGCCGAACTCGCCCGGGAACCAGGCATCGAGGATGGCGGGGATGTGCTGGTCGGCCCAGTTGATGGTCAGGGGGCGGCCATTGATCAGGACCAGGACCACAGGCTTGTCTGTGGCGTACACGGCCTTGAGCAGGTCTTCCTGATAACCGGGCAGGTTCAGGGAGGTGCGTGAAGCGCTTTCGCCTACAGTTGACTCGCTGTCACCGAGCACGGCGATGACCAGGTCCGATTGACTTGCCTGGGTCGCAGCCTCGTCGATCATTTCTTTTTCCTGGCCGGTGGGGGGCTCGTACACGAGTTCCAGGTCCAGCCAGTTTTCCGGTCGGATGCTGCATCCCTTGCGATGGACGATTTCCACGTCGGAACCGAGTTTGTCCTGGAGGCCCTGGAGGATGCTGACGACCTGGACGTGGCTGGGGCCGTATCGGCTCATGGAGTGACGCACGGCATCGGCATTGGGGCCGGTGACCAGGATGCGTTGGTATTGGGTCTTGTTAAGGGGTAGGAGGTGGTCTTCGTTCTTGAGCAGGACCAGGCATTCGGCCGAGGCCTGCTGGGCGATTTCGATGTGGTCGGGTCGGCGTACGATTTCGTCGGCCCGTTCGGGCTTGTCGACATAGGGAGAGTCAAAGAGTCCCAACCAGAACTTGACCCGCAGGATCTCACGCACGCGTTGATCCACCACGTCCATGGACAGCTTGCCCGATCGGATGGCTTCGCGCAGGGGCGTGACATAGACCTCCGGTGGGGTGAAGGTGGTGCGGATGTTTACCCCTGCCTCGACGCATTGACGGATGCCGTCCTGGTAGTCGGTGGCCACGCGATGTTTGGAATGGATGTATTCCACGGCGTCACTGTCCGAGACCACATAGCCCTTAAAGCCGAACTCATTACGCAGCAGGTCGGTGAGGAAATAATGGCTGGCCGAAACCGGGATGCCGTCGTAGTCGTTGTAGGAACTCATGGTGCCCAGGGCACCGGCCTCTTGAAAGGCCTTTTTAAAGGGGTAGAGGTAGAGGTTGTGCATTTCGCGCAAGGCGACATGGGGATCGGTACGTACGGCGCCGTCACGTCCGCCCTTGGGCACGCTGTAGACGGCATAGTGCTTGCAGGTGGAAACCACGCGATTTTCCTGGATGCCACGCACCATGGCCATGCCGATTTGGGCCACGAGATAGGGATCCTCGCCATAGGACTCGACTGTACGGCCCCAGCGGGGATCCCGGGCCATGTCCAGGATGGGGGCGTAGACATTGGTGTAGCCCAGGATACGGGCTTCGCGGCCGATGACGCTTCCCATGTTCATCGCAAGTTTCGAGTTCCAGGTGCTGCCTGTGCCGATATTGGCGGGAAAGCAGGTGGCCCGGTCATGGGCCAGGCCGCGGATACCTTCGTTGGTAAAGTCCACGGGGATGCCCAGGCGGGTTTCTTCGATGAACCAGCGTTGGATGGTGTTGAGGGCCCTGGCATGATTGGAATAGGGGTAGGAGTGTTCGGTTTCGGTCTCGGAGCGGAAGGTGGTGTTGGCCAGTTGTTCGTCGATATTGCCCAGGCCGTCTTTCCAGAGTTCATTCTTCCATTGAGGCGTGGGCAGTTCGTCCTTGAGCACGCGACCGTAGCCATAGAGCGTGACCATCTGGCAGGTCTTCTCCTCCATGGTCATACGACTCAGGAGGTCTTCGATACGTTGATCTACGGGTTGGGTTGAGTCTTCGTATAGATCCCGCGTGCCGTTCTTGTTGAAATCGATCCAGTCTTCATGATAGATGGACTTGTCTTGGGCCAATGTCACACAGGGAAACAGTAACGCCCACATCAGTACCGTGACCTTCATCTTCTCTTCCTCTCTTCTTAACCTCATATCTTCACTTAATCACCGGTATACTTATTGCGGTCACAGGCCAGCTTGCCATCTTCACCCATGGTGATCTCGGCCATTTGCATGTAGGTCTTGCGGCCCTGGTGGGTGAAATAGAAGAGGACGAGTTGTTCTTGACCGGGTTCGGCTGGGCTGGTCGCGGGATCCTGTTTCAAGACCCAGGGATGATGGCCTACACCACGGTCGAGGTTACGCTTGCCGTCTACATCACCGGCCAGGATAATTGTGTTGAGGGTCCAGTCGGACAGGCCGGTCTCGGATTCCCAGGCGTCCAGGCCTCGGCCGTGGTTGTCGTGGAGGTTCCAATATTTGCCTTGCCAATGCCAGACAAAGGTGGCTTCGTGACTGCTACCGCAATGGGAATCGCCCAGATCCTTCCAAGTGGTCAGGTCTGGGGAGGAGGCCCAGAAGGTGCGGGACCCGGCGGCCTCGTTTTTGTACCAGAGATACCAGGTGCCATCGATGTGGTAGACGCTGGGATCGATGGTTCGTCGTGAGGCCAGGGGTAGAGACGAAACATAGGTCCAGTTGACACCGTCGGTGGAAGTGAAGTGTTCGATGGTGCGGTCGCCTCTCCAGGAGGTGAAGATACCGTGAACATAGGTCACGAACATGTGCAGTTTGTCACCGGGTTGGCCGCCCCCAGCGATGCCGTTGCCGCCTTCCCAGAACACAGTCGGGGCCCACCAGGTCACGTTGTCCTTGACCGGATCGCTGAGAGATTTTTGAGTGTCACCCTCTGGGAGCGAGCCTTGGATAGTGCCCTTGTAAGTCCAGTTAATACCGTCGGTGGAGGTGGCAATGGCAATGGCACTGCCATGGACCCAATCGACGCCATCGGCATTCTCTAACGCGGCCCGGCGTTGGGTGTAGTACATCCAGTACTCGCCCGCCGTGCCCTTGCCGGGCATCCAGACGATCACCGGGTCGGAAGCCCCATGCCAGATCGGATCGTCATAGAGCGGAGCCGGGGCCTTCTCTACAGGAATACGAGGAGCCAGGGCCGTACCGGTAGCAACCGGTTCCGGACCCCATTGGTTCTGCAAGCGTTTCATCTCGTCCGAGGTGATGGGCAGCACCGTGCCGTGACGTACGGGATGGAAGGGGAACTTCATGGGGGCGGCTTCAGTGAATTGGGCTTCACTGAGGTTGCCGGTTTCGTAGGCCTGGTAACCCCGGCCGCGACTGTACCAATCGAGCAGCAGGCACCACTGGGCCGGTTGCTCCTCGGTGGCCTTCTCGATGATGAAGCAGGTAGGACCTTCGTAGCCGGTCAACTTGGCCAGGGAGAAATCCTCTATGTCCTGCCAGCCTTTCATGAGGTTGTCACTGGTCTCCATGGTGATGGCCTTGAACTTTTCGTCCTTGGTGAAGCGGTAGTATTGGCCGTCTTCACGCACGATGGTGGTGTCGATTACGGTGGTGGGCTTTTCGATATAGATGAACGGTTCACTAAAGGTCTTGAAGTCCTTGGTGTGGGCGGCCCAGATCCGTTGTTTGCTGAAGTTGTCATCCTTGGTCTTGGAGGCCCAGAAGACCATGTACTCCTTGCGCTCGGCATCGTAGATTGCTTCCGGGGCCCAGGTGCAACCGGCATTGTCCGGGGCGACCTTGACCAAACGGGGCTCGGACCAGTTGACCAGGTCAGCCGATTCCCACACCACAATGGATTGACTGGCTGCGGTCTGCGCCCGGCCCCAGTCGTGATGCGTCAGATTGATGGAGAGATCGGTGGCGATCAGGTAGAAGGTGCTGTTATCCGGTGAACGCAGGATATAGGGATCACGCACACCCTTTTCGCCTACCGTACTGACCAGGACCGGCTCAGCGTCATTGAGGGCCTGCCAGTCGCGTCCATCCTCGCTGACCATGAAATAGATCTGCTCGGTCATGGGCGTGCCCTCGCCGCGGAAGGTCACAAACAGATAGCCGCCGTCCTGGGCGTTGACGCACAGATTCATACAGACGATAAGCAGGGGGATTAGATGTCTTTTCATGATCAGCTCCAATTCATAGTCAAACTTCAAATTGTTGCATAGTTATACCACAGACACAGCAGGGAGCCAAGCAGATCGTTGTGCTAGTGATTACTTGGACTTAGACCTGTGGGTAAGCCTCTGTCATGGATTTATGGTGTTCTTTGCTTTGAAAATGAAGGGGAAAGTGTCATGTTTTTTATAATTTTTGTCCTTGGGGTGATGGACAAGCCATCTGCCAGGAACGGTCGTCAATAGCATGATGATTCAAGTTTGAAACAACTAAATGTGCTGTATGTTGATTACGAGGTAGGGTATCGGCATTTAATGGGAAGACGGGCAAGCTGTTCCTTCGGAGTAGAGAGTTTCTGCTTTGGGGCGTCGAATCCTTTTGACCAAGAGCTACCTGTTGATTCAATCTTGAACTGTTAACGATGCAGGCCATATAATCGCATTTCGAGAAATGATCAATCTTAACCATCCAGCCCTAAACTGGATGGATCTGAAAGGTAGAGGCAATATGAGAATGAGTTCATACCCTGAGCGAATGACTGTTTTATTGGCGATCATCATGAGCTGTGTCGGTACCCACAACGGTTGGGCCGCTGACGACTTGGAAGTGCCTCAGGTCAAGGAGGGGTTGACACAGGAGATCGAGGATTTCAAGGACCCGGATCTCTGGATACGCCATGACCTGTGGGTTGAAACCGAATTCGATAGCGATGGTGACGGTCGCTTGGATCGCATGCATGTCGATGTCACGCGGCCGCGCCAGACCGATACCCTGGGCATCAAGCTGCCGGTGATTTACGTCTCCAGTCCCTATTTTGCCGGGACGGGTGCCGACGGCAAGGAATACCTATGGGATGTGCGTCATGAGCTGGGAGAGCAGCCCCCTCAACATGAGCATCCTCCTGCCATCGAACGCAAGGACACGCGTCCCATTATTTCCAAGGACGAGGTCAAGCAATGGGTCCCCCATGGCTATGCCGTGGTGCATTCGGCTTCGCCTGGGACCGGTTTCTCACAGGGTTTTCCTTCGGTCAATGCCGAAAATGAAACCCTGGCCACCAAGGCCGTGATCGACTGGCTCAATGGACGTGCTTCCGGCTATGCCACTCCTGAAGGCGATGAATCCGTGGTCGCCTATTGGTCAACCGGGAAGGTGGGGATGACCGGCACGTCCTATCCCGGTAGCCTTGCCGTGGCCGCTGCCACCACCGGTGTCGAGGGTTTGGAATTGATCATCCCCGTGGCACCCAACACGTCACAGTATCACTACTACCGTTCCAACGGTCTGGTGCGTCATCCCTATGGTTATCTGGGCGAGGACCTCGATTGTCTCTATGATTTCATTCAAAGCAATCCCGATGTACGAGAGGAAAGTAATCGGATCGTGCGTGACACGGAATTCGCTCAAAACCTCGACCGGGTCACCGGGGACTACAGTGACTTCTGGGCGGAGCGTGACTATCTGCGTGCTATCGATTCCGTCAAGTGCGCGGTGTTCATGTCCCATGGATTCAACGATTGGAATGTGGTGCCTGAGCATAGCTACCGCATTTATCAGGCCTTGAAGGACCGAGGCGTTCCTTGCAAGATCTACTATCATCAAGGCGGTCACGGTGGACCGCCGCCGGATGAGTTGGTCAACAAGTGGTGGGGCCATTATCTTCACGGTATCGAGAACGACGTTATGGAAGGGCCCCGTGCCTACATTGTGCGGGAAGACGCTAAGCCCTCTGAACCCAATACCTATGACGATTACCCCAATCCCGCGGCTGAGTCGGTGACCTTTCACCTCATCGGTGGAGCCCCGGAACGAGGTCGGTTGGTCACTGCGGCGGAGCCCGGGCAGGGCACGGAGACTCTCATCGACAACTTCTCCTTTAATGGTGAGGCCCTGGCCCAGGCCGAGTGGACGCAGCATCGTTTGATCTATCTCACCGAAGAATTGCAGCAGCCGTTGCACATCTCGGGTGTGCCCCGTATCACCATCAAGCTGGCCAGTAGCAAGCCAGCGGCCAACCTCTCTGTTTGGCTGGTTTCCTTACCCTGGAACAGAGGCTGGGGCAGGCCGAGAATTACCGACAACCTCATCACCCGTGGTTGGGCCGATCCGCAGAACTATCGTTCCCTGGAAGAGAGTGAACCTCTTGAGCCGGGACAGTTCTATGAGATGAGCTTCGATTTGCAGCCTGACGATCAGATTATCGCCAAAGGGCAACAGATCGGTCTGATGATCTTTTCCAGCGACAAGGATTTCACCCTCTGGCCGGATCCTGGGACAGAGCTGACCGTGGACCTGGATGCAACCACCTTGACCTTGCCCGTGGTCGGTGGAGCAGAGGCCTTTGCCCTGGCTCTAGAGCCAGTTGATCCTAACGAAGACGATACCGACCGTTAGGCCTGTTTGAGTAGGGCGATGAGGTCGTCGGCGGTAAGCTTGTGGGCGGTGTCGGTCTCTTGCAGGAGACTGTCGGCCAGATCCCGTTTTTGGTGGTGGAGATCGACGATCTTTTCCTCGATGGTGCCTTGGGTCACCAGGCGGTAGATGGTGACCGGACGGGTTTGACCGATACGATGGGCACGGTCCGAGGCCTGGTCTTCCACGGCTGGATTCCACCAGGGGTCCATATGGATGACATAGTCGGCGGCCGTGAGATTCAGGCCGGTGCCGCCGGCCTTGAGCGAGATGAGGAAGAGGTCCCCCTGACCGTTCTGGAAGTCGTTGATACGTTGCTCTCGTTTCTTGGGTGGGGTTTGACCATCGAGATATTGATAATCGATGCCCTGGGCATCGAGGTGTTCACGCAGCAGGGTCAGGTGGTCCACGAATTGCGAGAAGACCAGGGCCTTGTGGTGGTTGTCACGCAGTTCGTCCACGAGTTCGGCAAAGACCTCCAGCTTGGCCCCGGTGATACCGCAGTTGGGCACGACCAGTCTGGGATTGCAGCAGCAGCGTCTGAGTTTCATCAGTTCGGCCAGCACTTGGAGGTGTTTTTGCCCGGGGGCCTGCTTCTTGTTCTGTTCGAGTTTTTCAATGGCCTGCTGTCGTAGGGATTCGTGCAGGGCGGCCTCTTCCGGGGACAGTTCCACCAGACGCAGCAATTCGGTGCGTGGAGGCAGATCGTCAAGCACCTGGCTCTTGGTCCGTCTGAGCACAAAAGGCGTGATCAGTGACTTGAGGGTGTGACGCGCCAGTGGGTCGGAGTGGATTTCAATGGTCCGGGCAAAGCGTTCGTTGAAGTCTTTTTGCGTGCCCAGCAGGCCGGGGTTGATGAAGCGAAAGAGGTTCCACAGTTCGGTGAGCCGGTTCTCGATGGGGGTGCCGGTACAGACCATGCGGAAGTCACCCTGCAAGCTCATGGCGGCCTTGGAACGTTTGGTGTTGGGATTCTTGATGGCCTGGGCCTCGTCGAGCACGAGGGTGGCGAAGCGAGTCTCCTGCAGGGCCTCGGTCTCTTGTTGCAGGAAGGTATAGGTGCTCACCAGCAGGTCAAAGGGCTGGGCCGTCTTGATAATGGTCTGTCGTTTGCCTTGGTCGTCAATGCCCAGACGGATGGGATTGAGGGTGGGGGCGAAGCGATGGATCTCCGCGATCCAGTTGGCACAGACGCTGGTGGGGGCCACCACCAGCGTCGGGCCTTGCGCGGCCCGGTGTAGGATCAGGGCCAGGGCCTCGATGGTCTTGCCCAGGCCCATGTCATCGGCCAGGCAGCCGCCCACGCCCCATTCGGCCAAGCGTGCCAGCCATAGAAAGGCATCCTGTTGGTAGGGACGTAGCTCGGCCTGGAGGGTGGAGGGTAATTCCGGGTGGTAATTCTCCAGGTTACGAATACGTTCCATATGGGCCATAAAGACGGGATCGGCATCGAAGCTCTGTACCTGGTCTTTCCAGGTGTCGAGTCCCAAGGCGGCCAGGGGATGGATATGCAGCGTATCTCCCTTTCCTTTGAACTTGCCGGTGGACTGCAGCAGATTGAGATCACGACGAAACTGCTCGGTCAGTGAGAGATAGAGGTCGTCACTGAGTTGGATGAAGGCGCCTTGGGCGTCATCGATGCGGTCGAGGAATTCACGCATCTTGAAGACGAGATCTTCATCGACAGTGACCTTGCCGTCCAGTTCGAACCAGTCCTTGGTCGATTGGATGGAGATCTGAAACTGTTGGGGCGAGACGGTGCGTACGGTGATGGGGTTACCCTTGGGCCACAGCACGGTCAGGGTCTCGGACGGTAGGGCCTGGAGTTGTTCGAGCAGGGTCAAGGCCTCAAAGGGATCGTTGTCCAGTTGCCAGAGACAGTGCGTGTGGGGGAAGTCTCTGAGTATAGGGACCTGCTCGAGGATGGCATTGAGGTGTTTGTTTTCCTGGTCCAGGTCTCGCTGGGTTTGCACCGGGACATTGTGGAGGGTGTCGATCAGGTGACGACTGCCCTGGCCCGGCACGAAACTGCGGTGCGATCCCTCGCCCAGGGGCAGCACGATCATCTCGGCCTGCAGGCCCTGGCCCAGTCGCTGCAGACGCAGGATGGGGCGGCTGTCCGGAGTGACGGTTTGGGCGTGGTCCGCATTCATGGCGATATTGGATTGCACGGCGATATGTTTGGAGAGCCCCTGGAGTCGCTTGAGGGCCTTGTCCTTGTCACCTTCCGGGAGGTTGATGCCTTTCTTGCCCAGGATCTCGGCGATCTTCTTGTGCATGGGCAAAAATTCCACCACCCGTAAACGGTTGGGGGCATCCTGTAACACACGAATCGATTGGATCAGGCCGTCTTCATAGGGCATGGGGTCCAGGGTGATCTCCAGATGCTCGCCCTGGGGCAGGATACGGACTTGGGGCTCATGGCGGGTGATCTCCACGGGCATGTTGGGGGTTTCTTCCCAGAAGACATGCTCGTGACCCACCAAGGCCAGCAGGGCCTGACTGGCACTCAGTGAGCAGGAGGATTGGGTGTAACGTCGGCTCGATCGGGTTTGGATGAGTTTGGCCACCTGGCGATCCTGGTCGGTCAGGTAGTACAGTCCCTCGCTATTGTGGTTCTTGACCCGACTCAAGGACACTTCGCGTCCCTTGGTCCAGGTGCCCTTAGGCGTGACCTTTTGCTCGACTGGGATCACTGCAAAGACCGGTGAGCTATGGGTGTCCACGCCAAAATCGACATGGGGATCGTAGTCCCAGCTGGGTTTGAGTTTCCAGGTCAGGCGATGGGTCTGCCTGGGTCCATCAATGGCTCCTCCGGTTCCTGACTGACCGAAGAGTTCTTCCAGGGCTTGCAGTTGGGTTTCCCAGATCTGCTTGGGTGCCCAATAGGTCGACAGGTCCACCAGGCCCGAGGTTGCGAAGAAGGAGTTGGTTTCATCGGTGGAGATGTTGCAGGGGACTTCCAGCTTGTCCAAGAGTATCGCGATTTGATAGCAGGGCCAGAGGGCCTGGTTTTCCTTGAAGGTTGCGAGGGCTGCATTAGCCGCTTCAGTGAAACTTTTCTGTGCTGCTTCGGGGATTTCCGAGCCGCTGCAATAGTGCAGCAACAAAAACAAGATCAGGAAAGAGGCACCTTCGAGGTCGGTGGTGCAGGGGCCGACGCGTAGACTACCGGTGCGTTCATGGCTGGAGTCTTGATTTAACACCAACAGATCGGACAGGCAATCGAACGAGGCCTGGAAGGGAGTGTTGCGACGGTCCACCCAGTTGAGCCAGGTCTTGGCCAGGTTGCGATCCTTGATCTCGGGAGATTGAACCAGTAGCGTGGTGTGTAACACGCTGGGGAAATGCCTGAGATATTCAATGCCAGCCTGCTTACCCTTACCAAGCGATTTTTGGATTTGAGCAAAGGTTTCCGTAGCAGTATCCAGTTGGCCGGTCAATAGAGCCATCATCCCCTGCAAGGGAGCAGAGGCGGATTGGGGATAGGCTTTGAGCAGTGCCTGGGCCTGAGCCAGTTGGCCACTGAGAAGATGACGCTGCGTCAGTTGGGCCACCAGGGCCAAGAAGGTGGCGTCCGGTCGTGGGGGGGCATCGTTTTGGATCAGGTCCTGGGCATAGTCGAAGATTGCATGGTTCAAGAGCAGGCGGCTATCGATCATATGCATGCCGACATAGAGCAGTTTGATCTGGGTGTCACGACTTAGGAGTGACAGATAGTCGGTATGGAGCGGGTCCACACAGATGGGATACAGGACGTGGGCCGGGCTGGGAATGTGTTGATCTTCCAGACACAGTCCGATCAGGCGGTTGATTTCATCGGTGTCTTGTTGTTCCATGGCCAGGAAAAGGTCCCTGGAGGCGTGGTCGATGGAGACGAACCGCTGGCCGTCCCATTTGTATTCCATGCTGGTCTCGGCCGTCTCGCCCGGATCGACCTGTTGGAGCACCTTTCCGAAAGGCAACAGCCACCCCTTATCCTGGGCATGCTCGAAGGTGGCCCAACGCAGGTCCGTGTCGCATTCGAGGTTGCCGATATCGTCCAGTCGAAACGAGGAGGGCCTACGCACGAATTCGACCAGCAGTTTTTCCTCTTCCAGCTGTTCCAGAGTGGGAGCGATTATCCGGCTGGTGATACGCTCGCCATTGGGCAGGGCCATACCGATCTGGTTCAGGGCCTTGAGCAATACGGTTTCATGGATGGGGCCAAAGGCCAGGGCATAGAACAGGATGATCGCCTCTTCTAGCGTTTCCGGCAGGGAGGTGTTGTTACTTGCCACGTTTTTAGATCTAGCCATGTCCAGAGGGTCTTTCTTAAAGCATTTAATTAAGCGAAGGGCTAAAATAGGTGAAATTCAAAGATTTTGCAAGGTCTGCTTAGAGGCCTTTACGAAACTCCTTGTAGGTATCAGGGGTTTTGAGTGACCTTGGGCGGGGGAGCCAAGGGGACAGCGGATTACATCGACCTGCCGGATGGCATTCTCAATGCCTTGGGCGATAGCATCACCATCGAGCTGTGGGCCACCCCGCATTCGGTTCAGTACTGGTCACGTATTTTTGATTTTGGCTCGAGTACCAGTGACTCTCTTTTTATGGGTTGGACCATGGGGCAAAACTACGACAGTGATCGTGTCGAGTGGATTGGTGAAGATAACGGCAGGGTGGACAACACCAATGCCCCTTATGAACTGGGAGTGGAGTATCACATTGCCCTGGTCATTGACGGTCCCAACAACCTCGTGAGTTGGTATTCTGCCCCGATGGATAGTCTTGAACTCGGGCCTGCCCGAGGGAGTTTTACAACGACCCATCGCCTCTCTGATTTGTCGTGGACCAATGTGTGGTTGGGGCAATCACAGTGGGGTGACAATACGGCCAATGCCAGTTACAATGAATTCCGTATTTGGCAGGGGGCCTTAACGAACGCTGAGCTACAAAAGTTTCATAGTCTTTTCCAGATTATTCCACCGCTTCCTTTAGGATTTTATCCGGAGAATGAACAGACCGATGTTGAATTGGATGTGGTTTTCGAATGGCCGGGCATTTCTTTGGCTAAAACCTATGACCTCTATGTGGGGACTGATGTTAACGCAGTCAATGCAGCGACTCGTAATGATGCCACGGGGGCTCTAATCGCAGAATATGTGGTGCACTGTTGAAGGGGATATTGAAGGAGCCTGGATTCAGTATGAATTTGAGACTCTCTACCAGTTCCACCAAATACACGTCTGGAACTACAACGGAGACAATGAGGATTTCTTGGGGATGGGAATCAAGGATGCCTTGATTAAGACCTCCCTAGATGGTGAAACCTGGAGCACTTATGCACAGGTGGAACTGTCCCGTGCCACAGGTGAAAATGACTACCTTGGCGAGGATGTGGATATGAATGATGTTGTGGCCCAATATCTCCGCATTGAGATTCTTTCTCAACACGGTTACGTCCTTGGAGGTGGTATTCTCGTTGATCAAGTGGGACTTAGCGAGGTGCAATTCAATGTCGTACCGATTGCCGCACGTCGCCCCGATCCCCAATCCGGAACTACGTTAGAGTCTCCGGAGGATACATTGGTTTGGCGGTCAGGGCGAGGAGTTCAGGAGCATCGGCTCTATTTGGATGTCAATGAGGTTCTGGTTAGGGACGCCGACCCCAATACTCTGATTGCAGTCACCGATGAGCGGCGCTATGGCTTGGGTACTCTCGACCTCCTGTATGATCAGAAGTACTATTGGCGTGTAGATGAAGTCTACGATGTCAATGTGCTTGCCTATGACCTCCTTGACGATGTCAATGATGCCAATATTGTTCCCGGGCCGGTGTGGGATTTTAATACCCCCGTATTTTCAGTCGGTGAGATGTAGATTTTAAGGGGCGTAAAAATACGTACTGTGTCCCTTTTGATCTTTTGTTTTTATTCACCTCTCCATAAACTATCGTTCAAGATGGTTTATTGGAGATGCCACCATGGATCAAAACTTGGATCGTCGTGACTTTCTACAGGCAACCGCCTATGGTGTAATATCGATGGGACTACTGAATCGTTTGGCCTCGGGACAGGAGACGGTAATTCCGACTCAGACCACGATTCCACGTTGGCGGGGATTTAATCTGTTGGATTATTTTTCACCCAACCCACCTCGTCGGTTTAATCATCCCGGTCGCACAACCGAGGATGATTTCCGCTGGATGGCGGATTGGGGCTTCGACTTTGTGCGTCTGCCCATGGCCTATCCCCGTTGGCTCGATTTTGATCGCTCCCAACCCATTACCCCGGCAGATATGACGAACTACGACACCAAGGTGGTCGATGAAATTGATGCCCTGGTGCAGTTGGCTCACAAATATGGATTACATGTGAGTTTGAATTTCCATCGTGCCCCAGGATTCTGCGTCAATGCCGGCTTCAATGAGCCTTTCAATCTTTGGTTCGATCATGAGGCCCAAGAGGCCTTTTATCAGCAGTGGAGCATGTGGGCCCAGCGGTACAAGGACATGAGTTCGTCGCAAATCAGCTTTGATCTGTTTAACGAGCCCTGTCTACGCGCCGACATGAACGATCAACACTCTCAACGCAGTGCGGTTCCAGGCGACCTTTATCGCAAGATCGCCCAGGAGGCGGCTCAAGTGATTCGAGCGGCCAATCCGGATCATCTGATCATTGCCGACGGCAACAATGTAGGCAATGATGTCATCCCGGAAATCGTGGATCTCAATATCGCCCAGAGCTGCCGCGGCTATTTCCCGGGTTTGATCTCCCACTACAAGGCTCCCTGGGCCTTCAAGGACGTGGATCGCTGTCCCACTCCCGTCTGGCCCGGGCAGGTCGGTGATCAGCGTTGCGATCGTGGCCGTTTGGAAGAGTTTTACCATCCCTGGATTGAATTGACCCAGCAGGGGGTGGGGGTGCATTGTGGTGAATGCGGTTGTTGGAAAATGACGCCTCATGAGGTGTTTCTGGCCTGGTTTGGCGATGTGCTGGATATCTTGACGGAAAATGGGATCGGCTATGCCCTCTGGAATTTCAGAGGTGATTTCGGCATCATGGACTCCGGCCGTGCCGATGTAACCTATGAAGACTGGCATGGGCACCAGCTAGATCGCAAGCTCCTCGACCTATTGATCAGTCATTGAGACGATCTTAAAGGAGCTATTTACATACAGTCGTGTCTGAGAATTGCTTTTCTGATTAGGTTTTCATACAATAGATCTCTAGTTATTTTAATGTTGACGAGGGCCGTGAAAAGATGCCTATGAAAATCTCCCATATGACATGGCACTGTATTTTAGGAGTGAGTCTGGTTTTAGTGTCAACCAGTCAAGCTCTGGATCTGGTGAGCTATTTGCATAATCATGATGTTCTAGGTCAGTACGAGAAGTATGAGGGCACTTTTCAGCTAGACACCGAGTTTGACAATCCCTTTGATGCCAATGTCATTGCCATAGATGCGATTATTACAGGTCCCGATCAGAATGAGATTCAGGTGCCCGCTTTTATCTCACGCCATTACCAGGTGACCGAGACGGTACCGGAAGACTATGTCAATCCACGTCACTGGGTCTGGAAGATTCGTTTCGCTCCTGGTGTTCCAGGTGACTATCAGGTTTCCTTGCGTGCAATAGAAGACGATTCGATCGTGACCGAGTTAGGAACCGTGGCTTCGTTTTCTTGTGAAGCGAGTGAGGGGCAGGGGATGATTCGTTGTGATCCCAATGACGTTCATTGTCTGCAATACGACGATGGTTCGCCGCGAACGAATATCGGCCATAATGTTTGCTGGACCGGTGATGGGCTCCCTGGATTTAAAAATTATTACGCAGGGCTGCAGCGGGGGGGGGGAGAACTGGACGCGGTTATGGATGACGAATTTCTATAATGGCACGATTCTGGAGTGGAATGCCAATTCGTCTGGGTACTTTGAAGGGCTGGGACGGTATAGCCAGCAAGTGGCCCAACGGCTCGACGGCATTGTCGAGGCGGCCGAAGCCAATGGAATTGCGATACAACTCGTATTGCAGCATCATGGCCAGTTCAGCACCACCACCAATCCGCAGTGGGATCAAAATCCTTACAATGTTAATCGTGGAGGAATGCTTGAAACGGCCGAGACCTTTTTTACCGATCCCGAAGCCCGTCGGCTGACTCGCAATAAATACCGTTACATCGTGGCCCGTTGGGGCTATTCACCGGCGATCCTGGCCTGGGAATTGTTCAATGAGGTGCAGTTTACTGATGGTTGGCGTAACCGTCCTGAGACGGTGGTGGCTTGGCATCGGGAGATGGCCGACTACCTCTATGAGATCGATCCCCATCAACATCTGGTGACCACCAGTTCAGATACGGGGGATGCCTTTGCCGCCATCTGGAATATTAATAGTATTGACCTGGTGCAGCACCACCAGTATGGCAGCCCGACCATTGAATCCTATCGTGACATGTTGATGTCACTGCAAGAGAAATACGCCAAACCCGTGATCATGGGGGAGTTTGGTATTGGACAGGGCACGCCTGAAGGGGATCCCTACGGTCAACCGGAGCCCCAACAAACTCAACTTTTGGAGGGGCTAGTGATGCGGCAGGGGGCCTGGGCCTCGGCCCTGGTCAAGAGCAGTGGACATCTCTGGTGGTGGGATAACTATATTGAGCCCTACGATCTGTATGAGGTCTTCAAGCCCTTGCAATTGTTCCTGCAAGACGAGTTGCTAGCTGGGTTGGAAACCGCTCCCCGTGTCGTCGCCGGAGCCCAGAGTCAGACGGCCCGTCCTCTGTTGGATGAGTTCTGGGGTGTCTCGACCCAAACGGAATTCTGGTCCAATGGGGTGAGTTTTCCTGACATGGATCAGTTATGTGTCTACCTCCAGGGTTCTTCTAAATCGGACTATCGTTCGGATCCCATCTTTCATCTAACCATGCCCATGGAGGGTCAACTGGTCATCCATATCGATACGGTCTCGTCTTGGGGCAACAATCGTATTCGTGTCAAGGTCGATGGGCAGGTCGTCTGGACCCAGACCTTGGACAATGGCAACACCAATATCAGTTATACCGTGCCCCTACAGGCCGGTGAGCAGGCCGTTCAGATTGAAAACACGGGCCAGGATTGGGCCAAGGTCACCTCTTACGAATTCCAGCCCGCTGTCATCGGCAAGACCAACTCGCTGGGATTGATCGGTGAGGACCGGGCCCTGCTCTGGATCTACGATGTGGACTGTCAATATGGCCAGGTCGGCCATGGTATTATTCATAATGAGGTGATCACTGTGCCTCTACAAAACGGCACGTATCAGGTTGAGGTCTGGGATACTCAAGAGTCGGGTGGCCTGTTGGTGCAGCAAAGTACCGATTGCGTCGATCAGGTCCTATCGTTTACTCTACCGGCCTTTACAGGGGATATTGCGGTTAAGGTTCAACCTGCTCCATAGGGGGGCACAATTGACGTCGGTCAAAATGGGTCTTATCATGATTGGGATTCTGTGGTAGGATGTTCACGTCGTTGTGAATGGATTGTGAAAATGAAATCGGTAATGATTGCCAAGGATGGACATGATGCAAACTCGATTGATTCAATACCTGGTTTTAATTTCAGGTCTTTTAACGCTTTCCTCCTGTAGTGAAGTCAAAACGGTCAGTCTATACGATGAATCCGCTATTGAACCCAACGCAGTCGCTCAGCTGAACATTCCTACCAGTATCGAGGTTGAGGACATTGATGGGCAGAATGTCATAGGGATATTCGGGTACCTTTATACCCCGGAGAGAAGGGAACTTCTGCTGGCCCCTGGTGAACACGAGTTAACCGTTCACTATGATGATATCTGGGAATACACCAATAGTGAATTCGACAGTTTTAAGTCCGGCAGCCTCACGCTGATGTTCGAGGCAGAAACCGGCAGTGTTTATCGGTTAACCCATCCCGAACTCGAGAATCCCAAGGCCATGAAGGAGTTCTCCAGGAAACCGGATATTTGGATTGAAGAGCTACCAGCGAATGATGGAATGAGTTCTGGGGAGAACAGCGAAGGCCTTAAAGTTTCTCGTTTGGTCAAAAAGAAACCCAAACCCAAGGTCCTCACTGAGAAAGAAGAATCGTCGCTCAAGAATGAGTGGGATCACTTATCACCAGAGGACAGAGCATTGTTTCAGCAATGGCTAAAGGAACGAAAAACGCCTCAATAGGTGACCTGCTTATACTGGCTAGACATCACGTCGGGCCAGGATCGTCGCGCCGATCAAAAAGAACACCAATCCAAAACCCAGCAGTACCCCGCAGGGCATGAGCATCTCGGTAAAACTGAAGTGACGCCAGACGGCACCCTCCAGGGAGTAGATACCCCATTGGACCGGGCTGATGGTACCTACCTTTTGCATCCATGAGGGCATAAAGGCCAGGGGCATCATACCGCCGCCCAGCATGGCCATGATCATGATGATGGCCCAACCCGCAGCCCCCACGGCTTGTTCGGTCTTGCCCAGGGTGCAGACGAACATCATGATCCCCACAAAACAGAGGTTCACGCAGATACAGGCTATGATAAAGTAAGCGATATTGTTTATGGGCACCTGGAAGATGAGCTTTGAAAAGAGGGTTAAGCAAACCATCACCATGACGCAGGTGAGAAAACAGGCCACACCCTTGCCTGCCAGAATATGGGATTTACTGACCGGCCCCACACAGAGCCGGGCAAAGGTGCCAGTGGTTTGTTCCCTAACAATCGAGACCGCAAAGGTGGCCGCACAGCCCAGGATGCCCCAAAGGATACATTGGGGAAAGGTGATTTGGAATCCCTCGGCCGGATATTTGCCCTCTTCCTCTTCGTGTTCGACACTGAGGGTGTCAATGGACATGAAGCCATCAGCCATATCGACGTCTTCATTGTTTTCACGCATTTGCTCGGTAAAGTTTTCAAAGGAATCAAAGAAGGTCAGCAAGGTTGCCGATAGCAGGGGATCGATATTCGGATCTTCGGTGATGCTGTCACGCCAGGTCTGACACTGCTCCTCGGCCCGGTTGGGATCGGTGAACATGTCCGTGAAGCCCATGAACTGGACCTTGGTGGCGATGCCCTGCAGGTAGGCGGATTGCATCTGGCGGGCAGGATCGGCCATGATTTGGATGAGGGATTCATCGCTATCAAAGGCCATGCCGTTGTTTTCGCTGAAATGTTCCTTGATGATCAGGGCTGCCGCGAGCTTGCCTTTGCGGATTTTCTCACGGGCTTCTTCCATGGACATCGGGGTGAGCCGGAGGGCCTCTTCTTCGTCCAGGCGTTCGGCAAAACGCTGTGATAACTTACTTTGATCCAGGTCGACCAAGCCAATCTCCATGTCCTTGGGGCCATCGCCGCTGTTGGCACTGGCAAAGACCAGACCAAAGAAGAGGGCAAACACCACAGGGAAACCGAACACCCAAAAGAGATTGGATTTGTCACCGAGGAGGACGGCAATATCTTTTTGTGCCAGGCAAAGAATATGTTTCATGAGTCCCTGAGCCTCCTACCCGTGAGATTGAGAAAGACGTCTTCCAGGTCGGCCTGGTCGATTTTAAGATGGCCGATACCCAATCCCAGACCTTGAAGTCGAGTCAGTACCTGGAGAGGATCCTTGGTTTGAAAGCTCAACCGATGATCCTCCAGGGCGTGGGTTGTATCCTTCAGCGTAGTTTGGATCGCTTGTTGATCAATCGCAGGGTCACTGAGCGTCAAGGTGACATGCGATAGCCCCCCATGGCGTTCAATGAGGGCATCCACCCCGTCGATATCCAGAATGGAGCCGTGGTCCATGATCGCTACTCGATCACAGAGTCGCTGGGCTTCTTCCATGTAATGGGTGGTATAGAGGACGGTGGCTCCGTCCTGTTTGAAGTTTTCGATGGTCTCGAAGATTAGGTTACGCGATTGTGGATCCACACCTACCGTAGGTTCGTCCAGTAGGAGAATTTTAGGCTCGTGCAACAGGGCGCAGGCCAGGTTTAAGCGACGTTTCATGCCCCCACTGAAGGTGCTGACCCTATGCTTTCTCCGCTCGGTGAGTTGGGCCACCTCCAGACAATAGTCCACGCGTTGAGCCAGTGCCTTGCCTGAGTAACCATAGAGCTTGCCAAAATAGTTCAGATTTTGTTGGGCACTCAGTTCTTCGTACAGGGCCAGGCTCTGAGGAGCCAATCCCAGGACCTGACGCACCTCAGGCCGGGTTGGATCGGTTTGGCCTGCCAGGCTGACTGTGCCTCGATCAGGCGTGAGAAGACCACACAGGATGCTGATAGCCGTGGTCTTACCCGCTCCATTGGGTCCCAAGAGACCGAAGGTCTGCCCCTGGGGAATCTCGAAGTCGATCCCGTTTAAGGCCGTGACCTCATGAAAGTACTTGGTTAAGCCGTTGACGCTAATCATATCAGTGTAATGCTCCCAATGGTTCCAATTTGTCCCTTAGTCGTTTAATCCAGACCCATATTACAGGAATGGAGGAAATCTTCACAAAAAAGAAAACATCAGGCCCATTCCCGTCCGTAGTTGAAATCTGAAGTCGCGTGAGGGGTGTCACGGGTTTCATCTTGAAAGGTCGATACTCCCTCTTCATTTGGTAGTGACAATGCAATATCCGCATAGACATAAGTCAATCCATGCTTAACCTCTACCCAGAAGACCTGGCCATGACCACCGGTGATGCGGCCCGCGACTGGGACCTGGGCTCGGGTGACCAAGAGGGGAAGACGGCCTTTAGTGAAGATTTCGAGGGTCGTTCCGAATTGCTGGGCCAGAGCGGTGACAGATTCTCGTTCCATTTCGGGCCAGAGCATGACCTTTTGGATACCTAAGTCAGAGAGGAATTGGACGGCGAAGCGGTTGCAGGCCGGTAAAGGGAAACCTGCACAGAGAGTGACCTCCTGGGTCTCGGGGATTGGTTTCAGCAGGTCAAGTTGGTATAGGGCGGTGACACGCAGCCGTCGAATACCTTGGGCGATGGCCTCTTTGATACGATTGAGTAGGGCGTCTTGCCGGTCCTCAGGGCAGAAGGGTGGCAGGATGGCCTCTTGAGCATCTTCCAGGTCACTAAATAAATCTACGGCCTTGATGGTTGATTCATTGACACCCTGGGTTGTATGCAGGGTGTGCTCAGGTATCATCAGGGGATACTTCGTCTTGTTGTTGAGGACGGTTGTGAGCTTTTGCTGTCCAGAGGTGGTCAACTCGTTTTCCGTAAAGGTGTTTTGCTCACCTAACCACTGGGTGAACTCTTGTCGTAGGAGTCGCAGTTGTTTGTCTTGTAGGAACAGGCCCTCTTCGAGATCGACCTGCAATACCGCTGCTCTGTAGGTGTCTTGCTTGATGCGGGCGAACTCACGCATGAGTTTGTCCGCTGAGAGTGACACGGTGCGGGCCGCGGGGATCTCCATGGGTTGATGCCAGGTAAGTGAACTGGGCGTGTTCAGGGTTCTGATGGTAACACCTTGGGGATCTACGGCCATGTGTAGGGCCAGGGTTTGAGTGACCGGTTCCAAGGCGTTGATGCGGTCAGTGTAGTCCAGGCTTTGCTGTGAGATGATGTACACGCTGCTATTGGGTTCGATCTCTTTGTCGCAGTGGATGAAACCACGCTGGCCTTTACGCAGGGCTGTGGTCGGTTTATTGCCCATTGTCATCTTGGTGACCTCCAGGGCCGGTCCTGCCTCGGCTGAGGGCGGCTGGATTCGCAGGGTGTCACCCTGGTTGATGCGGTAGATGGGACGGATGGTAAAGCCGGTCGATTTGACCTTGTCCACCTTGCCACAGAGACGGCCCGTGCCGCCGGGACGTTGGTGATCGATGAGGGTGTTGTTGCTATCCTGGGTGAAGAAGCCCGAGGACCACTTGCGTCCACCGGTCTTGCTGAGTAGTTCGCGTCCTGCTCTAAGGGCTTCGCGTCGTTGCTCGGGTGGGGCGTCCAGGACCTTACGGTAGGCAGCGACCACGCCGGTGACATAATCGGGACCGCGTAGGCGTCCTTCGATCTTGAGCGCATGGATGCCCATGTCACTGAGCCGATCCAACACGTCCAGACTGTAGAGGTCCTGGGTGGAGAAGAAGAATCCGTTGCCGTCTTCGGAAAAGAAGCGTCGTCGGCAGGGCTGTTTGCAGCGGCCACGATTGCCGCTCCAGCCGCCCATCCAGGACGAGAACAAGCAGCGGCCCGAGAGCCCGCAGCACAGGGCCCCGTGCACAAAGACCTCCAATTCTACGTTAGTCCGTTGGCGAATCAAGGCCAGTTCGTCCAGGGTGACCTGTCGCTCCATGATGACACGTTGGGCTCCGAGTTTAGCGAGCATGCCCACGCCTGCACTGTTGTGCGTGCCCATTTGGGTGGAGGCATGCAGGGGCAGATGGGGGAAGTGGTCGCGGAGGATCTTGAAAAGCCCGAGGTCCTGGACGATGACGGCATGGGGACAGATGCGGTCGATGGCTCCGAGCACCTCGCTGAGAGCGGGTAGTTCGGTTTCCTTGATCAGGGTGTTGAGGGTGATATAGACGCGGCGATGATGTTGGCGGGCCCAGGCCGTCAGGGTCGCCAACTGCTTGGTGTCGAAATTAATGGCTCGCTGGCGGGCATTGAAATCACCCAGCCCGGCATAGACCGCATCGGCCCCGGCATCAAAGGCGGCCAGGGCGCAGGCCAGATCCCCGGCCGGGGCCATGAGTTCTGGTTTGTGTGTCTGTGAATTCATTGGCACAGCCTACCGTTGGGCAGGATCGGAATCAATAGCAATTTAAAGGGAGCGTGATCAGTTCAGGATTGGTCTTCATTCAGAATCCCCATGACTTGTCTGGTAAAAACGGTTAAAAACAGGTTGAAAAATCTTGCCATGTACGGATTGCATAAAAAGATTCACGCATGAATGATCACTAGGAGTATAACCGATGCAAAAAAGATCTACCGTATTGCTGTTAACTTGTTTGCTGAGCTTGACTAATAGCCTGTTTGCCTGGCAGGCGGACAACGAGAACGGGACCTTTACCAATCCTCTGTTTTATGACGAATTCTCTGACCCTGACCTGATTCGGGTGGGTGACGACTTCTATTTGACCGGCACCACCATGCACACCATGCCGGGATTACCCATCTTACATTCCAAGGATCTGATTAACTGGGAACTGTTGACCTATGCCTTTGAGAAGCTGGACCTGAGCCCGGAACTGCGTATGGAGGACGATCGCACCTTTTACGGCCAGGGCATCTGGGCCCCGAGTTTTCGCTATCACGACGGGACCTTCTATATCTTCAGCAATGTCAATCGTAACAACACCCAGCTCTACACCGCCACGGATCCCAAGGGCCCCTGGACGCACAAGACCATGGATTGTGCCCTGCATGACCTGTCCGTGCTGTTCGATGACGACGGCAAGGTCTGGGTGGTCTGGGGGTACCAGGATCTGCACCTGGCCCAACTCAACGAAGACCTGACGAATATCATTCCCGAGACCGAACGGATTATCATCAAACGCGGATCGCCCATGGGCGAGGGCGTGCACTTCTATAAGTTTAAAGGCAAGTACTTCCTGACCAGTGCTTGGTTTGTCGGTCGCATGCGTATGCCCTGTGCCCGCGCCGACCGGCCGGAAGGTCCCTGGGAAATCAACGAGGCCATCAGCATGGACGAGGATTTCGGCCTGGCCGAGGGCAATCGTCTGGGACAGGGCGGCAATCCGCCTTTTAACCTAGTTCCCGGTAATACGCACAATGGCGGTCGCATGAGCCTGCATCAGGGCGGGATTGTGGATACGCCTACCGGTGAGTGGTGGGGTTTCTCCATGATGGACTACAACTCGGCCGGCCGCATGCTGGGACTGTCTCCGGTGACCTGGAAGGACGGTTGGCCTTATTTCGGTCTGCCCGGCAACCTCAAGCGTACGCCGCGCACCTGGGTCAAGCCCAATACCGGTTACGTGTCCGAGCCCAAGGTGCCGTATCAACGTAACGACGACTTCTCCGGGACGCTGGCCAATGTGTGGCAGTGGAACCATGTCCCTGTGGACGAGAAGTGGTCCTTTGCTCGTCCCGGTTACCTGCGTTTGAATTCTCTACCGGCCGAGGATTTCTGGCATGCCCGTAATACTCTGACCCAACGCGGGATCGGCCCGATCTCGATTCCCACGGCGGAATTGGAAGTCAGTGGACTTCAAGATGGTGACATTGCGGGCCTGGCCCTGCTGAATCTGCCCTATGCCTGGATCGGTGTTAAGAAGCAGGGCCACGAGACGCTCTTACAGAGTTTTAATCAATTCACCGGCGAGACCACCTCGATCCCCTTGTTGAGTGAGCGTGTCTGGTTGCGGGCCCATTGTGACTATCTCACGGAAAAGGCCACCTTCAGCTATAGCCTGGACGGCCGTGCCTTTGAGCCCTTTGGTGCCGAGTTCACCATGATTTTCCAGTTGGTGACCTTCCAGGGTACACGTTATGGCCTGTTTAACTTCAATACCCTGGGCATCGAGGGAGGCTATGCCGATTTCGATCGCTTTACTGTGGATGAGCCCCATCCCCGTGGACTGATGCGAGAGATCCCTTATGGTCAGACCGTGACTTTCGCGATCAATGGTCGTCCCGCCCTATTGGGCACACAGGAGGCAACCTTGGCGGTGGTAAGCCTGGGTAGTGAAACCGCCCGTTTCAAGGTGGTTGATTGTGGCTTGGGTCGCGTGGCCTTGGAGCAGCAGGGAAGCTATCTCTCCGTGGCCGGACCCCAGGGGCCGGTGACCTTGGAGCCGGGCAAGCCGGGTAAGCACCGTGACGCCGAGATGTTCCAGTGGACCGAGAACGTTTACGGTGATTTGATCCTCATGAGTCTGTTGACCCATTGTCATCTGCGTGTGAATCCCGAGGACGGGGCCGTGACTGTGGATCATCCCGGTCCCTATCCGGATCGTAAGGATGGCTCCTGCTTTACCTGGAAGGTCGTTGCAGATGAGCCCAAGGAGAAGCCTTTGTCTGAAGACAGGGCTGTCATCCGTGTCACCTCTAAGCCCAAGGCCATTAGCCAAGATCTGTTCGGGATTTTCTTTGAAGACATCAACTATGCTGCCGACGGTGGGCTCTATGCCGAACTGGTGCAGAATCGTTCCTTTGAATACCACCGACGTGACAACATCTTTTGGCATACCCTCAGCTATTGGGAACTGATCGAGCAGGGCGAGGCCAAGGCTTGTGTCATGGTGACGGACGAGTTGCCCCTGCACGAGAACAATCCACACTATGCGGTATTGACCGTGGAGCAGGTGGGCGAACGAGTCGGTTTACGTAATGGCGGTTTTGACGGGATCCCGATCCGTGGTCGTGACTCTTATGACGTCTCTGTGTTCGCGCGTGTGCTCAGTGGTGACATGACGAGCTTGACCGTACGTCTGGAGACACTGAGCGGTGAGTCGTTGGGCCAGACCCAATTGACAGGGTTGACCGATCAATGGGCCCAATATACGGCCGTGATCAAGGCCCAGGCCAGTGACAAGGACGCTCGGCTGGTGGTGCTGGCCGATGCCACGGGTTCGGTGGCCCTGGATATGGTGTCCCTGTTCCCACAGAAGACCTTCAAGAATCGTCCCAATGGCCTGCGTCGTGACCTGGCTAAGGTGATTGCCGATCTCAAGCCCAAGTTCGTACGTTTCCCGGGCGGTTGTCTGGCCCATGGCGACGGTTTGGAGAACATGTATCGCTGGAAGGACACCATCGGTCCGGTGGAACAACGCAAGGCTCAACGTAATATCTGGCGTTACCACCAGACTATGGGCCTGGGCTACTACGAGTACTTCCAGTTTTGCGAAGACATCGGGGCCAAGCCTCTGCCCGTGGTTCCGGCGGGTGTATGCTGTCAGAACTCCGGTAACTACCTGGGCCTGGTACCGCGAGGGCAGCAGGGTATTCCTATGGATGAGATGCCTGCCTATGTGCAGGAGGTGTTGGATCTGATCGAGTGGGCCAATGGTCCGGCCGATTCCGAGTGGGGTTCCAAACGGGCCGCTGCCGGGCACCCCGAACCCTTTGGTTTGGAATACCTGGGGGTGGGCAATGAGGATCAGATCACTGAAGTCTTCCGCGAACGCTACAAGATGATCAATGACGCGGTTAAGGCCAAGTATCCCGAGATCATGGTGATCGGTACCACAGGCCCGGCCACCGAAGGTCGTGACTATGAAGAGGGCTGGAAGTTTGCCCGTCAGGAAAAATTACCCATGGTCGATGAGCACGGCTATCGCTCACCGACCTGGTTCTGGCAGCATCTGGAGCGTTTCGATGTCTATGATCGTAACGAGAGTAAGGTCTATTTGGGCGAGTATGCCGCTCACGATCAAGACCGGGCCAATACCCTGCGTTCGGCCCTGTCCGAAGCTGCCTACAATATCGGCCTGGAACGCAATGCCGATCATGTGCGTCTGGCCTCCTATGCGCCGCTGCTATCCAAGCAGGGGCGGACCCAGTGGCGTCCGGATATGATCTATTTCGATAATGTCTCGATCACGCGGTCGTTGAACTATTACGTACAGCAGATGTTCGATCTCAACCAGGGGGACGTCTATCACCCGACCACGATTACCGTCAAGGCGGGTGACAAGCCCGAGGAACCCGAGCCGACAAGCTGGCCCAACGGTATTCTGCTCGGTTCCTGGGATTCGCAGGTCGAGTTCGATGATGTCAAGGTCGTCAAGAACGACAAAACCCTGTTGGATGAGTCCTTTGAGTCGCAACCCGATGAACCCGATGCATGGCATGTGATCGACGGACAGTGGCAGGTCACTAAAGGGCTCTATACCCAACAATCCAATGCACAACCCGCCCTGATACGCTATGGCTTTGAAGACGATCGCTCCGGTTACACCCTGACCTGCCGCGCTCGGAAGTTGAACGGGGCCGAGGGGTTCCTCATTGGTTTTGGTGCCCGTGACGATCATAACTACTATTGGTTCAACTTAGGCGGCTGGGGCAACACCCTGCATGCCATCGAACGAGCCACGGATGGGACCAAGAGTGTGGTGGGCCGTCAACTGGATGGCAGCGTCGAAGCGAATCGCTGGTACGATATCAAGGTCGAGTTGACTGAGAAACGTTTCCGTTGTTACCTCGATGGCGAAAAATTGTTTGATGAGTCCTATGTCCCGGTGGTCAAGACGCCGGACCTGGCGGCGTCCTGCTTGCAGGATACCGCGACCGGCGACGTGATTCTCAAGATCGTTAGCAAGTCCGATCTGCCCATCAAGGCCAAGTTGGATTTATCTGAGTTGGGCCCGTTTGATTCCGTGGCTCGTTGTACGCTATTGACGGGTGAACCTATGGATGAGAATCGTTTTGGTCAACGGTCTGAAATCCGGCCACGCCGTTTCCAGCATCGGGCTGCGGCTTCCATGCCCTATGAAATTCCGGCCCATTCCATGACCGTGTTGCGGTTCAAGCCGAAATCGAAATAGAGTTACATGAGCGCATAAGCAAGGGCCTATCCCTCCGAGGGACAGGCCCTTTTTTTTATTAGCTGTTGGTGACTGTCGGTCTGCCGATGCAGTGGTATTCGAGTCCTTGCTTGGCGACGTATGTGGGATCGTAGAGATTGCGACCATCGAAGATCACACGTTGACGCAGCTTGTCTTTGAAGGCTACGAAGTCCGGACTGCGGAATTCCTGCCATTCGGTCATGATGACCAGGGCGTCACTGCCGTCCAGGATGCTGTAGGCGTTTTCACCCAGGGTGACATGGTCACCGAAGACCTCTTGGCTGGGAGCCATGGCCTCGGGATCGTAGGCCTTGACTTTCATACCCGCATCCAAGAAGCGTTGGACACAGGCGATGGCGCCGGATTCGCGGATGTCGTCCGTGCGGGCCTTAAAGGCCAGGCCCCAGACGGCCAGAGTTGTGTTGGCGGCTTGTTCTCCAAAGTATTGGAGGACCTTCTCGGCAAAGTGGTCATGCTGACGTTGGTTGGCGGCTTGGACCGCCTTGGCAATGGTCATGTCCTGGTGGTGCTCGTCGCCCATGAAGGCCAGGGCCCGCACGTCCTTGGGGAAGCAACTGCCGCCGTAACCGAGGCCGGCAAAGAGGAAGGCATTGCCGATACGCGAATCACTGCCCATGCCGCGGCGCACCAGGTCGATGTCGGCTCCGCAGGCCTCGCAGAGTCGGGAGAGTTCGTTCATAAAGGAGATGCGGGTGGCCAGCATGGCGTTGGCGGCATACTTGGCCATCTCGGCACTGGCCGGGTCCATAAAGAGAATCCGGCTGCTCTTCATCATGAAGGGGGCGTAGAGTTGACGCATGATTTCCATGACTGCCGGATTGGTGGTGCCGATAATGACACGGTCGGGTTTCATGAAGTCATCGACAGCCGAGCCTTCCTTGAGAAATTCGGGATTGCTGACATAGTCGAAGGGATGTTCGGTACGAGCTCCGATAATGGTACTGACCTTTTGGTGGGTGCCGACCGGGACCGTGCTCTTGGTTACAATGATACGGTAGCCGTCCATGCAGTCGGCGATCTGTTCGGCCACGGTCAGGACCGCGGAGATATCGGCTGATCCATCCGGAGCCGAGGGGGTGCCCACGCCCAGGAAGATGACCAGGGAGTTTTCAACCCCCTGGGCTAGATCGGTGGTGAAGACCAAGCGTTGGGCCTGGATGTTGCGTTTGACGATTTCGGTCAGGCCGGGCTCGTAAATGGGGATTTTCCCGTTGTTAAGGCCATCAATCTTATTTTGATCTTTATCCACACAGACAACATGGTTGCCCCCTTCAGCCAGACAGGCTGCAGCGACCAGTCCCACATAACCTACACCGACCACCGATACCTTCATATTCACTCCAATCAACTGTATTGAATCATTTCAGTAAGATCATCATTAGATTCGGACCGTAATTCCTTATCTATCGGTCAATGGTACTGCTGGACTGGCGTCTATTACGGTGAAAAGGGTGTCTGCGTCCTATAAGTGAGACGGTAGAAAGGGCGTCTGTGTTTTGACGGTAGGCCGATCTTAAGTGTATGTCTTCATTGGACGATACCCCAGTTGTGTATCAATAGCAATCAAGGTCTATGTCTATGGAATGGACATCGGATCGATGAAGTGAGGTTTTGGAGACAATCGTTGTGGAATGCCATGATCCTATCGTAACGGTCTTACAGGAGCAGGAGTTGTTGGACACCCCTACCTTGCAGCGGGTGGTTGATCAGCACGAGAAGACCGGACAGACGATTTTGAGTATTCTACGGTCGGATAATCTGATTGATGAGGATGACTATGTTCGTGTGGTAGCGGCCAGCAATCACATCGAGTTTATCAGTTTGGCTCCCGAAGACATCGAACCGATGGTGGCTCACCTGGTTAGCTACGATATCGCCAACCACCATAGTGTGATCCCGGTCAAGTGTCAGGGCAATCAACTGATGGTGGCGATGAGCTCACCGATGAATTTGATGGTACGTGATCAGATCGAGATGAAGACCGGTTATCAGGTCGTGCCTCTGGCGGCAACGCCCACGGCAATTCGTCAGGCCATTCAATTTCATTTCGACGTGGCCAATGTCACCAAGCAGGCCATTGCCTCCATGCGTTTGAAGGAAGACCGGGTTGATGACATTCACGATGATACCGAGCTGTCCGCACGCGTCTCAGACGATCCCATTACCAAGTTAGTGGGATCGATTATGCGCGGAGCGATCGATGCTCGGGCCAGTGATATCCATATCGAACCTCAGGAACGGGACGTACGCGTACGTTATCGTGTCGATGGTCTGTTGCGCGGTGCCGTCAATATCCCAGCCTCGGCCCGACAGGAGGTGGTCTCCCATATCAAAATCATGGCCAATATGGATATCTCCGAGAAACGTGTGCCCCAGGATGGGCATATGCCCTTGAGGCATTGCGGACGTGATTATGACCTGCGTATTTCATCGTTGCCCTCGGTGGTGGGCGAGAAGATCGTGGTACGTATCCTGGATAAAAACGTTAACAAGTGGGACATCAACAAGGTCGTGACCCACCCCCAGGACAATAAAGAGTTTCGTGACCTGGTGGCCAATCCCTATGGCATGCTGTTGGTGACTGGCCCGACAGGGAGTGGTAAAACCACAACGCTTTATTCCTTGCTACAATTGGTCAATACCCCGGAACGCAATATCGTGACCGTTGAAGATCCTGTCGAATACCGTTTGGACGGAATTACCCAGGTCCAGATCAATACGGCCGCTGGAATGACCTTTGCTTCGGCCCTGCGTAGTATTCTGCGTCAGGACCCGGATATCATCTTGATTGGTGAAATCCGTGACCTGGAAACCGCTGAGATTGCCATCAGTGCGGCCCTTACCGGCCACCTGGTGTTGAGTACACTTCATACCAATGACGCCTCGGGTGCCATTTCACGCTTGATCAATTTAGGAGTGCCTCCTTTCTTGGTGGGATCGGCCTTGTTAGGGGCCGTAGCCCAGCGTTTGGTACGCATCTCCTGCCCACGCTGTTCGCAGCCGTATGAGCCTGACGAGCGGGATTTGCAACTTTTGTTTGGGCCGAACATTCCCCCCGAGATGAGGACATTACAACGGGGAGAGGGCTGTAATGAATGCCATCACAGTGGATATGTGGGACGCAAGAGTATCTATGAAATTTTGCGGGTGTCCACACAGATCCGAACGATGATCCTGGAGGGACGTAACGGAGAAGAGATCAAACAGGTCGCCATGGGCGATGGCATGCGGACCCTGTATTCCAGTGCCTTGGCAGAGGTCCAATCCGGTGTCACGACTCTGGAAGAATTGATGCGTACGGTGGATGCAAGAGGGGATGCATGAGCAATTATTGGTATATCGCCAAGGATGCCCAGGGCAAAAAGACCACCGGAACCTATGAGAACATCGAAGGGGTTGGGGCTCTGAGCCTGGAATTACAGAAGCTCGGGTACCAGTTGATCAAGGCACGCAAGTCTAGTGTGGCCAAGGCTTATAGTAAACGAGTCCCTGAGAGTGATATTGTCGCGTTTGCCTTTCAGTTCTCTGGCATGTATAGCGGGGGCATGAGTGTGATCCAGTGTCTACGGACTCTGGAGAAGCAAACGGAGCATGCAGGTTTCAAAACGATTCTCAAAGATATCTGTCAGAAGGTAGAGAAGGGGGCCAGTCTGCACAAGGCCTTTGCCGAGTATAAAGACGTTTTTTCTCCCTTCTTTCTAGGCATGCTCGAAGCCGGAGAGACGGGGGCGCGTTTGTCCACGTCATTGGACATGATTGCGACCTACTTAGAAAAACGCAATGAACTCCGTCAGAAGGTTAAGGCGGCCTTTGTGTATCCGATCGTGGTGGCCGTCATTTGTTTTCTGGTGATCAGTGCCATGTTAATTTTTGTGGTCCCGATGTTTGACCGCATGTATAAACGCTTGCACGTAGCCTTACCTGGCCCCACCAAGTTCTTGATCGACACCAGTCACTTTATCCATCAATACTGGTTTTTCATTGTGATTCTTGGTTTTGGCTTGGCCTATTTGCTTCAACGTCTATGGCAGGATCCCACCATCAAATTGAAGAAGGATAGCTTCCTTTTAAAGATTCCTGTTTTCGGCCCCTTGAATCAAATGGTGATTGTGTCTCGTTTTATCCGGACGTTCGCTACCTTGGTTTCGGTCGGGGTTTCGATGATTGATGCCCTGGAAGTGGCTTCGGTAGTGGCCAACAATGGCAAGGTCGAGGGGGTGATTCGAGATATTCAAGAATCCATACGCACGGGCAACAGTGTGGCCAAGAGCTTACAGGTCCACGCGGTTTTTCCCCTGATGGTGGTGCAGATGGCCGAATCCGGGGAGCATGCCGGTATTTTAGAGGAAATGCTTTTAAAGGCATCGGATTTATTGGACAAAAACATACAGCGACGTGTGAGTCGACTTTTAGTGCGATTGGAACCCATTCTGACCTTGGTGATAGGATTGGTTATCGGAACGATTCTTTTGGCCGTGTATTTACCCATGTTTGATTATATGAATCACATTAAATAAGGTCTCAGTGTAAAAAAAACACGTAAGAAATGATGGGCGCTAATTAAGACACCCTTGAGGGTGGCCGATTAAAGAAACAATGAGTGATGAAAAAAAGTCACATGCTGTGAAAGGAGAACAAAATGACTTTAATGAGTAAACGGGGGTTTACCTTGGTTGAGTTGCTGGTGGTGGTTCTGATTTTAGGAGCCCTGGCATTTGTCGCCATTCCCCGAATTGGAGCCAGTGCGACCCAGGCGAGAATTAGTGCCTGTGATACCAATGTCGATCTCTTAAATTCTCAGATCGAACTGTATTACGCAAGCACTGGTGAGTGGCCGGAAAACTTAGCTGCTATCACCGGCGATGCCGATTATTTTCCCGATGGTGCGCCTGAGTGTCCCGTGGATAGTACTGAATACTCCTACAGTCCGACCACCCACCGGGTCAGTAGTCATAGCCACTAAATGAGGCAGAACACGCTATCATGTGACAAGCGATGAATCCCCGATCTCATACAGAGGTTCAATACGAGGATGCCGGTTGGCATCCTCGTTTCTTCATGCGCCAGGCAGGCGTGACCCTACCGGAGTTGTTAACGGTGGTGGCCATTCTTGGGGCACTGGCCCTGATTGCCATCCCCCGACTTCCGATGGGAGCCATATGGAAGAGTCAGGCCGACGTTTTATCGGCCAAGCTCGCAACCGATTTAAGGCGAACGCGTTCGATGGCCATTCGAGATGCAGCCACCAATAGCAGTGGCTACCGTATGGTGGTGGCGGCAAGCCAATATCGTCTGGAAAATCTGGCCACCTCTGTGGTTCTTGAGACCCATACCTTACCGGATTCCGTGGAGATTTCCACGGGAACCTTTGATTTTGGACCGCTGGGAAATCTACTCAGTGGCAGCGATCAAGAACTCACCGTGACTGCTGACGATCATGTTACGACTTTGACACTGGTTTCTGCGACCGGGAGTGTTCGGTTAACGGAGAGTTAAACCTAATCATGGTGATGAACAAGACATCGAGACAGCGAGGGGTGACCCTGACCGAGATGGTGGTGGCATCGGCCTTACTTATGGCAAGTATTGCCCCGATTGTGCGTTCGATGACCGTGGCTCAGGCGACCACCCGTAAGGTTGAGATCAAGAGTCGTAGCTTGACCTTGGCTCAGGGACGATTGGCGTTTTGTCGAGCTCAAGTCTCTTCGGACTACAATACCTCGTTGGCTGTCAGCAATGACGATTGTGGCCATGATTATCTTTGCACCATTACCGATGATCTGGATTCCACCTGTCGCACTGTCGTGGTGACAGTGGGGCTGGACCAGGATGGTAGCGGTTCACTCTCTGCGGATGAAGAGTCGGTCACACTGAGTACACTCATTGCCAAATACTAATCATCCAAATGCTCACCTTAATTATCGGTTCTGCCCATGTGAATCTCAGCGAGAATAGATGGGGGGTCTGATAAGAACCCTTTCTAGGGGGTTGTCCGTGATTTCAGTAAAGATTGTTGGAATACGGATTTTATCTCTGGATGCTCAGTTAGGTCCTTCCCTACTTTTGCCGAAAAAAACAGATAGTCTCCGGGCTCTCAACGTGCGCCCGGGAGAAGTCTGAAATGTTGATGAAAAAGGATACACATGGCTAATAGGCAAAAAGGGACAGTGATTGTACTGGTCGTTTTTGTGGTCGCCTTGTTGTCCACGGCGGTTATGGGTATCCTCCAAATCAATACCGAAGAGGTGCAGTTGATGCAAAACCATGTGTTTTTAGCTCAGGCACAGGCCATTGCAGAGGCGGGATTAAACGATGCGATTGCCGAACTCCGCAGTGATTCATCCTGGACTGCCGGGTTTACGGACAAGAGTTTTGCTTCCGGGAGCTATACCGTGGATGTCGATGGATCAACCGTAACCTCTGTGGGAACCACGGAACAGGGATACGTGAGCCAGGTGGAGGCTGACCTTTCAGTGGGTTCTAGTGGACCACCCCATAACATTTACATTACCGCTTTGAGGATCAACGAATGAAACGGCCTATCTATAGTGCGGTAGGAGTCGATGTGGGAACCCATGAGGCCCGCATGGTGGTGCTCAAACGTTCCAAGAAGAATTTTGTGCTGAGTGCCAGTGCTCGTTGCGATATTCCGGATGGAGTGATCGTTCAAGGACAGCTCAAGGATGAAGACGCTTTGGTCAAGATTCTGTCTCGATTGAAGATCCAATGCAAGGTCCCTCCCTGTAGTCCGGTGGGCCTATCGGTTCATGGACTTTCTCAGGTGATGCAGATCGTCAAGCTGCCAAAACAACTCCCCGGTAATGTAAGCACGTTCATCAATCAGGAGATCAAGCAATGTGTTACCTTTGCTGGGCGTGATGTTCTAACCGATTATTGTGCGACCGGAGGAACTCGTCAAAGTTCTCAGCAGGTGCTCGGAGTCGGGGTAGAAGAAAGCAATGTCCGTCGGTTTGTCATGGTTTGCGATCAGGCGGGTCTGAGTGTGGATCGAGTGGGACCTTCCTATTTAGCCCATGTCAATGCCTTTTATGAGCGTGCCATCGCTCCCTGTGTCAAACGTAATCTCCTGATGCTAGTCATCCGTGAATCCGTTATGGAGATGGGCGTGTTTCGTGGTGGTGTATTGGATTTCATGCGTAACCGTGAATTGACAGACACGGGACAGGGTGGAGCCAGTCAGGCTGCGACCATGCTCAAGGATGTCAATGCCTTAATGCAGTATTACGATATCGAAATTAATCCCGACGGCTGTCAATGGGATTTGCTATTGTCCATGGATGCCTCAAGCGATGTGCGTTTGGCCGTGGAAGAAGAATTTAGAGCGGCTTTGCCTCAGGTTCAAATTCAACGTATTGATGAACAGAACGCCAATGCATTGGTTCCCGTTGACATCCATCCCAAAGTGGATGGTACACAAACCTCCTGGACGGCCTTGGGACTCGCACTCCAGGCTATGGCTACGGCGGGACAACCCTTGCTGGTCAATCTTGTGCCTCAGGATATTGTTCAGGTCAAACGTATTAAGAGACAAGGATTGGTGACCGCTACGGCTGCTGCAGTGATCCTAGGGATCATGGGAGCAGGATCTTTTGGCTTAACCTTGCATGCAGATCACCTCAGACAGGGGCTTGAGGCCGAGAGCGGAGTGAAAGACGCCAATGGCATCGCATCGATGGTGGATGAACAGCTCGACCTTGAAGCAAAGATTGCCTTGTTCAAACAGGCCAACGACCGGTTACAACAGATTAAAGGCGACCAGGCACAGATTCCTTGGGCCCAGGTGTTGGATAATATTCGACAGTGTATGCCCAATCATCTCTGGTTTGAACGTTTGGAAAGTGAACAGGATCTTTCAGTGTTAGTCATCTATGGAGGTTCGGATACCTGGCAGGCGGTGAAACTGTTCGAAAATGCATTGAACAAGTCGCCCTATATTAAGGAAGCCACGACCGCTCGAAAAGAGATGATCTTCGAACGAAATCGAAACTACTATGAGTATAGAATACGCTGCAAAATCAAGATGGAGGATGGAGACGAATCATGATCGTCAAACTACTATTAAAATTGAGTCCATCCGGATGCAATGCCGTGTTTTATTCGCTGGTGGCGTTGGTCGTGATCGCTATGCATAATTGGATCCTGCACCCACAACTGTCTTACCTGAAGGCTGTTGAACAACTGAGTCCGGTCGTGGAATCCAGGAATCAAGAGCAGCAATCCTTACAGCAGAGATTGACTGTACGTCAAACCATGCTTGATCGATTGATGACGGAATACCAAGAACATAGCGATCTTTTATATACGCCGGAGGATCTCCTACGCTTTGAAGGTGATGCTTGTATTTTGGCGGGGTTGGCCGGGTGTGAGATCGTCTCCTGGGAGTTGACTCAGAAAAATGCCTTCGGACGTAATGGTCCTCCAGAGGCCAGTGGAGAAGATATTGTCACGCAGGTCCTCCATGTGCAGGTAAATGGACCCTATGACGGGTTGTTAGACCTCATCGAAAATATCCAAAGAGATTTTAAAGGATTGGGATTGCGTGACCTTAAAGTAACTCGTGGAACTGGCCAGGCAGGTCAATTGAGCTGTAGTTTTAGCCTGGAAGTGAATGTGATCAAACATAGAGAGGTACTCATTGATGAGACGTCGGACCAGAATTAAACTCTATGGGGCCATTTGGGTAAGTGGATTCTGCCTGGTTTCAATGGCATGGGCTCAGGGCTCGCCGGTTGACGCACCTGTGGAACCACGTCGAGTAAGCCCCTTTGATGCAAGGCCAGGACGTGTTACCCCTTTAGAGACGCAACCCAATGTGGGATCAATGGACATGCGTCCCATTGGGAACGAGGAACGTCGCATCGAAACAGTGGATCTTAGGTATTTGGATGCACAGACGGCTTATGAAGCAGTGTTGCCGTTTGCCTCTCAGCCAGAGGCGATCACTGTGGTTCGTTCCACCAATTCTCTGTTTGTCTGCGATAGCGAGAGCCGTGTCAATCGGATCTTGATGGAACTCGAACGATTGGATGTGCAGGCTGCGGGCTTTATGATGGAAATGATCCCTCTCAAGTATATCGATGCCGAGACGGTCAGCAAAGCCTTGATTCCATTATGTTCATCCAATGGAGCAGTGACCCCGTCAACCCGCAATAATGCCGTGATTGTCAGTGATTTTCAAAAAAATATCGACATGATTCGTGAGAAGATCAAGGCCATGGATGTCCCCGCGGGCACACTGCAAATGCAAACTCTCAATTTGAAGTTTCTCAAGGCCGAGAACCTCGAACCCCTGGTACAGCAAATGCTTGGGGAAAGTGGTTCCGTAAGCGTTAATAGTGAGACGAATTCTATCATGATTTGTGCCACCTCAGAGAGGCTCAAGCAGATTGTCGAGGAAATCAAAGAGGCGGACCGCACTCCAGAGCAGATTCTCGTCGAAGTGGTATTGATGGATGTGCGCTTGGACGACGCAACGGAGATTGGGGTGAACTGGGATATGCTCACCAGTGATATCAAGGATGTCAGTTATCGTCAGAACACCTCCCTGAATCGTATCCTCTCTACGGCTTCCAGTTCGGATACGTTGGGTAATGCAACGGCGTATAACTCGATTGGAGCCTTGGGTGGTGACTTGTCTGTGGTGAGCGATGTCGTGCGAGCGGTGATCCATATGATCCAGGAAAAAAGTGATGTTCAAATCATTGCCAGTCCTAGGACCATGGTCATGAGTGGCACAGAAGGAACGATTCGGGCCGTGGAGGAAGTACCCTATACCGAACAGTCCAATACTGGGGCGGGAGGTGAGTTGACCTCAACTCAATTTAAGGAGGTTGGTGTTGTTTTACAGGTTAAGGCCACACTAACAGACGCAAATCAGATCTGTATGGATGTCTCCGTGACTCAGAATGTCAGAACGGGGGAAAGCGAATCTGGGGTTCCTGTAGTCGATACCCGAAGTCAGAAAAACACGCTATTATTAGGAGATGGACAGATGGTGGTGATGGGAGGATTGCGACGCAGTGAAGAGACGACCACCCTGACACAGATCCCGCTCCTTTCGAGTATTCCCATCGTTGGGGAATTGTTTAAAAATAGAAGTACTCAAACCATCCATTCTGAACTAGTCGTGTTGATCAGACCACATATCTACAGAGGCCAAGAGGTGCCGGCAACGGTTATGGAGCGGATTGAGAATTTCGATGAGACCTTCGAACTTAGCAAAAAGCCTAATCTCGAAATAAAAGATTTAATTGGATTGGTCGATGACCAATCTTAGCGATAAAACAAAACAGTCCAGTTGACCACTTTAATTTGGGAGTGTGCTTATTATGTTAGGAATGTTCAAGCAAAAACAGAACAAAGAAGTATCGGGGCAACCCAAGATACTGATTGTCGATGACGAGCAGGATCTGCTTAGCACTGTGCAATATCGGCTGAAGTTTGCCAACTATGACGTGGTAACGGCCCATAATGGCCAGGAGGGCTTAGAGGTTATTGAGGCCGAGAAGCCCGATTTGGTTTTATTGGATACCAATATGCCCATTATGGATGGTCACGAGATGCTCAAGCATCTGCGGGCCAAGCCGGATTTCAAGTCACTGCCGGTGATCATGTTGACGGCCATTTCGGCCCCAGAGGATATTGCGGCAGCTTCGGCTTATGGGATCGCGGACTATATCACCAAGCCGTTTGATTTCAACGAGTTGTTGGAAAAGGTCAAGTCCACCTTAAGTGAAACCAGTCGTGTCTAAGTCATGGATGTATCAGGATGATGATCGCATTGATGTTAGCATGTAAATTGACTGAGGAAATGCTTCTGTGAGCCTAGAGAATACACAACCGATTAAGATCTTGATAGTGGAAGATGACCTGGTTGACCTGAAGCTACTGGAACGCCTGTTGTCACGTTCTGCCTTGTCCCAGGCCATTGTTCATTCCGCGAACTATCTCAAAGCGGCCCAAGAGCTATTGCACGAGAGCCGGTACGATATTATTTTGTCGGACTTGGGATTGCCTGATTGCAGCGGCCTCGATGCGGTCAAGGGCCTACAGGAATGTAGCCCTGATACGCCCTTGATCGTGCTCAGTGGTTTGGATGACGAAGACACTGCAGTCAGTGCGGTGAAATACGGTGTCCAGGATTATCTGATCAAGGGGCAGGTCGATGGACAGGTCTTGGTTCGTGCCATTCAATATGCGATCGAAAGAAAAAAGAGTGAACGCAATCTCCAGGACGCGGAGCGGCTTTATCGCACGATCTTTGAAAACTCGGCTGTGGCCATTATGATGGTAGACGATCAAGAGAGACTGGTTTCTTGGAATCGATTTACAGAAAAATTGCTGGGTAAGACCAAGGAGCAGTTGGAACTGTTCCCGGTCAGTCAGTTGTATCCAGAGAGAGAATGGGAAAAGATTCGCTCCCACAACATTCGCCAGAAGGGCATGCAACACCACTTGGAAACCCGCATGATTCATGAGAGCGGCCGGGTGATCGATGTGGATGTGTCACTGAGTGTCCTCAAGGGTAATGATGGCCGTATCGAGGGGTCAATTGGAGTCATTCGCGATATAACCGAGCGTAAACAAGCGGAGGAGCAACTCGATCGTTCTTACTCCGTGCTCCATGCCACATTGGAATCCACTGCGGACGGTTTGTTGGTGGTGGATAATGCCGGAACGATTACCAGTTATAATCAAAAATTTGTAGAGTTATGGGGGGTGCCCAACGAGGTCCTCGAGGCCGGTGATGGCAAGGATCTTATCCAGTCGGTATTGGAGCATCTGGAGAACGCGGGGGATTTTGACGAACAACTCAACCGCATCGCACAACATCCTGAACTGATCTGTGATGGTGTTTTGCATTTTCTTGACGGGCGTGCTTTTGAACATTACAGCCAACCCCAGTATGTGGGTGGCCAGGTCAATGGACGGGTTTGGAGTTTTCGTGATATTACCGAACAGAAGAAGGTCGAAGAGGCCCTACGGCGTTCGGAACAACGGTTCCGTCAGGTGGTCGATAATGCCCAGGAGTGGATCTGGGAAGTCGATGCAACGGGCTTGTATACCTATGTCAGCCCGGTCGTGGAAAAACTGTTAGGATATCAGCCCGAGGAAATGCTGGGTAAGATGCATTTTTATGACCTCTATGATCCCGAAGGACGGGAGCGATTGAAGGCCAAGGCCTTCGAGGTCTTTAACCGTAAGGACACTTTCCGAGAATTTGAAAATAAGAATCTTCACAAGGATGGAAAATCGCTTTGGCTTTCCAAGAGTGGGGTTCCCATTCTGGATGAAGACGGGGAACTACTAGGGTATCGCGGTGTCGATGTAGATATCACAGAACGACGTCGTATCCATGAAGTTCTCAATCGCAAGCAGAAGAATCTTGAAGCCATTTTTGATGCCGCTCCTGTGGGCATGCTATTGATGGATGATTCGATTCGTGTTCGTCGTGCCAATGATGCCATTCGTCAGTTGGCTGGACGCGATTATGCCGAAATTATCAACCAGATGCCCGGTTATGTCCTGGGATGTCAGTTCACCAATGAAAATCCGGCCAACTGCGATACCCGTTGCGGTAATCGAGAGGATTGCCGAACCTGCGGTCTGTTCAATACCATCAAGAAAACCATTGATACGGGCTTTCCGGTCCATGGGGTTGAGATCCAACCCAAAATGATTGTCAATGGTCGTTTGGAAGAACCTTTCCTTTCGATTAGTGCCGAACCGGTGATTATTGACGGCAATCATTATGCCGTGGTCGCTGTTAACGATGTGACGGATCGGGTCAAGGCGGAACGGGAACTGCGTGAGACCATGGAGATCAAATCACAGTTTATCTCGACGGTTTCCCATGAATTGCGGACACCCTTGGCCTCCATGAAGGAGGCCGTGCTGATCGTGCTCGATGGGGTGGCCGGTGAAATCAATGAAGATCAAAAGCACTTCCTGGATGTGGCCAAACGCAATATCGATCGTTTATCCCGTTTGATCAATGACGTGTTGGACTTCCAAAAGCTGGGCGCCCAGAAGATGAAGTTTCAGATGCAGGAAAACGACATGGTCAAGGTTATCGATGACGCCTATGGTACCATGGTCCATTACGCCAATAAACGGAATGTAAGTCTGAGTCGTGAGTTGGATGGGAACCTGCCAATCGGAGTTTTTGACGAGGATCGGCTCATTCAGGTCTATACCAACCTGTTGAGTAATGCCATCAAGTTTACTCCGGCTGGAGGATCGGTGACTTTGAGTGCTGCAGTTGAGGGAGACTCGTATCTTATCAAGGTCAGGGATACGGGCATGGGAATTCCACCTGAAGCATTGGCGAAGGTGTTCGATCGGTTCTACCGTGTTCAACGTCCGGGCCAGGAAATCAAGGGTACGGGATTGGGATTAGCTATCGTCAAACGTATTGTCGAGGCTCATGGAGGCCGTATTGAGGTCGAGAGTGAGGTCGAGCAAGGCACCACCTTTATTGTCCATCTGCCCGTGCAACATGAAATTGGTGAGATTCTCTCCGAATCCAGCGATCACATCCTGGAAAAGGCCATCAGCGACAATCCCTAAAACACCCGGTGAATCACCGGAGTCTCCTAAGGGAGTGGCAACTTGGGGATTTTCCTTGACCCCCTGTAAGATATTCAGTAAATGTTATCGGTTCTAGACCTCTGCGCCGGTGTAAAGGCTTGCAGGAAATTCAGTTAGGTGAAATTATGAAAGAACGTATCGTCAATGTTGGGCTGGTCGGTTTTGGGACGGTAGGGGCCGGTGTGGCCAAGATCATACTGGAACAAGGCGATTCCATTGCCCAGAAGACCGGGATTCGCATGCAGCTCAAGCGTATCGTGGATTTGGATACCACGACCGAACGGCCTGTGGTTCTGCCCGACGGCGTACTCAGTGACGATCTGGACGCCCTGATTCGAGATTCCGAAATCGAGATCGGCATCGAGCTGATCGGTGGTACTGGGGTGGCCAAGGATATCCAAACTCGGCTGTTACAGGCGGGTAAGCACGTAGTCACGGCCAATAAGGCCTTGTTGGCCGTGCATGGCACTGAATTATACCGTATTGCCCAGGATCAGGATCGTTGCATTGCCTTTGAGGCCAGTTGTGCGGGCGGAATACCCATTGTCTCGGCATTACGCACGGGATTGGCCGCCAATGATATTCAGGCCATGTACGGTATTGTCAATGGCACCTGTAACTACATCCTCTCGAGCATGAGTGACAAGGGCATGTGTTTTGACGATGCCCTGGCCCAGGCCCAGGAAAAGGGATTTGCTGAGGCCGATCCTACCTTGGATATCAATGGGGGCGACAGCGCCCATAAGCTAACGATTTTAGGATCCATCGCCTTTGGCTATGAATTGGCGCTGGATGATGTCTATGCCGAGGGGATTGAAGGAATCTCGATCGACGACATCCGTTACGGTGCTGAGATGGGCTATTGCCTCAAACTCTTGGCCATCGGACAAAAGGATGAACAGGGGCGTGTCTCCTGTCGTGTACATCCGGCCTTTATCGATGACGATAGTGCGCTAGCCCGCGTGGACGGTTCGTTCAATGCGATCAGTGTGTTGGGTAACGCTGTGGGGGAGGTCATGTTCTATGGCCGCGGGGCCGGCATGATGCCGACAGCCAGTGCCGTGGTCGCCGATGTGATGGACGTGGCCACCGGTAATGCTCAACGCAGCTTTGAACATGTAAAAATGCAGCCACACGCAGAGATTGCGGATTGTATCAAGCCCATTGATGAGGTGCCGAGCCGCTTCTACATTCGCGTTTTGGCCAAGGATGAACCCGGCGTCTTCTCTACCTATGGCCAGGTCCTGGGTAAGCACGGCATCAGCATCTCCGGTGCACTGCAACATGAGGGTACGGGACCGAATAACTCGGTGCCGGTCGTGATCATCACGCACGAAATCGAAGAGCGGCATATGGCTGCGGCCTTGCAGGAGTTGGAAGAACTGGACGTGATCTGCGGCAAACCGGTCTGTTTCCGTATCGTGGATGCTCCCAAGGATGACCTGGATTGACCGTAATTTTTAGAGAGGGGAATGCATGGCTAAATATATGATCATCCTGCCGGACGGAGCCGCGGACGAACCCCTGGAGATCTTTAATGGCCAGACGGTCATCGAAGCGGCCAAGACTCCGAATATGGATCGTATCAGTCGTGAGGGACGCCAGGGGTTGATACAGACCGTGCCCAAGGGCCTGGATCCCGGCAGTGACGTCGCCCAGATGTGTCTGCTCGGCTACGATCCGCGTAAGTATTACACCGGGCGGGCCTCCATCGAGGCGGCAGCCCAGGGTATCAAACTCGGTCCCAATGACTGGGTGTTTCGTTGCAACCTGGTGACCTTTGCCGATGACAACATGGCCGATCACAGTGCCGGCCATATCTCTACTGAAGAGGGCACTCGCCTGATTCAGGAATTGGCCGAGGTTATTGGATCGGATCAACTGGAATTTTATCCGGGGGTCAGCTATCGCCACCTGCTGGTCTTTAAGGACATGGATTTTGATGTCAAGACCTATCCGCCCCACGATCATATCGGTCAGCCCGTGGAAAAACTTCTTCCACGCGGCAAGGGGGCCGATCTCCTGCGTGATTTGATGGTTCGATCCATGGACTATCTCGAATCGCACGATATCAACCGAGTACGTCACGACCTGGGTGAGAATCCGGTCAGTTCCATTTGGCTCTGGGGCCAAGGCAAACAGGCCCATATGGATCGGTTCAAGAAACGCTTCGGTGTACATGGAGCGGCCATTACCGCGGTGGATCTGGTACGGGGCCTGGCCAAGCTGGTCGGCTTTGACCTGATCGAGGTTGAAGGGGCCACCGGCTTTGCCGACACCAACTACCAGGGTAAGGCCGAGGCCGCCATCAAGGCCCTGGAGGACCATGACCTGGTCTTTGTCCATATCGAAGGTCCGGACGAGGCCGGGCACCAAGGCAATCCCGAGGTCAAGAAATATTGCCTTGAGCAGATTGACGAACATATCGTCGGACCGGTCCTGGAAGCCATACAGGCCTATGACGAATGGCGTGTACTGGTTTTGCCCGATCATCCCACGCCCGTGCGGACCTGTGCCCATTGCGATGATCCCGTGCCCTTTGCCATGATGGGCACCGGTGTCACGGGGGTGGTGCAGTTACCTTATAGTGAAGCCAACGCCCAGAAGTCGGGCTTTAGCATTCCCAATGGCTATGAAATGATGGAATACTTTTTAAAGATATGATGGTGTGCCCTATGAAGGTGGTTAAATTCGGCGGGTCGTCCGTGGCGGACGCCCAACAAATATTGAAGGTTGTGGATATCGTCAAGACCGATCCTGAGCGTCGTATTGTGGTGGTTTCGGCCCCAGGCAAACGCTTTGCTGAGGACATTAAGGTCACAGACCTGCTGATCGCTTTGGGTCAGACGGTTTTGGACGGGCAGGATTTTGAAGCCCCCTTGGCGCAAGTCGTGGCTCGATATGCCGAGATTCAGCAGGAGTTGGACATGGATGCCGCAGTGGTCCAGGAAATCGAACAGGATCTGCGTCGTCGCATCAGTGGACGCTCCAGTCACGATGCCCAGTTTATGGACACCATGAAGGCCTCAGGTGAAGACAACAATGCCAAGATCATTGCTCAAGTCTTTGTCAATCAAGGGGTGCAGGCCCGCTATGTGGATCCCAAGGATGCCGGCATGCTGCTCAGTGACGACTTTGGCAATGCCCAGGTCCTGCCGGAATCGTTTGAAAAATTATCCAGCCTGGCCGAGACCGAGGAGATCCTGATCTTTCCCGGTTTCTTTGGCTATACGCTCAAGGGAGAGGTCGCGACTTTTCCGCGGGGGGGATCGGATATTACCGGGGCCATCCTGGCGGCCGCGGTCAAGGCCGAGGTCTATGAAAACTTTACCGACGTCGATTCGGTTTATGCCATCGATCCCCGCGTGATGGAAGATGCACCGGCAATCAGTCTGTTGACCTATCGCGAGATGCGGGAGCTGTCATACGCTGGATTTGGGGTGTTCCATGATGAGGCCGTGATCCCGGCTGTACATGCCAATGTCCCTATTTGTATCAAGAATACCAATCGCCCCGAGGCCCCGGGGACCATGATCGTGCCGGATCGCAAGTATACCCATGGCTCGGTCACGGGGATTGCCAGTGCCGGAGGCTTCAGTGCATTTTACCTCAGTAAGTACATGATGAACCGGGAAATCGGTTTCGGTCGTAGGCTCTTACAGATCTTGGAAGAGGAGTCGATCTCCTTTGAGCATGCCCCCTCGGGCATTGATGACATGTCTGTGATCGTACCTAGTGCCCATGTCAACGGAGAGAAAGAGGATCGGGTCTTGGCTCGTATGTATGACGATTTGGGCGTAGACAACGCCACGGTCGAACACGGGTTGGCCCTGATCATGATTGTGGGAGAAGGCATGCGTTATGCCGTGGGTGTGGCGGCTACGGCCTGTAAGGCCCTGGCCGAATCCGGTGTCAATATCGAGATGATCAATCAGGGTTCTTCGGAAATCAGTATCATGTTTGGGGTCAAGGATGTCGATCGCAAGCAGGCAGTCCAGGCCTTGGGACGGGCTCTCTTGAAATCATAAAGGGTGCCTCCAAAAATGGCCTAAACGTCCCTGAAGCCAAAAAAAGATGAGATTAGCCGGATAATTTGATAGATTGTCCGGCTTTTTTGTTCCTTTAAATAGAGAGGGCGTTGAATTAGGGCCCTATTGGAAAAACTTTCCTAAAAAATGGATTTAATGGAACAGATGAGCATTCCTAACCGTCTTAATCAGGCTCATGTGGAGGATCAGATCTCCTTAGAGGTCTTGGTTCAACGCTTGAGACAAGGTGATCGACAGGCGGCCGAGGCCCTGGTGGATCGGTTTTATCGCAAGATTTACCTCTATTTACGAGAACTGGGATTGAGCTGTCACTTAAGTGAAGATTTAACCCAGGAGACCTTCTTGCGGGCCTGGAATTCTCTCGATCAGCTTCACAATGACGGGGCGGTCAGTGCCTGGCTCTATCGGATTGCCAGCAATGCCGCCCGACAGCATTGGCGTAGAGAAAAGGTCAGGAATCGGTTGGATCCACAGAAGATCGAGTTAGCCGAGATGACCCTATCCGGTGGCCAAGAGGAGTTCAGTGACCTGAAGGATCAATATGAGAAGCTCCTGGAGGCCATCGAGGATTTGAACTGGCGACAGCGACAGGCCGTAGTCCTGCATTATTTGCAGGAATGTACCATTACCGAGGCCGCTGCCATCGCGAACGTAAGAGAAGGAACCATGAAGAGTCGGTTGAGTCGTGCCTTGGATATCTTAAGGGCTAAGGTGGCAGGCTCTATTTGAAAACTCCATCGTTGGCCCGAGAGCGTGGCTTTTTTTGTCTGACAAGGACGGCGAAGCAGGCGATATTGGTAGTATCGTCGATGGAGGCGGACGCAGTCAGGCGAAAAAAGGGCCGCTCGAAGCCAGATCGAGTTTTGAAATAGAGCCTTGGATTGAGGAGAGAATTCGTATGGAACGAAAAACGGAAGAGTTGCTCGAAGATATGGCAAGGCATATCTCCGAACCCGTTCCCCATGATTTGGGTGAACGCATCAAGGTCAGGATTCCCCCTGTTTTGACTCAATGTCAAGGAGCCAAGGGACCGGTCAATATCATCGTACACCTCCGCATCAGTCGTTTGGCCGCAGCAGCGGCGATTGTTATTACGATGATGATCTGTGGGTTGATTTATCGTAGTCACAGCCAAGACACGGAAGGGCTCTATGACGATCTCAAGACCCTGGTGACCTTTCTACCCAATCGGGGCGAACCTACCGAGCAAGTGATGGCGGGATTTCAGAATTTCAGTTTGAGCCTGCAAGAAAAAGGCAAAGACGTGGTCTTTTTCGGCAATGTCATCGACAAGCCTTCTGCCGATACACTTTTAATGTACTGGCAAATGGACAATGGTGATTACCGGGTCGTCTACGGTGATTTCTGTGTGTCTCAACTCAATACCACTGAGTTGATCGAGGCCCAATCACGCATGCTTCTCAGTCTCAAGGATTAAAGTAGCGTATACACGGAGCAGATCGAAGTTCCGTTTCAAAGACATCCCAGAGTCACTAGAACCCTCCGTGAGTTTTCGTTGGATTCTCGATCCGGCAAGTCCAAGCATCTTTAGGTTGTTGCTAGGTTGTTGGGGCCGATTTTTTACGACTCATGGACTCGGCTATCCGTTGAACCACGATATACAGTACCGGGGTGATAAACACACCCAGGATGACCGAGGCCGTCATACCTCCAAAGACCGAAGTACCCAAGGCCCGGCGACTGGTGGCCCCCGCTCCGGTGGCAACGACCAGTGGCAGCACCCCCAGAATAAACGAGATGGCGGTCATGAGAATGGCCCTGAAACGTAATCGTGCAGCCTCTATGGCGGCCTCTTGAATTGACTTGCCTTCTTCACGGAGTTGCTTGGCAAATTCCACAATGAGAATGGCTGTTTTCGCGGATAGGCCAATGAGTAAGACAAAACCGATTTGGGTGTAAACGTTGTTATCGAAGCCCCGTAACCAAGTCAAACCGATGGCACCGAAGAGGGCAAAGGGCACGGTTAAGATAATGGCGAAGGGGATGGACCAGCTTTCATACTGGGCCGCCAGGAACAGGTAGACAAAAACAATCGCCAAACTAAAGAGAATGGGGGCCATATTGCCGGCCTGGATCTGTTGATAGGTGATGCCTGACCATTCGTAGCCCAAGGATGAAGGTAACGATTGGGCCGCGAGGTCTGCCATGATCTGAATGGACTCGCCTGAACTAACACCCGGCATCGGGCTACCCGTTACCGTGCTGGAGGGATAGAGGTTGTAGCGGAAGATGGTTTGGGGGCCGGCTGTTTCCTGAACGGATATCAGGGTGCTGAGCGGAACCATGGCGCCGGTCTGATTACGTACTTCTAATTTGAGAATGTCATCCACTTCGCTACGGTATTCATGGTCCGCTTGCATCATGACGCGATAGGTACGTCCGAACATGTTGAAATCATTGACATAGGCGGACCCCAGGTAACTCTGCAGGGCGGTAAAGATGCTTTGGATGGGCACCCCCAGGGACTTGGCCTTGACGCGATCGACATCCAGATATAGCTGAGGAACATTGGCACGAAAACTACTGTTCATTCGGGTAAGGCCTGGAGCCTGGGTGCCTGCGGCCACCAAGTCCTGTCCAATTGTCGCTAACAATTCAGACCCCGCGCCACCACGATCCTGTAACTGCATTTCAAATCCTCCGGCCATACCCAATCCGGGAATGGGAGGTGGGATCAGGGCCAGACAGAAGGCCTCTTGAATGCTGCCAAGTTGCTGTTGGAGGCTCATGGCAATGGCGGAGACATGAAGTTCCGGCGACGTGCGTTGGTCCCAGGGCTCGAGACTGACAAAGATGGCACCTCCGTTGGGGGCGATCATGCTGTCGAGCATGGAAAAGCCGCCGATAGTAATGTAGTTTTCAATGCCAGGGGTTTGGGCCAGAATCGCATTGACTTGATTGGTGACAAGACGCGTCCGTTCGATGCTGGCACCATCGGGCAACATGACGTTGATGAGCAGGTTGCCTTCGTCTTCGTCCGGAATAAATCCGCTGGGGACGTTTTTGAAGCCAATACCGGTGAACACACAGAGCAGCGCAAAACAGATCATGGGCAGCCCGACCCGGAAGGAAATCCGTTTGACCACGGCCAGGTAACGCGTCGTGGCCTTATCGAATCCCAGATTGAAGAGTTTAAAGAAACCTCTATGTTGTTCGGGGCTCGGACGCAACAGCAGCCCACAGAGGGCGGGACTGAGGGTCAAGGCGTTAATGGAGGAAAAGACCGTGGCCACGCTGATGGTGATGGCGAACTGTTGATACAGACGCCCGGTAATGCCCCCCATCATCGCCGTGGGTACAAACACGGCCAGCAGTACCAGGGTGGTGGCAATGACCGGACCGGTGATCTGCACCATGGCCTTGGCTGTCGCTTCCTTGGCCGAGAGCTTTTCTTCGTCAATGAGTCGCATGGTATTCTCCACCACCACGATCGCATCATCCACCACAATACCGATGACCAAGACCAAGCCAAACAGGGTTAAAGTGTTGATCGACATGCCCATGGCCAACATCACGGCAAAGGTTCCCACCAGAGACACCGGGATGGTCAAGGAGGGGATAAGGGTGGTGCGAAGGTCTTGTAAAAAGATATATACGGTCAAGACCACCAAAACTACGGCCATCAATAGGGTGTTGACCACCTCTTGGATGGAGGTGGAAATGAACAGTGTGGGATCGTAAGGAATGTCGTAGTCCAATCCGGATGGGAAGGATTGTTGGAGAACCTCCATTTCCTTACGGATCGATTCGGCAATCTGCAGGGCGTTGGCTCCTGGGAGTTGATAAACACCCAAACTGATGGAGGGTCTGCCGTTGAGCTCGACAAACCAACTGTATGTCTGCGAACCGAGTTCCACTCTGGCGATGTCCTTTAGACGTAGAATGCCCCCATCCGGGCCGATCTTGACGATGATGTCTTCAAATTCTTCGACGTCGGTCAAGCGGCCCTGGGCATTGACGGTGTATTGGAATACCTGATCCTCAGGGGAGGGCGGGGCACCGATCTGCCCGGCTGCCACCTGGACGTTTTGTTCGCGTAAGGCGGCCAGCACATCCTCTACGGTGAGGCTGCGGACCTTGAGCCGCTCGGGATCGAGCCAGATACGCATACCGAAGTCCTGGGCTCCGAACACATCGACGTCCGCCACACCGGGAATACGTTTGAGCACGTCTCTGATCTGAGTATTGATATAGTTACTGATGAACAGGGTATCGAAGGTGTCGTCCGGACTAAAGAGGGCCACCATCAGGGCAATGCTGGTGGAGCGTTTGGTCACGGTGATTCCCTGTCGCTTGACTTCCTCGGGTAGCATGGGCTCGGCAATGGCGACCCGGTTTTGTACCAAGACCGTGGCCATATCCACATCCGTACCGATCTCGAAGGTCACCGTGATATTCAGACTGCCGTCATTGGAACTTTTGGACGACATATAGATCATGTCATCGACGCCATTGATCTGTTGTTCCAGCGGTGTGGCGACCGTATCGGCAATGACCTGGGCACTGGCGCCCGGATACTTGGCACTGACGACTACAGTAGGTGGAGAAATATCCGGTGTCTTTTCCACGGACAGCACCGGGATTGAAATGCCCCCCAAGATCAGGATGACGATGGAGACCACACAGGCAAAGATAGGGCGGTCGATGAAGAATTTACTGAACATCGGCGTCTCCTTCAGGGGTTTGTGCGGCTAAGGACTGGGGTGTCACCGGCATACCGGGGCGGGCTCGCAGCAATCCCTTGACGATATAAGTGTCCTCTGCCGTGACACCGTCAAGGACGACGCGACGTTGATCGTCCATCAGGGCCCCCAGGGAGATACCGCGACGTTCGACCATGTTATTGGCACCCACGACCAGTAAGTATTTACCGGCCATGTCGGTACCGATGGCGGCTTCTTCCACCAGGATGGCATTTTCAGCGAGGTCATCCGGAATCCGAATTCTGGCAAAGACGCCGGGGTAGATCAAGCCGTCATCGTTGGGAAAGCGTCCCCGTATCTGGAGGGTTCCGGTTCCCGGGTCCACTTTGTTATTGACAAAGTCGATCTCCCCGTCGTGTGGGTAGCCCTTTTCTCCTTCCAGTCCCAGAAAGCAGGGGATATGGGGGGCACTTTCAAAGGTGCCATGCAGTTCTTCGCGGTCGTGCAGTCGAGCCAGACGCGATGTAAGCAAACGCTCATCTACATTGAAGTAGACATATACCGGATTCATGGTCACAACCGTGGTCAGCAGGGTCCGTTCACCGGCCCCCACGAGATTGCCGGTATCGACCAGGCTGCGATTGACACGTCCACGAATCGGTGATGTCACCCGGGTGTAGTCCAGTCTTAGCTTGGCTTCGGCCAGGGCGGCTTCGGCCTGTTTGACTGCGGCTTTAGCCACTTGGTATTGGGCACGATAGGTGTCGACCTGTTGCTTGCTGACGGCATCGGTTTCGGCCGCCTTTTGCATACGCTCGAAATCGGCATTGGCCCGCAATTCATCCGCTTGGGCTGCGGCCATGTTGGCTTCGGCCTTTTGCACTTGGATTTGATAGGTATCCGGTTCAATCTCGTAGAGCAGATCTCCGGCTTCGACCAATTGACTGGGATTGAAATGGATTTTCTTGAGAAATCCTTCGACGCGGGCCCGGATATCCACCTCTTCCACGGCGGCCGTGGTCCCCGTGAATTCATAGTATAGATTGACACTCTCTTGAACGGGTTGAGTCACGGTGACGGTGGGGGCTTGTTGAGCCGGTGCTGCAGGTTTTTGTTTGCATCCGACGACACTAAGAAGTATGCCGAGACAGGCCACACAAAGGGTGACATTTCTGGGATGAGAAACGTGTGATGTCATGATTAGAGATCTCCCTTGGATTGATTAGCCCGTTCCAGTGCGGGGGTCCACCCACCGCCCAAGGCCTTGTAAACGAGGACGAGGTTTTGAATCACAGAGCCCTGGCTGGCAGCGAGGCTGTCTTCCTGTTGGGCTAGACTGCGTTGCATGTCGAGGACGTTTTGGAAATCGACCAGGCCGTTGCGATAGAGCGAATTGACGAGCTCGACGGATTTGCGCGAGGCCGTGACACTCCGTTCCAGGGCCTGCGCCCTTTCTTGTTCCTGGAGATAGGATACCATGGCCGCCTCGGTCTCTTCCAGTGCTGACAAGACGGTCTGTTCATAGCTCAAGATGGCCTGTTGGGTACGGGCCTCCTGAACTTGGATGTTGCTGCGAATGCGGTTACCGTCAAAGAGGTTCCAACGTACGGCCGGCAGCAGACTCAAGGTACGGCTACCCCAGTCCATCAGATCCCCACTGCTGGTTGACTCAAAGGCAAAGGTGCCACTGAGGGAGAAGGATGGATACAGGGCTGCAGTACTGACACCGATTTGGGCGTTTTGGGCCGCCACCTGACGCTCGGCCCGGCGGATGTCAGGACGTTGACGCAGTAGGTTAATGGGGAGGTCGGCCAGGAGTTGGTCAGGTCCAGTGGGAATAGCCTGAAATTCATTGAGTTCCTCTTGCAGTGAGCCGGGATGCTCACCCAGGAGTACGGCCAAACGGTTGAGGGCCTGGGTTAATTGGATCTGCAGGGTAGGCAGGGTCGATTCGGTATTGGCCAGGTTCAGCTCTGCCTGGGCCACGTCTAACTCGGGGGAGATTTCTGCGGCACGGCGGTCCTTGGTCAGTTGCAGGGTTTGTTGTTGAAGCTCGAGGTTGCTTTGTGCGTAGGCCAGTCGTTGCTGTAGCGTCCGGATCAAGACGTATTGACGTGCGACCTCGGCACAGATACTGACCTGGACATCGTGATGGTCTTCCAACGATCCCTCATATGAGGCCAAGGCCGACTCTACGGTGCGTTTAATGCGACCGAAGACATCGATCTCCCACGAGGCATCTAATCCTGCATTGTAGAGGTCACTGTAGGTGCCGCCAATGCCCAGGGCTCGATAGGTCCCATTCTCACTGCTGCGGGCACGCGAATAATAACCTTGGGCATCCACTGTGGGCCAGTATTGACCACTGGCCACTCCTAGTGATGCTCGGGTCTCTTGGATGCGGCTTACAGCGATCTGTAAGTTGAGGTTGGACTGCACGGCCCGTTCAACCAGGGAGTCTAGCACCGGATCGTCTAGGGTCGTCCACCAGTGACGCAGATCCATTTGGCCTTGCATTACGGCATTATCCCAGGCATCGGGCATGTCCACTTCGGGTTTGTGATAGTCGGGTCCTACGGCACAGCCACACATCAGAATTAACAAACAGGTCAAGAGTGGCCAGGGGGATTTGATCTTCTTAAGACGATATGATTTCAAAACGGCATCCTGCATTTCTTCATTCCCCTTTAATCTTTAGAAATAACCTTAGGTATCAAGTGCGGACCGATTGTAAAGAGAGCCCTATAGAGTGTCAACAACTTAACGAACCTTGCCCCTTGCCAGTTGGCTTAGTGATCGGACGTTTGAGGATTTGTTAGCGAGTGATGTGCACTGACGAATTTCCCTACGAGCATGGCCACGATAACCGTCAGATAGAGTTGGCCGACAACCGCGGAGAAAACCGCCAGTGATCGTGTGATGGGAAGGATGGGGGTGATATCACCGTAGCCCAAGGTTGTGTAGGTCACAAAGGTATAATAGACACAACCGGCAATCCGTTCTTTGGCATCCATGCTGGCTGGGAGTTGGTAAGCATTGGGCCAATAATACATCACAATGGCCGTGAGCAGGGCAAAACAGAGCCCTAGCAATAGATAACCATTAATGGCATGTAGAATCACCTTAGGGGTAACCGTGGGAGTTCGTGCAATCTGATTGATTAGAACAACCACCAATGTCAAAAAAAACAGCAATCCGGCCGCATTGGAAATGTTATCCAGAAAAGAGGACTTGATCAGCGAAGAAAGCAATTCAAGCGTACTGGCCGTGATGATGGCGATCCAGGTCAGGACGTGCTTTCTTCCCAATGTTGCTAGGGCGGCCCAGAAGATGCCCACATAAGCTAGGTTATAGAGAGTGGGGCTCCAGTCTTTAGGAAAGATGGGGGCAATAAAGGCGGCAAAGAAGACTAGAAATAGAAGTGTGAAATTGCCAATGTTGTGAATGTAAGTTCGGATGTCCATATCCACACTCTCAATAGATGTCACTAGGATTACTCTTGTGAATCATCTTACTCTGATGCTGTTGGGACGTCAATCAATCCCGCAGAAGTGATGGGCCTAGCAGGGGACAAAAGAAAACAGTGGCGACCGTTGCATCGAAGCCGATCGCCACTGTTCCTGAAGGAGGAGAATCATGTCATTATGCCTTTATATTAATTAGTGTCTTGGGAATACAACAAGTTCCCTAATTTGACAATTTTAATCGAGGATGAGGCGATCACTTGGTGAAATGAGGAAATGCCTTACAGGTCAACGGATTCGTGGAAGTCCTGGTCGTGATCTAGGGCTCGTGATGTGGTTGGATCTTGCACCACTTGGATGTTACGCCATATTCCGCTACGGTAACGAAAATAGAACACCACAGAAAAGAGCAGAAACAGGATGACCAGTGCGGTCCAGGCTACCTCGGGTGAGAGGTGTAGGCCATAGAGTATCAGTATCAGCACACCCAACATGAGCCAATGCAGTCCCACGGCCACACACATGGCCCAGAAGGTGTCACCCGCTCCCCGCAGGGCCCCGCTAAAGACCACGATTACGGCCTCGACCAGGACGTAGACCGCAGCCAGACGCAACATGTATAGGGCGGTCGGCAGGGCCTCGATATAAATGGCGGTCTCCTGTTGTGGTTTGAAAACGTTCACCAAGGGGCCAGGGAAAAAGACGAACAGCACCAGAATGATGGCAGAATAACACCATCCGATTTTTAGGCCGCTCATGGCCGAGCGATGGGCAATGTCGGGATTGCGAGCCCCCATGTAGCGTCCCACCAGACTCATGACCCCCACCTGGACTCCCAACAAGGGGACGAACGAAACCATATCCCAGTTAAACATGATGGTCGCAGCTGTGGCCGTGGCCTGGCTATGGGCATGGAAGGCCAGGATCATACCGTTAAAGGCGACCAGATTCAAAAACATCTCGATTCCGGCCGGGTAGCCGAAACGCACCAAGATCTTGAAGGTTTCAAGGTGGAACCGTAGTGACTTGATCACCTGATAGGTGGATCGATTCGTTACACTGAGGTAAGTACCCATGAGAACCAGGACTCCACAAAGGGCCCCGATGATGGTGCCATAAGCGGCCCCACGGATCCCCAGAGCGGGCAATCCCAACTTGCCAAAGATCAATATGTAATTGACGCATACATTGACTACCATGGCCGTAGCAGCAGCGATCATGACTATGCGGGTTTTTCCAATACCGGAAAAGAAGCTGCTGAGCCCGTGTCGGAGCAGCGTCAACAGACTGCCGTAGATTAAGATATTAAAGTAAGTCGTCTGTAGCGTCAGTTGCTCGGGAGCCAGGGAAGTCCAGGTGAAGATCAGTTGCCCCAGGGGTTTGGCCAGCAAAATGAGGGGGTAGGCGACCAGGGCGATCAGCAGGCCTTGGGAGGTGGCCAGGGCACAGCGATCCTTTTGCCCGGCACCGAGATATTGAGCCACCAGCGCAGTGGTATAGCCGATCAAACCCAGGAAGAAGGTGGTCATCATGAAGGTCATCAGCCCACCGCCCATGGCCGCATTCATGGCGTCCGGTCCCAGCTTGGACAGGAACAGTCGATCGGTAAAGGTCATCAAGGTCTCGCAGGCAAAGGAGACCACCATGGGCAGGGCAATGGCCGTGAGTTCACGCACACCTCCTGCGTAGGATTTAGTGGGGCATTCGGTTATGAGCTCAGATGTCACGTTAAAAATCCTTTTCAACTTGCCTAAGGGGGACTCATGCTACTGTGCTCCCCTGTTTCAGTCAATCAGGCTATGTTGGGAATTAACAGATTCACACTGATTCCTGTCCTGGTAACACCGTTCAAATTCATCGCATATTCGTTGACCGTATTCACCCCCTCAATTTGATATTATTTCTAAGAGGCGAGATCATTCATTGCTCTTTTCCTTTGCACTGGTTTGTTAGGATCGATATAATTGAATAGTTGATTTGTGGAGGTTTTACCCCGAAGACCAGTGTGAATCCCCTTGGGCTTGTTTCGCAATTAAAATCAAAGAGAGTCTTAAGGCCACCTCTAATAATACGTTTTGAGAGGCGAAATTCTATTTCAAGCGTCAGTTTTGTAAAATGTTGATCACTGCGAACTTTAAAACCCAATATTCCAATGCCCAAACGGCCTCAGAGGTCACTTGCCCGACTGTATTGTCCAGGCTTGTTGCCTGGTCCAAGAGCCATGAGGCTCTATGCCCTCGCCAACAGGCAATAGCGATCTATATTGAACGCAAGGTTACGCAAACCGATCTTCGTTTTGGCTCGTACCAGCCCAATGCTTCGAATCAACAAGCTGCCTGCTCGTTGGCTCTGGACGCCGAAGATATGTTCGACACGGCTTCGAATCTTAGAACGGGTGTGGTTACCCGACTTCTCTCGATCTGTCAGCTTCTTGTTGCGGTAGCTTTTTCGCTGAATATGCTCACGAAAACCATGCTCAGAAAGATGATCCAATTTTTCACCCGAGCGATACGCCGAATCCGCCCAGACATCCTGACTGCTATTGGTATGATCCAGAAGATCTTCAAAGACCTGGCTATCATGAGTCGCCGCATCGGTGACCTCGTATTTTCGAATCAGCTTATGCTGCACATCCACTTCAATGTGGTTCTTGTAGCCATAATGGTTCTGACCGTTCTTCTTTACCCAGCGGGCATCGGTGTCCTTTTGGCGTTTTTTAGCGTCACTCCAATCTTCGGGGGCATCCCCATTCTTGATCTGCTTGTTCTCGCTTCGGCTGTTACGTTGCTTGGGGGCTTTGATAATACTGGCGTCAACAATTTGACCTTTCTTAGCAGAAAAACCGTTGTTTCGAAGAAATCGATCGAATTGATCAAACAGCTTTTCGGCCAGTCCAACCTCGGTCAACTGCTCACGGAACAACCAAATGGTCTTGGCGTCAGGGACTCTGTCATTGAGCGAAAGGCCCAGGAAACGCATAAAGGACAAGCGGTCACGAATCTGAAACTCCGTTTGATCGTCAGAGAGATTGTACAACGACTGAAGAACCAGGATCTTGAACATCAAGGTGGAATCATACGGTTTACGTCCGGCGTTACTTTTGCGTTCTTCGGATCGCAGTGTCTTGAGGCTTTTGGCAAACAACGACCAATCCATCAGTTCATTCAACTTAACCAAAGGATCGCCGCCATCATTGAGTTGATCAAATCGCTCATGCCAATCGAAAAGTCCAGCCTGGTACATCGTAGAAAACTCCATGGGGTTGGGTTTAACAGTGATTCTATTGTCAATGAGCTAAGTATAACCAATGTGAATCGTAATGCACAGTTATGTGTTAATTTTTAGAGAAACCCTTAATACTTATGCAGCGAATAGTTATTTCCATCGCCCTGAGTTTCGGATTGTTCATCCCTAGCGTTTGGGCCTATTCCGGGGGGACGGGAGAACCCAATAATCCCTTTCAAATCGCAACTGCTCAGGATTTGATTGATCTGGGGAATGATCCTTGTGGCTATGACAAACACTATGTCCAGGTTAACGATATCGATTTATCCGGCCTTACCTTTGATCGAGCTGTGATTGCGTCAGATGTAAATGAATCCAGCCTTCCTTTTAATGGTGCAAAGTTTTCCGGCTCTTTTAACGGCCAAGGGTATCTCATCAGCCATTTGAGCATTCAAGGGGGGAATTATCTTGGGTTGTTTGGTTGTTGCTGCTCCGGGGCGATTATTTCCAATCTGGTGATGGAGTCTGTTGATGTCAATGGGACGGGGGATTATGTCGGTGCTCTCGTGGGAAGGAATTCTTCAGGAACTATTACCTCTAGCTACAGTACGGGCCGCGTTCATGGAGATAACTGTATTGGTGCTCTTGTGGGATGGAATTCCGGTGTAATCACATCGAACTACAGCACCGCTAATGTCAGTGGTGACAATTTTGTTGGTGGACTCTTGGGGTACAATTATTTGGGGATGATTACATCCAGTTACAGCAGGGGTAAGGTCAGTGGAGATGGTCGTGTTGGTGGATTGGTGGGATTGAATCACTTTGGAATTATCCAATCGAGCTATAGCACAGGCAAGGTTGATGGAGATGATTGGGTCGGTGGTCTGGTGGGGGAAAATCAAGTGAGAGAGACTTCATCAGGTATCATTACGAGTTTTTGGGATAAAGAAACCTCGGGCTGTGGAAGCAGTGATGGCGGCATCGCGTTGAGTTCCGATGAAATGATGAATGCCGAGATGCTTGGACTCAATGGTCTTTGCACGGATCCAAACTGGGTCCTGGATGCGGGGCAGGACTATGCTCATCTGGTTTGGGAGGGGATCTCAGGGGGGGGCATACCTGAGCCGGACATCGATTGGATCAAAGGAGCGGGCACAGGAGAGGATCCTTATCAGATCGAGTCTATTGCCCAACTTCAATTGGTCAGCAAGGCGGGTGGGCTGATGGATTGTTGTTTTGAGTTGGTCGAGTCCCTGGATCTTTCAGAAATAACCTGGTCACAAGCGGTGCTGCCGTACTTTAATGGCTGTTTCAATGGCAAGGGACACGTTATCAGTCATTTGGTTATTGAGGGAGCGGGGAAACTTGGTTTTTTTGGCATACTGGATTCCCAGGCCGAGGTCTTGAATCTGGGCTTGGAATATGTGGAGATCAATGGATCGCAAGACGCTGTTGGTGGGCTTGTGGGAAGGAATTCTGGTATTATCACATCGAGCTATAGCACTGGTAGTATTAATGGCATGGGAGACTTTGTCGGAGGACTGGTGGGTTATAATTATTCTGGCATGATCACATCGAGCTACAGTACCAGTGACGTCAGAGGGGAATACTTTGTCGGTGGGATCGCGGGATATAATTACAGTATTCTTACTTCAATCTATAGTACCGGTAACGTCAGGGGAGTTGGTTATGTTGGAGGATTGGTAGGGAGGAATTATGGCGATATCACCGCGAGCTTCTGGAATACGGAAACCTCGAGCCTGTCTAAGGGCTCTGAGGGTCTTGGCCTGGCCACCGCCGAGATGCAGGATATCGATACTTTTTTGAATGCCGGGTGGGACCTTGTAGGTGAAACTGCCAATGGGACCTGTAATTATTGGCAGAAGCAAGTGGGGGATTACCCCACTCTAACTGTATTTACAGGGGCATTGCCAGATCAACCTTTGGGCAGTGGTACGGCCGACGATCCCTATCTCATCACCGATGCCAATAATTTGGGTATGGTTTGGTGTCGTTCCAATGCCTGTTATCGCCTGGATTCAGATATTGATTTAGCTGGGATCTCCTGGAATTCGGCGATCATTCCTGGATTCGGTGGCCAGTTTGAAGGTGATGGCCATCTCATCTTGAATCTGTCGATGGATGGGGGGGGGCATTTAGGTCTGTTCGGTATCTGTACATCTCGAGGGAATATCTCCAATCTCGTGATGGAGTCCGTGGATGTCAATGGAACGGGAGATTATGTCAGCGGATTTGTGGGAAGGAATTACGGTATTATCACGTCGAGTTCCAGTACTGGTAGCGTCATCGCTATGGGGGATTCTGTCGGTGGGTTTGTGGGTAGAAATGATGGCAATATCACGTCAAGCTATAGCAATACGAGCGTTAGTGGCACAGGGGATTCTGTTGGTGGACTGGTAGGATGGAATGATGACATTCTCACGTTGAGCTGCAGTGACGGTAGTGTCAGCGGAACGGGAGACTCTGTCGGTGGGCTTGTGGGCCGAAATGATGGCAGTATCACGTCCACCAATAGCACGTGTAGTGTTAGTGGGGATGGCTGGGCTGGTGGTCTTGTGGGTAGAAATTATGGTAGTACCACGAGGAGCTACAGTACTGGCAACGTCAGTGGCGGTGGTGCTTTCGGCGGACTCGTGGGAGATAATTGGTTAGGCATCATCACGTCGAGCTATAGCACTGGTAATGTTAGTGGAGATTACTCGGCTGGAGGGTTTGTGGGAAGAAATTATGGTATTATCACGTCTAGCTACAGTACTGGATGTGTTCGGGGAATGTGGGGCTATGCTGGGGGGTTAGTAGGAGATAATTGGTCTGGTGGCAATAGTATTACCTCGAGCTTTTGGGATATGGATACATCGGGTCATTCTGAGAGTGATGGCGGCAGAGCCCTGAACACTGGCGAGATGCAGAATATTGAGATTTTCTTGGATGCAGGCTGGGATTTTGTAGATGAAATTGCTAACGGTACGGACGATATCTGGATCATGCCGGATAGTGGTTATCCACACTTGAGGTGGGAATTTTAGCAACGCTGTTAATTTGCGACTAGCGTTGCCCCACCAACACCGGGTTGACCACTGGCCCTTGCCCGGTCCAATTGAACAGCTGGGTGTGACCGTCGGGCTCGATGCGGAGGAAGGTATTGATCGCCTTGGTCCAGCTACCGCTGTTGTAGTAATGTTCGCAGAAGCGACCGGGGCGGTGGGTGTGTCCGGCGATAGCTACGTCGTATTGAACCTCGTCACGGTAATGGAATTGACGGGAGAGAAGCTTCAAGGTACGGGTGGACAGGTCCTTGAGGTGGTCATGCGTTTCGCAGAGCAGGACGAGTTCCTCGTGCAGGACATACTGTAGGTTGGAGCCCAGGCGTTGTCCCAGTTTAATCAGGTGCTCGCCCCATTCCATCAAGAGGTCTGCAATACGGTCGTGCAAAGACAGGGGAATGCGGTGACGCACATTGGCACAACGGGTCAGGGCCTGGTAAGTACGTTGCCATTGATGGCCCTGGCTGGGTACGAAGGGGTCGAACTCGTGGCCGTGCATGAAATGGAAAGACCGTGTGCCAATGGTCTGGGTAAAGGGCTCGACCACCTGCCCTAACAATGGGTGAAGACCGACGTGTGTGGTTGCCACGGCGGCATCGTGGTTGCCGGGAATGTAAATCGCTCCCATGGTCGCCATGCGATCGAAGAGGCGAGTCCAACGCTCCAGGATCTGCTCCAGGGGGAACATCCACAGTTCCATCAGATCACCGGCAATCAGGAGTTGGCCTTGCTGATGTTCGACATGGTCCAAGAATTCCTGTAATTGATCGGCACGTTTGGCTCTCAGTAGACTATCCCTGCTACTGCCATTGCCAATGTGCAGATCACTGATCACGAAGATGGGTTGCTGTTTAGAGGTCATTCACCCTAATCCAAGACAAAAACCACGATATTAGAGTTTAATCTGTCGGCGCTTCATACGGAAATAAATAAGCCAATGTTCGTTCAGATGAAGCTTTTGCCTGGAGCCGGGTGAGGTTTGTCCCAGGCAATCCCTGTCCTATGGGTTCTTTTGGACTTGATCGAAATACGATAGGTTCCATTGAGACATCCATTCGATCTTGAAGCCCTCATCAGTGAATTGAACCGGCATCCACAGATAGCGTCCGTCAATGGGATTGCGAGGACGCCACATGTCGAACATGGCTATGAAAGCCCCTGGCTTGTTGGGTACGGGATAGACAAAAGTGCTTTGGCCCCCAAAGGTCTTTTCCGGGCCGAGACTGTTTTCGGGATTGATCCCCACACAAGGATTGCCCAGGGATTGCCAGGGTCCCCAGATGCTCTCGGCCACAAAGGAACGGGCGGCATTAGGGGCCCAACCGGTACAGCCACTGGTGAGTAGATAATACTTGCCCTGATGCTTGAACAGGGCAGGGGCCTCGTTGTGACCGGCCGGCAAGAGGCGGAGGTAGCGGCCGGTGAAGTCCTGGTAGTCGTCGGTCAGTTCGGAGATATTGAGGGTCAGGTTTTCCTCGGCCGAATGGATATGGTAGGCGGTGCCGTCGTCATCGACGAACAGGGTCATGTCACGCGACATCTGGCCCCCTTTAACATCTCGCCGGGTGAACAGGCCATCACGAACGGCCGCTAGCCACGGTTCGCTCCAACCCTCCAGGCCTTCTTCGGTGGCAGGGCCGGACTTTTGTTCTTCGGTAAAGTTGATGGGCCATTGTCCGGTATTGGGACGTAATGAACGGATAAAACGATAGGGTCCGTTGACCGTGGGACTCACCGCCAGACCGGTGCGGGCGGCACTATAACCCCGGCCCCGCAACTCGAGATGGAACCACATCACGAAGGTTTGAGTCTTGGCGTTGTAAATGACCTTGGGACGTTCGATGACGCAGCCGCGAACGATATCGCTATTGGGATCTTCGCTCACGGTCAGGGCAATGCCTTCGTCTTGCCAAGTCAAGAGGTCTGTCGAGCTATAGCAGTGGACCCCAATTTGGGCACTATTGCCGCGGCGTCCAGCGATCTTGTGTTCGCCAAACCAATAGGTGCGCCCTTGATGAAACAACATGCCGCCCCCGTGGGCATTGATATGGACGCCGTTTTGATCGGGCCAGAGTTGCCCCGATTCGATGGCAGAGAAGGCGGTCAGGGGGGAGACAAGAAGCAACGACAAGACAATGTGATATCTGATCATGATGATTCCGGTTGAATTTTCAGTAAGGTTTCCAGGTCTTGTCCCAGGGCTTGGATCTGTTCATGGGCCAACTGGGGGCTGTATCGTATGGAGTTGTAACGACGAAGCCAGAGGGCAACCTGCAACCCAAATTCATCGGTCTCGTGGGATTGTTCCAGACGTTGTGAATAGCGGAGTAAGGATTCCTGGGGGGATCGAGGTCTATCGAATTTGAGTAGGCGTTTCTCCAGTCGCCTGAGTTGCTTGTGTAGATCCTGGACTTGATTGTTTAAGGAATGTGTGCGGATGTCGAGGCCCTTTAACCGTTTGGACGTGACGATCCAATAGCGAATGGTCAAACCTACGGATAACACAATACCCAAGGTGAAGGAGAGGACTCCCCATAATCCGCCTTTCCTGAGAAACTGAACCAGAGGCCCGGCCAGGCCATAGTCATAGAGTCCCTGGATCAATTGACGCAGATTGATTTGGCGGTGTTCCTGGGAATCGTCCTGATCTGTTGTCTCGGCGGTAGAATCAGCTTCGTCTGCAACGGTGGCCTCGACGGTGATCCAGCGTTCTTTGCTGCTATCCCAGGCTTCGATCCAGGCATGGGCATCACCAGCCTGAGCCACCCAGCTTTCGGATTTGTAATCAAACTGGTGGATGAGAAAGCCGGTGACATAACGGGTGGGTACTCCTCCGATGCGAAGCAATAGGGCTGCACCCGAGGCGAAGTATTCGCAATAGCCGGCATCCCCATGCAATAGAAATCCGGTTAGAGGTTCTTCTTCAGGTGGCAACGACACCGTAAGGCTATAACTGTAGTTGTCAGCGAAATGTTTGACAACGGCGTCGATCTTTTTTTCCGTGGTCCGGCAGGAACCGAGGATGGACTGAGCCAGGTTTTCAATCCGCGGATCGAGATGTTGTGGAAGGTACAGAGCTTGTCGTAGATGTATGTCTGTGGGGGGGAGACATGCGGAGGGACTGTACAGGATTTTATAGCTTATCGCTCGGTTGTGTTCATTATCATTATAAAAAGTCCCGGTGTATTCACTATGCATCAGATAGTCACCATTCCATTGCAGGTTTAGTACCCCCAGTGGGGCAAACATGGCCTGTTGGAATCCGACCTCGTGTTGGATCTCCAGAGTTTGAGTATCCGTGAAATTGGCAGGATTTAATCGGCTTAGATTAAAGTTGCGTTTTGGGCCACCCAGACTGAAACCGGGTATATCTTCTCCATAGATCTGTGGATAGTGCGAACGGTCCAGCCATTGTGACGTTCGGAAATCATACGAGTCAAAGCTTCGAGCTCGCAGATACTCGGGATTACGACTGGCTTGGATACGCAATTGGACGGTTTTGTCCTGACTTTGTAGGACATGCTGTAGATTGGAAAGTTGGACTCTGTCCGTGAATCCCACGGTTGACGACTTGACATTGGCATGGGCAATGATGGGATTGTCACCCCATAACAGATTGGATAGGATGTTGACCGTGCCGTGGTTGCGATACAGGAAGGCCCCGAACATCCAGCCGGTATTCAAGGCCAACAGGAGGATGATGCCAAAGACCCAAACCCGTGATTTGATACGACGGTGATGGGGGTTGAGTCCGGCCGGCCGCTGTTCGGTGTCCGAGCAGGCATAGAGTGCTGCAAGGATGACACTGAGAAATTCCAAAGGACGGTAGATGACTTCATGTTCCCACAGCAGTAACACCTGGCCTGCACTAATGACCGTGGCCAAAAAGAAGGCGCCGAGTGAGGGGGGCAGCACGCCAGATTTGCCTAAAAACAGAACCAGGATCATGGCGGAGAAAAAGAAACGCGACACCGTCTGCCAGGCCAGTACGGCAGGAACCGTATCAGGGGGAGGCGAAGAGTAGTGGTAATGCAGCGAGAACAAACCCAACAGTAATAACACCAGGATACTGGAGAGGACCCGTTGCTGGGGCTTGATGTCCCAGGTGTATTTTCGCTTCAAACCGATAAAGGCCAACAAGCCCAAAACTCCGGTAAAGGCGACATCCTGTAGGACCCAGCCCGCCAGGGCAATACTCATTACAAGAATCAGTAGGGCAATCCCCTTTTGCACAGTCACTCTTGTGTCCTCCACTGACGTTGGAGCTCTTTGGCAGAGAGGATTTGAATCCTCTCTGCCCATTGCCAGGCTTCCTGGATCTCGGGCGGTGGTGCGGGGCCCAACCACCAGAGTGACAAGCGACAACGGGCCTGATGGGCGCATTGCAGGATTTCGGCCCAATGGGGTTGCCAGTGACGCAGAATCACATGAAAGGCACCGATGTGAGCAAATGAGTCAATCAGGTCGAGAGTGGTTGTTTCATTGAGAAGGGATTCCACCTGGCAGTTGGCCAGTAACTGCAGGGTTCGCTCGACCCGTAGGGTATCGGTCTGTCCGGAAAAACGATGGAGTTGAGAACCCAGAGAAAGCATTTCGATCTGTCGTCCCTGTTCCAAGGACACGGTCAGTGAGGCACAGAGTGACACGGCCGCTTCGAAACATTCAATTTCTGAGGCAGACATCCGTTTGGGATGGGAGTGTCCATTGTCCAGGATGAGTCCTACGTCACTTTGCATGTCCTCTTGAAACTCCTTGACCGCGGGACGAGCCAAACGGGCCCAGGCGCGAGAATCAATCAGACGAGGGGAGTCGCCGGTGATGAAGGGACGGCTACCGATGTATTCAGGGCTGAGGCCCTGTAGAGGTGAGGTGGTGTACTGCCCCATGGGGCTGACGTGAGCCTGGGCCTGTATGGGCAGGTTGAGTTGACCGTGGGCCGGTAAGATCGTGAGCTCATTTAAATCGGCGCGTGGGGTGTTGAAGCGAAATAGATTAAACGGAAAAATCGAACTGCAAAGGGGACGTTTGAGGGTGATGGTTCCTCTCTGACGCGGACACACCTTGAGAGTGACATTGAGGGCTTGACCGGGGCGAAGACGTTCGATGTAGGGAATGGGTTCCAGTTGTTCCAGGCCTTCTTGCTCGCCATCCAGCAAGACACTCATCTGATAGGCTGGCCAGTGAGAGGTGTTGCGTAGCGTCAGATGGAGATAGGCGATTTGGTCCACCATGATCCGCTGAGGTAAACTGGCTTCCATCTGAATACGGGGGCGGTAAAAGACACCGACGAGCAGGGCAATGACCTCCAGGCTCAACAGCGTAGAAAACACCCCGAAGGCCGGAATGAATAAGGTGGCGATCAGGACCAGAATCAAGGCCATGAAGGTCGAGCGACCGATATCCGTGACATCAAGACGGCCGGTGGAACGTTGTCCGGTTTTATAGAGTGTGAAATTCATACCGGGATTTTGATAAGGCTGATAATCTCGTCGATGATCTGTTTTTTGGTGAGGCCGGCATAACGGCTCTGGGACGTCAACAACAGGCGATGGGGCAGAACATAGGGGGCCATCCAGAGGATGTCGTCTGGGATGACATGGTTCCGTTGCTGAGTCAGGGCACTGGCTTGAGCCGCACGGGTTAACATCAAGGAACCGCGGGGGCTGATGCCCAACTGTAAGCGGCTATCCCGTCGAGTCCGGTGTACGATTTCGACAATATATTCCAGCAGGCTGGGGTCGATGTGGATGTCTTTCAGATCCTTTTGAAGGGCCAGCACCTGCTCCAGAGTCATGACCGGTTCGAGATCGTTGAGCGGATTGTGCTGACTATGCGTTTTAAGAATGTCGATTTCAACCTCCATGCTGGGGTACCCCAAATCCAATTGAATCAGGAAACGGTCCAGTTGGGCCTCGGGCAGAGGAAAGGTCCCGTGAGATTCGACGGGATTTTCCGTAGCCAGCACCATAAAGGGTTGGGGTAATGGGTAACAGGTACCTTCAATGGTGGTCTGCGACTCATTCATGGCCTCCAGTAGGGCCGATTGGGTACGTGGTGAGGCCCGGTTGATTTCATCGGCGAGCAGGATGTTACAGAAAATGGCCCCGGGGTTGAATTTGAAATCGCCTGTCACTGGATTGTAGATTGAGGATCCCAAAATATCCGCGGGCAAAAGGTCCGGGGTAAACTGGATGCGGTGGTATTGGGCTTCGATGCTTTGGGCTAGAGCCTTGGCTAGAGTGGTTTTTCCGACGCCTGGGACATCCTCGATCAGGATGGAGCCGCCTGCGAGCAGGGCAACAATTAATACATCAACGCATTCGGTCTTGCCGTAGATCACACGTTCCAGGTTTTCACGAAGGGGCATGAGCTTGGGGTGGGTTACATTCATAGTCGCCAAAATGTTGTCTCCCGATGGGTTGGCAATTTTAGTGGACAAAAACCAACGATAGCCTAACACTGGCCTATCATAACGGATTTTTTGTGTGATCAAAAGTCACAAAATGACGCGGGATGTCAATCAGACCGTTTTACGTCCGGAGGTTTGTTGGAGCACACCAATAACCGCGCCCAAAATGTAGCGTTCATCAGCGGCCTTGGCCGGACGGATGGGGATAGTACGGGCTTGTCCGTCGTAGACTTGAGTGCCCATGGCGGCCTCAATGGCCACAGCCAGTTCACGTTGACACTGGTCACAGACGTAGCCTGCCAGCACGATCATGGCAGGGTCGTAGAGGTTGATCGCAATGGCTGCGGCCCAGGCCAGGTGTTGGGCGACTTCCTTCTGGAGATTTAAGGCGTACTCGTCTTTTTGACGCATGGCCAGGCCCCATTTGGAGATGATGGTACGGTGATTGTCCTGACTGCTAATCAGATCACGAAGTACCGTCTCGGTTCCGTTGGCCAGATTCTGCTGAATGCGATGGGCGAGTGCCGGGCCACCAATCAGGGATTCCAGACAACCTTGATGCCCGCAACCACACGTTGGTCCCTTGGGATCCACAATGATATGGCCAATTTCGCCACTGCGATGGCTGGATCCATGGAAAAGATGACCTTCGGCAATGACGTTACAACTGACACCATCAGCTACGTTAAGGTAGAGAGCATTGGAATACTGCTCTTGTCCCGTGAGTGACAACTCGGCCAATAGACGGACACGAGTTGTGAAAAGATGCACATCAACTCCAAGCTGGTCACTCAGTCGGTCCTGCAAGGGAATGTGTTTCCAGCCAAACGTGCTTGATAATTCAACCTCACCCTGGTTAGAGATGGTGCCGCTGATGGTGACACCCATACCCAGCACACTGGATTGGTTGATGTTATGCTTGGTCAGCAGGCCCAGGGTATTGACGGTTAAGGTCTGGAGTACGTGGTCTACCTCTTTGGAGGCCAGGGGGATCTGGATATGATCCAAAATAGCGGTGTGGAAATCGAAGAGGCCGATACGTACGTAGGCCGGGTTTAATTCCGCACCCACCAGGTAGCGTCCCATGCGATTGATGGCCAGGAGTACCGGTTTGGGACCGCGTGTGTGGCTTTTGCCCTGGGTTTCGACGATCATTTCCTTTTCACGCAGACGGGCCACAATGGAGCTGACCGTAGAGCTGCCCAATTGTGTCAATGCGCACAATTCCTTTTGTGAGAGTTGGCCGCGATCACGTAAGTAACTCATGATCAGCCATTCATTACTCTCTCCTGCTTTTCGTGAATCCAAAGGTACCATAGTCATTATGTTAACTCAGGTTTTTGCATAATTCAAGTCACCAAATAAATTTACGTTTACCCCAGAAGATCCTGGGGGATATGGTCATGTTTCCCAGGGTTTCCTGAAAAGTGCTTGTGTTTGCAAAATAAAAGGTTAGAATTGTTCCACGCTATGGAATAAAACAATGGCTAGCTTGTTTGGGTGATCGGGTACCAGGCCAAAACGAGGTGCAATCGAAGTACGTTAACATCGTTTTATCCCGAAACGATCCTTGTTTGCTCTGAATCGCGCAGTATAATCTCGTGCCGGCAGCTAGGGTGAAAAAGCAGGAGACGTACCGGCAGTGATCGCACGTACCTGAGTCTAGAACTACAATATTTCGTTTTTCCTAAGGAATGCACATGGAGTCATTATTCAGTCTGCAAGGCAAAAATATCGTGGTTACCGGTGGAGCGGGGGTTCTGGGGGCGGCCATGGCCAAGTCTCTGGCCAAGGCTGGGGCATGGGTTGCTGTAGCCGATTTGAATCTTGCCGGGGCCGAGAAGGTCTGCCAGGATATCGAAAAAGACGGGGGCAAGGCCCTGGCCGTAGAAGCCAATGTCCTGGATAAGGCTCATATCACTCAGGCCGCTGAGACCATCTTTAAGGCGATGGGCCAGGTCGATATCCTCATTAATGGAGCCGGAGGTAACAAGAAAGAAGCGACCACTTCACCGGATATGTCCTTTTTTGATATCCCGGCCGATGCTATCCGTTGGGTGGTTGACCTGAACCTCTTGGGCACGGTCCTGCCCAGCCAGGCCTTTGGTCAACATATGGCCGAACGGGGCGAGGGGATCATCCTTAATATCTCCAGCATGAATGCCTTTACGCCCTTGACCAAGATCGCCGCCTATTCCGCTGCCAAGGCCGCGGTGAGCAACTTTACCCAGTGGCTGGCCGTGCACATGTGCCAGAACTATTCCACCAGGATCCGCGTCAATGCCATTGCCCCGGGTTTCTTCCTGACCGAACAGAACCGCTTTCTATTGACCGACGAGAAAACCGGTGACCTAACACCCCGCGGCAAGACCATTATTGACCACACCCCCATGGGACGTTTCGGTGAGGCCGATGAACTAGTCGGTACCACCATCTGGCTGCTCAGTGATGCCGCCAAGTTCGTCACTGGCATCGTGGTTCCTGTAGATGGTGGATTCTCTGCCTTTAGTGGGGTTTAAAGCATGCTCTATTACGCACGTGGCAGTGAAACCGACAGTCTAAGCAGTGATGATCTCAAACAGGGCCTGATCGAGGCGTTGGATAAACTTGGAGCCCGGGACAAGGTCTTAGCCCTTCCACCTGACATCACCCGATTCTATTCTCGGGCGGGTGAATTAACCCGCTATGCCTGGCAGTACTACGGTGACACCATGACCGATATCCTGCCGGCCTTGGGCACCCACTTCGCCATGACGAGCGAGGAAATCACCCGTATGTTCGGTGACATTCCGCAAGGTTTGTTTCGCACGCATGACTGGCGCAACAGCCTGGTGACGTTAGGGCGAGTACCGGGTGAGTTTGTCAGCCAAGTCAGCGAGGGCAAGCTGGATTACGATTGGCCTGCCCAGGTCAATCAGCTCTTGGTTGAAGGTGGTTTTGATCTGATCCTCTCCATGGGTCAGGTTGTCCCCCACGAGGTGGTGGGCATGGCCAACTATAACAAGAACATCTTCGTAGGAACCGGTGGGGTAGAAGGCATCAACAAGAGTCACTTCCTCGGTGCTGTCTACGGTATGGAACGCATGATGGGAAGGGCCGACACGCCTGTGCGTCGCGTGCTTAATTATGCCTCGGATAACTTTGCCCAGGAGCTGCCCATTGTCTACGTCCAGACTGTAGTGGCCTCGACTGATGACGGCCCAGTGATGCGGGGCATGTATATCGGTGATGATGTCGAATGTTTTGAAAAAGCCGCAGCCCTGTCACTCAAGGTCAATTTTAAGATGCTCGATGAGCCGCTTAAAAAGGTGGTCGTTTATTTGGAACCCGAGGAATTCAAGAGTACCTGGTTGGGCAACAAGAGCGTCTATCGTACGCGTATGGCCATGGCCGATGGCGGCGAGTTGATTGTGCTGGCCCCGGGACTCAAGGAATTCGGTGAAGACCCGCAGATCGATAAATTGATCCGGAAGTACGGTTATGTGGGTACGGACAAGGTCCTGCAACTGGTCAAGGACAACGACGACCTGGGTAACAACCTCAGTGCCGCCGCTCACTTAATCCATGGCTCATCCGAGGGACGCTTTAGCATTACCTATTGCCCTGGCCACATCACTCAGGAAGAGATCGAATCGGTCAATTTCCAGTATGCCGACCTGGACTCCATGATGAAGAAATACGATCCCCACCAGTTGAAAGACGGCTTCAACACCGTCAATGGTGAAGAGATCTTCTATATCAGCAATCCCGGTATGGGATTGTGGGCTTGGAAAGAAAAATTCAATACCTAGGTTCCAGGTTCACCGTTCACGGTTTAAGGTTCTGACAGGTGCCTTACCAATCGTGAACCATTGAACCGTGAACCCCTGAACCCTTAACGTAGGAGTAAGAGATGTCCAAAGCAGATATTGCCGTTGTAGGTTTGGCCGTGATGGGTGAAAACCTGATTCTGAACATGGAAAGCAAGGGCTTTACCGTGGCCTGTTATAACCGTACCGTATCCAAGGTCGATGACTTCATGAATGGCCGGGCCCAGGGCAAGAATATCATTGGCTGCCAGTCGGTCGAGCAGATGGTCAGCAGCCTCAAAACCCCACGTAAGATCATGCTCATGGTCAAGGCCGGTGGTGCGGTGGACGCCTTCATCGATCAGGTATTGCCTTTCCTGGACGCCGGCGACATCCTCATCGACGGCGGTAACAGCCACTTCCCGGACACCATTCGTCGCACCGAATACGTCGAGTCCAAGGGCAAGCTCTACATCGGCACCGGTGTCTCCGGTGGTGAAGAAGGCGCCTTGCTCGGCCCATCGATCATGCCCGGTGGTTCACCGGCCGCTTGGGAACACGTCAAGCCCATCTTCCAGAAGATTTCGGCTCAAACCGATGAGGGCGAGCCTTGTTGTGATTGGGTCGGCGAAAATGGCGCCGGTCACTTCGTCAAGATGGTCCATAACGGTATTGAGTACGGTGACATGCAGATGATCTGCGAAACCTACCAGATGATGAAGGAATGCCTGGGCATGACCAACGAGGAAATGCACGAGGTCTTTACTGAATGGAACCAGGGCGAACTGGATTCCTACCTCATCGAGATTACCCGTGACATCCTGGGCTACAAGGATGAAGACGGTAACGAAGTGGTCGATCTGATCCTGGACACCGCCGGTCAGAAGGGGACCGGTAAGTGGACGGCCGTGGCCGCTTTGGACGAAGGTATGCCCTTAACCCTGATCGGCGAGGCCGTATTTGCTCGTTGCCTTTCCGCCATGAAGGAAGAACGTGTTGAGGCTGCCAAGGTCATCGAGGGTGACGTCCTGAAGCCCACCGTGGACAAGAAGCAGATGATCGACGACTTGCGTCAGGCCCTCTATGCCTCAAAGATCGTCAGCTACGCCCAAGGTTATCAACTCATGCGGGCTGCGGCTCAAACCTATAAATGGAATCTAAACAACGGCGGCATCGCTTTGATGTGGCGGGGTGGTTGCATCATTCGATCAGCCTTCCTGGGCAAGATCAAGGAAGCCTTTGACAAGAACCCGGACCTGGTCAACCTGCTGCTCGATCCGTTCTTCAAGGACGCCGTGGAAAAGGCCCAGGCCTCATGGCGTCGCGTAGTCAGCACCGCCATCCAGATGGGTGTGCCCATGCCCGCCATCAGTGCGGCTCTGGCCTACTTTGATGGCTACCGTCACGACCGCTTGCCCGCCAACCTGCTGCAGGCCCAGCGTGACTACTTCGGTGCCCACACCTACGAACGCGTAGACAAGCCTCGTGGTGAGTTCTTCCACACCAACTGGACCGGCCGTGGTGGATCGACCTCTGCTAGTACTTACATCGTTTAATCGATTGGATATATTTTTATAAAGATGTACCTCTCGCAAAGGCGCAAAGGACGCAAAGAAAAACTTAATAGAATTTCTTTGCGGTCTTTGCGCCTTGAGTGAGCTCTGCGAACGGGCGAGAGATTTTGCTTCTTAGGACCTGTATCATGAAACAATTCCTCGACGAAGATTTTCTCCTGCAAACCGAAACCGCCCGTCTGTTGTACCACAGCTACGCGGCTAAGATGCCCATCTATGATTACCACTGTCACCTGCCGGTCAAGCAGATCGCCGACGATCACTGCTTTGGAAATATCACGCAGGCCTGGCTCTATGGCGATCACTACAAGTGGCGGGCCATGCGATCCAACGGCGTAGACGAGCGTTTCTGTACGGGCGACGCTACGGACGAGCAGAAGTTCCAGGCCTGGGCCGAGACCGTACCTCACTGTCTCTGCAACCCGCTCTATCACTGGACCCATCTGGAACTCAAACGCTACTTCGGCGTCAGCGGCATCGTACTCAACGGCCAGACCGCCAAGAAGGTCTATCAGGCCTGCACCGAGAAGCTGGCCTCACCCGAATATTCCACGCGTAACCTGCTCCGTATGCAGAACGTCAAGCTGGTCTGTACCACCGAGGATCCCTGTGATAGCCTGGACCATCATCAAGCCCTGGCCCAGCAGGATCTCGGTCTCAAGGTCCACACCGCCTGGCGTCCGGACAAGGCTATGGCCTGTGAGGATGTCACAGCTCTGAATGCCTGGATCGACACGCTGGCTGGACTGACCGACGTAGACGTCAAGGACTACGACAGCTACCTGGAGGCCATCACCAAGCGTCATGGCTATTTCCACGACAACGGTTGTCGCCTCAGTGACCACGGAATCGAGGAGGCCTATGCCGAGGACTTTACCGTCGCCGAGATCAAGACCATCTTTGCCAGCCTGCGCAAGGGCGAGGAGGTCTCACGTGCCGATCAACTCAAGTTCAAGTCCGCCTTGATGCTGGAATTCGGACGCATGGATGCAGCCAAGGGCTGGGTCCAACAACTGCACCTGGGTGCCCTGCGCAACAACAATACCCGCCTGTACAATTCACTCGGCCCGGACACCGGTTTCGATTCCATCGGGGATTGGAATACGGCCCAGGCCCTGTCCAAGTACCTCAATCGTCTGGACACCTCCAACGAACTGGCCAAGACCATCCTTTACAATCTGAATCCACGTGACAATGAACTCATGGTCACCATGATTGGTAACTTCCAAGACGGCTCGGTGCCGGGCAAGATGCAGTTCGGCTCGGGCTGGTGGTTCCTGGATCAGAAGGTAGGCATGGAAAATCAGATCCGTAGCTTGTCTGTCTTGGGGCTGCTGTCTCGCTTTGTCGGGATGCTGACCGATTCACGTAGTTTCCTATCTTACCCACGTCACGAATATTTCCGTCGTATCCTCTGCAACCTGCTTGGCAACGACGTCGAAAACGGCGAATTGCCGAATGACCTTGATTTATTAGGCAATATGGTACAAGATATCTGCTTTAATAATGCCAAGGCATATTTCCCAATGGAATGTGACTGATTTTTTGAGAATATAGAAGGTAGAACATAGAATGTAGAAGAAAGAGTCGAGTCATTGATTTTTTTTTATATTCTCAATTCTATATTCTACATTCTGTCTTAGTGAAGGAGCCTCTCTATGAAAAAAGGCCTGACCGTATTCATTGGACTACTGGTGATCATTCTGGTGATTGGCTTTTTTACCCAGGGTAGTGACCAACAGGAGGTGAGGATTCTTAAACTGGCCCATGGTCTCAACACCCAGCACCCAGTCCATATTACTATGGAGTATCTGGCGAAGCGGGCGGCCGAGCTATCCGATGGCCAGTTGGAAGTCCAGATTTTCCCCAGCGAGCAATTGGGCAATGAAAAGGAATGCATCGAGGCCCTGCAGCTCGGGTATCTGGCCATGACCAAGACCAGTACTGGTCCGATGGAGGCCTTTGTTCCACGCATTCGTCTTTTTGGGATTCCCTATCTCTTCCGGGACAGCGAGCACTTTTGGAAGGTGGCACTGGGACCGATTGGTAAGGAACTGTTGGTGGCCGGTGAAAACAAGGGCCTGCGTGGGCTTTGTTATTATGATGCCGGGGCTCGCAGCTTTTATGCCAAGGAAGCGATCAACACACCGGCCGATCTGGTGGGCAAGAAGATCCGCGTGATGAACAGTGTGATGGCCATGGACATGATCAAGGCCATGGGCGGTTCACCGACCCCCATTTCCTGGGGCGAACTCTACACGTCACTCGACCAGGGCGTGGTCGATGCGGCCGAGAATAACCCGCCGTCCTTCGACACCTCGCGTCACTTCGAGATCTGTAAGTACTACAGCCTGGACGAACACGTGCGTCTGCCCGACATGCTGGTCATCAGTGCCAAGGTATGGGCCGATTTGTCAGACCAACAACAGCAATGGCTACAACAGGCCGTGGACGAGTCCGTGACCTACGGTCGGGAACTTTGGACCAAGGCCGAGCAAAAGTCACTGGAGGTGGTCAAGGCCGGAGGCGTGGAAGTGATCTATCCGGACAAGAAGCCCTTCCAAGAGGCGGTCAAGCCCATGTGGGATCGTTTCCTCAATGCGGACAACGAAGAGGACCGGGCCATTGGCCAGTTGATTCAGCAGATTCAGGAGGTTCAATGATGGAACAGTTGAAACGGATACTCGATAAATTCCTGGAAGTGCTGGTCATGGTGGCTGTGGCCGTGCTGGTGATCGACGTGCTCTGGCAGGTCTTCACCCGCTTTGTTATGGGTGATCCTAGCAGCTGGACCGAAGAACTCGCGACCTTCTTGTTGATTTGGGTGGCCTTGCTTGGTGCCGCGGTGGCCCTGGGCCGTGGAGCCCACCTGGGCATCGATTACTTCGCCAGTAAGCTGCCTGAGACATGTCGTATCAGAACAGAATTATTTGTCTTTGCCGTGGTGACCCTCTTTTCCCTGTTGGTAATGGTCATCGGTGGCATGAGTCTGGTCAAGCAAACCCTGGCCTTGGAGCAGATCTCCGTGGCCCTGCACATTCCCATGGGCTATGTATACCTGGCCATTCCCATTAGCGGAGCCTTTCTCGTTCTTTACGGCTTGATCGGTTTCTTTGAACGCTTGACTCAACTACAGAAAGGAGGGGCCCAATGAGCTTTCCTATTCTAGTCCTGGTCGTCTCCTTTTTGATTCTATTGGTACTCAATGTCCCGGTGGCCTTTTGCATGGGCATTGCTGCTATGCTCTCGATCTTTGCCATGGGCGACCTGCCCACCTTTGTGGCCGTGGCCCACAAGATCGCCACCGGCATTGACAGCTTCGCCTTGTTGGCCATCCCGTTCTTTATCTTCTCCGGCCTGCTCATGGGCCACGGAGGTATTGCCCGCCGTCTGATCGACTTTGCGAATGTGCTGGTCGGTCGTTTTCGCGGTGGTCTGGCCTTTGTCAACATCCTGACCTGTATGCTCTTTGGGGCCATCTCGGGATCCGCCTCGGCTGCAGTCTCTAGCGTGGGTGGTTTCATGATTCCTCTCATGAATAAGCGGGGCTATGAAAACAACTTCAACACCGCCGTGACGGTCACTGCCGCTACCACCGGCCTGTTGATCCCTCCCAGTAACGTCATGATTGTCTACTCTCTGGCCACGGGTGGTATCGTCTCCATTGCCGCCATCTTCATGGCAGGTGTGTTTCCCGGTATCCTGGTGGGGCTGGGCCTGATGCTGGTGGCCGGTGTGATCTCCATCAAGGAACAATACGGTGAAGGAGACAAGGCCGCCGCAGAAAAGGCCTTTAAGAGCTTTTTGAGTGCCATCCCGGCCTTGCTGCTGATCGTCATCGTGCTGGGTGGAATCCTCATGGGTGTTTTTACTGCCACCGAGGCCTCGGCTGTGGCCGTGCTTTACGCCTTTATCCTGGCCGTGTTCATCTACAAAGAGGTCAAGTTCAAAGAACTGCCCGAGATTCTCTTACAGTGTGGTGTTACCACTTCGGTAGTTTTCCTCTTGATCGGGACCAGCATGGCCATGAGTTGGGTGCTGGCCGCGGAAAACGTCCCACAGGACATCAGTCGAGCCCTCTTGAGCATGACCGACAACAAGATCGTCATCCTGCTCATGATCAATGCCATGCTGCTGATCGTGGGAACCTTCATGGACATGACCCCGGCGATTTTGATCTTCACCCCGATCTTCCTGCCGATCGTTACGGGCCTGGGCATCCATCCCCTGCACTTCGGTATCATCATGATCATGAACCTCTGTATCGGCCTCTGCACCCCGCCGGTCGGGACCTGTCTCTTCCTGGGATGCGGTATCGCCAATACCACGGTCACCAAGATCATCCCCAAGATTCTGCCCTTCTTCGTGGCCATGATCGCCACGCTGTTGGTTTGCAGCTACATCCCGGCCCTGTCCCTATGGCTGCCGGATGTCTTGGGATTGTTGAAATAAACTGATGAGCTAAACGAATTGAGGCCGTTCAAATTTGGACGGCCTTTTTAATTTGAATTACCAGTGGTAAATCGGCTTCATGGGAATAACTGTAAAAGAACCTGTATAAATGATGTCGTCTTTGATGTTCAGTTGCCGATTTTTACAATCGGGTGGTCCATTCTTACACCAAAGTGTAGCCAGATGGGTAAAGACTCTAAGACGATCGTCGTTCAATCGGAAACCAGCGATATCCTTGATATATAAACCAGAATCTATGCCGCTATATAATTTAAGCCACGCAACGCCCGATTGGGTCCCTTGTGACATCGAATCATGATGATTGGCTTCCGTTGCCAGTCGGAGACGTCGAAGCCTTCTTCGAAGAATAAGCAGTAGGGATCGGCGGCTTTGGCGTCTGACACTCACTTAAAAGATCAGGTTTCATCTAAGGATAGGGACTTGTCGCGATCATTGGCCAGGCAAGAAATGGTTACACTGACTGTTAGGGCCAGCAACACCACCTGGGTGCGGATGGTCATGAAACTCTTCTCGACTGTGATGTAAATAAAAGTAAAAAAGCTCGACCTGTTTACGGATTATATCATAGCATCCCCTGGGATTCAATACGGAATACTACAACTGGTTTCATAACTGGTTTTTTAGCGAGATCGAGCGAGAAGTTTGTGGTCAAGGCCCGAGGTGAAAAGGCCTCGGAGGCGTGCTGAGGCACGTCGAGAAGCCTTTTTGCCGAGAACGTCGATCCACGAGCTTCGCAGCCGATCGCAGCCAAAAGGAGTTATGAAATCAGTTGTAGACTATGCCTGAAAACTCGCGGTGGACGATATCCCCTAACCATGGTATGATTCATCTACAGGTCAATTTAAGCATGCTGGAGATCGTAGGTTATGAAACACCTGTTCGTTTGGGTGATTGCTTTGTGTGGGTGGGCTTTGCCCGGTTGTGTCGCAGAAATTTCACCAGAACGGATGCAAGCCATCTACGACGAAATCAAGACTCCCTACAAGATCGGGGTGGTGATCCCCAAGCTGGATGGACGGAGCATAGACTGTCCCAATGTGTTTCGTTATCAGGATAAATGGTACATGGTGTTTGTCCGCTTCGAGGCCGATCCCAAGGAGGGTTATACCACCCAGTTGGCAGTCAGTGACGACTTGCTGAACTGGACGCCTTTAGGGACGATTCTGGAGCGGGGCGAGGAAGGGGCGTTCGATCATGCCAATGCCGGTGGAGGCGTGGCCCTGTTTACCACCGAGTGGGGTGGAGACAATGAGCTTGCAACGTACCAGGGACGTTACTGGATGACCTATATCGCAGGCAAGGACTATGGCTATGAAAAGATCCCTTTGCCGATCGGGTTGGCCTCGACAGAAGATCCCAGTCTGGCCCAGCCCTGGACACGCGAACCTGAGCCGATCTTGTCGGTTCATGATCCCGATGCACGTGACTTTGAAAGTGGCACGCTCTACAAGAGTTTTGTTATGCACGATAAGGAAGAGACCCTAGGGGTTCCCTTTATCATGTACTACAATGCCAAACCCGCCAACGGTAACGAACAGATCGGTATGGCATTATCTTCAGATCTCAAGACTTGGAAACGCTACGGGGACGGCCCGGTGATCGTAAATCAAAAGAAGAAAACCCCTACGCGTGGGGCGATCAGTGGCGATCCCCAGATCGCACGTATCGGTGACCTGTGGGTCATGTTCTACTTCGGGGCCTTCTGGGATCCCGGAGCCTTTGACACCTTTGCCGTGAGCGAAGACCTGGTCCATTGGACCAAATGGACCGGTCCTAAATTGATCGAGGCCTCCGAGCCCTGGGACAAGACCTTTGCCCACAAACCCTGGATCATCAAACACGAGGGCGTGGTCTATCACTACTACTGTGCCGTAGGGGATCAAGGCCGAGTTATTGCTTTGGCCACTTCCAAGCCCTTGGCGGAGTTGAAGCCATGAAACGGGTAGTCTACATTTCTGTATTCTGTATTCTGTATTCTGTATTCTTTTCAACAAGTACAGCTAATGCTACCGATTTAGCCTTTCGCTTTCAGAATCCCCCCAAGGAATCGGCTCCCTGGGTCTACTGGTACTGGATGCGTGGGGCGGTGTCACGCGAGGGTATCACTGCCGACCTGGAGGCTATGAAGGAAATCGGCTACGGTGGGGTGTATTTATTTTTCATCCAGGATGCCCCGGACCCGCCGCTGTTTGATCCCCCGGCTCGACAGATGACTCCAGTATGGTGGGATCTGGTTCGTCATGCGGTGCAGGAAGCGGATCGGTTGGGTTTGCCCATGGGGTTACATACCTGCGATGGTTTTTCCATTGCAGGTGGGCCCTGGATCACCCCGGAAAAGTCCATGCAAAAACTGGTGTGGACCTCGATACTGGTTGAAGGTGGACGCAACATTGATCAGGATTTGATCCAACCTGAAACCCTGGAGGGTTATTACAGTGACATTGCCGTGTTGGCCCTGCCTGCCCCAGAAGGGGCGGGAGTCTCCACACGCACGGTGATCCCCAAGGTCACCACCAGTGTCCCGGATGTCGATCCGGAGTTTCTGGTGGTGCCGGGTAATACGCAGCGACTGCGTAGTTATGAACCCTGTTGGATTCAGTATAGCTTTGATGAACCCTTTACCTGTCGTTCTCTGAACATTCGTCCGGACGGGACGAGTTTTCAGCCCATGCGTTTACGGGTTGAGGCCAGTGACGACGGTAAAGTCTTTCGTCTAATCGAACAGTTGGTTCCTCCACGTCACGGTTGGCAAAACGGGGATGCGGATTTTACCTATACGATCCAGCCGACCACGGCCCGTTACTTTCGCTTTGTCTATGACCCAGCCGGGACCGAACCGGGTTGTGAAGATCTGGATACGGCCAAGTGGCGCTCGTCACTCAAGGTGCAGCGGATCGAACTGTTCAGTCGGGCACAGATCCATCAGGTCGAGGGCAAGAGTGGCCTGGTTTGGCGTATGAGTTCATCGACACCGAGTGAGAAGGTGTCGGACGAGTTATGTGTTCCTCGTGACGATATTTTGAATATTAGTTCACACCTGGATAAGCACGGACGTCTGCAATGGCAGGCGTCCGCTGGACAGTGGTTGATTCTACGTCTGGGTTGTACCTCGACCGGTCATCGCAATGGCACAGGGGGAGCGGCCGTAGGCCTGGAGTGTGACAAGTTCGATCCGGAGGTGGTGCGATTCCATTTCGATCACTGGTTTGGTGAGATCGTTCGTCAGATCGGTCCGGACTTGGCCCGGCGTGTGATCAAGGTTTTACATACCGATAGTTGGGAGACGGGCAGTCAGAATTGGTCGCCGGTATTTCGAGAGGCCTTTATCGAGCAACATGGCTATGATCCTCTGAATTGGCTACCGGTGATGGCTGGCATACCGATCGAAAGTGCCGCTGCTTCGGAACGGTTTCTCCTGCATGTTCGCCAGACCATTGATGAACTGATCAATAGTAATTTTTATGGTACCTTGGTTCAGTTGGCCCATGAACACGGTTGCCAGTTCAGTGCCGAGAGCGAGGCCCCGGTCATGCCCAGTGACAACCTGCGTCACTTCGGTACCGTGGACCTGCCTATGGGAGAGTTCTGGTTCCGCAGCCCTACGCATGACAAGCCCTACGACATCCTGGATGCCATCAGCGGAGCCCATATTTATGGCAAGCCGGTGGTCTCGGCCGAGGCCTTTACCGAGCTGCGTTTCGAGTGGGACGAGCACCCGGGTCTGCTCAAGGCCCTTGGTGATCGCAATTACTGCCTGGGGATCAATCGCTTGGTCTATCACGTCTACGCGCAGAATCCGTGGCTCGATCGTCGTCCCGGGATGAGCCTGGGACCGACCGGGATCTTCTTTCAACGCGACCAGACCTGGTTCGATCAGGGTAAGGCCTGGGTGGACTATGCCCGACGTTGCCAGGCTTTATTGCAGGTGGGATCGCCCGTGGTGGATGTGGCCGTCTTTACCGGTGAAGACCTGCCCAGTCGAGCCGTGTTACCCGAGCGTCTGGTGGGGACGTTGCCGGGCTTGATGGGGCCACAAGCGATCAAGCGAGAGGTACGTCGCCGGGCCAATCACGGCCAGCCCCTACTTGAAATGCCACGTGGCGTGCGGGCCAATGCCAATATTACGCGTCCGGCAGACTGGATCGATCCCCTATGCGGCTATGCGTATGACTCGATCAATGTTGATGCCTTGATGAACCAGGCTCAATTAACTGAGGGTAACCTGGTTATGCCGGGGGGCGTACGCTATCGCGCACTGGTGGTCCCAGGGCCACGTCCCATGTCGCCCAATGCTGTCATTTCGCCAACCACGCAGGAAAAACTCAAGGAGTTGGTAGACACCGGTGTGCCCGTCATCATGGCAACGCCTATAGGCGGAGCAGTCAAGGCCCCTTATACCGAACGAACCTTGGCTTCCCTGGGTATCCAACCGGATGTCACGGTGGGGGGCGGGCAATCCATTGCCTGGTGTCACCGAACCACAGCCGAGACAGAGATCTATTTCCTGTCCAATCAACTCGATCGAGAACAGACCTTTACCGTGTCACTACGTGTGACCGGTAAGGTGCCGGAATTGTGGGATCCTCTCACGGCACAGATCAGACCTGCCGGGCAGTGGACCTTTAAGGAAGGGCGAACAGAACTACCCCTGCGATTGGCGGCCCAAGGTTCGCTCTTTGTTGTTCTGCAAGCCAAGACGGATCAAACACAATCCAGCAAGGGAAACAATTGGGTTGAAGCCGAGCCTTTGAAACTCCTGGACGATGCCTGGACCGTGACTTTTGATCCTGACTTGGGGGGTCCTGATGGACCCGTGGAGTTTGATCCACTCACTGATTGGAGTCGACATCAAAATGCAGCCATTAAGGGCTATAGCGGTACCGCGATCTATCGTCAGAGCTTTGCATGTTTACGGGAAGAAACGCAGCGGATTTGGCTGGACCTCGGTGAGGTCCACAACATGACTCGCGTAATTCTCAACGGGCATGACTGCGGTGTGGCCTGGACTGCACCCTATCGAGTGGATGTCACTGAGGCATTACAAGCGGGGACCAACCAATTGCAACTGGAGGTGGTCAACACCTGGGCTAACCGCTTGATCACCGACACCTCACTACCTGAGGATCAACGAATCACCTGGACTCTTCATCCGGAGCGGGCCGGGACTGGTCCGTTGTTGCCTGCGGGGTTGCTGGGTCCGGTGCAGCTGTTGACGGAAACGACTTCCCCGTGACATGGGCCATGACCTCCTGCCACCAGGAGTGGCTGGTGTGGTCAAACCAATCGTTGTGCCCTGCATTTAGAGTCCATTGACGACTGTAATCACCCAGGGCCTGCACCAGGTTCAAGGTGCGTTGGTTGGGGATGACCTCGTCGTGCTCGGCCATGACAATGCCGATGGGACAGGTCAAGGCCTGGCAATTGGAGATGTTGTCGTAGCGATCCCGTACGAGCCAACGCGCGGGGTAGGCCGGGTAGAGCTGTTGGGCGAGGTTGGGCAGACTATCCCAGGGGGTAATCAAGAGGAGACCATGCACGTGTTGGGGCATGCGGGCCGCAACGGCGCAGGCCACACCGCACCCCATGGATTCACTGATCACGTATACTGGCTCGCCAAAATCTTGAACGGCACGTTCGAGGGCCTGTTGACCCGATGTCACCAGCGACGTTTCCCCCACGGTTCCCGGTTTGGCACCATAGGCTGGGTATTCCACTAAAATGACCCGATAGCCCATGGGGGCCAAGGTCTGTACATAATAGTCACGTCCCAGGGCCGTACCGGCATTGCCATGAAAGACGAGCACGGTCCCTGCCGTGGACTTTTGCCTGTCACTCGAGAGCAAACCGAGATACTGTTCGTCTTGAGTGGGCCAGGGCGTCAGGTCACGCGTTTGACAGCCCTCTTGCAGGGCCTGCAAGTCATAGGTCGTGGGGATGTAGAGGAGACGGTCTTGGTTGCGATAGATCGAAATCGCAAGGCCCAGGTAAACTGCCAGTACTAAGCCGGGCAGGATCAACCATGTCATGGTTCGTCTCTTTCTGGGTAAACGAGGTTCATTCGGCATCGGGATCTTGATCGAATTGGGCCAGCCATATTTGGGCGTCAAGTCGTTTGAGGCCTTCGAGGTATTTGGGATTGACCGACTTGGGATCGCTGAGGTCCGTGTTGAGGATGTCAAAGAGATGCTGAGCCAGTACCGAACCCATGGCATGAATGGCATCGTGACGGTCGAGCCCTTCTAAGATTAAGCGTTCCAGTGTCTGACAGGGGACGACCAAGCCTTCGGCCAGTTGGGTTTCAATGACGCAATGGATCACGGCGTGCAGGGTGGCATTGGGAATTTCTTCGTCGATCAGTTCATGATAGGCCTGAATGGCCAGGATGCGTTCAGTGTCGTCAAGCTCCAGCCATTGATCGGGATCCACGTCGTCATCCGCATCGTAGTCCATGTCCATCATGGAGGCCAGTTCCTCGTCGGCCAGGGTGTCATCGCCTAGGAGTATCTGTTGCGTCTGGTCCCAGCTGGCCAGGCCCTCGTTGAGGTCGTCCAGGTCTATGGCCTCGGGATCGATGGGCTCGCCCAGCCATGCCATGACGTCGTCATGGTCGGGATGATTGGGGTTGGCCTGGATCTCTAACAGGTCGGCATAGCCCACCACCCCGCCGCAATCTTCCGGTGGACAGGCTCGCTGGCCGTCCAGTACGGTCATGACCGCCTCGTCCATATGCAACGGTCCTTCGTAGGTCAGGGTGTGGGTCCAATCCTCGCTAAAATCATAGAGGTAAGTCAATTGAATGCCGGGTTGGGTGAAGATTTCATCGAGGAAGACTTCCTCTTCATTGATTAGATCATCAGGGGCATCGAGAAAGTCTAACGGACCGATGCGCCGATCCAGGAAGCGGAATTCGTGTAGATGGCAATTGTTCCAACCCATGACGATTTGCAGCAGGTGATGCATATCACCCAGGGAGATTTCTTGTGGGACGCAAAAACGACGCCAAATCGGGGGCGTGATCCCATCCAGTTCAACCTTGATCCGAAACCCTTTGGGGCCGTTGTGGGCAATCATGAAGCGTTCCTTTCAGCCAATATGCACAGACCTTATCTTGGCAAATTATAGCATTTTGGCAAGGGGAAATTAGAGCGAAAAGGACTCCATGGCCAGGTCACCGAGATGATCGCCAATGGCCAGACAGGCGGTGGCCGCTGGAGACGGGGCGTTAAGCACATGGATGGACATGGGTTTGGTCTCGATATGAAAATCGTCGATGGGCTTGCCATTCTTGCCTACGGCCTGGGCCCGCACCCCGTTTTTGCCGGGGACCAGATTGTTTGCCTGTAGATCCGGGATCAGGCGTTGGAGCTGCTTGAGGAAGAGGGCCTTGCTCAGGGAGCGACTATATTCACCCAGGCCATAGCCCATGTTCTTGAGAAAGAGTTTCCAGGTGCCGCCAAAGCTCAGGGCCTCCAGGGTATCCTTGGGGCTGAAGGAGAACTTGCCATAGCCTTCTCGTTTGCAGGCAAACACGGCGTTGGGACCGCAATCGACCGGTCCATTAATCGTACGGGTGAAATGGACGCCCAGGAAGGGGAACTTGGGATCGGGCACCGGATAGATCAGGTTTTTCACCTTGGTTGCGGCGGTTTCGGTTAGGTCGTAGTATTCTCCTCGAAAAGGTACAATACGGGCCGTGGGAAAGATGTGGTCCATGCTGGCGATGCGGTCGCTCTGCAAACCGCCGCAGTTGATCACGCCACGGGCCTTGAGGGGGCCTTGGTTGGTTTGCAGGACGATGGCGAAGTCATGGCGGTCGAAGCCGGTGACCTGGTGCCCAGTGAGGATGCGATTGGCCGAGTTGGCCGCTTGAACCTCTTGAGCTAAAGCCTGGGCCACGGCAACAAAATCGATAATCCCGGTACAGGGCACATGCAGGCCATCGATTCCGTTGCAATGGGGTTCGAAAGACTTGATCTGATCGGCATTGATCCGTTGGAGGCCTTCGATCCCGTTTTGTTGGCCTCGTTCATAGAGTTGTTCCAGCCTGGGAATCTCACGTGGGGAGGTTGCGACCACGATCTTGCCACAGATCTCGTGGGGGATCTTGTGTTTCTTGGCAAACTCGACCAGGGCCTTACGCCCGGCAGTGCAGGTGCGGGCCTTGAGGGATCCTGGACGGTAATAGAGTCCGGAATGGATCACACCGGAATTGTGGCCGGTTTGGTGTTGAGCCAGGGCCTCTTCTTTTTCCAGAATGGCAATGGTCAGTTGGGGGGATCGTTGGGTCAATTGATAGGCCGTGGCCAATCCCACAATGCCGCCACCAATAATGGCAATATCCACATCCGTTTTGGGCTTCATGCCGACATTATAGAGACTCTTGCAAGACTGACAAGGCTTGATCGATGTGATCTGTTTCGATCCCATAATGGGTCACGGCACGCAGTTCCTGGGGGCCGACGGCCAGCATGCCCACTCCCTTACCCTTAAGACGGTCCACCAGGTCCTGGGCCTTGATGATAGTGGGATCGACAGAGAAGTAGATAATGTTGGTTTCGACCGTTTCGAGATCCAGGGACAACCCTGGGATTTGACTCAAACCCTGAGCCAAACGGCGAGCATGGTTGTGATCCTCAGCCAGACGATCGATCATCTCTTCCAAAGCCACCAATCCGGCTGCGGCAATGACTCCGGCCTGACGCATGCCGCCGCCAACGGCCTTACGCTGACGTCGGGCCCGAGCGATGAAATCCTCTGAACCACAGAGAACCGAGCCCACTGGCGCAGCCAGGCCCTTGGACAGGCAGACGCTTACGGAATCGACTTTTTGGGTCAGTTCGCGTACCGGCACATTGTGGGCAACCGCGGCATTGAAAATACGGGCCCCGTCAAGATGCACCTTGAGCTGGTGGTGATGGGCCAACTCCACCACGGATTGGGTGTAGTCTGGAGACAGCACCCGACCGCCACAGCGGTTATGGGTGTTTTCCAGGCAGATCAAGCCTGTGCGAGGGAAATGGACATCATCCGGACGAATGGCCCGTTCGATGGCCTTGAGATCCAGGGTGCCATCCGGTTGGTTGGCCAGCACCCGGCTATGGATCGAGCCCAGGGCTGCCGAACCCCCGGCCTCATAGATATAGGTGTGGCTTTGATCGCCCAAGATGACCTCGTCCCCGCGTTGACAATGGGTCAGCAGGGCCACGAGATTGCCCATGGTTCCGCTGGCCACCCACAGTCCTGCGGAATGACCTGTCATTGCGGCTACGGTCTGTTCCAGTTTTTGTACAGTGGGATCCTCCCTGAGCACGTCATCGCCTACAGGGGCCGTAGCCATGGCCTGACGCATGTGAGGGGTGGGATGGGTGACGGTGTCGCTACGAAGATCAATGAAATCAGCTTTTTCAGTCATGGCGTCATGATAGAAAATCACGCCAAGGCTGTCTGCAAAAAAATTAGGGCCAAGGCATGGAAGCCTTGGCCCTTGATTGGTGCTGCCCTGAAAAGGCTGCTAAGAGAAGGAGGTACTATGTGTGTGGTTTGTATCAGATCGTTTTGATCTGTCATTTTCAAAGAGCATTAAGTTTGTGAGGAGCCTTGACCTGCCTGTCCATCTCTTGCTACGTTGCTTTGTCTTGCTGTCGATCACACCCCCAATGGTGCATCCAGCTCGCAGCTCCTCACATGTTGCTATCCGGGCTGCTTAACTACTTCTAATATTCGGCATAACACCTGGATTAGTGCGTACGGGAATCCCTCAACCTTGAGGTTGAATTTCCTTGACGCTGGGAGGAACGGAGAGTTTTAGAGCAGTGAGGCGGCTGTGGAGGGGATCCAGGTATCCGTTTCGTCCGGTAACTGGATGTGCAGCCAGTTAGGACGCTGTTCGATTAGGGTAAACTCGGTACCGGCATGGAGGGGCTGCTTAAAGCTCTCGGGGTAGTTGGCCCCGTCACCTTGACGGGCCACGATGCTGGTCTCGGTGATGACGCCGTATTGGGTTTGCTGACGTTGGTGTTGTTCCAGAATTATAGAGCCAGTGAAACACAGCCATAGCACGAGTACCACACTCAAAGACCAGTACTGGCCACTGGATCGCCTCCACCAGATCATGACAATGCCGAGGAAACAGGCCATGGCAAAGGTCAGGCAACCCAAAATGAAACGGGTCTTGAGGCCAAAGTCGTAATGCCAGAAAAACAGGGTCTCCAGCACCCGTTGCTCAGTGGGGGTGTCGAACTGATCGATACGACGGCTACGGGCAAAGGCCAGGTTCTTTAGTAGGTCGGCGTCAGCGTCGTTGAGTTGTTCGGCCCGGCGATAGTTTACGATGGCATGGCCTACGTCTCCCTTGAGTAAATAGGCATTGGCGAGGTTGTAGTAGAGTTTGTAGTTGCGGATTCCACTTTGCTGAATCAGGGATTCATAGGCCAGGATCGCCTGTTGATAAGAGGCTATTTTGTTCTCCAGGTCGCTGGCATTGTTGGCCGCTCTAAAGGCTTGGTTGGCCTGATCGAACAGAGAGTGTTGTTGTGTGACCGTTAATTCCGCCCATGCCGAGCCGCAGATCAATGACATCAAAACGATGATGATGACGTTTTTCATGAGCGGGCCTCCTTTTCGATCTGACGAATCAACTCCAAGGCCTGGTCGATAAAGGCGTCGTCGATCTGGGCCGCCATAGGGGCATATTGGGCGGCTTCACAGGACTCCAACAGGCGACGGTAGTCCTGGGCCAGGGATTCCTTCTCGGTCACCTGTAAAAGGATCCTGTAGGCGTCACCTGCCGTGATCGACGCGGCGGTACGATCGAAACGGTCGCCAAGATACTGCTGTAGGGCCTGGCCCATGGCCTGGTGACGTTGATCTTTGGCCTGAGCTCCAGCGGCCTTGATGGCCTGACTGGCTTGACCAGCGGCGCGTCGTTGTCGACGGGCCGCCTTTTGTTGCGGGGTACTGCAGGTCAGAGATTTGGCAATGCCACTTCCAACCAACCCTAACAAAGGCAGGGCCCAGAGGCAGAGCATGAGCGGTTGAACCAGGGCAGCGAAGGGTTCGAAATATTGATCGACCAAGCAGTCTTCATCTTCATGATTGGCGGCCAGTCCCTTGTCAATGGCCTCGACTTCTCGGCTCATAGGGGTGTGGCTAACCCCTTGCATGTCGGCGGATGTCAAGGTCTGGGTTGCGGTGACCTCAAGAGGGATTGGATCGCTCTGCGTCATGATATAGCGACCTTGCTTGACATCAAAGGTCGGTAGCGAGATGGGAGGAATACGTTTGACATGACCGTTGTTGGGACGCAGGGTCTGGGTAAAGACCAAGGCCCCATTGTCGATGACGGGTGGAGATTTATCCGGGGGTAACCTGAAGTTGTTCATGAGTTCATCGATCCCCTCCAGGTCGGGCCACTGCACGGCATTAAGCAGGTCCCCCTGTACTCGGATGGTGAGGGTGATGGGATCTCCCACATTGACCTGGGTAGGAGAGGCACTCGTGTTGATTTGATAATTGCCGATGAGTCCATAGAAGTCGGCAGGGCGACCTTCCGTGGGGAGAGCCTGAGCCTCTAGTGTGACCGGTGATGAACTGGCGATAAATCGCTTATAGATATTGCGATACCCACCGAAAACAGAGCGATCACGCACACGTTCTACGGGTAAATCCGCAGTGATGCTGATGGGATCATGCTGCAGCAGACCGGATTTGCGAGGCAAGATGATTTTTTGAACCTGGACAACGATCGCACTTTTACCCTTGATGGTGTCTCTGAATTGCTGGACATTGACCTGCTGACCATCAATTTGGGCCTGATCCGGTGTTTTGAGTCGTGGATCAAAAGGGGAATGCTCAAAGATATAATCATTGGACCGAAAGAGTGGGACCGTAAAGCTGGGGTTTTGGATCGATTCCGTGAAGAGAACCCAGCGAATGGTCATGGTCACCGGTTCTCCGACATAGCAATGGTCATTGCTAAATCGATACTCAACCCCGAAAAGATCGGTCTCAATGGGTTGTCGTATGGTCACGTCGATGGGTTGGGTTTGATAGCTTTTACCCGCGACAGTGACACTGACTGAAGGGATTGTGTAAGTTCCTGTCGCAAATGCGGTCAGTTGATAGGTAATGTTGGCTGTGACATAGCCATTAAAGGAGCGATTAGACACCTGTCGGTTGGAGGGATTGAAGGGTTCCAGACTGCTGACGTCAATGCCTTCGGGTTTCCCTCCGGTGATGACGATTTGATAATTAAATGACTGGCCTAGATAAATATCGCGATTTTCGATGTTAGCCGAGACCGTAATCGATTGCGCCAGCACAGGGCTTGCCAGTAGGCAGCAAAAGATCCATATTGTCGTCCCGTATCTCATCATTACCAATCCTTGATCACCGGCGTCCGATTCATCTGCATACGTTTTTCCCGTTCTTCTTTCTGTTGTTTTTCACGATCCAGGATGGCCTGGGCGGTCATGTCCTGTTCCGGCTTTTCGGGTTCTTGCAGGTCCTGGGGCTGTTGTTGCTGGCCATCGTTGGGATCCTGTTCTTGGACTTGGTTGGGATCGGGTTGCTGAGACTGATTAGGGTCCTGGGGTTGATTAGGATCCTGCTGAGCCTGTTGATCTTGTTGCTGCTGGTTTTGCTGGTCCTGTTGCTGTTGTTGATTTTGCTGTTGGGTCTGATTGGGATCCTGTTGCTGCTGGTTTTTGAGTTGATCGAGTAGATCCTTGACGATCAGACGAGCCACCTCGATGTTGCGGGGGGCATGGGCATGCTCGGGTTGCAGATCCAGGGTGGATTGCCACTGACGGATGGCGTCATTGACATCCGAGATAGCGGCCTTTAAATCGGAGTCGGTCTGCTTGAGGCCTTGTTGAAAGAGGGTGTTACCCAGGTTGTATTTGGCCTTGGTCACCAGAGCCATGTCGCGACTCTCGGCCGCCACCTGCTTGAAGAGATCTGCGGCCTGACTCAGGTCGTCCAAGCGGTAATAACAGTTGGCCTGGTTGAATTTGGGGACGTCCGCTTCGGGATCGTTGACCAGCACCTCTTCATAGGCGGAGATGGCCTGGTCGTAGTCGCCATTGCGATATTGTTCGTTGGCCTGACGGACCAGACGACTGGCATCATCCACTGCCCAGGCGGGTAGGGCCAACCCAACCAGTATAATATAGAAGCTATATCTTTTTGCGTTCACTGACAAACACCTCACCGACCAGCATCACCAGGCCCAGGGCCAGGAAGATCTGGAACTTCTCATCATATTGGGTCATGGTCATGGATTCAAGCTCGCGTTTTTCCGCTGTGGCAATCAGGTCCAGGTAAATCTGGCCCAGGTCCAGGGTTGTGCCGGGCTTGACGCCGAGGTAGCGGCCATCGCGTGTGGCTGCTGCGACCTCTCTGAGCATGTCACCATCCAGCTTGGACCAGATCTCTTTGCCTTGATATTTCAAGTAGGTCGTTACGCCATTGGCATTGGTGATGGGGATACGGCTGCCCTCGTCTTCGTCGCCCAGTCCAATGGCGATGATCCGTACACCTTCCTCGGCAGCGGCAACGGCGGCGTCAACCGGGAAACTATCGTGATCCTCGCCATCGGTGATCAGGATGATGTCCTTGTATTGTCGCGTCTGGCTATCAAAGACGTCTTTGGTGGCCTTGCGAATGGCATCACCGATCATGGTGCCACCGAGACTGTTGCTCTCTGTCGAGATATCCGAAAGCATCATGCGCACGAAGCTGTAGTCCTGGGTCATGGGACACTTGACCGTGGCGTTCCCGGCAAAGGTCACGATGCCGATACGATCCCCTTGCAAGACTTCCAGCAGATCCCCGATCGCCAACAGGGAACGTTCCAGGCGACTGGGACTGATATCCTCGGCCAGCATGGAACGTGAGGTGTCCAGCAGAATACAGATGTCACGTCCCTGTCGTTTGATGGGTTGGGGCTGGGGATTCCACTTGGGTTGGGTCAGAGCGATTACGACCGAGGTAAAGCCCAGAGTCACCATGGTCGCCTTAAGGATCTGACGCTTGAGGCTGACGGTGCGATTGATCTTACCCAGCATCTCATGTTGAGCCAACAGGTGAAGAGCCCGTTTTTTGCGTACGAAGTTCCAGATGAACACCGGCAGGATCACTCCGGGTACGAGAAACAGAAACCATAATGCAGTGTCGTTGCCAAGCATCAGGGAATCTTCCTAAACAGGGTGCAACTCAAAACAATTTCCAACAGCAACAATCCCAGGGCGGGCCAGGTCCACCAATTAAAGCGTTCGCTATATTCGGTGTATTGGACCGACTTGACCTCGGTCTTTTCCAGCTGGTTGATCTTTTCCACAATCTGACGCAGGGAGTCCGCGTCGTCGGCCCGTGCGTAGAAGCCGCCTGTGCGTTCGGCCACGGCCGTCAGCAGTTCTTCGTCGAGTTCATCCCGGGTGGGGACCCGCATAGGCCCCATCAGGGTGTCGACGGTGCGATAGGAATCCTTGGAGCCGATACCGATGGTATAGACCTTGATGCCCCATTCGTTGGCTTGATCGGCGGCACTGAGTGGATTGATGCCGCGGTTGTGAATGCCGTCGGTTAGGAGGATAATGACCTTGTTACGAATGCGGTAATCCCCCGTCGAATTCTCCACTTGATCGCCCAACCCCATCTTCATACGACGACGTTGGAGCTCTTCCTCGGCCTTTTTAAGTCGTGCCGCAGCTAGGGCGATACCATCTCCAATGGCCGTGCCGTCTTCACTCTTGATGTTCACAATGTCAGTCTGTTTGAGAAACTGCAGTAGCGCGTTATGACTCAGAACCAGGGGGCAGGTGGTGTCGGCGTAACCGGCAAAGGTGACCAATCCGATCATGTCACCGGGTCGTCCCTCGAAATCTTTGCCATCGCCCTTGATAAAATCGGTCAGGACCTGCTTGACGACCTCTAGACGATTGAGTTTTTGGTTTTTGTACTGCATCTCGGCCGCCATACTGCTGGAACGGTCCACCACGGCCTCGATGGCGATACCCTCAGCCGAAATCTCGGATAAAACGGTGCCCTTGCGGGGGCGGGCCAGACCAATGATCAGAAAGGCCACGCACAGCCAACGCAGCAGCCCCAGCAGGGGACGTAGTTTCAGTCGCCAGGAGCCGGGGGTGTTGCGGATGTGACGTAGGCTGGAGAAGGTGACGGCCGCGGTTCCCTTTTGCCGCCAGGACCACCAGGCCATCAGCGGTAAAAAGAGCAATAACAAGAGCATCCAGGGAGAGGCAAAGTCCATCATGATTTGCGGCCCTCCGGAATCGGGGGTGGTGTGGTGCGCACGTGGTCCGTGACATCCACCTGGCTTTCATCGCTGCGGGTGGCCTCAATGAACTGCTTGACCAAGTCGAAGGTCCGTTGGATCTCGGCTTCGCCGGGTTGGTGTTTGGCGAATTTAACCAGGTCGCAGTGCTCCAGAAATTCACCCAGGCGAGCCTTGTGTTCGTCATTGAGATGATCCGTTTGGTGCAACTCGAACAAGAACTCTTCGGTCGTCCGTTCCGGTGCCCGCAGGTTAAAGCGGTCTTCGATGTAGTGACGCAGGATGGCATTAATGCGTTGATAGAATTCCTTGATGTGCCCGGCGGAGACGAGATCCTCGGCAACCAAGGCCTGCAAGCGGGCATAGGCTACCTCGTGGGCGGGCTTGTAAACACGCATCTCGGCCATGGGCCCACGTTGACGTAACATGGCCACTACCAAGGCACCCACCGTGGTCCATAATACGATGCTCAAGGCGATCCAAAGTTTCCAGTTGATCGGAGGCCTGGGGACATCCACCACATCCTCGATGTCTGCGATGGTCAAGTCGTTACGATCATCTCCCAACAGGGAGGTTACCTTGACCGTGATGGGTTCAGTGGTCAACTCGTGCGTGTCGTTGGGGTCGTTGGCGTCATAAAAGACAAAGGTCAAGCCCGGGATCTCGTAGTCACCCGAGAGGTAGGGCTCCAACTCATAGTCCTGCGTGCGGATGAGACGTTGGTCAGCGTCGAGCCGATCGGGGTGACGATACCAATCCAAAATACCAAACTGAGTCAGGATTTTGTCCACCTTGGGTAAAATCACGTCGTAATCGGAATCGGTGGACGCCTCTAGTTGCAATTGCAGTTTCTGAGCAATGTTCAGCTCGACCCGATCCAGTCGCACATGCACCGTCAGGGGACCCCGTTCAAAGACCTCATCTACCGTGTAGTCGACGTCACTCGTACTAACATTAGATGACTTGCGACATCCACCCACCAACAGCAAGGTGATTGCACATGCAAAACCAATATGTTTAATGAAATTAGTCATTAACTCAGAACTTAAAACTTAGGACTCTGAACTCTTAAACACCGACGTATGAATCACGGCCTGGTATTGATCCATGATCTGTCGCAGGAACTGGTCCTGGACCTCTTGTTGCTTCTGTTGGGTTAAGTCACGCATGACCTGCTGTTGGGCCTGGTCGTAGGGGATTTGGCGTTCAGGGGTCCTGCTATCGACTTGAATGACCTCCCAGCCCTGTTCACCTTGGAAGGGCTGTTGCAAGAGAGCCGGTGTCTCAACCGAGAAGATGGCCGTGTTGAGACCTGGGGCATTCCCAATGCCGGGGACGGTACTACCCGGTGTCACGGGCGATGGAATCGATCCGCCATCTTGCTGGGTGGATTCGTCTAGAGAGAGGTCCTGGGCCAGTTGAGCGAAGTCGTCACCGTCCTGGAGACGGGCGATGACGTCTTTGGCCGTTTGCTCATCACTAACGCGGATGTGGCGAATTTGGGCTTGAGCAGGTTGAACATATTTGGCCTTGTTGGCTTCATAGTAGCTGCTCAGGTCGGTTTCGGTGATGTGGATCTTGCTGGCCAATTCCTGGGTCATCAGTTGTTGGGCCAGCAGTTGTCGGGTCATGTCGTCGAGTTGACGCTTGACCTCGGGCTTTTGGTTTAGCTCGGATTCCAGGGCCTGGCGATAGAGCAGTTCCTGGCTGAGCCATTGGGTCAGGAACTGTTGCTTGGCCGAGGGGGTCTTGAATTGCTCCAGCATGCGTTGTTTCTGTTGTTGCATTTGCTCCGGTGACATGAAGGCGGTCATGGGAGCCAGTTGATTGTCGATCGTCTGTTCGATCAAGGCCCCCAGGTCGGTCTCGGTGATCTTTTCCGCTCCGATTTCGGCAACCACCTTGGAGGTGCCCGCCTCGTCAGTGGGATGGTAACCGGTGCGGTCCATCAATTCGTAACGCAGGGCTGAGAACTTGCCCATCCGTTCAAAACAGGTCTGGATGTGGCTCTTGATGGGATTGGCGAGGTTGTCTAGAGGAGCCGTCATTTCACTGCGGTAAAAGGCTTCCACGGCTGGGCCGTACTGCTCGGCCTTTTCCCGCAGCAGACCAATTTGAAACAGGGCTTGGGCCCGTTCTTGATCGTTCAGGTCTGAGTGAACGAGATAATCTTGCCAGACTGAGGCTGCTTGATCGTAGAGATTACGTTGTGACAGCTTGGTGGCCAAATCCTTGGCCTGTTCGGTTGATAGTCCGGGCTCGATCATGGTCACGGGTGACGAGGCTGATCCCTTCAACTGCAAGACCACACTGACGGCCCCCAGTCCAATAGCCACCAGCAACAACAGTACCACGCCCACCTGTCCCGAGGACTTCTGAGGCTTATTTTCCGGTAATGAGAAATTCAATTTGCCTTCCATTATTCTGAATCCTGAATTCTGTGTTCTGACTCCTGGCTTACAACCGTCTGTGTCTCATATGAAAAAACTGCACCACATCCTGCACATAAGGCTTGTCCGTGGTAATCGGGATACAGTCCACACTGATCGAGCGGAACAGCCCCTGGAGTTGTTCAAAACTGGTACCGGTGTTCTGACCATAGCTGTCACGGAAGCGGCGGCTGGTGGTGTCCACCAGAATCAACTCACCGGTTTCGGCATCCTGCAGTTCGATGATACCGATGTTCGGTAAGGCGATCTCGGCCCGGTCTCGTACGGGCACGGCAATGACATCGTGTCGCCGATTCAACAGGCTCAGGGGCTTCTTGATATCCGTTTCAATGAAGTCGGATACCACAAAGACCGTGGCCTTCTTTTTGGTCACGCGGGCGATGTAATCCAAGGCCATGGGAATATCGGTGCGGCGTTTAGGCATTTCGAAATTGAGTAGTTCCCGCACCAGTCGCAGGACGTGACGCATGCCTTTCTTGGGAGGAATATAGAGATCGATCTGATCCGTGAAGATGATCAAGCCCACCTTGTCATTGTTCTTGGCCGCAGCAAAGGACAATACTGCACAGAACTCGGCGGCCAACTCGCTCTTGGTCTTGTTGATGGTTCCGAATTGGCCGGAGGCACTCAAGTCCACGGCAAACAGCAGGGTCATCTCGCGTTCTTCCACGAACCGCTTGATGTGAGCCCTACCCGTACGGGCTGTGACGTTCCAGTCGATGTCACGGATATCGTCACCGGGGGTGTACTCACGGACCTCATCGAACTGCATGCCGCGGCCCTTGAACACACTCTCATACTGACCGGCAAAGCTGGCGTCCACCGACCGCTTGGTAAAGATCTGTATACTCTTGATTTTTTGGACCAGTTCTTCGGGTAACATAAAATCACTGGAATATTGGAATAATGGAATATTGGAATAATGGGTGCTTGCCTATCATGATTTTGTAAGGCTTCGCTATGGCACTTCAATGTTGTCAAAGATGGTTTGGATGATATCTTCGCTGGTCTTGTCCTCGGCCTCGGCTTCGTAGCTGACGATGACACGGTGACGTAGGACGTCCATGCCGATGGTCTTGACGTCCTGGGGCGTGACATAACCGCGTTGGCTCAGGAAGGCCTGGGCCTTGGCCGCGATGGCCAGGAAGATGGTGGCACGTGGAGAGGCGCCGAAGCTGATCAGATTTTTGAGGCCACCCAATCCGTATTTTTCCGGAGCGCGTGTGGCACAGACGATGTCCACGATGTAGTCTTTGATCTTTTCGTCGATGTAGATTTCATCGACCACGGAGCGGAGTTCGGCGATCTGGGCCGGGGTGATCACCGGTTGAATATTGATCGTTTTGCTGGTGGCAGCCATGAGGTCCAGAATTTGACGTTCCTGGTCCTTGGAGGGATAGTCGATCTTGACCTTGAGCATGAAGCGGTCCAATTGGGCCTCGGGCAGGGGGTAAGTCCCTTCCTGCTCGATGGGATTTTGGGTGGCCAGCACCAGGAAGGGGGCCGGCAGAGCAAAGGTTTCCTCACCGATGGTGACCTGACGTTCCTGCATGGCCTCGAGCAGGGCACTCTGGACCTTGGCGGGGGCACGGTTGATTTCATCAGCTAGGATGATATTAGCGAACAGCGGGCCCTTGCGGGTTTGAAATTCCCCATCGGACTGCCGGTAAATCTGGGTCCCAACCAGGTCGGCGGGCAAGAGGTCCGGGGTAAACTGGATACGCTTGAAATCCGCGTCAATGGCCTTGGCCAGGGCGGTTACGGCCGTGGTCTTGGCCAGGCCGGGCACACCCTCCAGTAAGATATGGCCATTGGACAGCAGGGCCACCAGCATCCGTTCCAACATGACGCGTTGGCCTACGATCATCTTGTCCAGTTCCGAGAGCAGTGTTCGTACGAACTGGCTCTTTTCCTCTACGAGATGCCCGATTTGCTTTACATCCATTGAGGTCTCCTCTTTGTCGCCGTTTTGCTCAAGAAAGCGGCGTTCTATCTGGGTAATGTGTTTAACTAGTTTAACAAACTGGCTTTGCCAGAATCGAAAGGACCATATCTACTGAAATAATCACTAGACATCAAGCCCTAACTTATGAAGGACTAGACCTCTAGAGGACCGAAGGGCATACACAAAATTGGCAAAAAGTTTGATTTTAATGCTGATTTCATAATTTGGGGGTAATCTATAACTCAAGCTTCAAAACAGGCTTCTCTAAGTTGTCATTAACCGCATGAATCCTTGAAGTGGCCTGAACAATAGTCACTCGCAAGTCGTGGAAAAGATGATGTGTGTGTCGTTACAATCCTTAAATCTGATATTTTCGTAAAAAAGCCCGTCACATGTCAGAGGTGTAAGGATCGTTTTAAACAGTTTTGGTAAGTCATTGAAGTTCCTAAATTAATCCATGTAGCGTAGACATGGGTTAACTGAGATGGAGATCTTTTCTGAAAGGATCGAGAGATGAAATTCCGCACTTTTTTACTATCCACTGTCCTGCTCTTGTCATTTTCTCTTGTGGCCCTCGGACAGTCGGTTACATGGACTTTGGGTTCTGTTCCGCCGTCCAGTTGGACGGTGAGCCCGAGTAACCCAGGGCCCTCAGATGTCGTGAGCTTTGCCGGCCCTACGAGTGTCTACAGCAACAGTTGTGTGGGCGAGGTGAACCTCGGTGGAACTCCCACTTTGGCGATTGATAGCATTAACAAGACCATTCAACTGTTTTACCAACCTCCGGCTCCAACCTATTGTACCTTGATTTTAATGCCGGTCTGTGGATTGCAAGGGATTTTTGGAACACTTTCACCCGGGGATTGGACCTTTTATTGTGTCCATCCGAATACCCCCTTTGCGGTCTTCTTCACAGTGGCAGCCTCAGGCAACGTGTATTATGTGGATGAGAACTCCCCGGCCATCTGGCAGACCGGATCAAGTTGGGCCACGGCCTTTACCACCTTGCAGGCCGCATTGGCCATTGCTCAACCCGGAGATGAGATTCGTGTGGCGGACGGAACCTATCATCCAGACGATGGTTTGACGGCCGGGGACAAGGCCGCCTCGTTCGATCTGATCGATCAACTCGTCCTCAAGGGAAGCTATGCCGGTTACGGAGCCAGCGACCCTGATGAACGAGATTTTGACGCGACGCCTACCATTCTCAGTGGTGACCTTGATGACAATGATCTGTGGAATATTCTCTTTAAAGCTGACAATAGCTATCGCGTGGTCACGGCCACGGAGACCTCTGAGGGAACCCGTTTAGATGGATTTGTCATCAAGTCCGGCTATGCCAATGGGACCAGTGCCCCTTACGAGCGTGGTGCGGGCCTGAGCGTAGACAATGGTGTCTTGGCGGTTGCCAATTGTATCATTCGCTCGAGTGTCTCGGCCACAGGCGGCGCGGTGTACTGTGAAAACGCGGATCTCTACCTGGCCAATACCCAACTGCACGGCAATCGAGCCCTGGTCAATGGCGGTGGGATCTATAGTAGTGCCAGCGATGTTAACATGGTCAATGTCCTCATGACGGGTAACTCCAGTGATTACGGGTCAATTTTTGGCGGAGATGCCATCTACGCCCAAGGCAGTAAGTTGAGAATCATGAATAGTACCCTGGCTGATAACGGAGCCGGCAACAAGACCGTTGTCTCATTTGTCTGGGGGACATCGACCGATGCCGTGACCGTGTACAACAGCATCCTCTACAACGGTGGCGACGAGATCTGGTCCAACAATACCGGCCTGATCGATGTTCAATACTGCAATGTCCAGGGGGGGTATACCGGCAGCGGCAATATCAACAGTGATCCGTTGTTTGTCAGCCCTGGAGCGTACAGTGTCGAAGGCGAATGGTATGAAGGTGATTACACCCTGCAAAGCACCTCCCCCAGTCTCAATGTGGGCGCCAATGCCCTACGCCCGGTCGATGATCTGGATTTGGATGACGATGGTAATGTCACTGAATACCTGCCTGTTGATCTAGTAAACAACAGCCGAGTCTATGGCGGTACCATCGACATGGGGGCCTATGAACGCCAGAGTAGCGGCGGTGGAGGCGGTACATGGCTGCCGCTGGCGACCGTCGATGTCCTCTACAATGTCCCCAATCCCCAGCCGGGTATCATTAATATCAGTGGTTCGGTGTCACGCACCGTGACCTCCACCTTTGAGGCCGAACTCAAGCTGGAGATCAGTGCGGCGTCCGCTGCCGGAGGCACCTGGACGGCAACCTGGAATCCCGATCCGGGTACCGTGGGTCCCGGAACCGAGGTCATTCATTTCAATCTCTACGGAGCGGGTTTAAATACCAATCTTTTGCCCGCAGGAACTGTGGGGGTGAAGGTGGCCGAGGTCCAAATTTTGACCCGACCTGCTCCTTAAGCGAAATACTTATAAGTGAAGGAGGAATGTTAAGAAAGCCCTGGTCGGGATTCAACCGGCCAGGGCTTTTTGTCTTTATTTAGGTTCTAGGTTCAACCGTTCACGATTGTTTAGATAGATCTTTTGATGTTATCTATGATCTGTGAACTGCGATCTATAATCTAAAGCACACTGATGCAGCGAGCGCAGAGGTCCGGCTTATTAGCGTCTTGCCCAACCGATGGCCAGTAGTTCCAGCATCGATCACACTTGGCATGGCTGCTCTTGCTGGCCGTGACCGATGTCTCGCTGTCGCTGTGTTCCAGGATGACTTCACTGACAATGCACAGTGCCGCAAACTGCTCGACGCCCAAGGCCTCGACAGTTGCTGCTTGATTCTTGCTGCAACGCAGGGTGATTGAGGCCTCCTGATTGCTGTTGATGACCTTGTCCTGACGCAGGGCTTCCAGGGCCTTAAGCACCTCGTCCCGCAGACCCAGCAGGGTGTTCCACTTGGCCAGTTCCGCATCCACGTCCAGTGACGCATCCGGCTCAGGCATGGTGGCCAGGTGCACGGTGGTGACGTCCTCGGACTTGAAGGGCAGGGCGTCCCAGGCCTCCTCGGCCGTGTGGACCAGGATGGGGGCCAGCAGCTTGATCATGGCGTCCAGGATCTTGGCCATCACGGTCTGGGCACTGCGTCGTGCCGGGCCGTCGGCGGCCTCGCAATACATGCGATCCTTGAGTACGTCCATGTAGATGCTACTCATCTGTACGGTGCAGAATTGGTAGATCATCGAATAGGCCCGGTGGAAGGTGAAGTTGTCATAGGCCGCACGTACCTGTTCGATGAGTTGCTGCAACTGCAGATAGGCCCACTGGTCGATCTGCTGCAACTGATCGTAGGGCAGGCTGTCGGTGGCCGGGTTGAAGTCGTTGATATTACCGAAGAGGTAACGCAGGGTGTTGCGGATCTTACGGTAGGCATCCTGGGTCTTGCCGATGAGCTCGTCGTTGCACCGCATGTCCTCTTGATAATTGACACTGGCCACCCAGAGCCGCAGGATGTCGGATCCGTATTTCTTGATCTCGTCCTGAGCGTTGACATAGTTGCCCAGACTCTTGGATTGTTTCATGCCCTTTTCATCGACCGTAAAACCGTGGGTCAGTACGCTCTTAAAGGGCGGTTTGCCCGTGACGCCCAGGGCGGGCAGCAGGGACAATTGGAACCAGCCGCGGTGCTGATCCGAGCCTTCCAGGTACAGGTCCACGGGTACGTCCCAACCGCTGCGGCGGGCACAGACACTGTACCAACTGCAGCCGGATTCGAACCACACGTCGAAGATGTTCTCTTCTTTGGTCAGTTGGTCCATGACGAAGCCCTCGGGCAGGGGGAAGTCCTCACCCAGGATCTCGATCGGGCTGTGTTGGAACCAACTGTTGGAGCCATGTTTCTCCACATGCTTGGCCACGGCCATGACCGACTCCTTGGTCAAGAGCGGCGTGCCGTCGGGCATGACAAAGACCGGAATGGGCAGGCCCCAACTGCGTTGGCGGCTGATGCACCAGTCCGGACGCGATTCGAGCATGCCCTCAATGCGTTTTTGTCCCCAGGCCGGGATCCACTTGACCTGTGAGGTGCTGGCCTGGGCCAGTTCACGCAGGTTCTTGCCGTAGGCCTCGATCTCGTTGCCGACGCTGACGAACCATTGCTCCGTGGCCCGGAAGATCACCGGGCCCTTGCTGCGCCAGCAGTGCGGGTAGCTATGCAGGATTTCCTTTTCGCTGAAGAGCCAGCCGGTCTGGGCCAGGTGGGCGTTTACCTCGGGATCGACCTTGAGCACGCTCTTGCCTTGAAGCCAGTCCGGTACGGTGTCGTCGTAGGTGCCGTCGTCCAGCACGGGCGAGTAGATGGCCAGGCCGTAGTTCTGACCCGTCATGTAGTCCTCTTGGCCGTGACCGGGTGCGGTGTGTACCAGGCCGGAGCCGTCCTCGGTGGTGACATATTCGGCCAGGGCCACAAAGTAGGCATCCTGGTCCGTGGGATTCTGTTCGATGTAGGGGTGGTTATAACGCAGGCGTTCCAGTTGTTCACCCTTGACCGTCTGGACGCCGACTTGGTATTCGCCCTCGGCCAGACCACCGCCGGTCACCACGGCCTCGATGCGATCCGTGGCCACGATGGAAACGAAACGCTTGCCGTTCTTTTCATAGCTCAGGGTGGTGTAGTCCAGACGCGGGTGCACGGCCACGGCCAGGTTGGCGGCCAGGGTCCAGGGCGTGGTGGTCCAGATCATGAAGCACACCTCGGCACCTTCGGCCTGCTCGGTCGTGACCAGGCCCAGTTCGGCCAGCTTGGCCCGGGTTTCGTCCGTGACCGGGAAGTTGACGTAGACACTGGATGAGGTGATGTCGTGGTATTCCAACTCGGCATCGGCCAGGGCCGTCTCACAACCGACAGACCAGTGGATGGGTTTGAGCTGGCGATAGACCAGGCCCTTGTCCACCAGTTCGGCAAAGACCTCCAGGATGCCGGCCTCGTAGGCCGGATCGTAGGTCAGGTAGGGATTCTCGAAGTCGCCGTAGATGCCCAGGGCCTGAAACTGCTTGGCCTGGAGCTGGACGTACTTGCGGGCATACTTGAAGCAGTCCCTCCGTACCTCGTGTTTGGCCATTTCCTTGGCCTTGTCGCCCAGTTCGGCCATGACCTTGGCCTCGATGGGCAGACCGTGGCAATCCCAACCCGGGATGTAGGGGGCGTCGAATCCGCACATGGTCTTGTACTTGAGCACGAAGTCCTTGAGCACCTTGTTGATGACGTGGCCCATGTGGATATCGCCGTTGGCATAGGGTGGACCGTCGTGCAGAATGTAACGGGGGGCACCGTCGCGGGCCGAACGAATCTGGGCATAGATATCGTCCTTGTCCCATTGCTTGCGCATTTGTGGTTCCCGCTGCACCAGGTCGGCCTTCATGGAAAAGGCGGTCTTGGGCAGATTCAGCGTGTCACGATACCCCTTGGGTTTATCAGCCATTTTCTAGAATCCTCAACAAGATTACGAAAACCACCTATATTACGTGTGGACATGGGGGCTGTCAAATGGGTAGATCGGCAAAATCCGGTTGTCAGATCCCCAAGATTTGCTACATTTAATGTCTGCGGCTGGAATGTTGGAATGGTGGAATATTGGAATGATGCGGGAAGCAATTATCGTTTGAATGAGTTTCACTGAGCACGGTCCTGGGGTCATCAATAGACTTCATACAACCTTGAACGGTGAACCGTGAACCTGGAACCCTTTTGGTGTTTTATGCAGTTAACCGATTCCCATTGCCATTTAACCTTTGACGTCTTGGCTGATGATCTCGCAGCTGTGCTGGAGCGTAGCCGGGCCGCCGATGTGACCCGTTGGATCACTATCGGTACGAGCCTCTCTGAATCGAGTAAGGCCCTGGCTTTGGCTCAGGCCCATGAGGCCATGTACGCCACGGTAGGCATCCACCCTCATGACGCCAAAGATGCTGACGAAGCCAGTCTGGAGCAGTTAAAGCAATGGGCCGCCGAGCCCAAGGTGGTGGCCATCGGGGAAACCGGTCTGGATTTTCACTACAGCTTCTCGCCCCATGAAACCCAGCAGGCGGTGTTTCGCCAACATCTGGACCTGGCCGTGGAGGTCGGCCTACCCGTAGTGATTCATACGCGTGAGGCCTTTTCTGAAACCCTGGAGATCCTGGATGACTATCAGGGACGCCTCAAGGCCGTGGTCCTGCACTGCTTCACGGGCGACGCGGATCAGGCCCACCAAGGTGTGGAACGTGATTTTTTCTTCTCCTTTAGCGGGGCCCTGACCTTCAAGAAGTCCGAGGCCATACGGGAGGCTGCGGCTTGCGTCCCTCTGGAACGGCTCATGGTCGAAACCGATTGCCCCTACCTATCCCCGGCCCCTATGCGCAAGCAGAAGATTAACGAACCGGCCTTAGTGGTGCATACGGCCCGGTGTCTAGCAGGCATCAAGGGAGTGGATCTTGAGGAACTGGCCAACATCACCTGGAAAAACACCACAGATTTTTTTGATCTTGCCTGAAACAAAACCTGGCACACTTGACTCCTTAACTATATTGAAGGCATTGGAAACGGTGTTTTATGGGTTATGTCTTAATTCACCGTGTGTCCAATGAACACTTAAAGCAGCAAAAAGGCGAGTTTTTCGCAAATTTCGCATGAAAGAGTTGACTTTTAGGGGATCAGGTTCCTATGTCTATAGCTGGGTTGAAATGAGCAGTTCTCAGCAGGGGCCTCCTATGGATAGGATGCGACAAGCCTGGAGCCTCCCCCATTCCTGCATTGTATTGAGTTTGGAACAGAGCTATTGGTATGCCGTTAGGGTATGATCATACAACTATAGAACGCGTTCAACAGGCGTTGGACATCGTGGACGTGATCAGTGACTATGTCAAACTGATCAAGAAGGGCCGCGAATACGTCGGGATCTGTCCCTTCCACGACGACCATCGCCCCAGCATGAACGTATCCCCGAATAAGCAGATCTTCAAATGCTTTTCCTGCGGCATGGGGGGGGACGTCATCAAGTTCGTGCAGATGCAGGAAAACCTGAGCTTTCCCCAGGCTGTGCAACGACTGGCCGAGCGGGCCGGGATTCCGCTGGAGCCCTTGCAACGTCGCCAACCGCAACCCGGCCAGCCAGGGCGTCCACAGGGTGATCCCGTGCAACTGGCTCGGGTCAATGACTGGGCCTGCCGTTACTTCCAGGCCAATCTTGGTGACGCCGACAAGGGTCGACAGGTCCGGGCCTATCTCCAGGATCGTGGCATCTCGGCCGAGAGTATCGAGACCTGGAGATTGGGGCTGGCCCTGGAGAGTAATAACGATCTCTATCAAGCGGCCCAACAGCGCAACATCAATGACATCCTGCTCAAGTCTGCCGGATTGGTGGGCATGGGACGCAGTGATAAATTCAACAACCGCCTGATCTTTCCCATCCTGGATGCCACCGGACGGGTGATTGCCTTTGGCGGACGTACCCTGGCCGATGATCCGGCCAAGTACCTCAATTCACCGGCCACACCCCTGTTCGACAAGAGCAACTGTCTTTTCGGTCTGTACCAGGCCCGTCACCGCATGGTCGAGACCTCCGAGGCCATTGTGGTCGAGGGTTACACCGACGTGATCATGGCCCATCAGGCCGGGTGCACCAATGTGGTGGCCACCCTGGGCACCAGCTTTACCGAGGGACATGCCCGCATGTTGCGGCGTTACGCCCGCAAGCGTTTGATCCTGGTTTATGATGGTGATGTAGCGGGGGTAACCGCAGCCAACCGGGCCATTGACGTGTGTCTGCGACTGCAGGTGGACATCAAGATCGCCTCCATGCCCGAAGGGCAGGATCCCTGTGACTTTATCCTGTCTCAGGGGCCCGAGGCCTTTCAAGCGGTTATGGATCAGGCCGTGGATGTCTTTAAGTTCAAATGGGACCGTCTCCTGCAACAATTCGAGGCGGATCAGTCTCTATCCGGCCAAAAGGCCGCTATCGAGGAGTATCTCCAGACCATCGCCACCAGCATGGTGGGGGGCAACCTGGGCCTGGTGGAGCGGGGTTTGATCGTTAATCGATTGGCTCAGCTCATGGGACTGCCCAGCAGTCAGGTCGATGACGAGTTGCTCAAACGCTGCAATCGCCTGCGCCGTCAAGAGCAGTCGCGACAGGGCGTGGATAGGGCTCCTGAGGCCCCAGCTCCGGTCGAAACGGCCCCGAATTTACGCACCGTAACCGAACGTGAGATCCTCGAGGTCTTGTTGAATGAACCGGAACTTTATCGGGGCGTAGAGACGGTTATTTCAGTTAAGTCTTTTAAAACGCCGATATTAAGAGAAATTGCAGAAATCCTGTTTGGTTTGATCCAAACCCGGGGAGACATCCGTTGTACCGATGTCCTGGCCCGGATCGAATCGGTGCAAACCGCCCAACTCATCTCCGAGCTAACCCAGGTAGGGCAGCAAAAGGGGGCGTTTGCCGAGCGACTCCAGGACGCCACCAACGTGTTGTTGGATTTGGAGCAAAAGGCCTCGGGACGGGTGGTGGATAGCCAGACAGAGCAACGTTTGCGTCAGAGTGCCCAGCAGGGTCGACGTCGTCGGACCCATAATCTGGGGCTGGTGACATAAAGGCAACGTTATTTAAAAGCCATCGGGGTGTCTGTCGCCAACGACTCCGACGGGATAGGTAGAAAAATGTTCAAAATTGGTGGGGCGACGACATTATAAAATAGATTGGACTTGAGGTGCCGGCAGTGGCCAAAAAGAAGACAAAAAAGAAGGCAACGAAAAAAGAAGCAGACGTCGTACTCGAAGAGCCCCAAGACGAGGTTGAAGAGGCCCAGGAAGAAAAGTCTCCCGAAGAGGTCAGTCTCGACAGTGAGGCCAAGATCAAGGCCTTGATTGCCAAGGGGCGTAAGAAGGGTTTCCTTACCTATGACGAGATCAATCGGGAACTGCCCGATGACGCCGTCAATGCCAACCGTTTGGAAAAGTTGATCGAAACCCTGGATGAACTGGGCGTCAGTCTTTTGGACGACGCAGATGTGGCCTCCAGTGGGATTGATCCGGATGACGACGCCTTTGAAGAGTCGGATGACGATGATGACGATGCCGCAGATGACGATGCCACACTCGAACGCGAATTGGTCGAGAGCGAAGTCTCGCGTCGCATCGATGATCCCATCCGTATGTACCTGACCCAGATGGGCCAGATTCCCCTGTTGGATCGTGACTCCGAAATCGCCCTGGCCCGTAAGATCGAGATCACGCGTCAGGCCTTTCGTCGTAAGATGCTGCAATGCGACTACTGTGCCCGGGCCGCGGTCGATCTCTTGCAACAGGTCTATGACAGCCTGTTGTCCTTCGATCGCACCATCAAGGTGGGGACCACGCCTTTGACCGGTAAGACTGCTATTCGCAAGCGGATTCCCACCAACCTGGCTACGGTCAACACCCTCATGGAGATCGACCAGAAGCTCTTCCACAAGGTCATGGGCACCGAACATGTGGATGACGCCAAGGTCGAATTGCGTCATCTCCATTTGAATCGTCGCAAGATCGCCACGCTCTTGGAAGAATTGAGCCTGCGTACCAGTCGCATTGCCCCCATTCGCAACAAGCTGCATGGCGTCTGCGAAAAGATGCATCAATTGGAAAAGACCATCGAAAAGGGTCCCAACAACATCATGACCGCAGAGGACATCGAATCCGTCAAGCAGGAACTCGCCGGTTTGCAGGAACTGATCCTGGAAACCCCGGTGCAGCTCGACAAAAAACTGCGTACCATCGATCGCGTCTTCAGTCAATACGAAGAGGCCAAGCGGACCCTCTCCAGCGCCAACCTGCGTCTGGTCGTATCCATTGCCAAGAAGTATCGTAACCGTGGTCTGAGTTTTCTCGATCTCATTCAAGAGGGCAACACCGGCTTGATGCGAGCCGTGGACAAATACGAATACCGCCGCGGTTACAAGTTCAGCACCTACGCCACCTGGTGGATTCGCCAGGCCATTACCCGTGCCATTGCCGACCACGCCCGCACCATTCGTATCCCGGTCCATATGATCGAGACCATGAGTCGCCTGCGTGCTGCCAGTAAGCACCTGCACCAGGAACTCGGGCGCGAACCGACCATCGAGGAAATCGCCAAGCAGGTGGGCATGACCGTGCAGGAGACCCGGCGCGTACTCAATATCTCCAAGCACCCCATCAGCCTGGACCGTCCCATCGGCGAGAGCGAAGACAGCTACTTCGGTGACTTCATCGAAGACGACGACGTGGACTCGCCCGTGGCCTCGGCCACGCAGGAGATGCTCAAGGAACGCATCGACATCGTGCTCAAGACCCTGTCCTATCGCGAGCGTGAGATCATCAAGTTGCGTTACGGCATCGGCGACGGTTACACCTACACCCTCGAAGAGGTGGGCCGGATCTTCAAGGTCACGCGTGAACGTGTGCGTCAGGTCGAGGCCAAGGCCATTCGCAAGCTCCAGCACCCCGTGCGTGCCCGCAAGCTCGAAGGCTTCCTGGACCACAACACCTAGCCTAGGCCTCCCAAATCTTGTATTTCAAGCCGGACCCGTGTCAACGGGCCCGGCTTTTTTTGTGTCTCAAAGGCGATTTTTCCCAAATCCAAAATTGACAAACCCACCAGGAATCACCATAATCGTCCTTTTAGCCTCGCCCAGGTGGCGGAACTGGCAGACGCGCTAGCTTGAGGGGCTAGTTCTCTTCGGGGAGTGGAGGTTCGAATCCTCTCCTGGGCACTAAAACACAGAGACAAGCGAGGCCCTCAAAGCCTCGCTTTTTTCATGCCCTCAAATCTTCATTTTCAACAGTTTCCATCACCGCGTTATCCCCTTGTCACCCAACGACTTTGGGGATAGGATGAGGAGCCTAGATAGGAAACGATCCTTCCGGGTTTGGGACTCTTGGGTGATGGCGAACCTGGAGGGGTGATGTCTTTACACTTTGGTTTTAATGGAGTTATTAACCTGATGTTGACAGGTGAGATTAAGAGCCAAGTGGATTGGATTTGGAGTTGTATGGAGATCCGACAGGAATTGCCTGTTAAATCTTTACTAAATGCAAGAGAGGGAATGCAGAGGTCACAATCCTAATGAATAAGGATGAACCATTCAAAAAATACAGCCTGATCAAGGTAGAAGGTGATCAACTCTTTGATCGGATCGTGTCCATTTTGGAGCAGGCTCGGGCCAGCGTGGTACGGTCGGTCAATACCAATATGGTGTTGGCCTATTGGCTCATCGGCCGGGAGATCGTTGAAGAGGTTCAGGCCGGCAAAGAGCGAGCCGAATACGGCAAACAGGTCTTGGAGGACTTATCGGCTAAACTGAACAAACGCTATGGATCAGGGTTTTCAGTGCCGAATTTACAAAACTTCCGTAAATTTTATCTTACCTACCCAACCCGGTTACAAATTCAGTACCCGGCGGGTACCAAATTGACTGAATCCGAAAAACAGTACCCGGTGGGTAGCGAATTCGACCACGGCTTCCATCCCAACCTTTCCTGGTCCCATTATCGCGCCTTGATGCGGGTGAAAAACGAACAGGCCCGTAATTTCTACGAACATGAGGCCGCTGAATGCCGTTGGGGCAAGGCCCAACTGGAGAGACAAATCCATACGGCCACCTATGAACGAATCATGGCCCATCACGGCCAAGAGGGTCTCTCGGCACCGCAACGCCAGCGTTTGCCGGGAGAAGCCGTACCTGCCGAGACGATCATCAAGTCGCCTTATGTACTGGAATTTCTAGGCTTGCCAGATTCGCCGCAACTACACGAGAATGCCATGGAACAGGCCATCATTGACAACCTCCAATCCTTCCTTCTGGAGTTGGGTAAGGGGTTTTCCTTTGTGGCACGTCAGAAACGTCTTTGCTTCGGCGAGCAGGACTACTATGTGGATCTGGTCTTTTACAATTTCATCCTAAAGTGCTTCGTCCTGATCGATCTCAAGATCGGCAAGCTCACCCACTCGGACGTGGGCCAGATGGACGGCTATGTCCGGCTGTTCGAAGACCAGTATAAAACCCAGGGGGACAACCCGACCCTCGGCCTGATCCTCTGCTCCGATCACACCGAAGCCGTGGCTAAATACTCCGTCTTAAGCGAGGGCAAACAGGTCTTCGCCTCCAAGTATCTATCCATCCTGCCTAGCGAAGAGGAACTGACACTGGAGATACAAAAGGAACGAAAACTGATCGAAGCGGCCCTGGCAGAAAAGCATGACGCCTTACCTGACACAGGGACCGATGATGAGGGAGGTGATTGATGAGGCCTAGAAAACAGGGTATGCTGAGTGGCGAGGTACTGAGTCAGTGACAAAGAATACTATGAGTCGGGCTGAATCTGGCTCTTTATGGAGTGCTATTACTAGATGACACAGAAGACGAATAATCTGGCGGCTTATATTTGGTCGCTGGCGGATTTATTGCGGGGGGATTTCAAGCAGAGTCAGTATGGGCGGATCATTTTGCCCTTTACGCTGTTGCGACGCTTGGAAGGGGTGCTGGAGAAGAGCAAGGCCAAGGTGCTAACGGCCTATGAAAAGGTCAAGAAGCAGAAGCTGCCGGAAGAGGGGCAGGAGAAGCTGTTGTTAAGAGCCACCGGTGGTCTTTCTTTTTTCAATGTCTCACCCCTGAATCTGTCGAAATTGAGTACGACGGGTATCAAGGATGACCTGGATTCGTATATTCAGGGATTCTCCAAGGACGCGAGGGAAATCTTTGAGTATTTGAACTTTGCGGAGTTTATCGCCCAACTCAATGACGCCAACCTGCTGTACAAGGTGGTGGAGAAGGTGCGACAAACCGACTTGAGCCCCGCAGCCATTTCGAACTATGAGATGGGTTTGGTGTTCGAGGAATTGATTCGGCGTTTTGCCGAGAGTTCCAATGATACCGCCGGAGAGCATTTTACCCCGCGTGACATTGTGCGGTTGACGACGTCGCTGGTGTTCATGGAGGATGACGAGGCTCTGACCAAGCCGGGGATCATTCGCACGATCTACGACCCCACGGCTGGGACGGGCGGGTTTCTGTCCTCGGGCATGGAGTATGTGCATGAACTCAATCCCCAGGCGGTGATGCGGGCCTTTGGGCAGGAGTTGAATCCGGAGAGCTATGCCATCTGCAAGGCGGACATGCTCATCAAGGGCCAGGATGTCACCAATATCAAGCTGGGCAATACCCTGTCCATGGACCACCTGGCCCTGGATCGGTTCGATTACATGCTCTCCAATCCGCCCTTTGGCGTGGACTGGAAGAAGATCGAGAAGGACATCAAGGACGAGCACAAGTTCAAGGGTTTTGAGGGTCGCTTTGGTCCGGGCCTGCCGCGGGTCTCGGACGGATCGTTGCTCTTTCTGCTGCATCTGATCAGCAAGCTCAGGGACGCCTCCGAGGGCGGTGCCCGTATCGGCATCATTCTCAACGGCTCGCCCCTGTTTACCGGCGGTGCCGGTTCCGGGGAATCGGAGATCCGGCGTTACATCCTGGAGGCCGACCTGCTGGAGACCATCGTGGCCCTGCCCACGGACATGTTCTACAACACCGGCATTGCCACCTACATCTGGATTTTGTCCAACAAAAAGGCCAAGAAGCGACGCGGCCAGGTGCAGCTCATCAATGCTGTCAACCTCTTTGACAAGATGCGTAAGTCCCTGGGCTCCAAACGCAACTACATGACCTACGACGACATGGCCACTGTCACCCGCTGTGCGGGTAAGTTCTCCGACCCAGCCAAGGCCAAAGGATTTGCACGATTGATATTCGATCTGCTCAAATGGACTGGGTAGCAATAATGTGATTGAACTCGAAATGAGTGCATGACTGGGGGTCATGAGGTCGCAGATAAGGTAATCTGTGATCAGATTGCCCCCCCAAAAAAGGACTCCAACCATGAGTCAAAAGGAAACCGGAAAAACTGGGCTACCAGAGGAATCCAAGGGGCAAATCGTCCTGTTCGAGACCGAGGACGGCCAAACCCAGGTACAGGTAAACCTACGTGATGATACAGTGTGGCTGAATGCCCATCAAATGGCGGAACTATTCCAGAGAGACAGGACTGTCATTGTTCGCCATATTGGTAACATCTATAAAACAAATGAGTTAGAGCCCACCTCAACCTGTGCAAAAAATGCACAGGTTGCCAAAGATGGCAAAATCCGACAGATGGACTTCTATAACCTGGACATGATCATTTCCGTCGGGTACCGGGTCAATTCGATACGAGGAACTCAATTTCGCATCTGGGCGACAAATGTGCTTCATCGACATCTGGTGGAGGGGTACACCCTGAACCAGAGACGTCTTGAGGCTCAGACGGAGAAACTCCAGGCTTTGCAGCAGGCCATTGGGATGATCGATCAGATCGCCGGGAATAAGGCCCTGGCTTCAGATGAATCGTCGGCCTTTGATCCATGTAATCCGTGACTACGCCTATGGATTGGATCTGATCGATGCCTATGACTATCAACGGGTAATGGTGTCTGATGTGAGTGATCGAGGCGGGGTGCCCCTAGATTACCAGGCTGCACGTAAGGCAATTGATGAGTTACGTAAGCTCTACGAGGCTGGAGATCTCTTTGGTCGAGAAAAGGATGAGAGCTTTCAAGGGTCACTGGCCAATATCTTCCAAGCCATTGGCGGTCAGGAACTCTATCCAAGTATCGAGGAAAAGGCATCTCATCTACTTTACTTCCTGGTGCGTAACCATCCATTCATAGACGGCAACAAACGTATTGCGGCGTTTATGTTTCTCTGGTTTTTGGAGATCAATCAATCTCTGTATCGCCCGGATGGAGGTAAGCGAATAGCAGACAATGCCTTGGTGGCTCTGACCTTGATGGTAGCTGAGAGTAAGCCTCAGGAAAAAGATATCATCGTCAAGATGACCGTGAACCTAATTAACCACAAAAATAAATAAAGACTCCAACCATGAGCCAAAAGAAAACCTTTAAGACAGGGGCATGGATGAAATGAAGAACAACAAGCGAAAATCCCCCAAAAAAGAGGTCTCTATCGTCCGCTCTTCGGCTGCGGAGTATCTGACGTTTGTTGCGGCTGGAGGCGGTTCGGAAACCAGTGTGGAGATGCGCTATGAGGATGAAAACATCTGGTTGACGCAGAAGCTGATGGCAACCCTTTACGATGTGTCGGTTCCGGCGATTAATCAGCATTTGAAGCGTATTTTCGCTGATAACGAGTTGGAACGCGAAGCAACTGTTAAGAAATACTTAATAGTTCAAACCGAGGGCACCAGGGACGTTCGTCGCGAAGTGGATCACTACAATCTCCAGGTGATTATTGCAGTGGGGTTCAAGATTGAGAATGAGCGTGCCGTTCAGTTTCGCAAGTGGGCCAATCAAATCGTGAAGGATTATACGATTCAAGGCTGGACCATGGATGTTGAACGCCTTAAACATGGGGGCAGCATCCTGACCGAGGACTATTTTGAACGGCAGCTTGAAAAAGTCCGGGAGATCCGGCTTTCGGAACGAAGGTTCTACCAGAAGATCACGGATATCTACGCGACCTCTCTGGACTATGATCCATCCGCCACCGCGACAAAACGCTTTTTTGCGGCGGTTCAGAACAAGATGCACTTCGCCATCCATGGCAATACGGCAGCAGAAGTCATCGTGGATCGTGCGGACCATCAGAAGGAACATATGGGGTTAACCAGTTGGGAAGGTGCCCCTAAAGGGAAAATTCACAAATATGATGTATCCATCGCAAAGAACTACCTGTCCGAACTTGAGCTTGGGCAAATGCAGCGAATAGTCTCTGCCTATCTTGACATGGCGGAAGTCCAGGCTATGCGTCGTATTCCGATGACGATGGAGGATTGGGAAAAGCGATTAAGCGGATTTCTCAAACTCTGGGACAGGGAAATTCTTAAAGACGCAGGCAAGGTAACGGCAGAGCTTGCTAAAGCCCATGCCGAGAGTGAGTTTGAAAAATATCGTATTGTCCAGGATCGACTGTTTGAAAGTGATTTTGACCGCATGATCAAACAGATTGAATCAACGAAGGAAGGTGGAGGAACGGATACTACCGAGTGACCTTTCCCATTGCCTCAAAGGACTCCAAACATGAGCCGCGTGAAAAACAATAGACCTTTTTGTTAATAGGAGCGGGGCATTTGAAATGAAATTATATCAGCTTAAAGTGACTATCGTCGGATTGCCGAAGGTGTATCGACTGATCGAGGTGTCTGAGAATTGCACCTTTGACAATCTTCACGACCTGATTTTTGAGGCATTCGACCGGTATGACGAGCACCTCTATTCCTTCTTTCTGACCGGCAAAGAAACCAAGAACATTAGAAAGATCTATCAATCACCGGAAATCACTCACCCTCAGAATCTCGAAGATTTCATGGGATTCGGAGCCAAGAAGCGTTCCACTGTGAAGACCAAGATGGGTGATGTGGGGCTTAAGGAAAAGGATGTGTTTCACTATTTATTCGACTTTGGAGATGAGTGGTGGCATTGTCTCAAGGTGGAAGCCGTGACAGAAACCACGGGCAAGAAGAAACACCTCAAAATCGTCAAGATCGTGGGGGAGTCACCGCCTCAATATGATGATGAATTTGATGACGACGACGATTTCGAATAAGGTCTCACGCCCAATGGACGCCTGTTCACTCCGTGGCCTTAAACGCCTCGTGAAAGGTTACCTGGCCTTGTGGGATGTTCTCCGTAAAGGGTCGCACCAAGAAAACCTCGGGCGGGACGCCTTGGTGGGTGAGTTGGGGGAGGTTCTTGAAGCCGAACTTGGGGTAATAGTCGGGGTGTCCGACTACGGCGCAGCCTTGGGCTTTCATGGCTTTGAGTTGGGAGAGGCCTTCGTTGATGAGGGCTTTACCGATGCCTTGGCGGTGGAGGTCGGGAAGGACCGAGACCGGGCCTAGGCCGTACCAGTCAGGGGTGCCGTCGGAGAGAGTGACGGGGGAGAAGGCGATATGGCCTACGATGCGTCCGTCGATTTCAGCAACTAGCGATAGGGTCAGTGCATCGGCCTGGCGTAGGGCCTTGATGATGAACTGCTCGGTGTTTTGGCTGATGGGTAGGGTTTTAAAGGCGGCGATGGTGACTTCGGTAATGGCGTCGAAGTCACCATCGGTTTCTTTTCTGATGCTCATGTTGAGTTCGCTTGGTGGGAATGGCAGGGCCTGTCAGCTATTTGTTGGACAGGATGCATTGCTTCTTTTGATCATATTCCTCGTCGGTGATGGCGCCTTGGTCATGGGCCTTCTTGAGATCGATGAGTTCCTGGCCGGCGGTGGTGCATTGCTGGGCAGGTGGACATTTCTCGCCGCCGCCGATGGAGCAGATGCATCCGGCAGAGAGGAGGCAAAGGACCAGGGTGGTTAGCAGGGTCATGGATCGAGTGCTCATGAGTTTCTCCTTCTATAAGCGTTCGTTGTTCATAAATGGCCCTACGAAAATCGCTGGCCTCCACATTCGCTAACCATCACCATGATGGTTGCTGTCCATTTAAGGCAGGACTTAGCGATAAAGTAACATCGATTTGCCGGAAAAGCAAGAACAAGGGGATGTTAGCCAAAGCTGCGGGTGATCCCATGCTTTTTGATTTTGCGATATAGGGTGGCCTCGCTGATTCCGAGTATTTTGGCGGCTTGCGGGACCGATCCTTGGGTGGACTCCAGGGCTTGCAAGAGCAGTTGATACTCCATGTCTTGTAGAGAGGGAACCTGGGTGGAGGTGGTTTTTTCTTGGTCGAGAAGAGTGGCTTGTGTCCCGGGGCTGGCAGAGGTGATCTCGGGGGGCAAGTGGTCTGGAGTGATCTCCGGGCCCGGTGCGGTGATGACCATGCGTCCGATGGTATTTTCGAGCTGCCTGATATTTCCTGGCCAGGGGTAGTGACGCAGCAGGTTCATGGCGGTGGGGGTGAGAGTTGGGAGGTCCTTGCCATATTTGGCGGCGCTGAGATCCATGAAGTAGCGGAGCAATAGATCGATATCGGTTCCCCGTTGTTGTAGGGGGGGCAGTTCGATATTGATCATGCTGATGCGGTAGTAGAAGTCCTCGCGGAGTTTGCGGTTTTGGATCTGTTCGTTGGGATCGCAATTGGTGGCTGCCACTACACGGACATTGACCGGGTGGCTCTGCTTGGCCCCGACCCTCTGCACGGTATGGTCCTGCAGGAAACGCAGCAGCTTGGCCTGGACATTGTAGTCCATCTCACAGATTTCATCGAGGAAGAGGGTGCCGCCGTCGGCCTGTTCGCAAAATCCGATGTGTTTCTGATGGGCGCCGGTAAACGATCCTTTTTCATGTCCGAACAGGGCGCTCTCGATCAATTCGTGCGGGATGGCCGCGGCATTGACCGCGACAAAGGGTCCGGCCTGGCGCGCACTGCATTCGTGGATGGCCCTAGCCGTCAGTTCCTTGCCGGTTCCGGTTTCGCCCAGAATCAGGATAGCGGCATCGGTGGGGGCGACGGTTTCAATGAGCCGGTAAACCTGTTTCATGGGTTCGCTACGTCCTACAATACCGTGAAAATCGGTTTGCAGATTCGTGCGATGATAGGCCTGGATCTGGGTCTTGAGGCGGTTACGTTCAATGGCCTTTTCAACCTCGATCTTCAAGCGATCGAAGTCCAGGGGTTTGCAGAGAAAGTCGTAGGCCCCCCGTTTGATACATTCCACGGCCGCTTCAATCGTGGCATTGGCCGTGATCATGATCACCGGGATGGTACTGAACCGTTCGCTCAATTGGGCCACCAGTTCGATGCCGTCGGCATCTTCCAGACCGATATCCAGGAGAATGACATTGGGACGGTTGAGGTCCAGTTGCTTCCACATCTCACTAGAGCTCAGCACACCCACGTGCTCTAGTTCCCATTGCTGGGTGTGGTGCTCGATCAGGGCCAACAAATGGGGATCGTCATCGACCGTCAGTACCCGGGGCCTGAAGTCATTCATGGCCGTTTCCTTTCATGGGAGGTGTGGTTGGAGCAGGGGGGACGTGAGTTCGCAGTTCATGGTTCAAACACTGTTCAAGTTGATCCAGGATGCCCGTGATGTCTGCATGGCGTTGATCCTCGGCTGCTTCTTCTAAGAGAGCAAAGAGTTCGCTTAGGGATTTGAGTTGATAGGTTCCTGCAGTGCCTTTGTTGCGATGAGCATGTTGTTTGATCTGGGGGTAATCGGCTTGCTGCCACGCCTTTTGGATATCAGAGAGTTGAAGGAGAAGATCCTGTAGATACTCTGCGGTCAACTGAGCCCAAGCGGAGTCGCGTTTCTGTGTTTTAGATAAAGATTTTGGTGTCTGATGATTCATGTTGTGTTTCACCCTTCTATCCGTAGCTGCACTACATTATCATTATCTCTGGGGCAAGTAACGATTGTCAAGAGGTTAAAGGAAGCCTAGGGTTGAGGCCCCAGGTGACGTTCGATGCAACGAAGCAGTTTCTCGTCGTCAATGGGTTTGCTGAGGTAGTCGGTAAATCCAGTCGCCTGTAAGGCCTCGCGTTCATCGGTCATGGCTTGTGCGGTTAAGGCGATAATAGGGACGTTATGTTGAGGATTCTGTTGGGAGATGGCTGCAAGGGCCTCAGTGCCGTTCATCACCGGCATCATGATGTCCATGAATACCAGATCGGGCGAGGTCTCTTGATAGAGTTTTACGGCCTCCAGCCCATTGACGGCAAAGACCAGGTCGTAATGCTCTTCCAACATCAAACGCATGGCGGATCGGCTGAATTTATCATCCTCGGCCACCAAGAGTAGGGGTTTTGTTCTCTTGAAAAATTTATGCCGGTCTTCATCGGTAATGGTAGCGGGTTTGTCCGAAGACCAAGAGGTATCCCCATCAGGTTCAATCAAGGGAACACATACGGTCACCGTGGTTCCCTGGCTGGGTTGGCTTTCCAAAGCGATGGTTCCTCCCAATAACTCCGTCATACGTTTGGTGATGGACAATCCCAAGCCCGTGCCCGGATGGCGATCCGTGTTAGAGGTTTGGGCCTGGGCAAATTCCTCAAAGATTTGATCGAGGTGGTGGGCGGCAATGCCAATGCCGGTATCGGTGACTTGGAAACGCAATTGCTCATGCCATACCGAGATGTCCAGATTGACCTGCCCCGAGGGAGTAAACTTGATGGCATTGGTGACGAGATTGGTGAGAATGGTATAGAGCTTGTGTTCGTCGGAGATGATCTTCTCAGGCACACCGGGTTCCAGATGGAGTTGGAAGGTCACCTCCTGGGATTCAAGTTGAGCGATGCCCAGTTTTTCGATCCGTAACAGTAACTCATGCAGGAGAACCGTTTCCTGTTCAATGCCCATTTTACCGGCTTCGATTTTGGAAATATCCAGCACATTGTTGATGAGCACCAAGAGCCGTTGACTGCCTTGGTAGAGAAGGTCAACCTGTTCGAGTTGACGGTCGGTCAGATTGTTGAGGTCATTGTTGTGAAGCAGTTTCGCCATGCTGATCATTGAGTTTAAAGGTGTTCTTATTTCATGGCTGACATTGGCCAAAAAGCGACTCTTAGTGGCATTGGCGGCATCGGCTTCTTGTCGAGCTTGCGTGAGTTCTTCCACGGAGACCAGCGTCTGCTCCAAGTGGTCTAGCATGTGATTAAAGGCTTGTGAGAGTTGGCCAAATTCATCCCCCGTGACCAGGTCAACGCGATGGTTGAGCTGTCCCTTGCCGATGATATCGGTCGCGGCTTGTAGTCGACGAATGGGTCTGACAATTTGTATCGTTAGGATGACTGCGGCACCCAAGGCCAACAGTACCGCGGACAGGGAAAACGTCAGCATGACTTTTCTACCCGCCACATATTTCTCGTCTAAGCTGGTGTAGGAGGCGGTCAGTTCTCCCAGTAGCATGGAACGGTATTCGCCGATTTGACTGAGAAGGTTGTTCAAGGCCGTTTGATACTCTGCAGATTTCTGTTGGAAAATGGTCGAGGGCTCTCCATTGGATTGCTTGAACTGCAGGATGTCTTTGAGTACGGTGGTGTATCGGTTGATTTTGTTTTGGATCTCTCGGGCCATGGTCTCTTTAACCACGCCGTTGGCCTGCTCGTGTATAAGATGCTGAGCCGCATTCATTTCCAATTGATCAATGATTGCTTCGATCTTACTGCGTTGCTCTGCCTGGCCATCCAGGATATAGGTCAAGGTCCATCGGTCAAGATCTACAATGCCCTGATAGAGTTGCATGAGATAAGCCACATGCGGTTTGACCTGTTCTCTGAGTTGGATGCTGTTGTCATTAATGACGCGATAGATGCGTAGGGTAAGACTGGTGGTCAGCAGTACACAGGTAATAATTGCAACGAAGCCAAAAAGCAATTTGTGGATGATACGCATGGGCTTATTCCTACTTATAATAAGAGTCGCACGATAATCTTAACGGATAACAGGGTACGACGTCCATGCCAATTATTACCATTGCAAGGAAAAGAAACTGAGAGTGATTGCCGTCTAAGTGTATCTGAAAAGTAAATGGTGTTATGGGGTCATCGATAGTGCTTCTATGATCGTTCACTATGGTTTCAGTAAACATTTTAAAAGGGCTTGTTGGCCTCAGTAGATGTAAATCAGCGTTAGAATAACCAACAAGCCCGGAGGTCCTCAACGTTTTTGGTATTTACCTGATGTTGAAACATCGCAAAGCTTGTGCCAAACCCCAAAGGGCTGTTTATGAGCATCACAGAGCAGTAACGAGTCTGTGGCTTGCATTTCGAGTGAGTCATTATGCGACGGGTTCATGATTTTGCAGAAGAGACTGCGGAGAATTCTCTAATCCATTGAGTAGGACAAAAAAAGAAAGGGGGCCTCCAGTGGTTTGAAGGCCCCTGAGCGGCAGACTAACTTGCCGACCTCAAGAAGAAAAGGAAGAGATGTTTAATCGCCTCAGACCGCATGGGCCAGAGGATAATGTTGTTTGAGCAGGTCACGTGTCTTGATCGTTCTAACGGCCTTGGAATCGACTCGTTCACGGTTAAACTGTCCTAGCTCGTTGTTGAGCGTTCCTATCGCATCACCCACCAGGGTGACCGAGTGTTGTCGTGTCAAGAGCCCCGAAAGTGTCGCTAAGATCGCTCCTTCCTTGGGGCAGCCCATCAGCAGAATTTCATCGACGTTCAGATTCGACAAGAGCCGGTCAAAACGGGGCTCGGCAAAAGGATCAAAGGTCCGTTTTTGAAAAACCACTTGGTCATAGGTCTCAATCAAGTCTATGGGTAAGTCCGTGGCATCCGTGGCCTGGAATTGAATCACCTTGCCTGACTCGGTTGCAGCGAGTTTGTCACTGCTCAAGTAAGAGGCCTGGTGAATCAACCCAAGAGAATCTTGTGGCCGGTGTAGTTGTACTGTTGATAATACCGTCACATGATGATCCCATGCCCAGGTCAGTACCCTTTGAATATTGTTACGAATCCTTTCCGGGTTACGAATGCATACATTGCTATCCTTCTGGAAAAAATGTCTTTGGGTATCGACGTCCAGCAGGATTCGGCTTTTACAGGCTGTGTTTTTCAAGATCATGTTTCATCCTTCCATCTGGTATTGGACATTGTCTTGACTAAACTTCCATAACCGTTTCAAGGTCCGAATAAGCAACCCCTGTGCCACGGTGAAAACCGCATTTGTGTGCTATTAATAGATACGGGGAAACAGGGGGAGTCATTTTGAATCGATACAATGAAAAGGATTTGCGTTTTTGCAAGGGAGCCTGCTTCTGGTGTGGTTGGAGGGGTGATTGGGTGGGGGTAGGGGGCAAAGGGATTTAAACCGTAGGACAAATCCAAAACCAAACAAAGATATCTATTGCTAGTCAGTAAGGGGTAAAAGAGGGCTGGGATTGGGTGTTCATAGAAGAAAAACCGTGATATCACGGCAAAAATTAGGGAAATGGGAGTGTTGGGGCTCGAACCCAAGACCTACGCATTAAAAGTGCGTTGCTCTACCAACTGAGCTACACTCCCAATTAAAAGTGAGTAAATATACCCTCAGTTGTGTGTTTTTGTCAAATGGATTTGGTGTAAATATTAACTTTTAACCCTATTGTTCTTGTATGTGGGGTAATGTTGTGAAAGTGGGTTGTTTTAGGGTGGTGGGGTAACTGTTGGGTTTTGTTCTCTGTATTAACAATCGACGACGCCTTGATGTTTGTTATTTTGACAGTGATTAGAAGAGTGTGTCACTCTATCTGTCACGATATCGATCTTGCCTAGTTTAAAAAGTCTAATAATTACTATTCTTTGCGTGATCAACCGTCCGATTTATCACTCGACAACTGCAACATAATACTAACTATTAGTAAAGAAGTGGCATTTGTGTATTGATCCCAGCTGAAGTAGGTGTTAGACTTTGCCCTCAATTAAACTAAGGTGTAGAACACACGGACTTGCTGGGGCTATCGATCAACATTTGGGGTGGACCACAGCAGTGGCGGCGGAATGATGAAATTCTTGTTCTTTTGTGACAAAGGTCACAAAGAGCGATTGGCCATATAAAAGAGTTTGCTGGAACGTGACACCTATCGGGTCAATGTAAAAAAGTTTCCAGCGAGTGACTAAATCGATTCACAGGTTCGGTTGTTGCCTTTGGCAATCCCGGCGCAAAAGGAACGAGTTATGCCTACAAACATTGAGTCCTTTGTTGAAACATTGAAAACCGAAGGCGTTGATGCGGGCAAGCAGGCCGCTCAAAAGATTGAGTCTGAAGCTAGGGCCGCAGCTGACAAGATCGTGGCGGATGCCGAGACGCAAGCCAAGCAGATTGTTGCCAATGCCAAGGCTGAAGCAGAGAAGACCCAGGCCCGGTTGGATTCCAGTCTGGAATTGGCTGCGCGTGACGCGGTACTCAAATTGCAGGCCGAGCTAGGAAAGCTGCTCAGTGCCTTGCTGGCTGCTGAGGTGGGCAAACAACTGAGTGACGAAGAAACCTTGGCCGGTCTGATGAAGGACGTTGTCCTGGCTTATGCCAAGAATGCTGGACAGGAGAAACCCACGGCCGAGATCTGTCTACCTGAAGACATGCAAAGCCGTCTTGTGACCGGGGCCTTGCGAGAATTGACCCGGGCCCTCAAGAGTCAAGAAATTCAGACCGAGGTCAAGGCCAACCTGGACAAGGCTGGCTTCGAATACAAGATCGATGGTTCGACTGTAGAGGTCAGCGTTGAGTCTGTCACCCAGTTACTCTCCGAAATGATCGATCCTGAGATGCAACAGATTATGGCGAAGGCAATGAGCTAGGCTCGTTGTCTCAGCGGTACGCATGGCATAAATTAAGGACTGCTTGAAATATGCAGCGATACGATTACTTACTAAGTGCCTTACCCGGATTAGAGCCCTTGGGGGCGGTTCCTCCCATGACCAAGCAGGAATTCATGGAAAAAGTCCGTGAGAGTCGTGGTCCGAGTCAATCGATCGAGATGATTATGCTCAGTGACGATCTGATGCAGGCTGAGGCACTGGATGCCGGAGAAGTGGAGCAGGATCAATTGGACTTGGTGGTCTTGAGTGTGGCTTCGGCAGATGAATCCGTGGCCTTGCCCGCAGCCCTCTGTACCGAGACAGGGGATTCGCAGGAGAATGCCCGCCAGGCCGTGGATCAGTTGTGGCAGCGTTATTTTGTCCATGCCGGTAAAACTGCCAAGAAATGCCACAGTCGTTTTCTTAAGGCTTGGGTGGGGTATGAAGTGGCCTTACGCAATGCCTTGGTTACGGCGCGAGCCCAGGCCTTGGACCTTGACCCCACCCACTATTGGGTGGCCACGGACTGGGCTGATACAGACCTGGATTTTAGCGGGACCTTGACTGCCTGGAGTGCAGCGGCACATCCACTGGCTGGGTTGGAGGTCCTGGATAAGGCCCGTTGGGACTGGCTGGAGGAGCAGGGACAGTGGTTCAGCTTTGCCGCAGACGAACTGGAGGCCTATGCGGCCAAACTCATGTTATTGCATCGGTGGCGGCGTCTGACTGCCGAGTCCACCGCGTGACATACACTTTTTGATGGAATGAATCCTGATCTCATCCGTGTGGCTTGAGATCGGTGGCATGAAACTCAATTTTAACCTCGGCTAATTGTGAGGATTTGTTGTGGAAGGACGAATTAAGGCCGTCTTTGGAAACATGGTCGTCGCTCAGGTTGATGGGCGTGTAGTCAAGAATGCTGTGGGACACTGTTTGCGTGCGGACGGGGCCAAACTCCTGTGCGAGGCCATTCGTGTGCGTGGTAAGGATGTAGACCTGCAGATCTTTGAAGAGACGCGTGGCTTGAAGGTGGGCGACTCGGTGGTCTTTATGGACCAGATGCTGTCGATTTCGCTGGGCCCGGGCATGCTGGGGCAGGTGTTCGATGGGTTGCAGAATCCCTTGCCGCAGTTGGCCGAGCAGGCCGGCTTCTTCCTGGTGCCGGGAACCTATGTCGATGCCATCGATCAGGTCAAGACCTGGGACTGGACGCCCAAGGCTCAGCCCGGTGACACGGTCCTGCCCGGTGACATGCTGGGTAGCGTGCCTGAGAGTGTGTTCGAGCACAAGATCACCGTGCCTTTCAATCTGCAGGGCGAGTACCAGGTCAAGTCCATTACACCGGCCGGGGCCTATCCCGTGACCCAGGAAATGGCGGTGCTGACCGATGGCTCCGACAACGAGGTCAAGGTGACCATGCTGCAGACCTGGCCGGTCAAGAAGCCCCTGTGTCTGGCAAAGCGTCGTCTGCTGCCGGAAGATCCCCTGGTCACCAGCGTGCGTATCGTGGACTCCATCTTCCCGGTGGTCCGTGGCGGCACCTACTGTATTCCCGGTCCCTTTGGTGCGGGCAAGACCGTACTGCAACAGATTACCTCGCGTTTTGCCCAGGTGGACATCGTGATCGTGACCGCCTGTGGTGAGCGTGCTGGTGAGGTGGTGGACACCATCCGTGAGTTCCCGGAACTGGAGGACCCACGCACCGGTCGCAGCCTGATGGAACGAACCATCATTATTTGTAATACCTCGGCCATGCCCGTGGCCGCGCGTGAGGCCTCGGTGTACACCGGTGTGACCCTGGCCGAATACTATCGTCAACTGGGCTTGAACGTCCTGCTGCTGGCCGACTCGACCAGCCGTTGGGCCCAGGCGATGCGTGAGATCTCGGGTCGCTTGGAAGAGATTCCGGGAGAAGAAGCCTTCCCGGCCTATTTGGAAAGTCGCATCGCCAGCTTCTACGAACGTGCCGGTGCCGTTGAATTGCGTAGCGGCGATGTTGCTTCGGTGACGATCGGTGGGACGGTGAGTCCGGCCGGTGGTAACTTCGATGAGCCCGTGACCCAGGCCACCTTGAAGGTGGTGGGGGCCTTCCACGGCCTGAGCCGTGCCCGTTCCGATGCCCGTCGTTATCCGGCCATCGACCCGCTCGACAGTTGGAGCAAGTACAAGGGCATCATCGATACGAAGAAGGTCGAACGCATGCGTCAGGTCCTGCGACGCGGTGATGAGATCAAACAGATGATGACCGTGGTTGGTGAAGAGGGCACGCCGGTCAACGATTTTGCCCTGATGCTCAAGGCCGAGTTCTTCGATTCCGCTTATTTGCAACAAAATGCCTTTGACGATGTGGACGCGGCCACCTCACGTGACCGTCAACGTTTTGTCTTTGACAAGGTTATGGAGGTCATTGAGACAGATTTCGGTTTTGACGACAAGGATCAGGCCCGTAACATCCTGATGAAGATCAGTAGTCTGTTCCGTGATTGGAACTATGCACCCTGGGATTCTTCGGTTCTTCCCGAGGATCTACGCACGGATGAAGAAAACGTGGTCAAGGCGGAGAAAGACGCCGAACGCGGTGACTTTAAGGTTATGCTCAAACAAATCGATGAGTTCGTTCGATCGAGCGTGAAGAAGAACCGGGCTGGCGAAGTTCAAGCCGCGGCATCCTAATCAAAAAAATGCCAAAATAGAACGCTTAAGGAATTAAAAAGGGCGGTTCAGCATGAGAAAGTATTACGACGAGATAACAAAGATTGCCGGTACTGTGGTAACGGTTAAGGCCGAGGGTATCGGCTACGATGAACTGGCTGTCATCACCTCGGATAACGGTTCTTCACTGGCTCAGGTTATTCGACTTGAAGACGATAACGTCAGCTTGCAGGTGTTCGGAGGAACCGAGGGACTCTCCACCAGTGACAAGATTCGCTTCTTGGGCCAATCCTTCCAGATGCCCTTTACCGACGACCTGTTGGGTCGTGTGTTTGATGGGTCGGGCAAACCACGTGACGGTCGTCCTGAGGTCAAGGCTGAGACCGTGGAGATCGGTACCCCGGCCGTGAATCCCATCAAGCGTGCCTTACCCAACGTGATGATCGATACCGGTATTCCCATGATCGATATCTTCAATACTCTGGTGGGTTCGCAAAAGCTGCCCATCTTCTCGATTGCCGGTGAGCCCTACAACGATCTGCTGGCCCGTGTGGGCATGCAGGCCAATGCCGACGTCATTATTCTCGGTGGCATGGGCCTGCGTCATGACGACTACCTGCAGTTCCGTCAACGTTTTGACGAGGCCGGTGTTTTGGGCCGTACCATCATGTTTGTTCATACCGCAGCCGACCCAGTGGTCGAGTGTCTCTTGATTCCCGACCTGGCCCTGGCCGTGGGTGAGCAATACGCCCTGCAGGGCAAGAACGTGCTGGTGCTGCTGACCGACATGACCGCTTTCTCCGATGCACTCAAGGAAATCGCTATCACCATGGAACAAGTGCCCTCTAACCGTGGGTACCCCGGTGACCTCTATACCCAGTTGGCCAAGCGTTACGAAAAGGCCGTGGATTTCGACGGGGCCGGTGTCATGACTCTGCTGGCCTGTGTGACCATGCCCGGTGACGACGTGACCCACCCGGTACCGGATAACACCGGTTACATCACCGAAGGACAGCTTTACCTGCGAGGCGGCCGTATCGTACCGTTCGGTTCGCTGTCGCGTCTGAAACAGTTGGTCAATGGCAAGACCCGTGATGACCACCGCGCCATTATGGATGCCTGTATTCAGCTCTATGCCCAGTGTCAGGAAAGTCGCGAGAAGCATGAGATGGGCTTCGAACTGTCCGACTGGGACGAACGCCTAATGAAATACGGTGAGCTGTTCGAATCCAAGATCATGGACCTGAACCTCAACCTGCCCCTGTTCGACGCGTTGGATCGTTGCTGGGAGATCCTGGCCGAATGCTTCGAGCCGCAGGAGACCGGTATTCGTGGAGCGATCGTGGAAAAACACTGGCCCAAAGAGTCGTCCGCCGCACAGGTGGCCTAACGAGGGACCGAGTCGCTTATGGCAAAGAAGAAGATCAAACTCACCCGTACGGAAATGAAGGCCCAGCGGGACAAACTCGCCCGCTACGAGCGTTACCTGCCCACGCTGAAGCTCAAGCAACAGCAGGTTCAAAGTTCGATCGTACAGGCCAATCAGGCATGCCGTAAGGTGGAAAAGGAACACCAGCAGGCTGAGGCCGCTGTGAATGCGTACCGCCCACTGTTCAAGGACGTGGCCGGTCTCAATGTTCAGCAATTGGCGCAGCCCGAGACGGTCAAGACGACCTTCCATAGCATCGCCGGGATCAAGGTGCCGCAGTTTGAATCGGCCACCTTCCCGCAGCCGGATTATAGCCTGTTCGGAACACCGGCCTGGGTGGATCGGGCCTTGCATGACCTCAAGACGGTCAATCGTCTGGGGGCCGAATTGCAGATCCTTCAGCAGTGTGTGGAACTGTTGCAACGTGAACTCAAGAAGGTGATGCAGCGGGTGAATCTGTTCGAGAAGATCAAGATTCCCGAAACCCGCGACAACATCCGTCGCATCCGTATTGCGGTCGGTGATCAGATGACCGCGGGCGTGGCCCGGGCCAAGATCGCCAAGGCCAAGCTGGAACTCAAGGAACAACTTGCGAAGGAGGCCGCTGCATTATGATCGTGCCGATGTCGAAGGTTCATATAGTCACACGTGAGCATGATCGTGACAACCTCCTGGATAGCTTGGGGGCCCTGGGTGTGGTCCATGTCGAGCCCATTGATCCGGCCATGGCCGTAGCCGATGAGGAGACGATCGAAGCCATGGGAGTTTTGGATAGTGCCATCCGTATTCTGCAGGGTGTCACTGCCGCTGGACAAACGCCTGAACGTGAGCCCATGCAAGCCGCACGTGAGGTCGTGGCTTTATTCAAGGCGGTTCACGAGGAAAAGGAACAACTCAGTACCCTGCATCGTCAGGCCGATCAACTGGCCATGTGGGGCAATGTGGAACTCAAGACCCTGGGCCAGCTCAAAGAGGCCGGTGTCGAGGTTAAGTTTTATATCGTGCCGGACAAGGATGTGGCTCAGTGTCAGGCCGACTGCCTGCAGGTTCTCAGTGAGATGCCTGGGCATCAGGCCCTGATTGCGGTGGTCGACCGTAGGGGTCAATTTGAATTGCCGGAAGGCAGTAAGGTCCTGGATTGGCCCGCACGTGATCTGCCATCGATCAAGCAAGAGGCCGCCAACCTGGATGCCTCGATCAAGAGCAATCAAGAACGATTGGCCTCTCTAGCGAATCTATTGGACAAGGTCCAAGCCGAACGTGAAACCTATCTGGCCTCGTCGGAATATACCATTGCCCAAAAGAGTGGCATGTCCAAATCATCACTCTATGCCTTAAAGGGTTGGGTACCCCAGGCCAAGGCTGGTGGGTTGAACGATGCCCTGACGCAAAAGGGGATTCCTGCAGCAGTGGATGTAATTGAGCCTGAGGAAGGTGAAGAACCTCCCACCTTGATCGAATATCCCAAATGGACCATTCCCATCAAGGCCCTCTTCGATATGCTGGGGACCTTGCCGGGTTATGAGGAGTTCGATCTCTCGACCTTCTTCATGGTGGGGCTACCTTTGTTTGCGGCCATGCTCATTGGCGATGCGGGCTATGGACTGATCATCTTGGTCCTGGGACTGGCCTTCTACAAGAAAATGGTGGCCGCCTCTGGTAAGCCGGCTCCCTTGCTTTTGATCGTCTTTGGCTTGGCGACCATGGTTTACGGCATCCTGACCGCCAACTACTTTGGCGTTACCCCGCAGACATTGATCGATGCTGGTAATGAAGCGGGAGCCAAGACCATGATGGGCCTGGCCCCTCTCTATCGTCTCGATGCCGAGGCAGGGCGTACCTTGATTATGAAGCTGTCCATTGCCATCGGGTGTCTGCACTTGATCGTGGCCCACCTGCGACGTGTGGTCGCTCTCTGGCCCAATGTTCGAGCCTTTGCCGAAATCGGCTGGATGGTGATTCTGGCGGACATGTTCGCCATCATCTGGTTCTTGATGTTCCCGGAAAGTGGCAGTATGCCCGCTTTCCTGGGGCCTGTTTTGTTAGTGGCGGTGTTGGTGGTGAGCTGGTGTAGCGAACCGCAGGCCAATCCAATCAAACGGTTCATGACCGGGTTTGCCGGATCGATCCTGCCGCTGCTCGGGACCTTTAGTGACATTATGAGTTACATTCGTTTGTTTGCCGTGGGCTTGGCGAGCTACTACATTGCCGATGCCTTTAACGGTTTGGGAGCCCAGGTGGCGTCGGCCTCGTCCTGGTTGCTGGGGGCCCCGATTGTGATTTTTGGTCATGTGCTCAATATTGCCTTGGCTGCTATTGCCATCTTCGCACACGGTGTGCGTTTGAATATGCTGGAATTTTCCAATAACGTCGGCGTGAAATGGGCGGGGTATGCGTATCGGCCCTTCACAAAGAATATAGGGACTTCTATCGGAGAAAATGAATTATGACAGGTTTGGAATTCGCTGGACAATTATCGATGGGACTTGTGCTGGGTGGCGCTGCAGCAGGTAGTGCACTGGGAATTGGTGCGGCTGCACAGGCCGCTGCGGGTGCGTGGGCCAAGGAAGCCAAGGCCGGCAAGCCGCTGAACTTCTCGTACATCATTCTAACCGGTATGCCCCTGTCCCAAACCATTTACGGCTTCATCTTGATGCTGGTCGGCCTGGCCCCCTTGATTGTTGGGGAAACGCCCATGACAGCCACCCACGCAGGTACCCTGTTAGGTATTGGTATCGCTGGTGGTTTGGCTGAACTCTTTAGTGCTTGGCTTCAGGGCTTGATTGGTGCGGCTGGTTGTCGCGCTCTGTCCGAGGGCGAAGGCAAGGGTCTGGTGTTCATCATCATCGCCATGGGTATCGTCGAGACCGTTGGTCTCTTCGGTTTCGTGTTCTTGCTGTTGGTAATGCCCAAAGCCGTTTAAAGCTTAAGCTTTAGGCAGCGTAGGTAGAATTGAATCAGGGAGTTTCAACATCAGGTTGAGACTCCCTGTTTTTATGAAGTGGTAGGATCTAGTTTTGAGGCTCAGCCATGACTGGAGCCTTGTCGGCAGTCCGACGACAGCTGTCGCAGTGACAGGCGTGGACCTGTTGGAGGTGGGTGTCACCGGCCAGGCGGCGGGTCTCGATCATATGAGCACCCTTGGCCTCCATCTTACGCAAGGCCATCTTGGCTTCGTTATGATCGCGTGAGCCCACGGCATCGGTGACGACCGTGACATTTTTGCCGCGTTGAATCAATCCTAAGGCCGTGGACTTTACCGCACCTTCGGTACAGGTGCCCATTAGCACGAATTCGGCGGCCTTGATTTCGCTCAGCAGCCGATCGATGCGGGGTTCCTCAAAGGGATCGATGGTCCGTTTATGCAGGATGACCTGGCGATAGCTTTGCATGACGTCGCTGGGTAGATCGGTATACTTATCCGCGGCGAAGCTGATGCTATTGCTTAATTGGGTGTAGCTGACCTTGGCCAAGCCATTGTGGAGCAGGGTGTGGCTTTCACCGTAGCCGTCTTCACCGTAATTGATCTGGCAGGTCGAAATAAGGGGGATGTCGTTCATGCGGGCCCAAGCCATCATGCGACGGATGTGGAGTAGGACGCGACGATGGTTCCGAATACAGGCGTTACCATGGGCCAGCAGAAAATCCTGCTGGGTATTGATATCGACCAGGATCTGCCTTCGGCGGCCTCTTACCATCTGAAGTATCATCTCGTGTTATCCTTTCTGACCGCAGCGAAATCAGCTTATGCTCATAGACGCCTAGGACTAAACAGGGTTCACCTCAGCTTATCGAGCGTTCCAACCTGCGACTTTACTGGAGCTTGCCGTTTCATATCGTTTCTTTATGTACACGGACGGCCCTGGTTTTTATAATCCTAGACGTTTGTATTAAAGACTATGTGACTGCTTGTTTATGAGGTTTTTCCTTAAATGAATCGACAACTTAAAGAGTATCCAGAATTTACGCTACTCCAGGAAGACCTGGAGGGCTTCATCGATATTGATGCGATTTTTGGCCGCCAAGCCCCTTTTCACCTGGAAGTTGGGTCCGGTAAGGGGACATTTCTGGTCAATGAGGCCAAGGCATGTCCTGAGAAAAATTATGTGGGAATTGAGTGGGCTAATAAATTTTATCGCCATGCGGTCGATCGTATCGGACGCTGGAACCTCACAAACGTGCGTTTGCTGCGTACCGATGCGGTGATGTTTTTAAGTGATCATCTACCCGACGCGTCCGTTGACTGTCTCCACGTCTACTTCCCAGATCCTTGGCCCAAGAAGCGTCACCACAAACGTCGCTTCTTTGACGCTGCCAATATCGAACAGATTATAAGAGTTCTCAAAGAAGGGGCACTGCTTCGGTTGGCAACCGATCATGCCGAATATTTTGAACAAATCACGCAAGTGCTAGCTGGATTTGAGGATCACTTTGATGAGGTGTCGTTCCTGCCCACCGCCGGCGCTAGGGCCGGCGAGTGGGTCGGAACTAACTTCGAACGTAAGTACCTGAAGGAGGAGAGATCTGTATATAAACTGGCTCTTGCTAAGAGACAGTCATAATGACTTTTTAAGGTCTCGTGTTCTTTTCATCTTTCATTCTCAAAGATCACCCTTAAAGTGCCACAAGACCCCCTTGGCGCAACGCTTTTTAATCGAAAAAAACTGTGTTCTTTTAAAAACCCCATTATTAGCCCAATAATGCGGTTTTGAGTTTAAATAAATCAACGATTTCCAGGCCACGTTCGGTTCCCTTGGATTATTTTCTGGGGTAAATTAATATGCCCGTCGGATCTGTTCGACATAGATTAAAGAACCTGTTATTGAAGAAACTAATAACCTTGAGAAGAGGATGCTATGGGACGAAAAGGTATTATCTTGGCTGGAGGCAGTGGTACACGGCTGTACCCCATGACCCAGGCGGTCAGTAAGCAGATCCTGCCGGTCTACGACAAGCCCATGATTTACTACCCCTTGACCACCTTGATGTTGGCGGGGATTCAGGAGATTCTGGTGATCTCTACCCCGCAGGATTTGCCCGTATTCCGGCATTTGCTGGGTGACGGAAGTCAATGGGGATTGAGCTTGAGTTATGCCGAACAGCCTCGACCTGAGGGATTGGCCCAGGCCTTTATCATCGGAGCGGACTTCATCGATGGCGGTTCGGCCTGCCTGGTCCTCGGGGATAATATCTTCTATGGACATGGCCTTTCACAGTCTCTGAAGCAGGCCTCGTCTCAAACGGAGGGAGCCACCATTTTTGGCTATTGGGTCAAGGATCCGGAACGTTATGGTGTGATCGAGTTTGACGAGACGGGTAAGGTCTTGAGTGTTGAGGAGAAGCCCAGTCAGCCCAAGAGCAATTATGCCGCTGTGGGGCTCTATTTTTATGACGAGCAGATCACCGAGATTGCCGCTGGAATCAAACCCTCACCTCGTGGTGAGTTAGAGATTACGGATGTCAATGCCGAGTACCTGCGACGTGGAGCCCTTCATTCACAATTGCTAGGTCGAGGTGTGGCTTGGTTAGATACGGGGACGCCGGAGAGCATGATCCAAGCGGGGACCTTTGTCCAGACGGTACAGGAGCGACAGGGCTTGATGATTGCCTGCCCCGAGGAAATCGCATATCGTATGAAATTGATCGATGCCGAGCAGGTCATGCGCTTGGCCGAGCCCTTGAAAAAGAATCAATACGGCCAGTATCTGATCGAACTGGTGAGTAAATAAAGAGAGTGAAATGCAGGTTATTGAAACGACTTTATCAGGAGTCTTGGTCTTTGAACCCCAGGTCTTTGGTGATGCGAGAGGCTTTTTTGTCGAGACCTTTAGTGAGCAGCGCTACCAACAGGCCGGAATCAACCTTCGTTTTGTCCAGGACAATGTCTCACAGTCGAGCCGTGCCATCTTGCGTGGGTTGCACTTCCAGCATCCCCAAGGTCAAGGCAAGCTGGTGCAGGTGTTGTCAGGAGCCGTTTATGATGTCGCTGTAGACATTCGCTCGGATTCACCGACGTTTGGTCAGTGGTTAGGGATTGAATTAACAGCAGATAAACATAACCAGATGTATATCCCGCCTGGATTTGCCCATGGGTTCTGTGTGCTCAGTGACATGGCGTTGTTTAATTACAAGTGCACGGACTATTACAGCCCATCCACAGAAGGGGGGATCGCCTGGAACGATCCCGATCTGGGCATTGACTGGCCCTTGCCAGGCGAACCTCGCCTATCGGAGAAGGACAGACGCTATGGTCGCCTGGCTGAGATTCCCTCTGATCAGCTTCCCAAGATGGAGGACTATGCATGAGCGACATTAAATGCGTGGCCATTTTGGGCGGTCGAGGCATGCTGGGCTCAGACCTGACGACCGTACTCACGGGGCAGGGATGTACCCCTGTGGTCTACGACCTGCCGGAGTTCGACCTGTGCAACGCCCAGCACCTGGAACAGGCCCTGAGCCAAGCCGATGCCGTGATCAACTGTGCGGCTTATACCAATGTTGACGGAGCCGAGTCCGATCAGGAAACGGCTTATCGCGTTAATGCCGAGGCCGTGGCCCAATTGGGGCAGTTGGCTGCACAAAAGCAGATTCCGGTCTTGCACATTAGCACGGACTTTGTCTTTGACGGTCAGGGCGATCGGCCTTATTGCGAAGCAGATCCAACGGGGCCCCTGGGTGTCTATGGCGCCAGTAAGCTCAAGGGAGAGCAACGACTGCAAGCCAGTGGCTGTCAATCTTGTATCGTTCGCGTGCAATGGACCTATGGCCCGGCCGGCAATAACTTCATCAAGAAGATCCTGGAGCGAGCTGCCAGCGGTCAATCCCTTAAGGTGGTCGATGACCAGGTCGGTGCCCCGACTAGCACTCTGGAAGTGTCACAGGCCCTGGCTGAATTGCTATTACGGCCAGAGGGATTGCCCCAAGGATTGTTTCATTTTGCAGCAGCAGGTTACGTCAGTCGTTTTGAGGTGGCCCAATACTTGGTAGACAAGAAGGGGTTAGACGTGCAGGTGTCACCCTGTAAGAGTCACGAGTTTGTCTGTCCGGCCGAGCGACCGTTGAACAGTCGCTTTAATTGTGAGAAGATTTCTGCTTTGTTGGCTGACCCTATCAAGCCCTGGCAGATCCCCTTAGATGAATATTTGGAGAGTTTGTAGATCATGAAGACGATGCTGGTGACCGGTGGAGCCGGATTTATTGGGGCCAATTTTGTACGCATGGTTCTGGATGAACATCCTGAGGTCACGGTGGTCAATCTCGATAAGTTGACCTATGCCGGGAACCTGGAAAACCTGGATGGCTATCTCGACAACGAACGCCATATCTTCGTGAAGGGCGACATCTGTGACGATGAACTGGTCACTCAATTACTCAATGAGCATGAGATCGATTGGATCGTCAACTTTGCGGCCGAGAGTCACGTAGACCGCTCTATCACCGGTCCCAAGGTCTTTATCGATACCAATGTCTCTGGAACACTAACGTTACTACAAGCGGCCAAGGAAAAAGGGATCGAAAAGTTCCTACAGGTCTCTACAGATGAGGTGTATGGTTCCCTAGGTGCTGAAGGATTGTTTACCGAAACCACACCCTTGAGCCCCAACTCACCCTATTCGGCCAGCAAGACCTCGGCCGATCATCTGGTCTGTGCCTTTGGTCATACCTTTGGTCTGCCTTATAACATCACTCGCTGTTCGAATAACTATGGGCCCTATCAGTTCCCGGAAAAACTGATCCCCCTGATGATTCACAACGCTCAGAATGATAAGCCCCTGCCGGTTTATGGCGACGGCATGAATGTGCGGGATTGGCTCTTTGTCCATGATCACTGTACTGCGATTTGGGCGGTTTTGACCCAAGGCAAGGTCGGTGAGATTTACAATGTCGGCGGCTGTAATGAGAAACCCAATATCGAGGTGGTCAAGGTGATCCTGAGTCATCTCAACAAGCCTGAGTCTTTGATTACCTATGTCACGGACCGGTTGGGACATGACCGTCGTTATGCCATTGATGCCTCCAAGATCATGAACGATTTGGGCTGGAAGCCTTCAGTGACCTTCGAGCAGGGTATGGGTAAGACCATCGATTGGTATCTACAGAACGACGCTTGGCTCAGCCACGTGGTCTCTGGGGATTATCAGAGCTATTATCAGCAGATGTATCAGAACCGATAAGGGCAGGCTCACGAGGGAGAGTATAGCCCAGGATTAAAAGCATTACTGCGCCCCAGGTTTCGACCTTATACGACTGGATAATCAGCCAGAGAGTTTGGCCGAATATTTCTCGTTGCGGTAGGAGGATCAGGGCTGTGGCTGTCCAGAGCGTGATGATACGCCATTTTGGACGATGTTGCTCTATTTCTCCCCTCGTGATCAGATAGACTAATGGGATAAACAAGACCATATGTTGACCCCAACAGAGGGGAGACATCAAGGCGCAGAGGGCCATGGCCATGGCCCATTCCGTAGGGAAGTCTACTGTCGTTTTGTTCTGAGCGTTCCATGGATGACGGTAACGTATGGCCAGGGCCAGAGCCAGGGCCAGGAGGATGACCTTGATTACCACTCCCGCCTGAGATGCGGGAAGATCCAGAAACTGTACGAACAACGGATGGGGTTGTGATTCACTGTTGGTGGGGGCATCGACATCGTCGGTGGCGGCAATAAAGAGAGGGTGTCCCGGGGGATAGGTCTGGAGATAACGGGCAATGGCCAGGCTGAGATTCCGATTGCGATGGTTGGCCTTTTCCACGCCATTGTCGCTGGGATCTTCGGATGACACCTCCATGATCTCACGCGATTTGGCTAAAAAGAGTTTGTTGGCCCGCCATGCCTCCGGAAAACCAATGTAAAGGGCAGGCAGGACCAGGTTCCAGATCACGACAAAGCCAACCATCCAGAGGGCCGCTTTCCAGCGTCGTTTATAAAGCAATAAGGGCAAAAAAAGCATGGGTGTTAGCTTGTAAGCCACCGCGGCTCCGAGAAGACATCCGGTTAATATTTCACGTTTTTGCCAAAAGGCCCAACCTGCATAGGTCAGGAGTCCTAACTGGAGCAATTGCTGGCCACAGTCATCCAGGTCTCGTACGAGCCAGCGTAGCGATATGCCAATGGCAAAAGCCCAGGCCGCGTAGGTCAAGGGTGGAGGGAGTCGGTATTGCGTTTGACTGAGACGTTCCCAGGTGCGGAGGGAGAAGAAAAGAACGATGAGACTGATGACCCACCAAACACCACGTGAAAGGCGATAGGGTAAGACCCCAAAGAGAGCATCGAACAGGAGGCGTCCCGTGGGGTAATGGGTACAAAACTCATCGCCATTGTAGACCGTCTTTTGGATAAAGGATTGTCCGAGATGGTAGTGAATGCGAAAGTCGTTATGCTTGTTGAATACTCCATTAATGAAGCAGAGTATTAAGATTATGACGGCCAACAGCTTGGTTAGCGTCTGAAATCTTTCGCTACAGTACCAGGGAATGTTAGAGGCTTGTTTATGAGACATTGGGGGTATTATAGTGTGGTCCATAGGGAGCGTCAATCTTGAGACCCATCGATTCGCTCCGACGATTCCACCTCCCTGGCTATATTGAGTAGAATGCCAATGGCGGCAGCGGATACCAAAAGGCTGGTCCCCCCTCCACTGACAAAGGGGAGAGGGATTCCCTTGGTGGGCAAGACAACTGTAACGACACCGATATTTAATGCCGCCTGAATCGCGATGCCTAGGGTGATGCCGGCCGCCAAGAGACGGCTGAAGGCATCTTGAGCCTTGAGGGTGACACGAAAACCCACCCAAAGGAAACTCAAAAACAGGAGGATGACCGCCAGGGTACCGACTAACCCGAGTTCTTCTCCGATGATCGAGAAGACGAAGTCTGTGGTGTCTTCAGGCAGGCCTCCATACTTGCAAATTCCCTTGCCCAGGCCTTTACCAATAACTCCTCCAGATCCTAGGGCAATTAGGGATTGGTTGGCCTGGTAAGCGACCGTATCTGCATATTTCTCGGGATTGAGAAAGGCCTTGAGGCGGTCAACGCGGTGTGGGTAATAGATGATGGCCCCCATAAAGAGAAGGGCACCAAGAGGTAATGGACTTAGAATGTGCCACCACTTCGCTCCCCCCAGGATTAGGAGAATAAAGCTTAAGAGGGCGATAAAGGCGGCCGTGCCAAAGTCTTCCTTCAGGATGAGTCCAACGACGATAGCAATCACGGCGCAGACAGGGATGAAACCTTTGAAAAATGACTTCAATTCAAAGGTTGGGTAGGCACAAATGGCAGCGATGAAAAAGAGGGTCATCCATTTGGCAAGTTCTGAAGGTTGGAAACTAACATCGACAGGACCCAGCGGGATTAGTAACCAACGGCGAGCTCCTCCTTTGTCGATCCCCATAATAAGCACCAGGATTAGCAGGGCGATACTGAGGCCCAAGCCGTAGGGAGTCAGAGATTTCCAGAAGCCTCGGCTAAAACTCAACCAGTGATGATTAAAATGAGAGAATAGGAACATGACCAGGACGGCCAATGGGAAATAGAAGAGCTGACGGGCTCCAGGAAACCGATAGAATTGCTGCCAGGTGAAGTCTTGTCCCAGGCTGGTACCGGCTGAGAAGACGAAAACAGTCCCCAGGGCCATGAGCATAACCACAATCTTGGCGATACGGTCGCTCAGTGTACTATTGGCGTATTGGACTGTTAATGATTCCATGGCAACGTCTCTGTCTTTTTTTGTTGGCAAACTTAAACTATTATCGGCAATTCCCGATTTTAAACCGTAATAAATGTCAAGGATCTTTGAGAAACATTGGGGGCGGGGGGATGTTTTGTATACTTTCAACAGCACATGACGTTGGAGTCATTGAGGACGAGATAGGATTTTGATGAAGGCAGAGTATTTTTGAGTCTAGCCACACGAATGGGATAGTTTCATGGAACCGATTAGCATAGGACAAAAGATCGCATTTGCATGTGTCATCAGTTTTGTAGTGTTACTTTGTGTGACCCCGTTTTTCTTCCAGCAGTCAGATTCGTCAGGCAAAAATACCGCGGCAGAAAAAGGACAGGATCGTGATGTGGAACAGGTGGTCAGAATACGTTAATTTACGCTCGGATTCCCCAATCTGAGTTTATCCCTCCCAAGGCAAAGGGGGCATTGGGGTAACTTATCTGCGATGCCCCTGCGACTAGAGATACCCAGGCCATGGGATAGAATGATGTGGGAAATGTCGCCAATACTCGGAATGATAATCATCGCCACCCTCGTTGGTGGGTGGTGTGGGGTGGTGTGGTTTCGTCGGTGTAAGCTAAAATCGCCAGAGCCACAATGCCCTTCCCGTCGAGCCCAGGATGTCTGGCCGTTACACGCCACTGAGGAAGGATTTCGCCTCGCCGAACAAACCTTTCAGAAGACCTTTAGCAAGAGCCCCTTGCTCGTAAGTATCATTCGTTTGGAGGATGGTTTGTTTGTGGATGTCAATACGGCATTCCTAAAGAAGACGGGCTATACCTATGAAGAGATTGTAGGCAAGACCACGTCTAAAATGGCCATCTTCAAGGAGACCATTTGGTACAGCTATAAGACCTTTTTGGAACGGCACGATTACCTGGACAATTATGAGATCACCTTGACAGCCAAGGGCGGGCGTGAACTGCAGGGTTTGTTCTCGGCGGATATGCTCAGTCTGGATGGTCGACCGCACCTGTTGGTCATGATCCAGGATATCACGGCCCAACAAACCGCTCGGCAGGCCTTGGTTGAGAGCGAACAACGCTACCCGCACTCTCTTTGAGAGTGCTCAAGATGCGATCTTCTTTCTTTATGAAGGGCGTTTTGTGGATTGTAATGCCGCCGCTGCGTCGATGTTTGGTTGTCAGAAAGAGCAGCTCTGGGATCGCAGTCCCATGGAGTTTTTCCCCTCCCTGGCAACCCGGGGGGCAGTCTTCCGAACGACTCATTTCTGGAGTGATTTCACACGCCATGAAAGGGCAATGCCAACGGTTTGAATGGAAATTCCAGCGGATTGATGGCCAACTGTTCGATGTGGAGATCACTTTGAATCGGCTCGATCTCTCCGATCAAACCCTTTTGTTGGCCCTGGTCAGGGATATTACCTTGCAAAAGCAGCGTCAAAAAGAACTCAACGCCCACCAAAAGCGGTTACGTTCATTAGCCAATGCCCTATCGGTTACTGAAGAGCAGGTTCGAAAACGCGTAGCCACGTTTCTCCATGATGACGTCTGTCAGGGATTAATCTCCTGTAAGCTCATGCTGGATGTGGAGAAAGAGACGGAGGATATCGAGGTCCTCAAACAAAATCTGGGGAAGATAAGTGAATCGATTTCACAAATCGCAGAGGAAACTCAAGGAGTCACCGTGGATTTGGCTTCGCCCACCCTTTATCGCCTGGGATTGGATGCTGCGGTGGAGGAGTGGTTGCGGGATCAGGTGGAAGCCAAGCATGGACTCATGACCTATTTTGAGTGTGAGGGCGATACGCAGGGTTTCGATGAGCAATCGTTGGCCTTTGCTTATCGAGCCATCAAGGAATTAGGGTATAATGTTATTAAACATGCCCATGCCAAAAATCTCTGGGTGACCTTGGAGATCCATCAACATCGGATGGTCGCTACCATTACGGATGATGGTGTGGGGTTTGATATGGGGCATATGCGGTCATCGAATGAATTGGGGACCGGATTGGGATTGTTGAGTATTAGGGAACGTCTTGATTTTATTGGTGGATCATTCAAGATCGAATCGACCTTGGGCCAAGGCACGGTCATTGAGATGGAGATCCCTGCCAATATCAAGGAAACGTCGTCCGTTACCGAGGAGACTTTAGCATGGCAACACGAGTATTAATTGTAGACGATCATGAGGTGGTGCGATTGGGATTATGCCGCACCCTGGATCAACAGGAGTCTCTTGAGGTTGTGGGGCAGGCCTGCAATGGACTGGAGGCCATTGACATGGTGGCACAACTGGTTCCCGATGTCGTGGTCATCGATATTGCGATGCCCATGCTCAACGGGATTGATGCAGCTCGGCGTATCAAAAAGGATCATCAGGAGACCAAGATCGTTGCCCTGTCGATGAACAGTACTCGCCAGTTTATTTTAGACATGCTTGAGGCGGGGGCCGATGCCTATCTCTTGAAAACCGATGCTATTGACGATGTGGTTTCCGCGATTGAAGCGGCCATGCGGGGCGAGGTCTATTTAACCCCCAAGATTGCTGCCGTTGTAACGCAGGAATGCCTTAGTCGCGGAGCGCAGGGTAGTGAGCAAGAAGGATCGGCGAACGAACTGACTGCCCGTGAGCGTCAGGTTCTGCAGCTCCTGGCCGAGGGGCACAGTTCCAAGGAAATCGGCAATATCCTGGGAATGGAGCAGAATACCGTTATGGTCCATCGACGCCATGTGATGAATAAATTGGGACTTCATTCCGTCGCCGAATTAACCAAATATGCGATTCAACAGGGAATTACCTCTCTGCAAAGTTGATCGTGTCAGAGCGAAGGGGTGATAATGTATCTTGGTAGGGGCGAGAATGGTCATCTACTCACTTTATATTAGCGGAGTTCCACTTTCCATTACCTCTTGGCGTTTGGGTTGATTGGAGGTTTAACTCATACTTAATATGGAGCTAGGAGGCACCTAGGGCCAGGATCGGTCGAGCAATGGGCAATATTTGGGAGCGTATTATGAATGAATCCATTACAATTGGTCAGAAAGTCGGATTCGTGGTTGTCATCGTTTTTGTACTGGCCTTAAGCTCAACTCCGTTTATGAGTCAAGGTGCAGATCAAAGCACAACGACCTCCATCAGTGATGGAGCTGAGAGTAGCGAACGCATGGTCTCTATTCGTTAACGTATAGACGATCTCAACAAGGTGGAATGCGAGGCCTCGTGGCGTTGCGTGTCTGGGATAGATAGACACGAAACGCTACGAGGCCTTTTTCTTACTCGTTTAGAGGGGTTTGATTGGCTGTATCCTTGACGCTCTACGGCACAATACGTAATATATCAGGTTTATGCCATTTAGGTGGTTCTCTTGCCGGATGCCACTGTTATCTGAATGGTAACCTGATTATTGCGTTAATAGGAGTCGTGCTATGTCAAGGTGTCGCCAGTTTCTACCACCTCTCTTGGTTCTATGGATCGTCTGTGCCTGTCTGTGTTCCTGTCAGGTCCTGCCGCAAAGAAACACCTCAGCACCCTTATCTCGCTTCGATGATCAGGTTCAGCTTTTACTCGAGAAGATGACTCTGGATGAGAAAATCGGACAAATGATCCAAGCCGATCAGGAGCACCTGCAGGATATCAATGATATTCAAACCTATCACCTGGGTTCGCTATTGAGCGGGGGGGATTCGGATCCCGAAGCGGGCAATACCCTCCAAGATTGGACCGATATGGTGGATCAATATCAACAACTGGCCCTGGAGACTCGCCTGGGAATTCCACTGTTGTATGGTGTTGATGCGGTTCATGGCCATAGCAATGTGCTAGGAGCGGTCCTATTTCCCCATAACATCGGTCTGGGTTGTACCGAGAATCCCGAACTTGTCAAAGAGATCGGTAGAATTACCGCCTTGGAGATGCAGGCAACAGGGATTCGATGGGCCTTTGCACCCTGCGTTACTGTGCCACGCGACGATCGCTGGGGTCGTACCTATGAGGGATTCAGTGAAGAACCTCAACTCGTCGCTCGACTGGGGGCAGCAGCGACCTTGGGCCTGCAGGGAGATGATTTAAGCGATCCCTATTCGGTCGCGGCCTGTGCCAAGCACTATATTGCCGATGGGGGAACCACCGCTGTGCTGGAAGAGGTTCGAGGTGGACGTCGAAATACCGGCAACAACTTTGGTGGTGAAGGGGCCGCCGGGCGTAAGGGCTATCGAGTCCGCTTGGATCAGGGCAACAGTGAGATGAGCGAAGAAGAACTGCGAGCGATTCACTTGCCGCCTTATATTAGTGCCATTGATGCAGGGGTAGCGACCATCATGCCCTCCTATAGCAGTTGGAATGGGGTTAAGTGTTCGGCCAGTAAACGGCTACTGACTGAGATTCTAAAAGAGGAGCTGGGTTTTGAAGGTTTCTTGATCAGTGACTACCGTGCCATCAATCAAGTCCATCCAGATTACAAGACTGCGATAGGGATCTGTATCAATGCCGGCATGGACATGGGGATGGTGCCGCGTCAATACCGTGAGTTTTATGGTTACCTCAAGGAATTGGTGGAAGAGGGTGTGGTTCCCATGTCCCGCATCGACGATGCTGTGACACGAATCCTGCGCGTTAAATATGCCATGGGCCTGTTCGATTTAGAGCGTTGTCACCTGGCCGATCGTAGTCTGTGGGAGTCGTTTGGGTGTGATGAGCATCGTCAAGTGGCACGTCAAGCCGTCCGTGAGTCCCTGGTACTTTTGAAGAATAAAAAACAAGTCTTGCCTCTAGGCAAAAAAGCGACACGCATCCATGTGGTCGGTGAGAGTGCCGACAACTTAGGAGACCAATGCGGTGGCTGGACGATTCGTTGGCAAGGCCAACGCGGTGAGGTAACCCCAGGGGGAACCACGGTGTTAACGGCCATTCGTCAAACCGTCGGCGAAGATACCGAAGTGACCTATCAGTCGGATGGGGCCGGAGGCGAAGGTGCCGATGTGATTGTTGTCGTTGTTGGGGAGCCCCCTTACGCAGAAGGCAATGGCGACAGCGCAGACTTGAGCCTATCCTCAGAACAGGAAAAAATCTTCGAGCGGGCTCGTCAAGCCGATGTTCCTGTTGTTGTCGTGTTGTTCTCGGGTCGGCCCTTGATCATCAACTCCCTTATCGAGCAGGCTGATGCGGTTATTGCAGCCTGGTTGCCTGGCACCGAAGGGCAGGGGATTACCGATGTGCTATTCGGGGATTATCGCCCTACAGGCAAGCTTTCCTTTACCTGGCCTAGATCCGCAGGCCAACATCCCATCAATGTGGGTAATGAAGAATATGACCCCCTCTTTGAATATGGGTATGGATTGAGTTATTAAGCAGGTGATCCTGGTTTTGGGGCCATAAAAATGGTATGATAATTCCTTCAGGTCGCTTTTGACATTGATTGAAAACGAACCAGGAGGAGTTATGGTTGGTGAACGATATTTTCGAATAGCTGTCATTTTTGTCGCTTTGATCGCAACTGCACTACAGGCCAGCATCCCGGCCTTTCCCGGGGCTGACGGTGCAGGGGCCAAGGTTACCGGTGGCCGTGGAGGCATGGTTTATCACGTTACCAAGCTGGATCTTAATTACAGCGATAATCGTGAAGGGACGTTACGCTACGGCCTCAATGATAACAATTTCCCCTACAATACTCCTCGGACCCTGGTTTTTGATGTAGCCGGTACCTTTTGGCTGGGACGCTATGGTGCCGAGCGTGGACATAACAACGGTTGGGACACCCAATCCCGTTTAAACCTCGGCAGCAACGTCACCGTGGCCGGAGAAACAGCTCCAGGGCCGGTTTACATCATGGGGGGTGTGGTCAAGGCTGGCAATGACAATGTGATTATACGCAATGTCACCATTTGCCCAGGCTATGGTATGAGGAGTTTTGAGAAACCGGACGAGGGGGTGTTGCCCACTGAAGGCGATTTTCCCGACTCTTACGTCTATGATGCCATTGACATCAGCGGTCGCGAAATCATGATCTCACATGTCACCTGTCTTTATGCCACCGACGAATGCATCAGTGCCAATGAACGGGCTCGTGACATCACCATGCAGTATTGCAATATCTCTCAAGGCCAGAACTACCCCCAGGCCGACGCCGAAGGTGAAGGACGTTACACCGGCCATGCCTTGGCCTCGTTACTGCAGGCGGGATCCAATGCCCGGCTCAGTATGATTCGCAATCTTTATGCCCATCAAAAAGGGCGAGTCCCGCGCGTGGGCAGTGAAGAGGGAACCGGCCCGATTAATGATTTTCGTAACAATGTGATCTACAATTGGTTTGGGACCGCCGGTACGGGTGCCAGTGGTCAGCCCAGTCAAAACAATTTCCTGAGTAATTTTTACCTGGTCGGTCCTGGCGGTGACGATGTCAGTGGACCCAGTGTGGTATATCAAAGTGGCGGAACTGAAATTTTCAATGGGTACAGTTCATCAGCGACCAAGGCCTTTGTCAGTGGCAATTTGCGTGATAGCAATAGCGACGAAGATCCCAATGATGGAATCTCCGCCGACAGTCGCTTCAGTAATGTTGCCGCTCAAGGCAGTCCCTATGTTGACGATACCCTGGGCTTGACCCTCACAGCCAATGAAGCCTTTGTTGACGTGATGAGTCACATGGGGGCTTGCTGGTGGAAACGAGACTTTACCCCCACCCATCAGGACATCAATGATATCAACACCCCAGATGAAAGACTCGTTTACGAAACCCTGACCGGAACCGGTCGCATTATGGCCTGGGCTGACGATCCCTTTGACGACGATCCTTGTGAAGGTACCGAGTGGCGTGAGTTGCTCGCTTTGCGTGCGGACACCAGCACTGGAGAGGCCCCCTTCAATCGTGAGGAGAACTGGGATACGGATCAAGACGGGTTGCCCAACGCCTGGGAAATCCAGCATGGTTTGCCGGTCGATGTGGCCAACAACAACGGTGACTTCGATAAGGATGGTTACACCGATTTAGAAGAGTATCTCAATGACATCGCGGCCTGGCCCGCCCCCGGCCCCATTGTCTTTATCGCTCAGACTACGCGTTATGAAGAAATCGGAAACTGGTTGATCACCGGGAACTCCTACACCGCTGGGCGTGGTTCAAGTCTGGTCAGTCAACTCCAGTGGCAACCCAGTCGTTACGATACCGTGATCATCGATGACGCCATTGTGGAGGTCAACAGCGTAGGCCAACACGCTGGAATCCTCTATCTGGGTACGGAGACAGACTCGGCGGCTTCTCTGACCATTACTGAGGGTTGGCTCAAGGTCGCCGATCAACTAATCATTGGAAACCAACCCGAAGCCACGGCCACATTGAATCTGTCAGGAGGGGCACTTTATACCGGTCTTCTTTCCAAGGGAGAAAATGGAACCTTGTCTTTGAACGGTGGATTACTCCAGGCCAACCAGGTGACCTTTGATCTAACCAATAACGGAGCAACCTTGGCCCCCGAGGGGACTATGCAGATCAATGGCGACCTTAACTTAAACAGCGGAGTTGTCGCCCTCACTTTGCACTCACCAGAACAGTTCGATACCTTAATCGTGGATGGCCAGGCACGGCTAGGTGGGCAGTTGCAAGTTTCTTTGGCTGAGGGGTATATCCCAGAAGCGAATGAGGTCTTTGAAATTGTCACCGCTTCAAGTTGCCATGGTGTCTTTGATGACGCAGTTCAGACTGTTGATGTCGGAACGGGAACATTTCAAGCAACCTATACCGATACAACGGCTCAACTCTCGGATTTTACCTCCTTCTGAGGTAATATGCTTTATAGAAGAAAAGGGGCGTTCTCGTGTGAAACGGGAACGCCCCTTTTTGATATCACTCAATTCAATGAGTCTATTGAACGGCCACCTCTCCACATCCATTATCTGCATAGATAATACTCAACGCTTTCTTTCTGGCACGCAAGGCGTCAAGTTCGACTTCTTGAGAACCCTTAACATCCATAAAGAACCATGGTACAATAATAAACCAACCCGTAACAAAGTAAACAATATTCAGTCCGTCACGCTTCTTGATTTCTTGTTGTTTTAAGACAATCTCTTGGTCAAGTTGTTCTGTTTCCGCTTTTAAGGCGTTACATGATTTGTTTTCATCTCCAGGAGAATAGCGTTCTACCGGATTGGCCATATGTCCACCACAACCGGCAATGAAAATCATGAGTGCGAGGCTACAGCATAGGCTCTTTTGTGCAAAATGTTTCATACAATTCTCCATACTCTACAGTTGATCTAATAAGACTACAGAAACGTTCTGTAGTGGATTCTCAGATTCGTGAATAGAGAATCTCCCTTGTTCCTCAAGAAAGATTTTAATCTCGCTGATTAATTTTGAGATTAAACTACAATGAAAATCCTACATGAATGTTTGTTGAGATGCAACCTCAATTTGTTCTAATTTCTGGTTGAAAATCAATCCAACTTGATTACATCTCCATGTTTGGGTACGGAGCTTTCCCAACCGAAGTGGTCCTTGACATGTTGGGCGAAGTGGGCCGAGGCCTCGGCTTCACCGTGGACGACGAAGAGGTGTTTGGGCGGTTGCTTGAGGGCCGAGAGCCAGCGGGTGAGTTCCTGTTTGTCACCATGGGCGGAGAAGCCGTGGATCTGGGCGATGCGGGATTTGATCCAGCGGACCTTGCCCAGGATGCGGACTTCCTTTTCGCCACGGGCCAATAGCCGTCCCAATGTACCCACGGCCTGGTAACCGACAAACAATACAGTGGATTCCTTGCGTTCGACATTGTTGACCAGGTGATGCTTGACGCGTCCTCCGGTACACATGCCCGAGCCAGCGATAATGACGGCCGTGCCGCGGATGCCGTTGATGGCCTTGGACTGTTGTGACGTACGCACCATGCTCAGGCCGTTGACGTGGAAGGGAGAGCCGCCGTTGAGGATATGGTCGTTCATTTCGTCGTCGAACAACTCCGGATGCTTTTCAAAGACCTCGGTGACACTGACGGCCATGGGGCTGTCCACAAAGACCATGACGTGGGGGATCTTCTTTTCCATACGCAGTTCGTGCAGGTAGTAGAGGACTTCCTGAGAGCGTTCGATGGCGAAGCTGGGGATGATGATATTGCCACCGGCTTCGTAGGTCGAGTTGATCACCTCGGCCAACTGCTCCTTGACCTCTCCGGCGTCTTCATGGACACGGTCACCGTAGGTGGATTCGCAGAGGATATAGTCGGCCTGCTCGATGTGAGAGGGATCCTTGATAATGGGTTTGTTCCAACGCCCGACGTCACCGGAAAAGAGGACCGAGCGCGTTTCGCCATTGAGCTTCAAGGTGATTTTGATGGCTGACGCTCCGAGAATGTGACCGGTATTGAAGAATTCGGCCGTGATGCCATCGGCTAGGGTCTTGGATTTTTTGTAGTTGACCGTGTCGAAGCGATTGAAACAGGCCACGGCGTCGTCCAGAGTATAGAGGGCCTTGACCGGATAAGGGCTTTGGCGTGATTCGCGACTGTGGCGTTTCTTCTTGTATTCGGCGTCTTCTTCCTGCAGTTTGCCGGAGTCGGCCAGGACGATCTTGGCAAGCTCCGCCGTGGCCGGAGTACAGACGACCTTCCCCTTGAAGCCATCCCTGACTAAAACGGGTAAACGGCCACAGTGATCCAGGTGGGCGTGGGTCAACAATACCGTGTCGATCTTGTCCGGAGCTACCGGTAATTTGGCCCAGTTGCGATCCTTGTACTGACGTTCTTGGTATAGGCCACAATCAATGAGCATGCGATGGCCCAGGGCCTCGAGTAGATAACAGGAACCGGTGACGTTTTGTGCGGCACCCAGAAATTGCAGTGTGATCTCCATGTCAGTCCTTATTCAATAGGAAAGGGATTCCCTAATCCCTGTTGGATTAGATGGTTAAGTGGTTATTATGACAGATGTTGGAGCATAAGTCCATGGGCTTTAGCGTTTTTGTCCCGGCAACCAACGCTGAACCCAGGCGGGGGTGGGATTCAGTCGTAATTTTTGGTGAAGATATTTACTCGTTGGGCCACCATAAAAGGTGACGATCGAGTCGTTCGGGATGATGAGATTCTGGGCCTGGCAGGTCGCTCGGATCCCCGGGATGATCTGTTGGTCGATGACCCATTGTTGGTTGGGCCACAGGGATAGGTGCAGACGGGCAAAATGGGGGCCGCTCGGTAGGGTTACAATCTCGATGGGATCGCTAAAACCGAGCAAGGCATGACCGAAGCGTGAGCGGACATCGGTGACAACCGCTCGCAATAGGGCCTGCATGGATTCGACTTCGGCTTGCGGGCTCAGGGCGACGTCTACATGGGCTTCCAGACGTCCCTTGGCATAGCGGGTCACGACCGAGATGTTGCGATTGGGGATGACCACGGTTTGATGGGTTAGAGTACGCAGACGCGTCATACGCAGACCCAGTTCTTCCACGGTCCCCACATGCCCGGCCAGTTCAACCACATCGCCAACGTCGAACTGATTCTCGAAGATGATGAACAACCCCGTAACCATATCCTTGACCAGGTCCTGGGAACCAAATCCGATGGCCAATCCCACCACCGACAAGGATGCCAGATAGGTCGTGTAATTGATCCCCAATGCGCCCAGGACGTAACCGACTCCGATCACATAGACCACGTATTTAGAAGCATTGAGGATGATGGAATAGAGGGTCATGGAGCGACTCTTGTGCAGGCGGTGGACATGCTTGAGTGCCCCGGCGTCGCTGTAGACTAGGAAATACAACAGTCCGTGGAGGCCCCAGAGAAGCAGCCGACAAAGACCAATGATTAGGATGATACTGAGTAACCGCACCAGTTTGTCACCTAAATTATCCAGGGAGACCTTGAGTGAGGTCAAGGGGAGCTTGCTGAAGGTCAGTGGAGCATCCAGGTCGCCACCCGACAGGGTCAATTCGTTTTTTACGAATTTATCGAGGTGATAGGCCATAGAAGTCTCATCCATGATCAAGTTTAGGTTGAGTCCTTGGATGTGGTAGGAGCCGGTTTGGGCTCCCAGTTTGAAGTTGCCGTCTGATTTTAACAGCAATTCTAACTGACGGTCACCCACCGGGGCCAACCAGCTACCCACTAAGGCTTGTTGGAGGACGTGTTGTCGTTGTTGTCCCAAGATCGAGTGATTGGGAATTGATTGATTGGGATCGGTCTGGGCGGGGGCCAACCATGGGGTAAGCAATAGGATGAGGACGGCTCCCGTCAAGAGTGATACATAGGGAGCTTGCGAAACCATCTTAGAAATCATCTTGAAGGTTCTCCGATATAGGTATTTGATTTTAATCATGGTCCTTATGGTATCTCAGGGAAATTCTTCAAACCAGACTTTTATCCGGGAAATGGATCGGATATTATGTCTGCGTCGTCAATGACGAATATAAACCAGGAGATTCATGGCTCAATTATTGTCTGTTATCTGGCGGCTCATCTTCATGGGCCTGTTTTTGTGTGGTTCGGCCTACTGCTCGGGCACAGAGACCGCCTTTTTCAGCCTGACTCGGCGTCAGGTACGGGACATGCAGCAGTCACGTCACCGATTGCAGCGTTTGGTGGCTCGCCTGTTGGAACGGCCCGGTGATTTGCTCGGTGCCTTGTTGCTGGGGAACCTCATCGTCAACATCCTTTTTTTTGCAGCCTCCAGTGTCTTGATGTTGCAAATCCAAGAACGATGGGGTGTAACTGCGGCGGCAGCGCTCGCCATTGCCACGTTCTTTATCTTGATTCTTGTGGGGGAGATTCTGCCCAAATCAATTGCTTATTCCGCTCCGACTAAGATCTGTCTGTGGGTCGCGGTTCCCACCTTGATTGTGGTGCGGATTCTGTCGCCGTTGGCTGCCATCTTTCGTATTCTAATCGCGGAACCGGCCTTGCGTCTCATCTTGGGGCCAGCTCGACATCCCGATTCCGTAACCCCGGACGAGCTCAAGAGCTTGATCGAGGATACCCGTCGGCGTGGATTGATCTCACGCTACCAGGGCCGTCTTTTTACCGAGGCCGTCGACTTTAGCCTGTTGCGGGTGCGTCATGTCATGCGCCCGCGTGTGGACTTGGTGGCCTGTCCCATCGATCGAGGTTTGCGGGCCGCTCGGTCCTTGATGTTGGCCCATCAAGTGACGGGGATTTGTATCTATCGCCAGGGGCTCGACGATATTCTGGGCGAGATTCATCTGCGGGATTGTCTGCTGCACCCGGAAGCGGATCTGGAGTCCCTGCTACGCCCGGTGCATTTTGTACCTGAACAAAAAAACGTGGAATCGCTGTTGCAATATTTTCGCAAGATGCGTACGGATGCCGTGATCGTCGTGGATGAATACGGCGGGGTCGCAGGCTCGGTTCATATCGAGGACCTCGCCGAAGAACTCGTCGGACCGCTTCATAGTCACGACGATAGTGCGATGATCGAACAACTGGGGCCCTTTGCTTATCGACTCCCCGGCGATCTGCCCATCCATGATTGGACGGCCGTCCTGGGTTTACAACCGGGTGAATTGGAAGTGGCAACCCTGGGCGGATGGGTGATCAGTCTATTGGGACGTATGCCCAAGCAGGGGGATACGGTGGTTTGGGAGAATCTACATTTTAACATCGAGGCCGTACAAAAGCATCGGATTCTCACGGTCGTGATTCAGATCGGACCTGGCCATGATCGGTAGTGTATTGGCAATAGCTATTTTTCTCGTGGCGGTGGTCATGTCGGGTGTGTTTTCCGGCGGTGAAACCGGTATGTATCAACTCAGCCGTGTGCGTTTGCGTCTATCCATGGCTCAGCAGGATCGTCTGGCATTGATGTTGTCCAAGAGCCTGGCGGATCGATCGGGATTGTTGGTGGCCATCCTGGTCGGAAATAACCTGACCGTGCAAGTGGCGACCTCGACTGTGACCCTGTTGTTTGTCAACCATATGACCAATGACCATGCGGCTGAATGGATGGCCACCCTGGTGACCACCCCCATTCTCTTTGTGTTTGGTGAGCTGCTCCCCAAGAATCTCTTCCTCTATCGCTCGGACAGCTTGATGCCGTTGATCTCACCGGTTCTCTTTGGTCTCGACAAGCTCTTACGCTGGGTGGGGCTTACCCCCTTACTCAAGGCGATATCCAATGGCTTTGCCCGTTGGCTCGGAACCTCCAACCCCTCCAAACGAGCGGACGAATCCCTCCATCGTAATGAAATGAATGCCATTGTCCGCGACACCCAGGAGGAAGGATTTGTCTCGGGCATTCAGGCCGGGATCATGAATCGTTTGGTCATCGCCTCTACCACCCCGGTCAAGACTGTGATGACGCGCATGAAGTTCGTACAGAGCGTTGATCTCGATGACGGACGAGAACGGTTGGTGCAACTGCTCAGAAACCAACGCTATACCCGTACACCGGTGTACGATGAAGGCCAGGTGGTCGGCTATGTCAATCTCTATCAGTGTCTGGGCCATCATCGGGCCTTTGACAATCTTAGAGGCATGGTCCAGCCGATCGTAAAAATCGATGGCGACACCCCCGTCACCGACGCCATCGATCTGATGCAACGGGGTAAACACAAGATCGCCCTGGTCACACGCAAGGGACGTAAGGAATCGACGCAGGCTGCAGGAATCTTGACCATGAAAGACCTCGCCGAAGAGCTTTTGGGGGAATTGGCCGTGTGGTAGGAGCGTGGGTTACTTGCCCTTGCGTGAGGGACGTAACCAGGCCAGCAGACCATGGACTCGGGAGGCCTCTGTAATGGGAAAGATCCCGGCCTTTACATCTCCTGCATCCTCAATGGAATAAAAGGCATTGGGATTGTGTTGTTGAATGGTCTGGATGACTTGGTTGAGGTGGCGACGCGCGATAATGGTGAAGATGATTTTCACCGGCCCATGCTGGCCTTGTCCATCGACAATGGTGCAGCCATGGTTTTGTTGTCGCAGGGCGTGTGCCAATGCCGTGTCGTCCTTTTGGGTAATCACTCGGACCGAGACCTGTCCAATAGACAACCTTTCTACCCAGAGCATCCCCACATAGTTTCCTGTGGCAAAGCCGGCGGCATAAGCGATATAGCAGACGGGATTGGATAGGTTTTGCATGATCTGTCCAATCACCAGAATCCAGATGAGGACTTCGACAAAACCAATCAGGGGAGCGAGACGCTTATAGCCGCGAGAGACAAAAATCAAGCGGGCCGTTCCCAGGGTGACATCGACGACACGGGCCATAAAGATGAGCAAGGGCAGGATAACCCAACTGAAGATCCAGGGTGTCTCAGACGGCATGGTTTTGGGGCTCCAACTCTGCTCGGATTTTGGGCAGGGCCTCGGGATAATCCCGTTGCAGTACACCGATCAGTTTCTCTCGCACCTCACACCTGAGATCCCAGGCCAGCGAGGCATCGGCGGCGCTGACCAGGGCACGCAACTCGACCGTGCGATCGGTGGCATGGGTCACCTGCAGCAGGCAGAGACGTTTGTCCCAGGCGTCGGATTGACTGACGATCTCTTGCAGGGCGGCGCGGATCTTGTCGATCGGCACGGTGTAATCGGCATAGATAAAGACCGTGCCCAGCAGTTCCGCGGTGGTACGGGTCCAGTTCTGGAAGGGCTTGTCAATAAAATAAGTGATGGGTACGATCAGGCGTCGTTGATCCCAGATCTTGACCACCACATAGGTCAGGGTGATGTCCTCGATACGGCCCCACTCGTTCTCCACGATCACCACGTCGTCGAGGCGGATGGGCTGGGTAAAGGCGATTTGCAAACCTGCGATAAAGGTGGCGATGGTTTTTTGTGCGGCCACACCGACCACGATACCGATGATTCCGGCTGAGGCCAAAATGGTCTTGCCGAGATCCTTGCCCTTGTCAAAGACCATTACGGCCATGGCCAACCCAATGATGATGACCAGGACCATGACGATGTCACGCATGACGTCCAGTTGGGTATGGATCTTGCGGGCCTTGAGGTTGTCCTTGGCGGAGATGTCGTATTTTTTACACACCGCTTCACGCAAGACATCCGTGCCCTTGATCGAGAGCCAACAGACGAATCCGATTAACAGGAGGTAAAGGGTGTTCTTGACGAGAGTTGTCTGCGTATCGCTCAGGTTAAAGGCGTCCAGCAAGAAGCGTAATGCAAAGACCACCCCCATCCCGAGGGTGGGCCAGAGGCAATGTTTGAAGACGCTTTTAATCACCATGAGTCAGCCTCCCAATCGTTATGACATTTATTGGGTCCGCAGCCACTCGACAAAGGCTGCGAGTCCTTGGGCGATATGGGGTCGAGGGTTGGTAGCCCAGTTCCCGTTGAGCCCGGGAGACATCCGCATAGGTGCGGTTGACGTCGCCGGGTTGTGTGTTCTGATACTGCCGTTGTGCCTTTTTACCCAAGGCCTTTTCGATTTGTTCGATCAGATCATTGACGGAAATCGGCTGAGATTCCCCCAGGTTGTAGATGCGGTACCCCTGACAACGGTCGATGGCGGCCATGATGCCGTTGACGATGTCGCCAATAAACGTGAAATCACGCTCCATAGAGCCGTCGCCGTAGATCGCAATGGGCTGGCCCGATTCGATCAGGCGGGCAAACTTATGGATGGCCAGGTCCGGACGCTGACGCGGGCCATAGACCGTGAAAAACCGCAGACCGGTCATGGCCATGCCGTAAAGGTGGTGATAGGTATGGCAGAGCAGCTCACAGGCCTTTTTGGTGGCGGCATAGGGCGAGATGGGGTAGTCCACGTTGTCCTCTTCACTGAAGGGAACCTTCTCGTTATTGCCATAAACACTGGAACTGGAGGCAAAGACGAACTTCTGCACCTGGTGACGTCGGGCGGCTTCCAAGAGGACCATGGTGCCGTTGATGTTGACGTCGTTGTAGAGCAGAGGCTGTTCAATGGAGGGACGCACACCGGCACGAGCCGCCAAATGAACGAGGGTCGTGACACCCTGGGCCATGGCATTGTCCATTTCCTGTTGGTTGCGGATGTCCGCCTCGATCAGTTTGAAGCCGGGAGTCTGCAGGCAGCGTTCCAGGTTGCGATGCTTGACGGCCGGATCGTAGAATTCATCGAAGTTGTCGATCCCCAGGACTTCATAACCATCGTTGAGTAAGCGTTCAGACAGGTGGGACCCAATGAATCCCGCTGCACCGGTTACCATTACCTTCATTGTTGAGTTACCTTCATAAAATGTGTCGAGCTACCGGGTTGTTCTGCTCGGTCGAGGGTGGGTATTGAGGTTGGTCAATCGGCTCGACCATGTCCAAATCGATCTCTACACTGGCGGCCTGGCCCAGCATGTCAATCTGTAGTAAGAGTCGGGTGATATTCTTGACCTCCACCACCATCCCTTCGAGTCCCATGAGGGGACCGGCGATCACGCGGCACCATTGTCCCTTCTGAATGGACTGGTGGGGCACCAGGGGGACGCCGCTTTGCAAGGCCTGTTCGATCTGAGCCAGTTCGCCAACGAAGATGTCAGGCTCTGGCACGGCGATGAGGTTGGCCACGCGATTGGTCTTGAGCACGTTGACGCGTTGTTCTTCATTACCACAGAAGAACAAGTAGCCCGTAAACAATGGCAGTAGCGATTTGGTGGCACGACGGCTCTTCTTACTGACGGTCCAGGTCATGGGCAGAAAATAACTGATCTCATGGGACATGAGGTCGTGAGCCAGAGCCTTTTCATTGCGGCTGCGCGTATGGGCCACCCACCAGTTCCCCTCGAACTGTTGTAAAGTTTGCTCGGGGGGGTAGCAGATGGGCGGATTGTCACTCGCCTTCATCATGGTGTTACCTCCTCCGATCTAACCGCAGAACTCCAGGATCGCCTGGGCCACGGTTCGGATCTGTTCTTCCGTAAGCTCGGCATAGATCGGCAATGACAATACTTCACTGGCGGCCTTCTCGGCCTCGGGGAAGTCACCGGCCTGATGTCCTAAATAGGCAAAACAGGGCTGCTGATGCAGGCACAGAGGATAGAACACGGCGCAGCCGATTCCCTTGTCACTGAGGTACTGTTGGAGTCCGTCACGTTGGGGCACGCGAATGGTGTATTGGTGATAGACGGACTTGTTGGCCGTGTCAATGACTGGAGTCTGCACCGGCGAGTCGGCCAGCAATTCATCATAGAGCTTGGCATTGGCCTGGCGTCGCAGGTTCCATTGGCCCAGATGTTTGAGCTTGACCGAAAGCACCGCCCCTTGGATACCATCCATACGGAAGTTGCCCCCGATGCGATGGTAGTAGTAGCGGGGGTTTTGGCCATGATCGCGGATGATCCGTAGCTTGGCAGCCAGGTCATCATCATGGGTGGTCACCAGGCCGGCGTCGCCAAAGGCCCCGAGGTTTTTAGTCGGATAGAAGGAGAAGCACCCCAGATCGCCGATAGCTCCACAGTTGACGCCATTGCGTGAGGCACCAATGGCTTGGGCCGCATCCTCGACAAGGGCGAGGTTGTGACTCTTGGCGATTTTGGCTAGGGCCTCCATGTTGGCCGCCTGGCCAAAGAGGTGGACCGGCAGGAGGGCCTTGGTCTTCTCGTTGACCTTGGCCTCGATCAGCGTCGGATCGATATTGAAGCTATCCTTCTCGATGTCCACAAAGACCGGGGTGGCTCCCACCCGGGAGATGGCACCGGCTGTGGCGAAGAAGGTAAAGGGCGTGGTGATGACCTCGTCACCGGGACCGATATCCAGGGCCATCAAGGCGGCGATTAAGGCATCCGATCCGCTGGTGACACCCAAGGCATGACCACAGCCAATAAAGTCGGCAACCTGTTTTTCAAACTCCGCTACGGCCGGGCCCAGGCAGACCATTTGGCTGGCGCAGACCTCGTTGATGGCGGGCAGTACGTCGTCCTTGATGGCAGCAAACTGTGCCTTCAGGTCCAATAAGGGAACCTGCATAAACAATCCTTTCGCTAAGATCTCTTTAAAAGGCGGGCTTGGGCCAGTTACCTGTCCGATAGCATCGCCATCTAAACCACCCATCGGGTTCAGTCGATAGCTAGTGTAGTGAGCCCCGGTCGGGTTGTCAAAAGGAAATGGTCCGATAGCCTAGGGGGCTTAGACAAGAGAGACGCGTGAGTATGGGCAGAAAAACTCCCCCATCCGGACAGGTTTTCGACCCTAGGACTGATACGCTACGAATCCTGATGACCTGTATAGGGCGTCGGGTGTCCCTGTTGCAGTCCTTCAGGTCGGCGGCCCGTGGTCTGCGCCTCAAGAGTGAATTCATCGGGACCGATACCACCGACCTCAGTGCGGCCCTGCAGGGCTGTGACATTCAATGCCGGGTGCACCCCACGGATCATCCCGCTTATCTGCGTCAATTGCTGCAGGTGGTACGCAAACATCAGGTCAATCTGCTGGTGCCCACCGTGGATCTGGACCTGTTGTTGTTGGCCCAACACCGACCCCGGTTCGAACGGCTGGGATGTCGGGTGCTGATCTCGCCCGAGCAGACGATTCGCATCTGTCAGGACAAACGCAGGACCTATCGCTTCCTGACCCAGCATGGTTTTGGGTGTCCGGCCACAGCCACGGTCCGCTCGGTCTTACAGCGGCAGGGAGCCGGCCGTCACGTGAAGTTTCCTTGTTTTCTCAAGCCTTGGGACGGTTACGCCAGCAAGGGTAACGCTATTGTCTACAACCGTAAGGAACTGGCCTTTTATGCCCGACGTATTCCGCACGCCATCGTCCAGGAACTGATCGTTGGGCGAGAATTGACCTGCGATGTGTATGTCGATTTTACCGGCCAAGTGCGGTGTGTAGTGCCACGTCAACGCCTGGAGGTACGAGCCGGAGAGGTGAGCAAGGCCCGTGTGGTCATGGAGCCCGAAGTGATTGCCGAGGTGACGCGTTTGGTTCGGGTCCTGGAGGCCGGACCGGGCGTGGTGACTGTTCAGTTGATGATCACCGGGGCGGGTGACATTCGTTTCATTGAGATCAATCCGCGTTTTGGTGGGGGCGTGCCCCTGTCCATTGCTGCAGGTGCCGATTTCCCCCAATGGTTGCTGCGGGAAGTCACTGGTAAATCGTTAACCATCGAAGCCGCGTCCATTCAAAACGGCCTGACCATGCTGCGTTACGATGCCGAGGTCTGGCTGGAGCAGGAGTGTTAATCCATGAGTGTTGTACAAGAATTCATTGGGCCCCATCAATCCCTGGATCGACTGTTGGTCTACTGGCCCGTGTTCGTCTGTGCCCTGGTGGGGGGGCTGGGCCGGGACCGTGCTCAGTCGTCGTATTGCCCTTTTGTATGATATTGTCGATCGGCCCGATCATCTGGTCAAGACCCATTGCCAGCCCATTGCCTATTTGGGTGGCGTGGGAATCTTTCTGGGTTTTGCCGTGGGAACCTTGATCGGCATGGGTGTGCTCTCCTTTAAGAGTCTTCAGGCAGAACCCTTTTACCAATTGATTGCCCTGATCATCGGCGGTGCCCTGGCCCTGGTGGTGGGGGTGACCGACGATATCCATACGCTCAAGCCCATGCAAAAGATCTGGGGTCAGGTGATGGCTGCCACTATTTTGGTATTGGCCGGGTGGTGGCCTGATTATGACGCCTGTTGTGTGTCACTGGGATGGGAGATACCCCAGGGGATCATTACGGCCTTGGAGATCGTCACGGTCTATGCCATGGTGCTGCTGTTTTGTAATGCCTTGAATCTTTTGGATGGGATCGACGGTCTTTGTGGTGGGGTATCCCTGATCGGGACCTTGGGAACCCTGGTCCTCACCCTGCATATCGCGACCTGGTCTCAGAGTCTAATCGAGCCTACGGTTCTCTTGATTACCACCCTGGCCCTGGCCGGGGCCCTGGTCGGTTTCTTGATTTTGAACCGTCCTCCAGCCAAGATCTTCATGGGCGACGCCGGGAGTTTGATTTTGGGATTTTGGATTGCCGCCCTGGTTTTGAAATTCTTGCAGATGTCCTGGCAATATGGCCTGGCGGTCATGGTGATGTTCGGTCTACCGCTTCTGGACACGGCCGTGGCCGTGGTCCGGCGTAAGTTCAATTCCAGACCGGTTTTTAGCGCGGATCGGGGTCATCTCTACGATCAGATGATGGATCGCGGGCTAAGTCTGGTGCAGACCTTGATGGTCTGTTACGGCTGGGCCTGGGTGCATGTCACTCTGGGGCTGGTCATGGCTCTGGTCAACGCGCAGGAGGCACTGATCGTCTTGACGACCGGGATCGTGACGGCCTGGTTAGCGATCGGCTGGAAGGGTTATCTCAAGATGGAGGGACTCCACGGGGCCCTGCCTGAGGCTAATCCAATGACGCCGGAGCCCGCAGGTAAAGGGTCTCGCTGAAAATCCCGTGTTCCGTTCGCTTGCCGTACGAGGTGACTGCCCCGAAATACTTTGCAATGGCCGAGAAGGGCGGTAGATCCGAAGGTTGGATCAGGTCACTGAGCTCCCTCAGGAAGTCTTCTCCAGGAGAAAGATCGTAGCTGTTGACGTCCTCGGGTGACATCTCCTTTTTCTCCTTGAGTGCCTCACCCAGACCTTGACGCAACCATTCCCAGCCGAATTCCGCACAGAGTCTAAGATTGGTATAGCTGAATTGTCCAGCTTGGGAGGGTAATTGCCGACGGACCTGCTTGAACATGGGATCCTGTGTGAGGTTTTCGCGATGGTCCTTGCGTGTGTCACGAATCAACTGCTCCAGATCATCGAGTTGTCCAATCACCAGTTCGCTGTTGATCACGGCCAAGGTATAATGGATATCCGCCGAGGTGTCAGCCATGTTGTCTCCATCGACCTTGACATCCAGTTCCATCGCGGGCAAGAGGTAGAGGGTGTGGCCCAGCATCTCACGCTGGAGGTCGGGGCCCATATCCGATAGGTAGGTCTGATGCAGGCGAGCCAGGGCCGTATCCACGGCATTGTCGTTACGCAGGGCAATGGTGATCACATCGCGTGCCGGGTCCCACTGAGACAAGGGACGTTTGAACAGGGTCCGCGTGGTGATGGGAGGGGCCATGTGATCGAGCAGGTCACGTTTGAGGTCCAAGGGGGCCTGTTGACCGCCGGTGGTACTCAAGGCGGTTTGTACGAAGAAATTGAGATCCACGCCTTGAATCTGACGGACCATGTCCACCACCTTTTCGTAGAGCTCGGATGGATTGAGGTGAGTCTGGCCAAAGGCGGCTGCCCCGGGTTGGAGAGTCAGACTCTTGAGGTTGAGGTCGTCCCCCTCGGGGCATAACAAGGCAAAGATCCCTTGCGGGGGACCGTCCGTGGCCAGCAGGGTTTGCATATTGAGGACCTCCTGGCCTTGTAGGCGGAATTGGAAGGACGCGAGGATGCCTTGCAGTTGTTGTACGCCCAGGACATCCAGGGCACGCTGGGCCTGATATTTATTTTTATCCGGGACCAGATTCATCAAGACCTTACGAATGGGATCGGCCTCCACGACGAGAGTGACATCTCCGTCATGGACCTGTCGGGCCATGGATTGCAGGATCTTGGACTGGGCCAGGCTGCGTCCCGGTCGCTTGAGATTCTTGAGGGTCTCTTCAGCCAGGCGGGTACTGGTCGAGAGCACCAGGTGTTGACCCTGTAGGGCATAGCAGGGGGTGTCGTATTCCGGGTCGTCATCGGCGTCTTCCAGGAACCAATGGAGTTCGGTGGGGCCCACCTGACGGTGACGATGAATCATGTCCCCGTCACGAGCGGCCTCAGTGAGTTGTTTAAAGAGGGTGGCGGTTTCCTCGGTATGCTTGCCCATCTCGGCCACCAGGATAAACTGCCAGTCCATGTCGTTTTCACGAACGGTCTCGGCCTCGTTTTCGTCGTCTGCCGGGTAGAAATACTCAAACTCGCGTTCTTTCACCTCGGCACCGAAGACCACACGCCCCTGGGGACGAGGCAGTGACTGGGGGGGGCGAGAGATTTCCAACTCCTGCCAAAAATCGCTCAACTCTTCCTTGATGTTCTCTTGCAATTTGGCCTTGATCGGGGCGATCACCGGTTTCATGGCCGGGTCTTGGAGCAGGGCGTACAAGGGCGTCTTTTTGAGATTGCGTTGGAGGTCTTCCATGGAGGTCACACTGATCATGGCGGTGCAGGAATCGGGTAGCCATTGGGCGGATTCGAGGACCTGGGGTTGGGCCGCTTGGGTAACGGTGCAGGCCATGACGACGCAGAGGATTGCGTGGGCGATGAGCAGGTGGTTTTTCAGCATGGAAAGGCCTTCTTATTGAGGTTGGGGGAGTTGGCCCACGGGCGGGGCCTGACGGTTCTTGCGTCCACTGGGTTGGAGGTAGCGGAAGCCGGCATTGGGGTTGTCCTCGGCATAGGCAAAGGCGTCCCAGTTGTCGATAAAACGCTTGACCACGTCCACGGGGATGGCAAAATTCAGGCCGCCCATATAGAGATACCCCATGGAAGTCACACCGATGATCTCTCCTCGGAGATTAAAGAGGGGACCGCCGGAATTCCCCGGATTGATATCCGTGGTGGTCTGAATATAGAGACGGCCATCATAGTTACGGTTGGTGGTGGAGACGATGCCCTGACTGACCGTTCGGGTCAGGCCCAGAGGATTGCCGATGGCAAAGACGGGTTGCCCCACTTTAATGCGTTCCATGTCACCGAGATAGGCGATCTTGAAGGGACGCTCGGCCTCCTCGATCCTGAGCAGGGCCAGATCCACAAAGGGGTTGAGGGCCACGATCTTGACCTGTTTGTATTGTTGCTGTTCGAAGCCGTTGTCGATTTCGTGGAACACGGTGACCTTGATCAGCGTTTCCTGTGCGATCACGTGGTAGTTGGTGATGAGATAGCCGTCCTCATGGATCATGAATCCACTGCCCTGACCGCCGGGGCTGGTGACCATGACTACCGCCTCACCGAATTGGCGGGCATTGGCCTCGATAGAGGAGCCCGGCAGGTCGGCGGTGCGATATAGGCGATCGGTGTTGACCGTGACCTCTTCGGGGGGGTCGGTGGCTTCGGATGACACATCGGTCTCGATGTGCTCGATGGTCTCTTGAGGGATACGCAGGACATCGAAGCCCAGATCGAGCACGACCCCTTGGTCGTCATTCTTGAGCAGGGTCCCGGAGAGGCGTTGACCGCCCTTGAGCACCACGACCTCGGCTTGAGCCACCCCACAAAGACCCAACAGGGTTCCCAGCAAACACAATCCAACCTTCGCATTCAGCATGATGACGTCCCTCGGCAAAGAAAAAGAGGAATCTTGCAGGAGTCTCAAGGCTCCACTATACTAATCGTCCATGGATTATACGTTGGCTCATAAAGTTATGCAAGGCATTGATTAAGCGAGGTTCTTCATTGACTAGGCAAGTGCAAAAGTTGATCGTAGTGTTGTCCCTACTGGGGCTGACAGGTTGTGTACAGGCTGAAACCCAACCCGATAATCTGAGTTCCTATTACGGCTTCGGTCCCATGGAGGTGCTTAAGCTGGATTGGGAGTTGGGCCCACCCCAGGTGGCAGACCTCAACCAGGACGGATACAACGATCTGGTGGTGGTCAACAACCGCCAGGCCCGTATCGAACTGCTCTTACAGCGGCCCGATTTCGATCCCGAGGCCCTCGCCGTGGTTGAACCCAGCGAGAACGTCAACGATATCCTGGGTAAGGAGCAGCAGTGGCGTTTTGTGCGGGCCTCCTATCCGGTCAATGTGGCCGTCGAGTCGGTCAAGGCCGTGGATCTCAATGGGGATCAACGCGTTGATCTGATCTATACCAGTGACGAGGGACTGACCTTGGTCTATCAGAAGTCGCCCCTGTCGAGTGGAACGACACCACGGGAACCCCTCTGGCAAGAGCCCGAGCAGATCGATCTCAAGGGAATTCGCCCCAGTGCCTTGGCCCTGGAGATCGGCGATCTCAATGGTGATGGTGCCCTGGATATCGTGCTACTCCGTGACAGGGGGTTTTATCTGCTCACCCAGCAGGAGGCTGGTCGCTTTCATCGAGCCCAGAAGGTGGACACGTCGGTGGATAAACTGGGCTGGGTCGGGATTGAGGATCTCGATGGGGATCACCGCAAGGATTTGATCCTGCTGACCACCGAACAGACCGACACCCCCCTGGTGGTTCGGCTGCAGCAGGCCGATGGAACACTGGGTCCTGAGCGACTCTGTGACATGCCGGCCCCCACCTCCCTGACGCTGGCTCAATGGCAACCTGAGACCGCGGCACAGATTCTGGCCGTCTCGCGCAGGAGTGGTCGCCTGGGATTGTTTGCACTGGAGCCTCAAAGCAGTGATGAGCCCACCTTTGCGGTCTATCCCGTCCCGGCCACCGATGATGGGGAATCCCGTGCCTTTGCCGTTGCCGATCTCGATGGCGACGGCCTCTCGGACATGGTCGTCACCAGTCCCACCCAGGCCCAGTTCGTGGTGATGATGGGGCGTGCCGGACAATCCCTGACTCCGGTCAAGACCTACCCCGGTCTCAAGGATATGCGTAAGGTTTGTCCCTGTCGCGTGCAGGGGCAGGATCGTGACAGTCTGGTGGTCCTCAGTGTGGAGGAAAAGCTCATTGCCCTCAGCCAGTACCAGGGCGAGCGGTTGACTTTTCCACAGACCCTGACCACGAGCGGCAGACCGGTGGCCATGGAAGTCGCCGATTTCAATGGGGATGGTCAACCCGATTTGATTTACATTTCGCGTAGCGATGAGGACTATTCCGAAGACTACAGCCTCCATTGGCAACCCGGCATGGTCGCCGATCAAGAGGTTCGCCTGGAGTTGCCCCTGCTCGAGCAGGAACCCGCGGATCTGTTAATCGGCGACATCGATCACAACGGCCGTCCGGACGTGTTGATCCTGCAGGACTACGGCCCCTTGGTCATGGTGCGACAAGACATCGACGGAACCCTCATTCCTCAAGAACAGGAAGATATCCAGATCGGCCTGGTCAGTGACCTCAATCCTGCGGGTGTGACCCTGGCACCCCTAGGAGAGGACGGTCAAATCGCCTTGTTGGCGGCCCGCGGGAACTTTGCCCGTTCGTTGGATTTTGTGGAGCCGGACGGTTGGCGGGTGATCGATCAATATCAGTTACCCGATACCAGTCGCAGTGTAGACCTGGCCACGGTGGTCCAGGGTGATCGCCTGATCATCCTGGATGAAAACGAAGGCAAGCTGTTCTTCATGCAACCCCAGGCCGATGGCACCTATGGTCTGCAGGGTGATCTCAAGATAGGCCAGGTCAAGGGTCGGGCCTTGCTGACGGGGTGTTTCAGCGATCCACAACAGTCCGATCTGGTGGTTTGTAGTGACCAGCAATTGGTCATGGTCAAGCAACGCAATCATGGGCTCGCTCTTCAGCAGATCACGGTCTTCGAAACCGAGATCGAAGACGGTCGCTTGGCGCGCATGGCCGTTGACGATATGAATCACGACGGCCTGCCCAATGTGGTGGTCTGTGAGGTGGACGAGCATCACGTGCAGATTCTGGCCTTCGATTCCGACGCCCATCTGCAGGAGGCCTATACCTTCAAGGTCTTTGAAAAGCATCGTCAGCAGGAGCAGGATCGTTTCCAGGGACGCCGGGGTGACAGCGGTCAACCGCGGGCCCTGGCCACCGGCGATGTCACCGGTGACGGCAAGAGCGACCTGATTCTCCTGGTGCACGATCGCCTGATTGTCTATCCACAGGATTAGGTTTAGGTTCTTAGTAGAAAGGAATCGCCATGACCCAGGATCCCTTTGCCGGTGACAAGAAAGAGGGGCAATCCCTGCTGCATGATGCAGAGGAACATCTCAAGGCCTTTCTGGTGCCTTGTGTCCCCCAGGGTATCGAGACTTATCATCTGACCTTGACCACCATCGTCTGGAGTATTCTGGTGATCGTCTTTAGCTGGTTGGCCATCTATCAACGCCAGTGGATGTGGGGTGTGTCCCTGATGGTGGTGGCCCAATACGTTACCGACCTGCTGGACGGGGCCATCGGTCGCGGACGCAACACCGGGCTGATCAAGTGGGGCTTTTACATGGACCACTTCCTGGACTATATCTTTCTCTGTGCCATGCTGATCGGCTATTCCCTGCTCATGCCCAACAATCTCAAGGTGATCATGTTCTTTATCATGGCCGTGATCGGAGCCTTTATGGTCAACTCCTTTTTGCAGTTCGCCGCCACCAACAAGTTCCGCATCGCCTACTGGGGCATCGGGCCCACCGAGATCCGCATTGTCTTTATCCTGATCAATACCCTGATCATCTATGTCAATCAACTGGTCTATGTGCAGGCCTTGCCTTATATATTGGGGGTGGCCGTGTTCGGTCTGTTCTTTACGGCCTACAACACCCAACGGGAATTGTGGAAGATCGACATGACAGCCAAGGCCGAGGCCGAGGGACAGGCCCCGCCGACCCACGACGTACAGGGCCTGGTCATTCGCCATTTTCTGCTGTGTTTTGTGTTGGCCTCCCTGGCCTTTTGGATTCTGATCGCCAAGATCGGAGGACCCTATAGCAAGGCCCTGGCGGCCCTGGTGTACATCGGTAGCTGGATTCCCCTGGTGCTGGCCTTTCAACACAAGAGCTGGATCCACTTCAAGGAGAATCCCCAGGTCAAACGCTTTGGCCCCCTGGCCATTGCCGCCGTGGTGCTGGTGATCTGCACCTGGGCCGGAATGAATCTCATGCCCTTTGATCGGGACATCGGCTTTCTACTCAAACCCGAAGGGGCCCAACGTATCCTGACGGACAGTGAGGTGATCCAACAGGCCCAGGTCCAGTTCGAGCAGTTAGACCTGGACTCTTGTGGTGAAGGGAATTTGGAGGATTGGTTAAAGACTCAGGTTCAATGTCGCGATCTCATGCAACAGTATCAGGCCTATAACCGGCTGGATTATCTGGATAAGCCCGGGCTCCACACCGATGCCTTCTTGATTTACAATGCCGCCATGGCCCTGCATCGAACCGGCGTGCTCACCATGGCCGAGCAGGCCAATGCCGAGCAACGAGAATGGCTCGATCAGGCCTATCCGGAGTTGGACATCAAGGCCAAGACCTTTACTCATTGGCGACGCGACCTGCTCAAGCCGGACGTCCTGTTCCTATTCGGCTTCAATGCCACCCACATCAACCTCCTCAAGAAACAAATCGATGCACAAGATGATTCCGAGGTCTACGCCCGCAGGCAGGCCCTGGTCAAGATCGCCACCGATAACAGCGAGACCTACTATCAACTGATCAGGGAATTGCCGGAACTCTGGTAATCTGCCATGGAAACTCAATCAGAACTATTGGCTCCAGCCGGAAATCTGGAGAAGTTAAAATGGGCCGTGGCCTACGGTGCGGACGCGGTTTATTTTGGCACGGAATTCGGTTCACTGCGGAGCTTTGCCGGGAATTTTACCCTGGATCAAGCCCAGGCCGGATTGGATTACCTCCATGGCCGTGATAAGCGGGGCTATGTCACCTTGAACATCTATCCCTTTTCCGAAGAGTACGACCGGGTCAAGGAAACCGCCTGCGCCTTGGATGAGATGGGAGTGGACGCCTTGATCGTGGCGGATATGGGCGTCTTACATCAACTCAAACAACTCGACCTCAAGACCAAGCTGCATATCAGCACCCAGGCCAATACCACCAGCGCACAGGCAGCCCGTGCCTATGCCGAGTTGGGGGCGAGCCGGGTGAACCTGGCGCGTGAACTGTCCCTGCAACAAATTCAGGCCATCCAACAGGACCTGGGCCATGCCATCGAGACCGAGGTCTTTATCCATGGGGCCGTGTGTTTTTCCTATTCCGGCCGCTGTGCCATCAGCGACTATTTAACCGGCTTTCGTGCCAACCATGGTGAATGCAAGCACCCCTGTCGCTGGCAGTATGCTGTGGTCGAGGAAACCCGCCCCGGTCAGGTCATGCCGGTCTTTGAAGACGAGCGGGGCCTGTACCTCTTTAACAACAAGGACCTGACCCTATTCGAGTTCGTCCCGGCCCTGCAGGCTGCAGGTGTGCGCAGCTTCAAGATCGAGGGTCGCATGAAGTCCATCCATTACATTGCCACCGTGGTCTCGTTCTATCGCCAGGTCCTGGACGGTCGGATCTTTACCCTAGCTGAGGGCCTGGACTGGCTCAACCGGGTACCCAATCGCGGCTACAGCACCGGCTTTATGAAGGGTGCCATCACCCCGGAGGACTATTCCACCGGCCAGAGCCTGTCTCAGGCCGAGGCCATCTTTGTGGGCAACATCCTCCCCCATGACGCGCCCGGGACCTGCCTGATCGAGGTGCGCAACAAGATTCAAGCCGGTGACGAGTTGGAGGTCCTGCAACCGGACGGATCCATGGCCCAGGTGACCCTACCGGATCCCTTGCGTAATCGAGCAGGGCAGTCCCTGGAGATCGCCAACAATTCCCAGTTCATTATCCTGCCCCAGGAACTCCCGGAATACACCGTATTGCGTCGTAGCACAAAACAAACCGTCGATTAATAACCCGCTAATAGAATCCCCCTATACTCTGACCAGAGAGATACCACAGGGTGTAATTTGCGTCGGAGACCTTGCCTGCCTAAGAGAACGAGAATGATGTTGGGTTGATAGTATATTTCAGATCACGGTTCACAGATCGCAGTTTGGAATAAATGATACCGCTTCACAGATAGTCGACCGTGATCTAAGAACTGCGATCTGTGATCAATAAAAAGACGGGTGCCATGGCTCCGCGTCTCGTCAGGGCGTAGTCGAAGACGAAGACCTGAAGCGTAGCCATGTGTTTAACCCAAGGCTTTCGTACGTTGTTTTTGATAGACTTTGACGCGGTAAATAAGGGTGATCTTAAACGCATGTCCACGCAGGCGTGGACATGGCACCGGTTCAACCTTGTTCCTTTGATGTCATCAATCCCTGACGATCAATTGGAATGGGGCCTTTCTCGCCTGTTTTCCATATTCGAGAACTTGACCAAATCCAGTCTTCGGCTTGTTCAACCAATCCTCGTCTTACGGGGTTGGCATGGATATAGCGAATCTTTGCGCGGATATCCGTTGGGGAGCGAAGATTGCGATCGTATCCAGGCCCTCGTTGCCAGAACCGATGGCAACAGCGTTCATTGGGTTGGCGGTCTTCCATCCTAGATAAAAACTCAGGAGAGTTGGTTTTGACCCAATGAACGGCCTTCTTGGCAATCGGGGATTTGATTGAGGTTAGGATTCGACTAATGGGCGTTTCATCACTAGATTTCAAAATCAGATGCACATGTTCAGGCATAAAGACATAGGCCCATAACTTGAATAGTTTCCGTTCCTGCCCCTTGATTAGTGCGTCAGCCAACCATTGACAACAACGCTCTCTAGTCAGAAACGGTTGACATCCAAAGCAAGAAAAAGTGAGGAAATGGATCTGTCCGGGACGGTCATCGTGTCGGATGGTTTTTCGATACACCTCTACCATGAATAGTCATGTTATCCCCTTTCTCATATTCATACAAGTGTTGTTGTAACATCAGTAGATTTCTTCATCGAACATGATATAGGTATCGGGTGCCATGGCTCCGCGTCTCGTCAGGGCGTAGTCGAAGACGAAGCCCTGAAGCGTAGCCATGTGTTTAACCCAGTGCCTTCGTGTGTTTTTTGATAGCCTTTGACGCGGTAAATGAGGGTGATCTTAAACACATGTCCACACAGGCGATTATGGCGTGGACATAGAGAAAGAAGGATGTGTGGACATGGCACCGGCCGATCTTATGAAAAATTCCTATAAAAATGGAACAGTACCCCATATAATGACATCTGATAAGGGAACCCTCCCCCAGGGAGAGCCGGAAATTGTCACTGTTATGGATCAGGGAGACGTATTCCATGAAAAGGATGGGAATTGTGGTGGTGAGTCTGTTTTGGACCATGCCGATGTGGGCCGGACAGATTATCTATGTGGATGACGATGCGGCCTTGGGTGGAGACGGGACTTCCTGGGAGACAGCCTACCGGTATTTGCAGGATGGGCTTAACTCAGCTGCCGCGGGCGCTGGAGAGATTGAAATCCGAGTGGCTCAGGGACGATACACTCCGAATTGTAATGAGGTATGTCCTGATGGCAGTAGCTACAGTTCTGGCAATTGGGACTGTTATTGTCTTGAGGACTGTGATGATCGTTATGGGAACGGGGATCGATCAGCATCGTTTAAACTGGCTGAGGGAGTAATACTCAAGGGCAGCTATGCGGGTATAATCGCAGTGGATCCCAATGTGCGGGATGTGGAGTTATATGAAACTGTGCTTTCCGGGGATCTAGCTGGGGATGATGTGGCAGTGGATCCTTCGCAGTTTTTTGAGGATGATGCTCGTTTGGATAACTCCTTGACGATTATGGTAGTATCGACAGGTTCAACCTTGGATGGAGTGATTGTTACTGGTGGTCATGCCTTGCCTTATCAATGCTCGGGTTGGGCTAATTGTCCAGATCTTGGACCGCAACCTCGCTGGGCTGCTGGAGGTCTGTGGATCGATGGCGATGAGGTGACGGTGCGTGATTGTCGTTTTTATCACAATTACTCCTTTCAAGAAGGGGGCGCAATAACAATTCCTAAGCGTGAATCGATTATTATTTCGGGCTGTGAGTTTATGGGCAATGGTTCAAACGATGGCGGAGGTGGAGTCGGAGGGATTGCAAGTACCGTTATGTTGACGGATTGCCGATTTGTTGGGAACTGGGCAATGGAGGGGGGCGGACTTCATGCTGATAGTTCGGATTTGGCTCTGTCTGGTTGTGTGTTTTCGGATAACAATGTAGATTATGATGGTGGAGGTTTTTGTATCCAAGGGGGTACTGCTTTGATTGATAATCTTACTGTTACTCAAAATATTAGTGGCCGGAGAGGGGGAGGAGCTGCGTTCAGCTCTAGTGAGATAAACCTTTCTATGAGTGACTTCACTGCAAATCAATCAAAATATGCAGGAGCTATGAGCGGCCTGGCAACAAATCTTCTAGTCAAATCATGTGTATTTCAGGGGAACTCCGCAGAAATATACGGAGGGGTTTTGAGTGCCAATCAGATGAAATTGATAAATGTTGATTCTTGTACTTGGGTTGATAATAGAGCGGCCTATGGAACCTTTTTGTCTGTGGCAAACACGCGTAATTCTGTAATCATTAGAAACTGCATTATTCAAAATGAAGGCCAGGAGATTAATACTTTCGATCAAGACATGATTAATTTTTCTATTTGTTATAGTGCGATAGCGGAATCATCTGTCAATTCATTAAACCTCGTACAGAACATTGGCATTATCGATACCGATCCCTGCTTCATTGATCCCGGCTACTGGGATAGCAATGATACTCCTGGTGACCCTAATGACGATTTCTATGTAACCGGTGACTATCACCTCAAGAGTCAAGCGGGGCGATGGGATTCAAATAGCGAGAGCTGGATCTGTGACGATGTCACCAGTCCCTGTATTGACAAAGGTGATCCCAACAGCCCGATCATGCACGAGCCATTCCCCAATGGCGGTTGCATCAACATGGGGGCCTATGGCGGAACTGCCGAAGCGAGCAAGAGCTATTTCGGCGAGCCGGTATGTGAGACCATTATTGCCGGAGACCTCAACGGTGATGGTCGGGTGAATCTCACGGATCTGGCCATCTTGATTCGGAACTGGACGGAATAAGTCATTGTACGATTGGCGTGCAAATGCGTGGCAGTCTCTGAGGAAGTCAGGGGCTGATTGGATTACGCTGGGTTTTCAGCCCTTTGCTTCGCAAAAGACTGCCACACATTAACGGTTGAGATCTGTAGGGCGTTTGTGTTGATAGACTTTGACGCGATAAATTAGGGTGATCTTAAACACATGTCCACACTAGCGTGGACATGGCACCGGAGTATTTCATCATCAAAGGGGGATTGGGTCTTCGGGTGCCATGGCTCCGCGTCTCGTCAGGGCGTAGTCGAAGACGAAGCCCTGAAGCGTAGCCATGTGTTTAACCCAAGGCTTTCGTACGTTGTTTTTGATAGACTTTGACGCGGTAAATGAGGGTGATCTTAAACGCATGTCCACGCAGGCGTGGACATGGCACCAAACCCTATCCAAACACGCGAGGGAATCGCTGTAGAGCGTTTATATCAAACGCCGTCTTATAGGGGTTTGTTTGATTTTGGATTGATCATTGGGACGCGATTGCATAAGCTAGCGGCTTGTTTGTGAAACCGTTGTTTAATTAAGGATCAAAAGACCGCCCATGCAAGTCCTGACCTCGCCGGAACAATTCAACCAGATCAAGCCGGGTTGTGTCCTGACCATTGGCAATTTCGATGGGGTCCATACCGGACACCGCGAGATCCTGGAACGGGCCCGGGCCATTGCCCGCCAGCAGGGGACCACCACGGTGGTGATGACCTTCGATCCGCACCCTGTGGCTGTGCTCTATCCGGAGCGGGCTCCCAAGGTACTGACACCCCTGGCCTGGAAGCTGCATCTATTACAGGAGTACACCGATGACTGCATCATTGTGCTCAAGGACAGCCGTCAACTGCTAAGTCTTTCGGCCCGTCAGTTTGTGGATGAATTTCTGATGCAGACCATTCGACCCAGTGTGATTGTGGAGGGGGACGATTTTCACTTCGGGGCCGGTCGTAGGGGTAGTATCGAGACCCTGCGGGAATTTGGGTCCGAAAAGGGCTTTGGCGTGGAGGTGGTTGAACCCCATATCATGACCTTCGAGACCGGACAAACCCTGCGGGTCTCCAGTACGGTCGTCCGCTATATGCTCGAAGGCGGGCATGTTCATGAGGCGGCCCTGGCCCTGGGGCGATCCTTCCGGCTTTACGGTCCGGTGATCTCCGGTCGGGGCAAGGGCCGGGAAATCGGCTATCCCACCATCAATATGCAAAAAGGTGACCAAATCCTGCCGGCTGAGGGGGTTTATGCGGGGACCGTTGAGGTTGCCCCCACCCCTGAGGCCTTGTTTGGCCAATCCCAACATCTGCCTGCGGCCATCAGTATCGGTCAGGCCCGCACCTTTGGTGACGAACACCCCTTGCTCATCGAGGCCCACCTGCTGGTAAAGCATGTGCCGGAGGTGGCCGAAAAATGGGTAGCCATGGATTTTGTACGGCGTTTGCGCAGCCAACATAAATTCAAATCCGTAGACGATTTGGTCGCGCAAATCACCAGGGATTGCACGAAGGCAAGGGACATCTTGGGTGTTGAAGACTGATCGACTCCCACTTGAACATATGGCAGGAACAACCCCCATTAAAACCCAGATCAAGACGTTGAAACGCCGCCTGGAAACCCCACTGGGTATTCTCAGCACCTTCGCTGCCATTATTACGGTCTGCAGCTTTTCCATCGGTCTGATCGAGTGGATTCAGAAGAAGATGCTGCGGGACGAGACGGTGAGGTGGTTTACCCACGGTTCCGGGGCCCAAGCCCTGATGATCGTCATCTATGCGATCCTGTTTTTAGGGTGCCTGCGACATGGCTACCAGATCCTCTTGAAACCCAGGTTTAAGTATCGCTTTGATAACTGTCTATGGTTGGGTTTGGGGCTCCAATGTCTATGGAGTCTGCCCCTGGGATGGGTGCAAATGTTGAGCAATACCCCTCGTTTGAGCATGGAGGGCAATCCCTTTTGGACTCGAATTCTCATTCCCTTGAGCCACTGGCCCTTTAACGTGGGCGGTGCCAGCGTCTTGTACCTCCATCGCTGGACCGCGAATTTATGGAGCCGTTGGTGGTCCGTGGATGCGGCTGAAATCACGGCTAGAATGGCCTATTTGACGGTTTTAACCGGGATTCAGGCCCTGGTACTGGCCTGGCTGTTTACCCTGCGTTACCGTCAAACCCGGCGTTTCAAAGACCCTGTGATCCTCGTCGGCTGCGGCCTCTTCCTCCTCAATAGCCTGGCGATTTTGCTGGTGGAGTTGGCTTAATTGCGGTTTCTTCTCTTGTCTTTAAAAATTTCCTAAAATCAGTTGCTGGCTCGAAGTCTTTGCAGTATAGTGGGTTGCAGTTGTTCAGCTTGCTGTTGAAGGGGGCTACGTGTGTGTCAAAGCCAGCAACGGCAACGTGGGAAGAAGTTTGTCAGTTGAGCGACGTATCTGTTAAAGAATCATGCCGTTTTGCAGGGTGGTTTGTCTGCCTTGCGGGTGGATAGAGAGTTTGGGCGGTTGAATCCAATCGTTCTGTTGTGAGGTAGGCTATGGCTACAGTGACGAAGAAAGAGTTGATTGATCGCATTGCTGAACGAACGCAGGCCAAGCGGGTCTCGGTGAAACGGATCATTCAAACATTCCTGGATGAGATCACCGAAGAACTGTGTCGCGATAATCGCCTGGAATTTCGCGATTTTGGCGTGTTCGAGACCCGCACGCGGGCCTCGCGTACCGCTCAGAACCCCAAGACCCTGGAACGGGTCGAGGTGCCGTCCAAACGCACCGTCAAGTTCAAGATGGGCCGTCTCATGCGAGAGCGACTCTCCACGGATGCCCCTCAACCTACTGAAGAAAAGACCATTGAGCCATAAAGGAGTCGGCTGGGTCTGATTCGAAATCGTATAAATGAGTAATAGACAACGGTTTGAATAAACGTTGAACCGTTGTTTACTTTCTTTTTCAACCCAATAGTGCAGGAGTTTTCTCCATGTCAACTGGCACAGTGAAGTGGTTCAACCCAACCAAGGGATATGGGTTTATTGCGACCGCTGACGGCCGTGATGTCTTTGTGCATCATTCCAACATCTCTGAAACGTCGAATCAGGGATTGGTTGAGGGTGAGGCAGTAAGTTTTGATATTGTCGACGGAGAAAAAGGGTTGCGTGCCGAAAATGTAAAGCACGAAGCCTCAACGGCCTAAGCGGCCACCTTACCTCTCGTCTATCTGATAGTCGGGATCCCAACCGAGTCTAAAGGGTGACTTCACCAAGGATTCATGCGAATCCAACACCCTCTTAATAGTGAGCTTTAGACTTTGGATACTTTGATAGCCCCCTGTTGAAGGGAGTTTGGGATTCTATGACTGCTCAAGGTAGACAGCTTGGTCTTGATTGCAGTGTCCTTGTGCTCAATCGACACTACATGGCCCTGCGTATTGTCAATGTCAAACGGGCCTTTTCCTTCCTTTGTCGTGATCTTGCCGAAGTGGTTTCCATCGAACAGGGTAATTATTGCAACTATGATTTCGAGAGTTGGTGTGAGGTCAGCGAGTTCAAGCAACAGTTTGAACCGGACGCTCACGATTGGGTCTCAACCGTCAGTCTGGACATTGCGGTCCCACGTATCATCCGCTTGTTGTTTTACGATCGTGTGCCCCGCCGTGAATTGCGTTTCAATCGACGCAACATCTTTATCCGAGATGGCAACCGCTGTCAGTATTGCGGCAAACGCTTCACCACCAATGATCTATCCCTGGACCATGTGATCCCCCGTAGTGCGGGTGGTCCGGCCACCTGGGAGAATATCGTCTGTGCCTGCGTCAAGTGCAACGTCAAAAAGGGCGGACGCACCCCGCATCAGGCCCACATGCAATTGATTCGCGAGCCGGTCAAGCCCAAGCACAGCCCCCTGGTCCATCTGCACATGGGGCATCCACGGTACCACAGTTGGAAACAGTTTTTGGATCATGCCTACTGGTCTGTCGAATTGACATAAGCAGGTTTGGATCAAGACCCGTTGGGATTGACTATAAATTTTGCGAATAGGAGAGAGAAAGATGCGTACAATCCTCGTTGTTCTGTGTTTAGCAATCAGTGTAACCTCAACCTGGGCCGTGGAACCCGATCCCAATCTTTCTGGGGCCTATTGGGCTCGACAGATGGTCTATAGTGTGATGGAGGACTGGCCGGGGGCCTATTACTACGGCAGTTGGGACTATGTCAGCGGTACGGTATTGCGCGGGATAGAGGATTATTTCGACCGCACGGGCGATCCCGATGCCTGGACCTATCTCAAGCAATCCGTCGATTGGGGGCTGGACGAAGACGGCGATATCTATGGTTATGACAAAAGTGATTACAGCCTGGATCAGATCAAGAAGGGCAGTGCCTGTCTGCGACTGTTGCAACAGACGTCCGACGAACGCTATGGTCTTGTCGCGGATCTCCTGCGTGGACAGTTGGCCGCTCAGCCGCGCGTCACTGCGGGTGGATTTTGGCACAAGCTCAAATATCCCTACCAGATGTGGCTCGACGGACTCTACATGGCCGAACCCTTTTATGCCCACTACAATGTCTTGTACGAGCAATGGTCCGACTTCAACGACGTGGTCAAGCAATTCGTTCTGATGGAACTCTACGCCCGCGACGAGGCCACCGGCTTGTTGTATCACGGTTGGGACGAACAACACGGCCAATCCTGGGCAGATCCCTATACGGGTTGCTCGGCCAGCTTTTGGGGGCGGGCCATGGGCTGGTATGCCATGGGGCTGGTCGATACGCTGGACTATCTACCTGCGTCCCATCCCGGACGTGAAACCCTCATTGCCATTTTGCAGCGATTAGTCACGGCCATGGTCCAGGTGCAGGACGAGTCGGGCGTCTGGTGGCAGGTGGTGGATCAGGGAGGGCGAGAAGGCAATTATCTGGAGTCCTCGGTCTCCTGTATGATGACCTATGCCATGGCCAAGGGCGTGCGTCTGGGCTATCTCGACCCTTCTCTAAGCGAAGTGGCACGGCGGGCCTTTGATGGCGTGCTACGTGAGTTTGTCTATCCATATGGAAATGACAGGCTTTCATTGAGTGACATCTGTCGCAGTGCCGGGCTCAGTAGCGATCGCGATGGCAGTTACGAGTATTATGTCTATGGAACCTACACGGTTTGGGACGATGGCAAGGGCGTGGGCCCCTTTATTGGAGCGGCCTTGGAAGTGGCCCTGTTGGAGGCCGGTGTGGCCCTGCAGGTGGACGATGTCAACGGTCCACGGGTCGAACTCTCCTGGCAAGCGACCGAGTGTCAGGGATACCGACTGGAACGGGGGCTCAACCACAACTATCAACGGTTAGCCGTGGTCGATGCCAACACCACCACCTATATGGATGTCAATGCCATGGCCTTGACGACCTATCAATACCGGATCAAGCCCTTAACCGGACAGAGCCCGGAACTCTACACCGATATCGTGACCGTGACCACGCAAGGCCCCCAGGGAGAACCCTTACCGGTTTCCTATCCCGTGCCGGTCAACGAGAGTATTGTGACGGAGAAATTTGTCGATCTCAGCTGGCAACCCGGCCTGGATGCCGTGTCACACAATATCTATTTCGGCCCCAACGATCCGCCCGAGTTCTGGGCCAATCAAACCGATGCGAAGATCCACATCGATCCCATCGAACGGGGTGTCACTTATTATTGGCGTGTTGACCAGGTCAATGATCGTGGAGTGACCCAGGGCCCTGTGTGGCAATTTACCACCTATGCGCGACCGCCACGCTAATACCGTGATCCTCTCAAAAAACTTGGGCCGCTCCAACGTCCTGTTGCAACGGCCCAAAGTCAGTCAGGGTCTATGTTATTGCACGGTGGCTTGCTGAGCCACGGTGGCAGGATGGGTTCCCGCAGGCACGGCTCGCAGCGTAAAGCTATAGCTCGCTTGCTCGGGGTAAAGTGTGTATTCGCTGTGGGGTTTGGCTCCCCAGCTGTTGTCACCGCCTACACCGGTTTGACCGTAATCCAGGTTGACGGTGATGTCATCGGAATTTACCAGATTATAGGTATGGTCCGCCTCTTCCAACATCTCCTGGGTATAGGGCCAGGCACTGATATTCAAGAGGGGCTCGCCCAATGCCACGAAACCGGCACCGTCAGCATTGGTGAAGGCGACCCAACGTACGTCTGTACGGTTGCCCGTCTCCTGAGGCTCGATATAAGCGTGGTTCATCTGGTCCACCGTCTTGGCATATAGCCCGACGGCCGTGCCGGTCTTGCGATCCCAGTAATTTTCCTCAGGGCCACGACCTAACCAAGTCACGTTGTCATAGGCCGAGTCCAATCCCATTTGCAGTCCGATGCGAGGTATCTCGGGCAAGGCCGAGTCGGGCTTGAAATCACAGGCCACGCGGATGTCACCGTTGCCGTAGATGCTGTAGGTCGTGATCCATTGAGAATCCTGGGCCGCGAGTGCAGCTTGGACTTCAACGCGGATTTCACTGGGCGAGATGGTGGTGGCTGTTACCTTATTGATCGAACGTTCAGGACCAGCCTTCTTCCAGACCGCCAGACGTTCGGGAGCCTTGTTGCCACGATCATTGTCCGTGGGGGCACGCCAGAAGTTGGGAGCCAGTGGACGTGTGAGCAGGGATTGGCCCGCCAGGGTTAAGGATTCGATGGCACCGCTGGTCTTGCCGATGGTTACACGTACCTGGCTATTGGAAACAACAACAAAGGTTTCGTCGTCTTGAACCGTGAGTTTGGCCATGCCACTAGCCGATAGCGGCATGAGCGGGGCACCTCGCCAGGGCATCTCGAACTGGTCCCAAGCCAACACATGACCCTTGGCCGCCCAGGGCTGCATGGCCTTGAGCGTGAAGCTGGTCTTCAAGAAACACTCGGCTCCTGTGGGCAGTTCAGGTTTTTCTACAGGCAGTTGCACCACGAACATCCCACCGGGTTGGACTGGCGGGCAGGCGGTGATGCCCTTTTGAATGACCTTGCCATCGGCCTCGAGCTGCCATTGGATATCCAGGAAGCCCAGGTCGATGAAGAAGTATTTGTTGTGGATGCGGATCTTGCCGGCAGCCAGGTCGACCGGATAGACCTTGACATTCTGGTAGACCTTCTTGACCTCGGTGAGGTGCGGATTGGGCTTGCGATCCGGTTGCACCAGGCCGTTACAACAGAAGTTATCGTCGTGACGGACCTCGCCGAAATCGCCGCCATAGGCCCAGAATTCCTGGCCGTTGTCTGCGACCTTACGCAGGCCTTGATCCACCCAGTCCCAGATCGAGCCACCCTGCAGGGCCGGGTAACTCTCGATGGCGTCCCAGTAGTCCTGCAGGTTGCCCACGCTGTTGCCCATGGCATGGGCGTATTCGCATTGGATCATGGGGCGATCCGGATTACGCTGGGCATAACGGATCATATGCTCGATACGGGCATACATGGGACAGACGATATCGGTGTGGTCGCGATCGCGGGCCTGTTCGTAGTGGACCGGACGGGTGTTGTCACGTCCCTTGATCCAGGCACTGGTGGCCTGGAAGTTGGGACCGTCACCGGCCTCGTTGCCCAGGGACCAGACGATGACGCAGGCATGGTTCTTGTCCCGTTCGACCATACGTTGGGTACGGTCCAGATGGGCCTTTTTCCACTCGGGCTTGTTGGCCAGGGTGTGATCGGGATGATAGCCCATGCCATGCGACTCGATATTGGTCTCGTCGATAATATAGAGCCCGTATTTGTCACAAAGGCGATACCACTCGGGCATGTCCGGGTAGTGACAGGTACGCACGGTATTGATGTTGTTCTGCTTCATCAGGAAGATGTCTTGCAGCATGGAATCGGTGTCGATGGTGTGGCCGGTGTCAGGATCATGCTCGTGACGATTGACGCCCTTGACATAGATGGCCTTGCCGTTGACCCGCAATTGCCCTCCCTTGATCTCGACCTTGCGGAAGCCGAAGTCACACTGCTGGGCCTCCAATACCTGACCGTCTGCATCCTTGAGGGTCAGCACCACCTGGTAGAGGTTGGGCGTCTCAGCCGTCCATTTGAGCGGGTTAGGGATCTCGGCCGACAAGGGCATTTCGAAATCCTCACCTGCGGGGATGCCGAGGATATTTAATTCCATTGTACCTTCAGGGACGGGTTTCTTCTGGGCATCCAATAACTGGATCTCTAAGTTGTGGACCATGGCCGCCGATGAACCGTAATTGACAATTTTGGGAGTCACGATCAGGGTGGCGTCTTGGTATTGGTCATCGAGATCACAACGCACCCAGTAGTCTTGCAGGTGCACCTTGGGTACGGCCATGATGGTGACCTCGCGGAAGATACCGCTCAGACGCCAGAAGTCCTGATCTTCCAGGTAGGAACCATCACACCAGCGGTAAACCTCGGCCGCGATGACGTTCTTGCCGGGTTTGACGAATTCGGTGATGTCGAACTCGGCAGGCGTGCGGCTGCCCTGGCTATAGCCGACCTTTTGGCCATTGACCCAGAGGTAGAAGGCCGATTCCACGCCGGCGAAATGGACGAAGATCTGCTTGCCGTCCCAACTGGAATCCAGGTCAAAGGTGCGGCGGTAAGAACCCACCGGGTTCCAGTCGTGGGCGATGTAAGGGGGATTCTTGGGGAATGGATAGCCCGCATTGATGTAGATGGGACTGCCGAAGCCCTGCATCTGCCAGTTGCTCGGGACCGAGATTTCGTCCCAACCACTGACGTCATAGTCCGTCTGGTAGAAATCCACCGGCCGATCAGCAGGCTTGACTGACCATTGGAATTTCCATGTACCATTGAGGGATTGAACCCAATCGCTGGTCGGTTTGGCCTTGATAGCCTCCTTGGGGGTGGAGTAGGGGATCAGGGTGCAGTGGCCGGGCATCTTGTTTTGCCCGATCATCTGGGGATCTTCCCAGTCCACGGCCTGGGCCATGGCCATCATGGGGATAAGCACAAGCATGGAGAATCCTGTCCTAAGCAAATGATTTAGCATGGTTGGTAGTCCTCACTGAGTTATAGATCCATGTTAGGTCAACAGGGCACGTACGTGTACCAGGTATAGAATAACCGTCTAACTCTGACAAGGACGAACCGCTTTTTATCAGTTTTTTAGGGATCGAGGCAGAGTCGGGCATTGCGTTGCAATTGGGCCAGGCCAATTCTGTGGATGGGGCTATCCTGTAGGTGACGGTCAAAGTCGTCCTGGGACCAGGTCAGGACCTCGTGTGGATCGAGCGAGGTGAACAGTTCCCGCAACTCGCGATTGGCCCTGACTGGGGCCTTGTGTGTGAAGGGGCAGCAGAGCACGCATTCGTCGCAGCCGTAGAGTCGGCCGTCCAGCAGGGCGGCCAGGTCGGGGGACAGGTCGTCGCGTTGTTCGATGGTCAGGGTGTTGAGGCAGCGGGAGGCGTCGAAACCGCCGTCCGGTCGCAGGGCACCGGTGGGGCAGGCCTCTAGGCAGCGACGGCAAGAGCCGCAATCGCCCGTGCTCGGTTCGTCAGTGGGCAGGTCCAGGGAGGTGATCAGTTCGCCTAGAAACACTTCTGGTCCGAGTTGGGGGTGGATGAGCATGTGGTTTTTGCCGATGAAGCCCAGCCCAGCCCGTTGGGCCAGGGCGCGTTCAGCCAGAGGGACCGAGTCCACACAGGCCTTTATTTTGATAGAATGGCCCACCTGCTCATGAATGGCCTCTGCCAGGGTGAAGAGACGTTCCTTGATAAAGCCGTGGTAATCCTCGAAATAGGCATAACGGGCAATGCGACCCGTAACCAGGGATTCTGACGCGGGACCGGGGTTGTAATTGAGCCCCACCACGATGATCGAGCGGGCTTGGCTTAGCAGTTTCCGGGGGGCGAAACGCTTATCCTGGTTGCGGTGGAGATAGCCCATGGGGCCGGCATGACCCGCCTCCAACCATCGGGAAAAGGCCTCCTGCATGGGTAGAGGCAGCTCTTCGGCTGAGGTGATCCCCACGGTATCGAAACCGAGGTCGAGGGCCTTGGTATGAATGAATTGACGGATGTCCATGGGCCGATTATGACCTCTAATCATCGGTTTTTTGAGAAAAATCCAGAAATAATGGTATCCTGACCCCAATTTCAAGGCACTTAACTTGCAGTAGGACCCTTAAAATTGGTTTAATAGATATTCCCGTGTAAGCAGTACGGGATTAAGTGTCAGGAATTCGATTAGGAGAAGAGTGATGCATAGGATGGTTTGCCTCGGTTTGATCTTGTTCAGTGCAGTGGCCTGGGCCGATGAAGCGGATGTGTTCTTTGACGACAGTCAGGTTCAGGAGATCCGCCTGGCCTTTGACGATCCCAACTGGCTTGGCATGTTGATTCAGGGCCATGATTCCAACGATCCCTATTTCCCGGCCTCTTTTACCTTCAACGACATTGTTCTGGACGAGGTGGGGGTGCGTTTTCGCGGTTCGGCAGCCTATGATTCGACCTGGATCAAGAATCCCCTCAAGATTAACTTTCAAAAGTTTGACGGCGATTCCTTCCTGGGGCTTGATAGCTTGACCCTCAGCAACCTTTATGACGATCCCTCTTGCCTACGGGAAAAGATCTTTTGGGATGTCGCTGCCGAGGTCGGCCCGGCCGTACGTGCCGTACACGTGCGCGTCTATGTGAACGATGTCTACCTGGGACTGTACCTGGCTCTGGAGGAGGTCGACAAGGACTTCGTCCAACGTCAATTCGGTCAGGATGAAGACGGTAACCTGTACGAATCCGATCCCAACAGCAGCCTGTTGGCAGATTTGACCTTCCTGGGCCTGGACAAGGACGCCTACGATGGACTCTACGATCTACGCACCAATGAAGGGGATGATGACTACACCCAACTGATCCAGTTGGCCAACATCCTCAACAATACCGACCTGGCCGACCTTCCCGCAACACTCGAGCCCGTCTTGGATGTCAATCAGGTGCTGGATGCCCTGGCCATCAACAACCTGTTCGTGAATCTGGATTCCTATCTGGGCTCGACTGAGAACTACTTCCTCTACGACCGTGACGACACCGGCAAGTTCGTGCATCTGCTCTGGGATGCGGACAAGTCCTTTGGCCTGGCCACCGACTATCTAACGACCGGCCTGGCCCCGGCTCAGTTGCCACCCTTGTGGTTGCCCGCAAATGCAACCGGTACAGCGACCCTGGATCGTCCCCTGATGGAACGTCTGTGGGCCGTGGATGACTATCGCCAGACTTACCTGCAACGCCTGAGTCAATTGCAGCGAGAGGTCTTTGACGCCAATGCCTTTGCCACGCGTGTACAGACCCTGGCGGATCTCATCGAATCCGATCTGGATGCAGACGAGAACAAGTTCTTCACCATGGCCGAGTTCGAGCAGAACCTCAGCGAGGACCTGGTCACGGACAACGGCACGATGCCCGGCTTGTTGGCCTTTGCGAGGGCCCGCTACGATGCCTTGAATACCCAACTCGATGCCTATGCCCAGGTTGAGGATCTGGAGTTTAGTGAGGTGCTGGCCGTTAATGTTGCGACTTGGGTGGATGAAGCCGGCGATGCCGATCCCTGGGTAGAACTGGTCAATCCCGGCCCCGGCCTGCTGAATCTGGCTGGACTGGGTCTCAGTGACGATGTGGGCGATCCCCTCAAATGGACCCTGCCGGATGTCAACCTGGATGATGGCGAATTCCTGATCGTCTGGCTCGATGGCGAAACTGGCGAGGGTGACCTGCACAGCTCGTTTGCCTATACGGGCGGTCGTCTGGTACTCAGTGACGCCAGTGGCATGCCTTTCGATCAGATCGATGTTCCGGTTTTGGACGCTGACGTCAGCTACGGACGGATCGATGGCGTAGATCAGGTTCTGGACTATCCCACACCCTTGGGCGCCAATGCCTGGACCTATGTTCCACCCAGGCTCTATATCAACGAAATTATGGCTGACAACGAGAGCACCATTGAAGACCCCCAAGAGCCCGGATCTTTTGAGGACTGGGTCGAGATCTACAACGGCGAGGACTACAAGGTGGATCTTTCCGGCATGCAGTTGACCGACGATCCTGCCATACCGACCCTATGGGAAATTCCGCAAGGGGTCACCATTCCTGGCAACGGCTACGCCCTGTTCTGGTTGGATAAGGATCCCGAAGAGGGCGTTTACCATGCCGATTTCAAGCTCAGTAGTTCGGGCGAGGCCGTGGGGCTCTACGACACCGATGAGCATGGCAACCAATTGATTGATCTGGTCGAGTTCGGAACCCAGACCACCGATGCCTCCTACGGCCGCAATGGTGATGGGGCCTCCCAGTGGCGTATGACCGCCAATCCCACCCCAGGTCAGCCTAATACCGTTTATTAATCTCCAACCTGTGACTGAACCAAGGCCCGCCCATGCGGGCCTTTTTTTTGTCTTTATCAAGGATTTCGGGTATAACTAGGGTTGCTTTTCGAACGCTGTCTGAATGAGGATCCGGGCGTAATGCCAATGTTGTAAGCATCTCGGTGCACCTGAAAACAAAGGAGAGAACATGAAGAGGTTAATCATTACGGTTATCACCCTTGCCGCGAGTGCCTGTTGGGGCACGACCGATCCTTATTATATCCCCGATAGCTTTGTCGAGGCGACCGGGCAAGGAGAAATCGTTTTGAACGACCTCGTGTTCGGCATGCCCCTCTGGGATAAAGGCATGCCCGACGAGGCCATCCAACATTCGCAATCTCAATGGATCGAAAACCGAAGTAGCGATCGCAATGATTATGGATTGAACCGTGCTGTGCATTATGTGGAAACCCCGAGCTTGATCGTGATGAAGTCGGATGTGGGTGGTCCTGCCAAACCGACACAGGTCATCTTTCCCGGTGGGTCCTTTGTTAAGGTCGTATTGGACAAGGAAGGGATCGATGTGGCGCGTTGGTATTGCCGCTATGGCTTCAATTGTGTAATCGTGAAGTATCGTACCTCGGAGCAATGGGAAAACGAAACCCTCTTTCAGAGTATTCATGCCGATGCCCAGCGGGCCCTGCAGATTGTACGCTCTCATGCGGATGAATGGTCTATCGATCCCAATCGCATCGGTATCATGGGGTTCTCGGCCGGGGGGTATCTGGCCCACAGTGTCCTGTTCGATCAGGGCCCAGCCGTTTATGGCAGCTATGACGCCATCAGTCAGGTTCCGTTTTATCCCGACTTCTGCTCCTTGGTTTATGCCGCCTGGATTCCTTATCATTCACCTGGCGAGATCACGGCAGGTATGGCACCGACCTTCCTGACCGGCTGTCGTAATGACAGCTATGTCGATGCCACTTAACTATCACTCCATTGCCAATGGGCTGGCCCTCTTGTCCATTCCCTCCGAGGTCCTGCTCTTTGACACCGGCGGTCATGGTTTCGGCCTGGGCATCTATGGCGGTGAGGTCACGGCCTGGCCCTCGGCCCAACTGGCCTGGATGAGTCAAAACGGATTCATGTCCGATCCTGATGGACCGGTGGCCAATACCAACTCGGGCACCTGCTATTATTCACCTCAATGTGCCATCTACGATGCCAATACAGGTGACACACTCGTGTTGCAGCCAGGCATTTATTCTGAGAACCTCACCCTGGAGCAAGATCTCACCCTGCAATCGGTCGATCCCAACGATCCTTTCTATATCGGCGGCACCATCATCCAGGGGGACCAGCAAGAGCCGGTTCTAACCCTGAGCAACAATACCTCTGCTTGTACCCTGGCCGGGCTCACCCTGCGAGCCGGGTCGGTCGGCGTGCAAGGCACTGCGACCCAGGCCACCTTGCTCAACTGCCGTTTGATGGATAACGGCACCCACGGTATGGAACTGTTTGACGAAAGTACTTGTCAGCTAAGCCACTGCCTCATTACCGCCAATGGCCAGAATGGGATCATGATGCACGAGAAGACCGGCCGGCAAACCGTTTACTGTGAGCCCGTGATTGAACACTGTGTCATCGCGGACAATGGTGGAGCCAGTTGGGTCGGTGGAATTCCGGCCGTTACGGAATCGCTCATACAAGAGTAGGTCTTGCCTGTTCTATGGTCCCAGCCCTTGACAGGGGGAGGATGCCTCCGTAGAGTGCTGGCATGGCTAAGAATCTATATATCATTGATGGGCATGCCCATATCTATTCGGCGTATTTTGCCCCCATGCGGCAGCAGTTGACGTCTCCGTCGGGGGAACCGACCAAGGCGACCTATATCTTTACCAACATGCTCCTGGGGCTGCTCCAACGCTATCAGCCGGAGATGCTGGTGGTGACCATGGACAGTAAGGGGCCCACCTTTCGTCACGAGTTTTACGACCAGTACAAGGCCAATCGCTCCCCCATGCCCGAGGATATGCCGGTGCAGATCGCTCGCATCGAGCAGGTTTTGGAGGCCCTGGACATCCCGGTGATCCGATTGGACCGGTTCGAGGCGGACGACCTGATGGGGACCCTGTCACGGGCTGCGAGCGAGGCGGGGGTGGATTGCACGCTCTGTTCCAAGGACAAGGACTTGTTGCAACTGCTGGGACCGCATACACAGATGCTGGATGTGAAGAAGGACGTGTTCACCACGGTCGAGAGCCTTATGCAGGAAAAGGGGATCACGCCCGCTCAATTCCTCGAGGTGTTGGCTCTGCAAGGCGACACCAGTGACAATATTCCGGGTATTCCGGACGTGGGGCCCAAGACGGCCCTGGATTGGATTCGCCAGTATGGGAGTATGGACGAACTCTTTGCCCATGCCGACGAGATCAAGGGCAAGCGGGGCGAAAGTCTGCGTTCCTCACGCGAACTGGCCGATTTGAGTAAGCGACTGGTGACCATCGACTGCCACGTACCCATCGAGATCGAATGGGATTGCTATAGTGTGACTCCTGTGGATCGAGACAGGTTGTTGCCTTTGTTTGAGGAACTGGGATTTCAACGGCTGTTGGGGCAGTTGGGCATGGAGGGTTCGGACGGTGGGGCGGTCGAACTTGCGGGGCCTAGTGACCTGACCACGATCGAGCATGATTATCAATTGATCGATACAGTGGAGGCCCTAGAGGCCTTGGCCGAGAAGCTGTCTCAACAAGAGGCCTTTGCCATCGATACCGAGACTACCAGTGTACAGGCCATGCGTGCGGATCTGGTGGGGATCAGTCTGGCGTGGGAACCGCATCAGGGTTTCTACCTGCCGGTGCGGGGACCCTTGGGGGCTCAGGTGTTGCCCATGACCGAGGTCAGGCGGGTGTTGGCACCAATCTTGAGCGATACCAAGTCACTCAAGGTGGGCCAGAATCTCAAGTACGACCTCTTGATCCTGGAGAATGCAGGCTTGCCCTTGGCTGGCCCGCTATTCGATACCATGGTGGCGTCCTATTGCCTGGATCCCCTGCGGAGCAGTCACTCCATGGATGCCCTGGCCCAGGACCTATTGAATTATCGCTGCGTCTCGATCACGGAACTGATCGGTAAGGGCAAGAAGCAACGCACCTTCGACACGGTCGATACGGTGGTGGCCAGTGACTATGCCGCCGAGGATGCGGATGTCACCTGGCAGCTCTATGGCCTCTTCAAACAACGTCTAAGCCAGGAGCCTTCTCTGCAGAAGCTTTTTGACGAGTTGGAGATGCCCTTGGTATCGGTGCTGACCCGCATGGAGTATCACGGCGTGGCTCTGGATGAGAAGCTTTTGCGTAAGATGTCGGGCCTGCTCAACCAGGAACTCGATATCGTCAGTGACGAAGTCTTTGCTATGGCCGAAACGGTCTTCAATATCGACTCACCCAAGCAGTTGGGCGAGATTTTATTCGACAAGCTCGGTCTACCCTCTAAACGCAAGGGTAAGACCGGACGCAGCACGGACGCGGCCGTGTTGGAGTCACTCAAACCTCATCACCCCATTGCCGATCGGGTGTTGTATTATCGTCAGCTCAATAAGCTCAAGAATACCTACGTGGACAAGCTCGGTGGCTTAGTCAATAATCGAACCGGCCGTATCCACACCAGCTTCAACCAGACCGTGACCGCCACCGGGCGGCTCAGTTCCAGCGATCCCAATCTGCAAAACATCCCCATCCGCACGGACCTGGGACGTGAGATTCGTGGGGCCTTTGTGGCCGGTGATAGCGACCACCTCTTGGTCAGCGCGGACTATTCCCAGGTGGAACTGCGTCTGCTGGCCCATTTTTCCCAGGACCCGGCCCTGTTGGAGGCCTTTGCCACGGATCAGGACATCCACCGCTTCGTGGCGTCTCAGATCTACGGGATCGACCCTGACGAGGTCACCAGCGAGATGCGCTCGCATTGCAAAGCCGTGAACTTCGGTATTATCTACGGGCAGGGGGCCTTTGGCCTGTCCCAGACCACGGGATTGAGTATGGGCGAGGCCAAGCGGTTCATTGAGGACTACTACGCTCGCTATGAGTCGATCCGGGGATTTATGGATGGAGTGATTGAAAGTGCAGAGAAACTAGGCTATGTAGAGACTTTGCTAGGGCGTCGTCGTGCAATAGAGGATATGCGTAGTAAAAATAAGCAAAAACGATCCCAGGCCGAACGCTTTGCCGTCAATACCGTAATCCAGGGATCGGCTGCGGACCTGATCAAAGTAGCCATGATCAAGATTCATGAACGGATCGAGGGGCAGGAACTACCGGTCAAGATGATACTGCAGGTGCATGACGAACTGGTCTTCGAGGTGCCCAAAGAGTCGGCTGACGAACAGGTGCGATGGATCGAACAGGAGATGGTGACGGCCATGGATCTGCGCGTGCCCCTGAAGGTGGACGCCAATGTTGGGCCGACCTGGAGTAAGGATTGATTTTGATAGGCAAAACCCGCCCTATATCACTGTGATCTGAAAACTGCGATCTGTGATCTATAAGCAATTCACTTGAATCATTTCTCAATTCTGGTAGGCTATGCCAACGGACTTTCCAGTGACCTAGTGTGGGCTGTAAGTGTCCGGTATGTATGGAATTGGATTAGGTGTCATGGATGATAAGACAGTGACAACCAAGCGGCCCATGGCCGAGGTCGTGCAGATCCAACCCTTGGTGCAACAGTTGGCCGATCCGGCCGGTGACACCAAGCGGTGGACCGAAAGCCTCTTGGCCTTGGAGATGCAACTGGTGCGGGCCAAGGGGGCGACGGCCCTGCGTTTTACACCGCAGGGATCGGTGGAAATCGTGGGGGTCTTTCCAGTGGCGACGGGCGAGAGTGCCATCCCTCCCTGGGTGGTGCAATGTGCGGCTGCCTTGAAGAAGTCGGGACGCCCCGATCGTCTGGATGATGGTCTAGAGGCCATGGTCCGTACGCAGAAGACGGCTACCGGGCCGGTCTTGGTGGCGACCATGCTGATTCCCGGATTCGGTGAAGTGGTTCAAGCCTTCCTGATGTCCGAGGGAGTGCAGCTACGCGGGCCCGAGCGTCAGATCAAGATCCTCTATGGCCTTTTACGCGGCTTTGCCCTACAACAGCAGAAGGTGACGTCACAGGATGGGCTGGACCGTTTGGAAAAGGCCATGGAACTGTTGATCGCGATCAATCAGCATGATCGATTTCTCAGTGCGTCTCTGGCCCTCTGTAACACCCTGACGAGTCAGTGGAATTGTGAACGGGTGAGCCTTGGTTTTCTCAAGGGACGCTTCGTGAGAATGCGGGCCACCAGTCACACCGAAAATTTCAGTCGCAAGCAGCAGTTGATCCAGGACATCGAAGCCGCTATGGAGGAGTGTCTGGATCAGGATATGGAAGTGGCCTATCCACCCGATGCGCAAGCCACGGTGATTTGGCGTTCATCGCAGGCCCTGGCCCAGGGACATGGGGCCAATGCCGTTTTGAGTCTGCCGTTTCGACGCGAAGGCGAAGCCAAGGCGGTGGTGACATTGGAGCGGCCGGGAGATCTTCCTTTTGACGAGCGTGACACCGAGGCCCTGAGATTGGCTGTGGACTTGTGTACACCCCGCTTGCTGGGATTGCATCAGCGGGACCGGTGGTTTGGGGCCCGTTTCTTTGCCGGGCTGCGGCGGATGTTCGCGTTGATCTTCGGAGCCAAGCATACCTGGATCAAGCTGATCATCCTGGCGGTGATCGGATTGGTGATTTTTGCCGTTTACAAGGAGGGGGAGTATCGGGCCCAGGCCTCGTTTGTATTCAAGCCCGCGGCTCAACGCAGTATTTGTGCTCCGTTTGATGGCTATGTCAAGAGCGTAGGAGTAGAGATTGGCGATGAGGTGCAACGCAACAGCACGATCATGGCGATCTTGGATACCACGGAATTGGAACTGCAATTGGCGTCGGCCAAGGCGGAAGAATTTCGCTATCGCACGGAAGCAGATGCGTACTCACGCAGCTATGAAGAGGCACGGGCCTCGATTGCCCTCAGCGAGGCCGAGGGCGTGGTCGCTCAAATCAACCTGATCGAGTATATGATCAGCCAGTCCCAGATCTTCTGCCCGGTGCCTGGTGTGGTGGTGGCCGGGGAGATGAAGGAACGGATCGGCTCCCCGGTCAAGACGGGTGAGATCCTGTTTCAGGTCACGGACATCAACGCCATCGAGGCCGAGCTGTATGTGCCCGAGGATTTGGTGCAGGAGATCGCAGCCGGGTATAAGGGCTTTTTGGCCACGGCCTCGTATCCGGAGCAACGCATCGGTTTTACGGTCGAACGGATCAGCCCGGTGGCTGAGGTGGTCAACAACCGCAACGTATTCAAGGTGCGGGCCCTGTTGGATCGTCATGAATCCTGGATGCGTCCCGGTATGGAGGGCGTGGGCAAGGTAGACCTGGGTCAACGTCGTTACATCTGGATTTGGAGTCGCAAGATCGTCAACTGGATTCGCATGAAGCTGTGGATTTAAATTGCCAATAGAACGTCCCACATTTCACGAGGCCTGGTATCGCGTGGCCAATTTGAAGCCGCGACTCTTGTCGTCGGTAAAGGTCTATCGACAGACCTATCGCAGTCAGATTTGGATGGTGTTGGAGAACTCGGCTGCCAATCAATATTCTCGCTTGAGCGAGAGCGCCTATGTGTTTGTGGGGCTGCTGGACGGTAAGCGGACCGTGTCCAAGGTCTGGCAGATCTGCAACGAGCGTTTGGGTGACGCGGCTCCGACCCAGGGCGAAGTGATCCAGATCCTGGGCCAACTCTACACCAACAACCTGCTCTACGCCAACCTGCCCGTAGGCAGCGAGGCCCTGTTCCGTCGCTACCAAAAACGACGCACACGCGAGGTGCAGGGCCAGTTGATGAGCCTGTTGTATCTGCGTGTGCCCCTGTTCGATCCGGATCCGTTCTTAAATGTCTGGGTCAAGCTCTTTGGGGCCCTCTACAGTGTGGTGGGATTTATCTTCTGGCTGGGGCTGGTGGGAACGGCCATCTACTATGTGCTGGGTAACAGCAGTGACCTGCTGGCCGAAGGCCGTGACGTCCTGGCCCTGCCCAACCTGTGGGTGCTGTATCTGGCCTTTGTGATCAGCAAGATCTTTCACGAGTTTGGCCACGCCTTTTCCTGTAAACGCTTCGGCTTGCTTAATAAAAGCCAGGGACAGGTCCATGCCATGGGTATCATGTTTCTGGTGTTCTTTCCTATCCCCTATGTGGACGCCTCCAGTGCCTGGACCTTCCGCAGTCGCTGGCACCGGGCCGTGGTGGGTTTGGCCGGGGTCTTTGCCGAGATTGCCGTGGCAGCAGTGGCGGCCTTGGTCTGGTGTCACACCAGTCCGGGCTTCTTGCACAGTATCGCCTACAACGTCATGTTCATTGCCAGTGTCTCGACCTTGATCTTCAATGGCAACCCCTTGCTCCGTTTCGACGCCTACTATGTCTTGAGTGACTTGATCGAGATCCCCAATCTGGGCCAACGCTCCACCAGCTATATTCAGTATCTGTTCAAACGCTATGCCTGGGGCGTACGTAAGCCCCACAATCCGGCCAATTCCTGGTCCGAGCGTTTTTGGTTTTTGCTTTACGGTGTGGCTTCGTTGATCTATCGAGTCTTCATCTCGTTACGTATCATCCTGTTTCTCAATGATCGCTTGCCGGAGCCCCTGTTCATTTTGGTCCCGGCCCTGATCGTCTCGGCCTTGATCGGATGGCTGGGCGTCCCCTTGGTCAAGCTCTTTAAGGCCCTGACCGTGGGGCCGGAACTGGCCCGTTGTCGCAAGCGAGCCGTGATCGTGACATTGGTTATCGCCGGGGGACTGCTGGTCGGGTTGGGGATGATCCGTGTGCCCGAGTATTGGCGGGTTGAGGGGGTGGTCGAGCCCCATGATATGTCAGTGGTCTTTGCTGAGACGGCAGGTTTTGTGACGGACGTCCTAGCTGACCATAGTGAGGTGTCACCGGAAGAATCCGTCCTGGTGCAGGCCACCAATCGTGAATTACAGACCCACTTGCAGCAATTACAGAGTCAATTGAGTGTGTTGGAAAAGCGGCAAAGGATTGCTCAATCAGAAGAGGTGGCCGTTGTTCCCATCCTGGACGAACAGATGCAGGCCCAGCGTGGGCAGATTGAACGGGTGCAGAGACAGTTGGATGATTTGCAATTACATCCACCCCTGGCCGGAACCTGGATCTGTCCCCAGGTCGAGTCCTGGTTAGGCCGCTTTGTGCAGCGAGGCGAGCCCGTGGGGCTGGTCGCGGACTTCAACGACTTGATCATCCGCGCCACAGCCAACCAGGGCATGGCCGCTGTCTTGATCGATCATCATGCCCAGCGAGCACAAATCAGGGCTCGCGGACGTTCCCAAGCGACCTGGACCGGACGCATCGTCGAGATCTCACCTGCGGGTCAACAGGATCTCTTTAGCGAGGCCCTGGCCCATGTGGCCGGGGGTTCCGTGGCCGTGCGAGCCAATGAAAACAAGCAACAGGGCATGGAGTCCGCCGAACGTTTCTTCGAGATCCGCATTCGCCCGGTAGACGACTTGACCGAGCTACGTATGGGCCAGCGTGTCATTGCCCGTTTACAAACCGGCAAACGACCGCTACTGAGCCAATGGTATCGTCGTCTACGTCAACTGGTACAGCGGAGGTTCTACATCTAATGGGAGCCGTCGCGAGTGCAACCTGGCAGATGCTGGACCATCGCATCACGGATCGGCCCATGCCCCAAGGCCTCGACGCCGCCTGGCACACCGCTATCGGGCAGGTTCAACGACGATCCCATCAACCCAAACTCTATCACCGCAAGGCCGAGAAAGTCCTGGCCTTGGAGTCGGCCTTTGCCCATATCGCTGAACGAAAACTCAAGGACATGGCCGAAGAGTTGCGGGCCCTGTTTCGCTTGGGACGTGAAACCCCGACGGATCTGGTTCGGGCCTTTGCCTTGATCCGCGAGGTCGCGACACGGCAGTTGGGCCTACGTCCCCCACCTGGTGCAGGTGATGGGGGCCTTTGCCATGGAGGCCGGGTGTGTGGCCGAGATGGCCACCGGGGAGGGCAAGACCTTGACCGCGACTATGCCGGCCACCATTGCGGGGTGGCGGGGACGCGGATGTCACGTGGTCACGGTCAATGACTATCTGGCCCAGCGTGACGCCGAGAACATGACCGGGGTATACCGCTTTTGCGGACTCAACGTCGCCCATATCGATCAGGCCATGAAGCCGGACGATCGCAAGCAGGCCTATGCCGCGGATATCACCTATTGCACCAACAAGGAGGTCACGGCGGATTTCCTGCGGGACTGCATGGCCCTGGGCACAGTGCAGGGAGCCGGGGCCGTGATCCTGGCCAAGCTGGCGGGCAAGGGCGATCAGCTCTCCAGTCGTCTGGTGCAGCGGGGCCTGGGCTATGCCTTGATCGACGAGGCCGACTCGGTGTTGATCGACGAGGCCGTGACACCCTTGATCATCTCAGGGCCCGGCCCCAACAGCGAGCAGCTGGAGGCCTTTACCCAGGCGGCGGTGCTGGCCGAGGGCTTGACTCGTGGTGTGGACTATGGGGTCAACCGACGTTTTCAAGAGGTGGAACTCACCCCGGATGGACGCGAGCACCTGGCCGAATTGACGGCCGACTTTGGCGGTCTCTGGCATATTGGCCGACGTCGCGAAGAGGTGGTGACCAAGGCCTTGACGGCCAAGGAACTCTATCAGGCCGGACGCCAATACATCATCGACGACGGCAAGATCGTGATCGTGGACGACTTCACCGGGCGATTAATGCCGGACCGTTCCTGGCGTGATGGACTGCATCAGGCCGT
>CAXXXG010000025.1:0-7547 GCA_963662565.2 Sedimentisphaerales bacterium | reverse complement strand
TGAAATGCTGCGTGTACCCAGTTGTAGTACGCATACGCCGAGCAATATCACTACAGACTCTGCCATCTTAGCTGGTGCAGTGACCGATTTGGGTGGAACACCTACTCCGGACTATCGTTTTCTGTATAGCACTGAAGGAGGAGCAACTCAGAGCACTCCTTGGACCATCTACACTGGAAGTGTGATCAAGCATGTCACCATTGATGGCCTGTTGGATGATACCGTTTACACCTGTCAGATGGAGGTTCGTAATGCTGCGGGAACTAGCTTGGGCTACTCGAGAACCTTTAAGACGCTAAAAAGTCCACAGGTGCTCCTGAGTTCGTCTACTGGTGGATCCGTGGTAGAACCCGGTGAAGGCCTGGTGAAATTGGAGAACCAGGGTGATATTCTTGATGTCAATGCGTTTGCTGAAGAAGGTTATGTCTTTAGTCAGTGGGCCGGGACAGCCGTTACTCTGGGACTGGTTGCCGATCCTCTGTCACCGGCCACCTCTGTCGAAGTCCATGAAAGTTTGACTCTAGAGGCCCTGTTCAATCCGATCAAGATCGTCTGGGTCACTCAGACCGAAGATGCCGATGAAGATGGCGTCTATGACGATGAACCCTGGATCGACTGGTTGACGTCCGAAGGCTATGTCGTTGAAGCCATTCGCGATCGTTACCTGACCCTGGGCGATGAAAAGGATGTCAACGATGCCAATGATTATGTGGGTGAGCTCAATGATGCGGCTTTGGTCATCATTAGTCGTTCCATCAGCAGTGGCAATTACGCCAACGATGCCAATGAAATCGCGGCCTGGAACTCCGTGACCACCCCGATGATTTGTCTCAGTGCGCATGTTCTTCGTAGCAATCGCTTGGATTGGGTGAATACCACAGGTGTGACGTCGGACAACGTCCTGGGCCTAATGGCTCCCACAGATGCAAACCATCCGATCTATGCGGGTGTGGACCTCTCCAGTGGTTCTATCGACATGGTTGACCTGCTGATCTATGGTGAGGGATATCAAGGGACCACGTTCCTGGATGTCTCGAATGTAGGCTATGGTACAGTTCTGGGTAACCATCTGTTTAACTATCCTTGGATAGCTGAATGGGAAGCCGGTATCCCTTACTATGAAGGTTCCAGTCAGGTGCCTGCAGGACAACGTATGATGCTCATGGCCGGTACTCAGGAAACCCGACCGACCTATCCCCAAGGGGATCTGAACTTGACGGAAGCTGGCAAGCAGGTCTTCATGAATGCCATTGATTATATGATGGGCTACAATCCCGTGAATCCGGGCTCCATCAATCTGGTGGCATATTATCCCCTGGATGGCGATGCATTGGATGCCTCAGGAAACCAACTTGACGGGTCGATCCTCGGCACCCCCAACTTTGTCGAAGGTATGGTTGGATTAGGGCTGCAACTTAATGGTGTCAATGATTATGTCAATTGTGGCAGTGATTCGCGTTTTGATTTTACCGAACAGATTACGCTTTCAGCTTGGGTGAATGTCAATGATTTCGGTAACGGCGAGAATGATCCCTGGGTGAGTAAGGGAGACCACAGTTGGTGTCTCAAGGGTCACCGCAATGGTTATGCCATTGAGTTCTTCGTATACGAGAGCGGCTGGAATTGGATCGATGTCGAAGTTGGTGACATCAACAACGAATGGCACTATGCCACAGGAACGTTTGATGGAAATCAGCTCAAGATCTATCTCGATGGAATTCTCATTGCCACCAAGGATTATGTGGGCGGTATTGCTACCAGTACCCACAATGTCGCGATCGGCACGAACTCCGAGGCGAGTGGTCGATTCTCAGAAGGAATCCAAGACGAGGTCCGGATCTATAATCGGGCTCTGACTCCCGCGGAGATCGCCTACCTCATAGGGATGTAGTTGCATCCTTGAACAATCCCTGGGTGTGTTAACCGGGGTGTTCTGTAGAAAAGTAGAGGGGCTTATATTGCTTTGTCAGTATAAGCCCCTTTTTTTGGGTGCCGTGGGTCCGTAACGATCCGGTGACTGGGGCAATGAAGCCCTGAATTAAGAATGGTCATTGGGAATATAAGCTTTGTGAAAAATATAAATACTGCGCGAAACATAGGGATTGCTGGACATTATATAGATGATTGCAGTCAAGACTGATGACCTTTTACTTCAGTTGGCGTTCACGTTAGGGGCTATCAGTGTACTGTCAGTGAATGGGGTTTAATGTCTTGTCTGCAATCGGCTCTAATTAGGTGACAGGCTAGCTCTCAGGGTAAAAGATAAAGATCTGAACCTGGCGGTGTTTGTATTGGAGCAAATGGTGTTGACTCTACCCGAGTGGTTTGCCTGGAAGAAATTCAACATTTCGATCCTCCTTACCGCTCAACTTTAACGCGGCCTGAGTAAAGATTTACTCAGGCCATTTTTTATACTACAACATGTTTCATAACGTGCTTCGCAGCCGTTTGCAGCCAAAATGGCTTATGGAACAAGTTGTAAGGTAGTGCTGGTTACCACGGATTGTCGAAAAACCGTGGATCAACCGATGGGAACGAAGGTTTGGCACGGAAACGGGCAAATAAGAATGTGGAATCCTTTATTCATGATTTGATGGATCATGAGAGGAAGATCTATGCCTACATTTATCAGTTGGTTCCCCATTGGGCCGACGCGGATGACCTGATGCAGGAGGTGGCGAGCTTGATGTGGGAGAAGTACGACAGCTTTGAAGAAGACACGGATTTTGTGGCTTGGGGACGCAAGATCGCCTTCTATTGTGTGCAAAACTATCGTCGCAAGAAAGGCAGGACCAAAATCCAGTTTAATAGTCAATTGTTGGATCTACTGGCACGCGAATCGGACGACATGCTCGATCAAATGGATGGTCGCCTGGATGCCCTCCGCCTTTGCATTAAAAAGCTCAGTGTGAAGGATCAGGAGATCGTCTGTGAGCATTATGACAGCGGATTGAATGTGAAAACCGTGGCTGATAAATTGGAGTATTCGATTCATCAGGTCTATCGAGCGTTGGTCCGAATTCACAATCAGCTGATGCGATGTATTCGATTACGTTTATCGATGGAGGAGATGCATGGCAAACCATAATTTGCCATCACGAACCATTGCTCATCTGTTGCACAAGCTCATCTCTGGCGAGATTACACCCGATGAGTTTGCCCAACTCGAACGAGTGTTGATGGTCAATCAAAAGGCTCGACAATTGTACCGCGAGATCATGACCTTACATGTCGATCTTTATGGGAGGGGGCGTGTTGCCGTGACCATACGAAGGGATTTGGTTGAGTCTCTTAAGGAGGACTCGGAACGGTACAATACCCGACGTGAAAAGTTACAACGCATTGAGGCCTATGCTCAACAACAATTGGAGGGGTTTTTGAATGAGCAAAAAGAGGATGAGCGATCAGAAACGATATCAGTGCCACGTTATGATCTCCTGGAAGGGCTATGGCTCTGTGGCGAACGACTGAGCAACCTTGTCAGTCGAGCGAGTCGAGTGGTGGTGCGTGCCGCAGCAGTGCTGATTTTGATGATGGCCTTGGTGGGCATTTTGGGTTACCTCTGGTCTCATCGCGTAGTCGCCACCTTGGTGGCCACCCGTCATGCTCAGTGGGAACAGGATATCGATTCCCATAAACTGCGTCCGGGTTGGCGCACTCTAAAGGAGGGCTGTGTCCAAGTGTTGTTTAAGGATGGGGCTGAGGTGGTTATTCAGGCACCCTGTCGATTCAATCTGTCTTCAGAAAACAAGATGATCTGTACGCTTGGAGCTGTCACGGCTCAAGTGACGCCCGCGGCACGGGGATTTTCCATTGAAACGCCTTCTACTCTAGTCACGGACTATGGCACGGCCTTTGGCATTTTTGTCGATCAAGAGGAGTCTGCGGATGTTCTGGTTTTTGACGGTGAAGTGGGTGTCGAACCTCCTATGTCCGGACGAACGGTGAATCCTACCCTTATCAAAAAGGGGCAGAATCTGCGGGGCAGCAAAAGCCAGGGCATGCAAAAGGGCCGAGCCAAGCGTGAGGAACGTCAATACATCCGGTCTCTTCCCGAGCCCAATGAAATCGGGATTCCAGGTCGCCGTCTTAATTTAGCTGATATTGTAGGGGGCGGTAACGGATTCGGGACCGGAACGGTCGATCAAGGTTTTCATATGTGGACCGGAGAGCCGTTGCAGGTCGAAGGGATGTTCTGGTGGAGGGGGCGTCAACGCTATGCCCAGGCAAAGTCCAATCCCTATGTGGATGGTGTTTTTGTGCCTGATGGGGAGCATGGACCCATTGTGGTCAGTTCTACGGGATTGACATGGGATCAGTGTCCCGATACGACCGGAGTCTTCTATGGTGTCCCCTTCAATGGGGCCTGGTTCCTGCGTCCTGAGAACCCCGGGGCCGGACGATACACCTACCAATTGAATGGTCGTACCTACGGTCCGGGAACGGCGGCCCTGTCCATGCATAGTAATCTGGGGATCACTTTTGATTTGGACGCGGTGCGTCACGACCAACCCGGGGTGGAACTCAAACGCTTCACTACCCTGTGGGGTTTCTCCAGTTTTCGTCCTGAAGATCAGGATCGGAAAGCCGAGGCGATGTTGTCGGTTTTACTGGATGGCGCCGTCTGTGAACAATCCAGAACGGCCTTTGGTCAGGAGGGAGTGAGGATCAATATCGATCTATCACCAGATCAACGTTTCCTGACCTTGATTGTTACGGACGTTGACGGTCAGGAATGGGACTGGACCTTCCTGGCCGAACCTGTGATCGAGATGGAACACCCCACTTCGGATTTCTAATACGGTTGACCCACCACGATCTTGTCTCCTGAATCGTCCACCTGAAACAGATGCGGGATGCGAACCGTGCGTCCGTTGACCGTGGCATGGCTGTGGGCCGACATCAGCAGTTTGCCTTCGAAGGTTCTAAACAGCATACCGTGGCCGAAGTTGGGTGGGGTGATCGGTTCCTTTTCATGCACCCAGGGGCCGTCGAGGGTATTGCTTTCGGAATAGACTACCCCTTGGGTGTAGACATCGAAAACCCAACTGGTCCAGATCATGCCCAGTTGTCCGGTTTGCGTTTTAAAGAGCCAGGGGCCATCCGTCACCTTGCTGAAGATCGTACGGTCGTACTGATCCTTTTCCTTACTCCAGGGTGAATCGCAGGCATAGAACAGGATTTTGCGTTTGCCCGTGGTGCCACTGAGGTCGGGCTTCAGAGCGATCTTCTCCATGGTACCGTTCCAGTTCTGCAGCCACTCATGACAAAAGATCATGTAGGGCTGGCCATCTTCCACCCAGAAGGTGCCGTCCAAGGTCGGTTGCTCTGCAGGCAGGTACGTCGGGTCACTGTTCGGCACGGGGACATAGAGACCATCGGGTTTGTCACTGACCAGGACGTGGCTGGCGCGACGGTTGATGGTATGGCCCTTGATGGTGTCTATAACCACGTCACGATTGGTGAAGGTGGCGAAGTAGTAATACTTGCCCTGATATTCATGCAGTTCGGCGGCCCAGATCATGGGACGCGGTCCCATCCAGGAGTTGGGGTCGGTCTGCGTAACCTGGTAGGGGCCAGACCAGGTTCGTAGGTCCTTGCTCTGGTAGAGCAGGCCGCCAGTACCGGTCATGTAATAGGTGGAGGTCTTCTTATCCGCCAGGATAGCAGGGTCACTGAGACGAATGTCGTTCAAGGTCAGGTCGTCTCTAACTCGCGGTCTCCAGCCCTGGGCAAATGTCGGCGTCAGGTTCAATGCGATGGCTAAACCCATGATGGCTGTTTGAAAACGTGTCACGTTTAATCTCCTTCAAAGTCGAGTTCCATGCCCCAGTGACTAGCCAAGGTTTTGGCCTCTTGCTCGGTAATCTGAATCACGGCCCCGTGCTTGGGCGAGGTGAAGTTGGTGGTCTTCATCACACCCTTGTTGAAGTGCCCAAGGTTTTTAAAGGTGACAAAGTCAGAGGTTTCATAGAAACCGAAGTTGTGTGGACGTACGCTAAAGACGTCCACCATCAACACCCACTTGTCCTCACCGATTCGCTTCCACACATTGGGGGCCTCGCAAGACCCGCCTTCCTCGTCAACCCATTCGTCCTGATAGACATAGTCGCGATTGATCTTATCGGAGAAGGCCATCTTGATACCACCGGGACGTTCCTGGGCCACATACATCATGCAGTAGCGGCCGTCGGGCAAGGGAGTGATGTCTGCATCCAGGATTTGGATTTCCTCGTTGGGATACTCAAACAGCGGTTGCGGCAGGGTGGTGAGCTGGGTGAAATCGTCATCCGTATAGGCATAGTAGAGCTTGGTACGTCCATGGCCCATGCGCATGGTGAAGTAGAGCATCATCTGGTCCGCCTCGGGATCGTAGATGGTTTGCGGAGCCCAGGAACAACCCATGTCCTTCAATTCGTCAAAGGCCTCGTTGAGGATGACGTTGGTGTGGGTCCAGTGGATCAGGTCAAAGGATTTCGACAGCACGAAACCGCGGTTGTTGCCCCAGTCGTACTTTTCCCCGGGCCGTTCCCATTCGGTGTCACGCAGTCCTTCGCGTTGGGCGAAGATGTGCAGGTCGGTCATGGCCACGTAAAAGGCCCCGTCCGGTCCACGGGTGATATGCGGATCGCGAATGCCCTTTTGGCTGGCAATCCCTTTAACGTCCACCACGGGCTTGCCATCATTGACGGCCGTGAAGGTGTAACCGTCCGTACTCAGGGCCAGATGCAGGCTGTGGGTGCTGTCAGAAAAGAAGGTCATGAGATAGGCCCCCATATCCTCTTCCTGGGGAATGGCTGGTCCTTGGATGGCACTGCAGGAGCAAAGCGAGAATAATGTGAATAGGATCGTAGCCAATTTGATGTGTTGCATGTGAATCACTCCGAAAAAATGACATCATCGTTCATTTTACTAACGTTGTTATGGATCACTTACTGCAGTGAAAAACTCATGGTGAAATAGGTAAGATCGAGCTTTTTTGTGTCACCTCTAGGCATCGGGCACCATTTATAGATAATAATTCGAAAGATCGCAATCAATAATCAGAAATACGAGCTTCTGGAGTCCTTGATGAATAGAGCCCTATCCCTCTTGACCTTGGTATTTGTTTTGGCCGTGGCTGCCTCGGGCAAGACCTTGGAACTTCCTCCCCGACCCAATCCCGTAGGACAGGAGCAACCGATGTTTGACGCCCAAGACGGGCGTTTTACCTTTGACGGGGAACCGGCTGTGATTATATCGGGTTCGGTCCATTACCCGCGTGTGCCCCGTGCCTACTGGCGCGATCGCATCCAAAAGGCCGCAGCCATGGGCTTCAACTGCATCGGCACCTATGTCTTCTGGAACGCCCACGAGAAGAAGCCCGGTGAATTCGATTTCACCGGCAACCTTGATGTGGCTGAGTTCGTTCGTATTTGTCAGGAAGAGGGCATGTGGGTGATCGTGCGTCCCGGTCCCTATGTCTGCTCGGAGTGGGATTTCGGTGGCATGCCCGCCTGGTTGCTCAAGGAGGCTGACCTGGAGGTTCGCACCAACGATCCCCGCTT
>CAXXXG010000024.1:0-63270 GCA_963662565.2 Sedimentisphaerales bacterium | reverse complement strand
GTACTCGTCCACCATGATCCACTGGAAATGCTCACGCAAACGCTCGGCCAGATCCGGTTCGTCTAACAACAAACGCGTGGAGCGGAAGATCAAGTCGTCCATATCCAGCAGGCCCAATTCGGAGAGACGGTTTTGATACTCCCAGTACCAGGGGCCAAAGGACTCGTCCGATTCCAACGGCATCTGCAGGGACTGCTTGGCTTCGGTGATCTGGGCCAGGGTGTCCTTCAACTCACGCTTGTCACACCCCAGTTCCAGCAACAGGTTCTCCTGATCCTCGCGGTCGATCAGGATCCAATCGATAGCCAGTTCATCCTTGAGGATCTGATAGCCCAGGGCGTGGAAGGTGCAGACCGTCACGGACTCGGGCCGATCCAGACGGCAGCATGGCATCGAGACGTTCACGCATCTCGCCTGCCGCCTTATTGGTGAAGGTCACAGCCAGGATGTTTGCAGGTTGGGCCAAGCCTTGCTCGATCAAATGCGCCACGCGACAGGTCAGCACCCGTGTCTTGCCCGTGCCCGGACCGGCCAGGATCAGGGCCGGACCCATGGCGTGAGTGGCAGCGGCATGCTGGTCCGGATTGAGCCCGGCCAACGGGCCTTGGTCAACCACGGCAGGGGGTGGCTCCTTGTGTGCTGTTGTAGCCTCAGATTCTTTAGTCTTGGCCTTGGGGTTTGTCTTGGGCTGTGTCGGTTTCTTGATGGGTTCATTGAGTCCCTGGAACATCACTGCTTGGCGATCCAGGGATTGGCGTTCTTGTTCCGAGAAGACCTTGATCACACCGAATTCGCCGTCGTAACCGGCCGTGACATGCACATCGGCTGCGCGCATGCGCCGCACGGCCTCGGCCACGGTGTCCCCACCGGCCTCTTGAATGCGATCCAGGGGTTGGTGTAGCAGCACGTCGAATTCCGAACCGCAAGTCGCAATCAGGCGGTCGTACTGTTGCCGGACCTTCTTGGTGTTAGGGCCAGTGCCCAGGATTTCCGGAGAGCACCTCCTTGAGTGGAATCAGCGAGGTAAAGGGCGAGCGGTTGGGACGTTCCGTGACATCGTCTCTATCGGCGAGTTGCTCCACGCGGTTCATCACACCCACAGTGACACGCTTGCCGCAGACCGGGCAGATTTCGTTGTGCTTGAGCGTCTCCTTGGGATCCCAACTGATCTCGCATTTGCGATGCCCGTCGTGGTGATACTTACCTTCCTGTGGGAAGAACTCGACCGTACCCAGGAAGGTCTCGGGATCGCCGCTCTTGATGGCGGCAGATAGAGCCGGGTAGGACAGTTCGGTGTTGAACAGGTTGGCCTCGCGTCCCAGCTTCTCGGGCGAGTGGGCGTCCGAATTGGACAGGATGGTATACTTGTCCAGAAAGCTGCAACGCCAGTTCATAGCCGGATCACTGGACAAACCCGTCTCGATGGCGTAGATGTGATCGCTCAGGTCACCATAACATTCGTCAATGGATTCAAAGCCCGACTTGTCCCCCAACGCCGAGAACCAGGGCGTCCAGATATGAGCCGGGATAAAGAGGATCTCGGGATTGACCTCCAACGCGATCTCCAACAAGTTACGCGAATCCAATCCCAGGATGGGACGGCCGTCCGAGTTGATGTTGCCGATCTTGCCCAGCTGGTACTGGATTTTCTCGGCGGTCTGGAAGTCCGGGGCCAGGATCACGTGGTGTACCTTGCGGGTCTTGTCACCTTTCTTATAAATGGTGCTGATCTCGGAACTGAGCACAAAACGAACCGGCCGGTCTGCAGCAATGGAGGGAATCTCATCCGTCAAACGCAGGTCGTCCTTCAATGCAAAGAAACCAGGCTCGGCCTCGGCCAATTGCTCCTGCAATTCCGAGGTCCACTGGGCATGGGTAAAGTCACCCGTACCCACCACGTTGATCCCCTTGATGCGAGCCCACAGATCCAGGTTCTGCGGATCCAGGTTCTTACTGGTGGCAATGGAATACTTGGAATGGATATGCAAATCAGCGATGAAATTCATGAGAAATCCTTATAGATCACAGATCACGGTTCACAGATGACAGTTGATTTTGGTTTACTGGAATCAGCGAATGATAATCATTCTCCTTAAATTACCCCTTCTGGCAACCGAAAAAGTCAGATTTAAAACAACCCTCGACCATTGTTAGGATTGTTTGACAACCTCAGACTGAGAGCCTACAATTTTGGCTTGTTTAAGCTAGATCATAGAAAAGGAATGATTCATGACACCAGATGCACCGGATATCCGCTGGAAACAACGATTTCAAAATTATACCAGGGCCTATCAGTTGCTGGAGGAGTCTTTGAATCGAGAGAGCCTTTCCGAGATCGAGCGGGCGGGAATGATCCAGTTCTTTGAGATGAGCTTCGAGTTGGCCTGGAAGCTCATGAGCGATTATTTAAAAGAGGAGGGCTTTGCTATCGACAGTCCTCGTCAGGCGATCAAGCAGGCCTTTCAGTCCCATGTGATTGCCGATGGTCATGCCTGGTTGGAGGCCTTGAATGATTGCAATCTCACGGTCCATACCTACGACGAAGCCACAGCCCTCAAGGTCGAACAAAAAATCAAGCAGGACTATTTTACCCTGTTGCAACAGTTACATCAATTTTTTGTCGAGCGGGTATAAGCAAATGCCGTTTGGTTTGTCTCAACGTGACGTAGACTTAATACGCCAGACCTTGTCGAAACTATCTGAGGTCCAAAAGGCCATCGTGTTTGGCTCGCGGGCCAAGGGCAATGCGGAACCCGGCGCCGATATCGACATAGCTTTAAAGGGTGAATCGGTTACCGAAAAAACCGTCCTGACGCTAGTGACTGCCCAGGAAGAACTGCCCCTGCCTTACTTCTACGACATCGTCGCCTACCACAACATCCAGAACCAGGATTTAATCGAACACATTGACCGAGTCGAAGGCGTGCTCTACGAGCGGGGCAACCCCTGGTGAGCATAAGGCAAGTGTGGCAGTCTCTGGCCCAAGGTCAGGGGCTGAATTGTGTCCGCGATCGAATCACCCTCCATTTGCCTGTGGCAAAAGACGGCCATACGTCTAGCAAATTACACAAAAACAGTGGAGGTTCTGCTTTTATTTGACATGCCCCAATCCGATCCTTACAATCGAATATCATTGGACGAGCGTTTTTGTGGTTTTTTAACAATCTCTATTGAGAGGGGATTCGATGCAGCGAGCCATCGTAAAGATCATCTTCGTTTTGAGTGTGTCAACCTCCACCCTATGGGCCTATTCCGGCGGTACGGGCGAACCCAACGATCCCTATCAGATTGCCACGGCTGAGGATCTGATTGCCTTGGGAAATGAGCCCAATGACTATAACGACTGTTTTATCCTGACTGCGGATATTGATCTTGATCCCAATTTGCCGGGCATAAGGGTTTTTGATCGGGCCGTGATTGCACCTGATGCCAATGGTGGCTCATATGGCTTTCATGGAGTGAAGTTTAGTGGGGTTTTTGATGGTCGGATGCATGTCATCAGACATTTACACATTGAGGGGGCTTCTTATCTGGGATTGTTTGGAAAAGTTAGTTCCAAAGCAATTGTTCTGAACATAAGGTTAGAGGCCGTAGATGTCAATGGTACTGGTTCACATGTTGGAGGGCTTGTAGGACTCAATGATGGTATCATCACGTCGAGTTACAGCGTAGGCTCAATCGTTGGAAATTATAGTGTCGGGGGGCTTGTGGGAGTCAATGGAGGTGTCATCACATCAAGCTACAGCGCCGGTTCGGTTAGTGGAGTTGGCTCTATTGGTGGACTTGTGGGAGATAATGAGAGTGGGGGGGGCATCATTTCGAGCTACAGCACCTGCTCAGTCAGTGGAGATGGAACGCTAGGTGGTCTTGTGGGGTACAACTTAAGCAGTATTACATCATGCTATAGCACTGGTTTGGTCAGTGGGGGGAAATCTGTTGGTGGTTTTATAGGAACCAATAGGGGGGGCGGGGTACTGTTCAGTTTTTGGGATACTATGACTTCAGGTCAAGCTGAAAGTCGGGGTGGCATAGGTCTGACCACTACTGAGATACAAGATGTCAATACTTTCCTGGAGTCGGGTTGGGACTTTATGGATGAAACAGAGAATGGTACATGTAATTATTGGCTGGAGCAGGAAAGTGGTTCACCAGGCTTAGCGGTGTTTTACAGTGCTATTGCGACTGAACCCAATGGAACTGGACTTCAGGACGATCCCTATCTCATTACCGATGTCAATGACTTGGGGACAGTATGGATTCGCCCCCATGCCAGCTATCGTCTTGATTCAGATGTTGATATGGCTGGGATCGCTTGGAATGTGGCTGTAGTTCCTGGATTTGGGGGTGTCTTTGATGGTGACGGTCATGTGATTTCAAACCTTAACATCAAAGGTGCGGGCTATTTAGGTCTTATGGGAGTTTGCTTCTCAAGTGCAATTATTTCCAATCTAGGTCTAGAGTGGATCGATGTCAACGGACTTGATCGGTTTGTCGGCGGGATCGTTGGAGAGAATTCGGGCGGAATCACGTCGAGTTACTGTACCGGTTCGGTCAGTGGGACTTACATTGCTGGCGGGCTTGTAGGGCAGAATTATGGCAGTATTACATCGAGTTATAGCACCAGTTCCGTCAGTGGAGATCGGAAGGTCGGTGGCCTCGTGGGAAGGAATTCTGGTAACATTATCTCGAGCTACAGTGCTAGCTTGGTTAGTGGAGATGACTCTGTTGGGGGGCTTGTAGGAGGCGATTCTGGCAATATCACATCAAGCTTTTGGGATACGGAGATCTCCAGACAGGTTACACACAGTTGGGGGGGCATGGGTTTGACTACCGAGGAAATGCAAGGTATTGAAACCTATCTTGATGCAGGTTGGGGCTTTGAGGGTGAGATTGCGAATAGTCCCAACGATGTCTGGTTTATGCCGGTAGGGAACTATCCAGGATTACGCAGGTTTCAGGGACGCTATGCCATAGTTCCCGATGTCGTTGGGCTGACAGTGTCTCAGGCTCAGGACGTGTTGGTAGGCCAAGGTTATTTTGTGGTGATAACCTATCAATTAAGCGATACCATTCCTGACGGACAGGTTATCGCACAGAACTCTGGACCTGCAAGCGAAGTCTTGTCCGGATCAGTGATCTCCTTAATACTCTCTGTGGAAATCAGTGGGACAGGGGAATCCGATGATCCCTACCAAATCGATACCGTTCGGGATCTGATTGAATTATGCGATGATCCCAGTCATTGCAGTAAACACTTTGTTTTGTGCGCAGACCTTGATTTCTCTGGGTATTGCTTTAAACAGGCCCTTATTGCACCGGCATCATCTGAATTGTCAGGGGGGAACTTCTCAATCATAGGTCACCCTTTTTCTGGGAGCTTCAATGGGAATGATCATGTCATTCGCAACCTGAGTATTCAAGGGAAGGGGTATCTTGGCTTGTTTGGGTTTGTGGATGAGGCTGCCGTTATAACTCATCTAGGCCTGGAAGCGGTGAATGTTTCTGGTGAGGGGGATTGCATCGGTGGACTCGTGGGACTTAATGGTGGCAGTATCACCTCAAGTTACAGTTGCGGTTTGGTCAATGGGTATGACACTCTGATGGTCGGTGGGCTAGTGGGATGGAATTATGGTAGTATTGTATCGTGCTACAGTAACGGCTTAGTCAATGGAGATTACCATTGGGGAAATTCCTGTGTCGGTGGACTCGTGGGATGGAATGATTCAGGCAGTATCACATCGAGTTATAGCAGCAGCTTGGTCAGTGGAGATGGGTTTGTCGGTGGGCTTGTGGGATGTGATTTATTTGGTAATATCACGTCTAGCTTTTGGGACACGGAGGCTTCGGGCTTGCTTTACAGTGACGGCGGCACTGGCATGGCCACCGCTGAGATGCAAGACATCAACACCTATCTGGATGCGGGTTGGGACTTCGTTGATGAAACCGTCAATGGCCTCAATGACATCTGGTTCATGCCTGAGACGGACTATCCTCATTTGAGTTGGGAGCTGGGTGATCCCAATGAGTAGAATTCTTTCCTTGAGACCACTTGCGAGGGGGCTAAGGTTGAGTTCGTAATCGTAATCAGCGAAGCGGTAATCGTAATCGGTTTTTCTTTTAAAACAATCGATTACGAGTACGAGTACCGTTCGCCTTTGGCTCACTGATTACGATTACGACAGTAAATAAAAGGCATTTCAATTAAGAAGATTGCTATCTGTGAACAGTTTTCTCTCTTTTAGTCCGGCCAGCAGCTTATCATAGAGAATCTCGGTGCCGATGACGGTGTATTGGCTGCGTAAGGGTTCGGTGACTTCTTGGAAGGGGCGGTAGGTCTCGTCTTCTTTGCTTGCGGCGTAGAAGACGTAGGCATGCTGATTGAGTCGGGTTCTAATTGTTTAACACACCTTTCTATCCATCTCGTTAGACGACTGGGATCTCGCCCAGGACTTTGCTGCTAGAAAATGATGTTCATTTCATAATTTGATGCTATGATTTGTTGATCTATTCTGAAATACACCCAAGGATTGGGTGGAGATAGAAATACCAGACTCCATTGGGAAAGGACTTGAGAATGGAGCAAACCGAGACATCACGTTCACAAGACCAGCAAGCCCTCTATCCGGATGGTCTACGAGACCAGGAAGAGGCCTTTATCCAGCAGCGGCGCAGCAAGGTTAGCCAATGGCCCAAGGGCGTTGATCCCAAGCGGCCCCAACGTCTGGGCCTGGCCCTGTCCGGAGGCGGGATTCGCAGTGCGACCTTTTGCTTGGGTGCATTACAAGGCATGGCTCGCAATAAAATGCTCCGTTGTGTGGATATCCTGTCCACCGTCTCGGGAGGGGGGTACACCGGAGGATTTTTAGGGGGGCTTTTTGTTCGCCATGGTGATTTGGCTAAAGCGAACCACACTCGTGATATTTGCGACGATGTGGAAGAGTGGCTCAAGGGTGAGGATAACGGTCGTGTGTTGCATTGGCTTCGTGAAAACGGTCGTTACCTGGCCCCGGATGGGGTCGGGGACCTGCTCAAGGTGATGGCCGTGCAGGTCTGTCAGTGGGTCTCGATTATGTTCCTGATGGGGCTGACGATTCTGTCGCTGTTTACCCTGCTCAATGCCCTGCGGGTGGGTGTGACTGGCATCGATGGGGTGGCTGATGTTTTGGGACGGCTGACAAGGCCACCGGCAGAGGTCAGTCCATGGTTTTACTGGCTCCGTTTTCAAAGCCCACCAGAGCCACAATTTTGGTGGTGGAGTCCCTATTGGATTCCTGCGGTCGTGTGTATTTTGTTGGTGGTCATTTTGGGTGCGGCCATGTTGATGATTCCCAAGGGCGAATACAAGCGCCATTGGCTGCCTGGATTGGCCATGGTCTTGCCGAGCTCGATCTTTCTCTACTTCTTTCATGAACCCTGTGCGTATACCTTCATCTTGGCAACCGTTGCCTTGGTGTCGTTTCTTTCATTGCTCACCTATGGGGTTGTTGCCGGGATACAAACGTTAAGGAGAAGAGATATAACGGAGAGTGAAGAGCAGGGCAGTTTGAGGCAGAATATACGCTGTGCCCTGGAGAAGCCTTTGATGTTGAGCTTTAAGCTCGCTGGGGTACTGATAGGTTTGGCGTTATTGGATTCATTGGGACAATCGATTTATTTGAGCGGCCAACGTTATGGCCTGTCCCTGACCGTCAAGGGGGTGGTCAGTGCCACGGGATTGGGCCTGTTGCTATCCCTGGGGGATCGGTTGGGCCGTTGGTTGGAATCCGTGCAAAAGAAGGGGAAGCGATTTTCAGCTCCGGCTTTGTGTGGGGTGGTCGGTTTTGCGGGAGTGGGGGTATTTGTGCTGAACTTGAATATCCTGAGCCATATGATTCTTTGGCGTGGGACGACACCGGGGACACCAGAGGCCGTTATGCTGTGGCGTGACAGTCTTTTAACTGGTGGCTTTATGTTGCTCGTTGCCTATGTCTGGGGACAACGTATGGGCTTTCTCAATCGGACATCGCTGCAGGAGATGTACGGCCTGCGTTTGACCCGAGCCTATCTCGGCGGCTCCAATCCGAAGCGGGTCTATGAGGGGCACGCGGTCACTTCCACCATTCAGGGAGATGACCTCTGGCTGGATACTTATCAACCTCACGAACAGGGCGGTCCTCTTCACTTGATCAATACCACCCTGAATGAGAAGTTTTCGGCACGGACCCAAACCCAACACAAGGATCGTTTAGGCATGTCCTTTACGGTGGGCCCGGCGGGGCTAAGTGTGGCTCCCAAGCACCATGCACCATGGGCCAAGCCTTTTGGGAAAATGATCTGTGTGGTCAAGGGGCATCACTCAAACGAACAACCGATTCAAACGGGCTTTGCCATGTTTCCTCTGGCCGGTTGTCACAAGAGAGAAGAGGAACCCGGAACGCAGGATGATCCCCCGTCATTCGATTTTGTTCGTGAAGTGGAAAATCTCAGTGTCGGCCACTGGCTGGCCATCTCAGGGGCCGCCTTTGGTACGGGCATGGGCAGTCATACGCGTTTGGGATTGAGTCTGTTGGCTGGATTGGCCAATATTCGCTTAGGGTATTGGTGGGACAGTCACGTCAAACCCCAGCAGCGTAAAGGGTTCGATGCTCGTAATCCCTTGACCCGATGGTTGACTTGGGCCTTCCCTGTACAGTCCTACCTCTTAGACGAGTGGTTCGCCAAGTTCCAAGGCCCGGCTCAGCGGTGTTGGTATCTTTCCGATGGTGGTCACTTCGAAAACACCGGGGTCTATGAACTCCTGCGTCGACGAGTGGCCCACATCGTGTGTTGCGATTGTGGTGAGGATCATGAATACACCTTTGCCGATATCGCCAACCTGGTGCGCAAGGCCCGCATCGATCTCCAAGCGGATATCAAGTTTGTGCCTCCGGCATGGCTTAAGGACCAGAACTTGGGTGTGCCTGCAGAATTCTTTGGGATGCCCGAGACCGTGACACAACAAGCACCCGAGTTCAAGGGCGGCAAGTCGCCTCACGCCATGCTGGCCGTGGCCCGTTATGTCGATTCTGATCCGACCGAGAATGAACCTGATAGGATCCGAGTGAGTTTTAGTGTCATCGTCTTTCTCAAGCCTACCTTCTCCGGTGACGAACCTTTGGACCTGGTCCAGTATCGAGCCGAGAACAAGGAGTTTCCCCAAGAAACCACGGGGGATCAATTCTTCAACGAGGCCCAATGGGAGAGTTACCGTAAGTTGGGTGAGCATGTCGCCACCAAGGCCTTGGGAGATGAAGACCAAATTGCCTGGCTATTGAAGCTCTCAGGCCCGGAGGCCTGGAAGGCGGCTTGTCAGGTCTGAGGATATTTACTACGGCATAGTCTGGTTCATTTGAACCTGCCTTTGGCTATATTTGAACATTTTCCGTTACTTTTTTTTTGACGTCTAACGGCCTCGTCTGGGTGAATCTTCTTCGGTTGAGATATTCTCGGCTTCTTCACCCATCCCTAGCGGGGGATAGGGGGAGTCCGAGATGCAGATTTTATCGAGTTTGGCTCCATCTTCGCGGTAGGTTAACTTCAGGGTGTGGGTGCCACCTCTCAGGAGAAAGCTGTCTAATACCAGCCATTGCCACCCGCTGGTGACCAATCCATTGCACATCACAAAGGGTTCGTTGTCTATCGTGACCCAGAACGAATCGTCGTCGTAGCTGGGGCAGTTGATCCGAGCATAGACGGCATAGGTCCCGGCCGCGTCGGTCGTGAAGGGCAGGGTAATCAGGGCTTCACTGCTCGTTGTCGCTTCAGAGAGACTTTGGATGCCCGCCTTGACCGTGACATAAGCGTCATTGGAGGCCTGGCTATCCGCTAGGGTTTCCCAGTTCGCTCCGACGGTGCCACATTCGGCTTCGAGGTAAACCGCATCACTGGTGGCGACTGGGGTGACCTGCCCCTCGTTGATAAATAGATTAACATCGACCGCTTCGGCCATCATCCAGTGACCTGTTTCACTGGGGTGCAGGTGGTCTCCGTCGTCGGCGCTGGGTAGGAGCCGGGTGGGTTGCGAGGGATTACGCAGGGCCTGATCCAGATCGATCACTGCGTCAAAGGCTTCACTGGTGCGGATCCAGTCATTGACGGTTTGTCGTGCGGTTTCATGCAGGGGTGAATCGTAGAATGAACCGCCAAAGGGCAGCAAGGTGGCTCCATAGACCCAGATGCCATGGGTATGGGCGGCATGGATCATCTGCTGGTAGGCATCGATGAGTTCCTGGGCCACCTCGGCTCCGGAGGATCCGCCGATGTCGTTGATGCCCTCCAGGATGATGAGCCACTGGACGCTGTTGGGCTCGATGACGTCACGGTAGAAACGACTCAAGGCGGTGGGCCCTAAGCCGCCGCTCAGTACGGCATTTCCACCGATGCCGGCATTCAACACCGCGACCTCTTGTGTCTCGGCATAGTCTTGCAGGCGACGGGCCAGTTCATCAGGCCAGCGATTCTGTTTGTTGGTGCCGGAGCCCCGGCCATCCGTGATCGAATCCCCTAGGACGACCACAGCTTGGGCCGATTCGGTGACCTTGACATCGATTCTGTCAATCACATACCAATGGTCCGTTTGTACGGCTTGTGAAAAATCCTCTTGATGAACCTGGTCTCCGGCCCACAGGTACGAGGTTGTCCTGGAACCGGGGTGGCCGGTGACATCCGCGGAGGTGTCGCCGAAATAGATCGTGAGGGCCACATCGGACAGGGGCGTCAGGGGAAACTCAAAGGGGGCCGAGAGGAGGGTCGTACCGGGACTCATAATGGCATTCGGTTCTCCTGCAAAGGTCATGAGAGTGTCGGTGTTCGGATCGATCATGCCTTGCCCAAGGGAGACGGCCATGTGGACTTCATTCAAGGTGACCGGTTCTGAGCTAAATTCATTGGAGAATCTGACCCTCACGGTTTCACTTCCCAGTGAGACATGGACGATTTGTCGCAGTGTGTTGTGACTCAGGCCGGGCGAGGGTGGGTTGTTTTGGGATTCCACCAATTGTTGTGCCGTGCTCCAGGTACCCACCCACTTGGTGGGGCAGCCTAACAGGGAGAGCATCTTGGTGGCGTAACGTCGGCCCAGTTCACGATAGCCCGCAGCATCGAAGTGGAGATTGTCGGATTTGTCCGTACAACCGCTCGACGAAATCACATGGGCGGTCGGGATGGCTTGGGGCAGGGTGTTAATGATGGTATTCATACTGGCACAGATACCGTCCTGGTCCTCGTGGACAACCTCACCGGCGAGTAACGGCACTGCGTTGGGATCCAATCCCAGGTCATCGATCAGATCGTCGTAGACCTTCTTGACCTTGGCAGGCCATTGACTGTCACCGGTATTGGATTCGCCTTGGTGGAGGAGGATGCCCTTAATGATTCCATCTTCCTGGGCCAGTCGGGCCAGATCGACAAGATGCCCATAGGGGTTGCCATCGTAGGCATCGATAATGTTGAGCAGCCAACCTTCTGTTACCGAGGAGACATAGTCCTGATAACTATCTTTGTCGAACAATTCAATCTTGCACCCGCCTACAGAGACATTGATCACGCCGACACGGATGTTTTCAGGAAGGTGCTCCACCAGGGTCCGACCGAAATAGTCGGCAGGACTCAATCCCGACCAACATCGACACAAGGGGGGCGTGGCCGTATACCAGTTTCCCTTGGTTCGCCCCAGGTTGGAGCAGTTGACCGCTTCCATCACCTGAAATCGAGGATCTACTGTCTTGTCCTGTTGGGCGATGGTGCCTTGGCCTTCCATGTTGGATTGGCCAAAGCACAGGTAGATATAAAAATTCGGGTCGGGCTGACCCAAGGCGAGTGTTGCGAACATGAGAAGGCCAATTGACCCTGTGACAACAGCACTGATGAAACCTACCTTCATTTCTAACCTCTTGCCCAGAGGGCGCTTTGTATATTAATCGTGTTTTTGACGAATGTTTGATTATACCGTATTTCGTAGTCTAACCAAAGGGGTGATCGTCGCATCGCATTGCACGATCCTCTCTTTTGTCCATTATTGACTTTTATTCCAAATGTGGAGTGGAATAATTAAAATTAATTTATCCCTTCACATTGTACGTATCCGCCGGTAAATAGCTGGAAGCTTTGTTGTTCATCATATGTCAACCGTTGAAAAGGATACGGATAGATGATTTGCACCAGAACGTTTGCCTTCTTTGCCGTGTGTTTGATTGCCCTTGTTGCGACAGTAGCCCTCGGAACCGAACAAATAGAGGTTACGTCGGTTCCTTCTGCTCATACCTTTGCCTTGGTGGGAACGGGTGTTGCCGATATTGTGATCGATGCAGAAGACGCCGAGGTGGTTGAGGTTGCGGCTGATTTGTTCGCTGAAGATGTGCAACGTGTGACCGGACAGAAGCCCAAGGTTCTTACGAATCCACAAAAGGCGTTGAAAGGTTCGGTACTCATTGGAACGATTGGAAACTGCCGACTTATCGATGACCTGATTCACGCTGGTAAACTGGATGTTTCTGCCATCCGTGGCCAATGGGAGTCCTTTATCGTGACTTGCATTGAGGGGGCACTGGTGATTGCGGGCAGTGATCGTCGCGGCACGGCCTATGGCGTGTTTACGCTTTCAGAGTCCATCGGAGTCTCACCTTGGGTTTACTGGGCCGATGTCCCGGCTGTTAAGAAAAAGCAGATTCATGTTTGCACAGACACAGTGATACAGGGGCCGCCGTCGATCAAATATCGTGGCATCTTTATCAACGATGAAGACTGGGGCCTGCAACCCTGGGCTGCACAACATCTCGATACAGATATCAAGGACCTGGGCCCCAAAACCTATGCCAAGGTCTTCGAACTGCTCCTGCGTCTCAAGGCCAACTACATCTGGCCGGGCATGCACCCCTGCACCCAGGCCTTCAACATCTATCCCGAGAACAAGCTCGTGGCGGATCGTTACGCCATTGTCATGGGCTCGTCCCACTGCGAACCCATGCTGCGGAACAATGTCACCGAATGGGACAAGCAAACCCTGGGGGATTGGAATTACGAGACCAATCGTGATGCGATCTATGATTATTGGGATACCCGGGTTAAGGAAAATGGACAATTCGATAACCTCTATACCGTCGGGATGCGAGGAATCCACGATTCAGGTATCCCGGGTGGGGGGAGCGATCAGGACAAACGCGAACGTTTGGAGCGAATCATTGCAGATCAACGCGAGATATTGGCTCATCACGTCAATTTCGATCCAGCTCAAGTTCCGCAAATCTTCTGCCCGTACAAGGAAGTACTGAACATTTACAAACTTGGCATGCAACTGCCGGAGGATATCACCCTGGTCTGGCCGGACGACAACTTCGGCTACATCCGCAACCTCTCGACTCCAGCCGAACGCCAACGCTTGGGTGGTTCGGGTGTTTACTATCACATGTCCTATTGGGGCAGCCCACAGGACTTCCTCTGGATCAGTTCCACGTCACCAGCCTTAATTGCATACGAGATGAGCAAAGCCTACGCCTACGATGCCGATCGTGTGTGGGTGTTTAATGTCGGTGACATCAAGCCCATCGAGATGGAAATGGAGTTTGCCTTGCGTCTGGCCTACGACGTGGACCGCTACCCTGTGGACAAGGCCATGGGCTTTATCGATGAATGGGCCGCACGCACCTTTGGCCGCCAACAGGCCAGTGCGATCGCCGAAATCCAGAAGGAATACTATCGCCTGACCCAGCAGGTCAAGTCCGAGCATATCGACCGCGTTCGTTTCTCGCCGGGTGAGCAAGAGCAACGGCTGGCGGCTTACCAATGCATCGTCGCCAAGGCCGAGGCCATCGATCAGACATTGTCTCCCGAGTACCAAGCGGCCTTTTTTCAGCTGGTCCTCTATCCGGTCAAGAGTGCAGCTCTGATGAATCAAAAACAGACTTATGCCGTGCAAGGTGACTACGAAAAGGCTTTAAAGGCTTACAACGGTATTCAGGAACTCGCTCGCATCTATAACAAGGAACTCGTCGGCGGCAAGTGGGACGGCATGATGGATCCCGCCCCCAGGAACACCCGTGTCTTTCATAAACCCGATCCGAACAGGATTCGTCAACAGTCACAAGCTGCGGTCCGTTTGGTCTCGCTCGATCCTGCCGATGCCCAATGTACGGGACTGATGAAACTTGTCAATGGCTCCCTTGTGGGGACGGCTTCTGATATGTTGCCGGAAGACAGCGGTTCTAAAGCCAGCTTTACCTTTTCTTCAGATCAGGATGAAAAGGCCGTCCTCTATTTCCTGGCCCAATGCCCTGATGATAAGCATGACTCCTGGTTTGTTTCCTTCAATGGGCACAAGACTGAGAGTAACAATCAGCCTACTGGACAGTCGTCCCAATGGCTCAAGGTTATGGATGTCGATCTGCAAGCAGGGACCAATACCCTGATCATTTCTCATCGTGAACCCGGGGCCATGATTAAGCAGGTTGTATTCATGAAGCCGAGCAAGGCCCCGGAAGATCCCATTATTGAGCCTACGGCCATTTTTGCCGCCGATCAATACCGTGATATTTTGAATACCGTTTCAAGCCAATGGTACCAGGTCGAAGGTCTGGGGATCGAACGTTATGCCATGACCGTCTTACCCTATGAAACGCCTTCGATCGATCAAGCCGATGCCTTGACCGCTCCCGCGATTACCTACGTTTTTAAAGGCCGGGGGGATCGATGCACGGTCGAAGCCCGCTTTCTGCCCACCCATCGCATTAATGAAGGTATGGGATTACGCTATGCCGTTCGTGTGGATGACGGTCCCGTGCAGATCGGTAACATCAACGCCTCCGAATGGTCCGGCGAGTGGTCAGAGAACGTGCTCAGGGGCTATTCCCTAGGGCGAACCAACCATGATTTGAACTCCGCCGATCCCCACACCGTCACCTTCTACCTATTGGATCCCGGCATGGTCCTGAGCCAGGTGCGGGTCTTTGCAACATATTAGTGATATGGAGAAAACGTATTGCAGCCCATTGAACGTGTAGCAGTCTCTGACGAAGTCAGGGGCTGATTCGCTTTCGGTGGTTTTTTCAGCCCTCTGCTGCGTAGAAGACTGCCACACCCATTGGGGTGGTTACTCCAGGTGACGAAAGTATTACGAGTTTTTTAATGCAATGCGGTTTATAGCCCTTTTTTACGCACGACCCAAACGCTGTCCTGGCGGGTGCCTTCGGTAAAGGTAATACCGAAGTGCTGCTCGTACCACTTGATCGCGAGTTGTTTGCCTACGGGGCCTTCAAACAGGGGACACTCCAAGGCCGCAGGGCGCTTGGCATCGAGTTTGGTTTGGTCGTCGATCAAGACGTTCTGGTGGACACTCAGTTGTTGTAATAGATAAGAGAATGGTAATCCAGTCGGGCTTATAAACTGGGCACTGCCGGGAACGTTCAAACCAAAGGACAGGCGTGAAACCGGTGCCCGGACATGATTAAAGCGGGGTAGCTCACGGTCGTCTTGTGTGGCCGTCCACACGGTGACGGTGCCGGTTTGTTCCACGAGTTCCAGATGGTACTGGGCCAAGACATAGGCGAGTCTCTGCTCTGGAGAAATTTCGCCGTGAGCTACAATGTAGTGTTTGAGGTCGATGTCATTGATGTCGGCATCAAATCGGATTCGGCCGGGATGCCGACGTGTCAGCAGATTTGCCAGGCTGCCGCTATAGAGGTGAATGTGATAGTCTTTCATCTCGGGCAGGGCGAATTCCGAGAAGAGGGTATAGATGGGATCGCGGACTTGCCACTCCATTTGGCCTTCGGCCAGCGGATGTTTTCGGTACTGTTGCTGCAATTCGAGCAGGTGATTGTGCCACAACTGTTTTCTTTGATCTTCGATGCCCTGATTAGGATTGTAACCCGAATAGGGACGTAAGTCCTCATCATGGCGAACATCAATCTGCATGATGTCGTTGATCTCTTCGATCGTAAGCCCCGCATACAGCCTCAGATCCTGAACCAACATGCCGGCGGCGTAACCGTTGGTCAATTCTTCCTTGAGATTCAGAAGCATTCGTTGTTGTGCCCTCTTGGGGAAGGGGGACAAGTCGGGAGGAGTCTCTTTGAGAGATTGCCAACGATCACGGGCTTCCTTGTGTTGCCCCTGTCCGGCCAGAGCGATGATCACGTCTGTAAGTTCAATGGGCTGAGGTTGACTACTGCGTGGATGAAGATAAGCCTCCAATTCTTTGTCCCAGACGTCGCTAACCAGGGGGGCTGCTTCTTTGAACTGTTTTTGTAAAATGAGCTTACGTAGTTCCAGTCGATTCAAACGATGGGTGTAAACCAGTTGCGAATCCTGTTGGCGTACGAAATCCATAATTCGGTCGCAGGATTCAAAGGCCTTGTTCCTGCAATGCTTCCAGGCCATGGTTAACATGATATCCATTTCCGTGTCGTCCAAGCGATCCTCGGGCCAGAGCTGGTTTGGTTGCCATTGATCCAAGGACACTGATCCGATCGACTCCCCAGTGTCCGGATTACTCATGCAGGATAGCCTCAACTGGCTGGGGCGACGTGTGTCAAAGGGGTAATCCGTAGGGACAAAGATTTCTGTGGAGCGATCTTCGGCCGTTCGATGACGTGCGGCCAACCGTTCATAAACACGGCCCAAATCATCCTCAAGTTTACGAAAACCATAAAAGCTGCGTCCGTTGGGAGGGCTGTTTAGGGCCTTGTCTGCGATGACCCAGACGGCTCCGTATTCCGTCATGCCGATCTCTCGGATGATGGGCATGTGGTACCCTTCCTTGACGAAGATGTCACGCGGGACGTAATCGCGTCCGCCGGCATCACGCAGCAGGGCATAGGCTAGGTTGGCCGAGCTTTCGGTCATGACCGAAGACTGCAGGATCTGCTCGTAGGCCCGGGCGTCGAAGAAGTCGTCGGCCTGCTCGTGGCTGTAGGTAAAGACCATGTCCATGCACTCGCCGTAGCGTGGGTCCCATAGACGGGCCCGAACGGGTAGGCCGCTGGCACGCAGGGCCCAGATTCGCAGCCATTCGGGAGAGACGTCGGATTGCACGTCAAAGACCACCAGGTCGGCCGAGACAAGGGCCTCGCGATTGACCAGGGGGGTGACGTCCTTCAGGGTGCCGCCGAAGACCGACAGCAGGGTATTGAGGTCGAAGCAGGGGGATTGTCCCAGTTTCTTGAGCATGGTCTCGGCGTCGGCCGGGTATTCACGGGGATCGAGTCTGCGTCGCTGGTTGTAATTGAAACCATCGGTCACCTGACCGGCCTGGCCAAAGAGCACGATTTGCTCCATGCGTAGGCGGGTTTTTTGGCCCCGGCCCATCCAGAGTTCCCATTGCTGGGCATCGGCGCTGGCGTTTTTCTTTTGGTAGATCACCACATGGGAGAAGGGCACCGAGGCAAATTGCTGAGCCACCTCGGCCCAGACCGGGGATGAACCGGCCAGGAAGCCGGGGATTTGCACAGCCAGCAGGCCCAAGCTCAGGAAAACCAAGGCAGCGACAATCCAACGGGATCCACGCGATGGACGGGATTGCGGCCGGTCGAGGTCTTGACGGAAGCGTTCTTGCAATGCGGACCGGGTGGACTGGAGATCCCGTTGAAGCTGATCGGTATCCTGGGGGCTCTGTCCCAGGGATTCCAGGGCCTGGATGATTTCCTTTTCGTCGTAACGACTCATGAGACACCCCCTTGTCCGGACGTGACATCGGATCGTTCCAGAGTCCAACGCAGTTGCTGGAGGGCCTTGGAGCAGATGGAACGCAGATGTCCGACGTTTTTGCCCAGGTGTTGGGCCATGGTTTCATAGGATTGTTGTTCGATGTGACGCATGATGATGACCGTGCGTCCGGGTTCATTGAGGGACTCAATGACATCCAGCAGTTGCGCAATTTCTTCCCGCCGTTGCGTTCGCTCCAGGGGTTCCTGTCTGGTTGTCACGGTTGTGGTCGGGACCGGATGGCGTCGTTGTTTGCGTCGCCAGTCAAAGGCCAGGTTGGTCGCCACACGCCAGGCAAAGGCGAAGCCCTCTTCGGAGCGGGCGAAACTGTCGGATTCATAGAGCCGAATGAAGAGGTCCTGCATCAGGTCTCCGACCGCGGCCTCGCACTGTGTCAACCGCACCAGCAGCCCCCGCAGGCTTGGTCCGCTGGCATCCAACAGAGCCATGACCTTGGCTTGGCGGTATTGAACATCGGTTTGAATGGATATCACACGCACGGCATCATCCTTAAGAGGGTAGCGTTTACCATGATAAACGACGATGTCCGGGCCGCGCACCTGATTTTTTGGAGATTTATTGCAGGGTGGTGATGAACGCAGGGGACAGGTGTGTCTCTACTGGATCTTACGCCAGTGACGGCCGTCGGCCTCGATGAGGTGGTCGAGTTCGGCGAAGCTGTTGCAGCTGTGGGGGTAGGGTATGGGCTTTGTTTCTGACTCGCTCCATTGCTGCAAGACTGGATCGAGGAGACGCCAGGCGGTGTCTAGGTTGTCGAACCGCATGAATAGGGTTTGGTCGCCTAGCATACAGTCCAGCAGCAGGCGTTCGTAGGCCTCGGGCATCTGCACGCCGAAGACCTGTTCGTAACTGAAGTGCATGTTGAGGGTGCCCATGCAGAGCTTGGACCCGGGCCGTTTGGCCTGGAAGCTCAGGTTGATACCTTCCTGGGGTTGGATCTGCATAACCAGGACATTGGGCGGGATGTCGTCGAAACCGGCCGAACTGAACATGGAATGGGGGACCTGCTTAAAAGTCACGACCACCTCAGTGGTTTTAGCCGCCAGGGCCTTGCCCGTGCGGAGATAGAAGGGGACATCCTTCCAACGCCAGTTGTCGATCCAGAGTTTGGCGGCCACCAGAGTTTCGGTGGTGGATTCGGGATTGACGCCGGACTCTTGCAGATAGCCGGGCTGATCACCTTGAGCCGCGTATTGACCCCGCAGAAAGGTTTGGTTCAGCGTCTTCAGGTCGATAGGGCGAAGAGCCTCGAGCAGTTTGCGTTTTTCGTCTCGTACGCTGTCGGCCGCAAACGAGGCGGGGGGTTCCATGGTCACCAGGGCCAGCATCTGCAGCAGGTGGTTTTGGAACATGTCACGCAGGGCCCCCGATCCGTCGTAGTAACCCCCGCGCTCCCCCACACCCAGGGACTCGGCGATGGTGACCTGGACATGGTCGATATAGCTGCGGTTCCAGATGGGCTCGAAAATAGCGTTGGCAAAGCGGAACATCAGGATATTCTGCACGGTCTCCTTGCCCATGTAGTGGTCGATGCGATAGACCTGTGACTCCTTGAAGCACTGACTGATGGTCTCGTTGAGTTCCGTGGCACTGGCCAGATCGTGGCCAAAGGGTTTCTCCACGACGAGTCGGCTGTCCCAGTCCACATTGCCGTGGGGGTGGGAGAAACCGACCTCACCCAGGTGCTCGGCAATGGGACCATAGAGTGAGGGGGGCACGGAGAGGTAGAAAAGCACACGGTGTTCACATTGGTACTCTTCGTTGAGGGCCTCGATCCGCTGGAGCAGTTGTCGGTAGAAGTCGGGATCCTGATAGTTGCCGCTCTGGAAGGTGAGCTGTTTTTCGAAACGCTTGAGCACAGTCAAGGAGACGCTGGGATTGGCTTTTTTGACGGCTTCGATTGCGCCTTGGGCGAATTCCCGGTCACTCAATTGCGAACGACCGCATCCGATCAGGCAGAAGCGGTCATTGAGCAGCCCGCGTTGGGCGATACCGGCAATGCTGGGAATGAGTTTACGATGGGCCAGATCACCGGAGGCCCCGAAGATCACTAGAATGCAGGGAGGGGCAGGGGACTCGGCACACATCATGTCCATGGATGTGGCTTGGGCTTTGATCTCCGGCATCTCTACACTCCCTTGTTCAAAGGAATGTCGGAATACTGGAATAAGGGTTCCGTCAACCCATTATTCCAATATTCCATCATTCCAGTGTTTTAATCATCGACGGCTTCGAATTCATCCTTGCCGACGCCGCAATCCGGGCAAACCCAGTCCTCAGGGACATCTTCCCAGGGGGTACCCGGAGCGATATTGTTATCAGGATCCCCCTCAGCTGGATCGTAAACGTAGCTGCACATCAGACATTTGTATTTCTTCATTGATTAACTCCTTATTAAAATGTTGGCTACAGCCTGTTATATAACACAGATCCCACGCCTTGCCAATAGCTTATGAAAAGAGGAAGGCCGTCTTAAACCTCTTCTCTTCCTCTCTTCTGATGTTCTTATCTTCTCTACGTTAGAGAGCCAGCAGCTTTTCCTGCAATGCGGCGATATGTCCCATCTCTTCGGCAATGATCTTGTCGACCTGGGCCCGGCTGGCCTCGGAGGTGATCAGGCTTTTGAGCCCCACATAGAACACCACACTATTGCGTTCGGCACCGATGGCGACCTTGAGTACTTCGTCCATACTTTCGTTGCCGGTCAGTTCCGCATCCAGACTGACCTTGCCTTCGTAGCCCTTGCTGTTTGCCATGGTCTGTAGGTAGAGGGCTGCCTGGTCGTCCGGGTCGTAGGTGACTGGCTCCTTGGCATTCGCAGCGAGTTTGCTGCGCATCTCCTTGAAGATCGACTCGTGCCCATCTTCCATCATAGCCATGTCCTGCAGAAACTTCTTGATGGTTGCATCAGAGGCCTTGTCGGCAGCCTGACGATAGAACTTGGCGCCATTGTGTTCGATCTCAATGGCCATTTCGAAAATTTCGTCCGCATTGAAGGTTACGCTCACGATTACTCTCCTTGTGCTGGCGGGGTAAAGACCCGCGTTGACATTTCCTTGTCCATCATGAACAGGGCGCCCTTGGCCTCGTCCGTCAGTTTGAGACGTTGGATGACTTCATCGGCCGTGGCCTCTTCCTCGACCTGTTCCGAGACGAACCATTGCAAGAAGGCATTGCTGGCGTGGTCCTTTTCCGCGATGGCCAGATCGACCAAATCATTGATGCGACTGGTAACGATCTGCTCGTGTTCCAGGGCATTCTCGAAGATGGCCAGGACCGAGGGCCACTCGGTCTGGGGCTTGGGGATGGCGTCCAGAACCACGCGACCGCCGCGTTCGGCGATAAAGTGGTAGAACTTGACCGCGTGGGACATCTCTTCCTGGACCTGGATACGCATCCAGTTGGCGAAACCGGGCAGCCCCATGTCCTCCAGTTGGGCGGACATGGCCCAGTAGATGTAACCGGAGTAGGTCTCGAAATTCAATTGATCGTTCAAGGCCTTTTCAATTTTGGGCTTCAACATACGATTATCCTTTCCAGAGGCCGTGCAGGTTGCAGTACTCACGGGCACTCACTGATTCGGCGGTGACATTGAACACGGCTTCGGCGGGTTTGCCCGGTTCGAGGAACTGGCGATAGGCCTTGCCGTCTGCAATCAATTCGATCCATTCGATATAGTGCTTGTCCTCCATGGGGTGAGCGACCGAGCCGACCGATACCTTGTAGCCGTCATCGACCTTTTCCACCACGGGGACGTGTTTCTCTTGAGCGGCATCGGTGGTGTTCTCGGTCAGCAGACCCATGGGTTGGCCGCAACAGACCAGTTCGCCACCGGCTGCGTGTACGACTTCTACCATGTTGCCACACAATGCACATTTGTAAACTTGCAATTTCTCAGTCATGTTTGATTCCTTTCCACATTTTGGTTCACGGTTCAGGGGTTCACGGTTCAAGGTTGTTGGTTAGCGTTATTCTGCTAACCGTGAACGGTGAACCTGGAACCTATTTTTTTATGCAATGCCGATTTCCTGGTGTTTGGCCAGGATACGGTCCGCGAGGTTGTCGAGTTCGCGGTAGGCCTCTTCACGAGCCATGCCCTTGCTCAAAACCGGATCCAACAATTCGACCTTGAGGTTGCCCATCATGCCGGTCAATTGCTGGACCATCTGACCACCCCAGCCAAAGGAGCCGAAGATCGAGGCAAAGCGGGCCTTGGGACGCAGGGCATTGGCCAACAGCGTGGCATAGGCCACCAAGGGATGGGCCTGGGTCAGGACCGTGGGCGATCCGATCACGATGGTGGCGGCGTCCACCAGGGCGATGGCCAGCTTGCCCAGGTCGGCCTCGACCATATCAAAAGGCTTGACCGTGACGTTGCGTTTGATCAGGGCGTTGACGAAGTGTTCGGCCATCAAGCGGGTGCTGTCATGCATGGAGATGTAGGGCACGACCACTTCATTCTTGACCTCGTCACTGGACCAGTTCTTGTAGGCATCCACGATCACGCTAGGCTTGTCATAGATAGGTCCGTGACTGGGGGCGATCATTTGGATATCGTAATTCTCCAAACGGGCGAGGTTCTTCTTGATGGGCCCGCGGAAGGGCATCATGATCTCGGCGTAATAACGCTTGGCCGCTTCCTGCACGATCAAGGGATCGTCCATGAACAAGCTGCTGGTGGCCAGGTGTGATCCAAAGAAGTCACAGGGGAACAGGATCTTGTCTTCCTGGAGATAGGTCGAGTAGGTCTCGGGCCAGTGCACCCAGGGGGTATAGATGAACTGTAAGGTCTTGTTGCCCAGGGACAGGGTCTCATCGTCTTGAACCACCAGAAACTTTTCCTCGGGGATATGGAGGTGGTCCGTGAGCATCTGCTTGTTCTTGGGATTGACCACGACCATCGCCTCGGGGTAGAGGGTCAGGATGTCGGGAATGGATCCGGAATGATCCTGTTCGGCGTGGTGGGACACGATGTAATCGATCTTTTTGACGCCCAACTCCACCAGATTGGCCACCAGGTCATCGCACTTCTTTGGCTCCACCGTATCCAACAGAGCGGTCTTTTCGCTGCCCTGGATCAAATACGCATTGTAGCTGGTGCCGTCGGGAAGGGGGATGAGCTCATCGAATAATGGACGATTCCAGTCGATGGCGCCTACAGAATAAATATCCGGTTTAACTTGCCTCATCATTGTTGCAATACCTTATAAATTGGGTTCACGGTTCAGAGGTTCAAGGTTCACGGTTGAATTTATTTAACCTTCCATCAACCTGGAACGGTGAACCGTGAACCTATTTCTAATAATTCAGGGGGTCGATTTCAAAATAACCCTGCGGGTGCTTGCACAGGGGACAGACTTTAAGGGCCTCGGGGCCTTCATGCACGTAGCCACATTTGCGGCAGATCCAACGTTGGGGTGCGGGTTTCTTGAAGACCTCTTCGGCCTCGATATTGGCGATCAGTTTCATGTAGCGATCTTCGTGACGTTGTTCAGCCACGGCAATGCGACGCAACAGTCCAGCGATTTCCTTGAAGCCTTCCTTTTCCGCTGTCTCGGCGTACTCAGGGTACATGGAGGTGGTCTCATGGTGTTCGCCCGCGGCGGCAGCCTTGAGGTTGTCCAGGGTATCGCCGATCACACCGGCCGGGAAAGCCGCAGTAATCTCTACGTCGCCGCCTTCGAGGAACTTGAACATTTCCTTGGCATGCTGGAGTTCCTGAAAGGAGGTCTCCTCAAAGATGGCACTGATCTGCTCATACCCATCCTTTTTGGCCTTCTTGGCATAGTAGAGGTAACGGGCGTGGGCCTGGGATTCCCCGGCGAAAGCGGTGAGCAGGTTCTTCTCGGTTTGGGTGCCTTTTAAACTCATGTTGGTCTCCTTGGTCTTCTCTAGCTGAATGACGATTAACTCTAGGGTTTATCCTGGGTGGGGTCCTGACATTGGTCACAAATCCCTTCGAAATAAACCGTTTTCCTTAACACCGTGAAGTCAGAACTGAGGTTGCTCGGAACAGGCACATTGTCGAAGGGAGCGTGATGAAAATCAATGATTCTTTTGCATTTGACACAGCGAAAATGCTGATGGTCCTCAAAATTCGAGTCAAAACGCTTGGCCTCGCCCGTGCCCTCAACCACCCGAGCCAGTCCCATTTCGGCCAGGGTCAGCAGGGTGCGGTTGACCGTATCCAGTGAGATATTGGGGTGATCGGGCCTCAGACGCTGAAAAAGCCGTTCAGCACAGGGATGATCCTCGGATTCCAATAGACCTTCATAGACCGCCAGACGTTGGGGCGTGACCTTCATGCCCTGAGCCCGGCAGTGTGTTTTGAACTCCGCCAGGTGTTTTTCTTTTTTAGTCAACGTCATCATGGTCTGATCTCCAATTAGGATCACTTCTTAATTAGTAGTTACTCCTAACAAGGTGATCGGTTCGTGCTTTATCTGCTAAAAACAAGGTTTTTTACACGTCTTGACCCTATCCTAAGTTCACAGCTTGCATGTGCGCAGGGTTGCCGCTATATTGACGGCCTCAGAATGGAAACAAATGTAGTTTGCCTATTTTGTTGAATCATGGAGGCCGCATTGAACGAGCAGCACATTGCCCAGATCGCCAGTGAATTGTCACTAAAACCCCGTCAGGTCGAAGCCACGGCCAAGCTATTAGAAGAAGGGGCCACGGTTCCCTTTATTTCCCGCTACCGCAAGGAGTTGACCGGTACCCTGGACGAGGTGGCGGTCACGGCCATCCGCGATCGCTTGACCCAGTTGCACGATCTGGACGCCCGGCGTCAGACCATCCTGGCCTCCATCGAAAAGCAGGGCAAGCTCACCGACGAACTCAAGGCCAAGATCATGGCCGCCGGCACCCTGACCGTGCTCGAAGACCTCTACCTGCCCTACAAGCCCAAACGCCGCACCCGTGCCACCGTGGCCATCGAGAAGGGACTCGAACCCCTGGCCGAGGCCATCTTTGCCCAGGACCCCGAACTGGACCCTGTGGCCGAGGCGGGCAAGTACCTGGACACGGAAAAGGGCGTGGAGTCCACGGACGACGCCCTGGCCGGGGCCCGGGACATCATTGCCGAGTGGATCAACGAGGATCAGCAGGCCCGTGAACGCACCCGGTCCTTTTATACCGACCATGGTATGTACGAATGCAAGGTCATTCCGGGCAAGGAGGAAGAGGGCAAGAAATACCAGAACTATTTTGATTGGTCCGAGCCCGTGAAGAAGGCCCCGTCCCATCGCGTGCTGGCCATGCGACGGGGCGAGAAGGAGGGCTTTTTGCGGTTGCGTGTCACGGTCGAGGAGATCGAGGTCACGCGTCAGCTCGAGACCCTCTTTATCAAGAATACATCACCGGCAGCCGAGCAGGTCAAGGAGGCCATGCTGGACGGGTTCAAGCGCCTGCTGTCCTCGTCCATTGCCACCGAAATCCGCCTGGAGAGCAAGAAGGACTCCGATCAGGAGGCCATCAAGGTCTTTGCCGAGAACCTGCGGCAACTGCTGCTGGCCTCGCCCCTGGGACAAAAACGCGTGATGGCCATCGATCCGGGCTTCCGCACGGGCTGCAAGACCGTGTGCATGGACGCCCAGGGACAACTGCTGGCCGATGACGTGATCTATCCCTTCCAGAGCCCGGCCCAGGCCGAGGCCGATGTCAAGAAACTCCAGTCCCTGGCCGAGCAGTACCAGATCGAGGCCATCGCCATCGGCAACGGCACCGCCTCGCGTGAGAGCGAATCCTTTGTACGCAACATCGACTTCGGGCGCAAGATCACCATCGTCATGGTCAACGAGAGCGGGGCGTCGGTCTACTCGGCTTCGGACGTGGCCCGCGAGGAATTCCCGGACAAGGACGTCACTGTGCGTGGTGCGGTTTCGATTGGCCGTCGCCTCATGGATCCCCTGGCAGAACTGGTCAAGATCGATGCCAAGAGTATCGGCGTGGGCCAGTATCAGCACGACGTGGACCAGTCCCTGCTCAAGCAGGGCCTCGACGACGTGGTGGTCAGTTGCGTCAACAACGTAGGCGTGGAGGTCAACACCGCCAGCAAGCAACTCTTGACTTATGTCTCGGGTTTGGGACCGGTCCTGGCCCAGAACATCATCGAGTACCGCAACCAGAACGGGGCCTTTGCCGCGCGTGCGGATTTGAAGAAGGTCCCGCGTCTGGGTGACAAGGCCTTTGAACAGGCCGCGGGCTTTTTGCGCATTCGCGAGGCTGCCAATCCCCTGGACAAGAGCGCCGTGCACCCCGAGAGCTACCCCATCGTGGACCGCATGGCCGCGGACGCCGGGTGCTCCGTGCTGGAGCTGATGACCAACGAGGTCAACCGTCACAAGATCAAGCTGGACCAATATGTCACTGACACCGTGGGGCTGCCCACGCTCAACGACATCATGGCCGAACTGGCCAAGCCCGGACGCGACCCGCGTGAGAAGTTCGAGGTCTTCGAATTCGCCGAGGGCGTCGAGTCTATCACCGACGTCCAGCCCGGCATGACCCTGCCCGGCATCGTCACCAACATCACCAAGTTCGGGGCCTTCGTGGACATCGGCGTACACCAGGATGGCCTGGTCCACATCAGCGAACTGGCCGACCAGTTCGTGAAAGACCCCGCCGACATCGTCAAGGTCCAACAGAAGGTGACAGTCACCGTCCTGGAGGTCGATGCCGACCGCAAACGCATCAGCCTCTCCATGAAAACCGGCAAGAATCCCAACCAGGGCAAAGAAGCTCCACGTCGCGAACCGGCCAAGGCCAAATCCAAACCACGCCCCAAAAACCAAGGCAAGCCCAAACCCCAACGGCGTGACAACCGTCCCCCTCAACGCGATGCCAACGAACCCATTGGGGATCGGTTGCAGATTAAATGGGGATAGATTCGGGAGATCGGTTATCAGTCATCGGTGATCGGTGGGTGGCACCTTCCTGCGTAGTAGGGGGGGGCTTGATGTTTCGACGATGAATGCTACTTGCGAATGCCATGCTCTTTGTCATTTCGACGGAGCGAAGCGATTGGAGAAATCTGTTTAAACAAACCTGCGTAGCAGCCCATTATTCTTTTCCTCACGCAGAGCCACAAAGGCCGCAAAGAATTGGAACTTCGTTCCAATAGAAATATTATTGGCCGTAGATTGTCCAGATGAACGCGGATCGTCGCTGTTCCAGCGACCTATTGGGTGCTATGGCTCCGCGTAGCGTAGCCATGTGTTTAACCATCCCCCCAAAGCTTATTGACCATTACAAGGCAAGGTCTTATTCTAACTCATACAATTAATGTATTATATTAGTCCTTTCAGAATTAGGTATTGCTTATTGGGAATAAGGTAGGTTGGAGAGAATCATGGCTGCGGATGAAAAAGTCGACAAGCAGGGAGACTCTGGAAAACAAACTGAATCCGTTCTCTGTCCCTCTGTGCTTTATAAGTATTACGCCTTCAATGAATGGACTCAGCACCTTTTTGAGAAGAACCAGATCTATTTTCAATCACCAGATTGTTTCAATGATCCGTTTGACTCAAAAATAAACTACATTTACGAAGGGACTGAAGATCAGCGGATTGACAGGTTAATATACTATTGGGAAAAGGGAGGGACTACTTATGATACTGAAGAAATGACATATACCAAGGCAAAAGAACAGGTACAAAAAGGTCTGGACATTACTCAAGTAACGAATACGTCGAAGAAGACTGCTGAACGTCTTAGAAAGCTACTTGGTGTTTTCTGTATGACTGAAGAGAAGGACAATCTGTTGATGTGGTCACACTATGCAGATTCTCATAAAGGTTTCTGTGTGGGATTTGATACTCAGGATGTATTTTGGTGGCGGCTGAATAAAATTACTGACGAACACTATCGAAATGTTAAACCAAGTCTCAATTTGATTGATGAACATGATATGAAACAATTTGCTGACGTTCTTCTAGTAAAACATAGACCTTGGGCCTATGAAAAGGAATGGAGGATTATAGATCATATCAATGGTCCCGGTGTTCAGGAATTTCCTTCTGAGTCGCTTGTTGAGGTGGTATTGGGTTGTAAAATTACACCAGAAAACCGAAATAAGATTATGAACTGGTGCCGTGTGAAAGAACCAAAGCCCACTGTGTTTTGGGCAGAAGAAAACGATAGGGAATTTAAATTGGATTTAAAGCCGATTAAATATTAGGAGTGAAGAGGCGAAGCCGCAGAGCCCATATCTTAAACACATGTCCACGCAAGCGTGGACATGGCACCTTGCATCTTGCATCTATTCTTAAAAAAACTCAGCGTCCTCGGCGATCTCTGCGAGAGGAAAGATAAAGACGATTGCCTATTAAGCAATGATTCGGGATTTGGCAACGCCTGGGCACTCCAATTGTCACATACAGTTCGACTGATTACAGTGTTCCATCCTATCGTGATTCCTGTTATCCTTATTCCATGAATTCGTTTCCGGAAACAGTTCGATTTCGTTATTCTTGGCGGCCTTATCAGCAGCGGGTGTTGTCCGAGTTGGAGACGCACCTCGATGACAACCATCTGCATATCGTGGCGGCACCGGGGTCGGGCAAGACGGTGCTGGGATTGGAAGTGGCACGGCGATTGAATCGTCCTACGCTCATTCTGGCCCCGACCATTGCCATTCGTGACCAGTGGGGCGACCGTCTGACCGAGATGTTCTGCGCTGGAAACCGGCCCTCATGGATTTCTCGTGATGTTCGCAGCCCGGCTTTTCTTACGGTGACGACCTATCAGGGGCTCTTTAGTGCGATGCACGAGCAGGAGGGGGATAGCAAAGAGGCCAGTCAACGAGTATTGGATTCCCTGACCGCGATGGGGATCGAGATCCTGGTCTTGGACGAGGCCCATCACCTGCGTCAGGCCTGGTGGCAGTGCTTGATACGCGTCAAGGAACATCTGGATGATCCCGCAGTGGTGGCCTTGACGGCTACGCCTCCCTTTGATGTGACGCCCCAGGAGTGGGACCGGTATATTGATCTCTGTGGTTCCATCGATACCGAGATCACCGTGCCGGAATTGGTGCGTCAGAACAATCTGTGTCCCCATCAGGATCTGATCTTTCTATCCCAGCCGCTGCAAAGCGAACGGGAGGAGATCCACCGCTATCGTGCTGCGGTGGATTCCTATCTGTCGGCGTTATTGCAGGATGAGGAACTGGTTCAGAGCCTGGCCCAACATTCACATGTCGCTCAACCCAAAAAGCATCTCAACGCGATCCTGGATGTCCCCTCTTTCTATACCGCCATTGCCGTTTTCCTCAAGCAGGCCACCGGCGTTCTTCCCAAAGGGTTGTCTCGTGTGATTGGGCTTACCCGTCGGCATTGTCCCAAGCTGACCAAACCCTTATGGGAGGAACTCTTGGCAGGACTCCTGTACACGCAGCGCAAGACCTTTCTCTTGCCCGAGTCCTTGATTGCTCGACTGCAAAAGGATTTGGTTCGCTTGGGTGCGGCCGACAAACGTCGCATGGAACTGGTCAATCCCAAAAAGGTGGTGGGGCGTCTGATCACCAGTGCCTCCAAGCTGGCCAGTATCACGGCCATTGTCTCTCTGGAGCAGGAGAAGCTGGGCGAGGATCTCCGTCTGGTGATTCTGACGGACTATATCCGTCGCGAGACCTTGCCGCATGATCCCGAGGATCTCCAGCCCATTCAGCATCTGGGGGTGGTCCCGATCTTCGAGCAGTTGCGACGGGAGCGGATTACCGGTCTGCATCTGGGGATACTCAGCGGGAGTCTGGTGGTGATTCCGCAACAGGCGTTGAAGTTGCTACATTCGATAGCCCAGGAGATGGATCTCGATGTCACACGCATCGGCTCTAAACCTCTGGCCTACGATCCGACCTATTGCGAGATCAGCATTCGCGGTGCGGATGCCCATCGCATCACGCATCTGGTGACACAGCTCTTCAATCGCGGGGGAGTCACGACCTTGGTGGGTACGGCCTCGCTGCTGGGGGAGGGGTGGGATGCCCCTTCGGTCAATACCTTGGTCCTGGCCAGTTTCGTGGGTTCCTTCATGCTCTCCAATCAGATGCGGGGTCGGGCCATTCGGACCCAGTCCGGCCATCCCGACAAGACCGCCAATATCTGGCATTTGGTCTGTCAGGAACCGGATAGGGATCAAGTCGGTCCGGACCTGGCCCTGATGCAACGACGTTTCGAGGCCTTTAGTGGGGTCTCCTTTACCCAGGATGTCATTAGCAACGGTGTGGATCGTCTCGGTCTGGGAACACCGCCCTTTACCCAGCGGCGTATCGATAAGATCAATGCCGATATGAAGGCCTACGCCCGGGATCGTAATGAGCTGCGCGAGCGCTGGCACCGTGCCCTGGACAAAGCGGACGAGGGCACCATGGTTGAGTTGCTCATGACCTCGCCTATGATCTTGCCCCGTCGCTTCATTTTTGCCAATACCATCATGGCGATACTATGGCAGGCCTGGTTCTGGTTCTGTTTTTACGTGGTCAATACCTTCCAGGGCGTGGAGGGACATCTGGCCGACATGGGGGGACGGGCCTTGGTTCTTTTGGTCCTCAGTACCTGTGTGGTCGCTTCAGTCGTGGCCTTGCCCTGGTGTCTCAAGGCCTTGTGGCTCTTTTTGAGGCATGCTCCGGTGGCGTCGAGTGTGCGACAGATCGGCAAGGCCGTTTTACAGGCCCTGATCCTGGCCGATGTGGTCGAAACGGCTCCCAGGAATCTCAAGGTGGTCACGCAAAAGATGGCCGAAGGGGCCGTGAGCTGCACCCTCAAGGGAGGTACATCCCGTGAACGCACGGTCTTTCTGGACGCCCTGCAAGAACTCCTGGGCCCCATCGAGAACCCGCGTTATCTGTTGGTGCGTCATACTCCTCTGTTGCGTTGGATACGCAAGGACTATCACGTCGTCCCCAAGGCGTTGGGACGGAACAAGGAGCAGGCCCAAACCTTTAAAACCCTGTGGACCCATTATGTCGGCTCGGCGGAATTGATCTATACACGCAACGAAGAGGGGCGTCAGCTTCTCCTGCACGCTCGGACCCATGCGTTGTCTACCGCTTTTGTCCCTCGATCCGATCGACTGCGGACCTGGCAGTGACCGATCGTTCAGGTCTGAGTATTCTTTAGTGCCTGCTGTGAACCTGTTGAATGAACACTAAATGTGAGCGAGCTACGATCCGGTGGTGAACGTCCACAGGGGGCCTTCGGTATAGCCGGAGGCGTTTTTGGCGATGACCTGCCAGGTGTAAGTCGTGTTGGGTTGCAAGGCCTCTACATTCAATGAGGGAATCTCAAGATCGCTGCCGACGAGGGTCATGTTTTGGGGATCGGTGCCCAGGTAGACGTCGTAACAGGGGATGATCGCACTGAAGGTCGTGGCCCGTGTCACCTTCTCCCAGTACGGTCCCTCATCCAGCAAGACGTCGGAGCGGTCGCAACTGCCGCTCTCGGCAAAATCCGCTTGGCCACTGACGAGGATGCCCTGGATCTGTAAGTTGTTCTGGTCGTAGACGGGTGAGCCTGAGTTTCCTGAATAGGTGTCCAGGTTGGCCTGGAAATAGGAGACATGTTCGTTTGCGCGAACCTCACCACCCTGGTCGTATTTGAGGGGGAGGCCATAGGGGTGTCCGGTGACCACCAGTTTATCCCCAATCTCGATGAAGTCGTAACGACGGATATCGATGGGTGTGATGTGTTCCACCGGACGGTCGAGCCGAATCAGGGCCCAGTCGGGGATGCCTTCCATATACCCCAGGATTTCTTGGCAGGAGTAGACGTCGTTGACATCCACTGTCATCCTGGGGGTGACGGCGTCCTCCATGACAAAGCCGAAGATGAAGACGTTTTCTTCGCAATCTTCTGAGCAGGATATACAGTGACCGGCTGTGGCGACGATGTCGGGGGCCACCAAAAATCCCGTGCAACTGCCTGGGACCGGTTGATTGCGGAAGGGTTCATTCATACAGAGCGGTCGTTCATTGGCGTAGTAGTAATATTCCGCCATGGTGTCGGTATAGATGATCTGATAGGATTGCTCGTCCGGATTCAATTCAATGAAGTCTTTATAGGTCATCATGGCCGTGGCGTCGCCTAGGGCCAGGAGGTTGGGTTCCTCGATCTGGTAATCCTCAGTGCGGTCGTCTTTGCCATAGATGACCTTGGGCTGGACCAGACTCGATTTATCTTGATGACGTTGAGAGATCGATTGGGCTGCGACCCTTGTTGGAGGCGTCAGGCTCCATTGTAAGGGGGTGTGAGGCGAGACGCCAGACGCTTGATGGCCGGGAGACGGCTCGTTGGGACTGGTGGGTAATGTGCTGTCAAGAGTGGCGGTGATTTGATAGTCGCCAGCGAGGTTCTCATAGCCCGCCACTCGTACGAGGTAGGTTTTTTCTGCCTGAATCGGCATCATGATTTGCGACCAATAGCCGGTGGCATGGTAACTGGTGCTATAGTCGTCATTACATGCCAATGGGATCATGGAGTCGGGGTCGTAAACCGTCAAGGTGGTGTCCAAGGTGCTTCCCTCGGTATGGAGGGTCAAAACGCCCGCTGAATCGCTGGTGAAGCTATGCCAAACATCCCGTGTGTCACTGTATGAGCATTCACTGCTCGTCTGTCCTGTGGCCCCGACCGTGCTGCCGGAGTAGGCGACGTCCTGTTCCAGGGCAATGGCATGGTCACTCTCATCGTGGCTGGGGACGCCGGTCGGGGCATCGTAGTAGAGCTTGATCCACCAGCGATTGACTCGTCCGGTGTCGGGATAGTACCAATCGGCTGCCCATAGAAGCCATTGCTGGTTGACCCATTGACCGTTAAAGGTCGTGATGTTTCTCACCGTATCGGAGTAACGACTTTGGCAGGAGTAGCTGAAGCTGTATTCCTTGAGGGTTTGCTCGATAGAGAGGCTGCTATTGGTCAGGTCGATCTGCACGTCACCGACACAGCTATGCCGGATATCGAAGTAGACGTCCAGCGAGCTGACGGTTGCCCCGGCAGGGGCTCCCGTGATCTCGATGATGCTGTAATCCCACGCCCCTTCGGGGATCGCGAGGTCGGTTTCGTTGGTGCCTTGGATCGATAGGGTGGAGGCCTTGGTCTGAGAGGTCTGGGTGTTCTTAATCACCTGTTCAGTATATAACACAAATTGACGCGTGATAGTAAAGTCGATGCCTCTTTGCTGCAGTAGGGTGGCCAGTTTGGCAGAGATTTGCAGCCGAACTTGGTCGGTGCCCGCAATCGCACTGAGGTGACTGCCGGGTGCCTGGGGCAGTGACCGGGCCTCTTTGAGTGATAACTCGGTTCCGGGGGTTAGTTCGATTTCCACAAAAAGGGCGGCGTTAGGGGCCTCAACGTCGTCTATGATAGGCTCTTTGCTCTGAGCTGGAGCCTTTGCCAAGCCTAGTGACAGACCAATCAACAATCCTATGACATGCTTAATCGACAATGGCATAATAACACCTCCGACCTTATGGATTGAAAAGAACGTTTGAGATCAAAGGAATACTCGCTCTCCCATAATCTCATAGACTACAGATAGGATTATAGGCCAAGGTCGCGGGAAAGCAATATTAAAATTGTGTTGGGGTGTGTGAAAAGCTATGGCGTCTTTGGAAAAATTGCATTGCATTAGCTTTACTGTTGTAGTACATGTAATACAGTTGATGCAGTGTGCAACAGTTTGGGAGCTGTATGATATTTAACACTTTAGCTAGGGAGCAAGAGTGTGGTTCACGGTTAAAAAAGGTTCACGGTTCACAGTTTACTAAGATAAGACTTGCTCAATCAATCAACCTTGAACCTTGAACGGTGAACCCTGGAACCTGATATTTTATGTATTGTCGTTTGGACCATCAAAGTGGCGAGCCGATCTATCGGCAGATTGTCGAGCAGATCAAGTTCAAAACGGCTTCGGGACAACTCAAGGCCGGGGAGCGTCTGCCCAGTATTCGCGAGATGGCCAAGGACCTCAAGATCAATCCCCGCACCGTGGTCAAGGCCTATGAGGAGTTGCAGGCGGCCGGATTGGTGGTGCGACGGCAGGGGCAGGGGGTTTTTATTACCGATAGCCAGACCACCTTACCTGTGCGTGTGCGGCACAAAGCCATTGAGGATCTGGCCCGGCGTCTGTTGGCCGAGGCGGCTCGTATGGGGGCGGATGGTGAAGAGGTGCAGGAAATTTTGAAGCAGGTGTGGGAATCCATGAGGAGAGATTCATGAGTGACATCGTCATTAAAACACAAGGACTGGAGCGGCGTTTCGGGCCCAAGTGGGCCCTGGCGGGATTGAACCTGGAGGTCGAGCAGGGCAGTATCGTGGCCTTACTGGGGCCCAATGGAGCGGGCAAGACCACGTTTTTGCGACTGTTGATGGGCTTGCTGGAGCCGACAGCAGGGGAGGTGCAGATCCTGGGACAGTCTCCTCGGCCCATGCCGGAGGAGGTAACACGACGCGTGGGCTATGTCGCCGATACCGCCGATCCTCCGGCCTGGATGACGATTTCGCAATTGATGGACTTGAAGCGTTCGGTTGTGACTGCCTTTGATTCCATGTTGGCCATGGATCTGTTGCGAGAGCGTGGCCTTCATTTGACTCAGACCTATGGGGCGTTGAGCAAGGGACAAAAAAAATGGGTGCGTTCCGCTATTACCCTGGCCGCCCAGCCGGTACTCTTGTTGATGGACGAGCCGGCGGAGGGGCTCGATCCATCCGCACGGCGTGATCTCTATGATCGTCTGCGTGACATGGTCAATGAACGCAACGCCACTGCCATTGTCACCACCCATGTGATCAGTGACATCGAACGCGTGGCCGATCAGGTCACGATCCTGCGAGAAGGCCATATCAAGCTCTCCGCCTGGTTAGAAGACCTACGAGAACAGGTCCGTGAAGTGCAATTGCCGCTTGGAGAGGAACCGTGGCAGGCCCCAAAAGGCATTGAAGTCCTCAAACAGGAACGAAATAGCCACGAGCGGGTTCTGTGGCTCAGATCCGTATCTGGAGGATGGGGTGCTCTAGAATCACTAAATGTCCCTCTACACCCGGTGTCCCTGGAGACCCTATATCTGATCTTAACTGAAGAAGGGAGAGTTTAATGAAACTCAAAGCTGCTTTTATTCGTTTATTGTTCCAGCAGTGCCTGCCGGTCACAATCGTGGCCTTGATCCTGGGAATCCTTTATCTAGTATTGGCTCCAGGCCCATTGAATGGGCGAAATTCCTGGATCAACCTGTTGATTCTGGTGCACTGCATCGCCCTGACTATGCGACTGGGTCGCATGGGCGGACGCTCCATGGAGTTTCTCTATACCCAGGGCTACAGCCGCGATCAGATCTGGAACCATTTGATGGCCGGTACGGTGGTGTCGGTATTGGCCGTATGGTTGCCCATGGCCCTGTGTCTGTGGTTACCGATTCGCAGTGGTGTGCAGGGCCACGCCTTTATCAATCCCTACTATCCCTTGATGTATGGACGCGAGATGACACTGCCATGGCTTTGGCTTTATGAGTATGGACTGTTATTGCCTTTGTTTCACTACGTCTGGATCAGGCATGCCCAGCCCATGCGTGACAATTCCGAAAGTCTGGGGGCCGTAGCCATTGCCATCCAGACTGTGGGTATTGCCGGCTATGTGTTGATGAGTTTTCTTTGGCATCCATTGTGGTTCAAGGTCGTAGTTGTCTTGCTCTCAGCTCTGATGATCTTGACGATCCTGATTGTAGGTCGACTGCTACACCGCAGCATGGAGGTAAGAGTATGACGTCCCCTCAAATGAGAGTTCGGCGTAGGGTTTGGATGGCGGATGCTGCGATAACCGTTTATTTGCTTCTTTTCTATCTGACCTTTGCGGGAGTATCGATTCAGCACGCGAGACAGTCTGATTTGTCGGATCAAGGTAAACATATTGACGAGTATCATTTTACTGTCGATGATGGCATGACGGGGGTTGATCTGTGGATTAACGATGTGTACATAGGCCAAACACCGGTGGTGATCGATGTTCGCGAGTTTCGCGACAAAGTGCAGCCAGTGAGCCAGCCTCCTCAAAATGCGACAGAGGGACTGTCGGAAAATAAAGTCCGCTATATGGGATTCAACCTCAACAAGAACGATGCTTCGCTCCGAAGAGGGGGCTTTGTTGAAAGTCAGGACTATGCCTATTATGCCCGGGTCTCTTTTAATGGTTTTGAGGGGTATGGCAGCATTGGTCAAAATTCAAGTAGTTCGAGCTCGAATGGACAGATATCGATCAAGTCTACAGGGTTCGATATTCAGGTGGACTTTCCTGTGTTGCAGAAACGCGCTGAACTCCTATTGGATCAGGCTAGACTCAACAATTATATAGTCGATGAGGATTGGATCGAAGGGTTGGAAAGCCTGGGAGACCTGGCCTGGAAGGCATTGTACTACACGGCTTACCGACAGTGGTTTCTAGATGGAACCAATCTCTATAATAAGTTTTCTCATATCGAACCGATGGTCACGGAACCGGGATTGATTACCATTCTCGATCAATGGGCCAGCTTGCGTTTTGGCTTGGATCAGATAGACGATCCAGAATCGGCCTGGCAGGCCTTCCTTCGGGTCAAGGAAGAGGCAACGTTGTCTGGATATACCATCGCCGACATAACGGGTCATGCCCTGCGCATGCTGATTCCTAGACTGGATACGACTCAGTTTACTCGGTGGGCTTGTCAACAGATTCAAGAATTGGATCAAGGTTCCTCTGCTTATCAACTTTTGTTGGGATGGAAACCCGCATTACAAGGCATCAACCTGTGGCAGAATAGGTGGCGATCGAGTGATGCTTTTGTGGTGGATGCGATCTGGTTTATGGATCAATATCTCGATCAACAAAACGATAGGGTTTTCAATTCGATCGAGGAGGATGTCTGCGAGCAAATATTGGTTCAGCACTTTCCCACCTATCCACAGGCCTTATTGTTTGCCGCACGTTTAGGGGGTGAGGGGGTGGATCGTGTTTTTGAAAGAGCCTGGAGACGTTCACAAAAGGGAGACCCGCGTTTTATTCAGACGCAGTCGTTTTGGGGGACATCCATCTCGGAGGTCTGGCTGTTTTTGTTGGCTCATTTGGACAATGAAGCAGGGAGGATGTTTCGGCAGTCCCATGCCGATGATATGTTGTCACTGGTTCAATCCATGTTGACCGAAAACCCACAGAACCCACAGGGTAACCTGTTTTGTATGGGAGAACTGGATTTTTTCACGTTGGATACCGATCGAGGTTCGGACTGTGTCGGTGCGAGATTATGGCCGCGGCTCAATTCTATTTTTAAATCACTCAAGGATGATTATGGAAATACACTTTTGCAAAAGCAATGGAAGTGTCTGTTGTTGGTAGAACCCAGCTTGCCACTCGAAACCTATCTTGAATGTTGGCATGAGAATATGGAGGACTCCGATCGACCAGAGGAACTTCTAGGTTGGCTCGAGGCCGTTGAGGTTCAAAGACGTCAAAACATCCTTGAACTCCTAATCGCAGATACCCGAGATCGCCTCGCACAATTTCCCGAAAATGATAAAAATGAAATGGAACGATTGCTACAAAAAATGCGGCGTGCCCTGGCCTTGACCAGTGAGGGACGTTATGAGACTTATATTACCAATTCTCTACAACGGGCGGATTCTGATCAGCGTTCTCAGCTCAAGCAACAATTCCGGGAGGACTGGCAATGGCACCCCTATCCGTCTGTCCTCGCAAGGGCTGCTGATTCTGAAATAAGGTTGTTCGCTGTCGACCTCATTGCATCTTATCCGGTGGGAGACTACGTTCATTATCTGGAAGAGCTCCAACATGATTCGGATAGCATTGTCTGCCAAGCCGCACAAGAGGTGTTGGATGAACTGCAAAGTAAACGCGCTCAGTCTTGGCAGGAGCTGAACAATTCCACTATATCTGTCAAAACACAACGCTCACGGCGAGTTTCCCTGCAGGCCCGGATTTACGATTTGGGTTACGAATCCTCGGACAGGTTTAAGCCAGTGACTCTGTCAGGCCGCTTCATTGAAAAGAGGATATTGGCGTCTACCGGTCAGGAGGACTGGTGTGGAGTTGATTTACAGCTTGACCGCATTAAACGAAACGTACGGCAAGATCGTCGAATGATTGTTTTGGATCCCAAGGATCAAAACGATGTGGCTGTGCAAATCTGGTTGGGACGCTGCCTCTATACCTGGTTGCCAGGAGTTGACCCGCAAGGTGTATTTGATAGAGGCAATAAACCTCGCCCTCAAGCTCTCTCTGAACCCACTGAGGTTACGATCTTGGATGCTTATCAGAGTCCCATTCCTGCGGCTAAGATTCATCTTGTTCTTCGTGACGGGAATCGCGAGTTTCGTCTTCGTGTCCCTGTGGGAACGACCGATGCCAAGGGGATGATCGTGTTGCCCGCATTGAGCAGTTGGTCATCACAGGCTGAGGCCATTTATGTGTCCCATCCGGATTACGGTCAAACTCAGATTCGTATAGGGAAACAAAGACTGACAGATGTCTTGAGAACTTCTCTGGTGAGATTAGACGGTGAATCCTCCCAGGACATTTTGCGCGGGCGGGTGCTTGACGATTCCGGTCGTCCAATGGGTCAGGCTCGTGTCAGCGTGGTATCGCAGGACCGGTTGAGAAGTGGCAGACCGCTGAATCCTCAACCTTCGGTCGTCTTCACCGATAACCAAGGGATCTTTACCCTGGTTCCTGATCAAGAAGCCGAACAAGAGGATCATGAGGTCGAGTATCTGGTGCGGGTTGATGCCCCAGAATCCTTGGGATTGCCCTATTGGACGACTTATCGACACGAGGAAGACATCGAGATTGTCATGGGCCAGGGCTGGACCCAACACCGCTTCCAGTTTGAAGATGCCAATGGGCTGATCACCGATCCCAATGTTCTCAAGCAAATCCATGTCTCTTATGGAGGGGCTCAACCACGACGATTTTATCAGTGCGGTGACTATTGGCTTCATCCCGTCTCGACGCCTTTGGGCTCGTACCGGGCGAGTCATAAGAATCTCTGTTTTCAATCCGTGGAGATTGACGCCAACAGTCCCGAGACCGTGACCTTTGCTTCTCTGCCGATGCCGAGTTTTACTGGTCGCGTGGTCCATGGTATCACCGGTGAGCCGTTGGAGGGTGTTTTTGTTTCTTGCGACCAACCGTTCAACGATAATCTGTATAGTGACATCAATGACGCCCAGTGGGAGATTTTACGTCAGTGGGGGCAGTCTCCACAACAAACCCAGCAGGCCGAGACCTTGCTGCGGACGATCCAGGATATCGGTGGCTTGACCCGAACCTCTGCGGCCGGACGGTTTTGTTTACAAACCAATGCCAAAACCAAAGATGACGATACCCTCTCGTTCTTTGATCAAGATTATATGGCTTTCTACCGGTCTAAATCGGATATGGATGAACGAGCGGCTAATGAGTACTATACCGGCGACATCAAGCTCTTTCCCGCCGCTCGCGTCAAGTTGGGATTGAAGAATTCCGATGCGATTGAGCTCAGCCCGTTTCCTGTTGTTGCCGAGGATGCCCCTCAATGGGCCCGGGTGTTTAAGAGGCATGCGGACTTTAGTTATGACCGATGGCATCGAATCCGTGAACCGCGTTGGATCAGTGTACCTGCCGGTGTGACCTTTCAGCTGAAATTGTATGCAGCAGGTCTTATTCGATGGGAACCTTTATTGATCGAAACACCCATATACCTGGAACAGGGCCAAGAGTTGGATCTGGGTTGGGTCCAACTCGAAGGTGCCATTTCCGTGAGCGTTAAGGTCGTCGATGTTGCTGGAAAGTCCGTCCCTGGTGCTGAGATCTCCATCCGTTACAATGATTTGTCTTATGTTGTCGTTGTGGGGAACACCAATGCGCAAGGGAAGAGATCTGTAAGGCTCTTCCCACAACGCGAGGGGGTCATCTATGCAGATATTGAATATGGACCTAATCGTAAAAAACAGGGTTCCATCGAATTCAATACGGAAAACGTTGTCCAAGGACACGAATTTAGGATCGTTGTAAACCCTGACAAATAAGACTCAAGGTTTCAGTTTTTGACAACGTTGCAGATAATCTCGTGTTTCATTTGCAACGACTCCAGACAACAGGATCAGTCCAATGAGGTTGGGGACGGCCATGAGGGCGTTGAAGATGTCCGAAAGGGTTCAGGCGAGGTTGAGTTTGGCGATGGTTCCGACGAAGTAAAACTTTACAGCTCAAGATCAAGCAATATTTTTCCCTGATTTTAATCGTCGTGGAGGGAAAGCCACCTTCTTTCGCTCCGATTTTTCTTGACGCTTACGGATATCTTGGAATATTGCATCAATATCGTGCTTGAATTGAGCTGCGTATTGCTCTCTCAGTTCTCGTGTTTCTTTGACAATGGGATCTTGCCACATTGGGTTAGCCCTCCATTAATTCTTGTGGTGTACAGATGATGGGTGGTTCGTACCCGTGGCTGCGACAAATAGCTTCTATCTTGGGTCGAATCACAGCATTGGCAATGTGCAAAATTGTATACTTTAAATTTCATAAGTTACCCGTTTCAATGAGCCCAATCCGTATAGCTAATATTGTTTATACTCAATTATAAAGTCCTTTGGCAATAATAATTATGCCAAAGGACTCCGTAGGGGGCTATGAACTGAACGGATCAATTCTGGATGGCCAATGATGAAGTCAAGGACTCAGAAAAAAGAGGGGGGGGTAAAGCTAACCCTCTAGCCACCCTATCTGTTTCGTTGTAGATAGTCCCGCGTCTCCCGAGCGACTATGCCGGACAGCAGGATCAAGCCAATGAGGTTGGGCACGGCCATGAGGGCGTTGAAGATGTCCGAAAGGGTCCAGACGAGGTTGAGTTTGGCTACGGCTCCGACGAAGACGAGGATGACGTAGAGCAGACGATAGATCCAGACGGCCTTGTCACCCCAGAGGTATTCGGCGCAGCGGTCGCCGTAGTAGGACCAGGAGATGGTGGTCGAATAGGCGAAGAAGATCAGGCTGATGCCCACGATGAAGTGTCCCCAGCCGGACAGGCCGCGGGTGAAGGCCTCGGCCGTGAGTTCGGCACCGTTGAGATGGGTCAGGTGGGCGTCGGTGACCAGGATGGTCAGGGCGGTCATGGTGCAGATGATCAGGGTGTCGATCAAGGGACCGAGCATGGCGACCATGCCTTCACGAGCCATTTCATGGGTGCGGGCGGCGGCATGGGCGATGGGGGCCGAGCCCAGGCCGGATTCGTTGGAGAACACACCCCGGGCGACACCGCGGCTGATGGTGGTCTTGAGGGCTATGCCTGCGACACCTCCACCGGCGGCGTAGGGGGTAAAGGCGTGTTTGAAGATCAGGGTAAAGGCCGGGCCGATGCGGTCGAGATGGGTGATCAGGATCGCGATGCTGCCTGTGATATAGAGGATGCACATCACCGGCACGATCCAACTGGCTACGTGGGCGATGCGACGAATGCCGCCCAGGATGACCAGGGCCACGAGCAGGGCCAGGATGGCCCCTCCACCCACGGTGGTGGGGGAAAAGTTGAGGGCCCCGTTGAAATAGCTGTGTGTAACGCACCAGGATTCGGGCAGCATGCTCTTGAGCCCACCCATGACCGAGTTGGCCTGGGTCATGTTGCCGATGCCAAAGGAGGCCACTACCCCGAAGAAGGCAAAGAGCCCGCCCAGGATGGCACCCAGGCGTTTGGATTTGAGGCCCATGGACAAGATGTACATGGGGCCACCGCTGACCGAGCCGTCGGGATGGAGGCGGCGATACTTGACGGCCAGGGAGCAGGAGGCGTATTTGGTGGCCATGCCCACGATGGCCGTGACCCACATCCAAAACACCGCACCCGGTCCACCCAAGACGATGGCCGTAGCCACGCCTGCGATATTACCGGTGCCGATGGTGGCGGACAGGGCCGCACATAATGCTCGGAAGTGGGAGACGTCACCGGCGTCGTTGGGATCGTCGAACTTGCCCCGTACGCAATCGATGGCATGACGCAGACAACGGAATTGGATCAGGCCCAGGCGCAGGGTCAGAAACAGTCCGGTGCCCACCAGCAGGCTGATCATGACTGGGCCCCAGACAAAGCTGTCGATCTTATTGAGTTGTGTAATCCAATGTTCCATCGTGTTGTTGGGGGGATGTTATATCACGGATCATTAGAATTTAGTGTAGAAAAAACTCTTTTTCGGTAACAAAACGGTCCAGGAGGGATTATCTTGGTAGTTCAGGTCTGCCGAATCAGAATAGCTTATGGGAGTGATTATGAAAAGCACATGCCTTATCGTCGTGTTTTGTGTGGTCTATGCTACGAGCCTCGTGATCGCTGGTGACAGTGAGACCCTTTTTCATCAGGAGTCACCGGGGTTGACCCCTCAGCCCTTTGCTCCAGGTGTCATCTCAGTCAAGGGCCGCCACGAACAGAGTGTCACCTTTACTCCGGATGGCAATGAGTGCTACTTTACCGTCAGCAAGGCAAACTGGTCAGCAGCTTGGATCATGAAAACCCAATATCGCGATGGAGCCTGGACTACACCGGAGCGGGCTGAGTTCACCAATGATCTTTCTATAGGGGCAAGTATTTCGCCGGATGGCAAGCAATTATTCTTTTCGTCCAACCGTGGCACCGAAGGCAAGCAGGGCATCTGGGTGTGTCAGCGAACCGCAGAGGGACAATGGTCCGAGCCCAAGGAGATGGATCGCTCGGTTAGTTCAACGGCGGACGAATGGAGTTGCCATCTTTCGGACAAGGGGAATATGTTTGTCTGCTCCTGGCGATCCGGGGGGCAAGGTCGCTGCGATGGCTGGCGCATTCCGTGCTGCGCAGGCAAGTGTGATTCCGCCGAAAATCTGACCGCCAACAACACCGAGCATGACGATTGTGGGGCTGCTCCCGGTCCCGATGAAAGTTACGTGATTTTCTCCCGGCGACCGGGCGAAGTTGGGAAGGTGGATCTCTATATCAGCTATGCCTTGGAGGACGGGACCTGGTCGGATCCCCTGAACTTGGGACCCACGATCAACAGCAAAGGTGCGGACGGCGGGGCCTGGGTATCTTTCGATGGTCGCTATCTGTTCTTTACCAGCAACCGCGGCGGAGATCCGGATATCTACTGGGTGGAGACCGCGGCTTTTCTATTGACTCCCGATGAAGTGAGTGCCTTGAAAGACGTGAGTGATGAAGCTAAAGATTAGTCTCGCTCTTGGTCTGATTTGGGTGTCCCTGGGGTGGGGACAGGTGGACTATCCGAGTTATGTCCGTGCTGATTTACAGCAGGATCTCGAGTTTCTCTCGGAGAAGGTGACCAACATTCACCCCGTCTTTTTGCTCGATCCCAATGCCATGACAGTTTGGGAGAATCATCTGCAAGAGGCACAGGGCAAGATCAAGGAACGGATGACTCAAAATGAGTTCTACCTGATCGTTGCTCCCTTGTTGGCGAGCTTGCAGGATGGCCATACTGCCGTGTCTTGTCCCTATGAACAGCGTCTGATTTACATGAAGCAGAACCAGGGATTGAGTTTTCCCTTCTCGGTTGAGATTCGAGATGGACGTATTTGGGCTTCGGAGTATTACGGTGATGACGAGGATCTGTTTGAGGATGGAGAAGAACTCATGGCCATCAATGGCGTCAAAGCGGGGGAGATTTGTACTGCGTTGCGTCCATTGATGGGGGCCAGACGGGACTCGATTGCCTGGGGGCAGGTCGCCACCAATTTCCGTTCGTTGTTGTGGATGACATATGGCTTTGAAGAAGGCTACCACTTGGAAGTGAGAGAAGCTGCGGGAGGTATCAAGCACCTGGATGTCGCAGGTATCGATAACGGCCAATATCTCAAAAACCGTCAACGCTATCAAAAGTCGAACTCTCCTCGATATGATTTTAAAATCGATACCAATGACCGTATGGCAATCATGACCCTGCGTACGGTGGCCGATTTGGAAGGCTTCAACGCCTTTGCCGAACCTGCCTTTAAACGACTCGCCGATGAAGCGATTGCTGCCTTGATTGTTGACATTCGCGACAACAGCGGGGGACGTAGCGTGGTGGTCGATGCCTTGCTCAGTTATCTTACCGACCGGGCCTATAGCCAATATCAGCAGATTGACATTCGCATTAGTGATGCACTCCTGGAGCACTATCGACAGCAATCATCACCGCAGTACGATCTGATCAAGGACCATCCGGTGGGCACCTTACTGAGTGTGGGTCCGCAGATGACCGAGCCGGTCGAGCGGGATCATCGTTATGAAGGGCGAGTGGTCTTGTTGACCAATCAACGTACCTTCAGCGGAGCCGCGACCTTGGCCGGTGTGTTCAGGCATCTCAAGCGGGGCCCCATTGTCGGAGAAGAGACCGGCGGCACCCTCGAGTACTATGGCGATTTTTGGTACATGAAGCTGCCGCATTCGGGCTTGCAGTTTCATGTTTCACCCAAGCGGTTCGTGCAGTATGGCGGTTCAGATTTGGGACGTGGGGTGATCCCGGATTACCTGGTGGCGGATGAGGGGCAGGCGGTCATGGAAGAGGCAAAAAGGGTATTAAACGCGATGTGATAGAATAATGCCTAGTTTATAACTGGGGGATGGGGCTTGAGGGGCTTTAAACGGGGATAAAGAGTGGTTCGTAAGCTTGGAGAAGATAAAGCTTGTGGCCGGGACCGGGTTTGGGCTATAGTGCTTTCTTTAATGACCATTTAAGATCCTCAGGTCGCTTCTGATGTTTGGTTCCGATCGGATCAATGGAGACTCGGCTGTGTCAGAGAACTCGATCTGGCTTCGAGCGGCCCTTTTTCCGTCTGGCGGCGTCCGGCTGTATCGACGATATGTCTAATATCGCCTGCTTCGCCGTCCTTGCCAGACGAAAAAAATGTCGCGTTCTCGGGCCAACGACGGAGTTTTCTGACAAAGCCCTAAACCAGACACAGTAGATCGGCACACGATGAGTTTGTCAGTGGGCCGCCTCTTTATGAAAGGGCCCTCATGCCACTTGAACTCAACTATGGCTCCGTGCGTGACCATGAACCGATGTTACGCGATACCGTGCGTTGCCAGGCCTTTCGCCAGGCCCTCTGCGAAGTCATCACCCCGGATAGCGTGGTACTGGATGTCGGGGCCGGGACCGGGATTCTCAGCCTTTTTGCGGCCCAGGCCGGGGCCAAGAAGGTCTATGCCGTGGAACGCACGGCCGTGGCGCAATGTGCGGCCCAGATCGTGGCGGACAATGGTTACTCCCAGCGTATTGAGGTGTTCCAAGGCGAGATGGAGGATCTGGACCTGCCCGAATCCGTGGATGTCATTGTTTCGGAGTGGCTGGGCGGCTACGGCATGGACGAGAATCTGTTGCCCATCGTGCTGCAAGCCCGCGACCGCTGGCTCAAGCCGGGCGGGGTGATGATTCCCGGGGAAGTCTCCTCATGGATTGCACCGGCCTATGATCATTACTTTGAAGAGGATATGGATTTCTGGACCAGTTGTCCCTATGGCTTGAATTTCTCCGCTGTGGTCCATGACCTCAAGGGACGTACGGAATCGACCTGTCATCATATCACCGAGTCGCACCTGCCTTGCGTGGGCCAGATGATGTGGTCCATTGATGCCCATCACTGTTCCCTCGAGCAGGCCAGTGGTCACTTTAGTACTGAGCTTGAATTTGTCTCTAACCGCAATGGAGCCGTCAATGTGTTGGCGGCCTGGTTCGAGACGGTCAGCGGCAAGGGGGTCTATCTATCCAACGGGCCGGCTCATCCAGACACCCATTGGGGACGCACCATCTTTCCCCTGGGCAAGACCATTCCTATTCAAGTCGGCACACGCATCAAGGTTCGCTTTGTACACAACCCTCATAGTAAAGGCTGTTCCAATGCCCAGTGGGCCGTTGAGGTAGAGGACTATCGTTTCGAATCGCAGGACAGTACGCTCTTGCTTTAGGATGCTAAACCGACCGGACAAAGATGATGTGATAGCCGACGGCGAAGACCGCCAGGTCCACAATGGCGTGACTGAGGTAACCGGGCCAGATGGATTTGTAGCGGACATAACACCAGGACCAGATCGCACCGCCGATGAAGATGCCTAACGCCCCAAAGAATGTCACCAGGGGAGAGCTGTAAACCTGCATGGCGATGATGTGATGACCGGTGAAGCCCAGGGCGGACAGGAGTATGGCCGGGAGGGAACGCCACAGGGCCTGGCATTTCTCCACCACAAACCAACGCCAGACATATTCCTCCAGGACCGAGTTGATACAGATCCAATAGAGGGCTCCTAAAAGATAGATCGTGGGATTCGCTAGTCCAATACGCTGCATGCGATTGCGGATGAAGGGCACATCTAAGAGGGTCTCCCCCAAGAAGGCATACATCGCAATGATGAAGAGGCTGATGGCGATACCGAGCAAGGCCCCGACACCGAATCCTCCGTGACAGGGTCGTGACCAGGTCCAGGATTGGCGGTCCACCCAACGCCGCCACACCAGCGGCAGACCAAACAACCAGACCTTGGCCAGAAAGAAAAGCCCTTTACCCAGGGCACTATCGGGAAGGGCGATCATGCCGAAATAGACCCCTAAACTGGGAGCGGGCAGCAAGAGTACTAGGGCTAAGAGCGACTTTTGTTTTGCATTCATGACCTAAGATTAATGGCCATGGACGCAGGTTGCAACTAGAACTTGTGATGAAGCTCCAGATAGATGAAACGTGGAACCTCGGTGTACAGGCCGGTATTCCAATCGTAGCCGCCTTCGTAGTGATAGTGATCCAAGAGATTGTTGGCTCCGCAGGCTACTTCGGTCTTGTCACTCAACCGACGTGCCAGACGCACGTCCAAGCGCCAGAAGGGATGCCCCTGGATGTATTCCAGATACGACGTAGAGGTGTCGGTCCAATAGAGTTGCGTGTTGAGGGTGGTGACCTCATCGAGATTGAAGCGATTGGTCAGGCCGATGCGATGCTTGGGCGGTAGATAGGCCTCGGTCTCGCCGGTACGCCAGTTGGTCAGTTCGCTACGTCCGGTTTGATGTTTGTAGGCGTGGAATCCACGCATGAGCCAATCCTTGCAGGGATTCCACTCAAAAGATGTTTCGATGCCATAGGTGGTGACGTCGTAGGTGTTCATATACTGCTTGGTCCAGGTGGACTGATTGGTTTGAATAGCGATCATGTCCTTGTCTTTATTGACAAAGCCTTCGATATTCACTGAAAGGTTCTCCTGGAGTTGCCCACGGTAGCCCACTTCAAAAGCCTCCAGTCGCTCGTTCTCCAGGGCGTTATTGCCCTGGGTTTTGTAGATGTCGGGATCGTATTTCATTTCCTCCCACATCGTGGGTCTGCGGAAAGAGCGGGACAGGGCGGCTCTGAGGGTATGCTGGGGATGGACTTCATAGACCAGGGCAATGCGACCCGCCCAATCCGCATGGGTCAGTTCATTGTGATGACCCCGGAATCCCAGGGTCAGCCACAGTTGGTCGGTCAGGGTGATTTCGTCTTCGACAAAGCCGCTGGCCTGATCGTTACTGAAATCCTCGGGGATGGTATTGGCCACGCTGCCCAATTGGATGCTGTTGTACCGGTCGCGGGTATAATCCAGGCCCCAAACGATGTTGTGACGATCGAGGATCCAGTTGTGTTGCAGTTCCAGGATACTCTCATGGGAATGGGTGTCGACATCGTTCCAGTTGTGTTCCCGGGCAATGAAGCTCTCGGCCCAACGGAATTGCCATTCACTGGTGTCGCTGTTCTTTTTGTTCCAGAGCAGGTTCATGTATTGAATGGAGCGTCCGGCAAAGGTGGCATGGTCTTCGTAACTGGAGGCCTTGCTACCGCCGGTCAGGTTGAGACTGCTGGTCTCGGATAGGGTCAGGTCCGCCCGTCCGGTGACCTCGACCGGTTTGTAGCCGTCATTCAAGGAGTCGTTGTCACCGACCCCGAATCCCGTGGAATGCGATCCACCCAGGGTACCACGGCAGGCCAGGGAGTCGTTTTGCCCTCCAACGCGGATGTGTCCCTGTGAAAATTTTCGGTTGCCGATGGCCCCATAGATATCCGTGCCCTGGGTGTCCGCGGCCTTTTTGGTGACCACATTGATGACCCCGTTAAGAGAGTTCACACCCCAAGCGACTCCAGCCGAACCACGGATGACCTCGATGCGATCGATGTTGTCCAGGAAGATGGGATTCACGAAAAACAGCGAACCGCCAAAGTAAGGGTCGTAGAGTGGGCGACCATCCAGCAACACCTGCATCCGTTGGTTGTTCCATTTGACATAGCCCCGGGCACCCACCAGGGTTGTGACACCGTCCGTACAGAACACGTCCATACCCGGGACCTGACGGAGCAGTTCCTCGATACGAACCGGACCGGCCTGGCGGATGTCTTCGGCGGTAATGATATAGACCGCATTGCTGGCACGACTCAGTGGTTGAGCGCGACGGGCCGAAGAGGTGATCTCGATGTCCATCAACTCCTCGATCGACATATCGAGAAAATCGATGAGTTCCTCCTCGGGTGGGGGAGTCTCTGAATTCGCCCGGACCAGGCTTGGCCCCAGGGCGGTGATACACATCAGTAATAGAATGTTGATGAGAGTTCTCTTCATGAAGGCTTCCTATTTGGGTCGACTCCTGGCGCACTCTACTCAAAGGGTGCTATCGGCAAATGGTTCCTTGTGATGTTGCAGATCGGATGAATTCGATCCACGTAAGTGCCATGGATGAACGGTCTTGATCCGGAGTTTCACCCACCCATGGGTAACAAGAAATTGATTCCGATAATGCTCTCAATCAGAAAGGAGATGGTTCGACGTTATGGGAAGGTCAAATCATCAAACTGAAATTCTGTGTATCGGAAAAGTAAAGCACGAATTCAGGTGAAATAGAGTTTTTGTGGGATAAGTGCTTGGGCGTTGAAATCGGACGTTCCCTACCGACAGATCCGTTTGTTGCTTTTTTGAGTGTCTATCGGTAGGGTTGTCTCAAGTCTCAATGGTTAACCGTTGAGACGGTCGTGGACGCGTTTGAATTCCGTTTCCATTTCGCCGACGAGTTCGTCGATGATGTCCTTGACTGATTGGATCTTGTTGACCAGGCCCACGGATTGACCCGCCATGAGCGAACCACGCTCGATGTCACCATCCACCACGGCCTCGCGCAGCTTGCCCATCCAGAACTCCTCGACCTTGAGTTGAACCTCGTTCTGGGGCAGGGTGCCCTTGTCCAGATGGTCCATCAGTTCCAGTTGTAGTTTGTTGAAGTCTTCGTAGCCCTTGTTGCGCAGGGCCCGCACTGCGACCACGTGCAGACGGCTGTCGAATTCCGGCGTGCTGATGGCCTCGCGGGCCTTGGCCTGAACAAAGCGTTGCTTGAAGTTGGGGTGGGCGTTACATTCTTCGGCCACGGCAAAGCGGGTGCCGAGCTGGACTCCGGCGGCACCCATGAGCATGAGATGGGCACACATCTGACCCGTGGCAATACCGCCTGCCACGAAGATGGGCACCTCGCTGACCTTGAAGAGCACCTGTTGCAGCAGGATGGTCAGGCTCACGTGGCCCACGTGGCCGCCGGCCTCCATGCCTTCGAGGATCAGGGCGTCGGCTCCGTAGCTGAGCATACGCTTGGCGATCGAGAGGGTGGAGGCGAAGCACATGACCTTGGCTCCGGTCTTTTTGACCTGGACCACCTCGTTTTTACGGGGGAAACTCCCGGCAAACACGACGAAGGGCAGGTGGTGTTTTTGCACCAGGGCCAGGTGCTGCTTGTAGAGTGGGGCGATGGTGATCAGGTTGATGCCAAAGGGTTTGTCCGTCAGCTTGAGGGTTTCCTGAATCTGTTGCTCCAGGATCTCGGGTGGTGTGTTACCCCCGGCCAGGCAGCCAAAACCGCCCGCATTGGCCACGGCCGCGACCAATTTCGGGTCGCTGACCCAGGTCATGGCGCCGCACATAATGGGGGTTTCGACCTGGAGAAAATCCCGGCCCCTTTGAAAAAAACGATCCGTGTAGGGTTTCATAATGGTCCATCCTTGTATTTTTATTCAATAACGGGCGTCATCATAGCCCTGAAACCGTCGTCTGACAAGGATTAGGGCGTTAAAAGAGATTTTTAGAGGTTCCCTTTAAGCATTGGGTGCCCAGCGGGTATAATGGATCCCGTTGTTGGAGGCAACGGCAGTGATAACCAATGATAAAACCAGTCTCGGAGGTGATCATCACCATTTCGACCGTACTCCCTGGTCGCAGATTCAGCGTATCCAGCAGGGCCAATCCCAGCCCGGACTGGATGAACAGCTGATCCGTAGCTATTGGAAGCCGGTCTACTGCTTTTTACGCCGTAAGGGATTCGATAACGAACTGGCCAAGGATTTGGTGCAGGGATTCCTGCAAGAGGTGATCCTGGAAGGGGATTTGGTGTTGCGAGCCGATGCCCAACAGGGCCGCTTCCGTACCTTGCTGCTAACAGCCCTCAATCAATACCTCCAACGCGAGTACCGTAAACAGACGGCCCAGAAGCGACAACCCAAAGGTGGAGTAATGAGCTTGGAGAGTCTGGAGGGCCAACAGTGGCAGGCCATCGCCACCCTCACCCCGGAAGAGGCTTTTCATTATGCCTGGGCCTCCACCCTGTTGGAGGAGGTCCTGTCTCAATTGAGCTGTGAATACAGGGCCTGCGGCAAAGAGGCCCATTGGCAGGTTTTTGAACAGCGGGTAGTGCAACCTATTTTGACGGAGGCTCCCGCTCCCGGCCTGGAGGTCTTGTGCGAGAGGTATGGTCTGCGCGATACGGCCCAGGCCTCCAATATGATCGTGACGGTCAAGCGGCGGTTTCAATCCCTGTTAAAGCAGCGCCTGGCGGGTTGGGCCGGGCCCGAGGCGGACGTGGAGCGGGAAATCAATGATCTGATTGGGATTTTATCCCGGCCTCATGCAGGATAAAGGGCACTATTGCATAAGAACTGGAATGATGGATAAGATTCTGTCACTACAACTGTGAACTGAAAACTGCGATCTGTGATCTGTTAACATGAAAATCTTTGGTTCTCATCCTGATCAGGTGGCGGATTTATTGGCACTCGGGTGCGAAGAGGCATCGGACGTGGAGGAAGATTGTACGCCCCGGATCGAAGGCTATGATTGCCGGGAACTGATCGCCGAGGGGGGCATGGGATCGGTGTGGTGTGCGGTACAGTTGGGCACCGGACGCGAGGTGGCCCTGAAGATCGTGGCCCCGCGTGTGGCCGGATCGACGCGTGGCCTGGCTCGTTTTATGCGGGAGGTCACCCTGACCGCACGTCTGGAGCATCCCCATATCGCCCGCGTTTACGACAGCGGTGTGCACCAGGGGCTCTATTACTATGCCATGGAGTTTGTCGAGGGCGAGCACCTGGATCGCTATGTCCAGTGTCATCATCTATCATCACGCCAGATCGTGGCTTTGTTCGACAAGATCTGTGCTGCGGTCCAACATGCCCATCAGCACGGCATCATCCACCGTGACTTAAAACCGTCCAACATCCTGGTCTCGCAGAATGGACAGGTTCATGTATTGGACTTTGGTCTGGCCAAGGCCCTGGAGACCGGAGACGACGAGCGTGAGTTGTCTCTATCGGGTGAGGCCATCGGCACCTTGACCACCATGTCACCGGAACAGGCCAGCGGTCAACTCGACATCGTCGATACCCGTGCGGATGTCTATGCCTTGGCGGCCATCCTCTATCGTCTGCTGGTGGGGCAGTGGCCTGTGGATACCGATGGCCCGCGTCAGGAGGCCTTGCAACGGATTCGCACCCAAGATGCACAACGGCCTCGTCGCTTGCAACCCCATTTCGATCGTGACCTGGAAGCCATCCTGCTGATGGGTTTGGAAAAGGAGCCTGAACAGCGTTATCAATCCGTGGCTCAGCTGCGGCGTGACTTGAACTGCTGGTGTCAGGACTGGCCGATCTCGGCCCGTTCGCAAAGTTCGATCTATCTATTACGCAAGGTCGTTCGCCGACATCGGGTGGCCAGTGCCTCGGTGGGACTGTTGATCGTAATCGTGTTGTGCCTGTCGTTTTTGAGTTTTTGGTCGGGTTTGGAGGCCCGGCGGGCCTTGGCGTCTCGACAACGTCTGGACGAACTGGGTCAGCAGGTCGTTGAAGCTCAAACGAACTTGGCTGAGGATGTACGCCTCGGCATTCAGCAACAGGCCCTGGGTTGGTTGCTATTGGCCTGGCACCAGGGACGCGAGAATGAGGCCCGTTTGATTCTCACACAGTTGCCCGCGGCCAGTCCCTATGCCCAGGCCGCCACCTTCCTTTTACAGGGGGGATCGCAGGAGGAATTCTTGCAGACATTAGGCACCCAACAACAGGCCCTGGCTCAGTTTGTGCTGGGTGAAGTCGCCCTCAAACAGGGACAACCCGACGAAGCCTTGCAGGCCTATCGTCAATGTGATCTGCAAACCAGTGACAGTTGGTTGACCCAACGTATCGAGGCCCGTATCGCGGCCTTGCAGGAGGGCCAGCCATGAGAGATAGGCCAAGCAATCGGGCCTTTACCCTGATTGAGGGATTGACGGTCATGGCGGTGGTGACCGTCGTGCTCAGTGTGACCTTGCCTGCCTTGCATTTTGGACGGACCGTGGCCCAACGCGTGGACTGCCAGTCGCATCTGCGCCAACTGGCCCTGGCCTGGGACCTCTACCTGCAAGATGAAGACGGAAGGTTTTATCAATGGAGCAATGCCAATCTCAGCTATGGGGGGTGGCAGGGGCAGGTGGATTGGTCGTCCCGTGTACTCAATCCCTATGTGGGCTTGCCGGTTCAAGCCCCCAATGAGCCGGATGCGGCAGCGCTGTTTCGTTGTCCGGCGGATCGGACCGAGGTGTCGGGCACAGGACTTCCTGCTTTCGGTTATTTTGGTAACAGCTACCAGACCAATCTCTTGTTGATCGGCCAGAATGAAATCTCCACCAAGGTTCCCATGCCCTGGAAGGCCCTGCATGCCGAAATCAATCAGCATTTGGAGGGTGTCAACCGATTGCAAACCTGCAATCCCTCCCGCCTGTTGCTGTTGGGGGACTATGCCTGGGCCAACGGTTGGATGCCCAGGGCCGCCCGTACAGACGGTTGTCACGGGGGGGGGAATACCCACAACCTGGCCTTTCTGGATGGGCATGTGGAGTTCCTGAAATTGCGGAAAGGCCTATATGTCACGGACACCTACGTGGTGTTGCCCTTTGAGTCCCTGCATGCCAGGGCTCTTGAGGTGCAGGTGGAGGAGGAGGGATGAGCAGACACGACCGTCTATTGATGTTGGGGGCGATACTTTGGTTGCCTCTGTCCGTTTTGAGGGCGGAGGGGTTTACCTTGACGGTAGGGGGTGACAGGAAGACACAGGATCGTTACGTGGCTCAAAACCTGACCTTTGAAGATTCCGCCTGGGGATTGCTCGAGTTCCAGTATCAATTTATACAGGATGGCGGTGCCGAGCTGATGATTTACTTGAGTCGCGATCCCAATATCGACGAAGGTCTGCTCGAACCCATTGCTCAGTTGACGGCCCCGGATGACGAACGGCTCGGTTCACCGGACAGTAACGACATGAGTCTGTTTCGAGCCGAAGTGTGGATCAGTGGTTATGACCCGGGAACGGACCTATCCCTGGTTTTTGCATTGCAGGGCCATGATACCAGCTGTCGGATTCAACCTAGCCATGAATGGGATTACAATGGTTCTGTTTACTTGACTGTAGCAGGGATGGATATCGGCTGTGGGGTGTCCTGCGGTTTTACCTGTGGAGATTTCAATGGCGACAATGTCGTAACCGAACTCGATTACCTGCTGTTGGTGGCGAACTCGGGCAGGGCGATGGATTGGAGTGCTCCCTGTCTGGACATGTCGGGCGATGGTTTTGTGGACCTGATCGATCTGCTGGCTGCCGATATGGTCTATCATAAACTCAATATCTGTGGCACGGACAGTTGGAATGGCAGAAGCGGTCTCGATGGAAAGAACGATTCGGGACGGGAGTCTTATGGCTATTGGCTGGCGGCAGGGAAGTCCGGGCGAGAGGGAGATCAGAGCGACGGTCTGTTTGAGTTGGATTGCAACGGCCTTGGACTCTCCGAGCCCTTGGCTCCCCCTCTGTTGGATGAGGACGATATTCCACGAGGTTATGGTCGCCTGGTGCAGGACGGACGAGGAGGGCTCTATCAGCTTCACAGCGTGTATGGCCTGGTAGATCTGTATAGCAAGACCGTGGTGATTCCCGGACAGATGGCCACCTGGCAAGGCCGTTCGGTGCGGGTGGGTGTGGTCGATCAGCAGGGCAAGGGACTCTTGGACGTGGCCTTCGATCCCTGCGATCCCAACGTGGTCTATGTGGTGCCGGTACAGGTTTGGTCACCCCTGTCACGATGTGCCTATAACGCGGCCGCTCGTCTGGTGTTGGATGGCAACGAGCCTTATCGAGTGACGCAGGTCTACGGTTTCGATCCCATGGAGGACCCCAATGTCACCGTTACCATTTACGGCTGCGGTGATATCCTGCTGGAGCCGGATGTCCAGCGTTTACGCGAGCTCGAACTCGACAACCACGGCAACCTATTCGTTACCAGCAGTCAGCAACTCAATGACAATGACTGGGTGTTGGTTTACGATGTCAACGAAGGCAATGCCTCGGAACGGCGTTTCTGCATCAGCGAGGTGATGGAAGGTCCGGGGGCGACCCTGTTGTCCGCCTCGGGACAGTCACTTTACCTGGCCTCTTCGATCGAGACAGGACCCGGCAGTTCTCCCACGGTTGTCCGTTATACTATTGAACGGTCCGGTCAGCGCGTGGTGGGACTAACGCCCGATGCCCAGTCCCTGCTCATGCTGCCCAGCGATGCCCTCGGTGCCAATGGCTATGCCCTGGTGACCTCCCTGGCCGCAGGCCCTCAAGGGCAGGTGACCGCCTTTGGCTTTGCTGCCCAGCGTTGGGACGGAGGGGAACCGCCTATCCATGACAATCGCTTGTTGACCCAGCCGTTCATGGGGAGCTTTGCCGGGGAAATGCCAGAGGCCGTTTCGACCGTGATGATTACCCATACAGAGATGGCCTTGCCCTTGACCGGAACCTGGATGTCGGGAAACGATTAGAGCGATGAATTTTCTGTATACCGGGCGCAGGATCCTAGCGTCTTTGGCATAATCCATGTTTGATGACGTTGTTGTAGTTTGCAGGCAGTCAATTCGGGAATTATTTAAGGTGAGTTAAGGGGAGAAAGATATGCAACGGATGCTCATATCCATAGGACTAATTTTGATCATGTGCGTTGGCGGGCTCTGGGCGGATACGCGTGACGATCTATGGGATCAGGTGGATCAGGCCCGTCAACAGGGCCTGCCTCAGACTGCCATTGGCGTATTGGAGGAAATCATCCCGTCAGCCATTGCGGACGAGGCCTATGCCGAGGCGGTCAAGGCCGTGGCTTACCAGGCCATCTTCACCGCACAGATCCAAGGCGGCTTGCGCGAAGAGAAGGTCATGGCCCTGCAAACGGCCATGGAGACCGCTCCGGCTCCCATGCAACCGATGTTACAGGGGATCCTGGCCCATTGGCTGTGGGACTACCTGCAAGCCTACAGCTATATCATCCTGGAACGGACCGAAACCAGTCAGGTCCCCAGCGAGGACTTTCGTACCTGGGACTTGAGCGTGTTTTTGGAGGAGATCGACGGCCTCTTTGAACAGGCCTGGACCGCTGAAGACGATTTGAAGGCCACACCCATTGCGGATTACGCCATTTTATTAGAAGAGGGCACGGTCTCCGATGCCACTCGTCCCACGCTTTACGATTTCCTGGTGCACGATGCCTTGGATTTTTACAGTGCCGCCGAGCAGGCCGCCAGTCAGCCGCAGGACCTCTTTGTGATCATGGCCGACTCGCCTATCTTTGCGCCCTTGGACGAGTTTTTGCCGTGGGAGCCCGACACCCCCTATACGGATTCGGCCTTGGTCAAGTCCATTGCACTCTATCAATCCCTGTATGACTTCCACTCGGAAGATGCCGACGTGACGGCCTTCCTGGACGTGGAACTCTGTCGCCTGGATTTTGGAGCCAATCAGGCGGTCGGACCGGATAAGCAGGATCTCTATGCCCAGGCCTTGGAGCGATTCGTGAATTCCTGGCCCGGTCACGACGCCGTTGCCGAGGCCCTGTATGAATGGGCCAGTATCCTGGACGAACAGGGCGACGCCGCGGGGGCTCACTCTTTGGCCCTGCAGGGTTACGAGCAATACCCCGCGACCTATGGCGGCAAACGCTGTTACAATCTCCTGCATCAGATCGAGGCCCGTTCCGCCGAACTCCATTGTGAACGGGTTTGGAACGATCCCTGGCCCGACATCGAGGTGACCTATCGTAATGTCACCCACCTGTATCTGCGTCTCGTTGCCTATGATCCCCTGGCCTCCGGTCTGTTTTACTGGAATGCCCTGAGCGAGCAAACACGGGACGCCATCCTGGCCGACTCTCCTGACGTTGCCTGGGACCAGGCCCTGCCTGCTACCGACGATTATCTGGAACGCACCGAGCGTATCGGCGTTCCCACTGACCTGGAGCCGGGATTCTATTTCTTGATCGGCAGTTTCAATCCCAGCTTCCAAGAGGATGATAATCAAATCAGCGTGCGTCCCATCTGGGTCAGTGATCTGTCGATGGTGGTGCGGCGTATCTATCGCGAAGGCGTGTTGGAAGGCCTGGTCTGTGACGCCCAGAGCGGTGAACCCCTGGACGGTGTCACCGTGACACGTTGGTTCTATCAATCCAGCCTGCGGGCCTATCAACCCGGGGCACAGGCCCGGACCGATAGCAACGGGTTGTTCAGCTTTAACGGCGGGGTGAGTACCCAGTCTTCCTTATTGGTGGCGCAAAAGAATGGCCAGGTCTTGGCCACCCAGCAGACCTATGCCACGTCTTATGCCCAGTCGGACCCCTCCCCGGTGCAAAAGGCCGTCTTCTTTACGGACCGTGCCCTGTATCGTCCCGGTCAGACGATTCACTACAAAGGCATCTGCTTGCAACTCGATACTGTCACGGACCGCTATCAAACCCTGGCAGGGCGGTCATTGAGTGTGATCTTCCGCGATGTCACCGGCCAGGAGATCGCACGGCAGTCGCATCAGAGCAACGACTACGGATCATTCAGCGGTAGCTTTACCGCTCCTGACGATCGACTGCTGGGCACCATGTCCCTGTCGATTGCCAACGCCGGTTTCTCCGGCAGCACCACGGTGCAAGTGGAAGAATACAACCGTCCGCAGTTTCATGTGGAACTGGAGGTGCCCGAAGAGGCTCCTTGTCTGGACGAACAGGTCTCGATCCCCGGACTGGCCACAGCTTATACGGGTGCAGCCATTAATGATGCCTTGGTGCAGTGGCGCGTGGAACGTCAGGTTGGATTCCCGCGTTGGTGTTGGTGGGCCGCGCGTGTGTATTCGTCTCTCGATGCCCAGACCATTGCCACAGGCACCTGTACGACCGGTAGCGATGGCCGTTTTACCATTGCCTTTGACGCAGCACCGGACCTGGCCATCTCTCCGGATGCCGAACCGATCTTTACCTTCAGCGTCACCGCCGATGTCACGGACACCACCGGTGAAACCCGCAGTCAGCAGTTGGACGTGCAGGTGGGTTATACCGCCTTGGCCGCGGATGTCACGGCTGTGGATTGGCAGACCGTGGACGATCCCGTGGTCCTGACCGTGACCACCACGGCCCTGGACGGTACACCCGAACCGGCCTCGGGACAATTACAGGTTTGGCGTCTGGAGCAACCGGATCGAGCCGCACGACCACTCTGGACCAGCGATGCTGACGGTGTGGTGGATGATCCCGCCGATCCCGAGACCTGGGCCGAGGTGGAATTGGTGTATGAGACGGCTTTTGCAACCGAGAGCACGGGGAGGACCGAACTGGGGGTGAATCTGGCAGCCGGTATCTATCGCGTCATGATCCAGACTGAGGATCGGTTTGGAACACCTGTGACGGCCCATCAGACCCTAACGGTCATGGATCCTCAAGCCGATGCCTTCAGTGTACGCGTCGCCCATTTTGTAGCCGCTCCCGCTTGGACGGCCGAGCCGGGTGACGTCTTTACGGCCCTGTGGGGAACGGGTTATGAGCAGGGCCGTGCCTTTGTCGAATGGGAGTGTCGTGGCGAATTGCTGCAGGCCGGATGGACTGGGGCCCACGTCACTCAGGAACTCTGGGAATGTCCCGTGACCGAGGACATGCGGGGCGGATTTACCCTACGCGTGACCTATGTGCGGGAAAACCGGGCCTATGTCACCGAACGCATCGTGGATGTCCCTTGGACCAGCCAGGAGTTGAGCATTGCCTGGGAAACCTTCCGTTCCGAATTGTGGCCCGGTCAGGAGGAGCAGTGGACTGCCGTGATCACCGGACCGGATGCAGTCGGGGCTGTGGCGGAAATGGTGGCCTGTCTCTATGATGCGGCCCTGGATCAGATCCTGCCCCATAGCTGGTTGGAGGCCTTTACCGGGTACCGTCAGGAATCCGCCCGCGTCCGTTCGTATTTCCAAAATGACTGGGTGACCCTCCAGACCGTAGCACGGGATTGGAATGTGCCCCACCAATCCGCCAGCAAGACCTATTGGCATTGGCCTAATTTCATTGTCTACGAGGCCTTTACTCCCTTGTATGATGACTATTGGAATGATGGTACCGGTGTCGAGACCGGTGGCGGTCGAGGCAAGGACGAGGAAGATGCCAATGACGTCCAAGAGGCCCTGTTGCCTGAGATCGATCTGGATCAAGTCTCGGTGCGTACTGACCTGGACGATACCGCCTTTTTCTATCCCCATTTGCAATCGGATCGCGATGGTGAGGTTCGTATCGAGTTCACCGTGCCCGAGGCCCTGACCACCTGGCAGTTCATGGGGTTCGCTCATGACACCCAGATGCGGAGCGGTTCCCTGTTCGATCAGACCGTCACGGCCAAGGACCTCATGGTTCAGCCCTATGCCCCGCGTTTTGTGCGAGAGGGCGACGTGATCGAGTTTACCGTCAAAGTGAGCAATCAATCCGCCGCTCGTCAAACCGGACAGGTGCGTCTGAACCTGCTGGATGCCTGGTCCCTGGATTCCCGTGACGAGGCCGTGGGCAATGTCACTCCCGAGCAAAGCTTTGATATCCCCAGTATGGAATCTCGCTCCCTTTCCTGGCGTCTCACCCTTCCGGATGGTTGTGACATGCTGGTTTATCGCGCCGTAGGCGCTACCACTCGACTCAGTGACGGGCAGGAGGGTTATCTGCCCGTCCTGAGTCGCCGTATGCTGGTAACCGAGTCCTTGCCCTTGCCCATTCGCAACGCCCAGACCAAGCAATTTGAATTCGCCAAGCTCCTGGAGTCCGGTGCGTCCAGTACCCTGCAACACCAGAGCCTGACCGTGCAGATGGTCTCGCAACCGGCCTGGTACGCAATCTTGGCCTTACCTTATTTAATGGAGACCACCCACGAATATAACACACAACGTTTCAATCGTCTCTATGCCAACAGCCTGGCGGCCTACGTGGCCAACAGCGATCCCGAGATACGACGCATCTTCAATCTCTGGAAGAACACCGATGTGCTGGATAGTCCGCTGGAACAGAATGAGGACCTCAAGGATATTGCCCTGGAGGAAACTCCCTGGTTACGTCAGGCCGTCAGTGAAGGTCAGGCCCGTCAGCGTGTGGGTATCCTGTTCGACGAAAACCGGTTGACTCAAGAAATCAGCCGCATTCAGTATCAACTGGAACAGGCCCAGTACAGCAGCGGTCTGTGGCCCTGGTGTCCGGGAGGACGGGGCAGCGAGTGGGTGACACTGTCCATTGTTACGGGGATGGGACGTCTGCGTCACTTGGGGGTAAGCTCCCTGGATCACAGCACCGCCCTCAAGGCCCTGGATGCCCTTGACGATTGGATGGATGAACGTTACCGGGATATTCTGAAATACAGTAATCCTGACGACAACCATCTTAGTGCCACGATGGTTTACTATCTCTATGGCCGCAGCTTCTATCTGTCGGATCAACGCGTATCCGCATCCAATCAGACCGCCTTTAATTACTGGCAGGATCAGGCGGCCACCTATTGGCTCAGTCTCGAGCGTCAGTCGCAAGGTCAGGCGGCCTTGGCCTTGAAACGCCTGGGGGATCTGGATACTGCCGGGGCCATCATGGCTTCCATTCGCGAACATGCCGTCTACGATGACGAGTTGGGTATGTACTGGCGTGACACCGAACGCAGTTGGTGGTGGTATCGAGCTCCCATCGAGACTCAGGCCGTGATGATCGAGGCCTTTGACGAGGTGGAGGCCGATGCCAATGCCGTAGAAGACTGCCGGGTCTGGCTGCTCAAGCAGAAGCAGACCCAGGATTGGGAGACCACCCGGGCCACGGCCGACGCGGTTTATGCCTTGCTCTTGCGGGGCGTGGATTGGCTGGGGTCACATGAGTTGGTGGAGGTGGCTCTGGACGGCCAGAGGATCGAGCCCGACTATGTGGAGCCGGGCACCGGTTACTACGAGCAGCGTTGGGTTCGTAGTGAGATCGAGCCCGAGATGGGTTATATTACCGTATCCAAGGTCGATGAGGGTGTCAGTTGGGGCAGTGTCCACTGGCAGTACCTCGAAGACATGAGCAAGATCACTCCCTATGAAGGCACACCCCTACAATTGAGCAAGGAACTCTATGTCAAACAGGACAGTGCTTCCGGCGAGATCCTGGTGCCGGTTACGGACGGTTTGAGCGTGGGCGACGAATTGGTTACCCGCATCACCCTGCAGGTGGATCGTGACATGGAATACCTGCACATGAAGGACCAGCGGGGCAGTGGGACCGAACCCTTGGAGGCTCTGAGTGGGTATCGTTACCAAGGCGGGCTGGGCTACTATCAAAGCGTACGTGACACGGCCACCCATTTCTTTATGGATGTCCTGCCCAAGGGCATCTATGTCTTTGAATATAGTACGCGGGTACAACATAAGGGCGTCTATCAAAGTGGTATCACCAGTATCCAGTGCCTTTATGCCCCGGAATTTAACAGCCATTCAGAGAGTGTGACGTTGACGGTGGAGTAAAAAATGTTGAACTGCTGCGCAGGCTGGTTTTGAATAGATCCCTCGGCAAGCTCGGGATGACCTCGTCGTTACCAGACGTATGCCTGTCATCTCGACGGCCCGTCCTCCGCAGTAGCTCTGCTACGGAGGGTGGAAGCACAGCGATTGGAGAGATCTATTAGAACAAGCATGCGAAGCATTCCTTATCAAGAGAGGATCGAATCATGAAACGAGTAAGAAAAAGGATGGGTTCCAGCAAGCAGATTACCGCTGGAACCCTCGCAGCTATTATGCTCGGCGGTGTCTGTCTAACTCAGGCCGATCAAGGCCTGGTCCCGTCATATCCTGATGCACATCAGTTCGTAGTCCCCGGCGACGTGGATGTCGATCAATTGACGACAAACGAGGAAGTTGCCTTGGGTTACGATACCTATTGGACCGATCAAAATGGCAACGACCTGGGCGATGGCATTGACTTGGCCATGGTTTGCGCCCAAGTCATCCAAAAGCTCCCGGAAGCCGATCCCAACGAAGCAATCCATGAGCCGTATAAGGTTACTCATGCCATGCGTGGATTGGTCAACTGTGGTGTTTGTGGAGAGGCCATCAACATGGGAACCGTGGACGTGGTCAATCCCGAGTTGAATCTAACCCTGAACATCCCCATCCTCAGCCTGCATACCATGGAGCATGGATCGTTTACCTACACCAGCGATTTACATCAAGGTCGGGTCGATGTACCCCGACTGGTCCGTCTTCTGGATCTGCATTACCCAGAGGAACCGAATGAGCATCAATTGATTCCTGAACAAACAGACCAGGATGGCGATCTGATCACCGATGTTGAAGAGTTGGCCCTGGGCTTGGACCTTTACGATGACGACCAAAACCAGAACCTCATCACCGATGGGATAGAACTCGGTAAGAAATGTGCCCAAGCCATCGAGGAGCTGCCCCTTTATACCGGATTAGAGGATTGCGATTGTATCCCAACCACTCCCTACAAGGTATATTTCGCGACCCTGGGTTTTGAAAGCTGTGAGATCTGTGGTTCAAGGATGGACATGGGCTATTATGAAGTGATCAATCCCCAATTAGAGAAATCGACACAGGTCTATTTAATGGGCTGCCACTACCTGGAACACGGTTGCTTCGATTACTCCGGCTCACGAAATCAAGGGCGGATCGACCTGGCGACGTTGCTGGAAATTCTGGAAATGGACGACACCTGTGGAGATCTGAAACCTCCCAGTGATGCCAACGAATGGTTGCCGGTGTTATAACCTCTCCATCAGAGCTGTAAACGGATTATAATCATCCCTGTTCGTGATAATCCCGTAGGGTGGCAAGAGCCCACCCTGCGGGATTATTCATGTCTATCCTACATGCCTACATCGTTTCAGCTAGGATCTTCCTTGATTTCTAATCGGTTTAATGGTATTGGGGGAAACTTGATAGCTGAATTATTCTGCGTGATATGACTCATCAGGTGGAATGAATATATGTTCAAAATTGAATGAGAGAGGAAAATCATGGCAAGATATCGTCTGGTTTGGGTTGTATGTATCGTGGCCTGTTTGCAAGCGGGCTGCCAAAGCTGGCAACCGGAGTTGAGTTCAAGTGCCTATACCGTGACCGCTGTAATCGTTGAACCGAACTCCATTTTAACATCCCCCGGACTGGACAAAGACCTGGAAAGTCTGTTGTCACGCCAGGATCGAAGGATCACTTGTATGCCCACGGTTCATCTCTTACTGGGTGAGAAAATCGAATTAAATGAGCAGGAGCCCTTCACCTTCCCCCAAAGTTTTGGTTCCGACTTCTCCGTTGAAGAGAATAAGACGGTGGGGATTGGAAAATTGGTGCGTGTCGAATTGCACCAATCCCCAGGCTTGATCGCCAGCGTCTATCTGGAAGACGTTACGGTTACTCAATGGACTGATTACAGTTTTCCAGATGGCAGCGTACACCGATATCCCAAGACGCGCACAAGGTCCATGGGCTCGGATATTCCAGTACAATTGGGGACCTGGCAACTGTTTGGACAGGTCGATGGGGTGGGATTTTTCGTTCGAATCGATCCGCCTATGGAATGATAAGATCCAGGGTAATTAAGTCCCTTCTGCTAATAACGTCAATCAACATTACATTCGGACTATTGATGGATTTGTCATTTACATCCTCAAAAAAACAACGTGTTTTGATCAATACGGATGCCAAGAACGAGGCGGACGATCAGTATGCCATCGTTCATGCAATACTGACCCCGTCCTTCGAGTTGCATGGTATTATTCCGGCTCACTTTGGTGATCATAAATGCGAAAACAGTGTACAAGCCAGCCGCGAAGAAGTGGATTTGCTTTTACGTTTGATGGACCTAGATGGCCGGATAAGAGTTGAGGATGGTGCTCCTGATGCCATGCCTAATGAACAAACCCCAGTGG
>CAXXXG010000023.1:0-143480 GCA_963662565.2 Sedimentisphaerales bacterium | reverse complement strand
GACTTCCTGGGTGAGGTCGTACATGTTCGCGGCAAGGGCAAGAAGGAACGCATCGCTCCGATCAGCAGTTCCGCTCTACAAACCATTCAGCACTATATCGAGTTCCGCAACAAACGGGCTCAGAACAACGATAACTTTGACAACAAGGTCCTGTTCGTCAACAAGCATGGCCAACGCCTGAGCACCCGAAGCGTGCGCCGCAAAATGGACAAGTACCTGCGCATGGCCGGCCTGGACCCCAACATCAGCCCACACACCCTGCGTCACAGCTTTGCCACGCATATGCTCAACAACGGTGCGGATCTCCGCAGCGTGCAGGAACTGCTGGGCCACCAATCGCTCTCGACCACCCAGGTGTACACCCACCTGACCACGAAGAAACTCAAGGAAGTTTACGATGAGTCTCATCCGCGTCAGGATCCCGGTGACTACAGCGATTGGCACGACGACTATTCGCCCGACAGCATCTAGTGGGACAATCAATCCAAATTAAAAAAGGCCGTCTTAGAGCGGCCTTTTTTATTGGATTGTTGACATGACGGGCCTTCATCCGTAATGTTGATCCAAACCAAACAAACGGAATAAAGCATTATTGTGAGGATGATCATGAATGCTCAAACCAAAGAACTAACTCTCCCCCTCGTTATTACCCTGATTTGCGTCAGCCTGTTGTCGGCCCAAACGATTGACCGCCATGCCGTGGTCAGTCAATTCAATCCGCATCTCTATGAAGCCGATCCCTTGACGCCTCTGTCAGTGGGTAATGGCGGCTTTGCCTTTACTGCAGATATCACCGGATTGCAAAGCTTCCCCGAGGCTTACCTCAACGGCATGCCCTTGAGTACCCAATCAGACTGGGGCTGGCACAGCTTTCCAGAACTCAAGGCTGTGCAACTCAAGGAGGCTATGACGCCTTACGACACCTATGGTCGGGCTGTGCCCTATGCCAGTTCGCAATCGAGTGAAGCAGGCAATATCCTGCGTCAAAGCCCCCACCGCCTGGGCCTGGGGCACCTGGGACTGGCCATCCAAATGAATAATGGCACTCCCGTGACCATTGACGATATCATCAACATTCGTCAACAGCTCGACCTCTGGAACGGTCGCCTGACCAGTCGGTTCAGTGTTCAGGGCGAGGCTACGGTGGTCGAGACCTCCTGTCACCCTGACCAGGATTTGATTGCTGTGAATGTCAAATCCAGCCTATTGTCCGAGGAGCGTCTACAAATCACTCTCCAATTCGCATACGGTTCCGATCAATTCGGTAAGGCCCCGGAAGACTGGAGCCAAACCGATAAACATCAAACCGTGATCCTCTCCCAAGAAGGCAACCGCCTGGACCTGCATCGTCAACTCGATGACGACGAGTACTTCGTCAGTGTGGTGGTCTCTTCCGAAGCCACCATCACCCGTACCGGCCCTCATCGCTTCACCATAGCCACGAACTCAGGGCAGGACACCCTAAAAGTTGTGACGGCCTATTCGCCCGAAGCTATCACCGGCGACCTGCCCAGCGTCAAGGAGACTCAAAGCGCCAGTGGCCAACATTGGCAACAGTACTGGTCCACCGGCGGTTTCATCGACCTGACCGACACCAAGGATCCGCGAGCAGAAGAATTGCAACGGCGCATTATCCTTTCACAATACCTCACCGCAATCCAATGCGCCGGCACCATGCCGCCTCAGGAAACCGGCCTGACCTGTAACAGTTGGTACGGCAAGGCTCACTTGGAGATGCACTGGTGGCACGGGGTTCACTTTGCCCTGTGGGATCGCATCGAGCTCTTGGAAAAGGGCCTGCCCTGGTACGACAAGATCATGGGCAAAGCCCTGGGCACGGCCCAGATGCAGGGCTATGCCGGTGTGCGTTGGCCCAAGATGGTGGGACCGGACGGTCGAGAGAGCCCATCGAGCGTTGGCACCCTGCTGATCTGGCAACAGCCCCACCCCATCTACTATGCCGAACTCTGCTACCGGGCCCATCCCGGCCCCACAGTGTTGGATCAATACAAAGATATGGTCTTTGCCACGGCCGAGTTCATGGCCTCCTATGCCCACTGGGTCGAGAGCGAACAACGTTACGTGCTAGGCCCGCCCGTAATCCCGGCCCAGGAATGTCACCCGGCCAAGGAAACCATGAACCCACCCTTTGAACTAGAGTACTGGGATTGGGGTCTACGTGTGGCCCAACAATGGCGTGAGCGTCTGGGCATGCCACGACGTGTATCCTGGGATCATGTCATCGAACATCTCTCCGACCTGCCCCAGGCCGACGGTGTCTACCTCATGGACGAGACCCGTTGGATCACTAAGGATCACCCCACGCTGCTGGCCCCGCTGGGCCTACTACCGGGGCACAAGGCCGATCCCAAGGTCATGACGCGCACCCTCAACAAGGTCATGAAGACCTGGGATTGGGAAAGCACCTGGGGTTGGGACTATCCCATGGTCGCCATGACGGCCGCTCGACTGGGTGAACCGGACATCGCCATCGAGGCCCTGTTGAAGGATGTCACCAAGAACACCTACCTGGCCAATGGCCACAACTACCAGAGCCCCCGCCTGCCCCTTTATCTACCGGGCAATGGTGGGCTGCTTACGGCCGTGGCCATGATGGCCGCAGGTTGGGATGATGGCCCCAATCAGAACGCCCCCGGCTTTCCCAGCAACTGGAAGGTCAAGTGGGAAGGCCTGCAACCCATGCCTTAACCATCGACAATAGTGTTTACAAACGAGTGCTCCGTGAGGCCAACTTACGGAGCACTTGCTATTTCTGTCAAAACTTCTTTTGGCACGGCGGCCCCATAAATACGGATATCATCCAGCAGCCCCTGCCAAGACACTCCCAGGGCCATACATCCCTCTTCGAGATCTTCCATAGTGACTGTGTCACTATCCTGGGCACAGATTTCCCCATCCACAACCAACTCACGGATCTGGCCGTCCCAATTCAAGACAACATGATGCCAAACCCCATCGGTGATACTCATTGGGCTCACCAATGAACTGTCACTGCGGCCAGCAATGCCCAACTCGGTGAGAAGACATCCTTGGGCATTCGTAGCCAACCAAGCCTTACCCCGGGAATCACACTTTAACATCACTTGATCCTCCCCACCTCCCTGCACCCAGGCCATCACGCAAAACGGCCCAACTGCCGGATTGAGTACAAACTCCGTTTCGATCTCATCATCACCGTCGAAAACGACCGCTCCCCCGATCATCCCCATCGTCCAAGTTGCATCGCCCAGTAACTGGCCAGTATGGGCTCCGGCCAAATCATAAGCCAATTCGCCTTCGCCCTCGTCCAAGGGCCAATATGCACAAAGTGGCATGTCGGGATCATGATCCCTGAGATTCAGGCGTTCACCTTCCTCCAAGATCACGACCTCGCCATAGGCTGAATCCTGAAACAACTTGGCATCGGATAAGTCCCCGCGATATTTCCCCCAATGACTCGGCAGAGACAAGGTCGGTTTGAAATCATAGGTGGCCTGAGCCGCTTGGCTGGCACTCATGGAGGCCCCTCCACCGATGGGGACAATGGCCACATCGATATTCGACAAGGTCTGCATCTCTGGGATCACATCCGTATCACCCGCATAATAGAAACGCAGTCCACCCAACTCAATAACGAACCCCAGCCAGTTGTTGGCGCGGGGGTGGTTGGATTTGCTGAGGTTGTAGGCGGGCATGGCCGTGATGTGAATGCCGCCCATCTCGTAGACCTCATCCGGCAACAAGGGCACACCCCATCCCTGCTGACTCACCGCATCCGTCGATCCCACAAAAATCGTATTGGGTCCTGCAACTCGATTGATGTCATTGGCCGAATAATGATCGGAATGAGTATGACTGACCAAGACCAACGCGGCATCCGGTAATGCCTCGTCAAGCCCAACCGGATCGATATAGATAATCACATCCTCTTGCCAGATCTTCCAGGAGGTATGGCCATACCAGCGAACCATGACCGGGGGACGGTTATCCTCCAACCAATGCTCGGCCATCAGGGCAAAATCAACGTGATTCACTAAATAATCACCATTAAGGTCACCAACGGGCGAATCAGCGGCACCCCCCATGGATAGCACCGACAAGAGGAAACAGACCAATAAGACAACCCGATACATACAATGTACCTCGCAAAGCAATTCAATCACTTTAGTAGAACTCCCTGTTGACACCTCTAGCTCGATCAATCCTTTGGTGTTTCCAGTATATCTCCTCGACAGCCAAGCCAATAAGGATTAATCTATAAATTTACGAATAAGCCTGTACCTGATTAACAAAAGCAGAGAGAAAATCGATGAAGACACCTGCGAAAACCGTGTTCATATGCGTTTTGTGGCTCAGCGGAATGGGTCTTACCCAGCCCCCCCTACAAGAAAAAGGCAAGGAGTTGAAGCTCTGGTTCCGTCAACCGGCCAGCCAGTGGAACGAGGCCCTGCCCGTGGGCAACGGTCACCTGGGGGCGATGGTCTTTGGTGGAGTCCCTACGGAACGATTGCAGCTCAATGAAGAAACGGTCTGGAGCGGCAGTGACGTCGACACCCATAATCCCAAGTCCATCGAAACTTTGGACCGGGTCCGCAAACTGCTCTTTGCCGGTCAATACGTGGCCGCTGAAAAACTCGCCCAACAAGGCATCATGGGCCAGCGTCCTAATCCGAGGGCCACTTATCAAACACTGGGTGACCTCACTCTGGAATTCAGTGAGCAAAACAATATTCGCGATTATACGCGGGAACTGGACTTGCGTACGGCCATCGCCAAGGTGACCTACCGAGCTAATCGTGACACCTGGTATACACGCGAGGTCTTTTCAAGTGCCGTGGATCGAGCCTTGGTGGTGAGACTGACGGCCAGCCGTCCCGAGTCCTTGAGTTTAACCGTAAACCTAACCCGCCCCGGCAACAAGGCCTCCATCACCGTCGAGGGGCAAACCATCACCCTAAGCGAGCATGTCGGCAATGGTGTGGGTGTGCGTCTGTTCAGCCTGGTACAGGTTCAGAATCAGGGCGGCACGGTCACGGCCAGTGAACAGAGTCTTCAGATCAACCAGGCCGACGAGGTGATCTTGCAACTGACCGCGGCAACGGATTACTGGGGCCAGAATCCTGAAGCCATTGCTCGTCAACGTCTGGATCAGGCCGACGTACGTTCCTACGAAGACATGCAGCGTGACCACATCGCCGATTATCAGCAGTACTTCAATCGCGTGGACCTGGACCTGGGTGTCACCGAATCGGTTTACTTCCCCACAGACGCCCGTGTGGCGGCCATGCAGGCCGGTAATGTGGACCCGCATTTATTCCAACTCTACTACCAGTTCGGTCGCTACCTGTTAATCTCAAGTTCACGGCCCGGCGGTCTGCCTGCCAATCTGCAAGGCATCTGGGCCGACGGTCTGACCCCGCCCTGGAGTGCGGACTACCACATCAACATCAACATTCAAATGAACTACTGGCCCGCTGAGGTCACCAATCTCTCGGAACTACACGAGCCCTTCCTGCGTTTCCTCGATGCCCTGCGTGCCGACGGCCGCAAAACGGCCAAGCAGGTCTATGACTGCAACGGCATCGTGGCTCACTACACCACCGATGCCTGGCACTTTACCGAACCCGAGGGTCACATCAACTATGCCATGTGGCCCATGGGACTCACCTGGAGTTGTCAGCACCTATGGGAACACTATGCCTTCACCGGTGACGAGATCTTCCTGCGTGATCAGGCCTATCCCATTCTCAAGGAGACGGCCGAGTTTTGTCTGGACTGGCTAGTGCCGAATCCCCAGACCGGTTACCTGGTCTCAGGTCCGTCCATCTCACCGGAGAACCGTTTTGTCACCCCCAAGGGTGTGGCCAGTATGGTCATGGGCCCCACGATGGATCACATGATCATTCGCGATCTATTACAACACTGCATCGCGGCTAGTGACATCCTAGAGTGCGACGAGGCCTTGTCCCAACAATGGCAGGACACCCTGAACCGACTCGCTCCCATCCAGGTTGGTAGTGACGGTCGCTTGATGGAGTGGACCGAAGAATTCGAAGAAGAAAATCCCGGCCACCGCCATATCTCACACCTGTTCGGCCTTCATCCCAGTGATCAAATCACTTACCAAAAACAACCCGAACTGCTGGCGGCAGCCCGTAAGACCATCGACTACCGGCTGGCTCATGGCGGAGGACACACAGGCTGGAGTCGGGCCTGGATCATCAATTTCTTTGCCCGTCTGTGGGATGGCGAAAAGGCCTATGAAAACCTGTTGGCCCTGTTGCGTAAAAGCACCCTCTCGAACCTGTTCGATACGCACCCGCCCTTCCAGATTGATGGCAACTTTGGGGCCACTGCGGGGATTTCAGAGATGCTCCTTCAAAGTCACGCTGGAGAAGTCCATTTGTTACCAGCGTTACCTCAGGCCTGGAATCAGGGACATGTTCACGGCCTTTGTGCTCGCGGTGGTTTTGAAGTCGATATCGATTGGAGTCAGGGACGTTTGATCCAGGCCGTCATCCGTTCTCGCTTGGCACAAACATGCCGCATTCGCTATCGGGACAAGGTCATCATTCTCCCCACAGAGACAGGAAAAAGTTACCGGATCAATGGTGATTTAGTGCTGGATTAAGAAGAGGCCACCATAACGGGGAGTGTCACGGTAAAGGTCACGCCTTCGCCAGGACGGTTGTCCACGTCGATACGCCCCCCGGTCTCCTCCAGGATGCGTTGCACGATACAGAGCCCCAGACCTGTTCCCTGCTGATGACCCTTGGTGGTGAAAAAGGGTTCGAAGATACGGTGCATATGTTCGGGAGCAACCCCTCCGCAGGTATCTTGGAGTTGGACCGCGATACGGTGGTCAACCGACTTTGCGGAAATATGAAGTTGTCCCTGATGCCTACCCCCTAAGGCTTGCAGACTGTTTTCGATCAGGATAAAGAAGAGTTGCTCTAAGTCCTTTTCACAGCCCCACACCCTGGGCAAGCCTTCAAATGATTTCTCATCAACCGAAAGGGTTAAAGATTTGGCATTGTCTTGAAAAAGAGTCACGGTCTTATCCATCAAGGGACCGAGCATCACTTCTTCATTTTTACGTTCCAAGGCGACCTTGGCAAAACTGCGAAAACGCTCCAGAATCACTGAGACATTACTGATTTCCTTAAGGCAATCCTGCAAGTCGCCCTTAAGCCAGTCCGGATTCCCCTTGTCTAAACTCGCCAGCGCATTTTGTACACTCAACCGCATCACCGTCAAGGGCTGGGCAAATTCATGCGCCACCATGGCACTGAGGGTTCCGGCCGAGGCCAATTGTTCGGCCCGAGCCATCTTGTCGCGGAAGAGTTTCAATTCTTCCTGAGCCAACTTCAAGGGGGTGATGTCTTGGGCAATCACCATGGCCGTCTTTCGTTGTTTTTCTAAACTCTGCAAAGGAATGACGGTCATACGAAGCCAGGTGGGATTTCCCTCGGGATCGACAAGATATTGCTCCGAGGTCTCGGACTTCCCTGCGTTCATGACCCGTTGCATAAAGGCGAGATGTTGACTGGCATAGGATTCGTCCATGACCTCATGCAACAGCTTACCCACGAAGTCAGAGGGATTCCCACCAAAATTCTTAGCCGCCCGGCTATTTAAAAACAAAATCCGTCCTTCATCGTCATGCATGGCGATATTTTCACAAGCCCCTTCCACCAGGGATCGATAACGACATTCACTCTCAACCAAAGCTCTTTCCGCCATTCTCTGCTGAGTGATATCTCGTGCAAATATAACAAACTGACCCTCTTGAGTATCAGGATCCAGGGAGGGGTAAACCGTAATATCATATATCGCCCCGGCTCGTTCATCAACAAAACGAATCGGCTTGTTATCCCGTAAAGCCTTCAGTCCTTGTTGCTCACGAAACTGGTAAACATCAAACGGGATGAATTTTTTTGATTCTCTCCCGATCATATCCTCTGGACGACAGCCTAAACGGTATGCGCAGGTTGCATTGCACGCCTTGATAACTCCCCTAAAATCGATCAATAACAATGTCTCTGTGATGGCATTAAAGAGAGAATCCAACAGTTTACGATTTTCCTGGTCGCGACGTTCGACTTGTTTACGAGCCGTCACGTCACGTAAGATCCCCTGGCTGCCGATGATATGTCCTTCCAGCCAAATCGGCCCTGCATTAAATTCAAGGCAATAGCGTTGCCCCTGATCATTGACAATTTCCACTTCGTTACGAACCGTCTCTCCCTGAAGGACCCTTTGACGACCGGCCTCGATTTCAGCGAAGATACTGGGATCAACCCAATTGCGATAATGGCGTCCTAACAATTCCTCGGCAGGACGTCCGGCCATATGTTCTATGGCACGATTGACAAAGGTAAGATTTCCCACTAGATCCAAGGAATATAATCCATCGCTAAAACTGTTCAATCGGTCAAGATGACGTTGTTTCAACTCATACATCTCGCGTTGAAGAGATTGATTGGCTTGGGTAAGGTCTGCAAGACGTTGCAGGAGATCTTGTCGATCATTAGTGTCAGGTAGAAGATCCTCTTTGTCACTCATATTTGTCTTTATAAACCAAGGAGGGTAATGACATATTTCATTAAAGGCATTTACTCGTACATGTTCTAAATTACTAGGCAATCCCTTGAATGTCCACAATATACCCCTATGCAAAGATTATTTTGCTTTTTTACTCTAATCCGCCCTGACTGATCAATAAAATGGTAGTTCGTTGCATCAACAGAACGTTTGCGACTCAGTTAAGGTATTTCTAAATCGGCCATGGAACAATCCAGACGAACACGACAATTCTTTCAATTGTTTATGAAGCATCAGAATCGGGTGTATGCCTATATCCTTACCCTGGTCCCCCATGGAGCCGATGCCGAAGACATTATGCAAGAAACCGCCAGTGTGGCCTGGGAAAAGTTCGAGTCATTCCGTGAGGGTACCAATTTCCCGGCCTGGATTCAAAAAATCGCCTATTACAAGATTCTCGATTACCGTAAAAAGGGCGGCACTCAACGTACCATCTTTAATGACGACCTGCTTGATCTCCTGGCGCAAGAGGCCCACCAAGCCTTCGAACAAACCGAACCCCGCCTGGACGCCCTCCGCTCCTGCCTGGGGCGTCTGAGCAGTGCTGACCGTCGCCTTCTCAAGCAACGCTATGAAGAGGGGCACACCATCAAGTCGATCGCAGAGCAGGCCCAGCGCTCGGTGCAAGGGCTCTATAAGGTGATGATTCGGATCCATGACCAACTCAGACGCTGTGTTCATTACTCATTACTTTCCAACGAGGTGATGGAATGAGTGTTAACCCTGCCCATTCCGATCGAGAGTTGACGGCTCTAATTTACGCCTGCCTGGAAGGTGACGCCAATGACGAACAGGTCTTAGCCCTGGAAAAGCGTCTTCAATCCGATCCAGAATCCCGACAAATCTATCATGAGTGCCTGGCCATCTATGCGGGCCTGCGTCAATCCGGGGCTCATCTCCTAGCCGATGCCCAGGAAGAACATCCTCAACACGCAGACCTTTCCAATGAAAAAGTGCGTGAGATTGAACGCTATGCTCGTCAGCAATTGGAGACATACCTAGAACAAAAACGCATTGAACAGCCTCCTAAGCCTAGCCACAGCCGTGACTACGACATTACGGAAACCCTGCGGGAATTGACTCAAGCGGTTCAACGCTGGACAGCAGTCGGTTTGAAAGCCGCGAAAGTCTCCATAGCAGCCATCATTATCGTGTTGGCGGGTTTGGTGATCCATGCCCACATCCAGGCCAATGCCATTGTGGCCACTCTCCATGAAACCATAGATGAGCAATGGGAAATTCCACCTGCTGATCCCCATCTCAGACGAGGCTGGATGCATTTGAATCAAGGCTACGCCCGACTGGTCTTTAAACAAGGAGCTCAGGCCCTGGTACAGGCCCCTTGCCGCTTTCGATTGATCTCGCCCAATCGCATGTTCCTGGAGACCGGCACGGTCACGGCCCGCGTCCCAGCAGAGGCCATTGGCTTTACCATCGAAACCCCCAGTTCCACCTTTGAAGACTTCGGTACTGAATTTGGCGTGATTGTCAATGCCACCAGTGACTCTGAAATCCACGTCTTCGATGGGGAAGTCGGAGTCTGCTCCTCGGTCAGAAACCAGCAACAGCGTGCCCATCGGTTGACAGAGGGCCAATCGGCAGTGACCGACCTAAAGGGAGGCGTCTATATCAATCAAGCCCACTACGGCCAACATCAATTTCTACGGGAGTTGCCCGATCCCAATCAAGCCACCATCCCCGGTAAATGTCTTTGCCTGGCCGACCTCGTAGGATCCGGTAATGGCTTTGGGACCGGCCAATACGGCCCTGACGACTCATCGGCGATTGGCTCGATCAATCCCATCACCGGTCGCCCAGACGATCCCAGTCGCCCCTTGGCCCCCTGGAAACCCGACAACCTGCCCGATCCCAAAGATGAGCGTTACGATTATTACCACTACCTCTGCTCCAATGATTATATCCGCGTGCCCAAACTGCCTTATATCGACGGCGTCTTTGTCCCCAATGGGCAAATCGGCCCTGCCGTGGTCAGCTCAGCCGGACATATCTTCCGCGAATGTCCACCGACTGACGGGCTGGCCAAGTGGAACATCACCAATGGCTGGCGTTATCGCAACCGAGAGGACAAACGTGATAACAACACCCAACTTGCCCAGGCTGTGGGCCTATCCCTGTCGGCCAATATCGGCATTACCTTCGACCTAGTTGCCATTAGCGACTCTATGCCAGGTACCCGTATTCAAGCCTTTGAATCCCGAGCCGGCATCCCCATCTGCCGCGACGAAAAACGAGCAGAGGTAGACCTCTGGGTGCTCATCGACGGGGAGGTTCGTTTTGTCAAAGAAGACGTGCGTTACCCCCATATGTATCGTATTGAGATCCCCATCCAGGCCGGTGATCAATTCCTAACCCTAGTGGTTACAGACAGCCAAACCCCCAAGCCAGCTTCCCATTTTAGCAACATGGACTGGAGTTTCTGGGAAGCCCCCACCCTAAAACTCGGCCCGGCACGCTCGAATCAACCATAAAAAAACAACTTTCCCCCTCTAATTCACGCAGGCTTATCCATTTAATTAGTAGAACTGTTGTCAATTTATGATTTCTTTTACATTCTAAGAAGGAGGAACATGGTCATGAAATCCACATCATTGCTACTTCTCTGGCTCAGTTTGACGACATGCGTCTGGGCCGCCCTACCCGTGACTGACGGCTTGGTGATGTACCTGGACGCCGAAACAATCCAAGGGGTTGCAGATGGCGGTTCAGTCGCCAATTGGGCAGATAAATCCAGCGAAGGGAATAATGCCACCCAGTCCAATGCCGACAATCAACCAACTTATGTCGCGGCCAGCGACGCCTTTGAAGGCCAGCCAGCCGTGCGTTTTAACGGTGAAACCAGTTGGATGGAATTGAACTCAACCATGGTCAATGTGGGTTCGTTCACCTTGATCGCTGTGGCCAATTTCAGCCAACAGGACACCTCACAGTACCTCGTCGCCGCACAAGACGGCAGTGGCAACGATCGGCTTCGTATCCAGCTAGACGCTGCCATTGACGGATCCCCCTTCCTGTGGCGTGTTGGCAGTTCTGGATGGAAAGACATCACTGCAGAGTCCGACACGGAGATCCACGCCTTTGGTGTGACCTCGTCTGTTGAAGGATTTATTGACGGTGAAAGCGTTGGAACGGCCTCGAACAGTTCGTCTGAGAATCCCACAGCCTTCAACATCGGTTCTTACAACCGTGGGCAAAAGGACTTCTATGATGGCGATCTGGCCATTCTGGTGCTCTACAATACCGTTCTTTCCGACGAAGATATCGCAGCCGTTAGCACCTACCTCATGAATGAAGCCCTCAGTTCCGGCCCAGTGGGGGTTTCGAATCCCTCTCCGTCCAATGGCGCCAATGATATCTGGCTAGGCGATCCACTCCTGACTTGGACCGGCGCGGATTACTCCGAGGGCCTGTCTCCCCGTCACCGTATCAGCCTTTGCGAGTCCTTTGACGACGTAAACGATGGCGTTGTCACCCCGGTGGAACTGGACGTTAACGAATTCGTTCTGGACGCCACGTTGGATTACGGAACCACCTATTACTGGATGATAGAAGAAGCCAACGAAACCAGTGGCTGGGATCTCGGTCCGATCTGGTCCTTTACCACCGAGCCCTACGCCTATGCCATCGACGTCAACAGCATTACGGCCACGGCCTCTAGTGTCGATAGCGAAGTTAAAGGCCCGGAAAAGACGATTGACGAATCCGGTCTACAGGACGACATGCATTCGACCAATAGCGATCATATGTGGGTCAGTGCCGATAGCGAACCGGGCGAAACCTGGATCGAATATGCCTTTGACAAGACCTATCTCCTGCAGGAGCTCTATGTCTGGAATGCCAATGCGGAAAATGAATACGTGCTGGGTTTCGGTATCAAAGAGGCCCAAATCGATGTCTCACTCGACGGGTCCAGTTGGACGACCGTTATTCCCAATGTGGTGCTCAATCAGGCGACGGGCTCAGCCCCAACAGCGGTCAACTCCATCGTCGATCTGGATGGGGTATTCGCTCGCTATGTTCGCATCACGGCCCTGTCGAACTGGTCAACCTTTGGCATGAAGAAATACAGCCTCAGCGAGGTTCGTTTCACTCAGATTCCCCTCTATGCCCGTCTGCCTCAACCCCAGGATGGCGCGACGAATGTCAAGATCACCAAGAACCTCAGTTGGCGTCCTGGTCGTATGACTACTACTCACGATATCTATTTCGGAACCGACGCCAACGCTCTGGACCTGGTGGCCACTCAAAGCGAGTCCTCTTATGCCCCCAGTCTCGCCTATAATCAGACCTACTATTGGCATGTCGACGAGGTCAACGACTCTGCCTCATGGTCACCTTATAGTGGCGACCTCTGGAGTTTTTCCACTCCGGAATACCTGAGCCTGGAAGACTTCGATAATTATGACGATCAATGCGACCGTATCTATTGGGCCTGGCACGACGGTGCCGGATATGAAGACACGGAAGACTGCGACATCGACGCCTTTGGTGGTAATGGCAGTAGCCCTTCATGCTATGTGGGATATTACGATGCGGTCGATGGTACCTATGGCGAGAAAACGATTGTTTACGCGGGTGGCCAATCCATGCCGTTCGACTATGATAACAGCGATTCTCCCTATTATTCTGAAGCCAGCAGTTCCGAGGGGCTCTTAGTCAGTGACTGGACCCAAGGGGGAGCCGAGGCATTGACTCTGTTCTTCAAGGGAATCCCCGAGGCCCTCGTCGAGAACTCACCCAGCAACCTCATCATCAGCGGTTCCGGCACCGATATCTACTCCACGGCTGATGAATTCCGTTTTGTATACAAGAGGCTCTCAGGAGACGGCTCCATCGTCGCTCGCGTTGCCAGCCTGGAAAACAGCGATCCTTGGGCCAAAGCCGGTGTTATGATTCGATCCAATTTGGATGAAGATGCGGCCAACGCCTTGATCTATGTGAGCCCGGAAAATGGAATTCGCATGCAACAACGCCTAACGAGTGGCGATGACACCAGTAGCGATTCCAGCACGGCCAGTGATGAACAAAAGGCCGTGACAGCTCCAACATGGCTCAAAATCGAGCGGTCTGGAACCACGATTTCAGCCTTCTACGCCACAGACGAGGCTGGCTCGAACTGGGTCGAAGCATCGGGCAGCCCACAAGATGTGACCTTGTCCTTAGGGCAGATTTACATCGGCTTGGCCGTCTGTAGTCATAATGCGGCAAATTCCACCGTAGCGGAGTTCACCGACATTAGCTCGTCCGCCTCCGGCAACTGGGCCGTTGAATCGATTGGCACCTCCGACCTGGTCAATAGTGCCGAACAAATCTACGTCAAGGTCACGGACAGCTCGAACCACAGCAAGACCATTGTGCATGACAATCCAGCGGCCACGCAAACGGCCCAATGGACCCAATGGAATATCCCCCTGAGCGAGTTGACGGGTGTCAACTTGTCTGAGGTCGAGGAGTTGGCCATTGGTGTGGGCGATGGTAGTTCCGATGGAGAAGCGGGCAGGATCTATATCGACGAGCTGCGTCTCACTCGCTCGGCGGATTAGCCCCTGTTGAATCCATTGTGAAAGTTTTAGGGCGTGCCATACAGGATTGATGGCACGCCCTTTTCATTTGAATCACGAGAACGTTTGCGTAAGCCCTAGAGTTCCTTGACTAGCTCTTTGAGATAGGTTCGCAATTGATCCTGAATATCCGGATCATTAAGACCGAACTCGATATTGGTTTTGATGAAGCCTTCTTTGTTTCCGATATCGTAACGTTTGCCCGCCAAGCGTTTACCAAACATGGCTTGATCAGACAACAGGGCTCGCATGGCGTCGGTCAGTTGAATCTCGCCGCCTTTGCCCGGAGGGGTACTCTGCAAAGCCGCAAAGAGGGCCGGGGTAAACACATAGCGCCCGGCAAAGGCCAGGTTGGAGGGGGCTTCGGCCGGGCTCGGTTTCTCCACCAGATCCTCGACACGATAGAGCCCATCATCCACGAGTTGTCCCTTGAGCACGCCATAGCGACTGACTTTTTCCTGTGGCACCTCCTCGAGCACCACAGCGGAACAACCGTAACGATCGTAGACCTCCATCAACTGGGCCGTGGCCGGTTGCTCAGCCCCGATAACCGTATCACCCAAGAGCACGGCAAAGGGCTCATCCCCCACATGGTGACGGGCACAGAGCACGGCATCGCCCAGCCCCTTCATCTCCTTTTGCCAAACAAAATGAATGTCGGCCATCTCCGAAATCCTTTTGATCAGATGTAATTCGCATTCCTTGCCCTGGCGTTCCAGTTGACTCTCCAACTGAAAACTGCGGTCGAAGTGTTCTTCGATGGCCCGTTTACCCTTACCGATCACCATCAAGATGTCGGTAATTCCCGATTTGACCGCTTCTTCTACCACATATTGAATCACGGGGGTATCCACGATGGGCAACATCTCTTTGGGCTGACTCTTGGTGGCCGGTAAGAAGCGGGTACCAAAACCAGCGGCTGGAATCACAGCCTTACGAATGGGTTTGCGTTCACTCATCTGAATCAATGTCCTGTACTCTGATTGCGTAAAGGCGGAACCAAGCGTGGTTTGATGACCTTAACACCCAACTTGCCTAAGCCCTTCTTTAACTCGTTAAACATCTTGGCATCGCTATAGGTGCCGACGATCGCCCCGCCGCTGCCGGTAAATTTGGCACTGGCACCCAGGCTGCGAGCCGTCTCGATCATAGCAAGGTTGTCGTCACTGATGCGATAGATACTGCGTCGCTTGTTGAAATTCAAATCCAGGATACGACCCAACTGTTCGGGCTTGCCCGACTCTAATGCCTCACGAGCACGGTCCGTAAGCTGGGCCCAATAGTCCATGGCTGCGATCACTTTCTTGTCACCCAACTCAAAGCGTTCGCGGATATTGTTATGAAACTTGTCCGAGACCTCGGAGAGTTCTTCACGATAGGCCACATACAAAGGGGGCAACTGTGAGAAGTCGAGTTGCTCATAGGCCCCATAGCCCTGCCGTTTCATCAACTCTTCATCGAAGTCCATATACACCAGACCTTGGTAGACCTGGATCACTCGATCCTGCAAACCCGCAGAAATATGCAGTTCATCCTTTTCGGCTGATAGAATTAATCCGGCCTGAGTGGGTTTGGGAATGCTAACCCCGTAAAAGGTCATCAAGGCCCGCAAACAGGCAGTAATAATTGCACTGGAACCGGCCAAACCCACTCCATGAGGAATATTGGATTGATAACGGATAGTAAAATTTCTGTCGTTTAACTCGATCTGATGGTCCTGACAGTAATCATGGAACCTCTTGACCGTGGCCTTGAGCAGACGGATCCCTCCATAATAACCATGGAGGTTTACATCCCGCACCAACGCCCCGAGACTCTTGAAACAAGACTGATCCTTGGCACAGGGCATAATCTCCAACTCGGGACTCTCATAGAGAACGACTTCTGCGCTAAAGTTACTAAAGGCTAAAGAAATAGTCTTTCCAAAATATCCATCTGAGGGATTGCCTACCAAACCAGCCCGTGGATATGACTTTGCCCGTATGATCATGGAGACCTCTGTACTAACAATATGTCTTGTTAAAAGCCTAAAAAATAGGACATTTCTAAATCGCAAGCAAGACTTTATTGATTCCCTCGTTCCATCGATTCTTTTTTCGATTCCCAATGAGGTAGGGATCTTATGAGTTCACAAAGAAAACCCGCTAAAAAGTTCCTAGTCCGTCCGATAGCCAAGGCTTTGCGTGGCGATTTCCCCTCTTCCACAAAGGATTTTTCTATACAAATCCTTTTTTTTTCAATAATCCTCTCCTCTTTTTCCGTTTTTGTTTATAATATTTAACATCGAAGTGCCTTTAATAATGATTGGTGTATTAAGGCAATCACTGAAGGAAGAGTTCAACGTAAGTCCTGGAAAACCACGAATTCCCTCCTAGAAGTGATCCGCCCAACCATAATTGTTAGTCTACTGTAGGAGTGACACGATGAGAACTAAATCAATGTTGACTTTACTTTGTATTCTGCTGATGGCCGTTGGGGCTGTGCAGGCAGAAATTGTTATCACTAATGGAACGTTTGATAGTAACGAACCTGCCGCGATTGATATACCGGATTGGTATGATATCGACGTGATGCCTACCGGTGAAGCGGACTGGTGGAACACGGCTTCCGTCTGTGGCAGCCCCAACCCCTTCCCCGATAGTTCGGCCTTTATGGGCGATCATCTCTGGGGTGGTACAGCTGGTGGTAACAGATGGCTGTATCAGGAAATCGGCACCAAAGAAGAAGGCGTCGAATACTGGCTTTCATTCGAGTATGCCCAGCCCACCGACGGTAGCACGGATCGTAGTGTTGCGATTCAAGTTGACGTTTATCAAGGCGAATTTGCCGGAGCAGCACAGGATGTGGACGTTGCCGATCCCAACCAAGGGCTGACCCTGATTACCAGTCTTACCTCACCCTTTGAATCAGAAATGGTGATTCACAGCTTTGGGGCTGCCTTGGATCTCAGCACTGCCAACACGACGGATCCCCTGTGGTTGCGAATTTCCAACCTGGACGGAACTGGCGATGCAAACACCATTGGTAATGGTGCGTTTGTCTGCGTCGATAATGTTGCAATTGGCGATGCTCCGCCTACCGTGGTTTGGGTCACCGAAACTCGCGATGCCGACGAAGACGGTGTCTACGATGACGAAGACTGGATCGAATTCATGGAAGCCGCCGGTTACATCGTCAAGGCCGATCGCGATCGTTACCTGACCCTGGGTGACGATAAAGACGTCAACGATGCCAACGACTACCTCGGCGAACTCAATGCCGCTGACCTGGTCGTCATCAGCCGTTCTTGCAGCAGCAGCAAGTATGCCACCGACACTGCTGAGGTCGAAGCATGGAATTCTATCACGAGCCCAATTATCTGCCTCAGCGCCTACCATGTGCGCAGCAATAAGCTTGGTTGGGTCAATGGCACCTCCGCTGCATCAGACAACACCCTGCCTCTGTTGAGTGTTAGCGATGCCAATCACCCGATCTACGCAGGCCTCTCTGCCAATGGCGCCACCATCTACGATTACAATGACGCCAACAGCCCCGGAACCACGTTCGTGACCGACGCAGAGGTCGTAACCGACCCCGAAACCCTCGTCAAGACCCTGGGCAACGGTACCGTACTGGGTACCCACCTGCTCGGCTCTCCTGCCTGGATCGTCGAATGGGCCCCCAATGTAGCCTTCTACGAAGGTTCTGCACTGGTCACCGGCGGTCGTCGTATGATGTTCATGGCTGGTGGTCAAGAGACCAAGACCGATCCCCTGCTGCCGCAAGGTAATCTGAACCTCACCTCTATAGGTCAGGAAATCTTCCTGAACGCTGCTGCTTACATGATCGAGGCACTGAGTCCTGAGGATCCTGGCACAGACAGCCTGACCCACAAGTACACCTTCGAAGATGGCACGACTGCCGACCTCGTAGGTGGTGCCGATGGTACGCTGGTTGGCGATGCCAACGTGGTTGACGGCGCTCTGGTTTGCGATGGTGATGGTGGTTATATGGAAATGGATGGCTCTGTCATCGACGTCAACTCCTACACCGAGCTGACCCTTGTCCTGTGGGCCCAACAAGACGTGGACAATCCCTACACCGGAACCGCCACGTTCGGTAGCACCTGGTCCAACGGTTACGGCAAGGATTACCTGATGCTATCCGTGGGTCGTGGTGACAACAACAACCGTATCATGATCGCCAACACCCCGGACAGCGATTCTCCTTGGGCCGATGAAGTGGGTGTCAGCAGTCCTGAGATGTACGACAGCGTCATGCATCAGTATGTCTGCACCGTGACCGCTGAGACGTTGACCTACTACGTCGATGGTGCGTTGATTGGTACGGCCGAAATGGGCGATACCACCCTTGCTGGTGTGAGTAACGATTATGCCTACCTTGGTACCGGCGCTTACAGCGTGGATGCCTCATGGGAAGGCCTGATCGGCAGCTTCAGCATGTACAGCACTGCCCTCACCGAGGGTGAGGTTCTTTACCTCTACATGCAAGGTGAATAAGCTGATCGTTGATCAGAAGATTGCCTAATAAAAAAGGGTTGGTAGTCATATGGCTACCAACCCTTTTTGCATTCCAGCAATAATCGTAACCGATCAAACACCGATCGGCATTGCCGCCTGGCGTTTGATCTTGAGAATGGCCTGGATCACGTCACTGCGGCTGACCACGCCGACCAACCGTCCGTCCTCGGTAATCGGCACCCGACGAAAGCTGTTCTGAACCAGACAATCACACAGGTCGATCAGACTGTCCGTGGTCTCGAAGCTCACTGGATTTGCCGTCATGAGATCCTGTACCGTCATTTCCAGAGAATCCTCATGTTCGTTGAGCAGATGCAGCACATCCTTTTCTGACAGCAGTCCCACCAAACGCAACTGATCGTCTACGACGGGCAAGCCGGATAGATTTCGAGAGGCCAACAGGCGAATCGCATCGAAGATGGGGGTTTCGGGAGTGGTGGTCACCACCGGCCTGACCATGAAATCACGGACCTTGAACATAATCAATCCTCCCTCTGCTGCTGGCGACGTTCCGGACGACTTGCCACTTGGGCCACCATCACCATCCGTCCTCCCAATGGGGTGTGATTGAGGGCCTCTACGGCCTCCTGAGCCTGTCGCTTACTGAACATATCCACAAAGCCGAATCCCAATCCCCGGCCACTGACCGGATCGGTGATCACATTGACTTTTCGGACCTTGCCAAAGGAGGCAAACACCTCGTGCAATTGATCCTCATGGGTCTCCGGAGGAAAATTCCCGATATAGATGGTCATCGTAATCCCCACAAATAGCCGTTAATGTTCAATCCCTGTGGTATCTGCTTCATCCTTAACCACGGGATCTATCGGCACCCTGGGGGACAAACTTCACTTAGAGAGGACTCCCTGGCCCTCCAGAAAGCCCTCCAAGCACTTAAACCACCGGTTCATGTCGGCATGGGGGCGCAGGCCATAGCCGTGCCCACCTCGATCCAGGACATGCAGTTCCGCTGGGACCTTGTGGGCACGCAGGGCCTCGAATAGACAAAGGGAGTTTTCCACCTTGACCGTGCGATCGTCTGCGGAATGAACTAAACAGACCGGCGACATCTCAGCGGTAACCTGCTGTTCATTGGAATAGTAGCGTACCTGAGCATCAGAGGCCTCTGAGCCGATGAGTCGATCACGTGAACCCTTATGGGTCAGTTCAGACGTCATAGAAATCACGGGATAGACCAGAATGGAAAAGTCAGGCTTGACCTGCTCGACCGTAGCCCCCTCCACCAAGACATCGTTGAAATGAGTCGATGCAGTCGCAGCCAGGTGTCCCCCGGCTGAAAATCCCATGATCCCAATACGCGTCGGATCAATGCCCCAGGCCCCGGCTTGCTCATGCAACAGCTGCAAACCCCGCTGTGCATCCTGCAAGGGGCGAAGGTTTCTTTCCGATGAAATCTGATCGTCGGGCAGACGATACTTCAACACGGCCGCAGCCACGCCCAGTTTATTGAGTTCTTCGGCAACCCATACGCCTTCATGGGTATAGGCCAGACGGGCATATCCCCCTCCAGGACAAATCATCACAGCCCCGCAGGGCTGACTGGCTTGAGCCGGTAAGAACACCTCCAGGGTGGGCTGACAAACCTTGCTATAGCGGGTCTCGTTGTTGCGTAGCGCGGCCTCTTCCAGATCCTCGCTAACCACATTACCCGGTACCGCATCCGGCCACAAGGGGACCACCTGTGAATCCGCTCGGCACACCCAAGCCACGGCTAACAGTAAAACGAAAACTCCACGCCACATTTCATTGCTTCTGACTACCATGTTGCCTCCAAAAGGAATTATGACTGCGAACAGCAACAATAATAGGATCAACATGATCATCTGTCCAGTCACTCTTAGACCCGGGCACTCCAGACCTAAAAAGAAGACTGTATTTTTCAAAATACCCTTGCACCCCACTACAGACCTCCCCTATAGTGATTTCAGAGATTATTTCCCAGGAATTGCGTCAAAAAACTCTATTGTGGGAGAATTCCATGAGCAAGATGCGACTTGTCCTCATGTTGCTGCTGATCAGCCGTCTATCCTGGGCTGGAATGATAGAATTAGAGGCCGACGGCTCCGGTGATGCTCCAACCGTACAGGAAGCGGTCGAGATGGCCACTTCTGGAGATATCCTGGTGCTGTCCCCCGGCATCTACACGGGCTCCGGCAATGTGGACGTCGTGATCGCTCACAAGACTCTAACCTTGCGGAGCACCGATCCTAACGACCCCAATATCGTTGCCAGTACGATCATCGACTGCAACGGCAGCTCCAACGAACCTCACCGAGCCTTTGACATCCAGGGACACACCGTCAATGTCACCTTGGGTGGACTGACCCTGGTCAACGGTCACGGCCGTATCACCGGTGGAGCGATCAAATGCCTGGGCCAGTCCACCCTGAAAAACTGTATGATCCGTAACTGTTCCGCGGGCCTGGGCGGTGCGATCTTCTGTTGTAGTCAATGGGAGGGTGAATCGGACCCCGTCGCGATATTGACTCCCCTGCGACTGATCGGCTGCACGCTGACTGACAATCGTGCCTATGAAGGCGGAGCCATCTATCTCGGGGCCAATCGCCTGGAGCTCGAGCAATGCACCCTGCAAGCCAACCGCTCAACACGCCACGGCGGCGCTTTGGCCGGGGCCATAGGACAAATCCAAATGAATAATGTCACCCTGCTGGCCAACCAGGCCCAATACGGTGGCGGCCTCAGCAGCTATGCCTGCGACGTGGCCATGGAGGACTCCATTCTGGTGGGCAATCGGGCCACACGTCACGGGGCAGGCGTCTATCATCAGGACAGCACGAGCTCTGAAATCGCCCCCAGTCTCACCCTGGACCGCTGCTCAATTACGGCCAATCAAGCCCAAGCCGAGGCCGGCGGCGTCTACGTCAAGGACGTGGTTATCGAGTCAATCTCCTCACCGCTCTATCGATTTAGAGACTGCATCCTATGGGCCAATCAAGATCAAAGCGGATCGTCACTGGCCTCACAACTCAGCGGGCCGAACCTGGACGTGGCCTTTTGTTGCCTGCAGGACACCGCCCCGCTCGACGGCAACGTCCCCTATCCCGATAACTCCAATCAGGACACCGATCCCCTCTGGCAGCGTCATCCCAGTGACGGCAATGACGGCTGGGGAGACGACCCCAACACAACCGAACTGGACGAGTCCGCCAACGACGACTTCGGCGACCTCCATCTGACCGCAGCATCGCCCTGTATCGATGCCGGTCAATCAGACCTTTGGATCCCCGTAACCAGCGTCGATCTCGACGGCCAGCCCCGCGGTCTGGTCGGGATCGTGGACATCGGGGCAGACGAATACTCCAGCACGGCCTACCGCGTCATCGCTCCACAGCCAGACACCCTCATTGCTGCCGGTTCCCAAATCCCCCTTGCCTGGGAAGGCCCGATCGACGAGAACGACCTCTGCATCGCCTACAGCCTGGATCTGGGCCTGACCTGGGAGACAATCACCACAGAGCCCCCCGGCTCAGGCACCCTCTCCTGGCAGACTCCTTCGGTCGCCGCCATTCTATCGGCTGTCGTGCGTGTCATGCCCTGTTCGGGACCCGAGTCTCAAGCGGCCTATAGCGGTTTCTTTACCCTCTATCCCGAACCTACGCACACCTTAGCGAGCCCCTGGAGTACCCTGGGAGGCAGCTTCCAACGCACCAGCCAGAGCCCCCTGCAAGGACCGGTGATCGGCTGTATTGCGTGGACCTTTGCGACTTCCAGCGTGATCTGCAACAGCGTGGCCCTGGGACCCGATGGCCAAATCTACGTGCCCACCCTCAACGGCCAGCTCCATAGCCTCAACGCCCAAGGCCACCCCCTCTGGACCTACCGCACCGGGGCCATGATCACCAGTGCCCCCACGGTCGATGACGACGGCACCATCAGCATCGGCTGTGAAGACGGCACATTGCACATGATCTCATCCCAGGGCCAATGCCAACGTGTGTTCACCCTGGGCGGCTCTCCAGTCAGTTCCATCGTGATCCTGCCCGACCAGCGTCGGGTCGTTGGCACTGGCTCTGGTGGAGTGGTCATCATTAGTCCGGACGGATTGAATCAACAGATCCTGGACTTCGATCTCGGCTATACCAGCCCTTCGATGAGTTCTGACGGAACGGTCTATTGGATCGATCAAGACCTAGGCCTCATGCATTACGACTGGATCACGGGCCTCCTACAGTGGAACACCACATTCCTGAATCCCTGGCATGGAAGCTTCTGCTATCCGGTCGTCACCGGTGACAAGGTGATCTTGGGCGTATTGAACGATCCCAACCTCTATGCCTTTGACGCCTCCAATGGCCAACATCTATGGGCCGTTGATCTGACTTGTAACTCGGGCTACGAAAATTGGTCCGAACCCGCAGTGGGACCGGACGGGACCCTCTATGCCAGCCTGAATGATTCCTATCTACAAGCCGTCAGTCCAATAGGGCAACGGCTCTGGGCTACCCCATTGGGCGTGTCCCAAGGCTATACCCTCTGCATAGATCCAGACGGTACCATCTACGCCGCCGGAGACGATGGTCTCTTGTACGTGCTCAATACAGCTGGAACGGTTATCGCCCGCTTTGATGCTGGCACCCCCTTGAGCTATCCGGTCATTACCGCCGACCATACCCTGCTGGTCAGCGGCGTAGAAGGCCAAGGATTAACGAATGCATCAGGGCTCTTGTATGCGATTAATGCCTATGTCACCTGCGGCCCTCTGGACCTCGCCCCTGTCACGGAAACCACCGATTAGGAATGAACCTATGCAAACACTGATCAAATGTAAATCGGATTTAGGGGCCATCATCCTATGCCTGCTGACCTTGGCCTTGGTGGCATCGGCGACCTCACAATACAACCGCTTGCTCAAGATGCAAACACAATGCGCCTCAAACCTGTCTGGCATGGGCAAGGCCATGTTGATCTATGCCAACGACTATGAAGACGAGTTTCCCAAAGGAGGCGGTCGCGTGAATAATTGGGCCTATGAACTGCCCGACTGGCAAGCCGACAGTCGCCGTGAGGCCTTTAATATTCAAAACCTTAAGGGCGAAGTCACGGTCTCCTCCAACCTGTATCTCCTGGTCAAATACGCAGAAGTCACACCAGAGGAATTTATCTGTCCAGGTGATCGCATCGCCGAAGAATTCACCCTGGTAGAATTCGCCGATCAACTCGAACTAGGCGTCCAACTGATCGACCTCTGGGACTTCGGCACTTGGCTCGACCTGGAACACAACCCCTCGACCCATTGCAGCTATGCCTATCACTGGCCCTTTGATGCCTATGCCTTAACGTCCAGCAGCGATCACTCCATGGTCATAGCCGCGGATCGTAATCCCTGGATGGATCCCAACCGCACCAACGATCCCTACCTAGGCTGGGATCGTTTCGATCCCGACAGCAACGATCCGGACGCAGTCAAACTCGGCAACTCCGAAAACCACCTCTGGGCCGGACAGAATGTCCTGTTTGTGGACTCCCATGTCAATTTCGAAACCACGCCTCATTGCGGCCTGGAAAACGACAACATTTACAGCATTCAAGATCCCGCATTCAATCCTCTGGGCAAGGGACTCAAACCCCAGGTCTACAGCGGCGAGCTAGAGACTCGCGAGGACTCCATGCTCGTGCAGGGACATGGCAATACCCTTCCGGCCAGTGGAAGTTCAGGGAGAGGGGGTGGACGATGAAGACCATCCTCCGTTCCAAAGTCGATCTCGTTACCGTAGTCTTCTGCGTATTAATGCTAATCGCCACAGTCAGCGCCATTGGTCCGGTCCAACGAGAATTTTCCTTTCGGAAAATGTGTAGCGAACACCTTCGCGTTCTTGGTATCGGCTTAATCATGTATTCAGAAGAATACGCTACAAAACTACCGGATCCCATCCTAGGAGCCAATTCACAATGGACACAAGAAATCCAAGACTGGACAGGAACGCTTCCTAGCGGTCCATTCAAACCGATCGATCAGAATACTTCTGAAGCCACCGTCACGTCTTATCTTTATCTTCTCTACAAGACAAGAAGTGTTTTCTCCCTAGATTCCTTTACCTGTCCCAGTGATGTCACCGCCCATCCCTTGACGTTGGCAGAGATCACAGAACACCCATCGGTAGACTTTAAACTTCGCAACGCCTGGGACTTCGGCCCCTGGATCGACGAATCTCACAATGCCTCCAGTCATTGCAGCTATGCCTACCTAAATCCCTTTGCAAAAAAAATGAGCTTCCGATTCCGCTCTACCGTTTCTATACTTGCTGATCGAAATCCTTGGATCAACCCAGAGCGTGCCCAAGATCCAAATGTGGGTTTCGATCGCTTTAGTCAGTCTATTATCAACGATAAAAAGGCAAGAGTGTGGCTGGGAAATTCCTCTACACATTTGCTCGACGGCCAAAACATCTTTTACTCAGATGGGCATGTCAATTTTGCGTCCCAAGCACTGAACAGGACCAACGATGACAATATTTACACCATCATTGATTCGAATGGATCCTATGGACGCATCATCGGTAATCCCCCTACTCCCTATGTTAATCCCTCCACATTTGCACCTGATGATGAAATACTGATCCAAGATCGATAATGACACCCATACAACGATGGGCATCCTATGCAGTCTGAACCGATGAGCACGGAACTCTGAATTCCAAAGTAAGCTAATCCTCATAAGCCAGTCCTTGAGAATTGCATCCTTTTTGTTAAAATACAGCCCAATAAACCAAATAACATCAGGATGAAAAGACAAGGACTGCATCATGAGGATGGGTGACTCCAAGGCAGGACATCGAGCAGGTTGTATACGTAAACTCTTACTCCTATTGACGCTAGGAATCGGGCTCTCCACGGTTTCAGCGGAGATCCCCTTGCCGGAACACCCACGTCCGGACTTCCAGCGTGACCGCTGGCTCAATCTCAATGGCACTTGGGACTTCCGCTTCGACCCCAATGACACAGGCCTGGAACAGACATGGTTCGATGGCAACACCCCCCTGGATCAACAGATCACCGTACCCTTCTCTTGGGGCTCTCCCCTGTCGGGTGTGGATGACCAAGCGGATATCGGGTGGTATGAGCGTTCCTTCACTCTGCCCGAACTTTGGTCCGATCAACGCCTCTTCCTGGTCATCGGGGCCTGTGATTGGCACACCTCGATCTGGCTCAATGGCCAGAAGATCGGAGAGCACCAAGGTGGGTATACCCCCTTTGAATTCGAACTGACCCGTTATCTCAATTCCACAACGCCCCAGCGTCTGACTCTACGGGTGGATGACACGCCCCACCCCTTCAAACTCGAAGGCAAGCAAGGCTACGGTCGGGCCGCAGGCGTCTGGCAAACGGTCTATTTGGAGGCCCGTCCCCGCGTGGCCATCGAGGCCATTGGTTTTACCCCGGATATCGATCGACAACGGGTGGGTGTGGAGATCTACCTGGATCAGCCCGTACTGGAAGACATGACCCTGGAACTGTACTTCTTCGAACACGACCGCCCGCAAACCAAGTTCACCCAGGCCGTACGTCCCGGCACCTTCATGTTCATCTGTGACGTCAACCTGCCTGATCCCCATCTCTGGACCCTGACCGATCCCTATCTCTACCAGGTCGATGTTGTGTTACGGGCCCCAGACTTTGTGGATCGAGTGGGCACCTACTTCGGCATGCGTCACATCGGCACCGGCACCTTACCCGGCACGGATTTCCCCTATGTCACCCTCAACCACAAACCCCTCTACCTGCAGATGTCCCTGGACCAAGGATATCACCCCGAAGGCTACACCACCTTCCGTACGGATGCAGAACTGCGTGACGAAATCCTGCGTGCCAAACAACTGGGTCTCAATGCCCAGCGATTTCACGTCAAGGCCGAATCCCCGCGTAAGCTCTATTGGGCCGACCGCCTGGGGCTGTTGATTCAGGCGGATGTCCCCAACAGTTGGGGGCCACCCGATCCCAACATGCAGGCCGAAATCCAGTACACCCTGCGTCAGATGATCAAGCGGGACTACAACCACCCCGCTCTCTTTTCCTGGGTGCTCTTCAACGAAACCTGGGGCCTGACCACGCCCCAAGACGGCCAGCAGCTGTACCTTCCCGAAACACAAGAGTGGGTCAAGGGTTTAGTCCGCCAGACGCGTCAACTGGACCCGACTCGCCTCATCGAGGATAACTCTCCCTGTTACGAAGATCATGTCCTCACGGATCTCAATTCCTGGCACGCCTATTTACCCGGCTATGCCTGGCTATCCCAGTTAGATCACATCTGCAGCAACACCTACCCCGGCTCGTCCTGGAATTTCCTGAGCGGCCACCTGCAGGACAACCAGCCCCTGCTCAACAGTGAATGCGGTAATGTCTGGGGCTATGAGGGCAGCACCGGTGACATCGATTTCAGTTGGGACTACCACCTGATGATCAACGCCTTCCGTCGCCATCCCCAGGTGGCCGGGTGGTGCTATACCGAGCATCACGACGTGATCAATGAATGGAACGGCTACTGGCGGGCCAATCGCTCGGCCAAGCACACCGGACTCAGTGACATTGTCGAGGGGATGACCCTACGCGACCTGCACAGTCCCTTCTATCTTTGCCTCGAACCGGAATTGTGCACCACGGTCTCGCCCGGGGCCTCCCGCCGCGTCCCCCTGATGTTGTCGAACATGTCAGATTGCAACGTGGGCTCCCCCCTGCAACTGGAGGCCGAGCTAACCCTGTTGGACAACCTGGCCCAACGTCGGATCCACTGGGCGACCCTACGCATGGTTGAGGTGCAACCCTGGATGCAAAAGGAACTGGAGCCTCTGGAGCTGACCCTACCCGACCAACCAGGATTGGCTATCCTGACGGTGCTGCTCAAGGATGTCACCGGCACAGTCCTGCATCGCAACTTCACCACCTACCAGATCATGGCCGGGCCCAGTCCCAACCACGAACAAACGCCCGGCCTCGGGGGTACGACTCACATCGTACGGTTTACCCCGGCCAGTTTCTCTCAGGCCCAGTGGTCCCAAAAACAATGGAACGTCCTCAACGGTCTCAAGGTCAATGGCACAGGGACCGGATACTTTGAATACCAGCTCCCCTGGCCACAGTACCTATCCACGGAAGACCTGATCACCGGACGACTGAAGCTCGAACTCAGTGCCAAGCGTCTGCTGGCCAAGGATCATGCCTGTTCGACTCCAACCTCAGGGGACTTCATGCGAGGCGGAGGCACCCATCAGCCCGATCTCAATCCCAACAGCACCCCCATGACCGATGATACGGCCCATCCGAGCCGCGTACGCATCAGCCTCAATGGGCACGTCCTCGGACATTACGACCTGCCCGACGATCCGGCCGATCACCGTGGTATTCTCTCCTGGCACAATCAACCCCGTGACGGGCATCTTTACGAAGCGGGCTCCTATGGTTATCTCATCGATGCCCTGATCCCCCATGAAGCCCTGCAGGCGGCCTATGAGCAGCGGCGCATCGTCATTCGCCTGGACGTCGATGACACCCTCCCCGGGGGACTGGCGATCTATGGAGAACAGTTTGGCCGTTATCCTATGGATCCCACCCTGGTCTTGGTGTCCCAATAAACAACGCCTCAAGATCAAGAATTGACTGACGTGCTATGAACTAGGCCGTGATGTTCAGGAAGCAGGTGTGGCCCTGGGCGTTCCGTTGGAGTTCCGTGGCCCGGCCGATGATCCTTGTGTACACGTCCCCGCCCTGACGTATGGCGTCACAGATATCCCGGGCCTGATCGGCCTGAATCAAAAACAGCAACCCGCCCGAGGTCTGGGCCTCCTGCAAAAGGGATTGGGTTGCTTCGGAAACGTCGGACCCAAAGCGGGTATAGGGCTCGATATAGGTGTTGCACTTACACACGCCCCGGGCGTTGTACCGTTCCATCAAGGGGTAGATCTCATCGAAATGCGGCACCTGCTCGGCCTCAATGGTCAAGGTGACCTCGCCATGTTGAGCCATGGGTAAGGCGTGCCCCAGCAGGCCGAACCCAGTGACATCGGTGACAGCACTGACATCGAAGTGTTTGAGCACCTCCGCCGCGTACAGGTTGAGCCGCTCCATGGAGGTCGCAAAGGCCTGATACTGCTCGAGCGTGAGGCCGTCGGCCTTGTGGGCGTTGGCATACACCCCGGTGCCCAGGGGCTTGGTCAAGACCAGCACATCTCCCACGCGGGCACGACTGTTGGTGAAAACCGAATCCGGATGCACCAGTCCAGACACACTCATGCCATAGACCAGGGTCTCCTGTTCCATGGTGTGACCACCGACCAGCACCACACCGGCTTCTAACAACTTTTCACTGGCCCCGGTCAATAACTGCTCGATCACGTCCGTATCGATCTGGCCCGGTGGATAGGACAACAGATTCATGGCGGTCAAGGCTTGGGCCCCCATGGCCCAGAGATCGGAAAGGCTATTGGCCGCCACGATGCGTCCGAAGGTACGGGCGTCGTTGACCACGGGATAGAAAAAGTCTACGGTCTGCACCAGCGCCATGTCGTCCGTCAAGCGAATGACACCGGCATCGTCCATGGTCTCCATACCCACCAGCAAATCCGGACAGGCCGCAGTGGGTAACTTCTCTAGGATTCCGGCCAACATGGTCGGACTGAGTTTGCCCACTCACCCGGCACAGGGGCCGTAGTCCATCAATTGGATCTGGCGACCACTCAGGGTTGTGCTTTCCGGCGTCTCCGGCACCTTGTCTTTCGTATCGACGAGATATTCACAATAGGTCGGTTCGCCTCGCTTATGATGGAATTGCCGACACTCGCCACACTTGCCCTTACGGATACAAGCGGAGGGACAAGGACAATTCTTGGCATCATATTTCTTCACGCAAACGGCCTTCCACCTGACGTCACGCTTTCATCTGACCCATCGTCTACTTCTGCAACTTGAACTCCACGCTATCGACCAAGGCCAACCAGGAAGCCTCGATGATGTTTTCCGAGACTCCCACCGTGCCCCAGATGGATTCCTTATCACGGGATTCGATGATGACGCGTACGCGCGCGGCGGTTCCCTCTTTGGCATTGACCACACGCACCTTGTAATCAAAGAGGTTCATGTCACCCAGGTCGGGATAGAAGGGAGCCAGGGCCTTACGTAAGGCCGCATCCAGGGCGTTGACCGGGCCGTCCCCCTCGCCCACAACGTGTTCGATTTCGTCGCCGACCTTGATTTTGATGGTGGCCTCGGTGACACTGTCACACTCGCCCTGCTGCTCGCTATTGACGTGATACTTGATCAACTCAAAAGAGGGCGTAAAGGTCCCCATCATCTTCTTGACCAACAGCTTGAAGCTGGCATTGGCCGCCTCGAACTGATAGCCTTCGTTCTCCAGGTCTTGGACCCGCATGAGGATCTTCTTGGCCAGGGCCTTGTCTTGCGAAATCTCCTGCTTCTCCAATTCGGCGAGAACGTTGGACTTTCCGCTGAGTTCCGAGATCAGGAAACGACGTTCGTTACCCACCAGCGAAGGATCGATATGTTCATAGGCCTTCTTGCTTTTACGCAAGGCGTCCACGTGCAACCCGGCCTTGTGGGCAAAGGCGCTGCCCCCCACATAAGGCAGGTTCATGACCGGACTGATATTGGCCACCTCAAAGACAAAACGCGAGGTTTCGCTCAGGGCTTGCAATTTCTCCGGAGCCAAGGCCTCGAATCCCATTTTTAGCGATAGATTGGGGATCACGCTACACAGGTTGGCGTTACCACAACGCTCACCCAGACCATTGATGGTCCCTTGCACGTGACGGGCACCGGCTCGGATGGCAGCCAGGCTGTTGGCATTGGCACAGTCGGTGTCATTGTGGGTGTGGATGCCGATGGTGGTCCGGTCACCGAGCTTTTCAACCACCACCTTGACGATCTCATAAACCTCTTCAGGCAAACAGCCACCGTTGGTATCGCACAGGGCCAACACATCGGCCCCTGCGTCCGTCACGGCCTCCAGGACCTCCAAGGCGTACTCAGGAGACTCCTTGTAGCCATCGAAGAAGTGTTCGGCATCAAAGATCACCTCCAGGCCCTTGTCCTTGAGATGGGCCACAGATTCGCCACAGAGGATCAGGTTGTCTTCCAGGGAGCACCCCAGGATCTTGGTAACCTGAAAATCCCAGGTCTTGCCCACCAGGGCCGCAGCCGGGGCACCGGTTTCCAGGATCGATTGAATCGAGGCATCGGTCTCGACGGTCATGTCCGCCCGTCGCGTACTGCCAAAGGCCACCACTTTGGCCTGCTTAAGCCCCAACTTGGCAACCTCTTCGAAAAACTGCATCTCTTTCTGATTGGAGGCCGCATATCCCCCCTCGATATAGTGAATGCCGAGGTTATCCAGGCAACGGGCAATGGCCAGCTTGTCTTCCAGGGAAAAACTCACCCCTTCGGCCTGCATACCGTCGCGTAAGGTCGTATCGTATAGTTTTACAGCTTCCATAACACCTCTATTAAAACCAAGGCCGTCAAGTTCGGCTCTTGTTAACATAAGCGAGCTAGGCAAAAAGATAAGCCCTTATTTTAACAAGAGATACATTTTTAGCAAGACAAATCCATCCTCCTAGGGAGGTGCGAAAAACTCCCCATATGGACAAATCCCTTGCATCGGCCCGCCCAAACTGGTAGATTTCCTAGCTTGGTTTGATTAAAAGCGTAACCACTCTACAGATTGGACGACTGAACATGCTATTAACACAAATTTGTCAGCCAACCAGTGTCAAAGCCCCCTTGGACGGCACTGACAAAGACGCTGTCATCGCCGAATTGATCGACCTGCTGGACGCCCAAGGATTGTTGCAGGACAAGGCCAAGGTCTCTGAAGCGGTCTTTACCCGTGAACGTACTCGAAGTACCGGGATTGGTTCCGGGATCGCCATCCCCCACGGCAAGTGTAATGCGGTCAAGGATCTGGTCATGGCCATCGGCCTGGCTCCGGATCCCATCGACTTTCAGAGCATTGACGACAAGCCCGTGAGCATCGTGATCCTGCTGATCTCGCCCACGGACCAGACCGGCCCCCATATTCAGGCCCTGGCCAAGATCAGTCGTCTGATGTTGGATGAAAAGTTCAAGGCCGCCTTCGAGAGTGCCAGCTCTCCGGAACAGGCCTACAAGCTGTTACAAGAAAAAGAAAGCGAGCAATAAATCCAGATCACAGATCACAGATATCAGTTCTCAGAACATCAATCTGCAATCTGTGATCTGTTAACTGTGATCTGTTAGGTTGTTTCCCACAGAATCAATCCCATCTCATGGGGATTGACCAAGTCCGGGTGATGAGGTAACACACGCACTGTTACGCCATGTTGCCCGGTTTGAGTACAGGGAATACGACAGCTGTACCAATACCCATCGTTCCGATCATCCGTTCCTTCATAGGCCATACGGGCGGCCTGTCCCTCGCGGATATTGCCCCAGGTATCGACCGGACCGTGATACAATTCGACCGCAACCTCGGTGGGAGCCGCTGAGCCTAGACTCACCCGAGCCCTAACCTGCAACTGGGTTCCGGCCTTGACTTGTGGTGATTGGGGATCCAGGGCACAGAATTGATCGCCCTGTTGAATATCCATCTGCACGTCTTCGATACGGAACTGGGGCCAGGCCTCACTGATCTGATGCTTCCACTGCGTAAAGGCGCGAGCACGGGTCATGGCCTCGGCCGAGAGGTAACGCCAACGGGCCGCGGAGGGATTGTAGAAACGACGCGTGTAATCGGCCAGCATGCGGTGCGTATTGAAACGCGGGGCAATCCAGGCAATGGAATTCTTCATACGCTGGATCCATGCCCGTGGCAGGTTGTCGGCCGTACGCGTGTAGTACAGGGGAATGACCTCATTCTCGAGCAGGTCATAGAGTGACTGACATTCGAGCTGGTCTTGGTACTCGGCATCCTGATAGGTTTCCCCACCGCCAATGGCCCAACCGCCATCATCCTGATATCCCTCGCACCACCAACCATCCAGGGTGCTGAGATTCAATACGCCGTTAGCCGCGGCCTTCATGCCGCTGGTACCGCTGGCCTCCATGGGGCGACGGGGATTGTTGAGCCAGACATCCACCCCCTGCACCAATACACGAGCAACGTCAATATCATAATCTTCCAGAAAGACGATGCGACGACGCACTTCATCGGTTTGGGCAAAATGTACGATGTTGCGAATGATATCCTTGCCCTCGTTGTCCTTGGGATGGGCCTTACCGGCAAAGACCAACTGAATGGGTCGTTCCGGATCGGTCAGCAATTGCGCCAGGCGTTGGGCATCACGCAGGAGCAGATCGCCCCGCTTGTAACTGGCAAAACGTCGGGCAAAGCCAATGGTCAGGGCCTGGGGATCCAGGATCTCTTCGGCCCGATTTAATTCACTGTGATAGGTGCCGCGTCGCTTCATCTGGGCCTTGAGCCGTTGACGGGCAAACACCACCAGATGTTCTTTGCAGCGATGGTGCGTACTCCACAGTTCTTCGTCCGGGATCTGTTGAATGCTATCCCAGATGGCGGTCTCATAGACTTCGTGACACCAGTTGGGCCCCAGGTAGCGACCGTAGAGATCCATGATCTGCGGGGCCACCCAGGTATTCAAGTGAATCCCGTTGGTGATGGCCTTGATGGGCACCTCATCCGAGGGAACGCCCGGCCATAGATTACCCCACAACTCACGTGACACCTGGCCATGCAACTGGCTAACGCCATTGGCATAGCTGCTGAGCTTCAAGGCCAACACCGGCATCTTGAAGGCTTCGTTTTCATCGTCACTCAACATCCGTCCCAAACTGAGGAAGTGTTGGCGATCGATACCCAAATGTGGGTAATAATGATTAAAGTATTTGTCCATCAGATCCGGGCCAAATTCATCGAGGCCGGCCTTGACCAGGGTGTGAACGGTAAAGACATTGCCAGCCCGTGTGGCCTCTAGGGCCTCGTCAAAGGTCATGCCCTTGGTCTGGCGTAAACGACGAATGCGCTCCAGGGCCATAAAGGCGGCATGCCCCTCGTTCATGTGACAGACGGTCGGGTCGATATTCAAGGCCTCCAGGGCACGTAAACCACCAATACCCAACAGAATCTCCTGCCGGATGCGTAACTCGCGATCGCCACCATAGAGACTGCTGGTGATCATACGATCGGCCGGTGAATTGGAGGGGATATTGCTATCCAAGAGATACAGCTTTACGCGTCCTACCTGTACACACCAGATCTGGGCCCGTACCGAGCGTCCTGGATATTCCACCTCCACGGTCAAGGGCTCACCACGGTCCTTGCGAATCAAGGCCATAGGCATGCTGTAGACATCGTTCTCAACGTAGAGTTCCTGCTGCCAACCATCGATATTGAGGTGTTGACGGAAATATCCCTTTTGATACATCAAGCCGATACCCACCAGGGGAATCCCCAAGTCCGACGCACTCTTGAGATGATCGCCTGCCAAAATTCCCAGTCCACCGGAATAAATGGGCAGGCATTCATGCACACCAAACTCTGCACAAAAATAGGCAATGGTGGGCTTGCTGTGCTTACCACAGACCTTTTCAAACCAGGTTGGGGCACTGAGGTAGAGTTCGAGCCGTTCCTTGACCCGTTTTAATTCATGCAGGAAGCCTTGATTTTCACTGAGGGACTCCAGCTTATGTTGTGACACACTACCGAGCAATTTGACCGGGTTGTGACCACAAGCATGCCAGAGATTGTTATCGATGCGTTCAAACAGCGTTGAACATTCCGGGTGCCAGGCCCAAAACATATTCTTGGCCAGAGCCTCAAGATCCTTGAGTGACTCAGGCAACGCCGGTAATACGGTAAAACTACGAACACTTGGCATAAGTCCTTCTCTCCACCTGAATAGGTTTCGACTGTCTTGTTTTCATTCGCAATGCGCGCGAATATTCCGTTAGCAACTTTATGTCGGCAATCTTTAGGAGTGGCTTAACGAGTTTGAGTGACAATCGAGGCAAATTCCCGAGAAGCAGGTCCGATAGAAGGGGTGATCATGAACTTGGTATTCGAAATGTCACGAGGTAACCTATGCGCAAAGTAAAAGGCCTGTTGCCCAGGCCTTTTGAATGCAGGCGATGCCTCCGCTTTGCCGCTAGAAAGCTATTTGAAAAGAACCCATTAGAGCACAACGTGGGCAAACCTTGCAAATGTCCGAAATTCCTGTCTAGCAGGCTTTTTCGATCCACAGAGACCGGTTTTCCCTGATTAACGGGCATCGGTTCTTTCAAATCTCTACTCCCTTGGCAAACATTGCAGGGGCGTAGCCAACATATTTTGTTATAGCAAACAGAGCCTACGAAGTCAATGCTTCAGACCCTGTCTTAACTCATTTCAACTGACTTTTAGATCGGCAAATATTAACGCGATCCTTATCAGAAAATCACTTGACTTTTCACCCTCTGAGCTCCGCTTGCACGGCATTTTGCAAGGCCGCTACAATGGCGTTTTGGAAGCCATCTACGGCCTCATGTTGCAGAGTACCGTCCTGATCGCGGAATCGCAGTGACAAGGTGACACTTTTTGTCCCCGCGGCAATCCCCTTACCTTGGTAGACCTCGACGAAACAAATTTCTTCCAATTCAGACGGTGCAGCACCCTTAATTGCGGCGACAATATCGGCCCACAGCACCGTTTCCTTGACGAGAATAGAGAGGTCACGTTCGATCGCCGGGAATTTGGCCAAAGGCTGAAGTGTAACCACATCACTGGCGTTCTGCGTCAGGAAGTCAAAATCCAATTCTGCTGCTACCGGGGTAACATGTTTGATCTCCATCTGTTGACAAACCGAGTCACTGACCACACCGGCAATCCCTACAGCTTGACCGTCAACAAGCACTTGAGCCGCAGCCGAAGCCCATTGACACTCAGCAGGGACAAATTCAATGGTGGCTGAACGTTGCAAGGCACGCACGCCCTGTTCGACCACACTACGAAGTTGTGTTAACGAGCCGTCACTGACCAAAGCCATCTGCGTATGTTCGGTTGGCAGGCCCTCTTTTCCCGGTACAAAGCTATGTGATATTTCAAACACACGACAAGGTGTGTTCTTGGCATTGACATTGGTCTTGAGCACGCCCATTAAAGAACCCAAAAGCGACTGACGCAAGAGGTTGGTCCCCTTACGTGACGAGTCCTTGACCCCCAGGTGTGCCTGTCCCTCAACCACGGCAAACAGGTCCGCGGTCTTTTGATCGACAAAGTCCACGTTGATGGTTTCATAGTAACCACAGGCATTCAAGGCCGCTTGCACCCGGTTGATATGCCGCTGACGTTCATCCGGGGGAACCACCTCGATTTCAATGCGCGAACGAGTGGGCACTTTGTCGTATCCATAACAGCGGGCCACTTCTTCGATCAGGTCCACCTCGCGACTGATGTCACTGCGCCAGGTCGGCGAGGTACAGACCACGGTCTGGTCCTCTTGGCGGGGATTCATACCCAAGGCCGACAGGATACGCATCACATCGTCAACAGGGACATCAATACCCAATAGATGCTTGAGTCGTGACAGTCGCAAGGTCACGGTCTCCGGCTCCTGTCGACCAGGGTAGCCATCGACCACGCCCTTGAGCACCGTCCCCCCTGCCACCTCAACAATCAACTGGGCCGTACGACGTGACGCCCAGTCAATGTTCTCACGATCCACAATCCGTTCGAAACGATAAGCCGCATCTGAGGGTAACACCAAGCGACGCGATGTGGTGCGTACACACACCGGATCGAAATGGGCATCTTCCAACAGAATATTGGTAGTCTGATCCGAAACCTCGGTAGCCAAGCCTCCCATCACCCCAGCAATGGCCACCGGCTCCTGTACATCGGCAATGACCAGCGTCTCCTCGTTGAGTTCACACTTGGTTTCATCGATACTGACCAGCTTCTCACCCTGCTTGCCTCGGCGTACGATGATTTTGCCGCCCTCCAGCTTGTCCATATCAAAGGCATGTGGCGGCTGACCACACTCCATCAGGGCATAGTTAGTGGCATCAACCACATTACTCACGCTCCGCAGTCCCACGGCCTCCAGACGCTGCCGCATCCAATCCGGCGTCGGGCCAACCTTAACTCCCTCGATCACACGGGCAGTATAGCGTGCGCACCACTCGGGTGCTTCGATCTCCACCGACACCTTGGACTGAGCCTCGACCTCGGACTCGGGGAAGTGGATCTCAGGCAACTTGAGTGGCTTACCCGTGGCCACGGACAACTCGCGGGCCACACCAATGTGTCCCAGGCAATCCCCACGGTTACTCGTCACCTCCACATCCAACACAGTGTCGTGATCGAGCCGTTCGATGCCCTCCACTGGAAAGCCCAGATCACTGAGCGTTTCAGCGATCCAGTCTGCATCGTTACCGATATCGATATAGTCATTCAGCCAGTTGAGCGATATATTCATAGTGTCCGAACCCTATCAAATTGGTTCACAGTTCACGGTTCAACGTTCCAGGGTTGGTTGAAGGCAGGTTTTTTAACCGTGAACCTAGAACCGTGAACGGTGAACCTGATTTAAAGGTTTGCTTCAAACCTCTTAAATCCAACGAGTTAACAATAGGCACATAGGTTACCCAGCCCGACAGGGAGTGTCAATGATTGGGTGTCCAGGTTATCGACCTTCATCACCTTTTTCCTTGCGAACCCAGCTCCAACCCCATAACCTGTGTCGACATTTGAGGTTATCCGTGGAGTACTCATGAAGATTCTCGCCCTTGAGGCCTATTACGACGGCAGCCACCGAGCCTTTCTGGACCAGTGGATCGAACGCAGTTCCCACGATTGGGACCTGCTGACCCTGCCAGGCTACAAGTGGAAATGGCGTATGCGTCACAGTGCCATCACCTTTGCCCAACAGATCCGCACCGCCGTTAACCAGGGCCAATCCTGGGATCGATTGTTCTGCTCAGACATGGTCAACCTGGCCGAGTTGCGGGGCCTGCTGCCATCAGAGGTCCAAACCCTGCCCACAGTCGTCTATTTCCACGAAAACCAACTGACCTACCCGGTCCGTTTCGAGCAAGAGCGGGATTATCAGCTCGCCATGACCAACCTGACCACGGCCCTGGCCGCCGATCAGGTCTGGTTCAACTCGTGCTTCCATCGCGACAGCTTCCTGGAAGGCCTCCAGACATTCTTGAGCCGCATGCCAGATTATCAACACACCGAGGTCGTTGAGACCATTCGTTCCAAGTCCCTGATCGCCTATCCCGGTATCCTGGAGCCAGCAACACGCCCCCAACGCCAGCAAGGCCCACCCCACATCCTCTGGGCCGCTCGTTGGGAACACGACAAGAATCCCGAAGACTTCTTCGCCGCCCTACAACAGGTTCAAAAACAAGGTCTCGATTTCAAGCTCAGCGTCATTGGGCAACACTTTAGTGAGGTCCCCGAGGTCTTTACCCAGGCCCGCGAGCAGTTTAGCGATCGTAGCGTCCACTGGGGCTACCAGCCCAGGCGCCAGGCCTATCAACAGGTCTTGAGTGAGGCCGACATCGTGGTTTCCACCGCCCAGCATGAATTCTACGGCATCGGCATACTCGAGGCCGTGGCCGCAGGTGCCTTCCCGCTGTTGCCCCGCCGCCTGTCCTATCCCGAGCTGTTCAACCTGGATCAAGATCCCGAAGCTAAATGCTTCTTCTACGATGGCACCGTCGAAGGACTCACCCAGACCTTAAGCGAGGCCCTTACCAGAACCACACAAGGCCAACTCTGGCCGGATCAGTATAACCCGACCAGACTCACTGACGCCTTTACCTGGAGGCATCAGACCCCCAAAATGGATGAGGCCTTGAGGAAGGTCATAAAATAATGAATCGCAGCGCGATGCTTGGTCTAATAGATCCCTCGATTCCTCGGGATGACACAACCAGCAACCTTAGCCTATTGTCATTTCGAACGCATGTGAGAAATCTGTTTATTTAAGCCTGCACAGCAGCTCAAACATTTTTTCTTTCCAGCCGGAGGGTTTTCTCTATAATGTCAGTCCGAACTTAACAATTAGGAAGGACCCCTAATGACACGACATAGAATGATGACTGGTTTGATCGCTCTGAGCCTGACACTGTTGGCCGGCTGTGTGGAACGCACGCTTACGATTCGTACCACTCCCGATGACGCCATAATCTATCTCAACGACGAAGAGATCGGCACCTCCCCGGCCACGGTCTCATTCCAATGGTACGGCGATTATAACGTCCGCATCACCAAGGAAGGCTACCAAACCCTCAAGACCAACCAGGAACTGGTTGCCCCCCTACACGACTATTTCCCCTTCGACTTCGTCGCCCAGATCCTCTGGCCCGGTCAAATCAACGACGAATACGAATGGACCTTCGAGTTGGAAACCCTCCAGCCCGTTGATCGTGACGAACTCATTCAACACGCTCAAGCCCTGGAACATAAGCTGGACGAGTTGAACCAGGATCCCAATGTCACACCATGACTCAGAAACGCACATAGATTCCGGGATGAATCGCGGTACACAGGGGACTCGGCAGGCTCAAATGAGGTTGTGTGATGAATAAGCCACCTCGTCGCAAATAGCGACAGAGGCGTTGAGCCAAGAAGTGCCGAGCCCGGGGAGCCAGATAATGCATAATGTGATCACAGACGATCAGATCATACTCTCCATTGAGTTCTTCCCACTGCCCCATCAGAGCCATCGGGGTAAACACCACGCGCTGGCGAATCTGTGGTCGAACCTCATAAACCTTCTCCGTTCCCACGCGATGGGTGACGAAATATCGACTGATCCAATCTGCAGAGACCATCTCTAGAGCCTCCTGGGCGTATAGACCATTCTGAGCCCTTTCCAACAGAGCGATAGAACATCCGGTTCCCAAGGCCACCAGATCAAAAGCACGTTCCTGTGTCATCCCTTCGCACAACGCCATGATATAACTATAGGTCTCTTCTCCCGAGAAACATCCGACATTCCAAATTCTCAGGTGATGGCTCTCGCTGTCGCGATCGCTATCCACGAGATAATCGATCCCCTCTCCTATTAAGAAATGCATTGCCCCCGGATGGAGACAAAAGCGAAAGGGTGGATCGCTAATCAGATACATGAGATCCCCAACAATGGAATCACAAGCCTCTGTGGCAATGTGATGGGCAAAATCTTCGGCGGACCGAAACAGTTGCCGTCGAATGAGCCCCGCTAATCGACGACGCACAAGATCCTCACTGAGACAATGAAGATTCAGACCATATCTTTCCTCAGCGATGCGGTGAATCATGCAGAAGGTCGAGTCCTGAATATCCAGAATCGATTCCTGCCCCACCCCTGGTAAACTCATGGAATTCATGTCACACACACTCTCTCAACTATGGTTGAGGCGGTGACCGCCCCCTCACCCTTTCTGCTAATGTTGAATCAATCCCCTGCGGTTGTACGTTCGAGCCTGTGATTTCAATACAGGAGGATTGATTCAACTATCTGTTAGGTCGTCAAACAACCACGCTTTCCTCTATCCCAATAACCTTTGAAAATCATAGGAATTGTTGGGGAGATACCCTCAACAACCCTAATTTCCAATCCAATGTAATAAAATTTCTGGTATGTTTGCCAAGGAAGCCACCCGCTCAACAGCATCCTTGGCAATGGCCTCCTTGGGCATCCCAAAGACCACACAAGAGGCCTCATCCTGAGCCACGGTGCGAGCCCCGCTCTGCCGCATGGCCAACAATCCCTCGGCACCATCGGCTCCCATGCCCGTCAAGATCGCTCCAACGGCATTGGCTCCGGCATAATCGGCCACGGATTCGAACAACACGTCAACACTGGGCATCTGGTGACAGACGGGCTGTCCTGCCTGTACCCTTACCAAATAATTCGCACCAGACCTCCTCAAGGTCATGTGCTTGCCTCCCGGCGCCAACAACACCTGTCCCGGTCGCACCCAATCTCCGTCTTGAGCCTCTTTCACTGTGACGGCACATTCACGGTTCAACCGTTCGGCAAAACTACAGGTAAAATGGGCTGGCATGTGCTGAACCACCACGGTTCCCGGTGCATCGATAGGAAATGCCGTCAATACCGAGGTCAAGGCCTGAACCCCGCCCGTTGACGCTCCTATCGCAATGATTTTGTGGGTTGTTTCAGACATGCTCAAGGAAACGGTCGTCTGACGAGTGCGAACAGGAGAAGACGCGGTGCGTACAGGACGCATACAGGCGGCCTGCCGGATTTTCGTGGCCAAATCATCACAGGCCTCATGGATACTATAAGAGGTCCCGGGCTTGGCCACCACCTCCACAGCTCCGGCCGCCAAGGCATCAACGGCGGTTTGACTACCTCGGGTGGTGAGGGAACTGAGGACGACCACGGGCATGGGATACACCTGCATCAAACGTTGCAAAAAAGTCACCCCATCCATACGTGGCATTTCAATATCCAGGGTTAAGACATGGGGTCGTAGAGCCACTATCTTATCCCGGGCCACAAAGGGATCTGGCGCCGTTCCAACCACCTTGATATCACTGAACTGATCCAAACGCTCACTGAGCACCTTGCGGACAATGGCAGAATCATCAACAACCAAGACCTTGATACAATCCGTGACCACGGCTTTCATAACCCACCCCGCCCAGCTCCGCAAGAGGAGGGCAACACACTCAACGCATCCACCATCCAATCCTTGAAACGAAGTAACATGTCGGTGCGTTCAGAAGTAGGTAACTGTTCAAACGCCTCTTCGACTTCATGACAGAATGTCCCAATGGCCTCCAGCCCCAGCATTCCGGCCTCTCCTTTGAGTTTATGCAGAACGCGTCGTATAGAGGCTGCATTTTGCTCCACGTCACAACCCGACTCATAGGCCAAGGCAAACTGTTCCAATTCGCCCAACTGCCCTGAGGTACATTCGAGATAATCTTCTAGGAAGGTCCGCATGTCCTCGGGCATGTTCACCTGACCCACATCGGGCAATGGTCCGGCCTGTCTTACACCTGAAAAGTCACTTGGAATCATAAGAGGGCTCCTTAAGGGTTGTTATTGATCAGCGATAATCGAATCGCGAGTTCGTCGTTGTCCACGCAATAACGTTCAGTTACGGGATCGGCAAGAAGACTGTCGATTTGATCGGAGGTGCACTCTCCATGAACCTTGGGGACGGACAGGTTGAACACATCATGCTGAGCAAAAGAAATCTCCGGTAGAATCAATCCACAGGTAACATTGGTCAATTCCTGCACCGCATCCAGGCAGTCACGAACCGACACTCTCTCCTGAGCCGCAATGGTTTGTGCCATCATTTCAGCAATCCTCTGGCTGACCAATAGAGTCAAGGATCCGATTCTGGGGCCACGGAATCGAATCTCACTCCACAACATCTTTTCAGCGGGCCAAAGTCGTCCTCCGGAAGGTTCCAAGTCCAAAAAGACCATGATCTCAAGGGCCTTAGCCAGGGCCTCTCCACGCGATAGGTGCAATCATTCATCGGTATGCTCTCCAAAACTGCGTTGTATCAGATCTCGAAACTGCGCCGGCGAAAAGGGCTTATGCAAAAAATCCATCACCCCCTGCTCTAACAGATCCTCGATACGGGTAAGACTGGATTCCGTCGAAACCACCGCCACCGGAATATCACTGGTGCGACGATCGCTCTTCATGGTATGAATCATTTCAAGCCCGCCCATCTTGGGCATGTTGAGGTCGGCCAACACAAAATCGACTCGCTGGCCTCCATTGAGCATCATCAAGGCCTCTATGCCATTGCCTGCTTCGTAGATCTCCTCGACATCGAGTTGAACCATGTCAATCATGCGTCGAATGGCCTTACGGGTCAGTGATGAATCATCTACAATCAGTATATTAAGTCCCATGGATCAACTCCTGTTTGCATTACAATTGCTTTGAAATCCCCTGGCTTCGTACGGTCACGATACCGGTGGCAATCTCCAGACTGAGATGACGGGCAACGTGACCACCGACATCTTCTCCCTCAATGAACATACCGTTACGCCACAAGATCTTTTGAATAGCAAGACGATTACGTTTGCCAATATCGAATCCCTTGGGACCGGTATGCATCTCCGCCCCGCCTGCAATCCAGGCCTTGAGTTGACGCGGCTGACATCCCAACCGGGCCATCTGCCTTAATAGCAAAGCCATGCCTGTGTCGGCAAACATAAAGGGGCGGTCCTGCGACCGTTCTTCGTGGAGATCCGCATCCGGTAATTGATAGTGCAACATCCCACCGATCTTCAACGAGGGATCCCACAAGCATACGCCAATACAGGATCCCAGAGAGTAGGTCACGAGCATGCCGTCCACATCGTCGCATATTTGAGCGTCAGCCACCTGCACTATCACTTTGGTCTGGTTCATACACTCCCTCGCTAGGCTTTCATATAAATCGTAGGCTGAACGTATTTAAAGGAATGTTCAATACCCGCCAGTGACTCCGAATGGCCGGTAAACAGTAGACCACCCCGGTCCAGGCACTGCCAGTAACGGTTCACGAGTTTCTCCTGGGTGGCTTTGTCGAAATAGATCATAACATTACGGCAAAAGATAAAATCCAAAGAGGTGCGAACGGGCCATTCCTCCATCAGATTCAGATGACGAAAAACAATCAAATCTTTGAGTTGAGAACCGGCCTGGTACACCTGGTCCGCCCCATGGCCCTGCTTCTGCCAATAGCGTGACAACAAGGCATTGGGGATCTGCCCCACACGAGCTTTAGGATAGATCCCTTGACGGGCAAACTCCAGTATGCGTGTGGAGACATCCGTGGCCAACACGGCCATATCCCAGTGCGAAGGCATATCAAGACTCTCCAGCAACGTCATGGCAATGGAATAGGGCTCCTCCCCTGAAGAACACCCCGCACTCCATGCCCGCAATCTCCGCTTCCCGGCCTTCGATTTGGTGCGTAACCGCTCAGGAAGAAAAACCTGACGAAGATAATCGAAATGCTGTGATTCGCGAAAGAAACTGGTCAGGTTGGTACAGATCGCATCAATCAATTTCGAGAAGGCCCTTCGGCTGGAATCGGCCATGACATGGTCCATGTAACTGGAAAAGTCACTAAAGCCTCCAGCCCGCACCAACTTGTTCAAACGGGCTCGTACCAATTCCCGCTTGCCCTGGTGCAGGTTGATACCGCAATAATCGTACACCAAGTCACTGAGGTGCTGGAATTCTTTTTGACTCAGTGTCAGGTTATCCCATGTTGTTGTACTCATCACACCTCCGCTCCTGTTTTCGACTCAAATCCATCAAGGCAGGAATGTCCAAAATCAATCGGATCCGGCCATTGCCCATGATCGCACCTCCGGAGATCCCCTGCACCACTCCCAAACCGCCCAGTGCCTTGATGACGACCTGTTGCTGTCCCAACAAATCCTCCACCAATAGACCACAACGCCGCCCATTGTCCTCCACCACGACCAAGAGACATTGGGTCAGGTCTTTCGGTGTCCAAGGAATCTGAAACAGTTGATGCAGACGTACGACAGGCAGAATCTCACCCTGATCCAAGGATATTTCTCCCTGCTTCAATACGGAAGAGACCTGTTCGGCTTGAGGTTGAAAACTATGAATAATCGAACTAATGGGGATAATATAGTCTTCCGGTCCCACCCGTACGATCTGGCCGTCCATCACGGCCAGGGTCAGGGGCAAACGAATGGCAAACAATGTCCCCTGCCCGAGGGTCGATTGAATATCGATCTTGCCATGCAGTTCCTCGATATTCCTCTTGACCACATCCATGCCCACACCCCGTCCCGAGACACTGGTGACCTTCTCGGCCGTACTGAATCCAGGATGGAATATCAGTTTGAAAATCTCTTCGTCCGTGAGCGTGACATCCGGGCTAACCAACTGCTGACCCACGGCCTTGGCTAAAATCTTGTCACGATCGAGACCCCGTCCGTCATCCTCAACCTCAATGACAATTTGTCCGGATTGATGACTGGCCCGTAATTCGAGACGGCCCGTCTCGTCCTTGCCCCTTTCCAAACGCTGTTCCGGGGGTTCTAAGCCATGATCCAGCGAGTTACGAACCATATGAATGAGGGGGTCCGCAATACGATCCACAATGGTACGATCCAGTTCCGTTTCGGCCCCCTTGGTCACCAAATTAACCTTCTTGCCGCATTGGCGTGAAAGGTCACGCACCAGCCGGGTCATCCGTTGGAACACCCCTTGAATGGGCACCATACGCATAGCCATGGAAAGTTCTTGTAATTCGCGGATCATTTTGTCCTGCTGGTTCACCTTGTGATTGAGCGTATGTTCATGGGCAAATTTATGCCCCACCTCCTCGGCGACCATGGATTGAGCGATCACCAACTCGCCGGCCACATTGATCAATCGATCCAAACGGTCCGTACTGATCTTGATGGTGTCACTGGTCGGAGTCGAGGCCTTGGTCGAAGAGGATTCGGTCGCCGTTGAAGGTGAATCAATCACGGTCTCCGCCGATTTCGATTCCTCGACTCGTGGCTCTTCTTCGTGTTGGCTCATGGTGGTCTTTAGCTTTGAGAGCAAGACTTCAAGGGTTTGCTTACCTGCATCCAACGGTTTCCCCTCAGCTGCGGACAAAGCTGCAGGCACCATGCGTTTGAGGTGATCAATAGACTCCAGGATCAAATCCGATCGCTGCGAGGTCAAGGGCAATTGTCCCTGGCGTAATCCATCCAGCAAATTTTCTGCAGCATGGGCTAAGGTACCGATCTCATTGAGATTGAGGAAACCGGCCATCCCCTTGAGGGTATGAAAGGCCCGAAAGATACTATTGAGCAGATCGGTACTGTCTGGACTCGTCTCTAACTCCAGAAGACCCGATTCCGCAGATTCCATGTGTTCACGTGCCTCTTCCGCAAAATCCAGTAACAGCTCCATATCCTCTGTAATAGAATTGTGGATCACGGGCTTGTCAGCCTGTAACGAATTCATTGCAGAACCTCCATCTTCTCTTGCATTCCACTGTGATGACATCATGGAAGGACAACGGGCGGCCTCACGGCCGCCCGTCCCAACAACAGGGCTAACGATTAAAGGCGTCCATCTCTTCATCACTCAAGGGGATCACCGCTTGAGGGGCTGGGCTAGCCGAGTTCGATGAAGACGTCTTAGATTGAGCGATCTTATGAAAAACCTGATCGGAACGAGTCAGTGTCTTCTGACGGCGGGGACTGCGAGTCGATACCGTTGTATGACTGCGTTGCTGACCCGCAGAGCCTCCCACCAAGGACACCAGTTCACCCACAATCTGCTGCATGGAGGATGCCTGAGCGTTGAGTTCTTCAGAGGCACTGGCTGATTCCTCGGCATTGGCCGCATTTTGCTGGGTCACCTTGTCCATCTGCGACATGGCCGTATTGACCTGTTCGATCCCCTGGGCCTGTTCTTGCGAGGCTGCTGCGATCTCGCCTACCAGATCCGTGGTTTTGCCTACACTCTGGACGATATCCGTGAGGACCTTGCCGACTTCCTGGGCGATATCTACGCCACTCTGGGCGTTCTTGACCGATTCTTCAATCATGCTACTGGTATTCTTGGCCGCTTCAGCCGAACGCATGGCCAGGTTACGAACCTCTTCGGCCACCACGGCAAAGCCCTTACCCGCTTCACCGGCACGGGCTGCTTCCACGGCGGCATTGAGGGCCAGCAGATTGGTCTGGAAGGCGATCTCGTCAATGACCTTAACGATCTTGGACGTCTCATCCGAACTCTTTTGAATCTCACTGATCGCACTGTTCATGCGTGTCATGGATTCGTTACCGGTTTGCGCAGCCTTACTGGCCTCGGAGGCCAGGGCATTGGCCTGCTGGGCATTGCTGGCATTTTGCTTGGTCATGGATGACATCTCTTCCAGACTGGACGAGGTCTCCTGCAGGCCTGCAGCTTGCTCGGTAGAGCCTTCAGCCAGAGACTGTGATGCGGCCGAAACCTGCCCCGAAGCGGACGCGACCTGCTCTGCACCTTCGGTGAGTCCGGCAATGATACGATTGATCGGCTTGGTAATGCTGCGAGTGATCAAGACAGCCGCCAAAATGCCACAGATCACAGCTGTCACGGCAATCACATTAATAAGGATCGTCGCCATGGACACCTGTGCGTCGGCCTTCTCATTGACCTGATCGATAAAGTCATAAACACCCATAGAAACGGTATTGGCACTGGCCATCAAGGCTTCAGCCGCGGGCTTTTGCTTCTTGAGCTGCACGTCACGCTGATCTCGATTGATCTGACGGAAGGCCTGCACCTGCTCTTGGTAGGTATCCAGGGCTTCAATCGTATCATCGGCATAGCGCTGCGAATCCGTATCACTCATAGCGGCCTTGCATTCCTTTAACAGTTTTTGAGTCGCCTGTATCTCTGACACCCACTCCTTGGCAATGGCATCCTGTTGGTCCGGAGTCAGGGCCAACTGATATTTCTGAGCCCAAACACGAACGTTGCTGTAGGTTTTTAAGGCCTCTTGAGCCAGATGCGTCTTCTCAACATCCTTGAGATCCACAACCTTACCCTGCGCCGTTTGCTGAGCACGATCCTGCTCGAATTGCTGACGACGCTCAATTAACTTATTGATATTACCGAGAACCTTGCCAGCCTCTTCAGCGCGGATCTTGCCGACAGTCAGTCGCTTTTGATACAGTTCGCCATATTCCAGGTTGGCGGCGATATAGTCCTTGGCCCCCTGCACCACGCTATCGGCATTACGACGATTTTCCTCGGACTTCATCAATTCCTTGGCCTCTTGTACGGCGGCTATCGCCTCTTGGCTACGGGCCTGACAGGCTTGTAAAAAATCTTCATCTTCATAGATGATATACCGCAGTGAAGCGGCTTGGCTATCCTGCGATAGAGAGGTAGCCTGATTGATCTTTTTAGCGATGTCCAATTGTCCGGCAATGGCCTCCATCTGTTGTACAGTTTTTTGTAAGCTGAAATAACCGGTCAATCCCACGACCACCAAAAACACAATAACCAAACCAAATCCTGAGATAATCTTTGTTGCTAATTTCATGTTTTTAAACATAGTCCTACCCTTTCCCTTTCATTCAATGTCACTCTGATATCAATGGTTTTTTTAGTTTAGGCATACTCAATGGCTTAGTGTTTGTCGTATCCACTCCTAAGCCGATTAAAATCACGCAAGGTTTAGACCCTTTTCCCAACCTTGCCAAAGCCTGATTCATTTATGGTTGTTAGACACTCTCGACAGTGAGTTCGGCAATCTCCATGCGTGCCAGAACCCGATCGATATCGAGCAGGATCTTGACTCGATCGCCGACCTTGCCCATACCTAAGATGAAGTGGGTATCCACGCCCGTGCCGAATTGCGGAGGGGCCTCGATGTCCTGTTCGGCAATATCCAAGACCTCCAAGACCTGATCAACGATGATCCCCGTATTGAACGTCTTGTCCTGCTGAGTGATTTCCACCACGATGATACAGGTTTCATCGGTAATCTCTGCGGTATCCATGTCGAACTTCTCCCGCAGGTTAACGACAGGGATGACCTGCCCCCTTAGATTGATGACGCCTTTGATATAGTCCGGAGTCTGGGGGACGGAGGTCACTTCGATGTAACCGATGATCTCCCGCACCTTGATGATCTCCAGGCCATATTGCTCATTGGCCAGGGCAAAGGTTAAATACTTTCCCCCACGGGTCTTAACACCCGTTTGCATAGATTGTCCTTCAGACATAATAGCACCTCTCATTCAACTCTTAGCGGTGGTCTCCAATCACGATAACTGGATTGACATGACTGATGAAATCGGAAGGAATCGAGGTGCGATTGACCATGAGTTCTTAGGAAAACGCGACTAATTACTCATAGGTGGGACGAAAAAAGGGTAGACGTAGATTTAGAGGATGCAAGCTTTGTAAGGAAATGAACAAACCTTAATAAGAGGTCTGAAGATCAAAAATCCAGGCTGGTGATCCCCTCTTGGATGGCATATTTGGTAAGTTGAGCCACGGAACGAAGTTGTAGTTTGTTCATGATGTTTTGGCGATGAGAGACGATCGTATTCTTGCATAACTGCAAAGATTTCCCGATATCCTCAGAACGTTTCCCCTCGGCCAAGAGTTGCAGAACCTGGCGTTCCCGTGGACTCAATTCAGGCATGGCTTGGAAAGACGAGGGGCAAGCAACGGTTGAATCGAATCCAACTTGATCGGCCAATTCTTGACATAAATAAACTCCCCCTCGTAAAGCCGTTTTAGCTGCAGGCAGTAACTCGTTGACCAGGGCCTTCTTTAAAACATATCCCGTCGCTCCCGCCTTGAGGCAATCCCATACCCACTTACAATTTCTCCGAGAACTCTGGATGATTATTTTCGCATGAGGGGCATAGGTATGAATCGCACGAGTGGCGTCTAACCCATTCATACCGGGCATCGACAAATCCATGACCACCAGATCTGGAGTGTGCTTCTTAACCATCTCCAAGGCTTCGAGACCATTACGTGCCTGCCCCACTACGATGTACTCAGAGTCTTGTTGAAGCAGACTGGCTAAGCCAAAACGAACAATATCATGGTCGTCGACCAACAGAACTTCGGTATCCATGTGGCAAACTACTCTCAATGCTAGTCAATCAAGATGAATTTCAATCCCAACCCACCGCTATTCATATAATCGTTAATGCACACTGAAATTCCATCATAACTTCACATTATTTTTGGATTAAGAACAGAGTAGTATCGACTGCTAAGTGTAAAGAGAGGTGATCCCCTCTTGGATGGCATATTTGGTTAACGCTGCCACAGAATGCAAATCCAACTTCTTCATGATATTTTGACGATGAGTAACCACGGTGTTCTCGCCCACATCAAGAAGCAATCCGATCTGCTTTGAGCTTTTTCCTTCTGCCAACAATTGCAATACCTGTCGTTCGCGTCCAGTCAATTCACAGGCCCTCATTGAGGAGTCTTCTCGATCTTTCTCGGCCAGACATTGTGTGGTGATCAATTTGGCAATTTTGGGACAAAGATAGATATCCCCATCGATGGCCACTTTAATGGCGGGCATGAGTTGCTGAACAGCGTTGATCTTCAGGATATAGCCACTAATCCCCACAGACAACATATCAAGCACATAATGTTTACGATCATACATCGACAAAACAAGGATTCGACATTCAGGCAAGGCTTTGCGTATTTGACGAGCCGCCTCGATACCGTTCATTTTAGGCATTGACACATCCAACACGATTATATCCGGCATCAACCGCTGAGCTAGCTCAACGGCCTCCAATCCATCTTTAGCTTGACCAATCACCTCCAATCCCGCCTGTTTATCTAGCAATGTATGTAGGCCATACCGAACAATCTCATGATCATCCACCAACAATACCCTAGTTGACATTACACTAGCCTTTCACAATGATCGCTTATTTGAATCGGCACCATAAGAACCACCCAAGTTCCCTTTCCACGCAACGACTTGATAGTCAATTGCCCCCCCAGATAGGCTAAACGTTCTTTAATACTAAACAAGCCATATCCCCGTTTTGATTTTGGAGCAACCTCCACATCTTCTTGCATGTCAAAGCCAACACCATCATCTCTAACACTTACCCACAGGAAACTCCCTCTCTTCGTCAGACATATCGTCACATGTTTTGCCTCGGCATGTTTGATAACATTAAAAACCAATTCCCGTACACTCCTGAAAACAAACATAGAGAGATCTTCATCCAAATTTAGAGGGACATCTTCAGCAATGGTTTGAATATCTAGAAAATGCAAATCTTGGATTTCTTCTGTCAACCACCCCTTCAAAGCGGATACTAAGCCTAATTCGTAGACTTGTGGTGCACTGACACTAAAAGTAAGATCATGAGCATAGCGAACGGTAGATTTCAATATTTCACAAGTTTTATCGAGTGTCTCCTGTAGTGAAATAGAAGTTTCTTGCTGTTGCATTAAATCCAGCAACATTTTAGCAGATACCAAACGCTGACATATTTCATCATGAAGAACACCCGCCAAGCGTTTCCTTTCCCGTTCCTCCGCAATCGTTAGCTCCACGGCCATAGAACGCAGTTTTCGGCGTTGCTCCAGCAGACGTTGCCGGCCACGATATTCCTCGGTCACATCTCGAAACGATTTCAACACCGCTAACGGTCGCCCTTGACCATCCTTCAAGGCAACCTTGATGACACTACGGAACCAACAACTTTGCTGGCCATCCATTTTGAGTTCGACATGCTCAACAATTTCCTGTTCATCTTCAAAAACCTGAAAAATAGGACAATCCTGTCGCTCACAGGCCTTCCCTTTAGGTTGAAGAGCTTCAAAACAAGACATTCCCACAATTTCCCCAAAACGTTTGATCGCGACCTCATTGGCCCAAAGAACACGTCGATGTCGATCAATAATCAAGAGACAATCAGGAACCAATCGCAAGACATCACGCATTATCTCGTAGTCGCATTCAGAAGTCCCTGAAAGTTGAGTACCATCCCAATCAGATTGCCAACAATTCATCTGGGTTATCTTTCAATGCTAGGAATAACGTAAGCATACAACTCCAAATAGAGCAAAGGGGCGAACATCCACCCAACCGCCCTCCTGGTATATTAGGAAGCTGCATCATAACAAATTGGGGCCACCTGCCATGATATGAACCACACCCTATAGCTCCGATCCTTCATCCTTGTCATCTATCACTCCCAGTACTTAGAAGTAACATGAACCTTGCAAGGATTTCTAACGTCAGGCATTATACGCAGTCCCCCCCCCTTTGCAATGATTAAGCAGCCACTTCGAGGTTTTTCCTCTCCTTGGCCCCATCAAACATTTATAGACAAGAACAGTCTTATTAATTCCTGATTTGCACTACAGAAAACGATAGCGAAAGTTCTATCAACGACTCACCAGCCAAACGGCCATGGGATTGGCTCCGCGATTACACCAGACGTTGTAAGGAATAGCAATCACCGGCTCGGATAGTCCCGGTTGATTGATGTTCAATACCGCAATACCACCCAAGACGTCCGGGCGATAGTCCACAGCAAGCTCTGCCTGATTCGTAAGCTTAAACTCATCAATGTCAACATCCAGATTGTCCTTGGCCTCCAAACAATAGACCAAAGGCCCACGTTGCAGGGCCACGCGTCCTTGGTTGGCCTCCACCTTATCATGGGCCATGATCCGACGCACCGACATGGGCAGGTTCAATTCCACGGTGTCACCCGCTTGCCAGGCGCGGGTCACCCTCGCATAGCCCTGCTCAACTCTGAACGTCACCGACTCTCCATTGACGCATAATGCCACCTGACTCTCGTCCGTCTGGGCATAGCGATAGAGATCGCTGGGAATAGGCCGGTTCCAGGCCCAACCCGGCAATCGCAGACGCAGGGTCCAGGTTTGATCGACCTTCTCCGGTTCGGCCGTCACCTTGACCTGCCCATCCCAAGGATAGTTCGTCTCAACATCCAGCTTAACTGCTTGGTCCGTCATGGCAATCTCGGCTTCACCCGCCACATAGAGATTCACATAGAGGCTATCATCCTTACTGGCATAGGCCAAACCCGGCACCGAGGCCACAAAGCGTGTGACATTACCCGGACAGCAGGCACAACCGAACCAGGGTTGACGTTCGGCACTGCCCTTGTTGAAATCCCACTTGCCGTCACTGGCCAAAGGATTGGGGTAGAAGTAATGCTTGCCATCCAGGGACACGCCCACGATCAATCCGTTGTAGAGGGTTCGTTCCAACACATCGATGTACTGACTGTCCCCGTGTAACAGGAACATTCGATGGGCCCAGTTGACCAGGGCAATGGCTGCACAGGTCTCGTTATAGGCCGTGGCATTGGGCAGTTCGTAATTCTCGCCAAAGGATTCGCCCTCGTGGCGGGCGCCGATTCCCCCAGTCAAATAGAGCTTACGACTGACCACGTTCTGCCAGAGCTTGTCTACCGCATCACGGTAATCCTTATCCCCATAGATCGCGGCAATATCCGTCATGGCCGCATAGAGGTAGGCCGCACGTACAGCGTGGCCCACAGCCTCGTCCTGTTCGGTAACAGGCTTATGATCCTGGTTGTACGCCCCCCACAACTCACGACCATTGATCGAGCGTCCCCGGATGTCCATGAAGAACTTGGCCGTACGCAGGTACTTCTCATCTCCAGTGACACGATAAAGTTTGACCAGGCCCAACTCAATCTCCTCATGACCCGGCGGAATGTTAAGACCGTCTTCATTGAAGGTGGCACAGATCAAGTCCGCATTGCGAAGGGCTACATCGAGAAAGTTGCGTTCACCGGTCGCCTGATAATGGGCCACGGCCGCCTCGTACATATGACCGGCATTGTAGAGTTCGTGACTGTGCTGCAGATTGTCCCACCGCTCCTTCTCAGGATGACACCACTTGACAATGTCACAGGCCTGGTTGGTCAAGGTGGTATAGAGATAGCCGTCATCCTCCTGGGCCGCGGCAAAATACCCGATCAACTCATCCAGATAGGCATCCAGCTTGGGATCGGGCTTGACCATCAAGGCATAGGAGGCCCCTTCGGCAATCTTGTAGGGGTCGGTATCGTCAAAACCGAACAGTCCCTGATGCTGACCCTCCATCAGCCCCCCGGCAATTTTGAAGTTATCCATGCGTCCGGTCTGCTCTGCCTGTTCAAACGCCGCCGGAATCGACACCGCCCGATTGACCTCCAGTCGCGGAGCCCAAAACGAATCACTGAAATGCACCTGCGTAAACGGCACCGGAGTGATGGGATAGTCCTTGGTTTGAGCCATAAGAGCCTCGTTCGCTCCCAACATGATGAAAACACCGCAGAACCATAAGGATTTCATAAAAGATCCTTTCTAACTGTATGACAGACATCTATTCAACCAATAATCGCCATATATAACATTTTTCCCGTTATATTTCTCCCTATTTGTGGCACAATCTAATTACAGACACCATGGATTCAAAGCGTCACAAAACCCAATAGAGGAAAAGTTTATTTGGAGAGCTTCAGGGATGCAGAGAGCGAGTTTGTGCAGGTTGGGGGCCACCTTAATTCTATGTTTATCTACTCTGTGCTTAGGAATTGAATTCACAGAGGGTACAGGATCGACCGAAGACCCTTACCTGATTTCCACAGCAGAACAGTTACTCGCCATCGGGGAGGATCGTAGCGCCTCCTATGTCCTAACCGGCGACATTGATCTTTCATCGCACCCATTGCTATGGTTTCAGCAGTATTCCGTCGCCGACACAGACTATTTCCAAGGATCATTAGATGGGCAAGGGTATGAGATTTCAAATCTCCCCATCCCCCTCTTCAATGAACTCGGCCCCACAGCTCAGATCACTCGGATCACCCTTAGTAATGCCTATATCGTGACCGACACGAATGACTGCTGCGGTATTCTTGCCAGAATCAATCACGGCCGCATCGCTCACTGTCATGTATCCGGAGAAATCATCCACGGTGACCTGTGCGGAGGTCTCGTCGGCCATAACCTAGGCCGCATCCTGGATTGCCATACCCAATGCACCCTGCTAAGTGATGACATCGCCGGGGGTCTCGTGGGACAGAACGAGGGACAAATCGACTCCTGCTCTGCAGAAAACCAAGGCTTTGGTGTTTTTGGAAGATCCTACGTCGGAGGTTTGGTAGGATTCAACGGATCAAACTGGGATTACAACGACATGACCATCCAAGCCTGTTATACGACCGGTTCAATAAGCGGCGGACGAACCAATGGAGGACTCATCGGCTACCATCAAGATGGAGAGGTTTCTAACTGTTACACGGATTGCGAATTATATCGGCAATGGTATTACTGGGCTGGAGCATTAATCGGAACCTATGAAGACGGCAACATTAGAAACTGCTATACACGCAAGGTACCTATCGGTTACGATCCCAATCATTACTTAGATCCTTTATTTGGCGGCCATTGGATAAATAACACATGGACTTGTTATTATCCCGGGGATCCGAACCTCATTCCGACTAATGATTATAGATACAACCCAATCCCTCTTTCATCAATTGACATACAGGATCCCAATTGTTTCTTAACTTGGGATTTCTATGGCAATAAAAATGACGGCATTGAGGACACCTGGTATATGCCGGCTCAATCGATGCCAGTCTTGACCTGGCAACAGGAATACAGCGGGCTTATCGCTACACCCTCTGTGCAGGGAATGACCTTGGATCAAGCCATCGAAGAGATACAGACTGCAGGTCTGACCGTAGGAGAAATCCAATACGATTATAGTAAAACCATTGATTTCAACAACGTCATTTGCTGCCGCAACAAAAAATGGCTAGAACCGAACAGCCCCGTCCATCTGACCCTGAGCCAAAGTTACTGCCCAGGCCTCCAGGGTAGCGGGACAACGCAGGATCCCTATCAAATCAGCAGCCCAGGAGAATTGGAATACGCCGGATTTGCCTTTGATCTATGGCAGGAAAATCTCTACCTATCATTGGTCCAAGACATCAATATGATTGGGCGAACTTACCACGAATCCTTAATAGCTCCCGAGCTTTACCCAGGCCCAACGTCATCGCCATTAGGAGGATTCAATGGTCATTTTAACGGCCAAGGATTCAAAATTCAAAACCTCTACCTAAAATCAACGTCAATGGATGAATATGAATACTCTAGCATTCTTGGTTTATTTGGAATCGTGGGCTCCAATGGAGTCATTGAAAATCTTTTATTAGACATCTGCATTCTCAATCATCATGTTGAATACACTGGAGGAATCACAGGTATCAACAATGGTATCATTCGACAATGTGAGTCAACGAGTTCTATCACGCAAACGGTTGAAGATGGTAGCGTTGGCGGTATAATCGGGTGGAACCAAGGAAGGATTGATCGCTGTTTTTCACAGGTATCACTATCAGGATCAAGTGATTACATCGGTGGTTTAATTGGGGTGAATGATGAGATTATTGACAACTGCTATACGGTGGGACATATTCAAATATTCAATAGTAACTATGGGAAAGGAACTCTAACCGGCCGAAACAAAGGCTACATTTATCAATCCTACAGTACAGCGACAACTAAATACTATCAATTTTATCCACGCGAAATTACAATCCCTGAATTCCATCTTATATGTGGAACAAGGTATCGGATACCGGCATCAGGAGATTGCTTCAATTCCTATTTCCTAGCCTCAGAACTCCCAGAGACCTGGAATACCCCTGATCTCGGAATCCCTATGACCGATGCCATGATGAAAGATGCCAACAACTATCACAGGTGGAGTTTCCATGGCGATGATACCGATGACGTCACGGACGAATGGTTCATGCCCGCAGACGGCTACCCCATCCTGACTTGGCAAACAGGCCTGACTGAGGTTCCTGACGTGTCAGGGATGACGATTGACGATGCTAACGCAATCCTGCAGACGAAGGGGCTTCGTCTGGGGAAATGCCAGCTAGATTGGCACCCAGACGTCAACGTCGGAGCCATCATTTGTATCCAAGTCCCAGCCTATGTCGATGTCAACAGTACGATTGACGTCGTGGTGAGCCAGGGAACCTATGACTGGACAAGCAATCCCGGTCTTGGAACAGAAGCCTCGCCCTATCAACTCGAAACTGCAGGTCAACTCATCGCGATTGGAAAGGATCCCAATCTCTGGAAGAAAAATTATGTCATGACAAATGACATCAGCTTTATAGGATGGCATGGACTTTCCTATGTGATCCCTTCTCAGGGATTTTATCCGGGTGGAGGTAGAGGCCCATACACTTTAAAAGAAGGATTCAGTGGGGTCTTTGATGGACAGGGGCATCATATTCAACATTTGCGATTTGAAGTAGACGAGGATGGAATTACTCAACAAGACTCTGATCGAGTAGGTTTTTTTCAGGATATCGAGTCCAATGGAATAGTGACCAATCTGATGCTCCAATCCCCTGTTGCCCTATTGAAGGAAGATGTTGAACAACTTGGTCTACTGGCCACCTCCAATGCCGGCACCATCTCCCAATGCATTGTCAGTCAAGCTTCCATAGATATAGAAGATCCTGATGGCAACTATTTTGGTGGCATGGTAGGTGTCAATACCGGCTCTATCCATAATTGCAGAAGCACAGGACGCGTCCAATTACCAGCATCAAACGAACTAGCGATTATCGCAGGTTTGGTCGGAGGCAATGAAGGGCACATTGTTCACTGTTACAGTGCCTACAAATCCCCACTCAACGATGCCAATCTAGTCTCAATCGATGACGGCGGCATGGTCACCTCCAGCTATTACCTGACATCAACGGAGACTCTATCACCCGGGGCCGAATACGGAATAGCCCTGACCGACCTACAGATGCAAAACCAGGCCAACTACAGCGGCTGGGACTTCGTCGGCGAAACCGTTAATGGCACTGAGGACATCTGGTTCATCTCAGACAAAGGCTATCCCCTGCTCTGGTGGGAAGATCTTAAATAAAGCCTCCAGAACTAAGGTGGTGGAATGGTTTTGTGACAAGACAAGGCCATTCCACCCCTGAAACTGCATATCCTCCTCTCTTCCTCTCTTCTTCTCCTACCTCCCTCTGTCCCTCCGTTCCTGAGCCCCTCTGCACATCGGTCTTTACATCCCCCCGGTTCGGTGTTAGGATAGGCGTTTTCGTTTTGAACTGGATCAGAAACCCTTATTAAAGATGATCTTATGGCCAAAGAATTGCCCAAGGTATACGATCCCCAGGCCGTCGAGAAAGACGTCCAGGCCCTGTGGAAGACGCAACCCTTTTTCCATGCCGAGCCGCCCACGGACGGGGCCGAGACCTATACCATCGTGATCCCGCCCCCCAATGTGACGGCCGCCCTGCACCTGGGACATGCCCTGAACAACACCCTGCAGGACGTGCTGATTCGCTGGCGCCGCATGCAGGGCCGCAAGACCCTGTGGATGCCGGGCACGGACCACGCGGGCATTGCCACCCAGACCGTAGTGGAAAAACGCATCCTGGCCGAGGAAGGTAAAAAACGCACCGATTTCGAGCGGGCCGAGTTCATCGGACGCGTGCAGGACTGGAAAGACGAGTACGAGGCCTGCATCCTGGGCCAACTCAAGGCCATGGGCTGTTCCTGCGATTGGGACCGCACCCGTTTTACCATGGACGACGTCTGTGCCAAGGCCGTGCGTGCCAACTTCTTCAAGCTCTTTGAAGACGGCCTGATCTACCGCGGCAAGCGTCTGGTCAACTGGGACCCGGCCACCCAGACCGTACTGGCTGACGATGAAGTCGAACACGAAAATGTTCAGGGCTTCTTCTGGTACCTGCAATACCCCTTGACCGAACCGGTTACCATCGACGGCCAGACCGTGACCCACGTCACCGTGGCCACCACCCGTCCCGAGACCATGCTGGGTGACACGGCCGTGGCCATGAACCCCAGCGATCCTCGCGCTGCCGCCCTGGTGGGCAAGCAAATCCGCCTGCCCATCGTGGGACGCCTGATCCCCATCGTGGCGGACGAACACGTGGTCCTACCCAATCCGGACAGTGACGACGACAAGGCCAAGTTTTCCACCGGTTTCCTGAAGGTCACCCCGGCCCACGACCCGGACGACTGGCAGATCGGCCAGCGTCACGACCTGGACATCATCAATGTCATGGCCCCGGACGGCTCGATCAGTGACAAGCACGGCTGGGAAGACGCCACCACACCCGAGGCCCAAGGCCTGTTGGGCATGGACCGCTTCGAGGCCCGCGAGGCCATCGTGGAATGGTTCCGTCAGGAAAAGCTTTTAGAAAATATTCGCGACTACAGCCATGAAGTCGGTCACTCCTATCGCAGTCACGTGCCCATCGAGCCCTATCTCTCGGATCAGTGGTACGTAGACGTCAAAAAGCCCATCGACCACCTGGCCGAAAAATTTGGCTCCGGCCTGATTGAGGGCACCGATGTGCCCGTTAATTCACTCGCCGGCTTGGCCCTGCAGCCCTTGCTGGACGGTCGTCTGCGGTTCATCCCGGAACGTTATGCCAAGACATACCAAACCTGGCTGGAGAACCTGCGGGACTGGCCCATCAGCCGTCAACTCTGGTGGGGTCATCAGATCCCAGTCTGGTCCAAGAGAGAACTATGGTCCGACGTCCGCGAAAATTATGGAATTTTTGAAATGATTGGATACTCGGGAACCATAACTCAGCCAACGGATTGGATTAGTATGACCTCGAAAGAGGGATACCATGGACGAGTACAGGCCCAAATGAGACACATAGTCGATGACATCGATAAAAAAGCATGGTTGGAATCCTATGTTAGTGTTGCACCTGGAAATCAAGAAATCGAAGAGGTGTTAGAGAAAAGCGGATTCACGCGTGACAACGACGTCCTCGACACCTGGTTCAGCTCGGCCCTGTGGCCCTTTAGCACCCTGGGTTGGCCGGATGAGAATCCCATCCTGGAAAACTTCTACCCGGGCAACGTGCTCTGTACCGCGCGTGAGATCATCACCCTGTGGGTTTCTCGTATGGTGATGATGGGTCAATACTGTGTGGGTGACATCCCCTACCGTGACGTCTACATCCACGCCATGATCCAGGACGGCCAGGGCCGCAAGATGTCCAAGAGCCTGGGCAACGGCATCGACCCATTGATCGCCATCGACAGCCACGGTGCGGACGCCATGCGTTTCACCCTGGCCAGCATGACCACGGACACCCAGGACATCCGCATGCCCGTGGCCCCCATGGAGATGCCGGACGGACGCACAGTCAACACCTCGCCCAAGTTCGACGTGGGTCGTAACTTCTGCAACAAGCTGTGGAATGCGTCCCGCTTTGCCATGATGAACCTGGAAGGCACGGATCCGGCCCAATTCGATGCCAGTAAGCTGGATACCACCGACCGCTGGATCCTGTCACGCCTGAGCCAGACCATCAACGAAGTCACCACCTCCCTGGAAGAATTCAAATACAGCGAGCCCTTGAACGATATCTATCGTTTCTTCTGGAACGACTTCTGCGACTGGTATCTGGAATGGGCCAAGCCCAAGATGCAGGACGAGCAGGTCAAGCCCACCACGCAAAACGTGCTGGCCGTGGTCCTGGACCAGGTGCTGCGTCTCTTGCAGCCCTTCCTGCCCTTCATTACCGAAGGCATCTTCCAGAACCTCAACGACCTGGCCCCGCAACGCGGTTGTCCCGGTCTCTTCGAGATCGCCGCCAGTGACGCCCTGTGCGTAGCCGCCTGGCCCCAGGCCGGTAGTGACCTGGTCAACAGCGAGGTCGAACAGCAGATCGAGACCGTGCAGGCCGTGATCAAGACCGTGCGTGAAATCCGCAATGTGCGTAACATCCCGCCCAGCAAGAAGCTGGAAGTCACGGCCAAAGCCCCGACCGAAATATCAGACATCCTGACCACCAATGCCGCCCTGATCCAGCAGTTGGCGAACCTGGAGAGCTTTGCCGTTGCCCCAGACCTCAACAAACCGGACAATGCCGCGGTCGCAGTCACCGGCCCCATCGAGGTCTATGTACACGACGCCGTGGACGTAGAGGCGGAAAAGGCTAGTCTGGAAAAACAGAAGGACCAGATCGCCAAACAACTCAAGGGCGTAGAAGGTAAACTCGGTAACGAGAACTTTATTTCCCGAGCCAAGCCCGAGGTGGTGGAGCAGGCCCGGAATAAGTTGGCTGAATTGCAGGAGCAGTTAGCTGCGGTAGAAAAACACCTAGCTGAATTATAAATGGTTTTTGCTGTGAATAAAAATTACCATTAATTCGTAATCGTAATTCGTAATCGATTTTTCACCAACGATTACGAGTTACGATTACCGTTCGCTTTGCTCACTGATTACGATTACGAAAAGAGCCAATAGAGTCACGAATAACCAATCAAACGGAGGTCACCATGGATGTTCCGGTTGAATTAGCGAAGATCATTATCAATGAGAATTCCGATCAACAGGTGATCGTACTCAAGGAACGCGAGGGTCAGCGTGCCTTTCCCATTGTGATTGGGATTGTGGAGGTCTTTGCCATTGACCGCCGACTCAAGGGTATCGAACCGCCCCGCCCCCTGACCCACGACCTCATGGCCAAGGTGATCAACAAGCTGGGGGGCGAGATGATCAAGGTGGTAGTCGACGATCTCAAGGACCACACCTTCTTTGCCAAGATCCACCTCAAGCAAGGCGACGATATCCTGGTCATCGATTCCCGCCCCTCAGACGCCATCGCCCTGGGCGTGGCCACCAATACCCCGCTCTTTGCGGCAGATCACGTGCTGGACATGACCTGCCCGGAGGAGTGATTGGTGATCAGTTAACGGTGATCAGGTGATCGGTAAAATTTTGAGCTGCTGCGCCCGCCTTCCGAAGCACGCTCCGTGCGGAGGGCAGGCAGTCTTAGTCTAATAGATCCCTCAATTCTTCGGGATGACATCTCCCAAAACAGATGTGTGTCTGTCATCTCGAACGCATGTGAGAGATCTGTTTTGAATATGCTTGCCGAAGGCAATCCAAACTGTATCGATAACTACGTTTGGTCACTGGCTTCGGCCTTTTCCTGCGGGTGAGGGTGAAACAGGCTGGCGATCATCAGGAGTCCCACGGCGATGCACAGGAGGCTGTCGGCCACATTGAAGGTGGGCCAGTGGTGGGTACCGATGTAGACATCGATGAAGTCACGCACCAGCCCCTCGTTGAACATGCGATCGTAGAGATTACCAAGAATTCCCCCGGCAAACATCCCCAAGGCAATCAAGGTCAGGCGGGTATGATGACGATTCCAATAGAACACGCCCAGGATCACAATCCAGGCCACGATGGATACCGTCACCAGGAAAGGTTGTTTACCCCGGGCCATACTAAAGGCCGCTCCATCGTTGAGAGCCGTGATAAAACGCAGGAATCCCGGAATCAAATCGATCTTATCGTTAGGTCCCAAGGCCTTAAACACCGCAGCCTTGGACCACAGATCCCCAATCACCCCCACCATGGCCAAGGCCCAAAAGATCACCTGATCCCGTACCGGCGGGATTTGCGGTTTATGCCAATGTCTGGGATGTAATTCTTTGAGCACCTGTCACCTATGAGTCAATCAACATAGAGCCAGGATTATAACCGCATGTCTCGATCTGTCAAAAGCTCTTTATTGAAGGGTTAAGGGGGTTCACCGTTCACGGTTCACAGTTAAAAGAAACGGCCCTATCACTATAAACAAAAGCCCATCACCACCATGAACGGTAAACCGAGACTCCGTGGCGTTTGATCGGGAACAGTCGTGATCTGAAAACTGCGATCTGTGATCTATATTTACTCTTCCCACCACAACCGGGGATAGTCACTAACCGGCATCCACCAGATGTCCTCGGTGCCATTGGCTGTCTCATCAACAAAGTCCCAGCCTTCATCCAGGAAGGTGTCGATATACTGCATCTCGGAGGTGATCAAGCCTGTGCCGCCGGCACTATTAGCCTGGCCGGATGTTTGGGTATCCCAAAAGCTCAATATGATGATGCCATAATTGAATCCCACGAGCCCGCCGACATGGACATTTCCACTGACCGACCCAGTGCTGTAGCTCGATGCGATGAGGCCTTCTTCATTGCATCCCACGAGCCCGCCAACACAGCCGTAAAAGTAATCTCCACTGACCGAACCGGTGCTGTAGCTCGACGTGATGCTGCCATAATAATTCCTTCCCACAAGCCCGCCGCCGGCACCTTCTCCAATTCCAGTGACCGAGCCGGTGCTGTAGCTCGACGTGATACTGCCTTCATTCCATCCCACGAGCCCGCCGATATTGTACAAGTAATTGCTGATTCCAGTGACCGAACCAGTGCTGTAGCTTGAGGTGATGGTGCCGTTGTAATTGTTTCCCACGAGCCCGCCGACATCGTAATCTCCAGTGACCGAGCCGGTGCTGTAGCTCGACATGATGATGCCATCATTGTCTCCCACAAACCTGCCACCATTGACTCCCACGAGCCCGCCGACATCGTCATCTCCACTGACCGAGCCAGTGCTGTAGCTCGATGTGATGCTGCCACTATTGTCTCCCACGAGCCCGCCGACATCGTCATCTCCACTGACCGAGCCAGTGCTGTAGCTCGATGTGATGCTGCCACTATTGTCTCCCACGAGCCCGCCGACATCGTAATCTCCAGTGACCAAGCCAGTGCTGTAGCTCGATGTGATGCTGCCACTATTGTCTCCCACGAGCCCGCCGACATCGTAATCTCCAGTGACCAAGCCAGTGCTGTAGCTCGATGTGATACTGCCACCATTGACTCCCACGAGCCCGCCGACAAAGTATCCGGTTCCACTGACATCCACCGATTCCAGACCTAAATTGAAAATGGTTGCATTAGATGTGCAAATCCCGAACAATCCTAAACATCCCCCTCCATTGATGCGGAGACTGGAAATCACATGCTCATTGCCGTCAAAGACTCCGCCAAAGCCGGGCACTACGGCCGAGTTCCAGACAATGTCATTTAAATCAATATCCGCTTCCAGACGATAGCAAGCCCCAGGACGACTCCAGACCGATCCCAGTTCATTGACGTCTGTCAATAGATAGGGATCATCCAGGCTGCCCGCCCCATTGAGTTCAACAGGCAGGAGTTCGGAAAACACCGCCAAGCTCGGATAGTGTCCCTCCTGGATTACCCAGTAATTGCAGGTACCATGGGGCGTTTCTCCTACCAAATCCCAACTCGCATTGATATATGTCTGAATACTATGCATTTGAGCGGTGGTTAACCCCGTACCACCGGCACTCTCGCTCTGACCTGAGGTTTGGTTATCCCAGAAGCTCGACGTGATGCTGCCCCCATTGACTCCCACGAGCCCGCCGACACCGTCAAGAATTCCACTGACCGAGCCGGTGCTGTAGCTCGATGTGATGCTGCCACCATTGTATCCCACGAGTCCGCCGACACGGTCATTTCCACTGACCGAGCCGGTACTGTAGCTCGACGTGATACTACCATAATAATTCCATCCCACGAGCCCGCCGACAAAAACTCCGGTTCCACTGACCGAACCGGTGCTGTAGCTCGATGTGGTGCTACCACCATTGATTCCCACGAGCCCGCCGACACGGTCATTTCCACTGACCGAGCCGGTGCTGTAGCTCGATGTGGTGCTACCACCATTGTATCCCACGAGCCCACCGACATCGTCATCTCCACTGACCGAGCCAGTGCTGTAGCTCGATGTGATGAGGCCAGAATTGTGTCCCACGAGCCCGCCAACATAATCTCCGGTTCCACTAACCAAACCGGTGCTATAGCTCGACGTGATACTGCCAGAAGAATTGACTCCTACGAGCCCGCCGACATAAACTCCGGTTCCACTGACCGATCCAGTGCTGTAACTCGACGTAATACGGCCATAATTCCGTCCCACTAGACCACCGATAGAATCGCCAATGCTATTGACATCCACCGCTTCCAGCCCCAGATTGGAAATGATCGCACCAGAGGAGCATTTGCCAAACAATCCTAGATAATAAGCTCCCTGAATGCTGAGATGACTGACGACATGCCCTTGACCGTCAAAAGAACCGAGAAATTCAGTGCCATCAAACGATGAATCACCATCCTCATCCGGTGCAATCACGGCTTGATCAAAGGTATAGCCAGATAAATCGATATCCGCAGTCAGGATGAAGTCTTTGTCGTAATCATTAGGCTCATTGCCCAAATCGATCAGATCCTGGGGCGTGGCGATTTGATAGGGATCGTTGGGTTCACCTGTCCCGCCGGAATAGGCAAAGCACTGAGCTGTTGACAAACAAAGTCCGATCAAAAAAAACGACAAAGATCGCAGCATGATTCCATTCCTCTCTTGAAAACTGCTTGAAAATCCTCTTACTTCGCGGAGTTGGGTGTATCGTCGCCTACTTGAGCTGCAACTCCCTATTTCGACCTATCTTACCCAAATATCACAGGCAGAGCCAGAAGAATATGCAAGAACTGGGTGAGGAGAAAGACTGACACTCCGAAGTGCAGAAGGACCGATGAACCGCCTTGGGTGGGGTTCGTCCACTAAGTGTTTACTCATGAATTCTATATTCAACAGGGTGGCATGCTTATCCTTAGATAAGCATGTTGGGGTGACAGCAAAGTGAAACAAATCGTGCGGGTAATCCGTCCGTAAAGTTAGCATGCTCACGCAACTTGTCACGGCGCAGTTTCAACGAAGCCGGAAGCGTGAGCATGGCACCCAAAATGGGACCAATCCTTGTTCACGTTTGGGTAACATGTCAGATGAATCAACGGTGGCTGGGGCGGCCGGAGGAGGTGGGTGTTTGGAAGGGATCGTCATCGGTGGTAAAGGCTGGGGCGATTTCCAGGAAGCAGATGGCGGCGTTGTCACCGTCTTGGGCCTGGGCCAGGGTCACAAAGTCGTCATTGACATAGATCCGTACCTGGTATTCGTCGTAATCATTGGGCAAGGCTCCATCGGGATCTTCCAGGCGGGTGCCTTCTAACAGGAGGTGGTTGAGACGTTCTGGATTGACACTGTCATCATCTGGATGACGCGGGTCGCCGGGATCGCCGCAGACGAGGTGGACGTCGTACCAGCCTTCTATGGCCGAAAGTTCCCAAACGCGATTGCCGTTATCGAAGTCATGACCGCCATTACGACGTAGGTCAGCATCGACCGGTACCCAGGTTTGATCGTCCTTGTAACTGAGGGTTTCACGCCAGTAACTTGCTCCCGTGTGGTCATGGTTCCAACCATAGGAGTAGCCCCCCTCGATGACTTCCAGAGCGGTGCCGTCATCGGCCAGATAGCCATAGAGGCTTCTCTGATCGGCAGGACCGAAATTGATGCCCAGACTAGGGCCGGTGTCGGGACAGGCATCGCCCGTGGGACCGGCCTGGGCCGTGACCAGGGCCTGCACGTCATTGGCTTCGTCCAGGCGGTAGGTGTAGGCCGGGGACCAGGAGAGGGGCTCTTCCACGGTCTTGCCCGTACAATCCGTCAATAGGCATCCATCGGCCTGTAACTGGCCGCCCTTTTCCGCGTAATAGGGATTGTGACATTCGATGAAGACACAGTTTTCCAGGAGCATTTGGGTATCGGTGCGGGCGTTCATGCCGTAACCGGTCACACCGGTGAAGAGGCAATTGAAGGTGTGGACCTGACCGGCGGTGACGGCGGCGTTGCGTTGTACGGTGTTGTTAAACCAGCAGTGATCGAAGGTCAAGGGAGTTTCGCTGTCATTGCGTCCGGTGACGGCAGCGGCCTTGTTGTGAAAACTCAAGACGCTCCACGATGTCGTGACATAGGCCGTGCCATAGGTCATATCCAAGAGTCCATCCCCGGCCCGTGACAGATGACAATGATCGACCCAGATGTGGTGGCAATTGCGCATGGCCAAGGCGTCATAGTCGTTGGCCTTACCGTCGTAATCGCCCAGCATGGCGTTGTCCCGCAGGGTGAGATAGCGGATGACAATGTTTTCCACCCCGTTCATACTCAGGCCTCGCCCCACCAGGGCGGCGTCTGCGGTGACACCGATCAGGGTCTTGTCACTGGCCAGTGGGATACTGCCCTGCTGCTTTGCGACCAACTCTCCCTCGATCAAGATCACCAGGGGATCGGGATCGGCGGCATAATCGGCCAGTTCATCCCAAGTAGTGACAGTCACAACCTCGCCATCGGCACCGCCGGTGGTGCCGCCCCGTCGTCGTTGGTCGCCTTGACCATCCAGGGAAGCGGCCCCGTTGGGATCCTCTTGGATCAGGGCCTCCAGGTTGGCTCGTTGCAAGGCGGGAGCCTCGTTGACATCTACGGCTACACCGGTGGGATCCCAGCCGTCGAGGATCGTGTCGAGGGTGTAATTCGCGGCCTCACGTGGGCTCAAGATCTTAACCCACTCGGCCCGCTGGTCCATGGAGACCGGATCGCCAGCGAAATCGACACTGCCATACTCAATGGCCCGACAGGTGTCCTCGCGACCGTCCCATTCGCTCCAGCCCTTGGCCGTCATGTGATCGTCCAAGGTGCAGCGTAAAAAAGCACTCATGCCATAGGGACGCCAGGGTCGCATGAGGGTCGAGGTGTTGTCAGCCACGTCTTCCGTACGGGTGATGTTGCAGTCGAGAAAGACCAGGCCATAGGTCACGTCTTCGGGGGTGCTGGGGGCGGTTAGTGGCCCACCGGTGTTGCGGCGTTGGGTGATGTCACAACGATCGAAGACGGCAGTGCCGCCGCTGTAGATAAAGTCGACGCTGCCCCAGATGTCACAACCATGGAAGTAGCTCACGCAGCCGTTCCAAACGCCCAGGGTATCCTGCCAGCCCAGGATCAGGACGTTTTCAAAGGCCTGACGTTTACCATCAACGTACACGGCCTGCTGGGGACCGGCCGTGGCCCCGGCGGTGTTCTCGATGGTGATGTTCTGGACTAACAGGTCGTCTCCCCCGGCCTTGAAGACCGCCACGTCACTGGCCCCGCCCTGCAAGATCACCTGGGTGCGATCCTCGGCGACCCCGACGAGGCTCACATGGGTCATGCCGCGGGGAATCTCGACCCGTTCTTGATAGAGGCCGGGGTAGACATAGATCTCCACGGGCTCACTATTGGGATTGTCGATCATGGCCACGGCTTCAGAAATGGTATTACAGTCACCCCAAGAACCCGGGGCCACGGTGATTTGACGTTGGCCATAAACCATTGAAACAGCTACAAGTAAAATCCATAGAGGGGAGGATTTCATCATCATCTCCATTTTAACGTAAAAAAGTGGCCCAAGCTGAATGAGCCTGGGCCACATTATAACATAAACAGGGTTCACTTTCCTACGGGGCAACGGTCAGGATGATGTCGTCTAAAATTAATTCGCCTAGACCACCACTGACTGGATTAGACCGATTACCCGTTCCAATGTGAAGAACCTTGACGGCTTGCAGGTTCATCCCGGCAAAATCACTCAAGGCAATGGTCCAGTCTTGCCATTGGGCCACGGCCAGGGCCTCGCTATCGGCATAGACCACCTCGGCCACTTGACCACTGGCATCTTCCAGAGCCACATAAAACGGTTCAGCATCATTCTCAACATTGCCATAGAAGGACAACTGTAGATGTGTCACCCCTGAACGGGTGAAGTCCAGAGCTTCAGCGAAACTCAATGAAACCTCAGAGTAATGCTCACGACTGCTCTTACCATTGCGGTACTGGAACGGCACGGCCTGATTGCCACCATGAACGATATCCGTCTCCATATAAGGCAGGTCGTCATTACCGATGATGCCGCCCGTGCCATTGCCGGCGTCATCGTCATAACCGTCCAGCCAGGTATAGAAGACAGGATTGGTGTCATCGTCGTAGGACTCGAAGTCGTCGATGATCAGGTAATCCACCACATTGAAGCTCCAGACACGCCCCTTGGTCAATACACCGTTGGGATCGATTTCGTCCACACGCCAATAGTAGGTCATGCCCATCTCGACCTGACCGGTGAGGTCAAAGGAGGTCTCTTCCTGACGGCCCATATACTCGGGACTCAGATTGGCATCGGCCAAGGCCTCTTCTACGGCCAAGGCACTGGTACCAAAGTAGATGTCATGGAGAACCGCACCATCACCCGCATTGAAACTCAGGCTGGTCACCTGCTCGATATCGACATCGGCAGAGCGTTTGGGAGAAGGATTCCAGGACTTCAAGAGGTTGCCCCGCATTATGGTAGCGATGTCGTTCACATCCACAGCCACATTATAGAGTCGCATGTCGTCCAGAATCCCATCGAATTGGGTATATCTGAACTGGGCCAGGGTGAAGGGGGCATTGTCCGTGGTATTCAAGACCACTTCAAAGGTCGTGACCAGTTCACCATTCTTGTAGATCCGGTCAGCGGTTCCATCGTAGGTATGGGTCAAGTGAATCCATTCGTCCTGGGCGACCATATCGAAATCGGTATCTGCATACCAGTGTTGCAGACGCCAACGGTTCTCACTCCGTGCCACCACAGAGAACTGGCCGGAATTGCCACCACCCATTTCATAGGGAGCGGCACCATTAAAGCTGCGTACATACATCCAAGTCGCCACGGTACGAGGAGCGGCCCCGCCAATCCCCAACTCAGAGGCATACTTGCCGGTTTCGACGATGTCACCTTCACCGTCAAAGTCAAGAGCCATGCCGTCTTCACCCACGACCCACATGGGATCGCCGGCGATGGTGCCGTCATTGCCATGGCCGGACCAGTCCACGACTCGCCCGTCAGCGCCCTCTTCCATCTTCCACCAACCGATCAGGTTGGGATCGTCGCTTAAGGGAACCTCGTATTCCACCTGGAACTGCCACAGGGCACCGGTGTGAGTTTGAGTTCCGTCGAATTCATCCACACGCCAGTAGTAGGTCACGCCTTCTTCCAGGGTGCCTGGATCAAAGGTGGTCTCGGTCATGACGCCCTTGTCCGCACCATTGGTCCCCGCCACGACTTCATCGGCATCGCTACCAAAATAGAGGTGATGTTCTATGGCCCCCAAACCGGCAGTCCAGCTTAGATCCGCATTGGGATCGACAAAGAGGATGCCGTTGAGAGGACTGGGATAGATGGCCGTGGGAGGCACAACCGTGAAGCTCCAGATACTGCCGGTGTAAACCGTGCCATCAGACTCAACGCCATCGACCCGCCAATAATACTGGGCATTGGTTTGCAGCCCGGTGACCATCAAGCTATTGGTATCACTCTGTAAAGCCGTTACCGAACCCTCATTAACGTCCTGTTCATTCATACTGAGATAGACATCGTAATGATCGGCATAGATAATCGGTGTCCAGGACAGGGTCGGTTCCAGCGAATCCGCCACACCCTCGTCTGCCGGTGAAGGCACGCGTGCCTTGTAGTATTCCACGATCAAGGGATCGTCTTGGCCATAGATATAGGGCGAGAGATATTGACCATCGATCACCCGAATGGCATCACCAATGCCCGGACCGGTCCAACCCACGGCCAGGTTGTCGCCCCCGCCGCCTTCGATGTGATCGGCTTCGATATAATACTTCTGACCGGCCACCAAGCTCACCGGAGCAGAGGTTTGATTGGGATCCTTATCCCATTGACGCACACTGGCCCAACCGGGAACCGTGGCAATCATCTGAGCGCCTTCATAGGTCTCATCCGGGCTCAACCACAGTTCACTGGCATCGTCACTGGCGATGTAAAAGGTGTAATCCCCGGTTTCCGGCGGAATCAGGTAGCCGCCTACACGAGTCCCGTAGTTATCGGCTCGATTGGTAGGGGTTTCAAAAGACTCCAGCCAAACCATCTCCGTAGCATTGTCCGGATACAGACTGCTCCCGTAGAGATCGTCCATGGTACTTCCGGTAGTCCCGTCATAAAACTCCACCAGGACATAGCCCATGATCAGATCTTCGGCCCAACCGACTGAACCCGCACAGAACAGTACTCCTAACAGCAACAACAGGCCAACCTTCTTAGACATAACTTCCTCCTTTTAAAGGGCTTAACATAAAAACCTTGCAACACGTTCATAAGTTAATGTCCATTCAACCTTTGGATTCAACCTGCAGACAAACTTTTTTATCAGCCTTAACCCCTCGCCTCAGGGACTCTTTGACACCCAGATCACAGGCGGTTAGACTCCCCGCATATCGAGCATATTTCAGGGATCTTATAATGAAAACAATCAGCCTATGGCTAACCATCTTCGTAAGTATGATCAACTGCAGACTGGCCACTGCCTCTGATCTGGTCCTGCGCTACGATCAGCCCGCTGAAGAATGGATCGAGGCCCTGCCCCTGGGCAATGGACGCCTAGGCGCCATGGTCTATGGCGGTCCTGGGCGTGAGCGTATCCAGTTCAATGAGGACACCCTCTGGAATGGGCAACCCGGCCCCAATCACCGGCCCAACGCAGCCGAATCCCTGCCCGAAATCCGTTCTCTGCTCTTTGAGGGCCGTCAACAAGAGGCCGAAGGACTGGCGGCGCAGACCTTCATGGGAGACCCTCTAGTCCTAGCGTACTATCAATCCTTCGGGACCCTGCATCTCCAATGTCCCGGCCACCAAAACGCGACCTCCTATCGACGCAATCTGGATCTCAACCATGGCCTGGCCACCGTGGCCTACCAAGTACGGGAAATCAACTTCACCCGCCAGTGTTTCATGAGTTCTCCAGATCAGGTTCTGGTTTGGCATATGCAGGCCGACCGACCCGGTCAGGTCTATGTCAACGCCTCTTTGAGCAGTCTCCATGACCAACTGTCATTCGCATCCCCGGCCCCCAACCAACTGATCCTGCAGGGACAGGTTCGTTACGGCGAACTGACCTTCGCCGCTCGCCTGGTGGTTCTCAGTGAAGGGGGCCAAATCCGTACAACCCAAGATGAACTGCGTGTCAGCGCCGCCGATAGTGTCACGATCCTGCTGGACGGACACACCAGTTTCAAACGCTACGACGATATCTCGGGTGACCCCATGGCCCGTTGCGAAGAGACATTGGAACAGGCCCAGACCTTCACCTACCAGACCCTTTTAGCCCGACATATCAGAGATTATCAATCCCTGTTCCACCGGGTTTCTCTCGACTTGGGCCCCTCTTCCCCACTGCCTCTGCCTCAGCGTCTGACTCATGCAGCGGACACAGACGATCCCCAGTTGGCGGCCCTCCTGTTTCAATACGGTCGATATTTACTGATGGCCGGGTCCCGACCCGGTTCCCAACCCTTGACCTTGATGGGCATCTGGAATGACTCCACCGGCCCGCCCTGGGGCAGCCGCTACGTGGTCAACATCAATCTGGAAATGGCGTACTGGCCTACCGAGGTCTGCAACCTCTCCGAATGTCACGAGCCCCTCTTTGGCCTGATCCAGGACTGTGTTGAGACGGGACGTGACACGGCCCGCAACCACTATGATGCCAATGGCTGGGTTTTGCATCACACCACCGATCTATGGCGTTGTACGGCACCGGCCAATGGCTCCAATCATGGGATCTGGCCCACAGGCGGGGCCTGGCTCTGTCACCACCTGTGGGAACATTATCTCTTTACCGGAGACCGTGACTTCCTGGCCCAGGAGGCCTATCCCATCATGAAGGAGGCCAGCCGCTTCTTTGCTCAGACCTTGATTCCCCACCCTCAAACCCACCAACTCATCAGTTCCCCCTCCAATTCACCGGAACACGGGGGGTTGGTGGCCGGGCCCACCATGGACCACGAGATCATCGACAGTCTCTTTGACATCACTTGTCAGGCTGCTGAAATCCTGGATCAAGACGCTCCCTTCGTTCAACGTTTGCGGCGTTTACATGCCAAGCTGGCTCCTCCACCCATTGGACCCCAAGGAGATCTGCTCGAGTGGCTCCAAGAACGTGATGATGTGGATCATACCCACAAATTCATGTCGCATCTGTGGGGACTCTATCCGGGTACGGTCCTGCTCAACCAAGAAGAGATACGAGCCGCGGCTCGACAATCCCTCTCTCTGCGGGGCGACATTCCTGCCAACTGGTCACGGGCCTGGAAAATCAATCTCTGGGCCCGCCTCAAGGCCGGTGACAAGGCCTACCACTACCTGCAAAAAATCATCGAGGAAAACACCGCCTCAAACCTGATGACCCTGCATCCGCCCTTCCTGATCGACGGCAATCTCGGCCTGACCGCAGGCATTGCGGAGATGTTGCTGCAAAGCCACGGAGCGGCCCTGGAGATCCTACCGGCCCTGCCCCAGGCCTGGCCCGAGGGCTCGGTGCGCGGCCTGTGCGGGCGGCAGGGATTCGAGGTGGATATTGCCTGGAGTCAGGGCAAGGCCACGGAGATCAAGATCCACTCTAAATTGGGACGTCGCTGTAACATCAGCCATCTGGGAGACTTGAACGTGTTATGCGATGGCCGCCAGATCCAAACCGAGGACATGGGAATGACGCATTCATTCGCCACCACCGCCGGACAAACCTATCGCATCGTCCCACAGGAGGTGGATTGAGTTTTATTTGTTTCTTGGGTTGAATAAGTCAGCTTGGTGGCTATCTACTCATACTATTATGACGGATTCTTCTAAAACCAATGAATTCTTGCAGTTGCTCATGGCACACCAACGCCAGGTCTATGCCTTCTTGCGGGGCATGGTGCCTAACCGCCATGATGCGGACGACCTCTTTCAAGAGACGATTTTGCTGATGTGGTCTCGTTTCGATCAGTTCGAATCCGGCACCAACTTCGCCGCCTGGGGTATCGCCATGGCCAAATACACGGTCCTGGGGGCCCGCAAGAAACATGCTCGGCGCAACCGACAGTTCAGTGAAGGCGTCCAGGTCCTGCTCCAACAACAGGCGGACCTGGTGTTTGCCCAATTCGATCAGCGCATCCAGGCCCTGCAAACCTGTGTCCACAAACTCAACGAACGCGATGCCGAACTGATCCGGCTCCGCTACGAAGAAGAAACCGCTGTCAAGACCATTGCCGATCAATATGGCCGCTCACTGCAGAGCGTCTATAAAAGAATCGCCCGTATCCACGCCATGTTGTTGCGTTGTGTCCGTCAAACCCTGCAACAGGAGGAATATGCATGAGCGAGAAGGACCTCATTCCCATCGACTTTATTACCCTGATCATCCAGGTCCTGGACGGTTCGATTTCCGACGCTCAGTTCGCCGAACTCGATCAATTCATCGCCGAACATCCTGAGGCGGCCCAGACCTATATGGAGTGTCTGGCCAGCCATGTCGGCCTGACAGACATGGGACAGATGGTGCCCATGCCCGAGGATCCCACTGACGACTGGGAACTCTACAGCCAGGACGAACTCCTGACCTTGTTGCAAGAAAAGAACCTGCGAGAAGAAACCGTTGAAGCCCCCACGTCACTCCATTTCTCACCCAATCTACCGGCCGAAGAACGACGTCGTCAAATCGAACTCTATGCTCGCGAACAATTGGAGAGCTTTCTCAGGCAACAGCATCCCGACCTTCCGATGACGCCCCTTCCACGCCGCTCCAGTTTGGCCGACACCTTGGGTTCTTTGCGACAAAATCTAACACAAGGACTTCGAGCCAGTATCAAGGTGGCCAAGGCCGCGGCCGTTATCCTGATCGTGTTTAGTCTGCTCGGTCTGGTTGGACTGATCGCCTATGCCAATCGCACGGTGGCCACGGTAGTTGAGACGGTGGACGCCCGTTGGGATCGTCCTCTGGGATTGCAAGCCAGGCTGCGTGCCCAACCCATCCGCCTGGAAGAAGGTTACGCTCGCATCCGCCTCAACCAGGGGGCCGAGGTCATCCTACAAGCCCCCAGTGCCATCGAACTGATCAACGGCAATCGTCTGTCCCTGGATAGCGGTTGGATCACGGCCCAGGTACCCCGTCAGGCACAAGGCTTTTCCGTGGTGACCCCCATCTCCGAAGTGATCGATTACGGCACTGAATTCGGTCTCTTGGTGGGCCAGGATAGCGCCAGTGAACTACACGTCTTCCAAGGCGAAGTCGGTCTACAAACCTCCACCTATCGCCAGGCCTCCACCCAAAACCTGATCGCCGGTCAAGTCGCCACACAAAATCCCCGCGGTCGTATCGAGCAAGCCCAAATCCAACAACGAACCCGTCTATTCATGCGACAGCTTCCAGCCAACACCAGCCTCGGCATGCCGGGCAAACGTCTCAACCTGGCGGATCTGGTCGGCGGAGGCAATGGGCTGGGAACCGGCCTGATGGGCCAGGGCCTCAACCCCGGCTCCGGTGACATAACCGGCACCCCCTTGGTGCTCAATGCTGTGTCCCAGGGCTTCCAACCCGTGGATGAATTGATGTTTGTCGATGGCGTATTCATCCCTGACGCAGGACAAGGCCCAATCGTGACCACCTCAACAGGGCTCACACTTGACCAGGGACCGGACAGTCTGGGACTCTGTCGAGCCAGCATCACCTGCGGAGGCATCACCCCCAGGTCAACCTTCAACCTCAAGACCATGACATTGGATGACAATACAGAACCTAACACCCCCACCATTGCCATGACGGCCAATGCAGGGATCACATTCGATCTTCGACAGCTACGCAGTGCCATGTCAGGGGTATCGATTCAACGCTTCCAATGCCAAACAGGCCTGCCCACGCAACGTGCAAGTGAAGACCTCCAGATTTGGGTACTGGTCGATGGCGAGGCACGCTTCGCCGAACACTTTAGCAGCGAAGGCCAACGACAACAACAGATCGACATCGACATCACCCCTAACGACCAATTTTTGACGTTCATGGTCACCGCCCCGGCAGAGAATGACGCATTGCCCTTGGCCCTATTCGTCAATCCCATGCTGGAACTGGATTAATCAAGGTTAGGCGACATCCTGAACCAATCGAAATCGGCGTAACCGCCGTTGCGTGTCCCCGGTGACTTGAGGCAGAAGATGCCGACCTTGGTGCCGATCCAGGCCCCTTCTCGGGCTTGGAATGGATCACCCAATGGCACATAATCCTTGTCCATCATGCTATAGAAGAATTGACACTGCCCCCCCTCTTGCACAGTGACGCGTAGATAGATCTCATGGCCGTCAACGATGCGTTTGGCCTGTAATGACTCAGTGCCGCCGCGATCGGCCCGGCGACAGTGATGATGCTCCAACTGATATTTCCCCTCGGTGGGTGTCAGGCTCAATACATCATAGCTGCGTCCAAAGACCACCAGCCCGGCTCGGACTCCCCTCTCTTGACTCTGTAAGGTCATCTTGGTGGTGGCGGTAAAGCTTGGAGCCGGAAACTTTTGCAGCAGTAAGTTGGGCACGTCCCACAGGCTCTTGGAGCCGTCAGGCATATACAGGGCAAATAGACGCAGGTAGTCCTTGTCCTTGAGCATGATACTCCAGCGGATATCGGGATTGGCGTTCCACTGCCATTGCAGGCCCAGTTCGCCACTATTGAACTCATCGGTCTCGACCGGAGTCACGATAGGCCAGGAACGCCCCACGACCGGCATGGCATGAATCAAGACCGGTTGGCCGCAGCCGTCACCATCCGGATCCTCGCCGATGACCGGCCAGCCGTCCTGCCACTGCATGGGCTGGAGGTGCACGACACGACCATAGGGTTGTACTTCCTGGAAATGGATAAACCAGGACTGTCCCACCAGTGTGCGTACCCAGGCTCCTTGGTGGGGACCGTTGATCTCGGTTGCCCCCTGGGCCAGGACCGTACGATCCTCATAAGGGCCATAGATATCACGACTGCGCAGCACCACCTGCCAGCCCTGGGCCACACCCCCGGCCGGGGCAAAGATGTAATAGTAACCGTTTTGACGATAGAACTTGGCCCCCTCCATGGTGGGATGGTCCTCGTGTCCATCAAAGACATGACGACCTTCGTCGATCACGGCCGTGCCTTCGGCGTTCATCTTGTGTACGGTCAGGATGCTATTGATCTGGGCCCGACTGGCAGCCCAGGCATGTACTAGATACGCCTGGCCATCCTCGTCCCATAGGGGACAGCAATCGATCAGGCCCTTGCCCGCCTTGACCACCACCGGCTCAGACCAAGGCCCGGCCGGGTTCTCCGCCTTGACCATGCAGAGTCCCAGATCAGGATCGCCCCAATAGATATAGAACGCTCCTTCGTGAAAACGAATGCTGGGGGCCCACACACTCTTGGCGTGTTGAGGTTTATCGTAGGTCTCGGTGGGAAACATGCGGGGCAAGGCATGACCGATGAGGCTCCAGTTGACCAGGTCATTGGAATGAAGGATCGGCAGGCCAGGCATGCAAGCGAAGCTGGACGCGGTCATGTAATAATCGAGCCCCACGCAACAGACGTCCGGATCGGAGTAGTCGCTATAGAGAATGGGATTGCGATATGTGCCATCCCCCTGGTCCGCCACCCACACGTCAGAAACATAGGATTGGGTTTGTGCCCCAACACAACCAGCCATGGCCAGGGCAACGATCAATGCAATGGTTGTCAGTATTTTCATGCCAGGATTCTAATCGAAACCCTCGACGAAAACCAGTTTTAAGATCCCGGACTGCCGTGGAGCCAATCCCCCGCCCGCCAACTGGCGGCCTGGCTCCAGGCAGTGACATCCGCGGTGGGTTCGACTATCTCCAGACTGTAGCCGTCCCCATCGGTTAACGGATGCCAGGTATCCGAGTAGGTAAAGTCAAGAATGGACTGTCCCAGGGCATCGATCAATACCATCCGCTCGCCGCTATTGCTCAAGGCCCCCTCATATTCACCCAGGACCGTGACATCATCGCCATACAAGTCTGTAAAGGCAACCAAGTTGCGAACGACCACGACCCGAGCCTGTGGGGGCAGTTCCACATCCGGACACTCAAACTGAATTCCCTCCGTAAAACACACACCCTTCAATGGAATGGTAACCTCTCCCACATTGGCCAATTCAATAAATTCACAGTTCGGATCCACTGCATCGCTGGGATGATACATCAACTCAGTAATGCGCAACTGTTCGTTAACATTTGCAATGGCAAATACAGCTTCGCTCAAGGCGCTCCATTGGCCGTTGAGGTAAGTTCGTGCCTTGATATGGGTGGTAGTCTCAATGGGTATGGAATCATAATAAAGGTGGGCATTGGCAGAAACAATGGCCGTCTCTGGATCACAGGCAGGTACAACACAGCTCAATGTCAATTCAGCATCGATATAAAAGTCTTCATCATTGGGATCGCAATTGAGACCGTGAATCGCCAGGATATTCTCACCCTGTCGGAGCAACGAGAGACTGTCAATGAGTTCGTATTGCTCATATCCAGGGCTCCCACCACCACGTCCACCATGCCCACCCGTGGAGGAAGAGGCCGTACTGTTCCACAGAACCTCACCTCGGGTGTTTGCAGACAAGATCTCATCGCCATTGAGATAGACCACAAAACCATCGTCATAGATCATGTGCAGTGACATCGAGGTCAGAAAATCAATGGATCCCACTTGAAACGGAATTCGAATATAACACCCCGGACACCATCCATACATCTGCTCCATCACATTCGTTTCAATGCTTCTCTCAAAGCCGCCGGCCGGATCATAGCCGATTGACCCCTTAGTTGAGAACCATTCCAGATCGTTGAAATCAGCCCCGCCCTTCCAGGATTCATCTACAGGTCCATCAGGAATCCAAAATCGCCTGAAAGTATTCTCGTGAATGATGGTCTGGTCATAAATAAAACCACTGTCCATCTGTTCTGGAAGACGTGGATCGCTCCCATCCAGGGTATACCAGACTTGTCCTGCCTCCGACTGCAAACTCAGTTGATCCGAATGCGACACATAGCCGCCATATTGTTCTTCCCCGTTGATCTCGAATTCAGGGGGATGGACGTCCGGGTAGAGGCCGGCATCAATAAACTGCTGCAAGACGATATCGCTTCGTTGAGGGATATAGGTCTCCAAGATCCAGTCCCGTCCCTGACGCCAATCCTCCTGATTCAAGGGTGAAGAGAAGCGAACATCACCCCACCGTGCCGATTCGATCAGAATGGCGGATTCAATGGTCTGAGCCAAAGCTTCATAACGCTGTGAGAGTAACGTTGGAGTAAAGATCCCGTCATGAAAAAAGAGGGACTGTATGCGATCTGCAGAAGCAAGACAATAGTCACTATTACTTCGTAGTAAGGCATCTGGGATTCCCACTCCGCTATTAGTACTATTGACCCGGTCATACGTCACCGGGCTAAGAAGCCCCATGGTCCATTCATAATCCCAACAGTAGAATTTAAATCCAGTTCCCTGATCAGAAGTGTCACGTCCGAACCAGTAATTCTTCCAGGGCCAATCCCAATTTCCTCCCCAATAATTGATGATCAAATAATCAATGTAATTATCCAAATCCAATAAAGGTTCAAATCGATCACTACTTATACCGTTACAATCCAATCCCTGTACAGCCTGATAGGCAATCGAACTTTCTCCTGTGGCACCGCAGAGCTGAATCATCTTCAGCCAAACACTATTGCTCCCGTTAAAGGCATCAAAGGGGATACCCTCCGTGGCGTGCAGAGCCTCCCATTGCTTGCGATCCCCTCCGTAATAGTCAGCTGAAAAGGCATTGTCTGGCCGTTCGACCAAGTTGTAGAGCCCCCAATAAAGGCCATTGAGATAGACATGCACAAACCTTCCATGGGCACTGGCATGTCCCGTGGCCAACTGTAAGCGCCGGCCAAATTCGTCTCTCAGATATTGGGTCGTCATACGCGGTCCAGCAGCATACATATAGCTATCATTAGCACCGGCACGCAGAACTATCGTTTCAAATCCTTGGACCGCATCAGGTCCAAACAAGGGCATCTCCAAACGAGACAGGCCATATATCCCTTTAAACAACAACCGCAAGGAATGTTTAGGGTTCCCCGGGGCCCTAAATACCCCCCCATGAATCCGAACCCCACAATTGACCTGGGTCGATACAATCTCATTGAAGTCAATAAACTCTACGGAAACGGCCCGTTCCCAATCAATTCCTTCTTGTGATGAATTCGTGTAGATGCCTTCTTCACCAAACCAGTCATTGACATCCATGACCAGAGATAGACTGGGTAAGGATCGTAGGGACTGTATAAAATCAGAGGTTTCCTTTGTCTCCAGGATGTTGGGGTCCATCTCGTAATCAGCCGAAACGTCCCCCCAATGGAAGGGAAAACCTTGGGGGGCGTTCGACTGCTGGAGGACCTCATGGAGATCCAAGTAGGAGTGACAGGTTACGGCTGAAGATTGATAGCCGCTCTTAAAGGCTAACGCCCGGACGCAACAGGTGCCCTCGATATCAAGAGGTTCGGTATAGAGGTTGCCTCGGAAAATGTTACCGCCATCCGTAACCCTGGGCGTACTCCCGTCCAAGGTGTAGACCACCTGTGCGCCCGGGGTGGCACAGGACAATTCCAAGTCAAAGGGATCGGTATAAAAACCCCGTTCCACACTAAATTCCACATCGGACACCTGACCGGCGTAACCGCTCCGGTTCGCTTGACCGGGGGTAGGCCTGCCCATAAACTGACAGTTGTTGGTATTGTTGGGATCGCGTCCATAGGACACATCACTCGTCTGCGCTCCAAACGTGACCAGGTCCAGGATCGAGGTACCATCACGATCCACCAACACCACCATTTCACCCTTGGCCGACAACTTAAAATTGCAATGAAGCTCATTGAGGCCCCCTTCATCTTCATCGGCCCAGATGCAAAGATACTGCCCGGAATCGATGATCGACTCCGCTCCAGTGGGGAAACACCATTGCGTTAAGTCCTGGAGATCATCGGTCAAATATAGACCAGCCAAATCCACGGTCTGATTGCCCATATTGACCAGTTCGATCCAATCGTCATAGCCCCCGCCAGCATCACTCCAGGTGTTGGCATTGGAGGCCATAAGTTCATTGATGAGTATCTGGGCATACGAACGCTCGCTCGTAATCATCCCCACACACGCCACCACCAATAACCAAAGTCCTGCGTACCTGCTTCTCCATATAGCCATCGAGATTCTCCCAATAAAAACACGACAACAACCATGCCTTTGGGGAGTACAGTCCATGTCAGGACCAGTACGTTACAGTTAAAGACGGAAAAATCCTTAAAAAACCAAGCCCCTAAAAAAAGGTATCAATTCAAATGACACCAGACTGGTATACATTTTATTTTTATATGCGCATATTTTAGTGTTTTATATTATTTCTGCATTTTTCTGTCCCAAAACCATCCCGCCATGACCCTATTCAATAGAAACGCTAGCTGAAATCAAATGCTTGCAGGCATGACAGAAATCAAAAGTTATGTTTACTAAAGGAGAACGATCATGTCTGGGAAATGGATTCGAATAGTCGCATTGATGATATGGGGGTGTTGCTCGCTAACATCGTGGGCACAGACGGATGCGGGCCTGGTGGGCTGGTGGCAAATGGACGGTCTCTTTGACGGCATTGCCGTGGATTCCTCGGGGTACGAACACCATGGTCTGATCTTGGGAGATCCCGCCTGGGTCGAAGGTCTGCTGGGACAGGCACTACAGTTTGACGGGTCCGATGACTATGTGGATTGCGGGGCCCACGCCCAACTCAATGTCCTCGATGATGTTACAGTCACCGCCTGGATCAAACCGGGTGATAACAACCAAGATCGCAAGCTATTCGGCAACATGGGGGCCAATGGGGGATTCAAGCTGGCGATTTATAAGAACAACAAAGTAGAACTGGCGGTTCGCGATACCTCCGGACAGGTGGTGGTCAACCGCAACGTGAATGGTGGGACTGTCATACCGGCGGGTACCTGGGTACATGTGGCCGGAGTCTACTCAGTCCAAGGTCAAACCCTCACCACCTATGTCAATGGGCAGATCGACCGCAGCCTGCCCTTGGACAACATGGTCATGGGGGTGCCTGCTGAATCATTCAAGATCGGTCGAGATCCCGCGACCGCCGGTTACTACTTTAACGGGGCTATGGATGAGGTGCGGGTATACAACCGCGTACTCACGGATACCGAGATCGCCCAACTGGCCTTCTCCCAAGGCAGCGGCAATAACGACACCTGTCAACATGCCGAAGCCATTGGCGACATCGATGGACTGGCCTTTGATACCAGCGAGGCAACCTTTGACGGCGAGGGAATGGTCATGACCAGCCCCAATCTCTGGTATTGCTATACTGCGACCTGTACGGGAACCGTGACCGTAAGCCTCTGTGGCAGCGTTTACGACACGATGGTCGCGGTGTACAAGGGATGCAACTGCACCCAAGGCTCCAGTGTCCTGCTGACCTTTAATGACGATTTCTGTGGACTGCAATCGCAAGTCACCTTTGATGCGGTGGCAGGCGACAGTTATCTCATTGAGGTGGGAGGCTATGCCAACCGCAGTGGACAAGGAACCATGACCGTGAACTGTGCCGGCAAACAGGTGGGTGACTTCGATCTGGGTGACGCCCCGGACAGCACCAATGATATCTACGCCTCCATGACCGCCTATACGGTCGATGGCGTGGGGATCCCCGGGCAGTTCCCCACCACCTTCCTGGGCAACGGCGGCAAGGATCCCCAAGGCCCCCTTCACCTGGATCCCCTGTCCCTGGCCCACCTGGGACAGTCTGTGTCCCTGGAGATCGAGTCCTACAAGGGCCTCGACGAGGATGGGATCAATAACATCGATCCCTATAAGGATGTGGCGGATCAGGATGGAGCGGACGATGGCCTGATGTTGCCGGTATCCATGCCTGCCTGCGATTGGACCTCGCTCGAATATACCGTCAGTGTCATCGATTCCGAAACGCCCTTCTGGGTCAACATCTGGTGCGATTGGAACCGCGATGGCGATTGGGACGACGACTTAAGCAGCGATCCCAATCTGAATCACGAAGGCATTTCGATTGACGAATGGGCCGTGAAGAACCAATACTTCTCCGGGCGGGCCCCCGGCCTGCACCTGGTTCAGACACCGGGTTTCCGTTCCTGGCACCCCAGCGAGGGACCTGCGGAACTCTGGCTCCGCATCACCCTGTCCGAGAGCCCCTGGACCGAAGGCAACCGCCCGGGAGAATTGGGCAACGCCGGTTCCGGTCCCCAGGAGGGCTATGCCTTCGGCGAAACCGAGGACTACCTGGTCATTCCCGAAAGTGAGTGTGTCATCTGTGAAGATCTCAACGATGATGGCATCGTCGATCTCGATGACCTTTGGGTTTTGCTCGATCAATGGTTAAATCTCTGTCTCTATGGACCTCAATAGAGATCCAGCATGGGTCGACCCTGCCTAAGGCCATGAATCGATAGGATTCATGGCCTTTTTCTTGTGCCCCACTGCAAGCCCCTTTCCATCAGGGGATCAAACCAACAGAGCTTGACTCTGCCTACGAACTAAAGCACACACGGAGTTGCCGTCACCACAATCTCGGCACGACAGCGACACAATTGCATACAGAGGATCTACTACAACTGATTTCATAATTGCTTTTGGCTGCAATTCGCCAATGGACAATAGTTACACTTGATTATGTTTCATACCCATTGCTGGCTAGCCCTGCCCGCCTTCGCAACAGGTTTCACAAATCACATGGCATTGGGAACATTGGAGTTTTTGCCGGATTTCTATCAAAGTCCCCCCGCAAACCGGACACACTAAGCGAGAATCGGGTTTATGGGCATCGGCATTCAGCCGGGATTCATCTAAGGGCATCTCAAATTCCTTTCTGATAATGTAATTTGACTGACATTGCTGATCCATCAACTTTGTATTGTTTACGTGCAGTCATCCTACATTGTTTCTCTATATGTATCGCCTGGTATTCTCTGGGACAGGTGAGCATACCATTGCCCCAAAGGGCGTAACTATCAGAAAAATCTCTTTTACATATGCCCAGACTGTCAGTTGCACATTTGTCCACCTCCACATACAATAATGGTCAATTCATTGGCACCCATGTCATATCAAGTACCTTGTTGCACAGTATGATTTACTTGAAAGGAAGAGCCGTATGAACAGGAAAGCCCTCCTTGCCATGCTAATCTGTCTGGCTGCATGGCTGTTTGCAACAAACGCGACCACCCATGCCCAAACTCCAATAGAGTTGGCTTCCTGGCAGCACCTTCAAGACAAGTTGAAAAACGATCTATCTGCCTTACAGTTAACACCCCCTGATCCGACAACACCCTTCACAGTCCCCTTGGATGGCAGTTTTTATTACGGTAGTATCGAAGATAAGGTATCCGTGATACTGCCTGCCTGGGAGAAACCGAAAAACCCGGTCGAGGGACAGTCACCCGACCAAGTCGTTTCATGCGGACAGCATACCCTCGAGATCAATGCGATCAGAGTGAATATTCGTTGTCGGCAAATAAGTCTCAACACCACCTTCGAAGAACATGTGGCCGTTGTTGAAGATGGATTGAGAGGTAGAGCTGAAAAGCCTTTGTCAAAGCGTAGCTTGTGGAAACAAGGGAATACCATAACCAACGAGTCCAAGGATTTTTATTACGATCTAACGGTTAAATACCGCACCTACGGCCCCTTCAAGGGGCGTATGTTCATCCTGTCCCCCCAAGATCCTGCCGCTCAACTCGCAGGATTCATGCGTCGTTCATCCTTTATGGGTGGACCTGTATATTATGACGTTTCCGTACCGGCCACCCCCATACATCCAGAAGTCATCGAGGCTTGCTTTGAATTTTCACCCGATGATAAAACCCACTATGTTGTGACAATTCAAACCTACAATACGACCCATCAACGTTATGAAATTCCTTTCCCCTCCGAAAAGGAAATGGATGACCTCATGAATAAGATCGCGCTGTACATCGCCCAGGAATTTGACCTGATACCTGAGTTTGAACCACAATCCGACTGCGGCAAAACGCAAGCTCTGACACGTTTTTTACAGGATTTACGTGATCATCATAAAAAGATCGCAGCCCTGGATGGTGAACTGGACACCCTCTTGCGTCATCCCGATCAGAAAAAACAGTTTATCATCACCTATGGCCAACGGATTGAGGGCATCGGTAATACCTTTCTGGAGACCCTGCAGGCATTTCGAGACGCCGAAACCCGGCGGGGCCTGCTGGAGGAATTCGATCTCATTGCCGATTCGGTCCTCACCCTGAATGCGGTTGTGGATAAGTACGAGATGTTTGCCGGTGTAAATACCACGACCCTGGAGCGGGACGATACAAACAAAGCCAAGGCAGAGGTTGTCAGTGATCTAGCGGATCTAACACGCCGCGTCTATGCCGCGCGTCTGGAATCGGAAGGCCTGCAAGACATCCTGACCAGCGACAGTTGGAACGAGGCGATCGACAAGACGGTCTTTCATTCCCAACGAAAGCTCAATGAGTTCCTGGATCAGGAAACGGAGCACGTCTTCGGTTTCGGCTTTCACGATGGCCGTTCAGCGGAGCGTGCCCTGCAGATGAAGCTACGACGGGAAATCCACCGGCAAGTCGCCAAGCTCCTGGTCAAAATCACCAGCAATGAACTGGTTATCGAGCTGGCAGCAGGCCCCATCATCCGCTGGCTGGAAAGGGACTTGATTCCCCACCTCAAGGAAAGCCTGCGTCACAAAGGACATCTGCCCGAACGGGTGGAACGTTCAATCAAAACCCTCGAATCCGCCCGGACCATGCTCCATAGTCTCTCCTGTGACGCCAAGTTGACCGATGTTCGTCGCACTCTGGCTCAGGCCCGCGGCATCCAAAACGAAACCGTTTTCCTGGAACGCGACCTTCGCTCGTTTAAGAATCAAACCGAAATGATTCAAAATACCCCAATGATTGACCAATTAGGAGACGCCAAGGCCGCCTTGGAAACAACCATCAAGTTCACCACCAGCCGCTTCCTGCTCAACAAAGACGATTACAACGAAGATCTAAAAGACGCCATTGGTATGGTTCAGGAGATGATACTAGAGCTTCAGAGGGCCATTCGAGCAGTCGCAAAATAACAGTGTCCAATTCGTTCTATAAAAGACTCCAACAAACAGTTACTTAACTTTTAAGGTCAAGACCTCCAAAAGTTAATAAAACGTGACTCTGTTACTCCTCTGTTACTCCTACAATTAATCTTAATTTTATCATTTTTTATTGTAACGTGACTTACAATACGTGGACATTTAAGAAGAGTGGCCCTAAAAGAACACCCATTTACTGCAAATTTGGTAATTCTAGGGTGTGAATTATCCTCAAAATCTGGACACCTAATTGTTTTAAGTTAGTTTTCATACTCATATTATTCTGAATGGAGATTGATTATGAAGATATTCACATCAAGAGATTCAAAATCCACCCCTCAAATCGATAGGATGAACTTAGACACCTTACGGGATATAGTGTCGTTGGATTTGGATTAATTCTTGGAGATGCTGGCAATATCGGTACAATTAACCAATACCCCTCTGACACAATTGCTCCAGAAGAAATTATCAACAATCGTATGAAGATGCCCTCAGGCCGCCCCATGATCGTAGACCTCATCATGTCACAAGATAGTAAAAAAGCCAAATACGGGGTTGAATTCACAAAGATAACCAAAGGAGTTTTTTGGAGGAATCATCAGATTTACGACACGACTAGCCATCTGACTAAAGATCTCCAACCCGCAGGTGGAAATATTGGCTTTTTAGATGGTCACATCGAATGGCAAAGATGGAACACCCCTGATTATCCCCCAAATGATATTGATGGAAAACCTCTTCCAAGAATCAGAGGATCGAGACGATGTCCAGATTTCTATTGGTAATAAAGGATTGATTCGAAGAACCTCCCCTACATCGCTGCCAGACATTTTAGCCCCCGCGGCATAAAAAAAGCCCTGTCCATTCGGACAGGGCTCTGAATATCAAGAACAACTAAGCCATGCAAAACAGCGAAAGGCCTGACTACTCATAGATCCCTATAAGGACCCATGTTCTAGTAATCCCTAGAAAGGAGGTGATCCAGCCGCAGGTTCCCCTACGGCTACCTTGTTACGACTTAGTGCCAGTCATCGGGCTTACCGTCGGCAGACGCCTCCCCGAGGGGTTAGCAATCCGACTTCGGGTACTCCCAACTCCCATCACTTGACGGGCGGTGTGTACAAGGCTCAGGAACACATTCACCGCGTTATAGCTGACACGCGATTACTAGCGATTCCACCTTCATGCAGGCGAGTTGCCAGCCTGCAATCCGAACTGGGGCCGACTTTTTGCGATTTGCTCCACCTCACGGTCTCGCGTCGCTCTGTATCGACCATTGTAGCACGTGTGAAGCCCTGGGCATAAAGGCCATGAGGACTTGACGTCATCCCCACCTTCCTCCGGTTTAACACCGGCAGTCCCGTTAGAGTCCCCGCCATGACGCGCTGGCAACTAACGGTAAGGGTTTCGCTCGTTAAAGGACTTAACCCGACATCTCACGACACGAGCTGACGACAGCCATGCAGCACCTGTACAAGTTTCACTCCGAAGAGCAGCTTACTCTGGTTTCCCAGAGGGCATCCAAGTATGTCAAACCCAGGTAAGGTTCTGCGCGTTGCTTCGAATTAATCCACATGCTCCACCGCTTGTGTGAGCCCCCGTCAATTCCTTTGAGTTTTAGCCTTGCGACCGTACTCCCCAGGCGGCCTACTTAACACTTTTGCTTCGGCCGTGAAAGCGTCAGAACTCCCACGACCTAGTAGGCATCGTTTACAGCGTGGACTACCAGGGTATCTAATCCTGTTTGCTCCCCACGCTTTCGTGTCTGAGTGTCAGGACAAGTCCAGTACATTGTCTTCACCATCGGCGTTCCTCTTGATATCTACGCATTCCACCGCTCCACCAAGAGTTCCACGTACCCCTACTTGCCTCAAGAAAGGCAGTATGCTAAGCAATTCCTCGGTTGAGCCGAGGGATTTCACAAAACACTTACCTTTCCACCTACACACGCTTTAAGCCCAGTGATACCGAATAACGCTTGCCACCTTCGTATTACCGCGGCTGCTGGCACGAAGTTAGCCGTGACTTATTCCGGATTAGATCAATCCGAAGACTTTCTTACTCCGAAAAGTAGTTTACATCCCGAGGGACTTCCTCCTACACGCGGCGTCGCTGGGTCAGGCTTTCGCCCATTGCCCAATATTCGTTACTGCAGCCCTCCGTGGAGGTCCGGGCAGTGTCTCAGTCCCGATGTTGCGGGCCAACCTCTCAGTCCCGCTACCCGTCAGAGCCTTGGTGAGCCATTACCTCACCAACAAGCTGATAGGAATTAGGCCGCTCCTATGCCGATAAATCTTTGATCATTCACATCAAGCAAATGATATCATCCAGTATTACCCACCCTTTCGGATGGCTATCCTGAAGCACAGGGTACGTTACCTAACCATTACTAACCCTTTCGCCACTAACCATAAATGGTTCGTTCGACTTGCATGTCTTAGCCACGCCGCCAGCGTTCATTCTGAGCCAGGATCAAACCCTTCAATTTATATTGTCGATCTGTCCGAAGACAGGGTTCGTCAATGAAGGCTCAACACTTTTGGTACATGCACCGAAAGTGCTGGTAAAAATTTACACCATTTAAACTGACGAGTGGGGCATATCCCGCTCGACAGCTGCACTTTCGCTGCTTTTGCATATATAGCTTAGTTGTTAACTTGTCAAAGAACTTTTTTACTGCGTTTCGACTTAGTGTCGAAAGTTAGTATTTTATTCAAAACTCCTCAGCTGTCAACAAGCTTTTTAAAAACTTTTAAAGTTTTTTATGACTCAGTGGCTTGCTGCGTCTGAGGTGAGGCAATATACCACATGACGAAAATATGTCCACAGCCAAATTCGAAAAAACCAAAGTTTTTTTAGGGCGGCGTTAAATGCCCCCTCCACCTCGGAGCTGAGAGATTGCCTCGCCCCCTGCTTTCGCCTACAATCGCCCCCATGAAACAAGACCCTAAAAGACTGTTGATCATCAAGCCCAGTGCCCTAGGAGACATCATACTCGCCCTGCCAGCTTTGAGCCGCCTGAGGCAACTCTACCCCAATGCAGAGATCGATTGGCTGATCCGGCCGGAGTTCGCCCCTCTCATCGAAAACCACCCCTACTTAAGGCGACTCATCCTGTTTGACCGTAAACAACTCGCTAGACTGTGGCCCCCTACGACTTGGATCCGTGAGTTCAGAAAGCTTACGACTAACCTAAGAAATGCATCATACGACTTGGTTTACGATTTTCAGGGTTTACTACGAACGGCTTTCTTTGCTCGACTAACACAGGCAGGCCAGTGTATCGGCATGGCGGAATCACGCGAAGGCTCAGCCTGGTTTTACACCCATCGAGTACCCCAGCAACGCAGATCGAACCACGTAGTAGACACTTATCTGTCTATGGTGGATCCACAATGGAATGGTCAGAATAAAAAAAACGAAGTCGAGTACGCCTTACCTGAACACCGCGAGGCCAGGGTTGAAATCCAGACGAGATTACAACAAAACAACCTAAAACAGGGCCATTACGTGGTTATTGTTCCAGGCTCTGCCCATGCAGACAAATGTTGGCCCCTGAATCGCTTTGCGGAACTCATCCAACGCATCCAACAGACCTATGGATTGCCTGCCGTTTTCGTGGGCAGCTATGGAGAGGTGCGAGTGGCCCGGCAATTGGAGTCCATGGTTCAAGGTGATGTTTACAACTGGGTAGGCCAGACCACCCTGCCGGAACTTCGGTGGACACTGGGATTGTCCGGGCTGGTGATCAGCAACGATACCGGCCCTGGGCACTTGGCTGTGGCCCAGAGCGTCCCCCTGGTGATGATGTTCAGTTGGTCCAATCCAGCCCGCATCTACCCCTACGGACGCACAGAATGCATGGTTGCCAAGGACCCCTTCACCCGGCCAGAAGGGATTAAAAGTCGCGATCCCAAGCATAATATAGACCAAATCCAAATCGACGAGGTCTGGCAAAAAGTTCAGATACAGCTCGATTAAGCCCGCCTTTCTTCCCTAATCCACTATACATAAATAGAGCATTTTGTTAAGATAGTATTCGGTTAGCATTAAAGGAAAATCGAGTACTATTGAGGATTCGTGAGAATGGAAGGAACAAAATCCCCCTGGCCGAGTCATATCCACTATGAACTTTACCTTACCCTGATGCTACTGCTAATTCCCGCCGCACATGGGCATCCCTCTGTCCTTCACCCGAGTATCGTCATCAATGAAATCCATTATCACCCAGATAACAATACTGAGGCCGTGGAGTTTGTGGAGTTATTTAATGCGGAGATCAATCACATCGACTTAAGTGAATGGAGCTTGGAAGGCGTGAATTACACCCTTCCTGCGGACACGGAAATCCCAGGCCGGGGTTACCTTGTCATCGCCCAGGATCCCGATGCTGTCCAGATGAAATTTGGAGTCTTGGCTCTAGGCCCATTCGATGGCAAGCTCAGCAACGAGGGAGAATCGCTGGTTCTCAAGGATGCTGACGGCGAGATCATCGATGAGGTAGATTATGGGTGTACTTTCCCCTGGCCCATCGCCGCCAACGGCGAGGGAGCCTCGATGGAACTGATCCATCCTGCTTTGGATAACGACCTAGCCGGGAGCTGGCGAAGTTCGGGCTACCAAGACGTTAATCGCCCCGGCGAGGCCTATGGCCTCCCCAGTCCAGGCCAACAAAATAGCGTCTGGGCCCTATCGGCTCCCCCCCAGATCCGTCAAGTCAATCACGCCCCCGAAGTGCCCCACTCCCATCAGGCCGTCAAGATCACGGCCAAGGTCACGGACCCCAACGGGACCGATCGAGTACAATTGGTTTATCAGGTCGTCGAACCGGGGCACTATATCCCCGCGTACCTCCCCATCGACATCGATTCTCTGATCGCCACTCCGAATCAACCCCAACCCATTAACCCTGAATTTGAAGATCCCAACAACTGGGCGACTATTGAGATGCTCGACAATGGCATAGGGCAAGACGCCATTGCAGGAGATGACATCTATACGGCACTTGTACCGGGTGAAAATAATCGAACCTTGATACGCTATCGTATTGTGGCCCAGGATACCGCAGGCTCAACCATCCAAGTGCCTTACGCCGACGATGCCTCTCTGAACTTCGCTTTTTATGTCTACGATGGAGTACCGGATTATGTTGCCACCGAGGACTCGGTAACCGCCGATGGTCCTGGGCACATCCATAGTGCCGAGATTTTAACGTCAATCCCGGTCTACACCCTGATTACCCGAGAGAGTGATTTTCATCAATGCAATGGTTATCTTTATGCGGATCAAATCAGCCAGGGATCGTTTGATGAAAGGATCCAGAATGCCGGTCGGGCCTACAATTGGGAAGGGGCCTTTCTCTATGAGGGCAAGGTCTACGACCACATCGGATATCGCCTACGTGGTGGCAATGGACGCTATAACTATAATTCTTATGCCGGTAAACGGTCGATGAAATTTCGTTTTAATCGTGGTTACTACTTCCAAGCCCGTGACATCTATGGGGATCAATTCCCTTATCCATGGCAACATCTCAATACCGGGAAGATGTTCGGTAACCGTATCATATCCAGTTACGATCGTTATCCCTATGGACTTAACGAAGTCATGGACATGCGTCTATTTCAGGCCTTTGACGTCCCTGCACCGGAGATCTGGTGGTTTCACTTCCGTGTGGTCGATGGCGAGCAAGAGGCCCCGACCGGTGTGGATGGTCAGTACCTGGGCGACTTTTGGGGGTTGCATCTGGCCTTTGAAAACTATGACGGTGCGTTCCTCAAACGCCTAGGCCTGCCCAAAGGAAACCTGTATAAGCTTTCAGACAAAATCAACGATGGCCCACGTCAACTGCGTTATCAAGGGCCCAATGCGGTTGATGACGCCTTGGACTATGAAAACATTCGTTGGAACCTAAACTACACGGCCTCGGCTGATTTTATCCGTAACTTTTTAGACTGTGACGAATGGTATCGCTACCACACCGTAACCGAAGCCATCCGCCACTATGACATCTTTTCGGGAGGGGATTGTTATCACTGTCTCAAAAACTCCGCCTGGTATTTTTATCCCGACTACAGCGTCAGCGACATGGGCAAATTACAATTCTTACCCTTCGATGTAGACGACACCTGGGGGCCCTATTTCAATGAGGGCGTGGATCATGCCATGGGCGCCATCTATGATCGACAGTATGACAATAATTACCGTCAGTATGACCCTGATCCCGAAAAAGCTCCCATAAAACAGGCCTACCGCAACCGTATTCGCGAATTTAGGGATCTCCACTGGCAACCCGAGGTGATCAATGGATTGATCGATGAACTGGCCGCTCACATTGAGGATTTCGTGCCTGCCGATCGCGACCGTTGGCGTCTGGATCGCACTGAAATGAGAACCCTGGACAATGGGACGTTGGAAAGCTGTGTGGCTTTAATGAAACAATTTGCCTGGGAAAGTGGCCGTTTTCAAGATAATTTCTATTGGGTAGGATCCGATCGTAATCTGGATAGTCTCGCCGGAGCATCAGGCGACAACACTTCTATTCCCGATACCCCCACCATCGAATATGTGGGTTCTGAGGACTACCCCATTGACGACCTCTGGTTCAGTTGCAGTGCTTTTAGTGACCCTCAAGGAGACGACAGCTTCGCCGCCCTATGTTGGCGTATTGCGGAATATGAATTAAATTATCAAGGCAGTGATGACGGTGATGATATATTATTGAGTACCGCCGACGAAAACTGGTGTTATTTCCAGGGAGAAGAAGAGCCCAGCGACTCTATCGGAGCCTGGGTTCAATTCGAGTTCGATGACAGCCATTGGAAAGAGGGACAAACCCCTCTGGGATTTGGTGACAACACCTTTAATACCAGCTTGGCCGGCCGACGTTCATCCATGGAGGGAAATTACTATTCCGTTTATCTGCGTAACCGTTTCGAGATTTCAGAGATCAATGACGTCGAGACATTACACCTTCAAGTCTATGTTGACGATGGCTGCATCATTTGGATCAATGGAACCGAAGTCGCCAGGCTCCATTGCAATAATGAGGACAAACAGTACAACAGTCTCACCGGGGCAGCAGAACATGAAGCCAATGCCTATGAAAATGTCTATTTAACAGCCCCTCATCCCTATCTACGTAACGGAACCAATGTCATTGCGGTCCATGCCCTGCAAGACAGTTATGACAGTGACGACTTTGCCATCGATGTCGCCATCGACCTTGCCCCGGAAGAATATGAGATCCCCACTCTATCACGCAGCAAATACGAACTCCAGGCCCTTTGGCAGAGTGAAGAGATCACCGACCCCTGTAACACCTTGATTCAAATCCCCTCCGACTCCCTGCAACCCAACCACACCTACCGTGTACGAAACCGGATGATGGATGACACCGGACGATGGAGTCACTGGTCCGATCCGATCGAGTTTATTGCCGGATCTCCTTTGCAGAACAACCTGCAGGATTACCTTCGCCTCACGGAATTAATGTACCACCCCACCGACGATCCCAACGGCATTTATGACGATGACGACTTTGAGTTTATCGAGCTGACCAATATCAGCACGGATCAAATCCTCGATCTCAGCACCGTATCACTCTGCGATGGAGTCACCTTCTCCTTTGCAGACGGCCCGATCACGCAATTGGGCCCAGGGATCCGTATCCTGCTCGTTAGCCATCGAGACGCCTTCCTGGACCGGTATGACCAAAGTTTAGCAGGCCGCATCGCCGGTGTGTATAGCGGATCACTGAGCAATGGCGGTGAACGAGTCGAACTGGCCGATAGCCAGAGCGGAACCCTCCAAGCCTTCACCTACCGCGACGACAATGGTTGGCCCCAAGCACCGGATGGGAATGGACACTCCCTAGTCCCGCTGTCGGACTACACCTCAATAGAATTACATGACGGTATTCTGGATGATCCCACCCGTTGGACCTCAAGCCCACCGTCTCCTGGATCGTAGAGTATTACCTGAGGGTACCATTGCCCCTACGACTTTTATCTAGGGGAAGAAACACCGACGCATTAAGATAGTGTCTGCCGCCTTACGTCTTCTTCGACCTCTGATCCAACTTCTTAACACGGTCAAAAACACATATCAGGCACAAAGTAGACTTATTTTTTATTTTTTTGCGTTATTTTTCTTCCAAACACTTATTTATATTAAGGTCGAGCCTCGTGAATCATTTGTTTTAGCCAATCCTCCTTGACTAGAACATGAATCGGAAGGTACTCAATAGATGAAGAACATCACCGCCCCCCCCAAAGCCTTTACTCTAATCGAACTTCTAGTGGTCATTGCCATTATTGCCGTACTGATGGGAATTCTGATGCCAGCCTTGAGTAGAGTTAAAGAACAGGCGAGGCAAAAAAGCTGTGGCACACGCGTTCGTCAGCAAACTCTAGGGCTGATTATGTATGCGGATGACTTTAATGGGAAAATGCCAGAGGCAAAAGGCGGAAGCTGGTTCCAGGACGTCGGGCATTCCCTTGCGAATTACTTACTGGCAACGGGAATGACCCCCGAAATGTTTTACTGCCCTTCTAACCAGACTCAGAATATTAAAGAGTACTGGGATCTACTGTGGACACATTCCCCTAGTGATCCGGAGTCTTTTGATGGTAAACGTTTTGTGAGATCGGGTTACAGCGTGGCCGGATATGGATTTATTCTTGATATTGACATCAACCAATATCCTACCGATGCGATCAAACCAGAGGGCATCAAGAGCAACCGCATGAAAATGCCGTCTGCTCGCCCCATGGTCGTAGATCTGATTATGTCACAAGATAGCGAAGACGCCAAGTTAGGAGTAGAGTTCGGACGGATCACCAAAGGTGGACTCTGGATAAACCACGACATCTGGGACACCACGAGCCACCTGGTCAACGACGAACTCCCCGCAGGCGGGAACATCGGTTTCCTGGACGGTCATATAGAGTGGAAAAAATGGAACTACCCGGAGTACCCACCTGATGATGGCGATGGCAAACCTCTTCCAAGAGCGGAAGGGAGTTCCAGCTCCCCTGATTTTTATTGGTAAAGGGACAAATTTCCAACTGGCGTCATAACAATAGCATTCCTGCCACTGCCGCCACAGCAATGTAGAGAATCGGGTGTCCCTTCCACCGAAGATAGGCCCACCCCAACCCCAAAAACATCACCAAATTGACCGGGGCCAACAGATCCATCACGCGACCGCTCTGGCGAAAGGTCTGCCAGGGAATGACCGCCACGAGTAGAACCTGGAAGGCGGCCGTGGCAATCAAGCCGGTGACAGCCGGTCTAAGCCCGGCCATGATAGACTGGGCCATGGGCCTTTCATTGAAATGGAGAAAAAAACGAGCCACGATCACAATGATAATGAGTGAAGGAGTCACCATCCCCAGAGTCGCGGCCAGGGCTCCGAGCAGACCGCCCTGCTCCAGTCCCACATAGGTTGCCATATTGATGCCGATGGGACCGGGGGTGGATTCGGACACAGCCACCATATGGAAGAACTCGCTGCTGGTAAACCATCCACGCGTCAAGGCTTCACTTTGCAGCAAAGGCAAGGCCGCCAGCCCCCCACCGATGGTAAACAGACCAATCTTGAAAAAAATCCAATACAAAGCGAGAGTCGTCATGAGCGGCCTCCTCGTCTTATGAAATAGGTCATCAGACCACTCAAGGCGGCGGTGATCACCACCGGAATAGGAGACAAATGGGCAAAGGCCACGGCCACAAAGGCTCCTAAACACAAGATCAGGCTCCAGCGATTTTTGACCGTCTTCTGGATGAAGTTACCCACGGCAACCAACAGCAAGACGGCCACTGCGATATTCACCCCCATCAGGGCCTTCTGAATCAGGGGATACTCGTCAAAGTGGTTGAGCGAGGTGGCGATCACGGTAATGATGATCAAGGACGGCATGACCATGCCCAACGTCGCGGCCACGGCCCCCAGGACTCCAGCGGTCTTGTAGCCCGTAAAGGTGGCCGTATTGATGGCAATAATGCCAGGCGTGGATTGGGCAATCGCATAGACATCCAACAGTTCCTCTGCCGTAACCCACCCCTTACGTTCACAAAGCTCCTTTTCCAGCAGGGGCAACATGGCATAGCCCCCACCGAAACTAAACGAACCGATCTTAAAAAAAGTCAGTCCAAGCTCTGTTGATTTCAATGCACGGTTGTTCATGGATAACCCTTTTATTCCCATAACCAAGGATCGCAGCAGCGAAGATTGTAACGGATGGGGAAGAATTCAAAAAGCCGCTGGATCTCTAAACTCGAATTTGATTATAATCTTCTCTAAAGCGTCTTTTGTTCAGATGGGAATACCGATGATTTCAATGGATGATCAATTCACCGCCACTCTGCAGCGAGCCCAGAAGGGGGAACAATCCGCTTTGGAAGAGGTGTTACTGGTAGCCGAACCCCGCATACGGGCCTATACCTATCGCGTAACCTTGAATCAAGACCTGGCCGAAGACTTGGCTCAGGAGACCTGCCTGGAGATCGTGAAATCCATTGCCCAATGCCAGCAATTGGAAAAATTCTGGCCCTGGGTCTACCGTGTGGCACAGAGCAAGATCTCCCAGCACTACCGTCAAAAGGGACGCCGCCATCGTGCCCTGGATCGCCATGCCGATCGCCATCTAACCGAAAAGGCCCAACAGCAAACCGACACACTCGGGGATGTCTTGCAAAAAGAAGTGGTGCAGGGCCTCATGGAGGCCATCGAAACCCTGACCGGCCTGCACCGGGCAGTCCTGGCCCTGCGCTGCTACGAACAGTACTCCTACGCCGATATTGCCACGGCCATGGACTGTAGCGAGGGCAAGGCGAGAATCCTCTTTTTCCGGGCCAAAAAACGCCTGCAAGCCGACCTCAAGAAACGCGGTTTGGATGCCGGTGGCCTGGCCTTGGGATTGACCCTGTTGGCCCATGTCACGGCCCCGACGCCGGCCCAGGCAGCGGCTGTAACAGCGGCAACCCTGGAAACCTCTGCGACCACTGCGTTGCTGGCCCGTCTGACCTCACGCCAGGTCCTGTTGAGCCTGGCGGCCCTGCTGCTGGTGGCGACCGGGCTGTGGTGGTGCCTTCCCCGGGACAATGGTGTCCTGCAACGCCGTGACATCCGCAGTTTGCATTTCACCCAACAATCCCGCAATCCCACCACCGGCAGCCTCAGTCGCGGGGCCTATGAGCAATGGTTTTATTACCCCGAGGGCGTGGACGGCCCCCTGTTTGCTCGCATGCAGCGTTGGAAACCGGATCAATCCGAAAAACTCTGTGCCTGGCTTTTGAATGAAAATGGGCATTACTATTACAACTGCGCCGAGCCCAAGGTTTATTGGCGCAACCGCACCTGGTTCTGGAGCAATGGTGACGTGCGCAGTTTCCCTTATGACGATCCCAACCTGGCTTCGTTTCTAGGGGTAGTGACCAACGACAAGGATGCAGAACTCTATTTCGAACGTGACCCGCGTAACGGATTGTTGACGCAGACTCAGGATCGTCGCTTCCCCCACCTCGGTCTCTTCGAAAACCGCTTCGAATACAACCAAACACCCCTGGAGACCTTTAACCTGCCCTGGCCCGATGTGCCCATGGAGGACATTCGCGATGCCATGCACAAACGCGGTTGGACCTACCTTCGCATTACCGGCGTCCTCAACGACCAGCCGATCCAGGGCCGGGCCTATATCCCCTTTATCTACAAGGTCTACCAAGAGCATAAACCCTGGTTGGAACTCACCTTCGGGCAAGATCAGATCCTCTGCAACAGTCCCCAAGACCACCATCGTCAATGCTGGGCCGGGCTACCGCGTCCCTGGCTGGGCTCTCACAGTATCGACCTGGTTCGACGTGACGCGGCCCGCCAAGGCCTGCATTTCACCCAATCGATCTCTTATGAAGACAACCTTCTCGAAGTCACAATCCATCAACCCCAGGGCTATCATACCTGGTCACTCCATTACCAAATCGATCTGGAAAAAGACGTCATCCAATCGATCGAGATCTTAAACGATGAGCGTGTGGTCGGTCGACTAGCGTTTGAATATCTCCAGGAGGTGGAGGGAGTGGAAGTGGAATTTACCCCCCCGGCTCTCGCAGGCAATCCCCCTTCATTCGCCCCATTGGGCATTCAATGGCTGTTCTGTTTGGCCCAGGGACAATCCCGAGCGTCCTAACCCTTCGATTGGGACAAAATCTGCTTACGGAGAGCGAAGAGTTCCTTGAAAGCCCTCAGGATGACAGAGAGGTTGGCCCCGGTTTGTTGACCTGCGGTGCGGGGATAGTGATGCACCCCCTTTTGCACGATGCGGCAGCCCTTGCGTAGGGCCCGTGCCAGGACCTCGGTATCGATCAGGGCCCCGGTACTGCACAGGGTCATGCCCTCGAAGACCGAGCGTCGGTAGAGTTTGAAGGCACAGTCGATGTCACGCAACTTCAAACGAAACAGGAAGCACACCAGCCGTGTCCAACACCAGGCATTGATCTTGCGTTGCAGGGGATCCTTGCGATCCAAGCGATAACAGGAGACGATGTCACAATCCTCGATCAACTTCAGCAGGGTTGGCATCTCGGCCAGATCGAATTGACCGTCACCATCGGTGTAGAAGATCAGGTCCATACGGGCGGCCTTGAAACCGGATTGCAGGGCTGCACCATAGCCCAAATTGGTGGGATGATGTACCACACGAACATGGTCATCCTCTTGGGCCAATCGATCGGCGACCTCGCCGGTTCGATCCGCACTGCCATCGTTGACAACGATGATCTCGTAATCGGCCAGTTCCATGCCTTGCAGAATGGCCTGGGCCTTCTGCACCACGGCCTGTACATTGTCCTGCTCATTGTAACAGGGCATGAACACCGTCAAGGACACCTCGGACTCTGCCACAGTTACCACCTTCTCTTTTCGCTAAGGGTTTTCAACTCATCGACGAAATCAGTGGCTTGCATCTGTAGTGCCAAGGTATCGACAGGTTTGTTGTTGATTTGACGTTTGTATGAGCCCAAGAAGCCGCAGAGCCTCCATCCGGCTTCCAGATAACCGCCGTAACCGTTCTGCTGACGATACTCGTCACGTTTTTGGCTTAAGTCCTCGATAAAATCCAGGGCAAAGATGGCGATCTCTTGTTTGAGTTCCGGATAGTTTCCTGCACGATTGACCAACAGGATGGCGGTAATGTCACAGGGCTTCATGTTAAAGGCCTTGATCGCCATTTCCAGGCCTTCCTGTCGCTGCTCTTTAGACTGACGCATATAGGTCAACTTATGGAAGGCCTCATTCATCAGACGGGTATATTCATTGGGATACACCGTCTGTCCGGGAGCGATGCCCCGAAAGAGCTTCTCACCCTGCTCCGTGCGGATATCGACAAAGAGTTTCTGCTTGTCATCAATGTAAACCACAGGCCAATCCGTATGAGATCCCAGGGCACGGGCAAAGTTACTATCGAACTGGAGCTTGGGCACCAAGGCCACCCACACATCGTGCTTGCGCAGCTCCTTGACCACGGCCTCGCCCATGATCTGAAAATCCTTCTGCGTCTTATTCTTCTTGACTTGCAACTGATAGGCTTGACGTTGCGACATGCCGGGAACCCCTGCCCAAATAGCAGACCACAGATCAAAGGTCTTGCGGTCATAGGCGGCCTGGGCACGGCCATCCATGAACAGTTGCAAAGGTGTCTTGCCGCTGTTGGGATCCGGGGTTTGGCCATAGGCGATGAAGCCGCCCTCCGTCCAATAGTTGAGCATGTTGCCGTGGAGCTTGTTGTCACGAATGAATTGACAGGCCTCAAAGGGCTTGAGATGTGAGGCGGTCATACGCATAAACACCGAATAATAATCCGGATCCTGTGGCCAGGGCTTGAGATAAACATCGTTGTATTTAATCGCAACGCGACTGCCCACGAATAAAAAGAAACCCAGTAGAACCAATACCCCTGCCCGATGGAACGAACCTTTAACGGCACACCTGCCCATCTGACGGGCAAGAGCCGACTCTGTTTGCAGTTTCATCTCTCGTGCGATCATCAAAACCGATAAATACACAATGCCTGCCATTGCGATGAACAAGACCACCATGTTACCCACACGGCCACCGAATTTAATAGACAAGATGGCAATGACCAAGGGAATGCTCCCCACACCCAAAAGCATTCCCACCTTTTTCCTTGGGCTGGTCGTCTTTCCCATCACCTGTAGGCAACCGACCACGGCCGTGGCAACCCAAACTCCCACGGCTATAATTTGTATCAAAACTTGTGTATGAGCGGTTCCAAACCAAAACCAGTTATCATCAATTTGCTTAAAATGTTTGGTGAGTGCAAAAAAGCCAATGGAGGATAACAATCCCAGAACAACAACGACATAAATAGGTTCTAATCTCCAGTGGGTTTTAGCAACCCAATCACGGTTATTTCGCAACGTTGTAAGCGTTGAGAACCACAAATCAACCGTGTTTTGCAATAAAAGGGCTAACACGGGACAAGCCACAAAGCCGGCAATGGGGATAAAACGTCGAGAACGATAGGCCATGTATATGGTAAAAAATGCAACCAATAATATGGGCAAATCGAGCTTTAAAAAACTCTGCCCCTCCTGTTGCGATTCAGGGACAGACTTCCTGGTTTGTTGGGCCACGATATAGCTAATCAACCAGAACAGAGGGGCAACGAGCCCCACAAGAAAGATAATCAAAAAAGGCCAAGCCGTTCCTACGGGATTGTCCCATTCGAAAGCAGGATGCCATTCATGCACCATACGCCATCGGGCAGCATGCTCACTCACACTAATAACAAAGGTATGCGTCAGATTCGTCAAATGAAAGGGGTTGAACACAATCACGGCAATCAGGGTTACGATATAAGCCCCAATCAAATGTCCAACCTGCCCCATCTTGAGCGTCACCAGATGAGGCTTGCAAAAAGTCAGGATCACTCCCAATCCTACAAAGGCAAAGTATAAAGCAATGAATTGCCCACGCACCGCATTCAACTCTTCATTAATCAGATCCCATTGCCGCGTTACTAGATGGGTTGGAATCGTTGGAAAGAGTCGTCCGATTAACATGATTAAGAAGAGAACTACACAAGCGACAACATGATAGATGATCAAGGTTTTAAGCGACTGACTCGGCATCCATGTTAATGCTAATCCACAAGCAGACGTCAACAGGATGAGCCAGAAGACCTTACTGGATAAAAGAGTCGGCTCTGGCAATCCTTCAATATTCAAACCTTTGGAACTAATAAAAAATAGAGCGAGCCACCCCGCACAACAGTAAAGCCCTAGCGTCCAACGTTTAGGTAGACTCGCCATCAGATGTAAACCGACGAAGGGAATCATCATGATGAGCACATAGATATAACCACCATGCACATTGGACCAGAACACCGCGATGGGAACCGTAAGCCATATCCACCCTATGTTTCGATAGGTCGCCAGAACCCAAACAAGGATCAAGGTCGGAACCAATAGATTGGAAAATCCTGCAGGCCGAACATCTAGAAATGAACGTCCAGCAAATAAGGCCATACTGGCCGCCATGGCGGCATTGAGGGGATGCAAGCCCAATTGCCGTCCCATCGCGAAAATCGCCAATACCGTCAGGGCATAAATCCCGAACTTCCAATAGACCAAGGCATTGAAAAAGGGCTCTTCTTCGGACCCCATGGTTGTGCTCAACCAATAAAAAATCACATGTGTGAGCCAATTTTGATTGACCCACCCGGTCGGATGCCATTTCTGGATGGTCTCTAAACTGAACGAAGGGATCAGGGCTCGCTTCCACTTAGAGACCTTTTCTAGATCCAAGTCGATCTCTTCAGGCTCGGCCTTCACCATCAATTTGGCCAAATCCGGCCAGGCCTTGATCTCCTCCAGAGTGGGGCCAGCATGGTGACTGTTGGCACTGAAGGGTTCCACCGTATCGACACCATGATTGATAAAGTGACGACCACAGGCCATGGCCACCCAGGTGTCACCGGCAGCCACCATACGGGTGCAGGCATGCCAGGTAAAAATAAACATACTCAAACACACGATAACCCAGACCCAAACCTTGGCCGGGCCTTGTTCCAGCGGTTGCCAAAGTTTTCCAGATCCCTCAGATAATGATTGCTCGGGTTGTACTGAACGGTAGTCTTTTTGATCCATAATAGCTTTCAGTCCAATTCTTATAACGTCAAGGGCACTTTAGGCAATATCGGCCACTGCCCCCCTGCACATGCAAGATTCATCCATTTGGGAGCAACCTATCACTCATAACGTTTAACAGATCCATGTGCACGGGCCAAATCTCTCTCGGGCAAATGTCTGGCCTAATTAACATAAGTTCTTTTTTGACAATGGGCTACTATTAAATCGGATCAACTGCTGACGGTCAAGGGAATTGCCTGCACTCCATTGACACTCGTACACGGCATTGCTAAGCTTAAAACCATGAAATCCCTGTTATGGTCAACCTACATAACGTCTCTTCTGCTGGTTGCAGGCTGTTCCTTTCGGGCGCAACCGAAGGAAGAATCCCCAGAGATCTGGGAACAAACCAAATTAGGAGAGCTGGCTCCAGTGGGAGGATTCCCAGGCAGGGAGGTCACCCCATTGGTAACAACCAATCTCACGGCACACATCTACGATATTCCAGCGGACAAACTCCCTCAATTGAGCAGTCTATGGCAAAATCTGGAGTTACAGGGCATTCGCTTCCGCAATCACCAAGCTTTCCGTTCCAATGCCTTCCGCATAGGCCGGGCAGACCTGGAAAAATGGGAATGGATTCAGATGTCTCTGGGACAGATCGGCGCCATCAAGGTTTCGTCGTGCACCCTTATGTTGAGCGACCAAGAAGATACCGACCTTAGGATCCGACCTATCCCTCAACGCCATAACCTCCATTTTACGAATTCCAAACAAGAAGCCCAACAAGCCGACATTGGCCCCGGGTATCTGGTCTTACGCATGCGTGACGACCGCAATTACACCCTGGACCAGGTCTGTCGCCTGACCGCCTACCCCACTTTTGCCTTGGAATCCTTGCCCGCCTCCCCAGAACTGGCCCAGCATGTCAAAAAACAAGAGGTCGCCTTTATGGCAGCAGGATTTAAGCTCAACCTTCGTCCCAACGATCTGTTTGTCCTCGGACCCGAAGATTACTATGGAGATCAATCGACTCTCGGGGGGCTGTTTTTTATCAACGAGTCTGGAAATCTCTTCTCACAACCAGGTCCCCATCGTTCCTCTCAGCGTAAACAGGCCGTACGACTCATGGTCGTAGTCTGCAATGCTATCCACTTGAACGAGCCCATGCTGTGAACACCCCCTATTGCATGATCACCCAATGTCGTGACTACGGCCCCGATCAGGTCCGTCAACAAATCCAGGCCCACCTGGAGCAAATCCCCGATCTTCCCCAACGGATTCGCCCTGGAGACCGGGTTCTCATCAAACCCAACCTCATTGCCCCCAAGGGGATAGAACAACCCACACAAACCCACCCTTGCATCATTATCGAGACTGCACGTCTTCTCAAGGAATATGGAGCTCGGCCGATCGTAGGAGATTCTCCAGCTTGGGGATCGGCCCGGCAATGCGCGCAAGCCCTGGGCCTCACTCGTCCCCTGGAACACCTCGATGTTCCCTTAATCACCTTGAATCAGGGTCGACTCATGAAAATCGGTCAACCGGCTCGACGGGTTTTGATCAGCAAAGAAGCCCTGGAGGCCGACGTGGTGATAAACCTCCCTAAATTCAAGGCTCACCAACAGTTAACTGCTACCTTAGCCGTCAAAAACATGTTCGGCTGCGTGGTGGGCAAGCAAAAGCCCTACTGGCATTATGCCCAAGGACGATCCCTGGAGCATTTCGGGCGTTTTCTCTGGGACATCTGCCAGATCGTTAATCCCGCCTTTACCTTGATTGATGCGATTACCGCAATGCAGGGTAAAGGCCCGATAAATGGTAATCCCTACCCCATGGGCCTTTTAATCAGCAGTGTCGATCCAGCCGCCTGTGAACGGGCAGCGGTCTACCTATTGGGGCAACCACCAGAGCGATTTCCGGTCATCAGCGCCCTACCACCCTCCCCCTTACCAGAGCAATTCCAGTGGCCGGGTTGGACACCCGAGCCAGGAATTTACCCTGATTTTAGCATTCCACCCCAGATTCCACTCCAATTCTCCCTCACCAGGGTTATAAAAAGTGCCATCCAGGGAATAATCACACGAACCATGCCTCAATAGACCTCATCCCCCCCCTCACTCCTTGTACTTCGATATTTATTTTTGAATTTTTCCATTTTTTTGACTATTTTACCTATCCTACCTGGCTCTGTAATTTATACAGACTGCTCTGATAAAGTAGGATTTTGTCTATCCCGATAAAGAGAGTGATAGAATCGAACGTAGATAACACTAATTTTACAAGGAATCTGACCATGCTCATGAGTCCGAAAACCCTCACCACATATCTTCTCTTCAGCCTTGCATTGATTTCCACTGCTGGCATCCAAGTCGCCCAGGGTGAAGGTGAAGAGAAATACTATATCTCCCTGGATAGCAACGGGGTCATCTTTGATGGCAGCTTCAATCACAAATACCTGAATCCGACCATTGAAACCAGTAGCGGTGACGGACTAGGCTGGATCTATTATCCCGACACAGAACGTTACTACATGTGGTTCGCCAACGGTCCCTATGACGAAGATAGCACCACACAGATCGAATTTCACGCCTTTCTCGCCACCGTGGATGCCAATGAACGATTATCGTACGAAATGCGTGTAGGCTGGACCAACTCCTCCTGGACTGACAGCAACAGCCCCCCCATGCCAGAAGACATGCCCACAGAAGCAGATGAACGGAGACTCTTGTGGACAGGAACCACCTACTCTCAAGAAGATACACTCTTCTCCGAAAACAGTACTTATGAGCCTGGCACCTCTAACCTCAAGGCACGCACCTATCGCCCTGCCTGGGTCTTTGTCAGCCTCAGTGGACATAATTTCTGGGTTTGGCGTTGGCTCAGACGCACCAATGTGCAAGACTCAGAACTCACAAGCGGGGCCTGCTGCAACACCAGCACCGGCCAATGCTATATCTCGAATACGGGGAGCTGTTACACGGGCTACACCTACCTAGGTGACGATACCACCTGCGATGACTGTACCACGATGAACTATGACTACGGTGATGCCCCGGCCACCTACCCTGTTCTACTAAGTGACAATGGGGCACGGCACGCCATAGACAACAGCCTCTATCTAGGTAACAGCATCGACGGTGAAAGCGACGGCTCTCCTGGATCGACAGCCGAAGACGACACCTCAGATGATGGCATCATCTTCCTGACCGAATTGAAGGCCGGTGAAGCGGCCATCGCCCAGGTCACCACCTCGGGTGTGGGTATCTTGAATGCCTGGCTCGACTACAATGGTGATGGCGACTGGGATGATGACAACGAACAGATCGCCACCGACCTCCTGGTCAGCAGTGGCGACAACTACATTTCCTTCGATGTCCCCAGCACAGCCACCAGTGGTTCATCCTATGCCCGTTTCCGCCTGAGTTCATCGAGTGGTTTACAACCATACGGTACGGCCGCTGACGGCGAGGTGGAAGACTACCTGGTCATTCTCACTTCGGATGGCAGCACCAGCGAACCGATCGCTGTCGATCCCAATACCCAACCGTTGGCCTTTGTCAGTCAACCGAGTGTCTGGACCAACAGTAACTCTGCCGTGATCATCGGCCTGCCCCTTGACAGTGCCTCCCTGCAAGGCCCGTTGGTGATGGACGACTGGACCTACTCGGGCCAATATCCAGTCCAAGGGATTCGCTGGTGGGGGACCTTTAACGATTGGACCACCTCCAGCTTACCCAGTGCCCTGCCGGACGCCTTCCAGATCAGCATCTGGTCCAGTGACAACAGTGGCGCACCGGATGTCATGCTCTGGGAAATGACCACCAATCAATGGACCTGGGCCTATTCAGGACAACTGCAAGATGTCCAAGGGCTCTATAGCGGCCAATCCGTCTTTGAATTCACGGTCCTGCTCTCTCAGGACGAGTGGTTTAACCTGGGCACGGAACTGGCCGGTCAATATTGGATCGGTATTGCCGCCGAGTACGACACGGTCCCAACCGAATCCTGGTCCTGGCTGGCCCAGGCCGTCGTCAATCAGGATGCCGCGCTGCAAGTCAACCAGGTCTACAACGGCTGGCCTGCGGACTTTGACTCGACCATCCTGTCGTCATCAACCGTGGAATACCCCACCAATGTGACCTGGGATATGGCCTTTGAATTGATCAGTTCCCAATCCCTTTCTCAGTCAGGCCTACTGGGTGACATGAACAATGACGGCGTGATCAATGCAACCGACCTGGCCCTGCTGATGGAGATTGTGATCCAATAGCGTAAATATCTTTAAAATCAAATACCAGGCCCGCCTTAAAAGGCGGGCCTTTTTTATTGAGGGGTTGATACGAGGTCTGGAGACCGTTTCATCCAACGATGGGTCCATTGCTTGAAATCCTCGATCATCAGATACAGACAAGGTACGAGAATCAGCGTAATGGTGGTGGCAAAGAGAATGCCAAATCCCAATGAGATGGCCATGGGAATCAAGAAGCGGGCCTGCATCGAGGTCTCGAAGATCATGGGTGCCAAACCGCCAAAGGTGGTAAAGGTCGTCAAAATAATCGGTCGAAAACGACGGATACCGGCTTCGTGAATCGCATCGAAGGCAGAGCGTCCTTGATTTCGATACAGGCGATTGGCATAGTCGATCAACACCAATGAATCGTTGACCACCACCCCGGACAAGGCCACGATGCCCATCATACTCATCAAGCTCAACGAGTAGCCCATGATAACATGCCCGAGCACGGCCCCGACAATTCCAAAGGGAATAGCCACCATGACGATCACCGGCTGAATGTAGCTCTTGAAGGGAATCGCCAACATGGCATAGATCGCGAACATGGCAATGCCAAAGCCGCTAAACAGCCCCCCCATACTTTCACGCATATCGGCCTGCTGGCCTTCCCAGTCATAACTGAGGCCAGGATAGCGCTGCCGCAACTGAGGCAACACATCTGTTTTCAAGGTCGCCAGCACCTTATTGGTCTGACTGGCCGGTTCGACATTGGCCGTGACCGTGACCGTACGTTGGCCCTTACGGCGCGAGATGGTGGTATAGGCCCGTCCCCGCTCTACCGAAGCCACCTCCATTAGCGGCACATTGCGTCCGGCCGGGGTGCGGATCAAGAGCTGTTCGATATTGTATTCGCTATCACGTTGCGACTCCGGCAGCTTGACAAACACCCGCACCTCATTACGACCCCGCTGTTGACGCAGGGCCTCGGCCCCATAGAAAGAGCTACGCACCTGACGGGCCACATCCCAGGCCGTCAACCCCAGGCTCAAGCCCTCGGACTTGATGGTAAAATTCAATTGCTGCTTACCCGGGGTGTAGCCATCGTCAATATCCTTGACCAGGGCAAACTCCCCCAATCGAGCGGCCAAGGCCTCACTGGCTCGATCCAATACCTCGATATCGCGGTGGCTCAATTCAACGGTCAATCCCGCACCGGATCCCGGTCCCCCGCGATCCGCCTCGAACCGGATGGACTCCAATCCCTCAACTGCACCGACCTGGTCTCGCCACAGGTTCACCACCTTCATGGTGCCCAAGGGGCGAATTTCAGGATCGGTCAGGTAGATTGACACTTCGACTTGGTTCTCGTTAATATTGGCATAAATCCCTTTGCACAGTTGATCTCCACCGTGTTCATCCACCACCTGCTGGGCTCGCTCGACCAGCAACTCACTGACTTTTTCGGCACGATCCATAGGGCTCCCATAAGGAAGGGTAGCTGTCACAAACGCGACGTCGGATTCCACCCGAGGCATCATGACGATCCCAATGCGACCGGTGGCCACAAAACTGAGAATCACAATCAACACAGCCATTCCGATGGCCACACTAATCTGACGATAACGAATGCAGGTGTCCAGGAAGGGACCGAAGCGATTCTCCACAAAACTCACGAAGCATCGACTGAAGGCCTGCTGCTTGGCGTGCAAGGCCTGAGCCCAACGATGCGACCGTTGACGCCGAACATGAGAAAGGTGTGCCGGGAGAATGAGCAGGGCCTCGATCCAGGAAATACCAAACACCGTGATGACCACCAGGGGAATCACAATAAAGAACTTGCCCATGATGCCGGGGACAAAGCACAGTGGCAAAAAGGCCACCATGTTGGTCAAGATACTGAAGGTCACGGGCAAGGCCACATCCCTGGCCCCTTGGATGGCTGACTCTATCAAACTCAAACCGCGATTGCGATATTCATAGATGTTTTCCCCCACCACAATGGCGTCATCGACCACAATACCCAAGGCAATGATAAAGGCAAACATGGAAATCATGTTGATGGTGACCCCCATGCCCGTCAGGAACAAAAAGCCCCCTAAAAACGAGGTGGGAATCCCCATGGTCACCCAAAAGGCCAACTTGAATTCCAAGAACACCCCCAACAGACACAACACCAAAATCAATCCCAAAAAGGCATTGCGTAACAACAGTTCCAGACGCTGACGGTAAATATCCGACCAGTCCTGCCCCACTGTCCAGCCCACCCCGGGGGGCAGATCCTGCTCCATGGCTGCCATGGCCTTGCGCGTGGCATCCGAGACACCCATTGGTGTTTGCTTCCCCACACGGTACACACGAATGCCAATGGCACGATGATCGTTATAAAACGCCACTTGATCGGTATCTTGAAATCCTTCACTGACCTCGGCAATATCACCGAGCATCACGGTCCCTCCGGACGAGGTGGTGATGATTGGCAAAGTGGCGAACTGCTTGGCCCAGTCGCGTCGTTCCTTGACCCGCAAGAGGATATCCCCACCTCGAGCCTCGATGGTTCCACCCGGTAACTCGATGGCCGAGTTACTAATCTTGGAGGCCACTCCCTGCAAGGTGAGATTGTACCGTCGTAAGGTCTCTTGATCGATCTGGACGTGAATCTCGTAATCACGGGCCCCTTCCAGATCCACCTGAGTGATGTCGGGATTTTGCAGGAGTCGGTCTCTCACCTGTTCGGCCAATTCACGCAGGATCCACTCCGAGGTATCGCCATAGAGCTGAATACTCATCACCTCGCGGCGGTGAATGATCATACTGACCTCGGGACGCTCTGCATCTTCCGGGAAGGTGACAATGCGATCGACCTGTTGCTTGATGTCCTGATACACCCGCTGCTTATCGATCCCTTCGAGCAACTCGATCGTAACCACGCCGGCCCCTTCATTGGCGGAAGCTGAGATCTCCTTGATCCCATCCAATCCACGCACCGCTTCTTCGAGCACCAGGATAATCCCCTGCTCGACTTCCTCGGGACTGGAGCCCGGATACGGCACGGTAATGGTCACGATATCCAGATCGAACTCAGGAAAGACTTCCTGCTTGATGGTCTTGGCAAAGAGGAAGCCACCGATGATGAACACAATCATCATCAGGTTGGGCGTGACCCCATTGCGGGTCATCCAGGCGATCATGCCACGCGATTGGGCGGCGGGGCTTGCATCAAAATTCATGCTTAGTCTCCTTCACCGTCCAAAACAGCATCGGCACCGGTCATCACCTTTAAGGCCATTCCCGCCACGGGAGCACCAATGTCCGTCACCACCACCTGTTGACCGTCATGCAGGCCATGCGTCACACAAACCGTTTCCCGCCCACGAAAACTGGTCTCCACCGGCTGAATCTTCAGAGTATTGTCCTGGTCTAAAATCCAGACATAGTCTCCATCCCGCAGCCAGGGCCTGGGAATCGGAACCACGGATTCCAAGGATTCGCCCTGGATCTCCACATCGACTTTGGCTCCTAATAACAATGCGGGCTTGCCTTGATTCTCGGGCAGTAACGCCAAGGGATCCTTGACCGACACCAATAACCGGGCCAGCAATCCTTCGTCCTCGGTATCGCTGAGCAAGCGGAATACACGACCCTCTCGGTACCGCCCGGGTCCCCAGGCCCAAGCATCATAGATCCGCACCAATGATCCAACGGGCTGCCCCTCTCTGGGGATATCGATCCACTGCAATTTCCCCACCGGCACGGACGCCTCGATCCAGTATTCATCGGTACCGGCCAACGTCGCCAGAGTCGTCCCGGGTGACACCCGCATGCCCACATCCACGCTGCGTGAACGAATCACCGCGTTAAAGGGGGCACGGATAAAGCAACGGCTTAAATCCAATTCAGCCTTGGCCACGGCCGCCAAGGCCGCATCCAAACTGGCTTGCGCTTGGGCCAGATGAGGTTCACGTAAGACCAGGGCTCGATCCTGTTTGGAAATCTCTTCACCCAAGAGTTCATATTCTTGACGAGCAATGTCTTGCTGACCCATCTCCAACTCCAGGTTCAAGCGGGCTGCAGCCACGTCACTTTGACGCTGCTGTAGGACCAGTTCGTAATCCTCGGCATCGATTCGCAGCAACGTCTGTCCCTTTGCCACGGTTCCGCCGGGAACGAAGTGGGCATCCAAAACGGAGACCAAGCCCGTGACCTGCGGACTCAAGGTGACATCTTGGGCTGGAATCACAGGCCCTTGAATCTGATCCAAGACCGCCACCACATCGGTCTGATGCACGGTCTCGACATGCACTTGCAAGGCACGGGGTTCCAGGGGTTTCTGCGGCGCTTTGGGCTTGGTCTTGACCATGACCATAAAAAAGAATACGGCCAGGGCCAGGATCGCCACAGGGATCAAAAGCTTGAAAATCCACCCCATCGATTGGATGGTGGTTGATGTCTGTGTTGACGATTCTTCGGACTTCATAAACTCACCTTTAGGTTTGAGACTCCCTTGTTTCTATCTCATGACTTGAGCCAGTTCCGGACGCTCCATATCCCAGGATCCAGCCAAGGCACGACAAAGGTCAATGCGTCGTTCAATCAACTGCCGTTGCGCCGTTAATTCGGAACGTTCTAACTGTTGCTGTGTTGCCAGTGACTCCAACACCCGTAAATAGTCAACCTGGCCATTCAAATACTGTTGCCGTGTACGCTCGAAGGCCTTGCGTGATAAATCCAATTGCGTGGCCAAACTCTCGACATAGACCCGCTGGTGCCCTTCCTGCACCAGGGCATCTTCCACGTCTTGAATGGATTCCAACACAACCTGCCGATACGCATGAATCGCTTGCGACAGCACCGCACGCGTACGTTGGGCCTCGGCTTCTAACAGATGGGCATCGAACAAAGGACCCGCCACACCCGCGGCCAGGCTCGCCAACCAATCATCGAACAGATCCTCGATGCGTGATTCCGAGGTCGTCAAGGTCCCGGTCAAACTCAGGGTAGGATACTTAGCGGTAATGGCCGCTGCGGTCCGATGATCGGCAGCCTCGATCGCATGAAAGGCGCTGACCACATCAGGGCGTCGTTCGATCATCTTGAGGGGTACTCCCGTATCGGGCAGGGATGGCAATGCAATCAAATCTTGTTCGAGATCATTCCATGCCTGCTGAGGGACGCGTCCCAACAAGACACAGAGGCTGTGCTGTAAGAGCTTGGCCTGCTCCTCGGCCTGGACCAGGGTGCCACGGGTAGATTCGACGAGTTGACGTTGACGAAACACATCCGCAGCCACGGCCTGTCCCTTACGGAACTGCGTGGTGATAATCTCCAGCACCTTCTGGTTGCGATCGACCTGTCGGCCGATCAAGACAACCTGTTGCTGCGCCTCGACCAACTGAAACCAAGTTTTGGCCACCGAAGCACTCAAGGTCACCGCAGCCGCGGCCAGGTCTTCTTGGCTGGAGGCGACATCGGCCAAGGCGGCCTGTTGAACCGACCGCACCCGCCCCCAAAGATCGATCTCATAGGTCGCCACCAAGCCAGCCGACAGGCTGGTTGCGTAGGTCGTGGTGTTGCCCACCTCGGTCCTCGTACGCGTGGCACTGCCTTGATAGGTCACCGCAGGCCACAAAGAAGCCCCCGCCTTTTTGGCCACCTGTTCGGCCTGACTCAAGCGGTCCCATGCCATCTGCACCGTCAGGTTGCCAGCCATGGCCTCATCCATCAAATCATTCAAGGCTGCATCATGGAGTGACTCCCACCATTTCTCTGGCAACACTTGAGATCCTGACCCGGAAAAGGCCTCAGGCAGCATCACCTCTGGAGGTAAGGCCGGCGAAGAGCTTCGACAGCCCGTCAATCCCAGCGCAAAGGCCACTGCGATCATCATCAACATCTTCTGCATACAACACCTTTTTTAAAACACCGATCCACCGGCACATAAAAACACTAGACACCTGGGAATTCTATTCCTTGGCCTGTTTAGCGATTTTCTCTCTGATTCCGGCGATACCCGCCAATGAAAACGCCGTGATATGCACAGCCAACTGCTCGATAAAGACATCCATGTCGGAAACCTCCAAAAGGAAGGGATGCTTGACATGCTTACTGCGACGGTGGCTCAGGGCCAGGCACTGATGCACCACGCTCATGGCACAAAAATGAATCTGCATCTCCGTAGCCCCAATTCCCAATAATTCACGAATGATCCCATGCGTCCGCTGCACCACAGGCCTGAGCTTCTCCACAAAGACATCCTGAATCGCTTCAGTAGGATCGGTCATCTCCATCAAGAGGATTTGCCCGGCCTCCCCCTGCGCCCCCCTTCCCAACACGCGATGCAGATGGGAACGGATCAAGGCTTCCAGTTTCTCTTCGGCCGGAGCCTCTTCGGGCAGCCCCCCATCCAGAGGATACGCCTCCATAGACTTATCAAAGGCCTGTTGCCAGACCTGACCATACAAGCCATCCTTAGAACCAAAATGGTAATTGACTGCAGCCACATTGGCCTTGGCAATCTTGCAAATATGGGCAATGGTCGTGGCCTTATAGCCCCGCTCAGCAAAAACCTGAGAGGCCACATCCAACAAACGCTTGCAGGTATCACACCCATCTTTACGGGTTGCCATGAACACACTCTTCTCTAGATTAAAACATGTGATTAAATTAAGCATTTTAAATACCTATTTGACTTAGTCAAGCTTTATTCTCGTTTCTCTCTCTTTTTGTGAAAACGCCCAACTTTATGGCTGAAAATCAGGCCAAAACTGCCCTACTTATTCAAGAGCTCTTGAATTTCCCCATGTCCAGAGGTATAAATAAAAGTAAATAAGGAGGTATTTAGTCCGGCGAGATCGCTGTGATTGAATGTCCACAACGTGCATTTCACATCTTTAATGAAGGAGGACAGTAATGCGCAAACAAACTCTATTGATCACTCTATTGGCTTTCAGCCTGACATTACCGGCATTCGGAGCCAAAATCGCCCACTACACCTTTGAAGAGGGCTCGGGCCCTTCGGTTTACGACATGAGCGGTAACGGCTTCGATGGAACCGTAGAAGGTGCCGATTGGGCAGAAGGTTACTTCGGCTCAGGGCTGGAATTCGACGGCAGTAGCTATGTGGAACTGCCCGGCGAGGACATGGGCATGACCGCAGAGACCGGCTCGGTTGCCTTCTGGGTCAACTCCGGCGAACCGAGTGGCATCAACACCCTGTTCTGGGGTGGCGACAACACCACAGGAAACGGATTTGGCGGGGAAAATGAATTACATGTTCACTTGGAGCAGGCAGCAGACGATGTCTGGGCTGGAGGCGAATTGGCCCTCTTTATCTATGGCACGGGACATATTGCCTCGGACCCGGATTCCGCCATTGGGGCCGCCCCGGTCAATCCCACCCAACTCAATGATGAACTATGGCACCATGTCGCTTGCATCTGGGACGATGGCGACCTGTCCATGTATATCGACGGCGACTACATCCACGGCGACAACTTCAGCTCTGTTGATTTCGACCTGACCTATATCTACCTAGGACAAATGGCAGCGGGCACCCGCTATTTCACCGGTCTCATGGACGACCTACAGATCTACAACCACCCCCTGACGGAAGTCGAGGTTCAACTGGCTATGGCCGGTGGTGTCGATCCAGCCCTTCCCTCTGGACCTTCGCCCTCTCATGAAGAAGAAGACGTGGCTCTGGATGAGACCTTGAGTTGGACGCCGGGCATCTATGCCGCCAGTCATGACGTCTATTTCGGCACCAACCTTGAGGACGTCAACAATGCCGACCGTGCCAATCCCGGCTCCGTTCTAGTCAGCCAAGGCCAGAGTGACACGACCTACACCCCAGAGGAATTCGCCCTGGACGGCGTATACTATTGGCGTGTGGACGAGGTCAATCAGAATCCCAGCGACATTCACAAAGGCCCCATCTGGACCTTTATGGCAGAACCCAGCTATTTTGCCGTTACCCCCGTTGTAGTGACGGCCTCAAGCTACGATGAAGTTGAAGGCTCGGACTACAATTGTCCTCCGGAAAACACCATTAACGGTTCCGGACTAACGGCGGAAGGCACACACTCGAGCCTGGTCAGCACCCTATGGCGTACAGCACAAGGGGAGATTGTCGGAGCCTGGATTCAATACGAATTCGAAGCGGCCTACCAACTCCATCAGATGCACGTCTGGAACTATAACGGGGAAAACGAAGGCTACTTGGGAGTCGGTGTCAAGAATGCCCTGATCGAGACCTCGCTGGATGGCGAAACCTGGACATCCGTGGGACAAGTACAACTGGCCCGGGCCACTGGGACACGCACCTATGCCGGCGAAGAGGTCAGCTTGAACGACACCCTCGCCAAGTATGTCCGTATCGAGGTCCTCTCACAGCAGGGATTTGGCACCACCGGCGCTCCGATCGTACAACAGGTGGGCCTCAGTGAAGTGCAATTCCAAATGATCCCCATTGCCGCTCGTCGGCCCTCTCCGGCAGACGGTGGCACGGTCGATAGTCTCTTTGACGAATTGACCTGGCGTCTGGGCCGTGGTGCTCAAGAGAGTCGTTTGTATGTCGATAGCGTCCTGGTCGATACCGTCACAGGGCGTCGCTATAGCATCGCAGACACCGGTGCCCAGTATAACGAGAGTTATTCCTGGCGCGTCGATCAAGTCAATGGCGACCAGGTCACAGCCGGGCCCAGCTGGACCTTCAACACCCCCGAGTACCTGACCATCGATGACATGGAATCGTATGGCAACCGTGAAGGCTCTCGCATCTTCGACGCCTGGCAAGACGGATATGGCCACGACAACGACAACGGTTCGATTGTGGGCTACGATGTTGATGGTGGACCCTATACCGAAAATGAAATCACCTTCGACGGCAGCGGTCAATCCATGCCCTTTACCTACGAAGACGATGCCTCCCCCGCTTGGGCCACCCTGGACCTAGGTGGGCAGGACTGGTCTGTGGGCGGCCTCGAAACCCTGGTCATACATTTCCTCGGTGACGAAGACAACGATGAAGCCACCTTCTATGTAGAGATCGATGGCAAGCGTATTGAAAGCTCTAAGAGCTTAACAAGCACGATCTGGCAACAGATGGCCATTGAGATCGGCACCCTGGGCATCGACTTGACCCGTGTTGACGAATTCATCATTGGCGTCGATGGTGAGGATGCCGAAGGCATGCTTTACATCGACGAGATTCGCATTTACCGCGATGTTCATATTGTCGAGTCCCCGGTCAATCCCCAGAACACGGGTTTGGCCGTGTATTACAATATGGAAGACAATGTCGATAACCAAGCCGGGAGTCAGTACAATGGCATCGAGGATGTCACCCTGTTCTATAGCAACAACAGCGCCAACGATGATTTTGACAAATGTCTGATCTTCGACGGTATCGAGAGCGAGGTCAATATCCCGGACATGGGCGACTTGATCTCTACCTTGACCAGCAGCAGTTATTCGGCCTGGGTGAGTATCGATGAGGATGCCACCGGCAATTGGATGCGTGTCTTTGACTTTGGCACCGGAACCACGAACTATCTGTTCATCAGCCCACGTATCGGCACCGCCGGTGAAGTTCGAGGCGCCATTTTAAGTCAAGCCATGTCCGACGCCAGCATCGATGAAGTCGGCGTCACTTCCGCCGCACCGTTGGTAGACGGCTGGCATCACCTGGCCATGGTGATCGAGCAAGGCGACCCCAATGGCACGCTAACCCTCTATGTCGATGGTTGGTCCGCCGGCTCGACAGAGACCCCGGCCATGCCGGCCGACTTGGGTGTCACCACTCAAAACTGGCTGGGCATGTCTCAATGGGATGGCGACGACTTCTACGAAGGCTTGATGGATGAATTCCGGATTTACAACCGGGCCCTCTCCGAAGGTGAGGTCCGCTATCTGGCCGGTGATCGTTAACCATCACCTTAGTTTAATGTCACTCAAGGGCCTGTGTCTCTGACACGGGCCCTTTTTCATTGGATTCTACAATCGGATGCACCCGAACATGCTCAGAGGGCAATGACGCATAATCCAAAGGCTCCACCCAAATGCCTTCATCCAAGCAATCCCCCAGCAAACGATCCACCCGTTCATAAGAGTCCCAGGGAATCCGAATCAATTGACGATTCAGGAACCACCGTTGCGTTTGCACCATCAAGGCACTGAATTCATTCGTCCCCCCCTGCCACTGGCAGTTCTGGATTTGCTCCCATCGAATACTGCCTGCGGGTGCATAGATGCCGTGTTCGGTGATTAGCGTCGGACAGCGAACCTGGCCCAGCTCAACGGCGGCAAAGGACAATAGGTAGATCCCCTGTAAGATCCAGATCACGTCACGATTCCATCCCCCGGCGATCACCAGAGCCCCCCCCGCCAGTACCAGGAACACCGAGACCCCAATCCCACTCTTGGCCTGTGGGCTGCGTAATGTCAAAAAGACCCGCCCCTTGCGTTGTCGATCCCGTATCCAAAGCCCGATCAATCCCCACAGGGCCCCCAAGCCCAACAGACAGACACCCACTGTCACCCAGCGCCAATAGGCCGCAGCCAAGGCCACGGTAATCACCAACAACAGACCAATCACCACTGCCCCCAAGGTCACCAAACGTGACATGGCATAGCCCAACAACCGCTTGGACACCTGCTCGCCATACTGATCGTCCAACCACCACGCCAGAACAAAGGCGGCCAAAGCAAAAAATATACCGCTCCCAATGAGCGTAATCATCAACGTCGTCAACCAAGGAGCCATAGTTCCCTTTCATCCAGTTTCAATATCGCTCTTCACAATAGAGGCGGGTAGTCTACGTCAAAGCCTCCCTTTTGGCAAGTCCTCACTATTTGACAGCCGCCCCTGTCTCGGGCAGGGAACAGGGTCAAGAGGAACAAGGGAAGGGAACACAGGGGAATAGGGTCACGTCTTAGACGTGCCCCCAAATGTTCCTCAATGGATCCCAATGTTCGGATTTCAATTATCTTGCTTCTGTGTAGAAGAGACACCGGTGGATAGTACTTCATATTGTAATAATTCTCTGTAGGCCTTGGCCATGTCATTCCGACTCTCGGCCGGAGCAATACTTTGCCAGCATGTGGTGGACCATGTTTGCCCTTTCTTAACCATTTCCACCGGCATTACGCTGGAATAGATTGTATCGCCAAATACTCTGAATCCAAACCACACCGAGTAATCTGCATTTTCCCCTCGGTCACCGAAAAAATACCAGGGATGTCGTTGGCTCTCAGAAAACATCAGGGTCCAGGCTTGTTTTTCTTTGCTGCTAAATGTGCTAATAAACTGTTCTTTCATCTTGTCTGGCTTAAGCCAGTATGTAGCGGTCCATGGACGCTCGCCGTCGACGGCCACGGCAACATCAGAAATCGTCCCCTCTGTCGTTAATTGGTTTTCATTTCGGATGATACATTCCGCGCCTCGACCCCACGCAAAGAGGTCATAAGGACTCGTTTCGGAGCCACTTTCACCAAGTTTGACCTGCCATGAGATTAAGGCAAGGTCGGGAATATCGTTCATCGCTGTTAATTGGCAATTGCGCCGGACAACAGGCGAATTTGCAGTAAAAGTATATTCTTCATCAATCGCAATATCCTTGATGATCGTAAGAAAGTGGATCACCGCCTGATTATCATTCACCTTAACAATACGGAAAGATGCCTTGCGTGTGCTAACCTTGCCTCCCTGTCGATACAACTTCTTGGCGTCGTTCTTGGCTCCAGAGCCACTGACATAAATCCAATGCCCCCCGCCTCCTGTCACGTCTGCAATAAGGTTGGTGTTTGACGATTTTCCTGATGCTTCGACAAGGAGATTGTCCTTCAACCGGAATGCATACCGATAATCGCTATTACTAACTTCAAGAATTCCCTGTTGCCCGACAATAACGACCTCTAGGCAATTCTTGCTATTTCCGTAGGACCTCGAGCATACGCTGAACACGCTCACAACAAAGAAGATGACGACAACACGGTTCAATATCCGTCTCCATGAGATTCTGTACTGTTACAATGATTATCCGAACGAGTCTGTAGAATAAGTCACCTGACAAGCGAGTAATATCCTACAGTATTGATTTTCGGATTAAAATGTTTTCTACCGTTTGTTTGTTCGTTTTTAGCCTACGAGTTCGCTGATAACGCTTTCAAATGGCAATTGCATGCCGCTTTACTGCTTTTCGTTGACCATCTCGACCTCTTTGGGGGCCTTACGCATAGGCATGCCCATCTCCAAACCTAAAGATCTTCTTGATGTTGTGCACTGTGCAATAGAGTAACCACTGGGTATTGACTTTTTGTTTACCTCTAAGGCTAAATTGATCTAAGCCTAGAGTACTTCTTATATGTCCAAAGACCGGTTCAATCGTGCCGAGCCGTTGACTGTAAATATGACGACCTTCAGGCGAATCGATCTTGTGTTTCATCTGATGGGTATAGGTCTTCTCCTGGTATCGTTCGGTGGTCTGCCCTGTGAAGAAGTGGACCTGCCGTGCGGTCTTCTGGTTCGGATGACGTAAACACTGAGCCTTTAGATCACACTCAGAACATGCATGCATCCAAGCCCTGAAGCAGATCGCCTTCTTGCCTTTAACTTGAAAATTACTGTTCTCTAAATACATCGGCTTACCCGCCGGGCAAGTACATCGCATCGCTTCCCAATCGACGGAAAAATCAGACGGTTGGAATCGCTTCGACTTTTTATGTTTAGGTTTATGACGTGAGGCCGTTGCAAACAGAGGATCGCGTTTGCGAAACTTTGGATCCGCGACATAGGCATCGATTTGTTCTTGAGCCAGCATCTCCATGGTAGCTTCGCTATGATAGCCTGCGTCAGCAGTAAGCTTGGTAGACTCAAAGACATTTATCACGCTAGAATCCAAGATCGTAAAGGTCTCTCGGACCGAATCAATCATCGGCTTGAACACGTGTGTTTCTTGTCCCGAGCCAAAGGCTTCGGCCCCGACGACCACTTGATGCTTACTGTCGGCCACCGCTACGCCGTTATAGCCTTGTACGACGCCATGAGAGGTCATCATCTTGGCACTCTCGTTGTCGGTGATATTGCTTTGAATTACATTGCCCGTTGGACCCTGTCGATCGTCCTCGTCCCACTCACTGAGCTTCTTATAACGTTGTCGCAGTGTTTGGAGCTTCTTCTTCTCACGTTGAATCACCTCGGACGACTGTTGCTTAAGATCCATTTGGCGGTGTTTGTCCAGAATTCGCTTAATGGCCTTATTGAGTTTCTGAGCCTTCTTCTTCAGCTCTGCCTTGGTCCCACTCCACTCTTTGGCCGCATTGGACGGCAGCTTACAACCGTCAATGGCGAACATCTCTTGCCCAATCAAGTTCTCCTGATAACAAACCATCAGGATATCCCGGAACAGTGAGACCACTTCCTCATGCATGGTCGAAACAAAATCCGCAATGGTGGTAAAGTGTGGTTGTGTATTGGCAGACAAAGCCATGAATACGATGTTCTTTTTGCAGCACGTCTCAATATCTCGACTACTGGTAATCCCTCTGGAATAGGCATACAGAATAATCTTGAGGAGAACCGCTGGGTTAAACGCAGAGGCTCCAGTCACATCGTTATGGTAACGCTTATGAAAAACAGACAAATCAACCGCATTATCAATCAAATCATTCAAGGTATATTCAAACGTGCCCGGTAGGATCTGCTCCTCAAAAGAGACACCGATCCATTGCATCTGATTGTAATTGACTTCCTTATAGCGAGGCATGTTTATCTCCTGGAATTGCTAAGGGGGCTTCGTATATCACAATCCCAGTATAGCGCTACTAAACTAGCTTGAAAAGGGTTTTTCTACAGGTTCAACGAATTGAATGAGGGGCGAGTGTAACGAGTCCCTCTCAATTCAAATGTTAGCGTGGTTTATCAAGCTTCTTGTTTATTACTGTCAGCCATACTTCTTAAGACCTTTGCCATCAATCTATCTCGCTGATCGCGATGCCAGTTAGACAACACATAAAGACACAGAAAAAAGCACACCCAAAGGCCAATGAAACCTCGCATTGCATCGCCGAACTCAACACGCAGTAGGTCCGCCTTCATATCAATCAATATAGTAAGCGTCTCAATATTGCTAGCATTGGTCTCAGGTGTTGGAGCGACATCATTGGAGATGATTTCCCCTTTGGTTGACATGACCTCATTCAATATATCGCCAATATCTCCAGTGAATAGAAAAATGCCTGTTCCTATAAGAAAAAATAGGATCGCAGGCCAGCGTAAAATACGCCATGCCTTAGCCTTATTCTCCAACTGAGAAGAATACTTTAAGGCGAATTGCTTTTCTGCGTCTGTCAACTTTAAATTCATATCCTTGTCTCGCTTTGATGCTAACGAGGCGATGAGGGGACCGCGTCAGCGGGTCTCCTCGATTAATTTGTTCGATATTGATTTAAAGCAATATCGTTCTCTTAAAAAACCAATAATTCCAAAAGCTAGAAGGACAAGGCCTCTATAAACACTTATCTGCCTTTGAGCCCAATACCACGGTTTTTGCTTACTGATATATTCAATCAACGTCTCTTTTGCGGTATCCTCAAATTCTGCTGAAACATGACCAGATGGAGCTTCTCGTTTGATCTCATTCCATGTAAAAGACCAACACTCGGGATCGCGAATAATTTGGTGAGCAAAGTAGTCTTCCTGTGGAAGAGCATAGCCTGTGAACCATAATAGAACACATTCATGTAGCCCCACAATGACCGCAAGGATGTATACAACCTGCATGATTTTATTGAAATTAATATTCATAGACATCTTATGCATCGAACGCACTGAATCATGAGACGCTCGCGTGCGAGCGGTTTCTTGAATTCAGATGTTCTGACCCGCAGGGGCAGAGCATGGGTTGTGTTTTTCAATCACGCTTACCGCTACGCTGCGATTAGCTTTTTTCCTGGATATCATCTTATTCGCGGCCGGCCTTGGGACGCCATGGCACCTTGGATCCAAACAAAAGGAGCCATCGAATATTGAGCTTTTGCTGCTTTCAAACCCAAGGAACATCATTGCCACATAGCTGCAGAATACCGGCCTCCTAACCCGCCTAAAAACCATTGGCTTTCATTCGCTTTGATCAGAACGTTGATTATAAAGAAATAAGTCTCAATATCATCGCATATTGATCCGACAAATTGAGAACGTTTTGAGCCCTAAATCCGCAATATTGGCTTAAAATCAAAGATACACTTCTCAATATCATGGATATTGAAAACAGCAAATCGAGAAAAAAGGCTCCCAAAAACTTCCCTATCTTAAAGCAGCCAGCCACTTTTCTGGCCACTTCTCAATATCATAGATATTGAAACCGTAAAATCAAGCTGAATCCAAGGGTAAATCAGGTCCGGCACGGGCCCGTTTTGAAGGCACGCTGATCGTTTGACAGCCTCCCTGTTTCCCGCTACACTCTTGCCCCTATGGAATCCAAGAAACCTATCCATATCCTGGCCCTGGAGACCAGTTGTGACGAAACAGCCGCTGCCATCGTGGCCGATGGTCGCGAGGTCATCTCCTCGGTGGTGGCCTCGTCTCAGGAATTGCATGAGAAATACGGGGGCGTGGTGCCCGAAATCGCTTCGCGGGCCCATATCGAGAACCTCTATCCCGTACTCCAGGAGGCCCTGGCCCAGTCCGGACTGAGCCCCGACGACATCGATGCCGTGGCCGTGGCCAATCAACCGGGACTGACGATCTCCCTGGTCGTAGGAGTCACTGCTGCCAAGACCCTGGCCCTGATGTGGAACAAGCCGTTGATCGCGGTCAACCACGTCCACGCCCATCTGCAATCGGCCCTATTGGAACAAGCCGAGTACCCAATGCCCGCCGTGGCCCTGGTGGTTTCGGGTGGACATAGCTCTCTGTACGAATGTATCTCTCCCCTGGAACTCAAGCTCATGGGCTGCACCACCGACGATGCCGCAGGCGAGGCCTTTGACAAGGTGGCCAGTATCCTGGGGCTGCCCTACCCCGGTGGTCCCAGCATCGAAAAGGCGGCCCGTCAAGGCAATCCCAAGGCGGTGCGTTTTCCCCGTTCCATGTTGGGACCGGATTCCCTGGACTTTTCCTTCAGCGGCATCAAGACTGCAGTCCTGTACCACTGCTGCGGTCAGGACATGAAGGGCGAAAACAGGGCCGATCAAATGAGCGAACAGGAAATCGCGGACATCGCCGCCTCGTTCCAGGCCGCGGTCATTGACGTGCTGGTCAAGAAGACCGAACGCGCCGTCAAACGCCTGGGAGCACGCACGGTGTTACTCGGGGGTGGCGTGGCTGCCAATACTGCATTGCGGGAAGGTCTGCAAGTGTACTGCACAAAAAACAACCTGGCCCTGCTGGTGGCTCCCAGGAAATATTGCACGGACAATGCCGTGATGATCGGCTCCCTGGCCTATCACAAATTCCAGGCGGGCCTGTTTGCCGATCTGGACCTCGAAGCCAAGTCCAGCAGCTAGTCCAGCAGCACAATTGATCTATTTCAAACAGAATCGCTATACCCAGACTTTACCCCTCCCCAGAAACCTCAGCATCGTCCTAGATTAAGAGAGTTTTGTGTAGGTCCATGGCCTGGACAATCTGCTATACTTTTGCTGATTAAACAGTCATGTTTCAGGGATTCAACATTATGAACAGCCGACAACGTATTCAAGCCGCTATCACTTGCCAAACTGTGGATCGCACTCCTTGGGTGCCCTTTGTGGGAGCCCACGCCGCGAATCTGTTAAACCTAACCGCCACGGAATACCTGCGAAGTGCAGAGCACATGGTCCAAGGAGTCAACACGGCCATTGAACGATACCAACCCGACGGCATCCCCATTGCCTTCGACCTCCAGATCGAGGCCGAGGCCCTGGGTTGCGAATTGCAATGGGCCGACGACAATCCCCCGGCCGTGATCTCCCACCCCCTGGCCAACGGCACGACCCTGTCGGACCTGACCGTGCCGGGCCCTCAGGACGGTCGCATTGGGACCGTGATGCAAGTCGCCCTAGCATTGCGTCAACAACATCCCGACCTAGCCCTCTACGGTCTGATCACCGGGCCCTTTACCCTGGCCTTGCATTTACGCGGCACCAACATCTTCATGGACATGTTCGACAAACCCGATGACGTCCACGCCCTGTTGGCCTTCTGCACCCAGGTCGGTTTGGCCATGAGCCAGTACTACCTCGACGCGGACACGGATGTCATTGCCTTGGTCGATCCCATGACCAGCCAGATCGGTCCGGATCAGTTCGTCGAATTCGTTCAACCCTATGTCACGGAGGTATTCGATTTCATTCGGGAGCGAAAGGGTCTGAGTTCCTTTTTCGTCTGCGGTCACGCCCAGCAGAACATCCCGGTCATGTGTGACTGTCACTGTGACAACATCTCCATCGACGAAAATATCCCCTTGGACTATGTGCGGGACGAATGTCGCCAACGCCAAATCAGCTTCGGCGGCAACCTCCAACTGACACGCATCCTGCTGCTGGGTCAACCCATCGATGCCCAACGCAATGCCTTGTCCTGTATGGACGCGGCCGGAGACACCGGCTTTATCCTGGCCCCGGGTTGTGACGTCCCCTACGCCACCCCTCCCGAGAATCTTATCGCGGTCACCGAACTCGTGCGTGATCCTTACAATCGACAGGTCATCGAGGCCATGACCCAACAGGCCGAGGAGACCGAGGGCATTGACCTGAAAGACTACGGTCAGGCCGACAAGGTCATCATCGATATCATCACACTGGATTCCGAGGCCTGTGCGCCCTGTCAGTACATGGTCGATGCCGTTAAAAAGGTCACCCCGGAGTTCCAAGGTATCGTCGAATGGCGTGAACATAAGATTAAAAGTCCCGAGGCCCTGGTCTTTATGAACGGCCTGATGGTCAACAACATTCCCACCATCTGCATCGACGGACAGATCACCTTTGTCTCGCGTATCCCCCCACGCGATCGACTGATCGCCGCCATTCAACAACGTATCAATGAGAAGTCCCGACTCCGCATTCAACAGAAACAAACCCAAATCCACGTGCTGGGCCCAGACAACGAAGAGACGCAATCGGCGTTGAACAATGTCCGTCAGGCCATCGCCGAACTGGGACGAGATGTCGAGGTGGAGCATTGCCATGACGCGGAGGCCATGGCTCAATACGGCATCATGCCCAGTCAAACCCCGGCCATTGTCGTGACGCATTCGCAACTGAAATCGATTCGACGTATCCCTGAAGTGGTGGTGATCAAAGAATGGCTCAAGGCCCTGTAAACCCACCCATTAAAGTCTGGATCCTAACGGGATTCCTTGGGGCCGGCAAGACCAGCCTCTTGAACCATTGGCTCAAGCAGCCCTTGTTTGCAGAGAATCCCCTGGCCTTGATCATCAATGAATTCGGACAACTGGGCGTCGATGCCAAACAATTGCCTGCAGGACACCATCAAACCGTGGAGATCAACAAAGGCAGCGTGTTTTGCATCTGTACACGTACCGATTTAATCAAAGCCCTGGGGACCATGGTCGACTCCTGGCATCCCGAGCACCTGATCATCGAGGCTACGGGCATTGCCCAACCCGCAGATTTGGAGACCTTGCTGGCCGAACCCCAGTGGAACGACCGTTTCGAGATCCAACCGACCACCTGCCTGGTCGATGCCGAGCATTTCATTCAGGTCGCGGCCTTCTCCCAGCCCTGTGTCGCTCAGGTGCGCTGGGCCGACCGAATCGTCATCAATAAAACGGATCTGGTGAGCCCTCGGGAACTCGACAGCCTCAACGAGGTACTCCAGGGATTGAATCGGCAGGCCGAGATCCTCGAGACCTCTCATGGTCAAGTGGAGCCCTTGACCGGTCAACTCCATGTGTCACGACCGTGTCAACAGGTCGATCAACCGCCCGACGACATCGTTTCAGTCTCACTCTCTACCGAGCAACCCGTGGATAAAACACGTTTTAATCGGCTCCTCAACGACCTTGACTCGCACATCTTACGGCTCAAAGGGAACATCGCCTTTCAAGGCGCCCCACAATTCGTGGATGTAGTCGTCAAGCGAATAACCACCAAGCCCATCTGTCCAGCTCTGGGGGCTACGCATAGTCGTTTCGTTGTCATCGGATGGAAGATCTCACGCGAGGAACTTCAATCCGCCTTTGAGACCTGCTTTATCTCTTGAACCCTGTGAGCATGCCTCGTCCCTGAAAGGGGCTTTTAAGACGAGGTGTCATTGCGAGCGAAGCAATCTTCAATTGTTTAAAAGCAGAAAACCGTTTCGTTCATTCTATGAAACAATCCGGGATTCTGTACGAAGAGGCCGAGATTGCCGCAGTCGCTAATGCTCCTTCGCAATGACTCAGAGATCCTTTTGACATTAATCACGTCCCAAGGACATCGTTTTCAAGATCAGCGCATAAAAAAAGACGCCGACAGACACCTTGCTCCTGTCGACGCCATTTAAATCGAGTGTTTGACGCTTAGTCTTCATCAGCCACGCTTGCGGACTGATTGTCGGGCTGAGCCGGGGCACGCAGGCCTTCTTCAGCCTGAATATATTGCGATTGCTGCTCCGGGGTCAGGCTCAGGTCGTGAATGATATGCGGGGTAATAAAGACCACCAATTCACTGTTGACGGTTTTTTCCGAATGGAATTTAAAGAGTTCGCCCAACAGAGGAAGGTCACTGATCAAGGGCACCTTGCTGACCTGATCCACTTCGTCACTCTTACGCAAACCACCGATGACCACGGTTTGACCGCTTTCGATCAGGGCCTGGGTCATGGCCTCACGTCGGTCCACGATCGGCTGTGAACTGGTGCTGGTGGAGGTATTGGTGGTGTTGGTGACATCCACCGAACCGGTCTGAACACTGAATTCCGGCTTGATGGCCAGTCGCACCTTGTCGCCCCGAGTGACACGGGGTCGCACGGTCAACTGCACTCCCACCTCCTTGAAGTTGGTGGTGCCGATGTTGCCACCGCCCGTGGTTTGGGTCAGTTCCTGATAAGGAATTTCTTCCACGATCTTGATACTGGCCTGCTCGTTGTCCAGGACCAGGATGGTCGGACTGGCCAACAGACGGGCCTTGACCGTATCCTTGACCGCACTGAAGGCCATGTTGATACTGAGATCGTTATGAAGAATTCCAAAACGAAGGGTTCCGTTACCGGAGGTGGCGTTATTGTAGTTGGAGCCAAAGGTCATGCGACTAAAGGGATTGAGTTGCCCACCGGTGGCCTCGGAGGTATCGCTGTCATAGGTGGTGTTGGTGCCACCAAACCAGTTAAAGCCCAGGTCCAGACCGTCCTCACAGGATATATCGTAGATACGAGCCTCCACCAAGATCTGCGGGGTCTCGTGATCGGCCTCGGCCACAAACTTATCGATCATGGCGATGCGATCCTCGGCATCGTACACCAACAGGTGATTGCTCGTCCGGTTGCAGGACATGTTGCCGTCTTCCGAAAGGATGTCGGCAATGGCTTCCTGCATGGTATCGATATTGGCATAGGCAATCTTGTACATGCGTTGTTCGAAGTGGACTTCCTGTTTTTGCAGTTGCTCCAGAGGGAGAATCTGCACAATGGTATCCGTGGTTTGGTAGCCATAACCGTGCACGGCCAGAATGCTCTCCAAAGCCTCATTGAGAGGGACATCCGTGAGTTTGGCCGTGACCAAACCCGTGACATCCGGCGACTTGATCATGTCGAGATCTGCCTGGCTGGACAGAGCCGTGATCACGTCTTCCATGGAGGCCTTCTTGAAATCCACACTCACCAGGGTCTGCTTCATCCGGGTCATCAAAGCCGATGAAACCTCAGGACTTTCGCCAGCGGTTTCCTGGGCCCAGACCGGACTCATCAACGACACAATCAAACCGATTGCGACCACACATTTTGACGTCAAGCTCATGTTACATTCCTTCCTAAAACCCTATAGCCACTGCTAATGGGTGTTTTGTTGCCCTACTGCAATGCAATAGGTTTTTCCACTCTTCTCAAAGGTCACGGCGTGCTCATCGATCCGGACAACCTCCGCATCGAAGATCGTATCGCCTTCTGTCAGTATTCCTTCATCCAGAATCACAGTCGATCGATTCTGACGACTGTACACAATCCCCTTAACCCAAAACACCGGAGTTTCCTCATCCAGTTGTACCGGGGTTCCACGCTTGGGCTCCTCGGCAGGATTTTCTTGCACAGGATCTTCTGATGCGTGAACCTGAGCCTCGACGTGTGTATCGACCGGCTCCAGTAAGAGGACCATGGGATTGTCGATATGGGGTTGTAGGGCCGCCGGAGGCTGCCACGCGGCAACGATTTTCGGGACATCAACACCCTTAATCACCTGATCGAGGGTTTCGGTGGACATACCGGCCTGAACCGTGACCTCGACCTTGCTGCGTTCCGGAGGAAACAACAGATCCCGAAACAGCAGTCCGGCCAGGACCACGCCCAACAAGGCCAGCAGTACGATTTTCATGTTGGCTGAATTATAGGTCATACCTTCAATTCTCCTTCACCTGTTCAGGTCGATTCTCCTGATTCAAGGCAAGATTGTTTTCGACCAAACTCGGGGTGAGCTTAATTTGTTAACCTCATCATTCTCCAGCCATAATTAGGAATTCCCTCAATCCCCCGCAAAAACCCTCAGAAAGGAGAGAGCCACCGGCTAAAGCGGCCCCTGAGAAGGGCCGACAAACTACTGCGATGGTTTTTGGGTGGAAGATGCAGTCTGACACCACTGACAAACAAGAACCTGTTAGAGTTCCTTTTGAAAAGGATTGACTGTCTTGGAGAGAGGTCAAACAATCTATTGTTGTGGGATCGAGGATCTGCTCACAGAATTGAGCCAGACCCGCGGTGGAAGTGATTTGATCCTGACCGTAGGACGCCCGCCCATGCTGCGTATCTTCGGCAACGTGGTGCCCATCGAGGACTATCCCGCCCTGACCGCCGACCAGACCGAAGACCTGGCCCACACCCTCCTGAGTACCGAACGCAGTCGCCGTTTCGATCGGGATAAGGAGATCGACCTGTCCTACGATATGGGACCTGCCGGACGATTTCGCATAAATTTATTCCATCAACGTGGCACCGTCGGCTTGGTGGCCCGCGTGGTCACCGACCAAGTGCCCTGCTTCGAAACCCTGGGCCTGCCCCCGGTGATTACGGAACTGGCCAAACTCAAACGCGGCTTGTTACTGTTTACCGGACCCACAGGTCAAGGCAAGAGCACCTCAGTGGCCTCGGTCATTGACTATATCAATCACCATCGGGACTGTCACATCGTGACCATCGAGGATCCCATCGAATACCTGCACACCCACCACCGCGCCACCATTGAACAGCGTGAGGTCGGGGTGGACACGGATTCGTTTCATGCCGCCTTGCGCCGGGTTCTGCGTCAGGCTCCGGATGTGATCATGATCGGTGAGATCCGCGATGCCGAATCGGCCCAGGCGGCCATTACCCTGGCTGAAACCGGACACCTGATCCTGGCCACCCTGCATACCAGCGGAGCCACGGCCACCATCAACCGTCTGATCGATATGTTCCCACCGGAACAATCCCGTCAGATTCGCTGTCAATTGGCCACCTCGCTGGCCGCGGTGATCTGGCAGCAGTTGATTCCAGCCAAGGAAAAGGACGGTCTGGTCCTGGCCAGTGAAGTCCTGGTGGCCGTGCCGGCCGTGCGGGCCTTGATTCGCCAGGGACGGGTGCATGAAATCGTCAGCCTACTGCAAACCGGACGCAAGTACGGCATGTTTACCATGGATCAGGCCATCGACGAATTAGTCAAACAGGATCGCGTGGATCAGGAGTGGTTCAATCAGAACTACTTCGATGTCCGTCAATCCCATCAGAATAAGCAAGGACAGGATTAGCCATGTCTGAATACCGTTATACTGCACGAGACTTTGCCGGCATGCAGATCCAAGGCATGCTGACCGGGGCCAATGAAATGGAGGTCCTGGACTGGCTACGCGAGCACGACTACACCCCGGTTTCCATCGAATTGGTGGCCCAGAAGGTCAAGCGGACCTGGATCTCACATCAGAAACCCGTGCGTTCCGAAGACCTGGCCTCGCTGTGCTGGCAACTGCATACCATGCTCGAAGGCGGCGTCCCCATTACCGAGGCCCTGGACACCATCTCCGAAGACGTAGACCAATCGCGCTTGAGCAAGGTCTTACAGTCGGTCTCGGAATCCATGAAGACCGGCGAGAGCTTCCATGAGAGTCTGGCCCGTTACCCCCAGATCTTCAATGGATTATTCTGTTCCATGATTCGCTCCGGTGAGGTGGGCGGAACCCTGACCACCGTCTTACAGCGTGCCTCCCGATTCTACGATCAACGCGACGCCTTGCAACGCAAGGTCAAAAAGGCCCTGGCCTATCCCATGTTCGTGATCTGTTTTATTCTGGTCGTGGTTATTGCCATGATGATCTTTGTGGTGCCACGTTTTGAAGCCATTTTTGAGTCGTTCGGCAACAAACTGCCGGCCTTCACCCGCTCCTTTATGGCCTTCTATCACCTGATGGCCGACCACCTCTTGACCATGATCATAGGAGCCGCGGCAGTGGTCGTGGGGCTGATCCTGTTTGGCAAGACCCGCACTGGACTACGATGCTACAGTTGGATCGGATTGAAAACGCCCTTTATCGGGAATCTCTACCGCTTTGCCTTCCTGGCCATGTACGGCCAGACCGTCTCGACGCTCTTGACCTCGGGTGTCTCGATCCTGGAGGCCCACGACATTGTCGAGTCCATGACGCGCAACAATTTCATTCAAAAGGCCATCCGCCATACGCGTGAACAGATTTCCGAAGGCATCGGCGTGGCCACCAGCATGGCCAACACGGCCCTGTTCCCACGTCTGCTCACCCGTATGGTGCAGGTGGGCGAGGACAGCGGTTCACTGCCGGGTGTGTTGGACCGCACCAGCGTCTACTATGAAAAGAAGGTCGATATGACCGTGAGCACCATCATTACCCTGTTGGAACCCACCCTGATCATCCTGGTCGGGGGGATTGTGTTAACCATATTGTTGGCCCTGTACCTGCCGGTATTTTCCATGTCCGGCTTCCAGGGCGGCTAAATCAAAACGTAACCAGAAATCATGGAAACCATCCCTATCAATGTAAGGAGTTTACAATGAAGACAAGAAACAAGGCATTCTCAATGGTCGAACTGATGATCGTGATTGTCATCGTGGCAATCCTGGCCGCCGTGGCCACCCCCATGCTCAGAAATCGTCTGGAAAAGGCCAAATGGTCCGAAGCCATGGCCGGTTGCTCTGCCATCGCGACCTCTCTGCGTGCCTGGGCTGCTGAAAATTCGGAAAATTCAGCTGCCTCAGAACCTGAGAATCCCGAAGATCTCGGATTCAGTGTTCATGATCTTGATGGTAAGTATTTTGATAGAGATGATTACGAGATCACCTCTTGTGAATACGATGCCTCGACTGGCGAGTTATTGTTCACCATTACAGTTGATGGTGACGGTGAAAATGGTGCTCCTGAGGGCACACTGACCCTAACCAAGGCTGAAGGCGAAAATACGATTTTCGAGCTTGAAGATTCATCAGGAAACACTACAACCTTCTAACGGTTGTGAGTCTGGATTTTCTCAGGGACGGATGGCTCTCGCCATACGTCCCTATTTTTTTAGGTATCGAGGGGCGAGTTGATCTCCTGCCAATTGCTAAAGCCGGAGAAGATGCCACTGCTGCCGCTGCTTTGGGGTAGGCTTGGTGGCTGGGTGTCGATGCTGCGTACGCGGTCGTCGTAGTTGACCTGCATCTGATAGTGACGCAGTGAGCCGATCTCTTGAGCGGTCAAGGCCTCGCCGGTTTCCAGATCCAGCCAGGTGTCCGTGGCCGTGTCATAGTGGGCGGGCCGAGCCTCGGTCGTCTGATAGGGCCATCGATTGGTTGTGGTCGTTTTGGAATACCAGTCCCGTTCGATCGAGATCTCGTTGAGGGCGGAAAAATTACCATTGACGATAAAACCGGACTCCGGCTCTTCCATGCCCCGTGTCACCGAATCGGTGTTGTAGAGAAAATCATGGGCTGCAAACATCAGGGCCGAGACCACATAGGTGGTACCAAAACGGGGATCGCCAAAATAGATATTGCCCCCACTGACTAGCTCGCCACTCTCATTGTAGGTCCCCAGGGCCACCAGGCCCAAGAGGCTGTCCTCGTTGGCATATTCGATATTGTCACAGATGTGGATATCACCGGTGGCCACGATGGTGACCTCACCGTTGACCGTAAAGCCATAGGTGGGACTGGCATGGACCCAGACGTCACCGTCCACATAGTAAACCTGGTCCTGGCCCAAATCCATGGGGGTTTCCCCGGTACGCCAGTTGTAGTCGCAATTGATCTGCGAGGGTTGCAGAAAGAAATCATCTCCCGTGGTGGAGGCACATTCGCTCGAACGATTGGTGGGGTTCTTGACGAAGATGTCATAAAGATCATGCGACGTATTCGCCAAGCTGCCGTAGGCATCGGTACCGACTTCGTCAAAGACCTGATTGATGTTGTAGGTGTTGGTGTTGGCATAGTCCATGCCCAATAGATCAGGGGGATCCTTGAGACTGGCTCCCTCGATTTGGGTTCCGGCAATGGAGGAGTCATCCAGGGTGTCGATAGACCCGGTGGCCTCCACATCGCCCATCAGGCCATAGAGATTGGGAGACGTCGCTTCATTGATTTGACTGTCCTCATACAAGCGAACGTCGCCGTTGACAAAGACGTCACCGTTGACGATATCACGCCCCCCGACTTCCCCACCCCAGTTGGAAGTGGGATTGCCCGTTCCTCGCAGGGTAAAGGTAAACGGCCCCTCATTCCCATTGCCGGCATAGATCGCATCTTCGTAAACACTGGCCAGAAACGTCGGCTCCACCTGGATTCGTTCGATCATATTGCCGACCTGGGCCGTGGCCAGGGCATAGACACCATTGCCGTCATCCACATAATCGACATAAAAAGACCCTTGGCCCAGTGACGTGGGCTCAATGGAACTAAAGTCGTTCTCGGAAAACTTGACCCGCAGTTGGGCCAGGCCGGCCTCGGCCAGATAAAAGGCCTTGAGCCGGTTGAGTTCCTGGCGGGTAATCACGTTTTCGCTATGGGCCAGGGATATCACCCCCAATCCTACAATCACCAGGACGACCCCCATGCATACGACCCCCACCAGAACCAATCCCTGGGACCGCTTGTTGTTTCTTTGTCTCGTCATAGAGTTTTACACCGATATAGAATTAGGAGCCGCTATTGCGTAAACGCACGGCCGTGGCCAATTGGGTTTCCATCTCATCACGCTCCAGTGTTAGTTCAATCCCCAAGAGCCCCCCCTGTTGGGTAAAGGCCACCTCAGTCACAATGCCATCGACCAAGGTTTGAACCTCCTCGGAATCACTGGTCTGCCTGAGTAAATCACCATCGGAGGCATTCCAAGTGAAACGCACCCAGCTCTCGCCTCGATTTAAGGTCACCCAGGTCCCCTCGTTGTCCACCTCCATGCTGGTCGAGGGTCTGGCTTGTTGAATCAGGGTTTGCAAGGCAATCGCCCCATCCCGTTGCAGGTTCATCCGCTTCCAGGCCTGATTCCAGGACTGGTGCCCTCCGAACAAGATGGCCCCGGCTCCGACCAGTAGCACGGCCCCGGCCAGGGAGGCCATGATCAACTCAACAACGGTAAATGCCTTGCATTCTCGACATGGATGAGACATGGGCACCCTTTCACTGGGGGGCAATTAAGGTGGTCAGGCTCACCTCCTGAGTCTGACCTTTATAGGACCAGGACACGGTTACATCGGCCTGTTTGATCGTGCCCAGGTCGGTAATCTCATAGGTGCGGGTAAAGCTGTGATCCTCCAGCGCCCGTTCTTCACTCGTCGTGCCCACGGCGATCTCGTCATAGGCCGTGGCCATCAACAGCTCCAGTTTCTCGCTGGCCAGGACTCCAGCCAGGCGGTAATCGTTGCGTAACCGGACCTGTCCCCGTCCATAGGAAAAAAACATCAGGGATCCCAGTCCGATAACGGTTAACACCAGGAGCGCGACCATAATTTCAATAAATGTCATTCCCGCATGTCTTCGTAGCGATTTCATGGCCACAAATCTAACAGACCCCAACAGGATGTTCAATCAAAAACAGAACGGTCACAAATGAGTCCGATAGTTGTCCTTTCGCCACGAATCTAAGCCTTTGGGTCAAGATCTTCAGGTCTGGGCCTAAAGCAGTGTCTGGGAATGGACGATTTTCTATGGTTAAGAGAACAGAACCTGCGCCCTAGCGGTGCCATAAATTAAAGGATAGGCCCGTGCTTACGGCATTAACCCAACAAACCAAACAAGCCATTGGACTGGATGTGGGCACCTTTTCCGTCAAGGCCATCGTATTGGATACCCGAAACGACACGCCCAGCCTCAAGACCATGGCGACCTGTCCGATTCTGGATTCATCCGAAATACGGGAGCCCAGCGACACCGAGATCAACCAGGCCATCAACCAGTGCCTGGAACAATTACCGGGCAAGGAAAACTACGCCGTCACCGGCCTCTCCGGCCACGATGTGGTGGTGCGTTCCTTCGCCTTTCCCAATCTATCGGAAAAAGAGATCGACGGCGCTGTCAAGCTGGAGGCCCTGCAAGTCTGCCCCTTCGATATTCAGCAAAGCTATCTCGACTACCAACTGCTGAAAAATCCCTCGGCAGAGGCAAATGAAGCCAAGGGAGCCGCTCCGGTTCAGGGGATTCTGGCCGCAGCCACCCAGACGAGTGTACATAAACGGCAAAAGGCCATCCAAAAGGCCGGAGCCCGTTGCGGTTTGATCGATGTCGAGGGCCTGGCCCTGCTCAATGCCGTTCAATCGCTCAGCGAACCCTCCCAACAAACTCTGGCCGTACTCCACATCGGGTATCAACATAGTATCGTGGCCATTCACCCAACCACAGGGCTGCCTTTCGTGCGTGACATCGGCTTTGCCGGCCGCCTGATGATCGATATGATCGCTCAACGCACCGGTTTTGCTCCCCAAGAGATCGCTCAATTGCTGCATCATGAATCTGAATCCTTACCCCCAACCTTGAGTCCGGCCTTTGCCGAAGCCGTTGAGCACCTGGCCTCCGAGGTGCGTGAAACCCTGCATTACTACAGTGTGCAACAATCACGACACCCGGTCCAAAAGATTCACTTGACCGGTGGATTTTCACTGACTCCGGGTTTGGTCAAACAACTCAATCAGGGCCTGGGACGCTACCAAGCCGTGCCCTGGAACCCATTTAAGGGGCTGTCATCCGACCCCAAACCCTTGAATCCCACACAACAGGCCATGGGCCCCAGCTTTGCCGTGGCCATGGGACTGGCCTTGAGGACACTCTAAGATGTTTGAAATCGATCTACTCCAGGGAACCGGACGACCGGCCAAACCACAGCCTATGCGGGTGCTGATGTGGTGCGGGCTCTATGCCCTGCTCATTGCCTTAGGGCTTTGGCTGGGCCAAGCCTGCTGGTCCATTCGCAACGACATTCGCATTCAAAAACAAAACCCTGGTCCAACTGACCAGTCAAATCAACTCTCAACACCAGATCACCACGTTTGTGACACGATTGGGATGCCGAACAAAAGAACCTCGCTCCCAAACTCGAGGTCTTAGGCAAGGCCCCTCCCCGGTCAGATTCAATGGTCGCCTATTTTGGCAGACATTGCTCGCCAGATCCCGGACGGACTGACCCTCAGTGACTTCACGGCCTACAAGAACGTCCTACAAAACAACAAAAAACAAGGGCCTCAAACGGGATACACCTTAACCCTCACCGCCATCACAACCTCAGATCCCTACTTGGTTGAAGCCTTCATGCAGGGCTTAAGTCGATCCAATTGGGCTGAGAACTTCAGTAAGAACATTCGCATTGCCACCCAGGGACAACAGACCATCCAGGATCAAACCTGTATGCACTTTACCATTGAGTGTATCCTGACCCCCCTGTCACAGGAGTCTTAAGCCATGACCATTAAACGCCAACAACCCATTGTCATGATCGTCTGGGTGGTCAGCCTGGTTGTACTGGCCATTGCCTATGGGCTGGCTCTGTTTCCCCAACAGCGTCAACTCCAACGCCTCCAACAAGACGCGGTCACCCTCAATGACACCTTAGAATCTCTCCAACAATTGAGTTCTCCGCTGGTTCGTCAGCGTTACCAAGACCGCTTTGAACAAGCCAAGGGTCAAACTGAAAATCTGGTGTTTGACAGTGAGCAGTTGAGCAAATTCGATTTTAAGGTCCGAGAAATGGCTTCCGCCGCGGAGATGGTTCAATTTAATAGTCGCAACCAGTTCAATCAGCCTATCGGCTCGACCGATACCCCTCAAGCCCTATCCCAACAACAGATCAGTATGAGTGCCAAATGTGATTTCCCGGGATTCCTTCAATTCGTCAACGCCTTGGAACGTCACCATCCGGCCCCCTATATCACGGGTTTCAAGCTCAGCCAGAACTTTGAAAAGGCGAACGAACCCCTGGCCTCGGCCATTCTGGATGTCTCGCTCTGGTGCGACAAATAAATCTCCCTATAAATCTGCTCACCAGAGCCCGATAAAACCCTGCCCAACATTCACCCAGTTACCGAACGGCGAAAAACATAACTTTTATTCCGCATAATCCCTATTTTCCCTAAATTAACCCCCTTGCGCTTACCGATAACTAAAGCGTTGATGGATGACAATTAGTCAAGGAGATTCCGAAATGACCACAACAATGGTTGAACAACGCAAAGATGCACGCACCACCCTCACCTGGCCTGTCAGTGTCTGGGTGCCACAAGCCAATCGTTTCTTTAACGGCCAAAGTGCCAACATCAGCAAGAGCGGCGCCTATGTCAAGGTTCCCATGACCGCTCCGCTGGAACGGGGTGCCACCGTGGAACTGAACTTCCCCCGCACTCCCACCCTGGCCGAACAAAAGGGACAATTCGCCCGTATCAAGCGCGGCACGGTCGTTCGCATTGACCGCGAAAACGCCCTGGAAGACGCCTGCATTGGTGTCGGCGTGATCTTCAGCTAGACCAACCGAATAACAATACACCAGCGCCCAATCTAACCAAAGCGGAGCGCGAGGGGCAACGAAAAAGCCGAAAGCCGGTGACACCCAGTGTCACCGGCTTTCATTTTATCGATGATGCGAGTTGACAGATAACCGATCACCATCACTCGGTCCTTCTGTAGCTCGGCACCTCCATTCTTCGGTCATTCCCCCGGCAACTTCTTAGTACGCATGGACACCTCGGTTGCCTTGGAGGCCTGATCCCAGACCACGGCCTGTACCTGGTAGACATAGAGGGTGTCCGGCTTGACGTCTCGATCCACCCATCCGGCCTCTTCTACTCGACCACGCGACCGTCCTGACGGGTCAGACGATAGACATCGGCACGACAGGGTTTCCAGGACAGTCGCACCTCGTTGGCATCTCCTTCGGCTTTGAGCAGGGTGATGTCCTGAGGGCCTTCGGGTTGACTGACAGAGTCCTTGTCAAAGGTCACGGTCCAGTGCAATTCCACGGCCTCAGGCTTCGACAGGGTGACACGAATGCCGGGGCCCTGTTGACGCCAGTCGATTTGAACGTCCTCGTCATCCACAGTGACATCCCGCACCCGCCAGGAGGCCTTGGCCACCGGCACCACAATCCGTAATTCGTAGGGATCGTCCGCTTCCACACGACTGGTTCCCTGCAGGCTTTGACTGCCCGCATCCCACGTCTCGGCCAGAACATCGATCATGCCTTGACAGACATGACGATTGGTACTGAGCACCTGAGGAGTCCGGCTGGCCGGACGGACCGCCAGTACGCGACAGGATTGTCCGGCCACCGGCACCTGGATGCGTTCAAAGGGCGGCAAAAAACGATCGCCCCAGAAATCGAAGGCCACGTAATCCTTAGCCGCAGGCAAACCCAGGGCCTGGGGTGACACCTCCAGGGTCTGAGCGGGCAGTTGCCAATTATAGAGTCCCACCACATCACGCCGCACCGGGCCGGCGGTATCACGGGTGATCCAGACCTGGGCCGGTTCACGTTCAAACAGATCGATGGGGCGGCTGATCCCCCCGGGATGGCTCATGGTCCGACGCAACACCTCCCAGCGTTCCTGGGGTAGATCAACGAGCCAATCGCTGTTGATAAAGAGCTGTCCACTGAGACTGGTCCAGGAGCAGATCGCACGGGCCTGGCCAAGGCTCAAGGTTTCGCGTACAAAGACAGCATCCGGATCATTGTGCCAGAGTCGGTTGTGCAGGAAATAGTGACGTCCGCCAAAGACCGGGGCCCGACTGGACCATTGCCGCCAGTTACCGTCGGTATCCTGACCGATACGCATGCCATCGATCAAGCCAAAGGAGGCCCCATAGGGACGCATGTTCTGGTCGAGACTGCAACCGAGCAGGTAGGTCTCGGGTCCGGCCGCCGCACGAACCAGGGCCAGGCCCTGGCGATAGATTTCAATGGGGGTGAGTGTCTCGTCGGCAAAGATCGCACTGCCAAAGTCATCATCCCGGTAACCGGTGTTGGGATAGACCTGACGGGCTCCCAAACCACTGAACAGGCCCGCAATCTTGAGATAACCAAAACTCCAATCCTCGCACAGGCGATGGATCATGGACTCGACATATTTCCGTGTCTCTAACTTGCTCAAATCCAGGGAAGTACCGGCCCAGGCCGTATCAAAGGGTGTGCCGTCGGCGTTCTGGGCAAAGAGGTCCTGAAGTTCGGCAAAGCCGGGATCGTTGTAGGTTCCGGAAAAGGGCATACAAAACAGTCCGGCCGTCATGCCCAGGGCCCGAATCCGATTAGACATGGGCAACATGCCTTTGGGATAGGGACCGTTGGGATCAAACTCCATGAAGTTCTTGTTGGGACCGTTGCCCTGGGCATCACCCTGTTGCCAACCGTCGTCGATCTGGATGAGATCCATGCCATAGGCCCCGAGTTTCTCGGCCGCATCCTGCATCAATACCTCCAAGGACGGAGCATTTCCAGCGCCGCCATGTTGATCGGCATACCAGGTGCAATAACCGTTGAGGGGCTCCTTGAGTTGTACGTTATACTTGCGAGCCACCAGATCCGCCCAGGTCTCCAATCCCTCCAGGGCATCGTCAAAGGCTCCCAAGGCAAAGGTCTCGGTCGTGACGTCATCACCGTCTTCCATGAGCAGGCGACCATAGTCGGCCCGGGCCATCAAGGACACACGGCCCTCTTTAACGGACGGGAAAATCACACCACTGGCTCGATCCTGGCTCAACCAGCCCGCCACCACACCGGCGCGGGTTTCCGGATCGGCAACCGCCATCCATACATAGCTACCCAAGGCCTGAGCAGCAGGCATCAATCCGCCCGTTCCCAAGGTGGTGACCTCATCGGCCAGGCCGGGCCAGGCCAACTCCAGACTCACCAGGGAGACCTCATTGACAACGATCTTGCCGGCACCGGGTTGATGCAGGGTCCCTTGAAAAAAGACAAACGGTAAATTGGGAAAGATTTGCACGCGGGCATTGCGTCCCCAGGCCCGGCCACGGCAATGGCCTGTCCCTGCCCCAGAAACGCGTCCGTCACCTCCACAATGCGGGCCGGTCCGATCACTTCCTTGAACTGGCCCTCAGCCAGGGTTTCGTCCGAATCGGCTCGAATAACGCGAAAAACACCCGTGTCCGCCTGACAGGTAACCTTGAGGACCTCGTTTTGAATCACCAACGGCTCCGCCTGAACCGCCAGTGTCCCCATGAGACTCAACAGAATCCAGCATCCCTTCTGAAACGACATTGCAATCCCTTTCAACGATCGTTTTAACCGAGGCAGACATCCATCGATGCCCCACCCCATCTCAATCTTGATTTAGAGACTTACTATAGATCAAGTCTTCAGGCATTGCAATGATTTAAGGAGGGGCCACAACGTGATGCCCATACCAAAGTATCAACCATGTGTGGCAGTCTTCTGCGCAGCAGAGGGCTGAAAACCCATCGAAACTCAATCTGCCCCTGACTTCGTCAGAGACTGCCACTCCTTGTATCCGATACAGTGGTCCTTAGTATGTCTGCAAGATCGCTCGCCCTGCAGCCAGGCCCTCGGCCGTGGCCGTCACCTGCACGATCCCGCCTTTACCGGGTTTAGTGCGTAGAATCAACATGGCCTTGCCGTAAAACAGCGAATGCTCGTGGTCGCCAAAGGGCTCCAGGCTCAGGGGATTGCCATTGCCAATGCCCACCATCTCGGCCGCCCCCTTCACCGCAAAGGTCACGCGGTTGTCGGCCCAGGGACAGACGGTCCCCTGGGCGTCCAGGGCCTCGACCAAGACATAAGACAAGTCCTCGCCATCCGCATGTAAGGATACACGGTCTGGTGTCAGACGCAAAGCCACCGGCTTACCCGCCGTTCGTTGAATCGCTTCACCGATGACCTGGCCATCCTTATAGGCCACCACCTTCAATTCGCCCGCTTCGTAGGTCACGTCGTTCCAACGTAGGCGATAGTCGTAGGTCACGTCATAGTAATCCGATTCAACGCGTTCGGGATAGACACTCCAATTACTCAAACCCGCACGACGTCCACGCGTCCGTTCGGTAAACTCCAGCCGCAGATAGCGTCCGCTGGCCTCCACCGTATGGAACTTGCGTTTGGGGCCGCCCCATTGGGGACGACGGCTGGTGGGTTTGGTGGCCAGGGTCTCCCACTGCTGGGCATCCGAGGAAACCTTGAGGGTATAGCCGTAGTATTTCTCTTCACGTTCGAAATCGAGAATCATGTAACCGATGGTCTGATCACGACCCAAGTCAATTTGCACCCAGGGTTCATTCGCCTCCGAAGTCCAAACGGTCGATAGTTCGCCATCTGTCACGAGTTCACCCCCATCCTCTGAAGCGGTTACCGCTGCATGCAAGGCCAGATCAACTGGTCGCTCCGGCACCTCGCCCTTCTTACGTCGTCCCAACGAACGGCCGTTGAGAAACAGCTCGGCCTCGTCGCCATTGGTGTAGACAAAGACCGGGACATTCTGGCCCACGCGCTGCGGCCAGGTCCAGTGCGGCAGGATGTGAACGGTGGTGGCTTCAGGACGCCAGTGACTGCGATAGAGATAGAAGCGATCCTTGGGAATGCCCACCAGATCCACAATGCCGAAATAGGAACTGCGGGCCTCCATTCTAAAGGGTGTGGGCTCGCCCAGATAGTCAAAACCGGTCCAGACGAATTCACCCGCCACAAAATCATCGTCTTGCATGAGCTTGAATTCCTTGTCCGGGATATCCGACCAGGACGCCGCATTCAAGTCGTAGGAACAGACCTGGGGCTCCTCATCCGGGTAGTCCTCCTTGCGTTCCGGCAGGGGAAAGTCATAAAAGCCGCGGGTGCTGAGAGTCGAAGCCGATTCACTGTAAACGATAGGCTTTTTGGGGTAGGCCAGACGGAAGCGATCGTAACGATGGCCATAGTTCCAACCGGTCAGATCAAGGGCATCGAAGTTGGGCTGGGTCACCATCTCGGGGATGTGACAGCCCATACCCACCGGTCGGGTCGAATCCACCTGCTTGACGAACTCGGTCATATACTGCGAGCGTTCAGGTGTCACGCCCTCACCCCCCGCGCCGATCTCGTTACCAATCGACCAGACCACCACGCTAGGATGGTTGCGATCCCGCAGCACCACGTTGGTGATCTGTCGCTCGCTAAACTCTTTCAACGGCGGCTCGCCCTGGTGACGCCCGGCCGTATGATCCCACTTGTCAAAGACCTCGTCCCAGACCAGAATGCCCATGCGGTCGCACAGGTCCAGCACCTCAGCCGCAGGCGGATTGTGACTGGTGCGTAAGGCATTGACGCCCATCTCCTGCATGATCTCCAGTTGCCGCTCCATAGCCCGCGTATAAAAGGCCGCACCCAAGGGGCCTTGGTCATGGTGCAGGTTCACACCATAAAGCTGTACACGCCGACCATTGAGATAAAAGCCGTCATCGGCCGTAAACTTGAAACTCCGCATGCCAAAGTTCTCTGTAAGCTCGTCAATCACCTTGCCGCCCTGCTGCAAGATCACCTCGGCCTGATACAAATTCGGCGTCTTGAGATCCCAAGCCTGCACCTGACCCAATAAAAAGACCTGATCCAGTTTCAAGCTCCCCTGAGCCGTCACGGTCTCGGTGCGTTGGTCCAATCCGACCTGCTTGCCATCCGGATCCAACAGGCGAATCACCAGAGTCACCTCTTCATCGACGGCGGTGACATTCTCCAGCATGGTACGTACGCGTACCACATTGGGCACATTGTCACGACGAGAGTTATTGGGGGGTGTGGTAATCTGCACCCCGTGCTGGGCAATATGCACCGGGTGACATTGGATCAAGGTCACCTTGCGATAGATGCCGGCCCCGGGATACCAACGACTGCCCCACTGGCGCGTGTCACAATGTACCGCCACCACGTTCTCGGCTCCGAAAGTCACATAGGGCGTGATGTCGACTTGAAACGGACTATAGCCATAGTCCCACTGCCCGGCCAAGGTTCCATTGACATAGACCAGAGGAAAGGCCATCACCCCATCAAAGTTCAATGTCAAGCAGTCCCCCTCTGCATCGGCAGGCAACTCAAAGGTCTTGCGATACCACCCCTCACCCTTCCAAGGCAGCTTGCCCGTATCTCCATTGTCATTGGCATCGAACGGCCCGCTAATGGCCCAGTCATGCGGCACGTAGACCGCGTCCCACCCGCTATCATCGAACTCGACTTGAGTGACTTCGTCCCCCTGCTCGCCTTTTATAAAACGCCACCCCTCATTAAACGGCTCAACCACCCGCCCCGCATGGACCACCGAAACCAACACCCCCATCAACATCCATGCCCAAATCGACTTCGTCGCGTTATTCATGATCACCTCAGTTTGACCTAGAATCCTTCATGTTTTAAAATCCTAGTCATTAAACGAAGATTTCCGTATGGCGTCAATTCTTTTAGCAAAACGCGTAGTCACTGTCTTTGTTCTTAGGTATAATCATCCCAATTGACACTAGAAGGGAGAATTATGAAGAACTGCCCAACATGCAGAGCCGAGTACGCAGACGACGCCACCTCTTGTACGGCTTGTGGACAACCCTTTGATTCACCTCCCATTGAAATCCGCACCAGTGGTCTGGCCATCAGCTCCGTTTTGCTGGCCACCTTGGTCCCTCTACTGTGTTTCTTTTTGACTCAGCTACCTTGGGTAGGTGTACTTCTCGCGGGTTTCGGAATGATTGCTCCTGCCTTGGCTATGGTACTCGGGATTGCCAGTCTCGTTCAAATCTGGACATCTGGTGGAAAGCTCAACGGCACGGGATACGCCTCTTTGGGCATTTTCATTCCATTGTTGGTAATGGGCATCCCCTGCCTCCTCGCAATCCTTCACCTCCGACAAAGCGGGCTTGCCTTTCGCATGACCTGCGGTACCAACCTGTCCAGAATTGGCAAGGCCATGTTAATCTACGCCCATGAGTACGATGGTAAACTGCCCCAAGCCGGAGGCGAAAACAATCTATGGGCCCAATCACTGCCTGCATGGTATGTCTATGATCGTCAAAAGGCCTACGGACTTGACTCAAGCACAACTCAGGGACGAGTCACGCCTCAGTCGAGTCTCTATCTCCTGGTCAAATATGCAGAAGTCACTCCTCACCAGTTCAACTGTAGAGCGAATCAGGACGTAAGTATATTCAGGCTCTCAGATATCAGAACCCTCCAGAACAAGGATGCGACATTGATCGATCTCTGGGACTTCGGCCCCCATCCACAAGAATACTGCAGCTATACCTATCACTGGCCCTTTGACGATTATGCTCTGACAACCGATCGTGACCCAGCCTTGGCCATCGCAGCCGATAGAAATCCCTGGTTAATCAACACTGAGCCGGAACAAAACACCTGGGATTCTTTTCTCCCTGATAACGAGTCATACCAAGGACGTACAAAAGATGCGAGAATGGGAAACAGCCCCTCACATCACTCTGACGGCCAAAACGTCCTATTCCTGGACAGCCATGTTGCCTTTGAAAAACGCTCCTTCTGTGGTGTCAACGATGACAATATCTACACCCCTGCCGGAAATGCAGATCCCAATGCAACGTCATCCAAGGGCCTGCGTCCCGTTCGTTTTGATATGAGTCCATCCAACCGGCCCAAGAGCAAACGGGACTCTTATCTGGTGCAGTGAGGTTCCGGCTAGAAGTGATTGGCGATATAGTCGAGGGCCTCACTGGTGGTGAGTAGACGTGTCCCTGGGCCCATGCGTACGTAGAAGTCCTCTTTTTTGTCGTGCTTGACAAAGACCGGGATAGCCGAGCGGTGACAATCCACCACCAACACGCCCTTGTCCTCGAGGGTGCGAATGGCAAAGGTAAAGAAACGAGCCAGTTCCGCGCCCAGGTGTTGGTTGACCAGGTTGTTGAAGTGCAGCAGGAACTTGTCTTCATTGGGAAAGCGATCCGCCTCGATGCCCTGAACCTGTCCGTCGTCCTCGACTCCGACCAGTAACGTTCCGCCCTCGCTATTGAGGAAGGCGGCCATGGTCTTGAGACAGGCGATCTCCATGGCCTTGTCCGCCCGGTCGGCCTTGAGATTCCAACGGAGTGTAGATTTGAACTCGAGATGCTTGTCCTCACCATCGGCAATGGCCTGGGCCAGTTGCTCGTCCGAATACCCCAGGTATCCCTTGCGGTCAATGGCTTCGTGTAGGAGGTGGTGTTGGTGACGCACCCCCACGACCAAAACCAACAGGAGCAATACAAAGAGGGTGCCCGCAACCACAAACAGGATGATCAATTGTGAATTGAGATCCGTGGCCAATTCCTCTTCCGGTAGGACCAGGCAAAGCAAACTTTTATCTTTCGTCCCAAAGAGCATCACCTTGGCTCCCCAACGTTGTCCCTCTGCGGTAAAGAAAAAAGGGAGGTTGGGTAGCCATTTCCCCAGACATCAGCTTAC
>CAXXXG010000022.1:0-137602 GCA_963662565.2 Sedimentisphaerales bacterium | reverse complement strand
GCTCTACGGGTAAAGGCGGCGTGGTCGGTGTCTCGGCAGTCGATGGAAACGTCCTGTGGCGCTGCGACGATTGGCGCATGCGAACCAATGTCCCCTTGCCGGTGATCGTGGATGAGGGACAACTCTTTCTCAGTGCGGGCTATGGCCAGACGCAATACGGCTGCGCCCTGTTACAACTCAGTGAGAACAATGGTCAGATCAAGGCCAGCCTGGGCGATATCCACGGTACCGATGTCTTCGGCTCCATGCAACAGACCCCGGTGTTTTATAACGGATATCTCTACGGCGTTGGCATGGACGATCAGTTGGCCTGTCTGACCCGGCCGGGGAAGTCCTTTGGCGGAGCGGCAGCAGTAAGACTTTTGGCTATGGCCCCTACATGGTTGCTGACGGTCAGTTGCTGTTGCTCGATGACGATGGTCTACTGACCCTAGCCTCATTGGACACAAACGGATATCATGCCGTGACCCAGACCGAGGTCTTCACTGACGGTGTGGAATGCTGGGCTCCCATGGCCATGGCCTCGGGACGGTTAATCGTTCGTGATTTGACGCGACTAAAGTGTTTGGATTTACGGGAACATTGAAATGAAAGATGGAATCGCTTCGCGATGCTTAGGTCTAATAGATCTCTCCAATCGCTTCGCTCCGTCGAGATGACAGTACGACATCTGATGCATGTGTGTCATCCCGAGCGAAGCCGAGGGATCTATCAAAACGAGCCTGCGTAGCAATCCAAATCAAAACCCATGAAATCAGAACAAAACAAACAAACATGGATTTATCTGCTGATCGCAGTGGCCCTGGTCATTGCCTTGATCGCGGTGGTTAAGGTCAGCCGGCAGGCCCAACGTCCCAGTGGTCTGGGGCAAGATTATCTCTATGACATCACCTCCCTGGCCTATATCGATCCCAACCTGATCACCTATGAGATTGCCGGGGCCGGTCCTGGCTTCGGGACTGTCGCAGGCCCATGGCCTGGACATCGATGAAGAAGGATTGATCTATGTCGTGGGGCAGGAGGGGCTGGTTGTTCTCAATGGACAAGGGGCTGTGACGCTCAAGCAATCCTCGCTTGGGCCTTTGCACGCCGTCGATGTGGCTCCGGACGGACGTCTCTTTGTGGCCACCACCGATCATGTCAAGATCCTGGATCGCGAAGGTCAAGTGACGGCCAATTGGGATTCCTTGGGTGACAAGGCCCTGATTACCAGCATCTTAGTCACGGACGAAACCGTGTACGTGGCCGATGCCGGACGTCGTCAGGTCCTGCTCTACGATCACGAGGGCATGCTGACCGGTTCGGTCAGTCGGGACGAAGAGACATACTTCGAGGGCTTTGTTGTGCCGAGTCCCTACTTCGATCTGGCCCTGGGTCGTGACGATTTGTTGCGGGTGGTCAATCCCGGGCGACTACGGATCGATACCTTTACCCCAGATGGCACTTACGAGTTTTCCTGGGGCGAGGCCTCTAACAAGATTGAAGGCTTCTGTGGCTGTTGCAATCCCACGGCCCTGGCCGTGTTGCCGGACGGTGGTTTCATCACCGCGGAAAAGGGTCTCATGCGGGTTAAGCATTACAACTCGGACGGCGGCTTTGTCGGCGTGGTGGCCGGGCCGCGAGAACTGGAGGTCAACATGCAGCCCAAGGTCTGTAAGACACCGGAGGAATGTCAGGCCGACGGTCTGGACGTTGCCATCGATGGAACAGGCCGTGTTTTTGTCCTCGATACCCGCCAGGCCACAGTACGTATCTTTGTTGCTAAAGGGGGACAATCATGAAAAGAAGAACACTTTTACGCAACGGACTCTTGACCCTGCTAACCGGTGGGGCAGTGGCGGCCTGGCGTAAACGTCAACGCCTGGTGGCGCAAGGCAAATGCGTCAACCAGGGCATCTGTTGTCATTGTGACGCCTTGGACGATTGCGGCCTGCCACGGGCCCTGTCTATGAAACAGGCCCAGACAAGGAGGTCCCATGGCTGAAGAAAACAAGGCACCTTCGCGACGACATTTTCTGCGCGACGGCCTGTGGGGCACCTGCATCGGCGGACTGGGTGTCACGGTAGGCCTGTCCACCCGTGGTCAACATGAAGAAAAGGTTCTGGCAGATCGATCCTCACAAGTGTATCCAGTGCGGCAAGTGCGCCAGCCATTGCGTGTTGGAAGAGTCCGCGGTCAAGTGCGTGCAGTCCTATGCCATGTGCGGCTACTGTGATCTGTGTTTTGGTTACCTCGTACCCGAGCCGGGTGCCTTGGATAGCGGGGCCGAAAACGAACTTTGTCCCACGGGTGCCATCAAACGCACTTTTGTGGAAGATCCCTATTTCGAATTACACCATTGATGAGCCCCTGTGCATTGGCTGCGGCAAGTGCGTCAAGGCCTGTGCGCCTTTGGCAACGGCTCGTTGTATCTGCAGGTCCGCCATAACCGCTGTCTCAACTGTAACGAGTGCGCCATTGCCGCGGCCTGTCCGTCGGATGCCTTTAAGCGTGTACCCGCCAGCCAACCCTATTTACTCAAAGACGAGGGCCAGGCCGAATCATGAGGCGATTGTTATTGTTTATACCGCTGTTGACTCTGACCTTGGGCTCGGTTGCTTGGGGTGTCGAGCGTTTCCCACCCCCGGACTTCGAGACGGGCTACAGCTTCCCCGAGACCACCCAACCTCAGCCCGATGCCTCTTGGACGGAGATGCTGGACGTGCTGTGTTGGTCCTGGCCTTGGAACTGGCGACCTACTTCATCTATCGCAAACGATCACGAGGTTGGGTGTTCGCCTTGACGATCGGCTGCCTGGCTTATTTCGGTTTTTATCGCCAAGGTTGTATCTGTGCCATCGGTGCCATTCAGAACGTGGCCCTGACCATCTTTGACCATGACTATGCCTTGCCCTTGACGGCCCTGTTGTTCTTTGTGTTACCCCTTGTTTTCAGTCTGTTCTTTGGGCGGGTGTTTTGCAGCGGGGTTTGTCCCCTGGGGCGATTCAGGATCTCTTTGTACTCAAGCCATAGCTGTACCCAGGTGGTTGGAGTCCTGCCTGCGTGTGCTGGCCTATCTCTACCTGGGACTTGCCGTGCTCTTTGCTGCCTTGGGAGGAGGTTTCCTGATCTGTCGCTACGATCCCTTTGTAGCCTTCTTTAGACTCAGTGGCAATGCCGCGGTTGTGATCCTGGGGATTAGCTTGTTGGTCATCGGCCTGTTTGTGGCCCGACCCCTATTGTCGCTTCCTCTGTCCCTATGGTGTGATCCTGCGTCAGTTTTCCCGACTGTCCCGCTGGCGTGTGAGTATTACGCCCGACGATTGTATCACCTGCCGCCTGTGTGAGGACGCCTGTCCCTTCGGAGCTATTGACGAACCTACGCCCCAATGGCCCCAACGTGAGTTGGTCCAGGCCAAGAAGCGGTTGATCCTGCTGCTGGCCCTGTTGCCCGTGTGGCTGGGACTCGGTGCAGTCTTGGGCTACGGCCTGGGACCCAGCTTGTCTCTGGCCCATCCCACGGTAGCCACAGCCCAACGGATTCATCAGGAACAAAACGGCCAGGTTACCGGCACGACCGAACGCAGCGATGCCTTCTACAGCAGCGGCCAAACTCCCGAGGTCCTGATGGACGAGGCCGCTTCATTGCAATCAGGTTTCCGTATAGGCGGTGCCTGGCTAGGGGCCTTTATGGGCTTGGTGATCGGGCCTCAAGCTGGTGCGGGCCTCGACGCGTCGCCATCGCGACCATTATGAGGCCGATCCGGCCGGTTGCCTGGCCTGCGGACGCTGTTATATGAGTTGTCCGCAAGAACGCGTGAGACGATCACAGCTCAAGGCCTGGAAGGGGGATGCCGTATGACTCGATCGGAACGTCGTCCCTGGTGGATCTGCGCCTTGCTCACCACCCTGGTGGGTGGGGGCTTTACCCTGGTCTTTGCCGCTTTGTTGGTCAAGGTACCCTGATCAAAACACGTGATCTTGCCAACCAGGAACAACGGTTAGTCGAATTACGCAGCGATTTAGATCAAGACCTGGGTAATGACGAACTTATTGCAGAGGTTCGGTCGCTCGATACGGACATCCGCACAGCCATGTTCACGCGTTTGGATTGGGTCAAGCGAACGGTTTGGTGCCTGCTGGGGGCGGTGGTCGTATTGTGGCTGGTGCCAAGGGGCTTTATGTCACGCATCCTCCCATGCCTCACCCTCAGCCAGCCGGTGACACTCAGGCCAATGGTTGCAACATATGCTTTGGACACGTCTAGGCTTAGGGGTGGCGTGTACTCTTTTAATTAGCTTGTCCCTGTGGGGATTGATGACATCTTGGGTTTATACACAACCACCCGAGGTTCAACCTCAAGTCGTTGTGACAGCGCAAGACTTCCAGGTCAATTGGGCCCGGTTCCGCGGACCCGAGGGAGCGCTCATGCCTCGCCCGATGTTTATCCCACCACTTGGGATGGGAGGGACATGACGAACATTCGCTGGAAGATCCCCATCCCGTTGGAAGGTCGCAACTCTCCGATTGTGTGGGGGGGCCGTGTCTTTTGTAGTGGTGGCAAGGACGGTGTCTTGCAAGTCTACTGTTTTGCAGCCGATGATGGAACCCTCCTGTGGACCGGGGATGTCCCCTGTAATCCAAGGTCGATGAAGAGGCCCTGTATTACACGGGTTTGGCGGCCTGCACCATGGCCACTGATGGACATCGAGTCTATGCCCTGTTCGCCTCGGGTGACATTGCGGGCTTCGATTTCGAAGGACAACGCCTCTGGCATGTGGCCTTGGGCCTGCCGGATAGTGCCTATGCTATGCCAGTTCCCTGGAGACCTATCAACAGCGTGTGATCATTCAATTCGACCAGGGTGATGACCGAGACAACCTGTCACGCCTGATCGCTTTAGAAGGGGCCACCGGACGAGTGGCTTGGGAAACACCGCGGCCCGTGGCCAATGTCTGGACCTCACCGATAGTGGCCCAGGTGGCCGGTCGCGATCAACTCCTGACTGTCTCCGATCCCTGGACCATGGGGCATGATCCTGCCACAGGCAAAGAAATATGGCGGGCCAAGTGCGTAGGCGGTGACCTCGCCAGTACACCCATTGTGGCTCGTGACATGGTGCTGGCCTGTGAACCCTATGCCCAGATGGTGGCCATTCGTTGCGATGGACAAGGTGACGTCACGGAGTCCCATATCGCTTGGACCGCTGAGGAAGGGGCTCCGGAAATCACCAGCCCGGTGACCAATGGCCAGTGGATCTGTATGCTCGATGGCGGAGAGTTGACCTTTATCAATGTAGACGATGGGGCTTTAATGTATCGACATGAGGTCGACGGTATGTTCCAGGCCTCGCCCAGTTGGGTCAACGATCGGCTCTATCTCTTGAGCGAGGATGGAACCATGTTCATTGCCGAGGTGGGCGAGGAATTCAAGATCCTTGGCCAGAATCCACTTGAGGATACCTGTTACGCCAGTCCGGCCTTTGTGCGAGGACGAATTTATATCCGGGGACAAGAGTTTATGTGGTGTGTGGGGCAGTAATGAATATAGAAGATAGAATGTAGAATATAGAAGATTTATGGGTAACGTTGATCTGAAATTTGTTGATGATTTGGTTTCGTCAGTGGGGATAGGGGCCGAAAAGGTGCTACCGATCCTGCAGGGCTTGCAGGCCGAGTACGGGTATTTACCGCAGGAAGCCTTGGAGCGTGTTTGTGAACTGACTGAGATTACGCCTGCCAGCCTTACGGGAGTCTCGACCTTTTACGATCAATTCCGTCATGAGCCTGCGGGTGAACATACCATTGCCGTGTGTGTGGGGACCGCGTGTCATGTCAAGGGGGCCGATCAGGTTTACGAAGCCTTCAAACGTCATCTGCAGATTCCGGACGAGGGTGACACCGATGCTGACGGTCAATTTACCGTGGCCAAGATCGCCTGTCTGGGCTGCTGCACCCTGGCCCCGGCGGTGCAGATTGGATCCATGACCTTTGGTCATGTCACGCCCGACTCTGTGGGCACCGTACTCAAGGAGTATCTGCAGGCTGTTGAATCCAATGCCGCTAAAAAGAAGGGGGCACTGACTGATCCCATACAAGGGGCGTCAGGGAGAAATCCGTGTTGGCTTGGGGTCCTGCTGTATCGCTCGGGGTAGTGGCAAGCTGAGGGCAGCCTTGGATGAAGTGTTGGCAGAAAATGGATTGGACATCACGGTCAAGCGTGTGGGCTGTGTGGGGATGTGTCACCAGACCCCATTGCTGGAGGTTGTGCTGCCCAACGAGCAATCCTTTGTATACGCTCGCGTCGAACCCGAGGACGCCCGCGACATTGTCCTACGTCACTTCCCTGGAGCATCCTGGGGCAGGCGTTTGACCAAGCAGGTATCACGAGGCCTGGATCAACTCCTGTGCGATGGTGAACCGGCCGTGGGTACGGGACGATCCCTGGATCTGCGCGATGAGCCTGTCACGGACTTCCTGGGTAAACAACGTCACATTGCCACCGAGCATTGCGGCGTCATCGATCCCGGTGATCTGGATGAATACCGCAGTCGTGGAGGCTTTACAGCCCTGCAACGATGTCTACATGAAATGACGCCTGAGCAGGTGATTCAAGAGATCGAAACCAGCGGCCTGCGTGGACGCGGCGGGGCCGGCTTTACCACGGCTCGCAAGTGGACACTGGTACGACAACAGCCCGGTGACAACAAGTTCGTGGTGTGCAACGGTGACGAAGGGGACCCCGGGGCCTTTATGGACCGCATGTTGATGGAGTCTTATCCCTATCGCATTATCGAGGGGCTGGCCATTGCCGCCTATGCCGTGGGGGCCAACCAGGGACGTTGCTATATCAGAGCCGAATATCCCCTGGCCTTGCGCCGAATCCAGGAGGCCATCGAGGTCTGTCAACAGCAAGGGCTGTTGGGTGACGCCATCCTGGGAACGAACCACTCCCTGCATATCGAGATCGTGGCCGGGGCCGGGGCCTTTGTCTGTGGTGAAGAGACGGCCTTGCTGGCCAGCATGGAGGGCAAGCGAGGCATGCCGCGTCTGCGACCACCGTATCCTGCCCAATCCGGATTGTGGGATAAACCCACCTTGATCAACAATGTTGAAACCTATGCCGCTGTACCCTGGATCCTGCGTGAAGGCGGTGCTGCCTATGCCCAGGTGGGGACCGAAACGAGTAAGGGCACCAAAGTCTTTGCCCTGGCTGGTAAGATCGCTCGTGGCGGTTTGATCGAAGTGCCCATGGGCGTCACCATTGGCGAAATCATCCATGACATCGGGGGTGGGATCGGAGGCGGCCGTCGTTTTAAAGCCGTACAGATTGGAGGTCCCTCAGGTGGATGTATCCCTGCGGCGCTGAGTCACATGCCGGTGGACTACGAGACCCTGATCGGGGCCGGAGCCATGATGGGCTCGGGCGGTCTGGTGGTGCTGGATGACACGGATTGCATGGTGGACGTGGCCCGTTACTTCCTGGAGTTCACCCAGAACCAGTCCTGTGGCAAATGTACCTTCTGTCGCGTGGGCACGCGGCGTATGTTGGAGATTCTGGAGCGGCTCTGTCGGGGCGAGGGAAAACACGAGGACCTCGCTGAGTTGGAAGAACTCGCTGGGCTGATCAAGCAGGGCAGTCTCTGCGGCTTGGGCAAGACCGCACCCAACCCGGTGCTCTCGACCTTGAAGTACTTCCGTGATGAATACGAGGCCCATGTCGAAGGACGCTGTCCAGCCCATAAGTGTCGCGACCTGATCACCTATCAGGTCACTGAGGACTGTATTGGCTGTACGCTTTGTGCCCAACACTGCCCGGTGGATGCCATTAACTTAAAGCCCTATGAACGTCACGAGATCGATAACCAGGTCTGCATTCGCTGCGGGACCTGTAAGAATGTGTGTCCGACCCAGGCCGTGAAGGTGGAATGATGATCAGATTGACCCTGGACAACCAAGTGATGGAGATGCCCACCGGGAGTACGATCCTGGATGCGGCCCAAAAACTGGACATCGAGATTCCCACCCTTTGTCACTGGCCCGGACTCAAGCACAACACCAGTTGCATGCTGTGTTTGGTGGAAGTCGAGGGACGCAGGGATCTCTTACCGGCATGCGCCACTCCCATTCAAGCTGACATGGTGGTGACCACGGTCAGTGAACGTCTCACCCGTGCCCGCAAAGCCGCGCTGGAACTGTTGCTCAGTGATCATCTGGGTGACTGTATGGGCCCATGCCAGGTGGCCTGTCCGGCAGGCATGGATATCCCACTGATGCTGCATCAAATCGCAGCCGGTGACTATCCTGCGGCCATGAAGACGATCATGGCCCATATCCCCTTGCCCCGAATCCTGGGGCGTATCTGTTCGGCACCCTGTGAAAAGACCTGTCGTCGTGGCCAAATTGATCAACCGGTCTCGATCTGTCGGCTAAAGCAGTTGGTCGGTGATCATGAGACAACGTTTATGCCGGAGATGACCCCGCCGACTGGTAAACGTGTGGCCATCGTAGGTTCTGGCCCGTCGGGTTTGACCGCGGCCTATTATCTACAGGTCAAGGGCATTGCCTGTACCGTCTTCGAGCAAGCGGAGCGACCGGGGGGGGAGCCTTCGCACGGAATATTCAGATTTGCCGCAGGAGGTGGTGGACCAGGAGGTTGATCGTATCGCCCAATTGGGTGTTGTCTTTGAACTGGGGCAAGTGGTTACACCGCAAGACCTGTTGAATTCGTTCGATGCAGTCTTGATGGCTACGGGGTTGTCAGTATCCAAAGTTACAGTGGATCGTATCACCTACCAAACCGACCGGACCGGTCTTTTTGCCGGTGGAGACTTGATTCGTGGCCGTCGTTTTCCCATTCGCTCCCTGGCTGATGGGCGTGAGGCGGCTGAGGCGATCGAGCAGTATGTGCTGGGGCTGCAGGTATGCGGGGCAGCCAAGCCCTTTAATACACGCATGGGCCGTTTGTCCCCTGAGGAACTCGATACTCTCAAGGCCCTGGTTAATGCGCAAGCGGGAAATCCCCCCACAGATTTAGAGCAGGGGCATTCTGAGGCGGACCGTTGTCTTCATTGTGATTGTCGCAAACCTGTTGACTGTAGACTTCGTCATTACAGTCAAGTCTATGGAGCACAACCACGTCGTTATCAGGGGCAAGGTCGGTCATTGTCAATTGATGTTGAACATGAGGATGTCATTTATGAATCGGGTAAGTGTATTGCCTGTGGAATTTGTGTGCAAATCTCCGAGCAACAGAGAGAAGCCTTGGGATTGACCTGGGTGGGTCGCGGCTTTGATGTGCGGGTATCCGTCCCTCTAAATCAAACCATGTCACAAGCTCTGCATGAGACAGCTCAAGCCTGTGTGTCTGCCTGTCCAACAGGAGCGCTATCAAATCGAAACAAATGAGGAGTTGATTATGAAAAAGTATATGGTGATGGGGTTATTGTTGAGTTTGAGCATCCCTGCCTTCGCTATCGATTGGCCTAATTATCGTGGAGTCAAATACGATGGAGCCTCCCCTGAGACCGATTGGCAGGTCTGGACCGAATCAGGGCCCAAGGTGCTTTGGCAATCTTCCATTGGTACGGGCTTTTCATCGATTGTGGTGGCCAATGGAGCGGGATTCAGCATGGGCAATACCGGCATACAGGACGTGGTCTGGTGTTTCAATGTCCAAACGGGACAGGAGATTTGGAGGCACCTCTATGATGAGCCCATCGAAGCCAAACTCTATGAAGGCGGTCCCAACGCCACGCCCACGGTCGTCGATAACAAGGTCTATACCGTCAGCCGGACTGGCAAGCTCTTTTGCCTGGAAGCGGCCACAGGCAAGGTCGTTTGGCAGCGTGACTTGGTCAAGGAACACGGAATCAAGCTGCCCGATTGGGGGATCTCAAGCTCTCCCTTGGTCATTGATGGAGTGATCTACCTCAATGCGGGGACACTAGGCATGGCCCTCAAGGCTAGTGACGGTAGCCTGGTTTGGCTCAATGGTACAGATGAAGCCGGTTATGCCACCGTGGTACCATTTAAGAATAACTTAATTGTGTTGGGGGCTAAACATGTTGCCGTGGTCCAGGCCAGTAATGGTAAGGTTTTGGATCAAGCCGAGTGGCCCACTCGTTATGGGATCAATGCCGCCGATCCCATTGTGGTCGAAGATGAGATCTTTGTGTCCTCGGGTTATAATTATGGCTGCGGGCTCTTTCGTTGGACAGGACGAAAGATGGAGGAGATCTACCGTAACAAGAATATGATGACTCAATGTTATGGTGCAGTTTTCCATCAAGGCTTTGTCTATGGCTTCAGCGGTCAAGTAGGAGGAAGTGGTAAGCTAACGTGTCTGGAACTCAAAACCGGTGAGGTCAAATGGGCTCAGGAGGGACTGGGTACAGGTACAGTTCTCTTGGCAGGGGACAAGTTGATTGCCTTAGGTGAAAAAGGAAAATTAGTAATGGGTACTGTAAGTCCACAAGGCTATCAGGAATTGGCCGCGGCTCAAGTACTCAATGATAAATGTTGGACAGTGCCGGTTTTATCTGAAGGGCTCCTATTAGCTCGCGATGCTCAGGGAACCTTGGTTTGTTTGGATCTTCGTTAACCACAGGAGAGCAAATTCGACCTAAAAGGTGGAATCAGTAGAGGAATATATTGTAAGAGAAAAGCACACAATGGCTTTTATCTGTTTAAACGGCGAAATAAAATGGCGAAAAGTGGCCAGCAAGCTGTTCTTATTAAGCTTCAGATCACAATAAAAAAGTTAGGAATTTCCCAAAAATAATATTGATAAAGTTCCGATAAAACGAATAAATTAGTTATATGTGAATTTAGGCGAACACGTTTTCATCCCTCAAACGGTTTGTCTAATTTAAAGCTTTAAAAAAGAGGGATGTTGTTAAACGGCCTGATTTTAGGCCGGGGAGTAACGCACGTGAGTACCGGTACTGTGAAGTGGTTTGATTCGTCTAAGGGGTTTGGTTTCATTGTGCCCGACGAAGGAGGAAAAGATCTGTTTGTGCACCATTCTGAGATCAAAATGGATGGCTATGCCTCACTCGACGACGGCCAAAAGGTCGAGTATGAAGTGGGTGAAGGACGCAAGGGTCCCTGTGCCACCCAAGTCACTCCGCTCTAAGGAGAACGACATCAAATCAGAAAAGGCCTCAACTCACGGGTTGAGGCCTTTTTTTTTAGTGACTCGACAGTCGATCATCTATAATTGAATCATTGAAACGATCATCATGATTAACTGAACGTATGTAAGGGATGGGTGTGAATACACAAATGATCAAAACGATAAATAAGGCCATCATGTTATGGCTTATCATGGGATCTTTTCAAACCCTACAGGCATTGATCATAACAGAGGTTCAGTATCACCCCAATGATGATCAGCTGGAATTTATCGAGTTGTATAATGATCGTGAGGTCTTTGAGGATCTAGGTGGATTCGCCTTTACAGAGGGGATTCAATACGACTTTCCTGCGGAGATGATTTTACCGGTCAAATCTTATCTCGTCATCGCATCTGATCCATGTGCACTTGAACGAACCTATGACATTGACGGCGTCTTGGGACCCTACAATGGTCGACTGAGTAATAGCGGTGAACGAGTGTCACTATCTAATGAGTCAGGTGCCATGGTGTTGACGATGAATTATCAAGACCATGCCCCTTGGCCTTTGGCTCCCGATGGTACGGGGCATTCTCTGACTCGTTTCAAAATGGCAGGCGATCCCGAGCATCCAAACACATGGGGGCCTAGTACCACCCGAGGAGGGACACCGGGCTATCCCGATGAAGCTCAGGTTATCCCTGAGCCTCCCACTTGGGAAACGCTCTTGGATATTGGAACGATGGCGAGGTATTTCAAAGGGATTCGTGAACCCTCACCCGATGGCACAGGCCAGGCAACCACGGATTGGACTGAAATAGGTTTCAATGATTCCCCCACACAGACCGATTGGTTGGAAGGGCCCAGCGGGTATGGTTACAGTAATGATGATACCGAGTTGCAGAGTATCAATACCGTTTTAGAGGATATGCGAAATAATTATATTTCGGTCTATGTGCGATGGACTTTAGACCTTACAGAGGAAATGATTGACTCGATCGCACAGTTGCGTGTCAATGTCACCTATGACGATGGCTATGTACTGTATCTCAATGGAGAGTGTGTGGGAAGTTCGAGTCAACTCACCCAAATCCCGCCGACCTTCGACCAGGAGGCAGGTACTGCCTCTGATTATACCCCTGAACAAATCGACCTTACCCCATATTTGAGTCTACTGGAGACCGGAGATAATGTATTGGCTATACAGGTTCATAATGCCAGTATCGGAGGGAGTTCGGATTGTATCGCAGCCATCACCGTCCAGGCATTAGAAGTAGCACAGTCTCAGGCTCAAGCAGACAATCCGCTGGGGGCACTGTTGATTAATGAAATTGACGTCTATGATCCCAACCTTCCTCAGGAGCAGTGGGTAGAGTTGTATAACTCCAGTGGTGAGGTAATCGATCTCAATGACCTCTATTTGAGTCCAGATACCGACAATCTATTGCAATTTGCATTGCCCGATCAGGTTGAATTGTCCCCAGGGGATTGTTATCCAGTCATGCTGGATTTCGATCTAGACCCTGATGGGGACACTCTTTACCTCACCTTTGCGGGGCCGGACGGTGTGATGCGGGTGTTGGATGCCGTGACCTGTGAGGCCACGATGCCCAGTAGTAGCCTGGGGCGTTGTCCGGATGGAGCCCCAAGGATCGTGGCCCTGAAAGAACCGACTTTGGGAGAACGCAATGCTCCGGCCTGGCGGGGTGACCTGGTTATCAATGAGATTATGTACCATCACATTAGTACTGAGGATCGCTATGAGTATGTGGAACTGTACAACCGGGGGGGCGAGACCATCGATCTGGCGGGGTGGAAACTTGGTGGTGGAATAGACTATACCTTTGCTGAGGGAAGCCTTGCTCCTGGCAGTTATGCCGTTGTGGCCAAGGATCCCAATTGGCTGGTTGAACTCTATTCGAATTTAGAGGTCGGGATCAATCTATGGGGACCCTTTTCCGGGCGACTGAGCAATCATAGTGATCGGTTACGGTTAACACAACCGGTGGCTTGGGTCGACCCAGGTGGGACCGATGCCGCAAGCCATGATGTAGTCGTGGATGACGTGACCTATTATGATGGTGGACACTGGCCCAAGTGGGCCGACGGCTATGGCTCTAGCCTGGAACTCTGTAATCCCGATAGTGCCAATGATAGTTACCATGCCTGGCAGGCCAGTAAAGAGGCGGGTAAATCGACCTGGCAGCCCTTTAGTTTCACGGTTTCAGCCAGTGACCAGGAATACACCCATGACGACATCAATATCGTGGATTTGATGTTGCTGGGTCAGGGGCAGGCCCTGCTGGATGACCTTCAGTGTATGGTTGATGGTCAGAATGTCTTGGAGGCCGGTGACTTTGAGAATGATAACCAGGTTTGGCGTTTCCTGGGAAACCATGCCGATTCACAAATCACCCGACAGGCCTCTCATGGGGGCCAGCGTGCCTTGCAACTGGTTGCGTCTGGACGAGGCGATCCTGGGGGTAATCGCATTAACCAGTCGATCTCTACGGTGCAAGCCAGGTCTGTGACCTTGTCGGGTTGGGCCAAGTGGCAAAGGGGATGCCCCTATCTGCTGATGCGTTGTGTGCGTGAACGTAGCCCCGTGCAACCGCGACGGCCCGCTCGCACCTTTACCTTGGACGTGCCCACTCAGCTGGGAACACCTGGAGCCCTCAACAGCACATGGATCGAACACTGTGGTCCTGCTATTAGAGACGTGACTCATTCACCAGTGATTCCTGCGGTAGGTGATCCGATTGTCGTGACCGCTCGTATTGAAGATGAGGACGAACTGCAACTGGCCATTCTTTCTTATATGAATGAGGAAACCGGGCTAGGGGATGCGATCACCATGGTAGATGATGGCAGCGGCAATGACTTGATTGCCGGGGATCAGATTTATACGGCCACTATTCCAGCGATGGATGCAGTGGCTTTGGTCAAGTATTACCTATTGGTCATGGATGGATCTTCCCTCTATTATTTCCCATCCGATACCAGTGAACGATGCCTGGTTCGCGTGGGAGACACCGCTGGTAACACGGCCTTGGCAACCTACCGGGTTTGGATCACCAATGAGGTCATCCAGGCCTTCCGCCAACGCACGAATCTCTCCAATCAATTGATGGACTGTACCTTTGTCTACAATGATACCGAAGTCTTCTACAATGCCAAGATTCGCTTGCGAGGTAGCCCCTGGTTGAGACCGGGTAGCGGTTGGAGTCCGGTCGATCGCCATGCCTATCGCATCGAGTTTCCTCCGCATCAATCCTTTCGCGGGCGTGAGGAGATCAACTTGGACAATACCGAGGGGACCTCACGCGGACCCTTGCAGGAGAGGGCGTCTTACTGGTTTTACCGCAAGATGGGCCTGCCTTATTCACGGCAGGAATATGTCCGGCTGATTCTTAATGGTAATAGCTATGGCAGCTATGAAGACGTCCAGAAGGTGGACGGGACCTATATCGATCGATGGTTCTCTCAGGATAATGAGGGGTATCTTTATGAGATCGATGACTACTTCGAGTTCGATGCGATCGGCACCTACCAGACCAATTTAGAGGAAGGGATTGATTACGACAACCAGCACCCCTTACTCAAGGAGACCTACCGGTGGTGCGTGGAAAAGCGTTCACATCGAGAGAACGATAACTGGGATCACCTCTTTGAACTGGCCACCCGGCTCAATACGCCATCTTCACGTAGTGATTATGAAATTCAAATTGAATCGGCCATACATCCCGATCAGTTTTTGGCGGTCATGAGTTTACGCCATATGGTGGGGGATTGGGACACCTATGGGTATCGTCGTGGCAAAAACAGTATGATCTATTTTGCTCCGAACGAAGGGAAGTGGTACCTGCTGCCTTGGGATATCGATTTTACCCTGGGATCGGGTGATGGTCCGACCTCTACCATGCCTCCGATCAATGGTAATATCTTCCCGGAAGTGGCTCAATTGCTACACTACGACAAATACAATGCCCTCTATTGGCAATTCGTCAGTGAATTGATCCAGGGGCCCTGGCAAACCTCCTATGGCACCAACGCCGAGCCGACGGCCTTTGATCGTTTCCTGGACGACAGTGCCGCGGTCTTGGAGGCGGACGGACAGGGGGCAGGACGTCGGGATGAGATCAAGGAATTTGTCCGACAACGTCGTAACTATGTGCGGAGTCGGTTAGGCCAATAGATATTTATGATAAAATGAGTTTTTTGCTCGTTGGAGATTGACTGAACCTTGGGTATTGTCCTAGCGTAATGGCGCTTTGATGCATTACTTGTATCGTAACATAGCCATGATGACATATTGGAGAATACCATGAATGTGTCGAATTATACCCGCATGTCAGGTAAAACGGCGGCGGGATCAGTGGAGGCCTTGCGGCACAAAATCGATCAATCCTGTCCTTGTGAACGTCCCGACGATCTCAATCTTGCCAGGCATCTTCTGTTCGACCATGTGATTGCCCCAGATCAAGCCTCGCAAAGGGCCCAATTTGAGGCCGTGTCGCGGGCCATTCGTGATAAGCTGGTACGTCAATGGTACAACACCGAAGCGGCTTATCAGCATCAAAACGCTAAGCGAGTCTACTATCTGTCCATGGAGTTCCTGATGGGACGCAGCCTGGAGCAGAACATCCTGCACCTGGGCCTGGAAAACGTGGTTAACGAAGCCTGCAATCAGTATGGATTGGATTGGCAAGAGATCCTGGCCCAGGAACCCGATCCCGGCCTTGGCAACGGGGGATTGGGACGTCTGGCGGCCTGCCTGTTGGATTCCCTGGCGACCTTGGGATACCCGGCCATGGGGTATGGGCTCCGCTACGACTATGGGATCTTTAAACAGACCTTTTGGAATGGCTGGCAATGTGAACAACCCGACCACTGGCTGGAGCGTCCCGATCCTTGGGAGGTCCCACGTCCCGAACAGGCCGTTGAGGTGCATTTAAATTGCTCATTCGAGCTCAATCGCGGTCAGTTTCGCATTATTCCCAATCAGCCATCGATTCTGCGTGGCATTCCTTATGATCGACCTGTGGTGGGCTATGGGGGTAAGACCATCAATACCCTGCGGCTCTGGAGGGCTGCACCCCAGAATCAAGTGGACTTCCATCGCTTCAGTCAGGGCGACTTCGTTAATGCTCTCTCTGGTAGTTTGGGGGCCGAGACCATCACCCGGTTCCTCTATCCAGACGACTCCACACCCATGGGACGTGGATTGCGTTTCGTGCAGGAATATTTTCTGGTGGCCTGCTCGGTGGCCGATGCGATAAGACGTTTTCGAGAGAATAATAACGATTGGACGCAATTACCCGAAAAGGCGGTCCTACAACTCAACGACACCCACCCGGCCCTGGCCGTGCCTGAACTGTTGCGAATTCTCCTAGACGAGGCCCATCTGGACTGGGACACGGCCTGGGACATTACCCGGCGTTGTCTGGCCTACACCAACCACACCCTCTTGCCCGAAGCCCTGGAGAAGTGGCCGCAGCGTTATCTCAAGGTCATGCTCCCGCGTCAACTCGAACTGATCCATGAGATCAACCGTCGCTGGCGTGAAGAGGTCACGGCTCGGTATCCCGACGACAAGGCTCGGTTTAAAAGGGTGAGCCTAATCGAGCCTCGTGCCCCCTGGAAGGTACGTATGGCTCATCTGGCGATTGTAGGGTCGCATTGCATCAACGGCGTCTCACAAATCCATACGGACCTGCTCAAACGGAACGTGGTCCCGGACTTCGTGGAGATGCTGCCCGAACGTTTCGTCAACATGACCAATGGGATTACCCCGCGACGTTGGCTCTTACAGGCCAATCCAGGACTGGCGAGTTTGATCACGGAGGTGATTGGAACCGAATGGATCACTGACTTGGCACAACTGGCACGACTAAAGCCTATGGCGGCTGATGCGGGATTGGCCGAGGGACTCCGTAAGGTCAAGGATCAAGCCAAGCGACGTTTGGTCGATACTCTCAAACGTCAGCATAGTCTGATCCTGAATCCGGATAGCTTATTCGACTGTCATATCAAACGGATTCATGAGTACAAGCGTCAATTGCTCAACGCCTTGCATATCGTCAATCTCTTTGATCGTCTGCGCCGTAATCCCGACCTGGACATCCCAGCGAGGACCTTTATCTTTGCTGGCAAGGCCGCTCCTTCCTACCGGACCGCCAAGCTTATCATTAAATTTATCAACAACCTTGGAGCCCGCATTCAAAGCGAACCAGGGGTGCGGGACAAGTTGCAGGTCGTCTTTGTTCCCGACTACAATGTTTCGGTGGCAGAGAAGATCCTGGCTGCCAGTGACGTCTCCGAGCAAATCTCGACCGCAGGGTATGAAGCCAGTGGCACGGGCAATATGAAGTTCATGCTCAACGGAGCCTTGACGATCGGGACCTATGATGGGGCGACCATCGAAATGGCCCAGAGTGCGGGAGAGGAAAACCTGTTCCTCTTCGGGCTCAATGCCCAGCAAGTGGCCGAGAGTCGTTACTGGTATAATCCCCGATGGCACTATGAAAATGACCAAGAGGCCCGCGTGGCCTTGGATCTGATCCAATCAGGCGAATTTGACGGGGATGAGCCCGGACTCTTCCATCCTCTCTTGGATATCCTCTTACACCATGGTGATTACTATATGCACCTGGCGGATCTCAAGAGCTACATGGAAACCCAGCAGAGCGTAGGGGACTTCTATCAACAGCCCGAGGCCTGGGCCCAAAGGGCCTGGCTCAACATTGCCGCGGCCGGTCCATTTTCCAGCGATCGTACGGTCCAGGATTACGCCCGGGATGTTTGGAATGTGTGTCCGGTCGAGGTGACCTGATCATCGTACTGCGACTTGTCGTTATGGATTCTTTTGGGTTATTGCTTGCCTTCACCCAACCATAGCAGTGTAATAACTCAAGCATAAATGACAAGGTGCAAGGTTCGGTGAGGTTGTTATGTTGGTATCCTTTTTTCAGACGCAACTTGGGAGTATCGTGGGCCTGATCCTGGGCCTGTTATTGATCAGTCACATCCTGCTGCAGAATCGCAATCCCAGCGGGACCATGGCCTGGCTGTTGATCATCATTCTGGTGCCTTACTTGGGTGTCCCGTTGTATCTGGCCTTTGGCGGACGCAAGATGCGTCAAACGGCCCAACGCAAGACCCGTCTGCATCTGCATACCGACCGCGCCGTCCCCCTCAATGACGATGCCGCCGCTCTGGATCGCCTTTTGAGAACCTATGACATGCCCGGAGCCGAGGGTGGCAATCGCGTTCGTTTCTGTACGGAAGGAGAGGGGATCTATCACTGCCTGTGTCAACTGATCGAGGAGGCCCGAGAATCGATCTACATCACCACCTATGTCTTTCAACCCGATGTGGTCGGCCGTGACATTCGCGACCGGTTGATTCGTAAGGCCGATCAGGGCGTGGAGGTCAAACTGCTGATGGATGGGGTGGGATCATTGCATGCCCCCAACCGTTTCTTTCGCAAACTCATCAAGGCCGGGGGCGAGATTGCCACCTTTATCCCGGTCTTACACAGTCCCTTACGCGGTCGAACCAACCTGCGTAATCACCGTAAGCTCATTGTGGTGGATCATCATTACGTCATGGCCGGTGGGACCAATATCGGCGGTGAATACATGGGGCCTACCCCAAGTGAGAAACGCTGGAAGGACTTTGCCTTTGTCCTGGAAGGCCCCAGTACGCGTCACTATTGGGAGGTTTTTTGGGCGGACTGGGAGTTTGCCACGGGGCGAGGCCCAGTCACAGAGTCGATTCCCGAACCTATCAGTCAGGGACATGACGTGGTCCAGATTATTCCCTCCGGACCGGATGTCCAGAATGATCCCCTATACGATACCCTGTTGTCGGCCATCTATGCCGCCGTTCAACGGATTTGGATCGTGACACCCTATTTCGTGCCGGACGAATCCCTGATCCAGGCCCTGATGCTGGCCGCACGCAGGGGGGTGGAAGTCCACGTGGTCATGCCGCGTCGTTCCAATCACCCCCTGGCTGATCTGGTGCGGGGTAACTATCTCCGTCAGATGCAGAATGCCGGGGTTACGATTCACCTTTATCAAAAGGGAATGCTGCACGCCAAGCTGATTGTGACCGATGATTGTGCCATGGTGGGTTCCGCCAATATCGATATTCGCAGCCTCTTTATCAATTACGAGATCTCCATGCTCTGTTATACCCATGACCTCATCGAACAGGTCACTCAATACATCAATTCGCTCCTGCCCGATTGTCGAACCGGTATTGCCCGGGCTGGAACCTTGAGAAGTTTGTGCGAATCAACCGTAGGCATTCTCGCTCCCTTGTTGTAAAATGGCCCTCGATATGGAAGGTCACTCAGATTTTATCTCTGTACAAGATCTGACACGCGTCTATGCCTCAGGCGACAGCGAGTTCGCGGCATTGTCAGAAGTCAACCTCTCATTGGAGCAAGGTCGCTTCCTGGGCATTACCGGCACCTCGGGCTCTGGCAAGTCCACCTTGATGAATCTCTTGGGCGGTCTGGACACGCCCACCTCCGGACGCATCCACATGGCCGGTCAGGAATTGACCGAACTCGACAATGACGAATTGTCGCTGTTTCGAAGACAGACCGTGGGCATGATCTTTCAATCCTTTAACCTGGTGCCATCGTACACGGCCTTGGAAAACGTCATGCTGCCGCTGGTGTTTACGGCCACGCCTAAGAGTCAACGTCGTGTACGTGCCGCCGAGTTGATCGAAAACGTGGGATTGAAGGACCGAGCGTCACACCGACCCTCCGAATTGTCGGGGGGAGAACAACAGCGGGTGGCCATTGCCCGTGCGTTGGCCAATGATCCCCAGATCCTTTTGGCCGACGAACCCACCGGTAACCTCGACAGCCGTACCTCGCAGCAGATCATGGCATTGCTCATGCAGCTTAATCATGAATTAGGGATGACCCTGATCATGATTTCCCATGAACAGTCCTTGCTGCGTGCTCATGCCCACGACATCGTGACCCTGGAGGACGGACAGGTCCGCTCCCATGAGATCTTGAAGGGGCCTGCATGAGAAAAAGCGATATGCTGGGCATCGCCTGGGACAACCTTCGTAAGAAAAAATTGCGTACCTTCCTGACGACCTCGGGAGTGATGATCGGGGTGGGGGCCTTGATCTGTATGTTCGCCTTTGGCCAGGGCATGCAACGCAACATTAAGGATCAGTTTAACCAACTCGGTCTTTTTAATTATATCATGGTGGGGCTCGATGAAGATCTCGATCCGAATGATCCTGGATTTACTGAAAGCATAACCGAACTCAATGATGAGTGTCTCGTTATGCTCATGCAGATACCCGGTGTTGAAGCGGTCTATCCGGAAATGAAATTCCCCGCTCAGATTGAACTGGGAGGGCAAAAGGATTTTGGCATGATCCAGGTACTCCCTGAGAAGGCCCTGGAATTGGATATGGTTTCCCTGCGGTTTGGGCAGGCGATCAGTCCCAACGAGCCCAACGCCATGATTGTCAGTGACTGGACCCTGCGACATTTGAATCTTCCCCTGGATGACAAAATGTTGGGCTCACCTGTACAGGTGCGTACTTTGACCTTGGACTTTAATCCCTTAAGCCTGATCAAGGCGGTCTTCTCCAGTGGAGATATCGGGTTGCCCATTGGCCGACGTGACTATCAATTCAAAATCACCGGTATCTCTGAAAAGAGTGGTATGGGAGGGTCCATACCCATGCGGAGTGACGTGATTATCACGACGCAAGCTGCTGCCAAGATGAAGAAATTGGTAATCACCAGTCTATTTGACCTATTCAATCCCACCGACAAGACGGGTGAATACGGTAGCGTTACGGTCAAGGTTTCTTCGCCGAGCGAGGTCGACCGTGTCAAAAAAGAACTCGAAAAGCGTAATCTCTCGACCCACGCCTGGATCGATCAACTCGAGGAGATGAAGACCGGCTTTCTCATTATGGACCTATTTCTCATTGCCGTGGGCATGATCGGCACCACCGTGGCCAGCCTGGGCATTGTCAACACCATGGTCATGAGTGTGTTGGAACGCACCCGTGAGATCGGCATCATGAAGGCCGTGGGGGCCTCCGATAGCGATATTCACGCCATTTTTTTGGTCGAATCCGGCCTGATCGGCCTCTTGGGTGGGATCATGGGCTTGATTTTGGCCTGGGTCGTGGCTGGCCTGATCAATCTGGTGGTCAATGCCATTGGCCAGGAACACGGAGTGCCGTCCATGCAGTATTTCGCCTTCCCAATATGGCTTTGTTGGGCAGGAATGACCCTTTCCGTAGTCGTAAGCCTGATTGCGGGATTTGTACCCACCTGTCGAGCCGCCAGCATTAATCCAGTTTCAGCTTTAAGGCACGATTAATAATAACTAAAAATGAACCATATTTCAAAATTCTCAATAATTATAGCTAGAGAATATTGGATTCCAGGACAACGCCTGGTAAAATAGGCAAATTAAATCTCAAATTAAAATTAACTAGTGTAATTAGTGTGATCCTGAAGAAAAAGGGTGATTCTCATGAGTCAGAGATACTTCTTCGTACTAAACGCTTTCATACTTTTGATTAGTGCATTTCCTACTTGGGCAGGCTTATATACCCATTTAAATAGCGGCAATTTGGTCGGTGTTTATGTAGGTAATGATAGTGAAACTGCAGTTAAAGACAAGATCGACGAATGTGTTAAGTTGTATGGGAAAATAGATGAGGGATTTGATGAAGATCAATATGTCTCCTCACTATCAATTGACGAAATTACACTGACCCTAGATAGATATGATATGGATGGAGAATTCAAATATTTGTCTGGCACGTGGACTACAACTGAGAATATTTGCTTCTACGTATTAAAGGCCAGTGATTGGTGGGCTCTCTATGATGTCATGGGAGATGATGGACTAGGAGCTAGTAGCGGTACTTGGTGTGTTGATGATATTGCTAATGAAGCGACTAGACTACATTCTCTATCCCATTTTTCAGCTTATCAATGTTGTGATAAACCTACCGTTCCGGCACCGGCAGCCATTGGTCTGGTGATGATGGGATTGGGTGGTGTTGGAGCGATGAAAGGTCGCCGTCACTCATAATCACTAATTAGTAGATATTAAAGGGCGAGCCTTGGCTCGCCTTTTTTATTGCCTAAATAGGATGCAAACCGGGTCAAAAACATCCACGCTTTGATGGAGAGGAGAAAGTTCGCCGTTAGCCATATCAATTCGAAATGAGTTTATCCGATGGCCATTACGGTTGGCTACTAAGCAATACTGACCCGAAGGATCCAAACTGAAATGACGTGGGGTATCGATGTCTTCGGTCTCGTGTTCGATCAGGGTTAGCTGTCCATTCTGAGGATCAATGGTAAAGGCCACAATACTATTATGTCCCCGGTTAGAGGCGTACAACCAGCGACCGTTGGGATGGATAGAGATTTCAGCGGCTTTATTAAAGGCTGTGTATGCCTCAGGTAAGGTGGAAAGGGTGTACAATTGCTTAAAGGTGCCTAGCTGACTGTTGTAGGCAAAGGATGTGATGGTGCTGTTCAATTCATTGAGGACATAGAGCCATTGTCCATTGGGGTGAAAGACCAGGTGACGCGGGCCTGCTCCAGGTGTCAATGTGATGTAGGGGGGATCATGTGGCGTTAATACGCTGGTTTGAGGATCCAAGCGGTAGAGCATTACCTTGTCGATACCCAGGTCGCAAGCCAATACCAAACGACCATCAGGACTCAAGTCTACACTGTGGGCATGGGGACCTTGCTGACGATCCGGATGAACACTTGAACCATGGTGTTGTTTGACACTCACGGGTGGGCTTAGGGTGCCGTCTGGAGCCAAAGGAAGGCTTGCGACGCTGCCACTACCGTAGTGAGCGACCAGGATGCTATGACCATCTCTGCTGATGTTGATGTGACAAGGGCCATTTCCCTGGGTGAGTTGTTGATTGATCAGGGTAAGCTCACCGTGGGTTGGATTGATCTGTAGGGATTTGATCAAACCCTGACCCTCTTGAGATCCCAAGGCCAAGAGATATTGATGATCCTGACTGATGGCTAGAAAACTGGGATCCGGTGACTCGGCCATCAAGACCGGAGTCGAGGAACCACCGTCTACAAGATTAAGCGTACTTTGATAGATGCCTTGGCTTCCTCCTTGGTTGGTGTAGGTACCGATATAGAAATCCTCTTTTAAATCGATCGGCTCGGTGATGGCATGAGCACCGGGTAGGATCAGACCATTGCTGTCAAAGAGGGCCGTGGCTCCGCCGTTCCAGATATGCATACCGTCAACTTCAATGGCCTCGGGATACCAGTAGTTAACCCCAAGACCTCGATTGTCAGGGGTTTCTCGGACGACTTGAGCCAACTGGGCCAGAAACAGGGCTTGTCCCTCGACCGTCACCGGCCAGGCCATGTTGTCCTGCGCTTGCCAATAGTTGGCATTGGACCAGGGATAGGCGGTTTCGACGATCATAATATCCTTGCCAAAAGCCTTGGCCGTGGCCGCTTGATTGACTTGGACGTCTGCCAGTGTCCCATGCCACCAGGGGTAGTAACTCTGGCCGATGATGTCGTATTCGACCTCGTATTGAGCCAGTTGTGTGAAGAAGTTTTGTGTCCGCTCCAAGCGGGCCCCACAATCAATGTGGATCATGATACGCAGGTGATCACCGGCTTCGAGTGGGGCCTTGACTCCGGCGATGCCGGCCTTGAGCAGGGTGGTAAATTCATTCCAGTGTTCCCTTTCATCGTCATCATGGTAGATTTGACCCTCGGGCCAGAGAAAACCGGGGGTGATCTCATTGCCCACCTGGACGATGTCTGGCAGTACACCTTCGCTCTTGAAGGCCTCGATCACGTCTTGGGAATAGGTCTGAACCTGTAAGGCAAGCTCGCCAAAGCTTAGGTTCTCCCAGGCCGCGGGCTTATTCTGATGGGCCGGATCGGCCCAGGTGTCACTGTAGTGCAGGTCCAAGAGCAGTTGGGCCCCTGCGGCCTTGATGCGACGGGCCAGAGCCAGGCTATAGTCCAGATCCTGGACCACAGCATTTCGCATAGTGGGATTGACGAACAGACGTAAGCGAAAGCAATTCCAACCTTGGTTGCACAGGATATCGATGGCGTCTCCAGGGCCATTGGCATCCTGAAAGATTCCACCAAGTCCCTCGATTTTGGCTAAGGTGGAAATATCACCGCCGACCAGAAACAGCGGTTTGAGCAGAGGACGCAGGATCTCGCCCCAGATCTCGTAACCCGCCGCATTCATGTGCAGACCGTCGCTAAGAAAAAGTTCCTCACGAGGGTAGCCACGACCATTGAGGTAACGGCTGTATGATCCCTCCAGATAGACCATGCGACCCTCCTGTTGGGCGGCGGCCTCCAACATGGCGTTGAAGGATCGTTCTTGATCGATAATGGAAAAGCGAGCGATACTGGGACGCCAGGCCAACACGATCAACTCTGCCTTGGGGACACGTGTAAACAAGCGGGTGGTGAACTCGTTAAAGTCCTCCATGACCTGGGCTGGTGACTTGCCGGACCACAGATCATTGCCACCACAGAAGAAGACCACGGTGGTCGGTTCATATTGCAACAGGGCCTTTTCCAGGTAATGGTTGAGATCCGAGATATGAGCCCCGCCAAAGCCACGATTCAAAGCCTCTATCCCAGGGAAGACCGTGGGGATGTCCAGCATGCGAATACTGGAGCTTCCTACAAAGACCGTCCCTCCTTTAGGAAAGGGATCGTTCTGATCCTGCTGTGCAAAGGTCACAAAGGCACTGGCATAACGGTTGGGATCCGGATCAGCGACCTCGGCCGCTTGCAGGGTCGTTGAAATCAACAGCAGCAAGAACAAGGACAATCTCATAATGATCTCCAATTAGTCGTAGCGTTGATGGGCGGCCCGGTTGGCTTGTGTATGCGTGAGCCAGTTACAGGGTCTGAACTTGATACGCCACTGAATGGGTTCGGGCAGTATCTCGTATTGTGGCAACACTCCCGGCCCGCAACTGCCGTTGCCCAGGCCACTGTGTCGGACGTCTAGAGATAAGATGACTGACTCTCGTGGGGTGAGTTCATAGGTATGCTTGGCCTGGTCCAGATCCTGGACCGTGTAATGTAGGGCTGAAAAGGCCATGGCCGGTTCGGCCGCCACTAATAAGCCCCAACCCTCGTTATTGGTGAGAGTCAGCCATTGAACCTGTGTATGGGTGCCGGTCTCCTGTGGTAACGGATAGGGAATCCATTGTTCGGACACCGTGCTCTGCCAGATGTTCATATCCGCGGATTGGCAACGATCTGAATAGTTTTCCCACGGCCCACGTCCATACCAGCGTAGGTTTTCCAACGTGCTAGCACATTGCATCACGACACCGAGTCGGGGTAGCGGTGGCAGTTGCCCATAGGGTTCGAAACGATGGTCGACCTCGATGGAGCCATCACTACGCAGGAGCCAGTCAGCATAATGATAAAAGCCGCAATCATGGGGTGAATCGATCTTGGTCAATACATGAACGAGGGCTTCCTGGTCTGTCACCCGTTCCAGGGTCACGCTCTGGACGTCATGGGTCAGGCGGTCCAGTCCGGCCTTTTGCCAGTCCTTGGCTCGCCCGTTCCCAAAGGCCTTATCATTGCTGGTGATGGCGCGATACGCCTGTAGCTCGGGGCCATTGACCAGTATTTCTTGCCCTTGATAAACCAATGAGTCCAACGTGCCACTGTCACGACCGAAAACGGCCCGGAATCCAGGGGCCAGAAAGTGAATGTTATCCTGCTGTTCTCGGATTCTAATCCGAGGTAAATCAGCTTTCTGGATTGGAGTGACAGTGGGGACCTCTATTGGGTAAGAGATCTGCTGCGAGGCAATTTCATGGCCTGCTTCTGCCCAGGGCTGATTTTCCTTGAGATGGAAACTCACGCGCAGCCAATAGTCGCCCTGGGGTTCAGGGGCTGTGACAGGTTGTACAGGGATGATAAGGTTCTGGGATTGTCCTGCTGATAAATTCACGGGCTGAAGTAGGCCAGACTGTAGGATATCACCGTTACAAGTCAAACTCCAACGTCCTTCCAATGTATCGAGATTGGTAAAGCCATATCGACTGGTGATCTCAACGCCCAAGCCATCATGGTTGAATCCCGTGCTCTCGATCTGTACGGGTTGATAAACCTTCTTGACCTCCCAGGCCTTGGGCGGTAGGGTGCGGTCACTGAACACCACGCCGTTGAGGCAGAAGGCCTTGAGGTTGGGTTTGTCCCCGAAGTCACCGCCGTAGGCGATGTACCGTTGTCCATTGTCTGCCGTACGATAGAGCCCTTGGTCCACCCAGTCCCAGATAAAGCCGCCGACCATGCGTCGATTGGTATGGATCTCGTCCCAGTATTCCTGGAGATTGCCGATGGCATTGCCCATGGCATGGGCGTATTCGCACATAAGCACCGGGCGGGTGTCATTGGCATCCTGGGACAGTTGCATGATCTTGGGCCAACGTTCATTCTCTTGGGAATCATAGAGATCCGCAGCCCTGGGATACATGCGGCTGATGAAATCTACGGTGTCGGGATCCCTGGGATCGTTCTGATTGCCCAAGGCGCCCTGTGCCCCTTCATAGTGAATGGGACGGGTCGGATCGAAGTCACGTATCCAGGCGGACAGGGCGGCAAAGTTGGGGCCGTAACCGGCCTCGTTACCCAGGGACCAGATGATTACCGAGGGGTGATTCTTATCTCGTTCGACCATGCGGATGCCGCGGTCCATGAAGGCGGCCTGCCAGGATGGCGTACTGGCCAGCAGTCCTCTCAGACCGTGCTCCTCGATATTGGCCTCGTCCATGACATACAGACCATACTGATCGCAAAGGCGGTACCAACGAGGATCATTGGGATAATGCGAGGTGCGTACAGCATTGATGTTGAGTTGCTTCATTAAGCGGATATCCTGGACCATACTCTCCAGAGACACGGCCCGACCCGTCTCGGGATCATGCTCGTGACGGTTGACGCCGTAGAGTCGAATGGCCTGGCCGTTGACCCAGAGTTGGCCATCGGCAACCTTGACGTCACGAAAGCCGACATCGCAACTGACGGCCTCAGTCACCTGTCCATTGGGGTCGTTGAGTGTCACGACCAGTTTATAGAGGTTCGGTGTCTCGGCAGTCCATTGCCTGGGGGACTTGATGGTGGCATTCATCCAATCAAAGCGGGCCGGGCCCCGTTGAGGGGTACGTGCGTTGAGGATGTCTGCCTTGAAGTTCGGATTGAGGATGTCAATAGCATTGGCATCCAACGGGGCATCCAATATCGGCTGATGCTCGGCGTCGTAGAGCATGGCCTCAACGGTCCAGTCCTTAACAGATTGATCCATCGGTCCGGAGATTTCCGGTTTGATTTGCAATTGAGCGTCCTGGTAGTCTTTATCCAGTACCGTGCGAACGGCCAGGTCACTGATGCGAATGGGGCCGGTGTGGTAGAGATAGACGTCGCGATAGATCCCGCTGAAACGCCACATGTCCTGGTCTTCCAGATAACTACCATCCGACCAGCGGTAGACCTCGACAGCCAGGGTATTCTTACCCTGCTTAACCACGTCGGTGATCTCGAACTCGGCCGGGGTCATGCTGCCCTGGCTGTAGCCGATCTTGTGGCCGTTGATCCAGACATAAAAGGCACTCTTGACACCAGCGAAATGTAGAAATACACGGCGTTGGTTCCACTCCTCGTCCAACTCAAAGTTGCGACGATAAGAACCGACCGGATTGCGATGCTTATAGGCGGTCCATTTAGGATCGGGAGTGCCGGTGACTCGCGGGGGATCGACCTTGAAGGGGTATTGCGAACTGGTGTAGATAGGGACACCATAGCCATGCATCTGCCAATTCGAGGGGACTTCTAGGGTGTCCCAGTTTTTGGTGTTGTAAGAAGGACGATAGAAATCCACTGGGCGGACGTTGGGATCGGGTGACCAGTGGAACTTCCAATCTCCGTTAAGTGACTGCACCGACGGTGACGTCTCATCCAGGGCCGATTCTATATCGCGATAGGGCAAGAAGCTGGCCCGTGCCGGGAGACGATTCTGGTTGAAGACGTGCTCGTTCTCCCAGTCTGGCTGAGAGACGAAGCGAACATGCGAATTGACCGCACAGCCGACCAGCATCGAGAAAAACAATAACAATAGGACTAACCGGTTTTTCATCCATGGACTCCGGAAGGATTGTAATCTAGTTTGAGGGTTCTTGGAACACAGATTTCAAATAACGGGCATTGGCCCCGTAATTCCAAACCACATCTCCGGCTCCGGTCCGGGTGGCATCACGTGAGCGTTCGATGACCAGCCAGCCAGACCAATCCATCTCATCCAGGGTCTGCTTGATCTGGGCCATGTCCAGGCGGGGATTGTTCTCCAGCCACACGCCATCGGTATCCGTGCAGTGAATCTGGCAGAGCCGATCCTTACCCAGGGTCTTGAGTTCCTGGCAGACATCACGGCCATGCTTGAGGGCCTGAGCCACATTGAAATAGCTCTTGATGGCAGGCGAATCGATCTCGTCGAGCAGCTTGACTTCGTCGGCGGCACTCAGTGAGGTTTCGATGCCAATAACCACCCCGGCGTCTTGAGCCAGGGTCCCGGCCCAGCGCAACCGTTCTACTACTGCTGAACGTAATTCAGGATGTTCTGCTAAATCGCAGGGAACTCCTAAGGGCAGAAAGGCCACCTTGACATTCATGTGCTTCATGGTGTCGATGGTGTCCTTGATCATACGGGGAACGGTGGGGCGTTCTGCAAAGGACTGGGCATAGAAGCCGGACATGGCGATCGAGCAGATCTCTAGATCATATTGTCGAGCCTCATCGAGGAACCGTTGACGCTCTATCGGATCACCGAGCTTGCTCTCGAAGGTTACGCGTTGACCCAAGCTGCCCATGTCGAGTTCCAAACCGTCTGCGCCGATTTCATGGGTGCGTTCGAAGGCCCCCAGCTTTTGGCGTTTGAGGATCATCCAGTCACAGACCGCGATTGGGTAACGTTGTTCGGCATTGCTCATGTCGTCGCTAAACAGATCTTTCCACTGATGTGGACAATCAATGCGGGGGGTGGGGATCGCTGGGCTGCGCCCGTTAATAAATTCTTCGATGTTGGTATAACCGTCGCCGTTAAGGTCTCCGCTGCTGTCGTTGGCATCATGGGGGTCAAGACCATAGCGAATTTCCCAGTCATCCGGCATGCCATCATGATCGGCATCGGCATAGGGTGTTCCCTTGTACTCAGGATAGCCGCCCACCTGGTTGACGTCAGTGATGAGACCCAGTGAGACTTCATGGATCAGTTGGTCCACTTTCTCTTCGGAGTAGGCTGGATTGGAAAGTTGCTGACGTATGTTGGGACCCGCCTTGGCCGTGGTCTGGCCGGTTCGCACAGATTCTACCATCCTCTGATCCACCCTGTCACGACGTGGCAAGGTGGCGCCGGACTGCGTCAATACCCGTTGATAGGCCTCTTGTGCGGATTCAATCTCTAGATAGGCGTGGGGATAGGGTGCTTTAGCCTGAATAGACTTCAGTACGGTCACAGCCTCACCGATCGATTTGACCTGGACACCTCCAGCCCAGTTGTCGGCGGAGACCTGGGCATTCGCTTCCGTGATGTTACCGGCAACATAGGCTTGGCCGAAATCATCCACCGGCGGGTTGGCCCGACGAGCATCAGGTCTGATGATTCGGTATGCGATAGGATCGTCACGAGGGGTTACAGGGCCGGGTTTGTAGTAGTTGTTGATGATGGTATAGAAGCTGCGGTGATCGCCACCATCGGTCGTGCGATGACGCCAGTTGTACACCACATTATTAACGAAGGTAAAGTCATAGATCATACCGATACTGGGATTGCGTCCGGCATTGTGGGCCCAAAGGTTGTGGTGGAACGTGGCGTTGTATCCACCGATCGTGCTGCCAAAGGCGTGGTTGTGCGTGTTCAAGGCTTCACCAAAGATGGAATTCTGGATGGTGATATTGACCGTGGGGAGTTTGAGACGTTGGCCATCCTCAGTGGTGTACATGTGACGATACATGGACATGTTCTCGTCCAGGCCCCAACTGGCCGAGACATGATCTATCATGATATTGCCGATGGGATTACCGCCGATTGAATCGTTGCGATCGCCAACCCAGGTCTGGCCGCGACGAAACCGCATGTGGCGAATGACCACGTCGTGGGTTTCGAGTTCCACGGTGTCGCCGGCAATACAGACGCCATCACCAGGAGCGGTACTACCGGCGATGGTGATATAGGGGGCACGCACACGGATGCGTTCCTTGAGGTGGATGATCCCCGCGACATTGAAGACCACGATACGGGGGCCGCCAGCTTCGAGGGCTTCGCGGAAACTGCCAGGACCACGGTCATTGAGGTTGGTGACAACCATCACCTTGCCGCCGCGTCCACCAAAGCTGTACATCCCGCCGCCCTGGGCACCAGGAAAAGCGGGGATGTCGGCCTGGGGCAGGTCATCCGGGTGGGCGGCCCAAGGGATGTAAGGTTTGCCCTGGCTTTCCCCTTGTTGGATGATGGGTAGGGCCTTTTCCCAGGCCTCATCGGAATGCCTTTCCATGGCCTCTTTACGACGGGCTGATTCCTGGGCCACCTCTGCACTGATTTTGGGGTACTGCCCCTGGGTCTGTAGCGAACAGAACAACAGCAGGAGCCCGATGAAAGTAAGTCGAGTCATTCTCACGGTGATCTCCTCTGTTATTGGGCTTTATTGCGGGCGTTACGTTCCTCGGAGGCCTTCTTGAGGTCATAGCCTTGGGCCGAAAGGTAGTTGTTGATCCGGCCTTTGTACTTGCCGAACCAGGCGTGTTTTTGCTTGGACGAACCTGCATCCATGGCGATTTCGCGTGCCTCGACGAGGTTGGCAATAATGACGGCCTTTTGTTCTTCGGTAAGGTCCGGCAGCATTTCCAGGTAACTTTGGTAAGTGAACTGCACGACTCCATAGGTCATCCCGTCCTTGACCTGGTCGATCTGCTCGGGTGTCAGCTCGGACGAGAGTTTGAGCAGGTAACGAACGTGCAGTTGGTCTTGCAGGCTTTGGGTGAGGTCCTTGACGGCCTCGATGGCGGCCTTGGCGGTCTCGGGTTGCTCGGGATAGGCCTGTTGGATGGCCTTGATCTTTTCGTCGCAGGTATCCTGCAGGATACTGAGACTACGATATTGATCGGCGATCAGGTCGCGGACACGGGTAGCCTGGGCTGGCTCGGTCAGTTGCATGCCATCGACGATCTTTTGTGCCCGACCTTGGATGACCTGGGTGTAGGCAGGATCGGGATCTGCGGGTAGTTTGGAAACGGTTTGGGCAAGAGCCAAGCAGCAGGTACAGAGCAAAATAGACAATAGGGGCAGCATCCGGTTGAAGTTATACATCGTAGGATCTCCATTGAAATGACCTGTCAACCCATCATGACAATAATGGCTGTCACTGTCAAGTCGCCGATGGCTGAGGTTGCCCTATAAAGGAGTCCGGATGGATTGAAATATGTGTTGCAGGGGACAAAAAAGTCGGGTATGGTGAAAATTACCAATTTTAAGAAAGCCACTGAATAATTAAGAATCGCTGAAAAAGGAGTAGGCTGCCACACCACTATGGCACTAGTGATTCCGTGTGGCAGCCTATGTGTAGAGGTTTATAAAAAACCCGGCACTGACTTTTATTTGGTTTTGAATTCCAAGCGATAACTGATCGTATTCTGGTCCTGTGTAGTACTCACCCGGGTGTCTGTTTTGTTCAAAACGGCCTGCATTGCCCGGTTTTCCCGCAGGACTTCGGCTGTAAATCCGCTGATACCATTTCGACGGGCAATATCCGCTAGTTTTCGCAGCAGCTTGGTGGCAATGCCGCGGTTTTGCCAGGAGTCACGCACGATAAAGGCGACTTCCGCCATATTGGTCCGTTCATCGAGATAGTAACGCCCCACGGCCACGATTTCATCGCCATGCATCTCCGGCATCACTGCGATCAGGGCCACATCCGTACGATGGTTGATATAGACCAGATCTCGGATCTGTTTCTTGGGCAGCCGTTTCATCTGCGACATAAAGCGGTAGTAGATGGTCTGCTGCGAGAGGGCATAGAAGAGGTCCTTGAGGGCCGGCTCGTCCGTGGGTTCCATGGAGCGGAACATCAGCAGGGTACCGTCATCTAGCAGGGCGGAGGAGCGATAGTCGCGCGAGCCTTGAATGAAGCCGTTTTCAAGGTTGGCGAATTCCGATGACAGGAATTTGGCCTCGATGGCCTCCTTGAGCAGTTGCTCGCGGTATTTGGGGTGGGCGATCGAGATCAAGGCGACCGCTCTTTCCTGGACGCTCTTGCCATGGAGGTAGGCCGTGCCGTATTCGGTCACCACGTAATGGACATCGCCACGGGTCGTAACCACGCCTGCCCCGGGGGAAAGGGTGCAGCGAATGCGTGAGATGGTATCGTCCTTAGCGGTTGATCTCAGGGCAATAATGGCCTTGCCGCCCGGACTCTTGGCCGCTCCCCGGTTGAAGTCTACCTGACCGCCAATCCCGGAGTAGAATTTGGTTCCCAATGAATCGGCACAGACCTGGCCGGTCAGATCGACCTCCAGGGCCACATTGATGGCGACCTGCTTGTGCTGACGACTGATGATAAAGGGATCATTGACGTGCTCGGTCGGGTAAAAGGCAAAATTAGGGTTGTTGTCGATATAGTCATACAACTTACGTGTGCCCATGCAGAAGCTGGCCACCACCTTGCCCTTATCCATGGTCTTGCGACTGCCATTGACCACGCCGGACTCCACCAACTCCATGATGTTGTCCGTGAACATCTCGGTGTGGATGCCCAAATTCTTTTTGTTGCTGAGGAAGGGCACCACAGCCTGGGGAATGGAACCGATACCGAACTCGATGGTGGAATTATCCTCCACCAGAGCTGCGATATACTCGCCGATTTGGGTGGTGACGGGATCGGGTTCCGGGCTGGGAGATTCGATCAGGGGGTGGTTGGCCGCAACCAGGAAGTCGATATTGTGAATGGGAATATGGGAATCACCCCCTGTACGGGGCATGTTGGGATTGACCTCGGCGATGACCAGTCGGGCGTTGTCCGCTGCAGTCTTAACAATGTCCACTGAGACTCCCAGGCTACACATTCCCCGTTCATCCGGGGGTGTAACCTGCATGAGTACCACATCCAGGGGCAAACGACCCGAGGAGAACAGGTGCGGAATGTCCGATAGGAAGATGGGACTATAGTCCCCCAATCCCTCCCAAATGGTGTCACGTACACTATCGGCGATAAAGAAGCTATTAATTCGGAACTTGCCGGCCAATTCCTTTTGGGCATGCGGGGCTGAACCCAGGGTTAGGAAGTCGATGATTTCGTTGTCAGCCAGGTCCTTGCTACGTGCAGCCAGGGCATTGATCAGGTCGATCGGTTGGGCACAACCCGTGGCAACCAACACGCGTTGGCCCGGACGGATCTGGGCAACGGCCTCGTCGGCAGAAATAACCTGGTCTTGGTAGTCCTCTTGCCAATTTTCATTGATGGCCTTCATCCTCAGGTTCTCCTATGATGCACTGGGTTGCGGTTTCGCCAATGTAATGCGGGCATCGGCACAGACCGAGTCGCTGCCGACATGTCCCACCATGAAGGGATTGATATCCATTTCCTGGATTTGCGGAAAATCGGTCACCAACTGACTGATACGTTGTAAGGAGGTGGCAATGGCCTGCAGGTCCACGCTGACTTCTCCGCGAACCCCCTTGAGCAGGGAAAAGCTCTTGGTCTGCTCCAGCATTTCCATGGCCTCATCCTCGGTGATCGGGGCGATGTGGAAGGTCACGTCCTTCATGACCTCGACAAAGATCCCCCCCAGACCAAACATCAACATGGGACCGAATTGGGGATCACGATTCATACCCAGGATGATCTCACGACCGGGCTTGGCCATACGCTCCATATAGGCCCCCTTGATGCGGGCTTCAGGCATACGACGGTTAATGCGTAACATCATCAGATCAAAGGCATCACGCACTTGAGCCGGGGTGGTGAGATTGAGTTTGACGCCGCCCATATCCGACTTATGGATGATATCCGGTGAGGCGATCTTCATGGCAATGGGATATCCGATGCGTTCGGCAAAGGTCACGGCCTCGTCGGCATCGGCCACCAATCGCCCCGGGGCGATGGAAAAGCCATAGGCATCCAAGATACTCTTGGCATCGGCCTCGCCCACCTGGAGATTACCCATTTTGAGGTTGCGTTGAATCACGCGTTCGGCTCGTCGGCGATTGACTGCAAAGCGGGTAATGATACGAGGTGGTTTGCTCTTCCACTCGGCATAGTCCACCATGGCCTTGAGTACGGAGATGGCCCGTTCAGGTGAGGGGTAGTCCGGTAGATTATGAGCGACCAATTCATCACGTCCTGGCATGACATCGGCCCCACCCATGAAGGAGACCAGGATGGGCTTTTTGTGTTTGGAGCAATTGGCAATGGCTCGGGCCGTCTCGGCCGGTAGGGTCATGGCCTGAGGGGTCAGGATCACCACGATGGCATCAACGGTCTCGTCATCCTGTGCGGCGTTAACGGCCATGACGTAACGCTGAGGATCGGCGTCGCCCAGTACGTCGATAGGATTACCGACACTGGCGGCGGCTGGCAGTTTTTCCGCCAGGGCCGACGCCGAGGAGTTGGCCAGGGTGCAGACTTCCAGGCCCGCGAGTTCGGCGGCATCGGCGGCCATGATACCCGGTCCCCCGGCATTGGTAATGATGGCAATACGCCTGCCGCGGGGTAAGGGTTGCATGGCAAAAGCGGTGGCATAGTCAAAGAGTTCTTCAAAGGTGTCGGCGCGGATAATGCCTGATCGTTTGAAGGCCGAGCCGTAGGCAATGTCCGCTCCAGCCAGGCTACCGGTATGAGAGGAAGCGGCCTTGCCCCCGGCCTTGGTCACGCCGGACTTGAGGACCACGATCGGTTTTTGGGTGGCCGTGACTTCCGCAGTGCGAATAAATTGAGGACCATTATTGATGCTTTCGAGGTATCCCACAATCACCCGGGTATCGGGATCGTTGGAAAAGTCTTTGAGGAAGTCCATTTCGCAGACATCGGACTTGTTGCCCATGCTAATGAGTTTGGCCAGGCCGAGATGGCGGCTGGCGGCCCAGTCCAGGATGGCCGTACATAAGGCACCCGACTGAGAGATGACCGAGATCGCTCCTGGCTGGGGCATGTGCTTGGCAAAGGATGCATTCATGGAATGGTGCGTATTGATCAATCCCAGACAATTGGGTCCGAGCAGGCGGACATTGTGAGAGCGGCAAAGTTCAGTCAGCTCTTCTTCCAGGGCCAGGCCCTCTGGCCCGGTCTCTTTAAAGCCAGAGGTAATCACACAAATAGCCTTGGCTCCGGCCTTGATGGATTCCTGGGCTGCTGCCATGACCTGAGAGGTCGGGATGGCAATGACCGACAGATCGATTTGCGTGTTAGCCGCGGCCAGTGACGTGACGCATCGCTGGCCCAGGACTTCGCCCCCCGCAGGATTGACCGCGACGATGGTGCCTGCAAAGCCACCATCTATGAGGTTCATCAGGATTTCATGGCCCACCTTGCCAGGGGTGCGTGAGGCACCGACAACGGCGATGGTTTTAGGTGTCAGTAATGCTTCTAGATTGGCCATAAGTGTCTCCATACGCTCCACTATTATGTCGTGGTGGGCGTGCCTTCGGGAACATAAACCGTAACCGCATTGCCTTTATCGTTAAATTCAATCGCCCGGGCGAAGCTTTGTATCAGTCGATAGCCACGATTGGGAACCTGTCGTGGATCATCGGGAATTGAATCCAGATCCAGTTGCTTATAATCGAAACCATTGCCCGTGTCACTAACCGTTACCTTAAACATATGGTTGGACATGTGTCTGATTTCGACGCTAATGCGGGGAGCAAGTAACGAGGTGCCGTGTTCGATGGCATTGACCAGGAGCTCTCGCAGGACGATCATGATGCCACTGTCGCCCTGACTACCGCAACGTCTGACAAAACGTTGACACATCTCTGTCACATCATCCTTGTAGCGACCCATACGGTCACTATCGGCACAGATGGCATCATCGTATTGACGAATTGACAACATTAACGATCTCCAAGCAAAGTTCTTCAAGATCATGAAATAGCAAAACCAGTGCCAAGAGGGTTAAAAGGGAATTAGAGCTTATCCGCGAGGACGTGGCTCAATCCAGGGGTGTGACAGATGTCAACTGCAATGTTTGTAAAGAGTACAAGTCTGTGTTTATCATAAGTTTACGCGCGAATGACAGGTGTCCCGGTGTGACATTTGTCACGTGTATTTTAAGACTGTTCATCCTCTAAACCATAGCGTTTAACGGCCTTACTCAACCCTGAACGTGTGATCCCCAATAGATTCGCTGCAATGGATTGATTACCCTCGCTCCGCTTAAGGGCTTCTAGTATCAAGAGACGTGGCGCTTCGGACAGAGTGGGGAGTTTGTCAAAATAAGTAAAAGGGGCTGTTTCAGGAATGGGCAGATGTGTGGCATCACTGTTGGGCTGGGCCTGCATATGTTCACGTAGGGGGGCACAGGAGAGTATATGCGAACTGTGCCGACTGAGAGCCTCAAAGATCATGGCCTCCAGCTCACGAATATTCCCGGGAAAGTGGTAGGTGGCCAGTAAGGTGTAGAGTTCACGGGGTACCGTAGGCACGGATTTTCCCAGGGCCTCGGCGGCCTGTTCCATAAAGGTATCGATCAAGAGGGGCAGGTCATCGAGACGCTGACGCAGGGGGGGCAGATCAATGGCATGGGTCTTGAGCCGGTAAAACAAGTCCGAACGGAAGGTGCCCTCTGTTTGTAACTGTTGCAAGTCTCGGTTGGTGGCCGTGACGATACGGGCCTCCAGAGGCTTGGCAGCGTCTGCGCCTATGGGGAGGTACTCCTGTTCCTGGAGTAGACGCAAGAGTTTGATTTGACTGGCCACAGGCATGTCTCCAATTTCGTCGAGAAAAAGAGTGCCCCCGGCGGCCTTTTGAATCAGACCGGGACGCGAACTGTCCGCTCCGGTAAACGCCCCCTTGACATGGCCAAACAGGGTGTCCGAGAAGACCGTGTCGTCCAGGCCGGCAATGTTGAGGGCCACGAATTCACCGGTGCGACCTGAGAGTTGGTGTAGGGCCTGGGCCGCCAATTCCTTACCTGTGCCGGTCTCCCCGGTAATCAGGACCGGGCGTTTGGTGACGGCAATGGTTTCCATATATTGAAACAGGGCAAACATGGTACGATTGCGTGTCACCATGGTATCAAAGGCCTCGGGGTGCTCCAGGGTGCTGGAAAAGACCCGGTCTTTAAACGAGGTGTATTCACGCTGTAACTCACCCAGGTCAACGGCTCTTTGTAAGGCCGCCACCAAGCGTGTCTCGTCCACGGGTTTGAGCAGATAATCAAAGGCCCCGGCCTTCATACAACTGATGGCGGTTTCCAATTCATTCATCCCGGTGACAATGATCACGGGGATGGCGGGGAAGCTTTCGACCAGTTGGGGCAGGAGTTCCTGACCGTTCACATAGGGCATGGAGAGGTCCAGCAGGATGGCACTCATGGGCATTTGTTGCACCAGATCCATGACTGCGCGACTGTCCTGGCAGGTCTTGATGTGGGTCAGCCCTGCATCCTCGAGCATGAATTTGCACCCCATCAGGGCCTCATTCTCGTCGTCTACCAATAAAATGGGATCGTGAGGAAAGGCATCCGTATTCATGAAATCACCTCTTGGGATGGATTGACAGACAGGGATACCAAGGCCGTGGTCCCCTGGCCCGGTTGGGATTCGAAGGTCAGGCTGCCGTGATGCTCCTTCATGATACTCGAGGAGATCGAGAGCCCCAGGCCCGAACCACCGGAACTACGTTTGGTCGTAAAGAAGGGATCGGTCACATGCAACAGGTCCTCGGCTTCGATGCCGATACCCGTATCGGTGATTTCAACACAAACAGCCTGTTGCTCTAGATCATGATAGGTTCTCACCGTAATCGAGTCCTTTGGATTATTCAGTGCTTGGCAAGCGTTTTGGATCAGGTTGATCAGGACCTGTTCAAGCCTTTGATAGATTCCCTGGATGGGGGGGAGGTCCTGGGCGTACAACACCGTGAAATGACGTGTATGCTTCTTGATCAGCGGACTCAGCAAGGCCAGGGCGGATTGAACCACATTATTCAGGTGGACGGTTTCCAGGGTGTCGCAGGGATTTTCGCGGGCATAGTCACGCAATTCATTGACGATGTTACGAATGCGCTCGGCACCCTTGGCAATATTGCCAAACATCTCCTGCATCTGCTTGCGTCGCATGGAGTAGCGTCGTCCACCCAGCATGAAGTCTCCTTCGCTTTGTGCGTATCGATCCAGAATCGGCAGGGCGTCTTCCATGCATCGACGCAGAGGTGAGAGGTTGGTCACGATGAATTGATTGGGATTGTTGATCTCGTGAGCCACCCCGGAAACCAGCACGCCCAGACTGATCATCTTGTCAGCGTGAATCAGTTGCTGTTGACGCAGGGCCTTTTCTGCCTCGATTTGCTTGCGTTCGGTGATGTCCTCGAGGATGCCATCAAAAAAGGTGACTTCTTCAGCTTCCTGGCAGATCACCGTTGCCGTAACCGCTACCCAAATGGGTGTACCATCGCGGCGTTTCATCTTGAGTTGCTGGCGGATCACCTGGCGATCCTTGTACATGCGTGCGGAAAAGGCGATGCACTCGGCGGGGTCCCAATAGAGATCGCGAATGGGAATATCTAATAACTCCTCGCATGAGTCGTAGCGAAACATGTCAACCATGGCTCGATTGACCATCACCAGCTGACCGGCCGTCCCGGCCGTACGGCGGTAGAGTCCCAGGGCGATGTTTTCGGTGAGCGTGCGATAACGTCGTTCGCTTTCCTCCAGGCGTTGCTCGGCCTGACGATGTTCCTCTTCCAACTGGGCCAATTGCTGAAGACGGTGTTCCCCAGCGCGTATCAACTCGATGAGTTCTTCAGGGCTCTTGTTTTTGAGGTCGTCATGGGTCATTCCTGGGGGAATCCTTTTTAAATGTCGTCAAAAAAGAAGCATATAAAACCCTTCTCACTCTGTCAATCTCCCGACTTTTGGGGTAGCGGCCTCTAACGCTCTATATCCGTGGTCTTCTATGGGCACCCCATAACACCGGCTTTTATGGAGTAGTGAAAAGGGCTAGGCCGATTGCTCGATGTCGATTCCGTGCATAAAACTGTGAGAGGTTAGCGAGTAACCTATATGAGCGATTTAATTCCGGGTATTGTGGTTAATCTCCTACCCTTATTGGCCGATAACATTGTGATTCTCTAACAGATGGTTATTAGGTGATTGTTCATGAAAAACGGTTGGGGTCTATTGTGTATTGTCATTACCTTTGTGGTAAGCCTGCTCGTACTGGGTACGGTTGGGTATCGGGCTATAGAACCGGACTGGTCCTACAGCGAAGCCTTCTATATGAGCGTGATCACCGTCTCAACCGTAGGGTTTGCAGAGATTCGCCCTCTTTCCGAGAACGGTCGTATGTTTACCGTTCTGTTGATATTCCTGGGGATCGTCGCAATTAGCGTCATTGGGGCCAGTGGGGCTCGGCTTTTGATCGACAATGAGATGAAGTATGTGCTGGGAAGAAAGAAAATGAAGAAAGACATTGGCAAACTAAATGATCACTATGTCGTCTGTGGCTTTGGCCGTATCGGCAGTGTGATTTGCGATGAACTGCGTGACGCCGGATTGGACTTTGTCATTGTCGAGAAGGACGCGGCCTTGGTCCAACAGGCTGAAGACCAGGGCTATCTCATTATCAGTGGCGATGCGACCTCAGATTGCATTCTCAAGGAGGCGGGCATTAAGCGTGCCCATGGGGTGGTTGCGGCCCTCAACAGCGATGCCCACAACCTGTTTATTTCCCTAGCTGCACGAGAGATCAATAGTGATATTAAGATCATCGCTCGTGGAGAGGAGTCAGGCATTGAAAGCAGACTCCTACGTGCTGGTGCCAATGTCGTGGTCTCTCCACTCAAGCTCGGAGGTTCACAAATCGCTCACATGATTCTAAGCGATTTAAAAGTTCCTCGCCAAGAAACCTTCGCCCAACAAAACGGATTGCTCATTCAACAGATCCAGAACAACCAAGAGATTCAAGTCACCACAAACCAACTCCTGCAACAGGCCAACGGCCTCTTGGCAGTCGCCATCCAACGCGTCAATGGGCGAACCGAAATGATGCCCACACCCGATACCCTGTTAGATCCCCAAGACCGACTTTATGTCTGCCGAACCGAGCAGGGTTAAGGCCAAGGCCGTGCAAAGCTTGAATCAACGGACGAGTATTACTATAATATTCGTATGAAAAAGCCCAATCAGATCCGCGTCCTCATTGTTGTATTGCTTATTGTTCCGTGTATTTATGCTCAGACCATTGAATCTCCCTACGAGGTGGGACATTGGCTGGGCTTCAAACCCGCAGCCATCAGTTATACCTTTGACGATGGCTGTGCCAATCAGTTCACCACTGCCATTCCCATGTTCAATGAGTACGACTTTGACATGACCCTGTTTACCGTGACGAACTGGACGACCGATTGGGACCTGTTGCGTGATGCCGCGGCCCAGGGCCATGAGGTGGCCAGCCATACGGTGACGCATCCTTCGTTGAGCGGCCAATCCCTGTCTCAACAGAGAACGGAATTGCGGGATTCTCAGCAGGTGGTTAATGATGAGATTCCGGGGGAGCAATGTGTAACCCTGGCCTATCCCTATTGTGCTACTGCCAAGCAGTCGTTGACTTCAGAATACTACCTGGCCGCACGGGCCTGTCAGGGCAAGATCGAGTCCAGTACCCCGAACAATTTCTATAACATCAGTTCCATCATCTGTGGTGATCAGGGGAGTGTCAATTCGGCCGAGGATTTCTACAACAGCTTTGAGGCGACTGAAGACGCCAATGGCTGGTGCGTGTTCCTCTTGCATGGGATTGACGACGATGGGGGCTATTCCCCGCTCTCCTCGGCAACGCTTAGAGATAGCCTGGACTACCTTGACGCCCGACGAGATGCCTTCTGGGTGACGACCTTTGCCCAGGCCGCTCGCTATGCACGCCAACGCAGTAACCTTACTCTTATGGAAACCAGTATTACCCTCAAAATCACCGATGGTCTGAATGATACGCTGTTCAACCAGCCCATAAGCATACGGCGTCCTCTGCCCGAACACTGGGATGCAGCCTATGTGACACAGGGCGGTGTGCCTGTGGATGCCAATATCGTAGATAGCAACTCGGTGAACTATGTGACCTTTGATGTCGTCCCGGACGGTGGAGATGTGGTGCTAGCCCGATCTCCTGTGGCTCCTGAGCAACTGACCACGACGATTGTGGACGGGGCGGTCATCCTCGATTGGGCCGACTGTAATGAGGTGTTGGGACTGTTGGGATATCACGTATATCGCTCGACGTCTTCTGATAGTGGATTTTCCCTGTTGAATGACTCGCTTCTGATCGAATCGACATTTGTGGATGAGCAACTCGCAGCTAGAACCAACTATTACTACAAGGTTACCTCAATGGATCGCTTTGGCAATGAGAGCCCATCCTCGCCTGAGGTCTATGTGGAGCTCAGTTCTAATTCCCGGCGTTAAGCAGGGCCTTTCTTGTCGTTAATTGCAATATTTTTAAGAAAACGTCGTAACGAATTCCCATTTTGAGGATTAGTACCTTGGAATCGATGCATATGCGAAACGAAAAGGTCGATCTTAGTCTGTTAGAGAAGGCCCAACGCGGCCATCAAGAAAGCCTTTCCGCCCTGGCGGAACAGGTTAGAGAGGATATGTACGCCTATTTGTTGCGTATGACCCTCGATGCTCATCTGGCTGAGGATCTTTGTCAGGAAACCATCGTACAGATGCTTCAATCCCTTCCCAAACTGGAATTCACCAACGTCAAGGGCTTTTGGGCCTGGATGTATAAGACGGCCTTAAGCAAGGTCTATCGGCAGTCAAGAGGTCAGAAGCAGGCTCGACAGCATCAACAAATACTGACCGAAACAGGTGGTCTGCGATCCTTTCGGCTACAAACTCATGACGGCGCTAAAACCTTGATGCGTAAAGAGTTATCCGGTGCCATTTACGAGGCCATGAGTGCCTTGAAATTGACTCATCGCAATATCCTGACCCTACGTTGCCTACAGAATCTCTCCTATGCCGAGATTGCCCACAGCACGGGCGGTACGGAACTGCAGGCCCGTTTGATGTTCTTTCGGGCCAAACAATCCCTGCGTCATCAATTGGCCTCACGTGGCTATAAACGCAAAGAACACCTCTTGCCCGCTCTTTCCATGTTTGCGGTTTTAACAGCCGGAAAGTCCAAGGTGGCTTCGGCTGCGACCATGGTCAAGGCCAGCAGTCTGCAGGTATCGGCCGGGACCGCGGCGTTGGGGTGGTTACGAGTAAGATCGCGGTCGCGGCCATGGTAACTGTCGCGGTCTGTGTTACCGGGGGAACCGTTGCTTTAAAGACCGATCCAACCTCCCATCCCCTCAAGCCGTTGGCCGGGGTGGCTCCTAAAAAAGTTAAACAGCCGGATAAGACCCTGCTCAAACGCCTGATCACTCCTGATTATGGACGGCCTGATGTCATTGGTAAAAGCGATGATCTCGGGCAGGGCTTTGCCTGGGCCGATCACTTCGACAAAAGGATCGGCCGTTCAAAGGCGGATCTCGATGAACTATTTATCGATAAAGCAGATAACGATACCCGTGTGGTTGTATTAAAACCCAAGCAGTGGGTTGACTTGCGTTTTACCGAGAGTATTGCGGTCGGAGAGGGAGCCGATATTGTCATGGCAGGCTGGGGGTTGCTTCCGCTCAAGGTGGCGGTTTTAGATGCCCAGGGTAAGGGCTTTAGCTTGCCCGCTCCCACGCAGCTGGCCGATAGCTGGGGTCGTGACCTCCTGGGGTACGATTTGTCCGGACTGCCGGATGACCTCCAATGGGTGGGTGTCCGGATCGGTGGTGCCCACGACCAAGGTCATTTTCAGGGTGCAGAATTGCATGAGGTCAAGGCCCGCATTCCTCAAAAAATTAAGCTGGCAGCCACGACCCCATAGATCTTTTGTGCCCATTTCCTTCCTCAAATCTAGATGATCCCTACGGAATACCTTGCTCCTTAGGTGGGTTTCGTTATACTGATATTTACATCATTTGAGATCCACCCTGGGAACGTCGAACTGCGAGATCATTTGAACTCATTTACAGGAGATTGAAGGTGAGAAAGCAATTCTACATTATTATAATTCTGATCCTTTGTGCGGTGAGCTCGGCCCAGACAGATCTGGTGATCACGGAAATCATGAGCGAAAGCGATCATGTGGGTGTGGACGGGGATTGGTGGGAATTGACCAATACGGGCTCCGAGGTGGTCGTGTTAACCGATTATTCCTGGGACGACAGCCATCGGATACCCGGCAATGTCACCTTTACCAGCTTATCAATCGGGGCGGGAGAATCGGTGATCATCCTGGATGAACCTGCCGCTAATGTCGATGCCTGGAAGACGGTTTGGGAATTGGGCAGTGATACGCGGGTTTGGGCCCACGAACAATTCGTCGGGAATTTTCATGGCTTGGGGGGATCGGATGGAGTCTATCTCTACGATAGCAATGACGCCCTGGTCACATCGGCCAACTATTCATCTCGCACGGATCGTGTGTCCAATGAATGGGATAAGTTCGGAACCTTCTTGGGGCTCAGTGTGATGGGAGAAAACGGGGCCTATCGTTCGACCGATGCCCATGCCAACACGGCCTCTCCGGGCTATGCCGTGGACCTGGAGCCCTGCCGCTTGATCGGCCCGAGCCTCTATTGGACGGATAAGGATGCCCCGCAGATTCAACGTCTGATTATGGATTGCAATCAAACCGAAAGCCTGACGACGCCTAGCAGTGGATTCGGATCGCCCCGGGGAATAGCCATTGATGCAATCAATGGCCGCGTCTATTGGGCGGATTTCAATGGCGGTAGCATCCATCGTTGTTCACTGGATGGATCGCATGATCAAGTCCTGGTTACTGGATTAGAGACGCCTGCGGATATGGCTCTGGACACTGACATGGGCTTGCTGTACTGGGCCGAGACCGATGCGCATCGGATCTGTCGTATGGCCACCGATAGCAACCATCTAGAGGTAGTGATCGATCAGGTCAGCGAGCCTTACTATATCGCCTTGGACCTCGTTCATGGGCAACTCTACTGGAGTGAATTCAATAGTCCCACCCTCAATCGCATGGACCTCATGAGTAACGAAGCAGAGGTTTATCTGACCGGTTTGGATCGCGTGCGTGACATCGTGGTCGAACCGGAACAGGGTAAGGTCTACTGGGCTGACCGCGACAGCAGTAAGATTCAGCGTGCCAATCTCGATGGCACCGAGATCGAGGATCTCTTTAATGCCAGCGACGGTTTGGATCGCCCCCATGGACTCTGGCTAGATGTAGAAACCAACCAGATCTATTGGACGGACACTCGCACCCAAGCCGTCCATCGCGGCTGCGCCGATGGTTCGGGCGTGGCCGAGGTGTTTATCGATGGCCTCGATGGTCCTTGGGCCCTGGTTATGGTGAATCTGGAAAACATCCTCTACGTTGATGCCAATGCCCCAGGGCTCGAAAGCGATGGTTCAAGCTGGGCCAAGGCCTATCGGTATCTACAAGATGCTCTGGCGGCAGCATCTCCTGGTGACACCATCCGCATTGCACAGGGAACCTATCGTCCCGATTGTGATCAAAGCCATCCGAGCGGCACAGGCGATCGCACGGCCACCTTTGCCTTGGATCAGGATCTCGTGATTCAGGGAGGCTATGCTGGATACGGTCAGACCGATCCCAATCAACGTGATACCGTTAACTGGGCCTCGGTCCTAAGTGGTGACTTAGCTGGCAATGATCAACCTGTCAGCGATGCCCGTGATCTCTTGACAGAACCAGCGCGTTCGGAGAATTGTCTCCATGTTCTTACCGGTCAATGCCTGACTTCTGACACCGTTCTCGATGGCCTCACCATTACCGGAGGCAATGCCAATGACTATGACATTCTCTATGGTTCTCGAGGTGGGGCGATGCTCAACCACAGTATTTGCACCGAGGTTAATCCCGTGATTCGCAACTGTCACTTTATCAACAACACGGCCTTGGAATTGGGCGGGGCCCTCTTGAACAGTGGTCACGGTGACCGCCAATGCAATCTGACGTTGGCGTATTGCCAATTTAGTAACAATGCGGCCGGTCAACAGGGTGGAGCCATCTTCAACAATGAGGCTGATCCCAATGTCATGAATTGTCGCTTTGATGGAAACTACGCCGCCTTTGGTGGTGGGGCAGTGCTCAATTCCGGTTCTGATCAGTTTGAAACCGGAGCCGTGTTCCGCAATTGCGTTTTTGCTAATAATACCACGACGACCACTGGCGCAGGAATGTACAACGGCCCCGAGAATCACTCGGTCTTGACCAATTGTACCTTCATACATAACGACGCTAATGAGGGCGGGGCAGGCTTGTATAATTGGGAAATGAGTCAACCCACACTGGTTAACTGTATTTTGTGGGGCAACGAGGATGACGGATGGGATATCGAAGCGGGTCAAATCCTCAGTGAGATGTCGCTCGATCCACTGATTACCTACAGCTGTATTGAAGGTTGGAGTGGGAGCCTTGGGGATGAATCCAATATAGGAGATGATCCCCGTCTGGATGGAGGGTATCACCTGTTGACAGACTCCCCCTGTATCGATGCAGGGGATCCCAATGGAGACTATAGCGGTCAGAAGGACATCGATGGAGGCGATCGAGTCGAGCATGGCCGTGTTGATATAGGCGCAGATGAACTCACAGGCCATTTTAGAGGAGAGTGAGGCGGTCTTAGCACAGCTTTTATAGGGGCTTATAAAAGCAATTCATATTATTGTAGTATGATTAAAGTTGTCCTGCAAATGGATCGATATATGACACTAGTTAAGTATCATATAAAGAATAAAATCCAATTGGGGGCTTTGATTATGATTGACGGTGTTTCAACCTGTAGTAACTCCACTGGAACTTCTATCAAGCAGGCTATGCCTGATCCTATTCAGAAACCGATGGAACCTCCTCCGGAAGCCCAAGCTGCAGAGGTTATGCAAGAACCGGGGCCAGCCATTGCCAGTAGTGCAAATCTGCTGGATATACTGGCCTAGACTATTTGTTCTATGTACAGGATTTCGCCGTCTTGAATCTCACCCAAGTCCTGGGGGGCAGTGGTGATTTTTCCCAAGACGTTGACCGGTCCTGCAGCCCGGGGTTCTTGACCGTGGCTGACCGGGGTAGGCCCCCAGAAGATACAAAAGGCCTGTCCCGGCGGCCAATAGGTCACATCACCGACCTCCAACACTTCACGGGCATCCGCAGCCAAGTCCACCTGCACGGGAATACTGAAGTACAATTCATCGCCCCAGCGATTGATCCTGCCCTTAAGAGGCAAGACTTGCCAAAGGGCATCGGCGGTAGCGCTGTCGTTAAGTTCGATCTGTTTGATCAACCTGTCGGTTTTGATTTGGATGGTTCTCATACCCACATGATAGCCTACGGTGGAGTGCGAGGCAATCGGCAGCAAATATGTCATGGATTTTCATTGAAAGATAGACAAGGAACGAGTAAATATACGCTCTCGCCTGGTGAATATCCGGGTTTGACCCCGCGAGCGTGGCGGAATTGGCAGACGCGCTAGGTTTAGGTCCTAGTGTCCAATAGGACGTGAAGGTTCGACTCCTTTCGCTCGCATTACTTCACATCACAACCATTAAGGCCAGGGAAGGCTGATGACTGACAGGACCTTCAAGCTCACCGAACGCAACACTTCTATTAAAACCGAATGTATCGCTGGTTTGACCACCTTTTTGACCATGGCCTATATTCTGTTTGTCAATCCCACGATTCTCAGTGATGGCACGGGTATGGATCAGGAGGCGGTTGTCGCTGCCACCTGCCTGGTCAGTGCCCTGGCCTGTCTACTGGTGGGATTCGTTGCCAATGCCCCCATTGCCATGGCGCCGGGAATGGGGCTCAATGCATTCTTCGCCTACAGCCTGGTTCTGGGCAGTGGCGTGAAGTGGCAAACGGCCCTGGGGGCGGTCTTTCTTTCTGGACTATTCTTTTTGGTATTGACCCTGCTGGGTCTACGCAAGAAATTGGTAGAGGCCATTCCTGCCTCTTTGATCAGTGCCATTGCCGTGGGGATCGGGCTGTTTATCACCTTCATTGGGCTACGTAATCTGGGGGTGGTGGTGCAAGGGACACCCGCAACCCTGGTGCAGGCCGGTGAGATCAGTTCAACGGTCTTGATTGGCCTGGTGGGATTGGTGGTCATGGTCTTCTTGGAGGCACGTAGGGTCAGTGGCTCGCTTTTACTGGGGATCATCGTCTCTACAGGATTGGCTGTGGCCTTGGGCAAGGTGAGTTTTCCCGAGCAATGGTGGACCTTTAATCTGAAAATCAAGCCCGTCTTATTCAAATTGGATATTCTAGGGGCCTTGAAGTGGTCTATGATGGGCAGCATTTTCAGTTTGATGTTCATGGATATGTTCGACAGCGTGGGAACCCTGGTGGCCTGTTGCCATCAGGCCAAGATGACAGAAAAGGATGGACGAATTCGCGGTCTGGATCGATTGCTCGGCATTGATGCCGTGGCTACCATGCTGGGGGCCTTGCTGGGGACGTCTACCACGACCAGTTATATTGAATCGGCAGCCGGAATCGAGCAGGGCGGTCGCACGGGATTGACCAGTGTCGTCACTGGGATCTTCTTTGCCCTGGCCTTGCTGTTGGTGCCACTGATTGGCATGGTGCCCTCCTATGCCACGGCCCCGGCCTTGATCATGGTGGGACTCTTTATGATGAAGGAAGTTCGCCAGATTGACTTTGGGTGTATGGAAGAGGCCTTTCCTGCCTATATTATCATGGTCATGATCGCCCTGAGCTATAGCATCAGTACGGGCCTGGCCTTCGGTTTCGTGTCTTTTGTGGTCATTAAGTTGGTTTTAGGGAAGATCACTCAGGTAAAACCGGCTATGTGGACGATAGCTTTGTTATCTCTTTTATTTTTGGGGCTGGATAAGGTATTGCCTTGGTTAAATTCATTGATGAGCGAACCGTTGACATCGCCCTAAACACGAAATAAACTGCCCTTAGATTAGGGTTTTTAATGATTGAAAGGACTCAGGATGATATCAGACGGATCGAATAACACTCCTCATGAACGCAAACGCGCCCCAGCCAGTGGTATTCGTACGGGATCACGGGTGGAGGATATCAAACGATGCTTCCTGGATAACCTTTTTTGCAGCCTGGGCCGTGTCCCTAGGGCGGCAACCCGTAACGACCTCTACACAGCCTTGGCCCTGACCGTGCGTGACCGTGTTCTCAAGCAGGGCGTGCGCACCCTGGAGACGCTATCCGGGCGGGATGCCCGTGTGGTATCCTATCTGTCCGCTGAATTCCTGCCCGGCCCTCACCTGGCCAACAATATACTGAACCTGGGTATCCTGGATCAAACCCAACAAGCCATGAAGGAGTTGGGCCTCAATCTAAATGAACTCTTTGAACAGGAAGAAGAACCGGGCCTGGGCAACGGTGGTCTGGGACGTCTGGCTTCCTGTTATATGGATTCCCTGGCCTCGGTCGAGATTCCAGCCATTGGTTACGGTATCCGTTATGAGTTTGGCATCTTCGATCAAGAAATCCGTGACGGCTGGCAAACCGAGATTACGGATAAGTGGTTACGGTTTGGCAATCCCTGGGAGATCATTCGACCAGAGATCGCCTTTGACGTACCCTTGGGTGGCAAGTGCGAGACCTGGACCGATGACGAAGGTCGCTATCGGGTCAATTGGCACCCCGATTCCGTAGTCAAGGGTGTTGCCTACGATACCCCCATCCTGGGATATCGCGTAGGGACCTGTAATCGCCTACGTCTGTGGAAAGCCGAGGCAGTCGAGTCCTTCGACTTTGGTGCCTTCAACCATGGGGACTACTACCGCGCCGTTGAAGACAAGATGATCTCCGAGAACATCACCAAGGTCCTCTATCCCAATGACGCCTATTCCGAAGGAAAGGCCCTGCGACTCAAGCAACAGTTCTTCTTTGCCAGTTGCTCCCTGCAAGACATGATCCGTGTGCACCTGACCCTGGGGCGCAAGTTGGAGAAATTCCACGAACACTGGGCCGTACAACTCAACGATACCCACCCGGCCGTGGCGGTGGCGGAATTGATGCGTCTACTGGTCGATGTCCATCTGTTGGATTGGGATACGGCCTGGGATGTCACGCAAAAGACCTTTGCCTACACCAACCATACCCTGTTGCCCGAGGCCTTGGAGACCTGGTCCGTTCCCTTGTTCAGTCGCCTGCTGCCACGGCACCTGCAGATTATCTATGCCATCAACCACCGCTTTCTACAAGAGGTGCGGGCACGCTTCCCTGAAGATGAAGCCCGTCTAGCCCGCATGTCCCTCTTGGACGAATCGGGCGAACGTAAGATTCGCATGGCCCACCTGGCCGTGGTAGGGAGCCATAGTGTCAATGGTGTGGCGGCCCTCCACTCGGAACTGCTCAAACAGTTGGTCTTGAATGATTTTGCCAACATGTGGCCGAAAAAATTCTGCAATGTCACCAATGGTGTGACGCCACGTCGTTTTGTGGCCGTGGCCAATCCACCGCTGGCCGAGTTGATCACCGAGCAGGTAGGTGATGGCTGGCTCAGCAAACTCGAAAAGCTCAAAGATCTGGAAAAAGTGTCCGACGACACGTCCCTGCACGAGAAGTGGCAGGAGGTCAAACATACCGGTAAGGTTAACCTGGCCAAGCTAATTCAGGATCGCACAGGCATCACGGTCGATCCGGCCAGCATGTTCGATGTACAGGCCAAGCGTATCCATGAATACAAACGCCAACACCTCAATGTACTGCATATCCTGACCCGCTACCTGGAGATCAAGGACAATCCCAATGTCGATGTCCCGGCGAGGACCTTCATCTTCGGCGGGAAGGCCGCACCCGGTTATTTCCTGGCCAAGTCCATGATCAAGTTGATCAACACTGTGGGTGATGTGGTCAATGATGATCCGGATGTGGCCGGACGGCTCAAGGTGGTTTTCTATCCAGACTTTAATGTCAAGAACGCCCAACATGTGTATCCGGCAGCCAACCTGTCGGAGCAGATTTCCATGGCTGGCAAGGAGGCCTCAGGCACAGGAAACATGAAGTTCTCCCTCAACGGGGCCCTGACCATTGGAACCTTGGATGGGGCCAATGTCGAAATTCGTGAAGAGGTTGGGGCTGAGAACTTCTTCCTGTTCGGTATGAATGCCCAAGAAGCCCGCGACCTCAAGATGGGGGGCTATCATGCCCGTGACGTGTACAATCAGAACGAGACGTTACGTCGTGTCATCGATTTGATCGGTTCAGGGCAACTGTCCGGTGGTGACCAGGAACTCTTCCGTCCCCTAGTCGACAACCTCTTGGGCAACGATCCCTTCCTGGTGCTGGCGGATTATCAAGCCTATATCGATTGCCAATACCAGGTTGACAAACTATGGCGTGATCAACAGGCCTGGACGAAAAAGAGTATCATTAATGTGGCTCGTATGAGTAAGTTCTCCTCGGATCGTTCCATCCGCGATTATTGCGAACGGATCTGGAATGTCGAGCCTGTGCACGTGACCATGGAGGCCATTGAGCCTTGCGGGTCTCGATGCCAGTAGTTCAATCCGTGTTGTAATGGATTGCTAAACTCCCCATCAACTGGGATTGATGGGGATGAGGACATCGAATCTTTAGGCCTCATGTCTAAAGCGGTGAAGAAGGAGATGCTAACAACGGAGAAGGGTGAAAAGGGAAAGGAGGAATGTGTTCACGTCAGTTCTTTTGTGATTTTCTCAATCAATCATGAGTGGACTCCCTGCTTGCAAGGCAGTCCCAAAGAAAGAGATGGAGTAAAAGATGAAAAAGGCAAAAGTTCTCTCCGTTGTGATTTTGATGTTGGTGTGTGGTTGGGCCTATGCGGATATGGGATGCACCCAGAGTGCCTCGTTGGTGGCTGATGTGTCGATCACATCATCAGTCGGTCTGATGCAATATTGGCCCTGTCTGGGTGGTTCCGTGACCGGCGTCGTGGTCAATCAGACCGTGTCTGTGCAAACTCAGGTCCAGAGGGTGGGGCCTTTGGTTTGTGTGGGTCCCATTAATTGCCTGCCAACCCCGCCAGCGACACCGCCCTGTACGACCCCAACAATTCCCTGTCCTCAACCGACACCCCCGTGTAATCCTACACCCCCTTGCACGGGTCCCTGTCCGACTCCCTGTAATATTATCACGCAGGCATCCGTAACGATCGGATGTACGACGGGGTGTGGGGCGTAGCCCGAGGACCTTTCAGAATAAGTAACGAAGCTGCCTCCTGATTTTAAGGGAGGCAGCTTTCTTTTTGGGCTTATACCTGTCAGGTTAAAATAAAAATGATTTTAGACTACGAATAACCAGGTAGTTGCAGTATAAGGTTATAAGGTTTTGAACAGTTTTGCTATTTGAAAGGAGCCATTGATGAAACGTGTGTTGGCATATCTCGTGGGTTTTTGTTGCTGTGGAACGTTGGTTTGGGGGCAGATTCCCATGCATTCTGGAGTTCAGGAACAGCGTCTCCTCAACGAAGTGGTCGATGTCAGTGGCGATTTCCGCAGCTTTACCAACACCTATTACTGTGCCGACAGCCTGGACAGCTTTGATCCGGCCACGGGTCAGGGCAAAGTTAAGTATCAACGTCAGGAATACTTCACACGTCAAGCCTTTAATAACATGCTCGGTGGGCTCAAGCCCGTACCGGCCAATGAATTTCCCACGGTCGAATACGCCGAATCGCCTGTTCTACCCTTTGCCGTAGAGTTCGTTTCGGATCGCACCGTGCGGATACGAGCCATTTCACGTTTTCAAGTCAGCCCGGACGAGCCATCCTTAATGCTGGTCAATGGCAAGGTCGATCAGGATCGATCCGCCTGGACTTATCGTAAGATTGACGAGGGACATCTCTATCAAAGTGCTCACGGTAGCGTTTTCATCCAGGTATCTCCATTCCACATCGAACTGCGCGACGCCCAGGGCAAGCTGCTGACCCACACCATCCACACCAGTGATACCGGTGAGACCTACACACCTCTCTTACCATTCAGTTTTGTACGACGGGCAGCAGACTATTCCACCAGCATGGCGGCGGTGTTCCGCCTGTCACCCAAGGAACGTATCTTCGGTTGTGGTGAGTCCTTTACCGAGTTCAACAAACGCGGGCAAAAGGTCGTGCTCTATACGGACGACGGCAATGGCGTGCAGAACGAGACCATGTACAAGCCTATTCCGTTTTATATGAGCAGTCGCGGCTACGGTGTCTTTATGCATACCTCGGCTCCGGTGACTTGTGATTTTGGTAAGTATTACAGCAGCGTCAACAGCATGTACCTGGGCGATGACACACTGGACCTGTTCATCTTCCTGGGCGAACCCAAGGACATCCTGGACGAGTACACCAACATCACGGGAAAGCCTGCCATGCCGCCGCTCTGGTCCTTCGGCTTTTGGATGAGTCGGATTACCTACTTCTCCGAAGAAGACGGCCGTAACGTAGCTGCCAAGCTGCGTGAGCATAAGATCCCCAGTGACGTGATCCACTTCGATACCGGTTGGTTCGAAACCGATTGGCGTTGTGATTACCAGTTCTCCAAATCTCGTTTTGATGATTCGGCCCAGATGATGGCGGACTTCAAGGACATGGGCCTGCGCACCTGTCTGTGGCAACTGCCATACTTTGTCCCCAAGAATACCCTCTTTCCTGAGATCGTGAGTCAGGGCCTGTGCGTCAAGGATCGCAAGGGCAACCTTCCCTATGAAGACGCCGTGCTCGACTTCACCAACCCCGATACCGTGGACTGGTATCAGGGTAAACTGGCGGGGTTGCTCAAGCAGGGCGTCAGCGTGATCAAGGTCGACTTCGGCGAGGCAGCACCCCTGGAAGGCATCTATGCCAATGGAAAGACCGGCTTCTATGAACACAATCTTTATCCCTTGCGTTATAACAAAGCCGTGGCCGAGATCACCCAGAAGGTCACCGGTGACACCATCATCTGGGCCCGCAGTACCTGGGCGGGCAGTCAACGTTATGCCGTACATTGGGGTGGAGATCCGGCCAATACCGACGGAGCCATGACCTCCAGCCTGCGAGCAGGATTGTCCATGGGCGTCTCAGGCTTTAGCTTCTGGGCCCACGATATCGGTGGTTTCGTCAAGTCCTGTCCCGAGGATCTGTACCGCCGTTGGACGCCTTTTGGCATGCTAAGTTCACACACCCGTAGTCACGGTACGCCGCCCACCGAGCCCTGGGAGTACGGCGAGGACTTCATGAACGCCTTCCGCCAGGCCGATGACATGCGTTATCGTCTGATGCCCTATATCTACGCACAGGCCAAGGATTGTACCCAACGCGGCCTGCCCATGTTGCGTGCCCTGTTTATCGAGTATCCTGATGACCCCGGTGCCTGGTTGGTGGACGATCAATATCTCTTTGGCAGTGATATCCTGGTCGCCCCCATGCTGGAAAACGGCAGCGCACGCGACGTCTATGTCCCCCAAGGCCAATGGATCGACTACCAAACCGGCCAGGTCTACCACGCAGGTTGGCATAACATCGCAACCGGCCAGATCCCTGTGGTCATGCTGGTTAAGGACGGCACGGCTCTGCCACACATCGGTCTGGCTCAGTCCACGGCCTTTATGGATTGGAGCAAGCTGGAACTGAAGGTCTATTGCGTAGATCAGGGCGAAGCAACAGGCCTGGTGTGTCTACCGGAAGATCAAAAACTCGTCAGCGTTGTGGTCCATGGTTCCACCGTAACCAGCGATATTGCCGATGGCAAGGTTACGTGGAAGGTCACACCTGTCAAAACGAAGTAGCGGTTTCCTACCTCAGCTTTAAGGAGTCCGTTCTATGAAGAAGCTGCTCTGTACGTTGTTAGTCTTGATTACAGTCAGTGGCAGTCTGATCGCCCAGGATTCGGTGGTCCGCACTGAGCCCTATGTCTGGAAGAACGTCCAGATGGTCGGCGGCGGCTTCGTGGACGGTATCGTCTGTCACCCCACGGCGCCGGGCGTACGTTATGCCCGCACGGACATGGGGGGAGCCTATCGCTGGAACGATGTAGACAAACGCTGGGAACCGATCCTGGATTGGATTTCCTATGAGGACAACAACCTCATGGGCGTCGAGAGCATTGCCTTGGATCCGACCGATCCCGATCGGGTCTATCTGGCCTGCGGAACCTACACCCAGATCGATGCACCCAACGCCATTTTGCGTTCATGTGATCGGGGTCCGCACCTGGAACCGTACGGATGTCCCCTTCAAGATGGGCGGCAACGAAGACGGACGCGGCAATGGCGAACGCCTGGCCGTGGATCCCCATAACGGTTGTATCCTGTTTATGGGTACGCGTCACCATGGTCTCTGGACTAGTGAGGATCACGGAGTGACCTGGAGCCAAGTCGCTGGCTTTCCCGATGTCACTGAGCGTAAAACCCAAGAGCAGCCCACGCAACATCGATGGCGTCGTGCGCGAGGTAGTGGCATCATTTTCGTGATCTACGATCCAACCAGCGGCAGCGAGAGCCAACGTTGCTCCCGTATCTACGCGGGTGTCTCGCTCATGAACCAGGACAACCTCTTTATCAGTCAGGATGCCGGACAAACCTGGCAACCTGTACCCGGCCATCCCCAGAAAAATAGACCTACCCACGCCAGTCTGTCCGCAGATGGCTCGCTCTATATCACCTATGGCTCGTCCCCCGGCCCTAGTGGCATGCGGGATGGCGGGGTCTGGCAACTCGACACAAAAAGCGAAAAATGGACAGAGGTCACCCCTGACAAACCGGGTGACGGACGTAACTTCGGCTATGCTGCGGTCTGCGTGGATCCACAACGTCCCCAGACCTTGATCGTCAGTTCTTTTTATCGACCCGGTGGTGATGAGGTCTTTCGCAGTACCGATGGTGGCCAGACCTGGAAAGGGGCCTTTGCCTCAGGTGGAACCTATGACTACCGTAAGGCTCCTTATGTGGAACGGACTGGCATTCACTGGCTCTTTGATATCGAGATCGATCCAGTCGACTCCGACCACGCGATCTTTACCTGCGGGTACGGTGGTCACGAAACCTTTAACCTAACCGACATGGATTGTGGCAAACCCACGTTGTGGCATTGCATGGCTACCGGCATCGAAGAGACCGTGGCCCTGGAACTACTCAGTCCACCGGGCGGGGCCCACTTGATCTCGGCTATTGGGGACTACGGCGGTTTCGTGCATTGGGACCTGGATCGACCCGAGCCCGCAGGCAACTTCATGAATCCTCACTTCGGCAACACTGACGGCGTGGCCTGTGCCGAACTCAAGCCTGAGGTCATCGTGCGCGTAGGTGTAGGCTCCCATCAGATCGGTGGAGGCAACATCGGGGTCTCCTTTGACAGTGGCAAAACCTGGCAACCAACCGGTCAGCCCCAAGACAACAGTGCCCATGGTCACATCGCAGTCAACAGCGACGGAACAGCCTGGATCTGGACCCCGCAACGTAGCGTCCCCTACGTCACTCACGACCAGGGCAAGACCTGGAGTGAGTGCCAAGGCTTAACTCGTGACATGCGAGTGATAGCCGATCGCGTGGAGGCCAATACCTTCTACGCTCTGGATCTCTTCGGTGGCAAGCTATGGACCAGTACCGATCAAGGCAAGACATTTCAAGCTAGTGACCTGGTTCTGCCCAAGGGATTGCCATCGCGAGGGGGCTGGCGTGGTGACAATCGCGGCGGTCAGGATCGAATATATGCCACTCCCGGAAAATCCCGTGACCTATGGATCGCTGCTTATGAAGGACTCTATCACAGCACCGACGCAGGACAAACCTTTACGCAGATGTCACCGGTCAATGAAATCCACGGCTTCGGCTTCGGCAAGGCCGCACCCAATACGAACACTCCGGCCCTCTATCTCATCGGCGTAGTTCAAGACGTGCGAGGATTCTTCCGTTCCGATGACGCCGGGCAAACCTGGGTACGTATCAATGACGATCAGCATCAATACGGCCTGGTCCTGCACATCACCGGTGATCCTAAACGATATGGTCGGGTTTACGTAGGCACACATGGACGGGGGACACTCTATGGTGATCCTGCCAATTGACCAAGCTAAACGATACGCAATGTCATTGCGAGGAGCAACGCGACGCGGCAATCTCAGCCTCAACACAAATGTTCCCGGTTCCAATTCGAAGAATCCGAGATTGCCGCGGTCGTCTTCGTCTCCCTCGCAATGACTCGTCGATAGGGTTTGTGTCGCCCCTTTGGACGAGGGGCTCAATTAATCTCCGCTAAGAACATCACAATTTTGCACTCCAGAAGAATTTTTGTGTTCATGGTGAGCGAATATGATGAATTTTATGGAAAATCATAAAATAATTACACTGCCAACGACTTCTCGATTGTGTGTATAACAAAGGAACATCGTCTATTGAATAACAACTTGATTTGCGAAGGGTTCGCATGTTTGAAGACAGATGGCTGTTATGGAAATGCAAAAACGGTTCGAGCGAGGCCCTTACCAGGCTCTATGAGAAGTACGAGTCCTACTTGATCACCGTGGCAACGGCGCTCTTGAATAATACCCATGCAGCGGAGGATGTGCTCCATGATGTGATGATTCTTTTTGTCAATTCTGTAGATCAAATCAAACTCCAGGGAAATCTTAAGGCCTATTTAGCGACATGTGTGACCAATGTCGCACGCAACAAGATCAAAAGAAACAAATTGGAATCCAACGCCTATCAGCAGGGCGAATCCAACACGTCTATAGAGTTCAAACCCGATCTTCTGGCCATGCAAGCAGAACAAACGGAACGTTTGAACCGGTTGATATCACAACTGCCTTATGAGCAAAAAGAAACGATTGTCCTTCACCTGCACGCCCATATGCAGTTCACGCAAATCGCTCAAGCCCGAAACACATCAGTCAATACCATTCGAAGTCGATACCGATATGGCCTGGAAAAGCTCAGGTCCCTAGTAAATAGCGAGGTTGACCTATGAAATCACTCAAAGACACACAAAACATAGTCAGCGAGTTCTCAGTAAATCCGAGATCTGAGATGCGACAAAAAGTGTTAGATGAAGCTCTTGATAATTTTAAGGAACTCAAGCAGAAGGGAGGTTCTATCAATCCGTTGGGCGTTTGGAGCCTCTTGGTTTCGAATCGAATCATCCAATTCTCCTGTGGGATATTGATCGTATTGACATTTGTCTTCCTGGGTAGTCAAGATAACCAACGGAACGCTGAACTGAAAAATGATCACCATCAAGATAGGGTAAATTTATTTGGCGAATTAGATCAGATTAGACGCATGTCGGCAGCATACGATATATCCGGCCTGCTAAAGATGGTTTTAAACGGCCAACTGGAAAGCAAATTCGTAGCGGCTGAAGCCCTCAATAACATCATTGATGCCCATGCACGAGTCAAATTGACGATGCACGTATCCGGAGATATCATCATTGATAGTCTAAACGACAATCTCCGGCTTTCATCAACCGATTCAGACCATTGGCTCGAAGTGGAAAATGGCAGGTTTATCGTCCACAAGAACAATACAACTCTTAGCGAAAAATCAGTTCGATTAATGCATGACCCTTCAGCAGATCCAGATCATTGGTCTCAATTAGAACGCGAATGGCAAGGCCTTTATAAGGAAATAGCATCCCTGGAAGAGAATTTGAATGCCCTCAATAATAAAAAGACTGTTGTCAACGATGAACTAAGAGAACGGTTGGTCAAGCTCAATACATTTGTGGACAGTATTGAAGAGTCCATTTATCTAACCTTCGAAGGAAATGGTCGCTTGAAACTGGAATCACCGATCCGTGGTCGAAAGGCCTATGTCGAAAAACGTCAGGGAATGGTTCATGTGGAAGCCTCTGGCCATATTGTCGAATCTGAAAGTGTTACCCTGCTTTTAGAACTAAATCCTGTCCTGACTGACGGACCACCTGTACCCTATGAAGGTTGGAAAAAAAGATTTGATAGCGTTTATTCCCTCAACCCAGGTGAAGTCCTTCGATGGGTACGTTCCCCCTTTATCCCTGAACGTCAGATATACGCTACCTCAGAAATGCATTATTATTCTGGTTCGGATAATCCTCCTCCGCCTGGATACCTCTTTTTCAGATGGAATGATAAACTGAGGAATTGGATGGTCACCATGCACCCCTGTTCACTTGGTTTGGTCATAGATTGTATCGGATTGAAAACCTTTCAAATCAATGGACCGGACGAACTCCGCCGTCTACAGCTCGGTGGCGATTTTATCGCACGGGATAATGTCTCAATTGAAAATAAACTCTCCGCCCTTGAAACCATTTTGCACAAAGAACTAGGTAGAGATATAAGATTTGTTAAGAAATACGTCAAACATCAGGCCATTATAGTCAGCGGTCAATTTCAACACACTCCGTTGGATGGCGTACAAGATCCCAATTCGATCTATATTTATCCGGATAGCTGGCAGGACTACAGGGGGCCGGAGCCAAGTGAGCTTCCTAAAAGAGGAAGTCTTGTCAAGATGATAGAAGAAGTGGGGCGAATGTTTGAAAGTCCCATTGTTTATGAAACCGAGAATCTGGAAGACAATTCTGTAAATTATATGTTTTCGGTATCGTTCGACCTAGCCGTGGCTAATGCGAAAAGCAAAAGAGAAAAACAAGCTATATTGGATTCTGTACTCAAAAATCTGTCCAAACAAACCGGGCTTCAATTTAATTATGGCCAACATAAGGTAGAAGTCTGGTTTATCAGTGAGAGATAGTGTGGGTTTAAAATTGTACATGAATGTACGGATTGATTGTAGGGTGGGCTGCGCCCACCAGAGGGTTTTTGAACAGAAGAACAGATGAACAAGGAATTTCCAATGTCGAAGTGAAGGAAGCTCTCCGTTTAAGCGTCAGCCTACTTCATCATTCTGAGTTCCTTGTTCGATATTGGACATTCTCTTTTCATTCACCCCCGATCCATCACGGTATCCGGCCTCTTGGGTGTGCGTCTACCCTTGGGACGCGGATGGGCATCTAAAGGCTTGAGGACGTTTTGTTCGTAATCCTCTTGACCTATCTTGAGACCTTCGGTGTCGGGATATTTTCGTTTGATACGTTGATGCAGGGCTGCCAGACGTGTGGACGGCAAGGGGTGGGTGGAGAAGAATTCGATGGGACGAACCTCTTGCTCTGCCTTTAAAATTTCCATGGTCTGGATCATGCCTTCGGGATTGTAGCCGCAGCGCACCATATAGGTCAGGCCGCCTACGTCAGCCTGATTCTCATCGTCGCGACTGTAACTCAAGCTCAGGATCTGTGCCGTGAGCATGCCAGCATAAGCTGCTTCTACGGATTGATCGGCCACAGCGGCTAAGACGGCCAATGCAGTCATGCTCTGTTGTTTGCTCATGGCATTCATGGTGTCACGGGCAATGACGTGGGTGATTTCATGTCCCAGGATGGAGGCCAGCTGCGCTTCGTTGGTGAGTTTTTCCAGTAGACCTCGGGTGATAAAGATGTATCCGCCGGGTAGGGCCATGGCATTGATCATTTCATGGTCCACGGCTATGAAATGGTAGTCCCATTCCGGGTGATGACTGACACGAGCGATCCGTTGCCCGATACGGTCAATATAGGTCTGCAATTCCGGGATGTCGATGCGGCCCCCCAGGTAGTGCTCCAGTTGAGGAGCGACCTGACTTCCCAGTTTGAAATCGTCCTCTAGGGGGTAGAAATTCAGTTCCTCTTTGCCCGTAAGTGGATTAACTGCGCAACCTATTGTGAAGGACGTCGCGATAATGAAAAACAGGGCGGTGGCCCATTTAAAAGTCATGATAATTCCTCTGACTTGTGAAAAGAACCTTTGAAAAACCACGCCGTTTCTATTATAAGTATGAACTTTCGTCAAGAACGTAAAACCGTTATGGATCATCTGCAAAATTGTCAAGGCTGTGCACACGAGGACTCATGCAAGGAAATTTACCGATGCGTGGGCAATCAGGATGCGCCACCAGTCACAGGAAAGATCATTAGGGCCTTTGTTTTACCCCTGATCGTCTTTGTGGCCTGCGTAGGTTTTATGCAACACAGCCTGGGATCTGAACACCCCAAATTAACAACAATCATTGCCTTTGCCGTGTCCCTGACGGTCACCATGCTGTTTGTCTGGCTGACCAAATTACTGGTCAGAAACTGATAGGAAACCTCAGAATCGGGGTTTCTTAATTCCTGTCAACTCAAAGAGTGAGTCTATGAACAGTCAGATTTTAACGATCCAAGGAAAGGGGACCTTTTCGGGTGGCTCACATCCCCCGGAGAGTAAGCACCTCAGTGCCGAGCGACGTATTACGCCCGGGCCCGCGGTCAAGCAGGTCACGGTCATGCTCAGTCAGCACATCGGGGCCCCGTGTAAACCCCTAGTCAAGAAGGGCGACACTGTTGAGGCTGGCCAGGTCGTTGGTGACAACGAAGCCTTTGTCTGTGCCCCGGTGCATAGCCCCATCAGCGGCAAAGTCAAGGAGATCGGCCTTCAGCCCCATGCGGTGATGGGACGTAGTCCCGGTATTGTGATTGAGGCCGATGAATTGGTCTCGTCACCGGTATCCACGTCTTTTGAGACCTATGGCCCGGAGTTTGACGAGACGCAATACAGTTCCGAACAAATCTGCACGACCGTACGCGAGGCCGGTCTGGTTGGTATGGGCGGAGCGGGATTCCCCACACGCGTCAAGCTGGAGCCCAATCCCCAACAGCCCAAGGACACCATGATCATCAATGGCTGTGAGTGCGAGCCTTATATTACATGTGACTATCGTCTGATGGTTGAATGGACCCAACAGGTCTTGGCCGGAATCAAGCTGGCCCGTCAGGCCTCGGGCTGCGAGAAGGTCTTCATCGGCATTGAGGACAACAAGCCGCGAGCCATTCAAATGATGACCGATGCTGTGGCCGCTATGAGCAATAATGAAGGCATCAAGGTCGTGGCGGTAAAAACCAAGTATCCCCAGGGGGGCGAGCGGCAATTGATCAATTCGATCACAGGCAAGCATGTCCCCACCGGAGGTATTCCGCCCATGATTGGCGTGCTGGTGCTCAACATTGCCACCTGTGCGGCGCTGGCCGAGGCCGTGACACAGAGCAGGCCCTTGACACACCGAGTGGTGACTGTCACGGGTGAAGCCGTGGCCGAACCGGGCAACTACTACACGCCTATTGGGGTTACCGTGGGCGAAATGATCGAATTTTGCGGTGGGGTCACACAAAAGTCGGCCAAAGTCGTGATGGGTGGTCCCATGATGGGCTTTTCCATAGCCGATTTGAGTACGCCCCTGACCAAGACCAGCGGTGCTATTACGGTTCTGACCGAGGCCCAGATCGGCCACGCCAAATACATTCAACGCGAGACACCTTGTATCCGCTGCGGTCGTTGCCTGGAGGTTTGTCCCGAAAACCTGAATCCCACCAAGATCGCCCATGCGGTCAAGGCTAACGAATTGGACATCGCCCAGAGCTATTACATCAAGGCCTGTATCGAGTGTGGCTGCTGTAGTTACGTGTGCCCGGCCAATATAGAAATCACCGGCCATATCCGTACCGGCAAGATCTTCCTGGCCCGCCAAGCCAAGAAGATGCCGCAATAAATTTGGGTTATTGGTTATTAGTCAATGGTATCAGTGATCGAGACTTGTTAATAAGGAAACTCATTCGATGCTCAGCAAGATTATCGTAACGCCGTCGCCGCATATCAGCAAGCCGATGAGCACGCGCAGTGTCATGCTGGACGTGGTCATCGGACTGGCACCGGCCATGCTGGCGGCCCTCTATTACTTTAGGGTTAAGGCCGCGATCGTGTTGGCCACGTGTGTGATCACCGCCTTGGTGTCCGAGTGGCTCTGCAATATCGCTCGCAAACGCCCCAATCCGGCCGAATCCCTGGGAGATCTCAGTGCGGTGGTCACGGGCGTGATCCTGGCCCTATCCTTGCCACCGGCCATTCCGGCCTGGGCCGCGGTGATTGGCTCGGCCTTTTCCATTGTGATCGGTAAAATGGTCTTCGGCGGCCTGGGTGCCAATGTCTTTAACCCGGCCATGGTAGGGCGAACCTTCCTGACAGCCTCCTTCGGTATCCTCATGACTAGCTGGACCGTACCGGCCACGGTCGATCCTAATATGCCCATGATCTCGGCTCAGGGCACCGAGGCCGTAACACAGGCCACCCCCCTGAGTTGGAGCAAGCAGGCCCTTAAGCTGACCGATCCCAACGAAATCGAACAACGCAATGTTTATGCCCATAATGTAGACGATCACATCGGCCAACTGTTCCTGGGTGAACGCGGAGGTTGTATGGGAGAAACCTGTGGCTTGGCTCTGATCATTGGGGGAATCTACCTATTGATTCGCAAGACCATCAGTTTTCATATCCCCCTGGCCACACTCATAGGCACGGCCATCTTTGCCTTGATTACCGACCTGGCCAATCCCACCGGTAGTATCTCGGTCGTAGGACACCTGCTAGGCGGGGCCATGTTGCTGGGGGCGTTCTTTATTGCCACCGATCCCGTGACTGCCCCCTTGACGCGACGGGGTATGTGGATCTTTGGACTGGGTGTGGGCTTGATGACGATGCTCATCCGTGTGGTGGGTGAATATCCCGAGGGATTCATGTATGCCATTCTGTTTATGAATGCAGTGACACCCTTGATCGACCGGCTGTGCAAGCGGGTACCGGCAGGAGGTAAGCCCCATGTCTAAGATCACGTTCTTTATTAAACAGAGTTGGCTGCTGATCCTGGCCGCGTTTTTCTTTGGTCTGGTCCTGGCTCTGGCTCAAGCCGCCTTGGGTCCCAAGATCCTGGCCAATGAGCAGGAAAAGCTGAGCACCCTGATGGGCAGCCTCATCACCGATGCCAACAGCTTTGAATGCGTGGCCGAGGCCGTCGAGATACAAGGGGCCAAGGGGAAGACCGTAACCACCGATGTCTATCAAGGCATGACTGCCGAGGGGCAGGCCTGTGGTTTCGCCTTCATCGCAGAAGGTCCTGGCTTTGCCGACAAAATTCGCCTGGTCATTGCCACGGATAGTGCGTTTGCCACCTTCAAGGGCTTCAAGGTCCTGGCCAGTAACGAGACACCGGGCTTCGGTGACAAGATCGGGCACGACTTCTATTCGCAACAATACGTCGGTGCCCCGGTAGGCCCGATTACGCTGGTCAAGGCTGGTGACGAAACCGTGATCGATGGCACTATCGTGGCCATCACCGGTGCTACGGTCAGCAGTACGGCTGTGGCCAACATCTTCAATACCTATGTGACTCCATTGAAAGAACAACTCATTAGCAAGGGACTCATTCAATGACGACTGAAGCAAAATCTCCCGCCTTGAGCCAGACTTTCCTGGCCGGGCTCTGGAAGGAAAACCCGGTATTCCGGCTGCTGTTGGGCATGTGTCCCACGTTGGCCGTGACGGCTGCGGTCAAGCCCGCCCTGACCATGGGCTGCTGTGTGATCTTTGTCTTGATCTGCAGCAACATCGTGGTGAGCCTGCTGCGTAACCTGCTCAAACCGCACCTCCGCATCTTGATGTTCACCCTGACCATCGCCACCTTCGTGACCCTGGCCGACCTGATCCTCAAGGCCTTTGTCCCGGACATGAGTGCAGCCTTGGGACCGTACGTGCCCTTGATCATCGTGAACTGCATCATCATCTGTCGGGCCGAGGCCTGTGCCAGCAAGAACGGCCTGGTGGTCAGTATCGTCGATGCCCTGGGGATGGGTTTGGGCTTTACCGCCACGGTCTGTTGCCTGGCCGCCATCCGTGAGATCCTGGCCACGGGCAAGATCTTCGAGGTCGTGATCCTACCCACCGTGGACGCGGGAGGTTGGTTTACCCCCTGGGCCGGCATGGGTATGCCTGTAGGCGCCTTTATCACCCTGGGACTGATGCTGGGACTGGTCAATATCATTAGCAGTAAGAAGGCTTAAGAGAGAAAGCTATGGATACATTCGTTGAACTATTGTTGGGCTTCATCTCCATCGTCTTGATCAACAACCTGGTCCTGACCAAGTTTCTGGGGATCTGTCCCTTCCTGGGCGTCTCCGGACGCATCGATATGGCCTTTGGCATGGGCATGGCCGTGACCTTCGTGGTCACGCTCAGCGGCATCCTCACCTGGCTCATCGATCACCTGATCCTCATGGGCACGCCCCTGGAGGTGCTGCGTTATGTCTGCTTTATCCTGGTGATTGCCGGGGCTGTGCAGTTGGTGGAGATGTATGTCCGCAAGTTCTTCCCGGCCCTGTACGAGAGCTTCGGGGTGTTCTTGCCCTTGATCACCACCAACTGTGCCATCCTGGGTCTGTGCTTGGATCTCTATCTCAAGGGCGTCGGCAGCTTGCTCATGGCCACGGTCCTGAGTATCGGCGCGGGTATCGGCTTTACCATGGCCATCTGCATCATGGCCGGCATTCGCGAGAACCTCATCCTCGCCGACGTACCCAAAGCCCTCAAGGGTGCCCCGATCACCCTAATCACCGCCGGTATCCTCACGCTGGCGTTCATGGGCTTCTCGGGGATGATTAAATAGCTCAAAATAGAATGTAGAAAATAGAATACAGAAGAAAAAAAGAGAGACATCTTGCCAGTATGTCATCTTAACCTAATGTAGTGAGTGAGGATATCTGTTAAGAACAAGTTTGGCTTAGACAACTCGGAATACTTCTACTTTCTATATTCTAAATTCTACATTCTGAAAACTAACCATGCACTATAAGGATTAAATAATGATATTGGCGAGTATCACAGAACTGTTGGGCGGGGCGTTACCTGCCGGATTGACCATGTTGGGACTGGGCTCGGGCTTTGCCCTGGTGCTGTTGGTGGCCAGTGTGAAGTTGAAGGTGGAGGTCGATCCCAAGATCGAGGCCATCCAGGGCGTGTTGCCTGGCGTGGACTGTGGTGCCTGCGGTATGGCTGGTTGTGGCTCCTATGCCAAGGCCGTGGCCGCCAATCCCAACCTCATCGGTCAATGTGCACCCGGCGGACCGGATGTGGCCGCCAAGATCGCCGAGATCCTCAGTCTTACCGTCGAAGGCGGCGGGGCACCTCTGCGTCCCGTGGTCCACTGTAACGCCCACACCGATGAAAAGACCTTCATGGGCGAGTACCACGGCATCCAAAGCTGTACGGCCGCCAATGCAGTGCCCAATGTGCAGGCCTGCAAATTTGGTTGCCTGGGTTATGGCGACTGCGTGGCCGCCTGTAAATTTGACGCCCTTCACATCGTTAACGGACTGGCGACCGTCAACTACGATAAATGTACCGGCTGCACCGCCTGTTCCAAGGCCTGCCCTCGCAATCTTATCGAGATGGTTCCCTTCTCCCAGGACCAAATGACCCTCGTCGCCTGCAACAACAAGGAAAACGGCAAGACCACCCGTTCCATGTGTACCAAGGGCTGCATCGGCTGCGGTATGTGCAAGCGTCAATGCGATCTGTTTGAGGTCAATGACTTCTGTGCCAGCATGAACTATAGCGAGTATGCAACAGGAGAGACACTGGATACAGCCGTTGGAAAGTGTCCGACTAAGGTGATTGTCCAGCGGGGGAAGGGCTGCTGAGAAGCCGTAGGTTCTTCCTTCGTATCGTGACGTTCCTTTTGAATGTCCAATATCGAACGAAAAACAGATGAATGAAGAGTGAGGCTGGCACCGTTTGCAATATATTCCTTATTTCAGGCGGCAAGGTGCAGTTTTGGGGATGTATAAAAAAACCCCGCTCTTATTACGATCATAAGGCGGGGCTTGGATGGCATGTTTTGATTAACAGACTTTGTTGCCTTTCGGCTGCCCTATTTCCTTGAGCATTTCAACAAAACGGGGATCGTCGATATTGAAGGGCTTGCCGCCTTTGATGCGTTCGAATTCGATGGCACGGAGACGGTTTTGTTGCTCTTCGTCATGGCCGATGAGACCGGATTCTCCGCGTAGACCGCAATCCACAGCGAGATCCACACACCCCTTGATCAGACGTAGGTCATCAGGGTTGGCGGGGGCTGCACGGGAGAAATAACCACTCTTTTGCACCAAAACCTTTTCAGCGCCGATCATGTCGGCGAATTGTTTGGCAAACCATTGACCTGGATTGATGGTATCGAGCTTGACATGGCCAAAGGCATCACGCACGATCTGTTCGCCCTTGGCTTCTTTCTCAGCCACGATATCTTTGACGCCAGCACCTTCGCTAATGAAAATATTGACCGAGTCCGTCTTGTCCATGGCCTTTTCGAGACGTGCGGCTTCGGCCTGAAGATCGATGCTCATTTCCGGTACGAACACGGCGTCGATGTCACGACTGTCAAGTGAGAGGCCGATAGCCGGTAAGAGTTCTTTGCTCTTGAGTCTTAAACGATAGGCGTAGGCTGTAGCGGCAGTGAGCCAGCCACAGTTACGTCCCATGACCTCGTGTACGATCAACATGCGAGGATTGGCGCTGTGTTCGGAGACCACATTTTCGAAGAACAGTGCTCCGTGTTCGGCCGCGGTCCAGGCCCCCAGGCTTTGGCGAATGGGGATGATGTCGTTGTCCACGGTCTTGGGCAGGCCGACCACGGTCAGCTGGTAGTCATTCGTTTGGAGATAGGCAGCCAGGTCGGCAGCGGCCGTGCTGGTATCGTCACCACCGATGGTGTGCAGGACATCGACACCGTCCTTCACTAACTGGTCGGCTGCCACCTTTTGGGGATCCTCGCCTTCCTTGACCAGTCCGCGTTTGACACAGTCCTTGATATTGGTGAGTTTCACCCGACTGTTACCGATGGGGCTGCCACCATAAAGGTGTAGCAACTGGGCCTTCTCCCGGATTTCCGGGGTTACGGCAATGCTGTTGCCGAGCAACAGTCCTTTGTAGCCGTCCTTGTAGCAGATGATTTCCACGTCAGGGGCAATTTCAGAGTAGCGTTCGATGAGACCGCCCACTGCGGACGATAGACAGGGAGCCAAACCACCGGCCGTCAGGATTCCGATTTTTTTTACAGTCATGCCATTTTCTCTTCATTAAATGGTTAATAAGGTTACTAGGGTCAAAAGTTTATACTGTTATGTCATCGAAAATTCAAGTCATACCCATAAGACGACTCTCATTTACGGGTCAATCCAACGATCACATTGTAATGATTGATTTATTTAACTAACATAAATAAACACAAATTAACATTGCATTGAATGTGCATTTAGTTTAGTATGGGCCTGTATTGGAATGATGTTTTGTGGTGAAAGGCAGTTTTACATGCAACAGGCCCATTTGTTTTACAGCTGGCTAGATTTGGAGCAAGACGGATTGGAGGCCGTCAGGAAATATGTCAAGAGCGATGATTTCGAGGCCGCTGCTCAAGCCCTGCTGGATTATTTTCGTACGCGTGAACATGTGAATTACTATGACGGCTGGGAACACCCGGTGGGCAAAGTGCCCTTTGATACAACAGCGGCCGATCGCATCTGTAATAATCATCTGGTGCATCAGGACCTGCCTGCAGATATTGACTGGAAAGCCGACCCACATGGTGATCCGGAGTGGACCTATTGTCTCAATCGCCATGAGTTCCTGACCGAACTGGGCCGGGCCTATTGGTACACAGGTGATGAGAAGTACACGCGGGCCTGGAAACGACTCCTGGGTGACTGGATCGCTAAGAATCCCATGCCCGACCTTGAATGGATGTTGAATGTGGATGGTGAGGTGAGTCGCCCGCACTTCATGAAGCAAGGGACCTGGCGGCCCCTGACCATCGGCATTCGCATGTACACCTCGTTTGTGCCCTGTTTCTATCACTTCCTGCTCTCGCCCGAGTTCACCCCGGATTTCATGATCACCATGCTCACCAGTATGGTCGAGCACGCTCGGCATACACGGCTCTATTACACGCGTCATAAGAGCTACTTCAATGTCTCTCCCAACTGGGGCCTGATGGAGTCCAACGGCCTGGCCCACATGGGCATTCTGTTTCCGGAATTTAAAGAGGCCAAGGACTGGCAGGCCGAGGCCATGAGCCGGTTCGAGGAACAGATCCGCATGCAACTCTGTGACGAGGGCATGCAGGTTGAGCGGGCTTCGGGCTATCACCTGGTCTGTACCTTCTGCTTCATGCAGATTCTGGATTTGGCCTTGCGCAACAATGTGCGGGTCAGTGACACCTATAAAGCCAATGCCGAGCGAATGATTGACTTCGTGGTGAGTATCATGAAACCACACGGTGTCTACCCCATGCTCAAGGACGCCGATGAGAGTGACGTCTTTGGCGAGCGGGCCTCTTATGGCCTGTGGGAGGACATCAATAACCTCAACATGCTGGAAGACCCCAACGATCTGCGTTGGGTGCTCAAGGCCGGAGCACGCTTGTTCAATCGGCCTGACATGCTCTGGATCGCCACCCATGGCCAGGAGGGCACCCAGCCTACCCTGGGCTCCGTAGCGATGCCGGACTCGGGCTTTTGCACCATGCGAACCGGTTGGGATCACGATGATCTCCATGCGGCCTTTACCTGTGGTCAACTGGGTGTCAAGGATCAAAACTGCGTACACGGCAACGCCGATGCCCTGAGTCTCGATATCTCGGGCTACGGCGAGACCCTGCTCATCGATCCGGGCCGCTACATCTACGAAGGTCCCTGGCGGATCTGGTTCAAATCGACTTCGGCCCACAATACCATAACTGTCGATGGCCAAGACTCCTCGGAACTGGCCGACGAGTGGATGTTCAAGACCTGGGCTGAAAGTACCCTGCATCGCTTTGCCAGCACGGAGAAATTCGACTACGTGGACGGCTCGCACAACGGCTTCGAACGCCTGGAGGATCCCGTGATCCATCGGCGCAAGGTGGTCTTTGTCAAGCCCAGGTTCTGGCTGGTCATTGATGAGTTGACCGCCAGGGCCACGCATCAAGTCGACCAATATTGGCACTTGGGTCCAGAGGCCAAGCTGCAGCAGGATGAAACCCTGGCCGTGTCCGCCACCTATAAGAATGGAGCGGGCATCCTGGTCAAACCCGTGCTGACGGATTGTCTGTCACTCCAGCAATACGAAGGCAGCATCAATCCCATCCAAGGCTGGGTGTCCTACGACTACGCGGTCAAGGTCCCGGCCCCGGCCCTGCAGTATAGCAAGACCGCCAAGGCGGGCACCACCCTGGCTACTTTATTGGTTCCTTATAAAGGCCCAGCCCCGGAGGTTATGGTCAAGGCCGTCAGCGAAACCCACTACCAAGTGACCTGCAGCGATGCCATCTACGTCATCCTACTGGGTGACGGCAATCACCAGATCATAGGCGATTTCGAATTCGACGGTGACATGCTGCTGGCCCAATACGATCTCAACGGGAAGCTGCTCGATTGCCATGCGGCCCAGGCCAGCTTGATTCGTCACAAGGGTAAGACATTACTGGATTCAACCATACGACACAAGATTGATAAATAATCAAAAAGGGTTGTTAGGTTCACGGTTAGAATAAGAAACTCCATCAACCGTGAACCTGGAACTGTGAACCGTGAACCTAAAAATAGGAGAAAAACGTGTACGACTTGAACAAGGACCCGCAAACACGCGAGGCGTTTATCCATAAGATCCTGTCTCAAATGACCCTGGATCAGAAGGTGGGCCAGTGTTTTACCATCCATTGGGGCGGATCCTTTGTCACGCCCTATGTGATGGAGGCCGTGGAAAAGCTGCACATCGGTGGTCTGCGTGTCACGCCCTTTGGCCAGAACTCCCGTCGCGGTCAGCACTATCATCAGAGTCTCAACTACGATTATGACTATCCCCAGGGCTATCAGAAAATCAAACAGAACCTCTTCATCCCGGGTGCGGCTGTATTTGTCTCTGCCGAGGAATATGCCGAGCGGCTCAATCAGCTACAATCCATGGCTGCAGCCCGTAACCCGGGTATCCCATTGCACATCTCCATTGACCAGGAAGGGGACATCAGCCGCGATTTCAGTTTTGCCGGGATCAATCTTTTTCCCTCGGCCATGGGTCTGACCTCGACTGGTGATCCGCAACTGGCCTACGAGGCCTGCAAGGCCGTAGCCCTGCAGCTCAGTGCCATTGGTGTCACCAACCTGCACTCGCCCGTGCTGGACGTGAACATGAATCCCAACAACCCCGAGATCAACATCCGAGCCTATGGCGATGATCCCGATATCATCGCCGAATATGCCCTGGCCTCGATCAAGGGCTATATGGATGGTGGCCTGGTGCCCACGGCCAAGCACTTCCCCGGCCGTGGTGATTCCGATATCGACGCCCACTATGCCGTCCCCAATGTCCCAGGTGACTGGGACCGCCTGGAGGCCGTGGAACTCAAGCCCTATCGTGTGCTGATCGAGAACGGTCTGCCTAGTGTCATGCTGGCCCATACCACGGTGCCGGCTGCCGATCCCAGCATGCAGATCTCGACCGTGTCCCCCGAGATCGTGACCGGTTTGCTGCGCAAGCGTCTGGCCTTTGAAGGGGTGATCACGACTGACAGCATCACCATGGGGGCCCTGATGGAACGTTACGGTGTGGCCAAGTCCTGTGCCATGGCCATCAAGGCCGGTTGCGACCTGGTGCTCAACAAGGTCGAGGACGAATTCCGCGATCAGGCCTGGATCGAGACCAAGCGGTTCGTCGAGGACGGTGAAATCTCCGAAGAACAACTGAATGCCTCGGTCAAACGCGTGTTGACCATGAAGTACAACCTCGGCATGTTCGATAAGATGGGCCAGGTCGAAGCGGAGAATGCGGCTGCTCCCATTCGTGATAAGCAGATCATCGAACTGTCACGTACGGTAGCCGAGAAGTGCTGCACCTTGCTGCGTGACGAGGGGGGGCTGTTACCTCTCAAGCCCGAGCAGACCGTAATGGTGATCGAGCAGCAAGTGCTGGACGGCTACAGCGGTATTGACGTCTATTGCAACAACAAGGCCTTCAACCAAGCCATGGTGGAGCAGTCTCGCAATATCGTTTGCGTGGATACCCGGTTCAAGGCCAGCCAGGAAGATGTGGACTTCCTTATGAACTATGTGGATGAGGTGGATGTAATCGTGGCCACCAACTATTACTGGCGTCTGTGCCCGGCCAATAACACCGACCTGATTCGCAAGTTGATTAGCAAGGGCAAAAAGGTGATCGTGGTGACCAACTGTCCCTACGAACTCGGTGCCGTGCCCGAGGCAGTGACCGTGATCTGTAACTACTCGGTGACACCCGAGAGCCTCAAGGCCGCGGCCCGCATGATCTACGGCAAGTTGGAGTCGCAGGGCCAGTGGATGCTCAAGCACTATACTAAGCCTACTCAGGCTAATATGGAATCGACCTATACCATCAAGGGCGGCATCACCGCCGATGGTGACAACGAAATCGATCAGGTGGTGTTCTAATGACGACCTCGCATGAACTGATTCGCATAGAGAAGCCCGGCTACATCCTGGAGGTCACAACCTGCGGGCAGTTGCAGATCTTCAGCCGTCACAATGATGTGCCCTTTATCCAGGCCCGTCGTTCCCCGTACCTGCCCATTACCAGCCGAGGGGTGGACTGGGGGCGATCCCACGGTAGAGTATTCGGTCGAAGACGGTCAGGATGTGATTCGGTATCACCTGGCCTCCAACCATCTGTACGACGATCCCACCGTGACTCTTATCTTGAAGGACAGCCATATCGAGATGGCCTTCAAGGGCACGGTCAAGATGGACATGTTCCTGAACCGTTGGAACCTGCTGGCCAAGAAGAGCGTGATCAATGCCATTGACGTGCTCAACTTCGAATCACACATCGATTCACCGGTCTTCTTTACAGCCAACCAGACCATCCTGAGTCGACGCAAGCTCGGGACCGTGGGCCTGGACATCAACACCGACGACTCGGACCTGATGTTCAGTCCACACCCCATGCTGTTCGTGTTCAACAACTATCGCGACCAGATGACCATAGCCCCCATGGGTCTGATGAAGGCCCACCACCTGGCCCCTAAAGATGTACAAGGGATCGACCACAGTACGCAATTTTCAGGTCATCGTGGGGGATAACGTCTATCGGCTCCAAGCCGGTGAAGTGCTGAAATCGACGCCCTACATGTTGCTATTCAACCAAGGGGACAAGCGGGACGCCTATGGCTGTCTCAAGCAGTATACTGACTGTCTGGTCCAGCAAGGACTGGTCAAGCCCAAGACCGAGGTGGACATGACTGACTGGTGGCACAGCCCCATGTGGTGCAGTTGGGGGGACCAGCATATTTTTGATAACCACGAAGTGGTCAAGCTGGCCGACACCAACGAGAAACGGCTGCGTATTATCAATAACATCAACGATCAGACCATTCAAAGAACGATCGACATCATCCAACAACACGACCTTCCCATTCGGACCCTGATTATCGATGATCGCTGGTATACCTTCCAGGGAGACATGAAGGTCAATACGGATCGTTTCCCTGATCTGCGCGGCACCATCGACAAATTACACGACCAGGGCTTTAAGGTGATCGCCTGGGCCAGTCTCTATAAGTTTGAAGAGGAAAGTGACGTCTTCCGCGCTCATCCCGAGTGGTTCCTGTTGCATCACTTCCCATACTACAGCGAGTACGACAAGGGCATGCTCTTTTTGGACTATTCCAATGACCAGATCGCCCAGACGTATCTCAGCGAATTGATGGAACGCCTGCTCTCGGATAAGGCAGGGTGTTATAACTTTGACGGGATTAAATTCGACTGGCCCTTCCTGGTGCCGCATAACTATCCCTATACCCATCCTGACTGGGTGGGTAAGGAGACGCCGGTCTATTACGCCCAGAAGCGGATGTACGACATTGCCAAGTCCGTAAAAGAAGACGCCTTGATCATCGGAGTCACACCTCATCCCTTCTTCAACAACACCCAGGATATCATCCGCACCTACGACATCCTGACCTTCGATCCCTCCATTCATCTGGATCGTGCTAAATATATCAAATCCATTGCCCCCGGCATGGTCCCGGCCCTGGACGAGCACGTATTCCATCAGAATATGGAGGTCTATCTGGAAGAAGGCTGCCAAATGGGAATTCCCATGTTCTACAATCTGGTGATGACCCACGGGGATAACCACGTGTTCACCACCGAGGACTACGCCCGTATCCGTGACATCCTGACGGGATATGTGGATGGCAAGCCCCAACTCAAGGCCTATCTCCAAAAGATCGGAGCGTTATCCTAGCATGGGCGTTGAACTTTCACAATTGAGTGACTTCAAACCCGGGCATGAGTTTCTTGTCGCCATCGATTCGGACGGCTGTGTGTTTGACAATATGGGTATCAAGCAACGTGAATGCTTTTGCCCCATGATGATTGGCTATTTCGGACTCCAGCCCGTGGCCGCGGCCGCACGTGAGTGCAAGGAGTTTACGGACCTCTACAGCACCACCCGCGGGATCAATCGTCACAAGAGCATCGCACGCATCCTGCGTGACCTGTTGCCCATCCACCCCGAGGTGAGGAAATTGGGTTTTGACGTGCCGCAGTATTCTCATTATTTTGACTGGGTGGATGATCCCAAGAGCCTATTAAGTAACGAGGGCCTGGATCAGGCGATTGATCGTGTCTCTTCATACGAGGCCAAACGGCAATTGCAAAGGGCCCTGACCTGGAGTCGGCGTCTCGACGAGATGGTGACTGAGGTCGTGCGTGACATCCCGCCCATCTCCGGCGTACACGAGAGTCTGGCCCGAGTCAAGCAGCAGGCCGATATCATGGTCTGTTCCAGTACGCCACACGAGGCCATCGTGCGCGAATGGTCTGAGCATGGATTGGATCGATACGTGCGTGTGATCGCGGGCCAGGAAATGGGCAAGAAGCACGAGCATCTGCAGGCGACCTCTACCGGTAAATATGCCCCCGGACACGTACTCATGATCGGTGATGCACCGGGCGACCGTGACGCTGCAGATCAGGCTGGGGTGCTATTCTACCCCATCAATCCAGGTGACGAGGTTGCCAGTTGGCAACGGTTCCAGGATGAGGCCTTTGACCGATTCATGAATCAGACCTATGCCGGTGATTATCAACGCGAGCGGATCGCGGAATTCGAACATCGACTGCCCGAGCAACCCCCTTGGTTGAAAGGATGCAACGACACATGAGTGGCTATGACATGATGGTCGTGGGATTCTATCTGGTCTTTATGTTCCTGCTGGGCCCTATCTACAAGAACTTCAGCAAGACCTCCAGTGACTTTTTTCGCGGCGGTGGGGGCATGCTCTGGTGGGTGGTCGGCAGCTCGGCCTTCATGACGACCTTTACGGCCTGGGCCTTTACTGCGGGGGCGGCCAAGGCCTACGAGACCGGCACCTTTTATATGCTGCTCTTTGCCTGCAACCTGGTGGCGCTGATCTTTTGCTACTTCTTTGTGGTGGCCAAGTATCGCCAGATGCGGATTATTACCGTCATGGAGGGTGTACGCAAACGCTTCGGCAAGACCAGCGAACAGATCCTGACCTGGCTGCTGATCCTGACTCGTATCCTCTTTGGGGGCGCGGCCCTGTACACCATTGCCGTGTTCATGGCCAGTGTCTTCGATGTAGAAATGTGGCAATTGATCTGTATCCTGGGTGCGACGATTACCCTGATGACGGTTTTCGGCGGATCCTGGTCGGCCACGGCCGGTGACTTTGTACAGATGATCGTGGTGGCCGTAATTACCGTGACCATGGGCATCATGAGCCTGGTCAAGGTCGGGGGCGTGGGGGCCTTTATTAAGACTATCCCGTCCCATCATCTGGATTGGACCCAGTTTGCCCGACCGCAAGTAATCGTGATCTTCCTGATTACCCTGTGCATCAACCAATCCATCCAGATGAACAGCCTGATCGAAGGGGCGGCCCGCTTCATCTTTGTCAAAAACGCCAAGGACGCCAAGAAGGCCATTATCGTGCAAACTGTGGGAATGGTGGCCCTGTCCTTCATCTGGATTATCCCGCCTATGATCGCTGCGGTCTGGCACCCGAACATGGCTGCGGAATACCCCAACCTCAACAACCCCAATGAGGCCGCCTATGTAGCCATGGCCAAGGACATCCTTCCCACTGGGCTCATGGGCCTGTTGGTCTGTGGGATCTTTGCAGCCACGGTCACCAGCCTCAACAGCCAGTTGAATATTGTGGGGGGCAGCTTTGTTCGCAACGTCTATATCCAAGTGATCCGTCCTGCGGCCTCTGAATCCGAGCAGATTAAGGTGGGGCGTATCTTCATGCTCATCTACGGGGCGACCTGGATACTCTTGGGGCTCTGTTTTCAGCAGGTCGAAGAATTGCAACTGTTCGACTTGATCCTGTTGATGGCCGCCTGTATTGGACTGCCCCTGGCCGCACCTCTCTTCCTGGGGATCTTCTTCAAAAAGACTCCACCCTGGGCCGGTTGGAGTACCATGGTCGCCGGTTTTGTTCCGGCCTTGATCATGAGCCTGCTCTTTAAAGTCGAGACCTTTGTTCAGTGGCTTTGGCAGGACCCCGCGATAAGCACGGACAAACTGGTGATGATGATCTGGCAGACCAATGATCTGAATCCCCGTGAGATCGGTGATCTCAAAATCGCCCTGACCACCGCTGTTGTTGCCTTCATCAGTACCAGCTGGTTCTTCTTTACCATGCTCTTTTACCGCCAGGACGAACAGCCCTATGTCAACGAGGTCGAAGAATTCTTTAACGACATGGCCACTCCCATCCAATCGAACGAGTTGGATTTGGGAGAGCAAGGCAGTGAGTCTCGTCAATGTGGCACACTCGGCAATCTATGCTTCATTTATGGGATCTTTATTCTTTTACTGGTCTTTATTCCCAATGCGTGGAGCGGACGCCTGATCATTCTCTGTTGTGGTGGTCTGGTCACGGGGATTGGTTTATTGCTCAAGGTCATGGCAAATAGGGCGATGACAAAGGTGCCACATGAGTGAAATAATCCGTCATGATCTAATTCGCCAGTTGAATCCGTGTTTTCCTATGATTCTGGAGTCATCATGAAGTCAGCGATTCTCTTGTTATTGATGACATATCCTGCCTGGTCAGCGATCGACTCCTTCCAGTCTGGTCAACCTTGGCTGGATGATAAGGGTGTTCACATCAATGCCCACGGCGGGGGGATGTTGTTTCACAATGAGACTTATTATTGGTTCGGTGAACACAAGGTCGCCGGGGGTAAGGGCAACCAGGCTTGGGTGGGGGTGCATTGCTATAGCAGTCAGGATCTCTACAACTGGAAGGATGAGGGCATTGCCTTGCAGGTGATTAAGGATGACCCCAATCATCCCCTGATCGAAGGCTGCATCATCGAACGTCCCAAGGTCATTTACAATGCCAAGACACAGACCTTTGTCATGCGGTTTCACCATGAACTCAAGGGACAGGGCTATCGTGCTGCCCTCAGTGGTGTGGCTGTCAGCGATCATGTTACCGGGCCGTATCGTTATCTACGTTCCGAACGGATCAATCCCGAGATCTGGCCCATGAACGTCTTGCCCTGTCACAAGATACCGGTCCGCCCCGAAGTCATGGAACGCTACTATTACGGCGGGGGGGCTGCCGGCCCACCCGGATGAACTCAACATCCTGGGCAAGTTCTATCATAGCGGCCAAATGGCCCGTGACATGACGATGTTCGTAGATGACGATGGCACGGCCTATCATATTTATAGCTCGGAGTGTAATAGTACCCTCCACATTGCCGAACTCACCGAGGATTACCTGGGCTACACCGGTAAATACAAACGCGTATTCATTGCTCGTTGGATGGAGGCACCTACGTTATTCAAACACGATGGCAAGTACTACTTCATCGGTTCGGGTTGCACCGGTTGGAAGCCCAATACCGCTCGCTATGCCGTAGCCAATTCCATCTGGGGACCTTGGATGGAGGTCGGTAACCCCTGTGCAGGTGACAACGCCCACCTGACCTTCGGCGGTCAAAGCACCTTCGTGTTGCCCGTGGCAGGACAGCCAGACACCTTTATCTTCATGGCCGATCAATGGCGTCCGGACAATGCCATCGACGGTCGTTACCTCTGGCTGCCCATCGAATTCTATACCAGTAACGACGGCACACCCAGTCTACGTATCCAGTGGCACGATCAATGGGATTTGAGTGTGTTTGATTAAAAGGAGTTCTGATCATGAGGATTAAACTATATTTATCGTTGGCCTTGATATTAACCGCTCTGGAGATTGTGCTAGCTACGGAACCTGTAGTCCTCGTCGATACACTCGAAGAACTCTATGAAGCAGCAAGCCAGAGCGGACAAAATGTACGTGTACAGCCCGGGGTGTATAGACTGGCTCATTACCTCAACGACGAACGTCTCGAACAGCTCCGTTCAGAACTTCCCGAAGGCAAAGGAAGACCGCCACGCTGGTTGTTACGTTTTAGCGGCAGTGACAATACCTTTGATTTCACCGAGGTCACCATCGAGATCGACACCGAGCTGTACAGCAAACTGCCCTATGGCTATATGCGTTGTCTCTTCATCGATGGCCATAACAACAGTCTGCAGGGTCTGACTATTCGCAATACCGGTCCCGAAGACAAGGGGAGCAACGGTAATAGCCTCTCAATCTTCGGCAACCACACGCTGCTTGAGGATGTGGCTGTTTATGTCAGCGGTTCCAGTCCCTATGGCTATGGTGACCTGTTGGGAAAAGGTGGTCCGGTATTGACCGGACTTAAGAAGCAAAGCGGTATCATGGTGGCCGGTCAACACAATACCTTGCGGCGTTGCAAAGTTATTAGCCGTGCCTTTGGGCACTGCTTTTACATCCAGACTCAGGGACATGACACGCGTGACATCCTGCTGGAGGATTGCTATGCTGAGGGCCTCATGCGTACCACTAATGAGATGCTGGCCGAGACTGAGGGCATTGTCAATGAATTGGGCTATCGCAGTGTTTATCAAAACCGAGACGGACGCTACATGATCACTCCCGGCTATACCAAGTCCCTCAGCGAAGATGGATTCCGAACCTACGGGGGGGTCGGCAAGGTCACTTTACGAAATTGTACGGCCCTCAACACACGGGCCGGTTTCGAAATCGGCGGCACCAACGAAGCTGAATCACGTACCGTTCTAGAGGGATGCCAAGCCTATGGTACTGAACGGGCCTATCTGTTGGGTTCGAATGTTTGGGTACGCAACTGTCGTGGCAATATCACTCACGGCCCTCTGCTCTACCTGCGAGAAAATACCCAAGGTGCAGATATTGAATTGGAGTTAATCCCTACCCTCCCGACCTCAACAGTCCATGTCTTAGCAACCATTGCCGGTCAGGAACATCAGGTACGCCTCTTTACCAAGGATCCGCAGGGTTTGGTCCCAGCACTACCGATCATGCTCGGTTTTGGCATGCCGGCCCATGCAGAAATGAGCTCTCCTATTCTTTCCAAACCCACTCATCATGTAACGCTCACTAATGAACTCCTCTGTCATCCCATCATTGTTAGTGACGATGCCAAGGATCTCGACATACAGTCGCCGGGCGTCGTGGTTAAGAATCGTGACACTTTGAGCCACCGTGGGCGAGGCTCATGGTAATGAGTGGTTCTTTGATAAGGTTTCTAGCCTCATGCTCTGAGGAGTAGCAATTCATTTCTATTTAGAATGAAATACCCCTATTTTAAGGCTCCCTAGAAACGTTCTTCGCTTTGAATGAATTTTCTTTGCGATTCTTCTTTTCACTTGCTCAGTCCTCCAGTAATTTAGTTTCGCTATGGCTTGAGTTCAAGCCAATCGATATTCCGAGAGTTGATCATGTTGACCAGGAAAAGGAGATACTGTGGACCCTATCGAACGTTTCTATGCCACCGTTCAACGAGAATCTGTTGATCGACCCTGTACTTGGTTGGGCATTCCCGATGGTGGGGCGCTCCCGGGACTCTTTGACTATTTTAAGGTCACGGACGTGCCAGGCTTGATCGAACGCTTGGATGACGACATCGTCCCGGTTGAATTACCCTATCATTCACCCACCTCGGACGCCATCTATGCGGCCTTTGATTTCGCCAAGAAGGGCAAGATCAAACGTGAACACCGCACCCTCAATGCTCCCGGGGTTTTCGAAGATGTGACCGATCCTCAGCAGGTTGATGATTTTGATTGGCCCGATCCCACCCTGTACATCGATCCCCAGGAATGCCAGCAGGTCGTCAACAATGCCCCTAGCCATCGGGCCGTGTTGGGCGTTATTTGGTCGGCCCATTTCCAGGACGCCTGTGCCGCCTTTGGCATGGAGAATGCCTTCATCCAGATGATCCAGGCCCCGGAGATGTTCCAGGCCGTGATTGACCGGATCGTTGACTTTTATCTGAAGGCCAATGAGATCTTTTACCAAGCCACTCAGGGCAAGCTACATGCGGTCCTGATTGGCAACGACTTCGGTAGTCAAACCGGACTGATGTTATCACCAGCCATGATTCGTCAGTTTGCCTTTCCCGGGACCAAGCAGTTGATTGACCAGGCCAAGAGCTATGGCCTTAAGGTGATTCATCACTCCTGTGGTTCCATTCGTGACATCATCCCTGACTTGATCGATCTAGGCGTTGACGTGGTTCATCCCATCCAAGCCCTGGCCACGGGTATGGAACCGGCTGGGCTTAAACGTGATTTTGGCGATCGCATCAGTTTCTGTGGTGGAGTGGATGCCCAGGATCTCATGGTGCATGGTACTGCCGAGGAGGTTCGTGCCAAGGTGGCTGAATTGCGTAGTATCTTTCCGACCGGTTTGATCGTTTCCCCCAGTCACGAAGCCATCCTGCCGGATACACCGCCTACCAATGTCGAGGCAATGTTCGCAGCGTGTCGATAAGGGGATGTTATAGTTCCCACATGCCGTCCGGCTTGACATGCAGGATGCCGGCATCGCGATAGAACTCCAGGGTGGCGATGATGTAGTCGACCAGGGCGGCGGTCACTCCTCTTTTGGCCTCGGTGAGGTCATCTTGAGCACTGAGGATGCGACGGGTGGACACGCGACCGTATTTGAGTAGGGTCATGGTGTTCTCCAGACGCTGGCCCGCCAGTTTGAGTCCCTCGGTTTGGACCTTGTAGCGATCGGCGGCCTCTTTGAGGCGACGATAGGCTCGACGCACTTCCAGGGTGATCTCATCGGTCCGTTGTTGGTAGATCCGCTGTTGTTGCTCCAGGCTAATGAGGGCCTTGCGATAGTCGGTTTCTTCCAGGGTGCGATCAAAGGGAAGATCCATCTCCAGGCCAAGATTGATCTCGTTGTCGATATTGCCAAAGGTGACCCGATTGCCAACCTTGCGCGAGGTGGCACTGGAGTCGGCGATCAGGTTCAATTCCGCTCGCATCTGATCCTTGGTCACATTGACCCATCGTTGTGCGTCAATGACACGGTCACTCTCATTAATCAGATCCAGTCGACTACGCAGGGCACTGCCGGTGATTTCCTGGTCCGTAAACGAGGGTTGCTTCAGGACGCTGGTCTGTAAAGCCGTCAGTTCATTTTCATCCAGCAGGAACTTGACCGAGGCATCGACACCCAGACGCAATTTGTAGTCATCCACGGCCTCTTGATAGTCACGATAGGCCTGTAACATGGTATTTTCGGCCTTGATGATCTCTTGTTGAATGCGACCGACCTCAACCGTGCTGATGCGTCCGGCCTGGGCCAGCTGTTGGGCTATGGGATGCAACTGATGCAACTGGTCGAGATGATCCCGCGTGTTGATATAGTGATCCAGGGATTCCAGGGCACGGTAATAATCGGAAATGACCTCGACAACAAAGGTTTGTCGATAGCGATTGAAGTGACGCACGGCGTAGAGCACGTTACGCTCGGCCTGGGTGAGGCCTTCAATGACGATGTCGGGATCACTTCCCCTTAGCAAGGGATGACGCACGGCAACATCCAGGATAGAGGCCAGCCCATCGCGTAAATCCCCACTGAGGATCTCGACATAGGCCGCACTCAGGGCAACACCGATTTGTGTGCCTTGCTTGAACAGACGGTTGAAACCGACCGAGCCCTGAACTTCGAGCAAGTCATTACGATCGTTGCCACTGTAACCGGCCGTTCCCGTGCCGAAATATTGGTTCTCGAACTGATGACGAGTCAAACGATAATCCAAGGCCGTCAGATACAGGTTTTCTTTTTCTGAGCGATAATCACGGTTATAGCTAGTCGCCAGAGCCGTGGCTTGGGCGATGGTCAAGCGGCCCAGGTCAGGCAGGTTGCGGGCAGGGACCGGCACAACGGTGTCGGCCTCTTTATCGTCCAGGCGATAATTGCTGGCACTGTCCAGATCACGATCCCAGGACTGTTCGATGATGTTGTAAACATCGCGATCGATGGCCTGAGTATTGCCGTATTCACGGCAACCTGAAATCAAGCCCAATCCCATCGATATCACAATCAGGGACCCTATCAAATGTTGGCATGAAATTGATTTATGCATCATGATCAATGCTGAACGCATTCCTTATTGCATCAGACCCGCAATTCCTACCTTTTCACCCGCCAAGAGTGGCATGCTCTCCGGAGCCTGCACCACAAACAGCCGACCCCATTGGGGTGTCGTTGGATGACGCCACAATTGAGGGGGGAGTTGCTCGACAACGGGTGCCACTGAAACGATTTCACAATCGTTGGCAATCACGGGTGGGATGGTATTCTTAACCAAATCGACACGCATCCCGACCTTAACCAAATCCACCTGGCTTTGATCAACATAAGCCACGACCTGTTGTGACCCCTGCTTGGTGATGGTCATCAGCGGGGCATTGACATCGGCCACTTCATTGAGTTCGCAATAGAGGTGGCTGACCACGCCATCAAAGGGTGCCCGTATCTCGACATTGCGGCGGATACCCGTCGCTTCCAGGCGGGCATCGATCTCTTGTAGTCGACGTTGTTGTACCACGATGGCCTTACGGATCACTTCGGCGGCATTATCCGCAGAGGGCAACTCCAACTGCTGCCGACTGAATTCGTCACGGCGAGCTTGTGCCTGCAGGAGGTTCTCTTGTGACTGATTGAGTAGTTTTTGTGTCTCTTCAATGGATTTGATCAAGGTCTCTTGCTGACGTTGCAAACGTTGAAGTTCGATTGGGGCCAGGGCATTGTCGAGCACCAGCTTTTGAATCGGTGGGATCTCCAAAGCCAGATTATCGACAGCAATGCGATCGGCCTCGATTTGCGCCTTGAGTTCCAGAATACGTAGTTGTAGATTCTCGACATCCAGGGCAAATTGTCGGTCATCCCCCACGCGGCTTTGCTCCAGCCGGGTGGCCTCGGCCTGTAGTTGTTCTTTGATGGGAACGATCTGGGCCTGTAGATGCTCGATTTCAGCCAAGAGGGTGGAACGTTGCAGTTCCAATTCCTTGGCGGCATCCTGACCCTCCGGTAGAGTATCGATCACAGCCAATAGCTGATTCTGTGTCACGGTTTCGTTAAGTCCTACGCGGATACTCTTAATCCGTCCTGTCGTGACTGAGGCCACATCGTAAATGCGAGCCTTGACCATGCCGTGGACTACGACGGTTTCAGTGCGTTGATAGAGCAGCAAGACAACGCCCGCCACAGCACCCAACCAGACGATCACCGGTAGGGTGTGATGGGCCAGTGATTTCGATCGTTGTGGGATCTTCTTGGAGTTTTTGGATTTCATGACAGCTAGACCTCCAAGAGCTTTTCTTGCATGGTTAAGTTAATGCCTTCGATCCCCTCAATGGTCTCTAATTCCGCCAGCAACTGCTCGTTGCGAGAGGAGTTCTTGACCATCAATTGGTAGGCAAACTCGGCCGATCCACCAAATCCGGTGTCCTGGCGAGACAGTAGGGTGTAGTGACCGCAAAACCGATCCAGCAGACGAATCACGGGATGGTCGGGACCAATACTGCCCTTCAGGGTGAAGCGTAGAAAACCGTTATGCGGTTGGTGTGATCCGAAGTCACTGACCGCAAGGTAGACAAAAATCAAACTTAATACGATCGTTCCTAAAATCGCAGTAATGTAACGTCCAGAGCCGGTCGCCATACCGATGACCAAGACGCAAAAGATAAAGGCGATGTCGCGTGTATCCTTGAGCATGTTTCTAAAACGAATGATACTCAGGGCACCCAGCAAGCCTACGGCGGTGATCATATTATTGCCAATGACCGTCATGACCATGGAGGTGACCACGGATATCACGATCAAAGACTGCACAAAGGACCTTGAATAGGATAGCCCACTATGGGTCCAGTAGTATACCCATGCAATCACCTGTCCCAGCACAAATGCCAGTAACAGGGATAACAACACCGTCTGCACGGTTAGCCCGGCTCCCCCGAACGGAGTGGCCTCAAGCACCTGTAACCATCTTTCCATCACATCTCACCTATAGTTGTGGACTACAAAATCCCAGGTCACATGCCTGTTCAATCGAGGAGGCAATCTTCGATATGCCCCGTTGATGTAGATCAAAACACGTGACCAATCCTTTGAGCCAGAGCGGAAACCGCCCGGTAAATTTAATTTCCAAAATCACGCCCTTGATGGTCAAAAAATTATTCATCCATCCAGGACCGTTCAACGTCACCCGTGGTTCTCGGGTGACTTTATAGCACAATTCCCGATCAAAGGTCACTCGTACCCGTTCATGGGAATCATTTTCATAGGCCTTACGCATATAGCGGATCAGAACCGTCGGTCGAGCCATGATACTTTTCATATACCATTGAAACTGATCCAGCGACTCGCGATTGGTACGAAAGTCCTGCTGTGGCAGGCAACGGCCTTGTAGCAGCAGGGGGACATCCTGATGTTGTACCGGAGCCCGGCTTTTTAAAATCACGCGATCGATACGTCGTTTGATCTCGAAGAAGGTCGGATACTGGGTATCATCGCTATAGCTGCGAATTCTTAGTTTGTATCGATTCTTCATCCCATTGAGGGTTTGCCGACAGAGCAACAAATCGGGAGAATCCAAATACAGGCTCACAATGGGATAATAGCCCTGGGGCTGTAATTTACTGTATCGATCCAGGGTTAGATAGGGCTTGATATACTGCTGAACGGCCTCTGTTTCAGACTCGCTGATAAGATATTTCATCTCGTACCGACAGCCCAGAGTGCGATCCACATATTGGGGAGGTGTCTTTTTCCCCTTGGTCGCTCCTGAGGCCTTGGTTGAAGGCTGCTCGACTACAGATGGTTTCAAACCATTATTCAAATCTTACCCATCCAACACCTAGTTCCATTGTTCTTGCATCAAGGTCGTGGTCGGTTCATCCTTACAGCTAACGTACGCACTTCCAAGGAATGGTTGTGGCCGTCCTCCACGCCATATTTACCTGAATCCGGCGTTTTAAAGCATAACTAGCCTTTTCGATCAATTTATATTTAAGGTAATTCACCCCTGTAGAGGAATTATCTAACTTGAAAAGGCGTCCGTTTGGCACTTCACGTTTTTCTATCTTAACAAATCAAAGGAAAGCTCGTCAATAATCCCAACCCTTGGCCCGGTATTTTTGTTAAATATTTGTTAGCTCTTTGTTTTCCTTATAAGACGCTATTTAACATGAACTCCCGCAAAGGTTTTTGAAGTTTTTTTAATATATCCTCAGATCGCCGATTAGCTGACCATGGACAGATGGTATTCCGCGTTTTATACTGACATATTATTGGGTGTTTAGGAAAAGGAGTGCGATTTATGGCCTTAATACGATCCTCTCTCAATCCCATCCTTGATCCCAGCCAAATCCCCCCTATATGGCAAAAACATGAGGTTATCGGCGTCTTCAATGCGGCCGTTCAGCGGGTAAAACAGGAAGTTTTTTTGATGCTGCGGGTGGCTGAGAGGCCCATCCAAGGGGATTGCAAAGCTATACACACCCGCCTATATCGAGAAGACCTGCAGGGATACCGGGAATTAACCTTTAAGCGTGATGATCCCGATGTTGACCTGACCGACACGCGTCTTATCCAGACGCCTCAAGCGAATTACCTGACCAGCTTATCCTACTTACGTCTGGTTCGAAGTCGTGATGGTGTCCATTTCTCGCTGGATAACAACCTCTGCATAACGCCTTGTGATGCCTATGAGGCCTTTGGATTGGAGGATCCCCGTTGGATTCAGCTGAAGGGGCGGCATGTCCTGACCTATGTTGCAGTGTCACCGCGCGGGATTGTCACCCGAATGGCTACCAGTGACAATGGATTGGATTGGCAACGTCAAGGGATTATCTTTGGCCCTGAGAACAAGGACGTGGTCCTGTTTCCTGCAAAAATCGACGGTTACTACTATGCCCTACATCGACCGACCTCTCCCTTCTCCCGACGCAATGAGATGTGGATCGCAAGGTCTCCGGATCTGATGCATTGGGGCGATCATCGATATCTCATGGGAGTGGGGATTCACCCATGGGACAGTGTCAAGCTGGGTGCCGGAGCCCCCCCTGTACGGACGGATCAGGGCTGGTTGGCCATTTATCATGGCGTCGATCCGCAAGATCGTTATAGCCTGGGGGCGGTATTGCTGGATCTGGAACATCCCTGGAAGGTGTTAGCGCGATCAAGAGTACCGATCCTCTCGCCTGAGATGAACTATGAGTGCGATGGTTTCTGGGGTCAAGTCGTCTTTACCTGCGGATTGCTGTTTGAAGAAAACCGGTTCAAGCTGTACTATGGCGCATCGGATCAATCGATCTGTTATGCAGAGATAGATGCCGAGGATGTTTTCCAGACATTAGAACCGGTTGATAGAGTTTAAGGTACTTATGCAAGCCATTCGCAAGGCACTTAAAGACATTTGGGGCTTTACCGAATTTCGGCCCCTACAGCAGGAGGCCATGGCCGCCATCAAGGAAGGTCGGGACGCCATCGTCATTCTGCCCACCGGTGGAGGCAAGTCCCTCTGTTACCAGGTACCCGCCATCACCCTGGACGGCCTGACCGTGGTGGTCTCCCCCTTGATCTCCTTAATGAAGGACCAAGTCGATGCCCTCAATGAATGTGGGGTGCAGGCGGCCCGTATCGATAGCAGCTTGACTCCCGAGGAACGCAATCAGGTCTTTCATGGCATCCATAATGGGCACATCAAATTGCTCTACGTCGCTCCTGAACGTCTGATGATGGAGGGTTTTATCGATCTACTCAAGCAGGTGGGGGTGAGCTTCATTGCCATTGACGAGGCCCATTGCATCAGCATGTGGGGCCATGACTTCCGCCCGGAATTTCGCCAACTGGGCCAGCTCAAGGAGATCTTTCCCGATGTGCGTATCGGTGCCTATACCGCTACAGCGACAGAGCAGGTTCGCAAAGACATTGCCAAACAGCTCCACCTCAAGGATCCTTGCGTCTTGGTTGGCTCCTTTGATCGACCCAATTTGATCTACAAGGTGTTTCCGCGTAAATCCATCAACGACCAGGTCATGAGTGTGATCCAGCGTCACCCCAAGGAATCCGGAATCGTCTACTGCATTCGTCGTGCGGACGTGGATCGGATGAGTGCAGCCTTGGTCAAGCGGGGTATCAGGGCCGTCCCTTACCATGCCGGTATGAGTGATGATCTGCGTAAACAACATCAGGAAGATTTCGTACGGGAGCGAGTCGATATCGTGGTCGCGACCGTGGCCTTTGGTATGGGTATCGACAAATCCAATGTTCGTTTTGTCATCCATGCAGGCATGCCCAAGAGCCCGGAACATTATCAACAAGAAAGTGGCCGCGCCGGGCGTGACGGACTGGAGGCCGAGTGTGTCCTGTTCTACAGCGGGGGCGATTACGGCATCTGGAAGAACTTTACCCGCGAGATGTCCGACCAGGCCCGCCAAATCGCCTTGGACAAGATCGGCCACATGTATAACTATTGCACCACCGGCCTCTGTCGTCACCGTATCCTGCTCGAATATTTTGGCCAGCGTCTGGATAAGGACAACTGCGGAGCCTGTGACGTCTGTCTGGGTGAAGTCGATTTTGTCAAAGAGGCCCATGTGGTAGCTCAAAAGATTCTATCCTGCGTCTTGCGCTTGGAACAACGCTATGGGAGTCAATACACCGCTCAGGTCCTCACCGGCTCGCGCGATCAGCGTATTCTCGAATGCCGTCACGACGAACTGAGCACCTACGGCCTGCTGCAAGACTGTCAACAGGCCCAGGTGCAGAACTGGACCGAGCAACTTATCGGTCAGGGACATTTAGAAAAGGGGGGTGAATACAACACCCTCAGTGTTACCACCAGTGGTTGGCAGGTTTTGCGGGGTGAGATCGAACCCAGACTGGTTCAACCCATGCTCAAGTCCAAGCCCGCCAAACGTGTCGCTCAAGTCGGCCAGGATCAGTGGCAAGGCGTGGACCGCGGTCTGTTCGAGTCCCTCCGTGAAAAGCGTGCCGAGATCGCCCAAGAAAAACGTGTACCCGCCTTTGTTGTATTTGGAGATGCGGCCCTGCGTGACATGGCCCGCAAGCGTCCCTCTACACGTGAAGGCTTCCTTGAAGTCAAGGGGGTGGGCCAGGCCAAGGCCAAGCAGTATGGCAGTATCATGATCGAAGCCATCACCACTTATTGTCGTGACTTTGACGTCTCTCTCGATCCAGAAGACTGCATTCCCATTTAGATCTGGCTCTTGACCTCAAGCAAATCGATCTGGATCTTGGCCCCAGTCTGTTCAATGAGTTGCGTCTTTAGAGACTCAAAATCACGATCTCGGTACTGGCAGTTGCGATGGGAATCAGCAGGGGCGGCATGGGTTATAGGGTTGTCTCGCTTCTGTCATCTGCCGACTCTGCTTCAGGGGGTGACGATTCAGTAGGGGGTAAGGGGGTAATATCCCGTGCAGCGCCCGGATTCAAGACCTTACGAATCAAGGGCAACACCCCTGTATCCGTCTTATGCATCTCCTGCTCGGCGTCCTTGAGTACATTCTCCCAGGCCGGAGCAAAGCCTGGGGCCTTTTCGTGCATCATGCGGATGGCCAGGTCATAGAGTTGCAGGGTACGTAATTCGGCTTTGCCGGGTTTGTTTTTGAGGGTTGCGACCGTAATCCGCAGGTTCTCATTTTGTTGCTTTAGGGATTCCAACTCGTTTTGGGTACTTTGGGTTCCTTTGGCAGTTATCTCCATCTGTGTATGCAGGTGATCCTTGAGTTGCTTTTGTTGACGGGCAGCCCCAAGTTGTTTGATAAGGCTACGAATCCAAAACCGCCAGAGCAACAATCAATCCTACGGACAGGCCCGAGATAAACGGATGTACTGACAACCATTGCATTGCTGACTCCGATCTTAATTCCATAAGAGCGGAGGCTAAATCCGCTCACTCCAATCTTTGTACAGTTCCCAATAAACCACCCGGCCATCCTTAGGATCGACCTGGATCCAATAGGCATCTTTGCCTACCTCCACCCGACCCTTGAGAAGATCCTGGCCACAGAAGGGTTTGAGTCGGTCGCGTCTGCGTTTGAGGATCTGCTCCCACTCAGGACCGCGTGAGCAGAGGTTGATCTGACTTTCCAGCACACTGAAAAAGCCCTCATCCAGGGTGGAGCGACGGATCATACGGATGCCAGCCAGGCCTGAGGTCACCTCAGGGGGCAGTTCACTACAGTGGTCCAGGGCTTGGGCAAATAGTTCAATATCGTTCATTAGATCTCTTCCAGATACACTGGCTTTCGTATCGCGGGGATTATAAGCCTAAAAGCTGCGGAAGCCATAGGCATTATTTGATCAAAAACGCCCTTTCATGACTTTTCACATCCTAAATTAAAGCTTGACGGACCTATGACCCGACCTATAAATCTATAGTTAAAATTCAATGACTGTTGTCTGGGGGCAAACATGATACAACGGCAAGGCCGGATCTGGGTGGGCACCGGTGGTTGGAATTACGACCATTGGTCAGGTGTTTTCTATCCCCAACCCCTCAAACAGCAACAATGGCTGGGATTCTACAGCCAGCAATTCAACACCACTGAGATAACCCATGCCTCACTGACCATGGTTCCTTCCGTGATCGATCAATGGCTCCAACAGGTGGGGCCTGATTTTCGTTTTACTGTCAAGGTACCCCTGAAAATCTCCCAGATTAACAGCATACATGAACCTAACAGCCTGATACAACACTTGGCCCAACAGCTACAACCCCTCAATGGCATCCATGGCCCTGTGCTTTTGCAAATCCCAGCGGCCCTGGAAAAAGACCTGGGACTGTTGCGTCATTTCCTCGACAACCTGCCTTTGATCCAACCCCTTGTCATGGAGTTCCGTCACTCCAGCTGGTATGAACCCGATGTCATCGAACTGTTGGATCAGGCTTGTGTAGGTTTTTGCATTCATGACCTACCCCATGCCGAGACACCACGGGTGGTTACTGGCGGGATGATTTACCTGCGTTTCCATGGAGCCACCCGACGAGAAGATTGGGCCTATACGCGACAACAACTCCGCCAGAATGCGGATTGGATACAGGCCCATCGGCGGCAAGCTCGCCGTGTCTATGCGTATTTCAATAATGATACCCAGGCCCATGCCGTTCATAATGCCAAGCAGTTCCGCATGCTACTAGCGCTCAACCGCATTCCCATCGTTACAATTCCACCCAAGCATTCGTCTGGGAACTCTGTCGTAGTCCATCAATGACCCGCATATTGGCCACTGCATCAGACAAGGGGGTAGGCACTGGGGTGTCTTCAAGAATGGCATGAGCAAAGGCATCAACCTGTAACGAATATTGATTACTGGTGTCCAACGCGACTTCCTGAGATTCCTGATCCTGTCTATGCATCCAGATCCGACAGGGTCGATCGCTGGGGGCGTTGAAGGGGATCTCGATTTCAATCCGGCCCTGGGTGCCCAGCAGGTTGACGCGTTGATAGGGCATACACTGAGTACTGCAGGTAAAGCTCGATTGACCTTGAGCAAAATGCAACATTCCTGAGGTCAGTCTATCAGTTTGGAGTTCGGGATCCGTATCCATCAGGCCCATGACTCGTTGGGGTTCGGCCCCAAAGATGAAGCGAGACAGTGAAATGCAGTAACATCCGATATCCATCAGACCACCACCCCCGATCTGGGCCTGATTGCGGATATTGGCGGGATCGTCGTTAAAATAGGAAAAGAACGATTGAATGGCACAGAGACGGCCAATTCGTCCTTGGTCCACCCAACGCTTGGCCGTAATCCATTGGGGATGGAAACGATACATGAAGGCCTCCATCACCTTGAGATGGGGATAGTCGTGTGTTGTATCTAGCAGGGACTGCGCCTCCGTTGCGTCCAGGGCTAGAGGTTTCTCACAGAGAACATGTTTACCTGCTTGCAGGGCCCTGATCGTCCAGGGGACATGCAGGTGGTTGGGTAGGGGGTTAAAGATCGCATCAATCTCTGGGGCAGCCAGCAGGTCTTCATAGCAGCCGTAAACCTGGGGAATATTCAACAGTTTCGCTACCGGCTGTGCAAATTCAATTTTGCGTGAGGCAATAGCCATGACCATACCTGTATCACTGGCTTCAATGGCGGGAATAATCTGTTCTCGGGCGATCTTGGCGGTACTGAGGATGCCCCATCGGATGGTTTTCATGGCTAGCCTCTTTGGAGATGAAAAAAGAATCGGGGAGAGAGGATTCGAACCTCCGACCTCTGCGTCCCGAACGCAGCACTCTAGCCAAGCTGAGCTACTCCCCGAACGGGAAGCAAGAACTATAGCAAAACATCACAGGCAATGCAAGGGGGAAACAGATGACAGATGACAGATGACAGATGACAGATGACAGATGACAGATCGCGGATCACAGATAAATCCTCCTAAACTGCGATCTGTGATCTCATAACTGTGATCTATAAGACATGGATCGGATCGATGTCAAAGAGTGTCTTGACAGCGGGTTTGATAGGCGGTTGGGCCCGTAATGCGGCGAAGAGCCGTTGCATGGAAACCGCATCCGGCATCTGTACCACGATCTGCAGGCGATGCTGACGTTGGATACGACTGAGGACCGCGGGCACAGGGCCACGCACCTGGGCCTTGAGCCCATGAGCGGCCACGGTCATGTCCACCCGATGTTTGAGTTGCTCGGCGGCCTTTTCCAGACGATCGAATTCCTCGTCTCGCAGGGTGATCACGGCCATGCGCCAGTAGGGGGGCAGGTGACAGAGCTTTCGCTGTTCTAGTTCATCCTGGACAAAGCCGGTAAAGTCCTGTTTGAGGGCATATTGAATGGCCCCCTGGTCGGGCATGTAGGTCTGTAAAAAGACGACGCCCTCCTTGTGCGAACGACCGGCACGGCCTGCCACTTGACTGATCAATTGAAAGGTGCGTTCATTGGCACGAAAGTCCGGTAGAGATAGGGCCGTATCGGCACTGATGATCCCTACACAGGTGACATTGGGGAAATGCAGGCCCTTAGCCAACATCTGGGTTCCGGCCAGGATTTGAATCTTGCCCTCGCCGAACTCCTGCAAAACCTGGACATAATCCTTGCCGGCCATGGCGTCACTGTCGATGCGGGCCAGTCGGGCTTCGGGGAGCTTCTTCTCGACCTCCTCTTCCAGACGTTGCGATCCCAGTCCAAGCATAGCCATCTTGTGTTGACATAGGGGGCACAAACGCGGCACCAGGGTTTCACTCATGCAGTAGTGGCAGCGAGCCTTGCCCAGGGTGTTGTGACGTCCACTGATGGTCCCGCTGTTGGCACTGCCTGGTAAAGTCGACTTGTGAAACGTCAAGGTGACGTCACAGTTGCGACAATGCAGGCTGTGCTTGCAGGACGGGCAAAAGACTACGTTGCTGTAGCCCCGTCGATTGAGCAAAAGAATGGCCTGCTCGCCACGTGCCAGGATTTCATGAAGGTGCTTTTCCAGAGCCGTGCTGATCAAGCCACGGCCACCCTGGGTGGCCGGGTCCTCACGCAGATCCACGGGCTTGATGCGGGGCATAGGCAGGTCCATCACGCGCTTGGGCATCTCCACCAAGGTGAAACTGTCTCGTTGACGGCAATTGACCAGTGTTTCGAGTGAGGGCGTGGCACTACCCAGGATCACGTGTGCCTTGCTCAACTGAGCCCTTTTGATGGCGAGATCGCGGCCATGATAGCGGGGTTGGGTGTCCTGCTTGTAACTGGGCTCGTGTTCCTCATCGACCACGATGAGGCCCACATTGGCCAAGGGGGCGAAGATGGCCGAGCGGGCCCCAACCACCAGGGAGGTCTCCCCACTACGGATCTTCTGCCATTGGGCGTGACGCTGGGCATCGGTCAGGTTCGAGTGCAACAGGGCCACGTCACCGAAACGCTTGTGGAACCGTTGCACGGCCTGGGTGGTCAAGGCGATCTCGGGCAACAACACAATGGCCGTGCGTCCCTGGGCCAGGGTGTGTTGAATGGCCTGGATATAGACCTCGGTCTTACCACTGCCCGTGACACCATGCAGGCAGGTCACGCCAAACTGAGTCGATTCGAGCTGGGCATGAATATGCTCCAAGGCACGGGTCTGATCCTCGTTGAGGTCAATCTCTTCGGGGTCATCAAGGGTCAGGCCCTCGGGGAGGGCCGGTAGGGCGACCAGGGCGCGGCGTTTGGTGATGCGGGCCACCCCCTTTTGAGTCAGGCTCTTGATGGGTTGGTCCGTGCAATCCAAGGCCCCGGTGACCTCGGCCACTTCCAGGGCATTGTCCTTGTTAACGGCCCCACGAGCCAAGAGAAGATCGGCGACCTGACGCTGTCGTCCAGCCCGTAATCCTTCGAGATCTTGAACATCTGCGGTCAGGTGAACATAACGCAGGGTGCGTACCCCGGCCCCTTTTTTCACCGCCCCCGGCACCATGGCCGAGAGCACTTGCCCCAGAGGACAGACATAGTAGTCACTGACCCAACGGGCCATAGCCAGCAGTTCCTCGGTGACCAGGGGCTCGTCATCCAGGATCTTTTGTACGGCCTTGAGCTTGAAGCGACGGGTTTGCGCGGCCTCGACCTCTTGGCGATTCCGGAGTCCTACGCAAAAGCCCTGGGCCGGGCGGTTGCCTCGCCCTAACGGGACCTGAATCCGCTGTCCCAAGGCGATGGGGCCCATGTCCTCAGGCAATAGGTAACTGAAGACCGCATCCGCCCCCGTATCCAAGGCGACTTCGACAACGCTGTCGCCTGCGACCTCTTCGGTCGGATCCGGTCCAAAGAGCGAGCCGGTAGACTCACGCGCGGTCATGAGGAGTAGATCCCTTGCGACCGACGTTCCTCGCTCTTGTTGCAGATGACGGTGTCATAAGACATCTCCAGGCCGATGCGATCCACCAGGGTCTTGATGTAGTCCAGGTGGGGACAGGGTGGGGCGTGGTAGTTGTCCTTGGTCATGCAGCTCGACAAAACAACCAGTATCCGATCCTTGTCGATCTTTTCGTGTTTTTTGAGGCTGCGGCACAGCAGGGTCAGCTTACGGTGCAGAGCCCGCCCGCAACAGCCGCCACAGGTCAGGTTGATGCGACGGAAATCCTTATCCAGGGGAAAGGCCGCATACCCTCCGGTTCTTTTCGTAAAGGCCTTTTCACAGAGGTAACCCGGGCAACGTTGTTTGACAATGTCACACTGGACCACGACGAGATACTCTTTATCTGCAGGATTCATCTGTTTAACTCCTTGTGTATGGCTCTGACTGGCCTTACCATACCCGACCGGTTTGTGTCCGTCAATCTGGCCCGGCAAATTCACGCCTGGCCAGGGGGATTGCCGATAGAGTCATCATGGAACATAGGGTAAAACGAATGATGAGCAACAAGATGACCAATTTGCACAAAATAGTCGTACTGCTTTTAATGGGGGCTATTCTTTCCGGCTGCTACCAACCTGAGGTTCCCCCCAGAATCGTAGAAAAACCGTCCATCGTTCAACCCACTGAGCCGGACTCCAAAGAGTATTCAGTGGCTGGATATTCGGTGCAGGGGCGGCCTATCATGGTTCAAACCCTGGGCACCGGCCCGGAGACCATCCTGCTGATGGCCACCATCCACGGCAACGAACCGGCCGGCACTCCCTTGCTGAGTCGAATGTCCCAATATTTCAAACAACATCCGACCTGGTTACAGGGACGACGTATCGTCCTGATCAAGATTGCCAATCCCGATGGCTGGCATGCCAATACCCGCGGCAATGCCAACGATATCGATCTCAATCGCAACTTTGTCACCACCAACCGAGTTAACAACAGCACCAATGGCAGCCACGGCCTGTCCGAACCCGAGGCCCTGGCCCTCAAGCAGGTCATCCTACGTTACCGCCCGGCACGTATCATTAGCCTGCACCAGCCCCTTGAATGCATCGATTACGATGGCCCCGGTGAATCCCTGGCCCACAAGATGGCGAAGTACTGCCCCTTGCCCGTCCATAAGCTCGGAGCACGCCCCGGTTCCCTGGGGTCCTACGCCGGTGAAACCCTGGGCATCCCCATCATCACCTTTGAAATGCGAAAGCAAGACTCCAACCTGAGCACTGAACAACTCTGGAACCTTTACGGTAGGGCCCTGCTCGCGGGAATCGAGGGGTAGGTTAACGTGGTATCTACTTTCGGAGCAAGTAAGATGAAGAAATCCCACATTTTGACAGATAGCCGCGTCTTTAAGATTATTAGCACAATGCTTGTCTTGGCTATCATATCGTTTATGGGAGGTTGCCGTACCTGTAAAGATCTTAATACAAGCAGTACTTGTGAAGATCTTAATACAGAAGGTTACGAAGGGTATTCTGTAACTGTTGGTAATGAAATTGCCCTGGGAGAAGATCCGTATGGTATAGTTTTCTACGATGACTCTAATGAAAGATGGATTGGGCTTAGAAACGTCATTTTTACCAGGAAAAATGACAATCAAACCTTAGTAAACTTTGGTTATACTCAGTATTGCGGAGAAGGAGAAATACCTAAGTGGAGGCTTATTTGCATTAATCGGGTAGGTGAACGTATATACGACGGCACTATCAGTGCCCCGGAAACCCCAAAACCTCACTTCGTCAGCGGACATCAGTTCAATCTTTTCCTAAATGTTGAAGTGACCTTGGATTTAGACATAGACCTCATAGATAAGTTCTTCATCGTTGATATTGGGAAGAAATCACGATAGTCAGTCGTCCGATTGAATAAGTCAAAATTGTCCGCTCATCACCCACGCGTTAGTCGCATGATTGTGATTTCAGAGTTAATTCTATCTGGGGCAATCCATCGGTTGTTACTTGTATTTTAATCGATCCACTCTGGGTTTCTGATTGAATCATGGCCAGAATTTGGCCATGGCGAGCCGAACGTGTATCAATATCGCTAGGGGACAGGTCACATAGATCACCATTGTCCAGGCCTAAAAGACGTCCTACTCCTGTGACCTTTACTTCCATGGGTTGTGCAAAACCAGGGACACGTATTCCGTCTTCGTCAACAGCTGTGATTTCAATATGAGCAACATCTTGGCCGTTGGCCTTAAGGACTTTCTGATCCCTCATCAATTCGAGATGATGGACGGATCCGGCAGTTTGCAGTTGGTGTTCAGCGACGATTTTATCCTCTTGGTAGGCTATGGCCTTTAAGGTGCCAGGTTGGTAAGGCACCTGCCAACGCAGTATGCGATCCGGGCTCTCACTGAGGCGTCGTTGACCGAGTGATTCCCCATTAAGAGTCAATTCCACGACTTCGGCATTGGTAAAGACATAGACTTCCTTGATCTGGTCATCGCTAAAGGTCCAGTGGTCCACCAGGGCCGGGCCATACCAGGAATCCTGCCAGGATTCGGCTTGGGAACGTTTTTGAGCCAGCTGTGAATCCATCACCGTGACATGAACCATGGGATCGTCACGATAGAGGCTCTCGGTGAAATAGGCGTGGGGTTTCTTGAAGCCCGTGGTCTCCAACAGGCCGCCCGGGAAGCCGCGACTGGGCCATCCCGGTGATTCGCCCAGGTAATCGATGCCGGACCAGATGAATTGCCCGGCAATGCCATCGTTGATGGCAAACCAGGAGTTCCTGGAGAAATCTACTGTGGTCCAGTCGGCCGGGGCCTCATTTTGCACGGCCTTGGTCTCCGATGCGATCCATCGATAGGTAGGGTACTTGGATTGGAGTTCGACCATGGCCGCGGTCTGGTAGTTGTAACTGACTACGTCTAGGTGATGGATCAGCTGCGAGGGGAACTCGCCATGGGGGTGCATGGCACAGGTGACTTCACGGCTGGGATCCAGTTCGTGCACGCGTCCGACCAGGGCCTTGAGGATGGCGATGCCTTCATTGGGATCCTTGAGTTGTTCCATGGTTTCATTGCCCACACTCCAGAGCATGACACTGGGATGATTGCGGTCGCGGGCGATGAAGTCGTCGATGTCCCGCTGCCAGCGTTCGACGAAGGATTGGCGGTATTGCTGGGTTTCTTCGGGAGACCAATGCTCCTCGGTTTGCCAGGGCATGCGCCACTTGTCGTAGAGTTCGTCATAGACCAGCAAGCCCAGTTCATCACACAGCTCCAGGACTTCAGGGGCGTGTGGATTATGAGCCAGTCGCACGGCATTGACGCCCATGTCTTTGAGAATCTCAAGGCGACGTTTCCAGACCGCCCGGGGCACAGCGGCCCCTAATACACCGCCATCATGATGCAGACAGACACCCTTGAGTTTGACGGGTCGTTCATTGAGCCAAAATCCTGTCTGGGGTTTAAATGCGACCGTTCGAATACCAAAGTTAGTTTCACTCTCATCGATCAGATACTTATTGACATAGACCTGGGACTCGACGTGATAAAGCTCAGGATAATCCAGATCCCAGCGTTGCGGCTTGTCGAAGGTGGTCTGTTGTTCAATGGAGTCCTGTTGTCCAGGAGATAGAGAGAACTCCGACGCGAGTTCGGCAATGGTCTTGCCTGCCGGGCTCAGGACTTGTGTCACCAAGCGACAGGGCAGCAGATCAGGTGTGTCATTGTGTAATTGTGTGCGGATTTTGATTTGGGCCTGCTGATCGGTGATCCAGGGAGTCGTGACTGTTACTCCGTAGGGTGGAATGTAAAGGGGTTCATGCAAGGACAGATGGACATGGCGAAAGAGGCCACTGCCACTGTACCAGCGATCCATAGGTTGAACTGAGCTATCCACGCGGATAGCGATGAGATTGTCCGGACCCACATGCAAATAACGACTGAGATCGTAAGCCCGGCTTACGTAGCCAAAGTCACGCGTGCCAAGGCTATGACCATTAACATAGACCGTGGCTTGCCGATAGGCGCCGTCAAGAAACAAGGTCGCCTTGCGCTGGCGTTGCTCCCGATCCAAGGACAAACGTTTGCGATACCAAGCGACTCCGCCTGGATAATATCCTCCGGCAGTCCCCGACGAAGCGTTGATGTCAGGGATTTGTTGGATCATCCAATCATGGGGTAGGCTTACGAGATTCCAGTCGCTGTCATTGAAATCCACGGTCTCGGCCCCATTGGGGTCATCCAACACAAAACGCCAACCTTGATCCCAGGATTGGTCCTGACGTCCTAGGATTTCAGGTCTGGTCTTGGAATAATGAGGACCACAACCCACCCAGACCAGCAGGAATAGTAACAAGCATGATCTATTGATAGAATGGCGTAATTGGATCGATCTTTTGTTACAAACCATCGCGCAGCGATTCCTTTCAATGGTCAATCATTGTCATTCGAATGGGTTTCATTAAACGAACGATCCCGGGTGGTGTCAAGTCATGAAGTACACGCTGCAGATCGTCAGAGGTGTTCTATTTATTCCATGGCTGGAGTCGGGCCCACGCGGAGATCGACGTTCACCTGATCGGCATAGTGACCTTGGAAGGATTGGATGTCCCGGCCTTCCTGGGCTTCGATGACGGTGCTGATCTCGATGATCAGGAAGTCGCTTTGCGCGGGAACCTGTAGGATCACGTCCGCACGTTCCCAGGTCTGCGGATCATTATCCGTAAGCACTTCAGACACCAGACTACGTGTGCGGTGTTTGCTACGGTGGGGCCAAAGTTTGCGGGTGTCCTTGACGTTCCCCTTAAAGGCGTGGATGTAAATCGCTTGGATGGCCTGAGGGTCTTCTTCGCTGGTTGACGCAATGCGATTGAAATAGGCGGAGGCCTCAACTGAGACACGACCGGCTTTGACTTCGGCGAGGATATCTCGTAGGTCGATAATTTGCCATTGCTGCGAAGCCGTAGTGACGTATTGGGGTCTATCCTTGGGGGCACTACTATCCAAAAAACGAAGCATGTGTTGGCCGCTATAAGGCGTGATGCCTTGTTCAGCAGAAACGACTTGGCATAGGTCACCACTCCAACGGCCGGGTTGTCCAGGAACTCCCTGAACCGAGATGGCTTCTGGTATCTCAAAATCCCCATTTACGACAGGATTGTAAGTACGGGGTGGTTCGGGAAATTTTAAACTGTCAGGTCGGATCGTCTGAACCAACATGGTCCCCGGTGTAACCACGGCGGCCTGGTTCTGTGTTAAACGAAGGGGTTTTGCCGTCAAGTCACGAGGAGAGACCTCGACTTGCCCCTGGAAAACTCGTGTCCAGGTGGTCCCTCGCGGATCAACACGTACCCCCATACGTGTGCCTAAATCGACGACATCTGCGATGGGAGTCTTGACCAAAAAACCTTGTGCCTGGACAGGTACAGTGGCCACTAAGGTTCCCTGGACAAGCTCGAGGCTATTGGGAGTCAAAAGATCCAGACGAACCGGTGCTTCCAGGATGAGGTTGGTCCCGTCAAAGAGTTCAATCTCGGCCAGACCGCGATTGAGCCGCAAGTGGCCTTGCTTGAGGGGGCTACCGATTTTCAAATCAGTCTGCCAACTGGCATCAATGGCATTGCGTAAAGTTGCCACATAAATTGGGCTTCGGGTGTGATGACGCCACCAGCCGGCCAATCCAAATCCTAAAAATAAACCAATGACCAGGATAATGATCGCAGCCAGGTGACGCCATGAGCGTCCGGAACGGATGGGTTGTGAGGACGAGGCCGTGGGTAAACCAGGGATATCGGGCAGTTGGCCACCCAATTGACGTTGAAGATGGGCATCCGTAGTGACCAGGTTGAGATAGAGTTCACAGGCCTCGGGATCGTGATTGAGCAGCTCTTCCAACTGTGTTTGGCGTTCCGAGGTCAGGCCTTGATCTAGAATAGCACTGACGAGTTGCTCGATCTGTTTGGCTTTACTACGATTGAGGGTCATAAAGGCTGCTCCGCAGCAAGTCGCGATTCAATACATTTATTCAGGGCACAACGAATTCGATACAGAGTCTGTGATATCACGCCCACAGACCGTCCTTTCTTGGCGGCCATCACCTTGACCGAACCCCCGGCCTGGTATCTGGCCGTGAGCAATTGTTGCTGGTAGGCCGTAAGCCGGTTTATGCAGTGTCGCAAGGCTTCGCGACGTCGCTCGAACTGCTCGGATCGTTCCTCCTGACGTTCAGCCAGATAGTCCAAAAGTTCATCGTTGAAAACATGGCGATCACGGGCCTTGGAGCGCCGATGGCTGAGGACCTTGAAATAAGCTACCTTGCAGGCCCAGGCCAAAAAATTGGTCCCAGCTTCAAATTGATCGGCCTTGTTCCAAAGGGTTAAATTGGTCTCCTGAAGCAGATCGTCGGCCTGGGCATGGTCCAGTACCAACGAGAGGATATAGGCGTAAATCGATGGCTGGGCTTGGGTTAGCAGTCTCACAAACGCCTGTGATTCCTTGTTCATTGACTTTTATTCCGGCTTCAGGAAAATTAATAGAACTATTATTTTAGATTAAATGGCCAATCATTCAGAAATCTCAACCCACACGAAAGCAAACCCTATCAAAAAATTCGTAGTCCCACAACCTTCCTCAGCTCAACGCGGTTCCATCAAAGCCCTTGGCGTAGGACAATACCACGCATCAATCGCCCCAGGACATCCGCCCCGGTTATGATCCGTCGTTGCTCGGACCAGAGCAGGATGATGTCGTGGTCGATGATGTCGTCCTCTACAGATTCAGGGTGGACCTCCAGCCGTGACAGCAATCGCCCCAAGAGGGTGTTGGGGTCGCGAACGATACAGGGACGGTGACAAAAATGTTCCGGATGAATGGGGGGCTGTCCCCGGACAACGGCTCTGAGGAAATCATCGGTCTCCAGGGCCAGTATGGGCTCGTCCTCTGGAGAGGTAATAATGCACCAGCGTTGGCCTGAAGATAGAACGCGTTGAACAAATGGATCGTCTTGATGGGGCTGAACCTCAGGAAATTGGGGTTGGCCTTGTTGACAAGGCAGGGGGATGACACTATCGGGATGGAGCGGTTGGCCCTCCTGAGTGACACGCAAATCGTCAAAGGCCAGAAAATTCAGGGCTCCCTGACCTTCAATGCGATCCACATCGGACAAATCCGATTCAGCATGTTGACGGATGATCTCGCGAATCCCGACTTCACCATAGAATTCGATTCCCTCCGGTCCCAGCCAGCGGTTGAGCAGCCAGGCCGTCGGCTTCGCCAGGGGATAAAGCATGATTTGGTAAAATCGCAAGATCGGAGCGAGAAGCCTGGCAATTTGCAGGGCATAACGGGAAAAATAGGCCTGGGGCAGGATCTCACCACCAAAGGTGATCACAAAGGTGGAGAAGATAAAGGCGGTCAATCCGGTGAGGACCGAGTCTGAGAGCATAGTTAACAGGACATTGGCTCCCACATTGGCCCAAACAATGGTGGCCAGTAGGGCATGGGCATCCTTACGTAGGGCCAACAGTTGTTGGGCCCCGGGATTGCCCAGTCTGGCCTGAACCTCCAGTCTCAAACGGCTGATTCCCAACATCGCCAGGTTTAAGCCGGAAAACATGCCGGCATGGGCAATACATAAAATGATTCCTATCCAGGTCAATATCAAATGTGTCATAGTGGTCCTCGATCGCTAGTCATGCTGTGCCACTATAAAAGCAGACGCCTGGGATGGACAAGAAAATCTTGGTAAAGCATTTCACTCCGAGTATAATTCTTACGGTTAAATCATGACCCACTAACCCTTAAGGAGCTTTTCATGAGGTTTTATACGGTTTCGATGATATGCGTCTTGGTGGCTGCAACGGCTTGGGCCGAGGTGACACCCAACAATCTGTTTACCGATCACGCAGTTTTGCAGAGGGATATGCCCATTGCGATTTGGGGCACGGCCACTACAGATGAACAGGTCACTGTGAAACTAGCCGATCAGAGCACAACCGTATTGGCAAAGGAAGGTCAATGGAAGGTCTGGCTTGACCCAATGCCCGCAGGGGGACCCTACACCCTGACGATTAATACCACCACACTTAAGGATATCTGGCTGGGTGATGTATGGATCTGCAGCGGACAATCCAATATGGAACGTCAACTGGGCCTACGTTCGGGGCAAAAACCCATTGTGAACTGGGAGCAGGAAGTGGCCGCAGCCGATTACCCCGGTATACGCCAATATTTTGTCCCCAAGTTTCCAGCCAATACACCGGTAAGCGAAGTCGATGCCGAATGGGTGGTCTGTTCTCCAGAGACCGCGGCAGAGTTTTCAGCGGTGGGGTATTTCTTTGCTCGTGACATTCATCAAGCTATCGATGTTCCCATTGGCCTGATCTTCACGTCCTGGGGAGGAACCGTAGCCGAGGCCTGGACCAGTGCGGACTCGCTATTGACCATGGAGGACTTCAAACCGTCGGTGCAGGCGGTTCAACACCTAGCGGCTCATCCAGACGAACCGGATAACTTTGAACAACGATTGAAAGATTGGTATCAACAATACGATCCCGGCTCAGCAGAGAATTTGCCCTGGATTCAGTTGGACTTTCAACCTCAGGATTGGCCCACCATGACTCTACCGGCCAATTGGGAGGCCGAAGCCTTGCCCAACTATGACGGTATTGTCTGGTTTCATAAGGTCTTGGATGTCCCCGAAGAGTGGGCCGGTCAAGAGGCGGAATTGAACCTGGGTCCCATTGATGATCAGGATACCACCTGGTTCAACGGCACAGTCGTGGGGCACAAGGAGAACTGGCAATACAGCCGTAACTACAAAATACCCGCGGGATTACTCAAGGCCGGTCGTAATGTCATCGCTATACGCGTGCTGGATACCGGGGGGGGGGGAGGCGTGTACGGTAAGCCCAAGCAGATGAGTCTTAAGGTGCCAAGCTTGGGTGAGAATGCACGCATGGCCCTGGCAGGCCCCTGGTCCTATCAGGCCAGTGTCACGCTACGAGAGGCTCCCAACGTCCCGCGTCAGCCCGGCAGTTCTCCCAATGTCACCACCGTACTTTACAATGGCATGATCGCCCCCTTCTTACCGGCGCGTATCAAAGGAGCGATTTGGTATCAAGGTGAAGCCAACAACGGTCGGGCCACACAATATCGTGAACTCTTTCCACTCATGATTCAAGATTGGCGTCAACAGTGGAGGCAGGGCGACTTCCCCTTCCTGTTCGTTCAGATCGCTCCATACAAGGACATGCGTCCCGAGATCCGCGAGGCCCAGTTCCTGACCCTTTCCAAGAGTCCGAATACCGCTATGGCTGTGATCACGGACGCCGGTGACGCCCAGGATATCCACCCGGCCCACAAACAACCCGTAGGAGCTCGGCTGGCACTGGCCGCCCGCGCCTTGGCTTACGGTCAGGACATTGAATACTCCGGCCCCCTCTACAGTGACATGACCGTCAACGGACACGAGATCATCCTGCATTTTACCCACACCGGCAGTGGATTGATGGCCAAAGACGGTGAACTCAAGGGCTTTGTCATTGCTGGAGAGGAGAAGAACTTCGTCCCGGCTCAGGCCCGCATCGAAGGGCGTACCGTGGTGGTTTCGAGTGATCAGGTAGAACAGCCAGTTGCCGCTCGTTATGGCTGGAGTAATGTTCCGGAAGTCAACCTCTTCAATCGTGAGGGCCTGCCTGCCTCGCCATTCCGTACGGATGTCGATTGAGGTCAACTGAACAACAGATACAACTCAACCGATGAGTGCCTTATGTCCCAGTCCCAGATTCCGGCGATAGACCTCTTTTAAAGGAGAGTTACACCGTTCTTGCGGAGGGCGTTGAGTTATGAAGTCTCTCCTGCCTTAGCTTTGACTTTATGTTTTTTCCAGAAATTGGCGAGTATGGATCCAGACACATTCATCCATGGACTGAAGATTGCGGGTGCCAAGCCTACCGTGGCCAACTTGTTCATGGCACTGGCCAATCCCGAGGCCATGCCGCCGTTTTGCAGACCCACCTCGATGGCTATGGTACGACAAGAGTCCTTGTCTAGCCCACAGAGACGAGTAGCCCAGTAGCCCAAAATGTAACCAATGCTATTGTGTAGGATCGCCGCCACAAACAACAAAGCACCGATCTGGAGTAGATGATCCCGACCGGCTGCTGTTGTTACGGCTGTGAAGTAAATGATACCCGCCATGGATAAAAGGGGCATGAGGGCATGAAATCGTTTCAGTCGATCCTTGCGCAGGGCATTGTAGATCAAGGCCACGATAATCGGCAGTAGGACCATGAGGATGATGTTCTTCATCATGGCAAAAAATTGAACCTCCACCATCTCGCTGGCCAGTAGCTTCATCCACATGGGGGTCAGGAAGGGGGCCAGCAACTGGGCCACGGCGGTTAAGGTCACCGATAGGGCCAGGTTGGCACCGGCCATATAAACCATGACATTAGAGGCCAAGCCGCTAGAACAGGAGCCGATCAGAATGATGCCCGCTCCGATCTCGGGAGGAAATCCCAAGGCCTTGGCCAGGGTAAAACCGACCAAGGGCATGATGGTGAACTGGCAGGCAATCCCGATGACCACGGCTTTGGGCATCTTGGCTACGCCCAGGAAGTCACGCAGGCTCATCTGCGTGCCCATGCCAAACATGACCAACTGGACAATCACCAGGATTAAGCGGCGATCACGCAGATTGACCGAACCAATACTGAGAAAGCGTTCCGGAAAATACATGGCCGCTACCACGGCTGCCACTATGCAGACCGTAAAGCGAAAGCCTTTTAGTGAGGTGCCCGTCAAGCCAATGGCCAAGAGGACCGGACAGGCCGAACCTAGCAATCGTGCCAAGGTAGGAGCCTGATAAGTCAATCCCAAGATTGCAGCGCCGAGCAGGCAAAGGGCAGATAAACCCAAGATCGTTTTAAACATCATAGACTTTGTCTGCGGCACTATCGTCTCTCCTTACGGCTTTACTTACAAAATCGTCTTTAAATGTTCAATCGCCAGACGCGGACTGGACAACACCGGTACGGTGACCTTATCAGCAGGCAAACTGCTGACCACGCGGGCCATGGAGGCCTGGGCCAGGACGATGACGTCAACTTGACTCACCAGTTCCAAGATGCCCTCTCCAACGATACGGTCATGGGTCGCTCCGTCACCGGAGATAACGGCCTCGAATGCCCCCTCGCATAGTTTGGGAGTGACTTGGAGGTCAGAGGAGCCCTGACGTTGGATCAATTCCACCGTGGGATTTAGAGTCGAGGGCAGGGTCGCGACCACACCAATTCGCTTGCCGATGGCAATGGCCTGGGCTGCCATGGGTTCATCGACGCGCATGACCACTGTCTCGACCAACTCGCGTCCCAGTTCGGTTCCCTTGCCAATGGAAGAGCAGGTCACCAGAATGGCATCGGTACCGGCCTGATCGGCGGACAAGACGTGATCGACCACACGACGAGCCGCGGACTTGGTCAGGCAACCGTCTTTGATGATGTCCTTGAGCAGGCTTTCATCGACCATGTGCACGGCTTCGATATCGGGTAGGAGTTCCCGGCATAGTTCACTGAATACCGGGATCATCACACCTGAAGTATGGATCATGGTGAGTCGTTTCTTTTTCATGAATTAGCGTCTCTCTTTTTAATGACAGCTTGGGCGGCCTCGACAATATCACTCACCGCCATGTGATAGTAATCCAACAGAGGTTCAGGCATACCCGAACGCGGGAAGACATCCTGTACGCCTAAACGAGCGGTGTGGGCAGGACATTCCTCAACGCTGACTTCGGCAATGGCACTGCCCAGGCCACCGATGATGTTGTGGTCTTCAATGGTGACTGCCGCTCCGGCAGCGGAAAGCAGAGGGACAATGCCTTGCTTGTCAATGGGCTTGAGGGTATGGACATCAACCACGGTGGCCTTAATGCCTTGCTTGAATAGGGCCTCGGCGGCCAGCAAGGTGCGATTCATGACCCAGCCACAGGCAAAGAGAATCACGTCTTTACCGTAATCGGCGAGGATACGGATCTTGCCCAATTCGAAGGGGACATCGTCGCAGTCCACGATGGGATCGCGACCACTGCCGATCCGCATGTAGGCGGGGCCTGGCGTGGCATGAATGGCACGGGTGGCATGGCGGACTTGATCGTCATCGGCCGGAACCACCACGGTCATGCCGGGGAAGGTACGGGTGATGCCCAGGTCTTCGAAGAACTGATGAGTGACGCCCTCACGCTCGCCCGCCGAGATACCGCCGTTGGCTCCGACCAACTTGACGTTAAGTCCGGGGTAGGCAACAAAGGTGCGGACTTGTTCGCAGGCCCGCATGGTAATGAAGCCCGCATAGGTCGCCACAAAGGGAACCATACCACAGGTGGCCATGCCCGAGGCCACGTCCACGGCGTTCTGCTCGGCAATGCCCACATCCACGAAGTTGTTGGGGTATTGCTTGATAAAGTCCTGTCCCTTGACCACCAACACCGAGTCGGCACAGACCAAGGCCGTCTTGGGATCCTGATCGATGATTTCTCCCAGGGTTTCAATAAAGGCGACACGTGTATTTCCAAGTTTAACCATTAGCAGTCACCTCCCAGGGCACGCATGGCCGCTTGATGTTCTTCAACCGTGGGAACACGTTTGTGCCAGGAGTTGTCGCCCTCCATAAAGGGAATACCGCGTCCCTTCTTGGTGTGGGCCACGATCATGGAGGGTTGATCCGTACAGGCCTTGGCCTGGTCAATGGCGTTCAGGATCTGGCCATAGTCGTGACCGTCAATTTCCTGACAGTGCCAACCAAAGGATTCCCACTTGGGCAGGATCGGGTAGAGACCACTGACCTCCTCGATGGTCCCGCCACTCTGGATGCCGTTGTTGTCCACAAACCCAATCAAACGACCGGCCTTGTACTTACAGGCCGCCATGGCCGCTTCCCAGATCACGCCTTCCTGGATCTCGCCGTCACCGGTGATGACATAGGTGTAGTAGTCGTGGCCTTGCATGCGACCGGCCAAGACCATACCCAACCCTACAGAGATGCCGTTACCCAAAGACCCCGAGGTGCTGTCGATGCCGGGGATCTTGTTCATATCCGGATGGCCCTGGAGCATGGATTCCAGGGATCTCAGTCCGGGTAATTCATCACGAGAGAAGTAGCCCTTGTTAGCCAGAGTCGCATAGAGTGACGGACAGGCGTGTCCTTTGGACAGGATGAAACGGTCCCGGTCTTGCTTGCGGGGATTTTTGGGGTCCACGTTCATCACATGGAAGTAAAGGGCCGTGATCATGTCGGTCACGGAAAGGGCGGCACCGGGATGGCCATCGCCGCCTTTATGGATCATCGTCACGATATCCATCCGGATGCGTCGTGCGATGTCCTCGAGTTCTTTGATGATGTCTTGCACGTTACAATTGCCTTTCTAATACAATGTCAGTTATACCTTAATCCTTTGCAATCTGAAATCCGGCTGCCGAACAGATCACCGCCTTATCCGGGAATTTCTTTTGATACTCAAGAATCCCTTCACGGCTGTTAGTATCACCACGGCTTCCCTGCTGTCTGGGAGAGAGATTGATGCCGCTGGTCAAACCCCAGTAGCGAATGTCGATCACATCGACGATGGCGGCTCGGGCAGGATCGTCCAGGATGGCGTCCTGAGAGTCTTTGGGACAACTCAATGCGGTTAAGACATCGATACCGGTTTCATTTTCCCACTCGCCAATGGTATCTAGCCAGAATTGGGTAAACTCCAAGGGACCGGTATATTCACCACTGGTCATGTGGATGACATTGGGGCAGTCCTTTAAGGTATCCAGGTGGTGACGAATATAGGCTCGATGCAGTTGATGTCGCACCGGGTGGGTGACGTCGTAGAACAGATGAGCCTGAAAAATGCGTTTGTCACCGGCATAGGGTACGGGTTCGGGAAAACCGGTGTTGTTAATGTTATTGGCCGAACGCCAGGGGAAGTCGGCCCAGTGGGCTCCTGCCTCCAGGATGTTGTGCTGGAAGTAATGGTTGTTCAGCAAAACCAGGCCCTTACGTTCGCCCAACTTAGCGAATTTCATGAGTCGGTTGAAATACCAGGGATTGTAACGGGTCAGGTCGTAGCGACTCATCCCATCCCAGGCCGTGCCCTGACCGCTGCGGGCAAAGGGCATCTCATCAAAGGGAATCCAGGCCTCGCCATCGATACGACGGGTGCGTTCATGATCTTCCCGCCGACGATCGTACCACAGACCGTGGTGTTGGTAGACCGCGACAGTGCCGTTGTCGGCCAATTCCGTGGTCAAGGCATCGAGGTCGTCGGTCCAACCGGTACCCGTGCGTCCGGGGACAAACCGAGTCAACTCGGGCCGCGCCCGGCTGAACTCGATGGATTGCGGCACGGCTCGACCTCGCCACCAATAGGTGTCCAAGGTTCTGCCGGTCAGTATGCGGTCTCCAACCTTCAATTGTCCCTGAACTAACCGGAGTGGTTGTGTGGTGGGTTGAGGCTCGGTTGGACATAGATCCGGATGGCTCTCCAAGACCTTCTCGATTCCAGGGACTCCAGCAGTAGCGAGAGAAGTGACATAGGTTTCCCGCGATTGTGCGATGACCTCAGTCAACTGCGGTGCGGGACGATTGGAATTTTCCATCATGGCCTGGGCCTGTTCCGGACTGGGACGGGTTGAACCGGGGGGATGAATGATGCCATTGCCGATGAACGCCCCCATCATTTGTCCCATTCGCTGCGACACCAGGGCCTGCATCAGGCTCTTAGGATTGACGAATTCGTTGAAGGCTCCCCATTGGCCGTCACCTTCGAAGATAGCCCAACATCCGATGCACCAGTTTTGACCGTGGGGAGGGCGATAACAGTCGATCTCGCTGGCCGTACATTGCCAGAGCATACAGTTGACCGCGGTCCAGCCGCTGAATTGCAGGTCCGTGCCGCGATAGCCCAGACGCAGACCGTCACCGTCGATGTTGACATTGTCATAGAGCACGCCCGTGGCCCAGGCCCCGATCGGGCCACTGTCATGCAGGGCTTCGCACGCATCGCAGTGCACAAAGGCGTTGGGTCCGGCCGCACAATGTCCCACGCTGAAGTCGTGACGACCCCGTTCGCTGTAGCAACGTAGAAACAGACACTGCTGGCCAGCGGTGTAAAAGGTGTGGCGACGCCAACCGCCATCTTCGGACACCGGCTCCAGGGATTCGCAGTCGACCACGGTGACGCGGCTACAGGTCTCCCAGATCGAGACCGCCGAACCGACGAAGTGACGGAAGGTCACGCCCTGGATCCAGGCATCCTGTACGTGGTTCAGGGTGACGCCCATCCAGGCGTGATCCTCGTCCTTGGGATAGGCCTTATCGTAAGCCGAGACCAGTTGTAGGTTCTCGATGCCCACCTGGGAAATGCGTCCCGGCCAGTGGTAGGGCGTCAAGGTGCCACCACCCCAGTTGGGATCCAACGCCATGCTGATGGGGGCATCCAGGGTCACGGTATGGCCCTCGATCTCCATGATTTCACGATCCCAGACAATATCCAGTTCGCCCGCCTTCCAGATACGCGGGGCCTTTTGGGTGACCCAGAACTTGGACATGCCCACTGCCACCACCCATTCCTCGGTGCTGGGACGGGCCACCATGACTCGATCGCCATGTTGCAGGCCGGTGGTGTCGTTCAAGGTCATACTCATGGCCCCTACCGGGACATGGCCTTCAATGCGATAGGGTTGTCCCAGGGACCGGTCGTCTTGTCCGGTGATTTCGATCAAGGTGCGGCGGTCCTGGCCCGTTGCGATCAAGCGGGTGCCTTGATCTCCGGCGCCCGCTCCCCGCAAAACCACACCGCTGTGATTGAGCTTGAGTTGACCGGCGATTTGATAGTCGCCCGGCAATAGTAGGACCGCACCGCGTACGCCCAATTCATCCGGCTCCAGGCGGGCCACATAATCCAGAGCGGCCTGAATACGCCTGCCGTCGTCACCTTCAACCGGGCCGACCACCACGCGCGTGGGGGGAGTCGGGCAGCACGTGTTCATTGGCCATGTATCCGGCAAAGGAAAAGTCCATCACTCCGCCTTTGCAGTCATGGAGATAACGATCGATGGGCATAGCCATGTGGGGATCACCCCCACCCGGTGCGGCCACCCGTTGTTGAGCTGAGGCCAGGGAACTGAGCAAGAGACACAAAATTGCGAATTGGAATTTAATCTTTGCCATAGATAAAACCTTAGGGAGTGATTTTGAATTGATACGACCCCGATCCCACCTGCACTGATAGCTGCTTGTCCTGAATTTTCTGCCAGGGGAGATCAAGGGGCTTATCGCTCTCTTGAATCCGTGCGACCTCATCGGTCGGCAACAGAATCGAGGCGGTGGTGTTGACGGGGATGGTGACGTTCAAGGTAAGGCCCTCATTGGCACGGGTCCATTGACTCCGAATCAAGCCATAAGGGCAACGGTAGCTGGCCTTGACGTGATCGAATCCCTTCAAAAAAGCGGGAGCGATCAAGATGTTTTGATAGGCCACCGAGTCCGACGCTTGCTGGATACCGGCCAGACCATCATAGAACCATTGCATCAGGTGCCCCAGCATAAGATGATTGTTGGACACGATTTCCAATCCCGCCCAGGATTCCGTCAGTGCCGTGGCTCCCTTTTTGAGTTGATACCCATAACCGGGGACATCGTCGCGATTGTTCATCTCATAGAGAAGGGTGTCGGCATCGGCTTGGGTTAGTGCCTCGACAAGGTAATGAAAGCCGATGTCACCTGCGGTCAGGGCCTTGTCGTTTTGCTTGATGGTTTCGATGAGGTTTTGTTGTACGCGTTGGATCTGATCCTCCGGGACCAATCCCAGACATAAGGGCATGGCCAATGATGTTTGGCTGCCTGAGGCGTAGAGGCCCGTGTGGCGATCGAAGAACTTATCGTTGAAGGCCTTCTTGATTTCTACAGCAAGTTGAACATACTTCTGCTGCTCTTCGGATTTGTCCAGCAGGGCGGCCATACGTGCCATGAGGTGGGCATCATAATAATAAAGGGCCGTGGCGGTCACACCCTTGGGAGTGAGTTGGGAATAGCCTGGTCGTTCTGGGCCCTGGTCATACCAATCTCCCAGACCATGGGTGAGGATGTGATTCTCAGCCTTGCCCTGCAAATAGCTCAGGTAATGCTCCATCATGGGCCAGGCCTCGGTCATGACGGACGAATCGCCATACCATTGATGGATCAACCAAGGCAGGATAATACTCGCACTGCCCCATTCCGGGGAATCGGTGAAGTCGCCCCCAAAATAGACATACTCCGGAGCGATGTTGGGAACCATTCCATCCGAATATTGAGCGGCCTGCATGTTGGCCACGGTCTGACGATAGAGGTGGTAGAGATCCAGATTGTAATGAATGGAACTGCCCATAAGGAAGGTCTGCTCCAGCCAGCCCAATTTTTCACGATGGGGGCAATCCGTACTCACACTCTGCGTATTGCTTTGAATGGCGTAGAGTATCAGGCGATTAATACGATTAAACAGGTCATGTGAACATTCAAAATAGCCCGCCCGCGGGGTGCCGTTGAAGGTATGTAGGAGTTGTGACTCCACGAGCTGTGGGAGGTTACTATCTGGAATGTCGTCCGAGGGAGTTACCCCTTCGATTTGAACATAACGCATGCCGTAGTAGGTAAAGCGGGGCTGCCAGGTCTCAATGCCATCGCCTTTGAGCGTATACTGGTAATAGTAGGGACTTCCCGTGGCACGTTGATTGATGGAATGAACCTCTTTGATCAGCTCGCCTGGACGAATGGCAATGACCTGCCCCTTTTGTCCCTTGACCTTGATGCGTACGATCCCCGAGGCATTTTGACCAAAGTCATAGAGCCAACGATCCTCAGTCAACTGAATCCGTTGACGCGGATTAAAGATCTCGCGCACACGCAAGGGATAGGTCGTTTGGGATTGCAGGTTGCCACCAGGATCACGAACCCATAGGGCGGATGGCCAGATGCTGTCGTCAAAACCGGGGCGGTTCCAGCCCTCTTGTTCAAGACGAGCATCATAATCCTCGCCGCCGTACATGCTACTGTAGGTAATCGGTGATGGGGTTGTCTTCCAGGTTGTATCAGTGACAACGAATTCCTCACGTCCATCGTTATAGAGGATTTTGATCATGGCCTTGACCTTAGGCATACCATAGGTGATCAACAGCTTGCGATAACGCTCGTTATTGACGTTGTAGAAGCCCGGGCCTACGATTACGCCAACGGAGTTGTCACCCGTGACCACTCGGGTGGTAATGTCATAGGTGTTATAAAGGCAGAGCTTGCGATAGTCTGTCCAGCCGGGATTGAGGAAATCGTTGTCCACGTCCTTGCCATTGAGGCTGGCTTGATAATGTCCCAGCCCACTGATAAACAACAAGACTCTTTGGACGGGTGCATCAATCTCAAACGACTTACGCAACAGGGGGACCACAGGGCGACGTTTAGCTAGCTCACGAACGTTTCGTCCCCAGGGTGAGACCCCTGGTAGCAATATCTCGCTCTCGTCAATCTCTTCATAGCCAATCCATTGGGCGTTATTCCAGTCATTGGGATCAAAGAGTGCTGTAGTGAATTGACCGGTCAGACTCCAGCCCGTGGCTTGGTCATCCTGATTCCAGGATTGCACCTGCCAATAGTAACATGTACCGGATTTCAAGGGGGATCCCTGGTAGGGCACATGCAAGGTTTGAGAAGAAGTCACCTTGCCACTGTCCCAACAAGGGCCTTGCTCGTTGGAGAGGTTCTCCGGACAATCGGCAACTCGGATGTGGTAAGCCGATTGGATCTGGCACCGTTGGTCCGAACTCAAGGTCCAGCTGAATTGTGGTGTCCGTCCCACTCCAACGGGGTTCAACTTGGATTGACAACGGATTTCTTCGACCTCATAGGCCCAAACATTGCAACAGGCCCAGCAGATACAGAGCCCTAGCCACAACGTCCATTCGCCGCTTCTCTTCATGAATCAGTAACTCGTTTAAATCCATTGATGACCTGTATTTGTCATGATAATCGACCGGCGTGTTCTGGGCAATGGAAATTCTTTCACCTCTAATTCGCAGTGAAAACCGGCAATGACTTGTGTTTTATCATTAATCACGTTAGAACCTCATCATGAAGACCAATGAGTTATCATTAACGGTGATCGTGGAAAATCGAACGGCACATGCCGGCCTAGGGATTGAGCATGGCCTGGCCCTCTGGCTCGAGGTTGGCGATCAACACATCCTCTTCGATACCGGTCAGAGTGACCTGCTGCTTGACAATGCCCGACAGTTAGGGATTGACCTCGCACGAACTGACGCCATTGTCCTGAGCCATGGCCATTACGACCACACGGGCGGTCTAGCCGCTGTGCTGGATTTGGCATCCCAGGCACGTATCTTTTTGCATCCTGACGCCCTGGGCCCAAAATATAGCCGGAGAGAGTCCGGTTTGCATTATATCGGGATAGCGAACAAGGATAAGAAGGCCTTGCAGGGACGTGAAATCATCTGGACGTCTGGACCTACGCAAATCTGTCCCGGGGTGAGCATCACCGGTCAGATCCCACGATTCCATCCTTTGGAGGATACCGGTGGTGATTTTTATATAGACGAACAAGGCACGCAGTCAGACCCCATCCTGGACGATCAGTCCCTATGGCTGACAACGCGTGAGGGAACCTCCGTAGTCCTGGGTTGTGCCCATGCAGGGATCATGAACATCCTGCAGGTTGTGTCGGAACTTACTGGAGTCGATCGTTTCCATACCGTCTTAGGTGGAATGCACCTACTCCATGCCGGGCCGGAGCGTTTGAATCAGACCCTACAGGCTTTAAGACAGTGGCATCCAGTGCATTGGGCCCCAGGTCACTGTACGGGTAATACGGTCATGGAGGATTGGCAGCGACTCTTGGGCGAATCCTATATTCCCTGCATGGCAGGGCAGCGGTTTACTTGGCCTGCCTAGAATCGAGCCTAGTCGAACTCGGACTTATTGATCTCGAGGACCTTGAAATGACGGTCACCGCGTGGGATCGACACGGTCAACTCTTCTCCCACGGCGTAACCGAGGATGGCTCGGCCAATAGGGGACTGTACCGAGATACTGCCGTTCTTGTAGTCAGCCTCGTCCGGTCCAAGTAATTGGTAGGTGACCTTTTCATTCGTATCCTGATCCAACAAAGTCACCACGGTACCGAAGCGAGCTCGATCCGTCTCGACCTTGGTACAATCCACGATATCCGATCGACTCAGCATGCCCTTGAGTTCACTGATACGTCCCACCAAGAACCCTTGACGCTCACGTCCGCTGAGGTATTCGGCGTTTTCCTTGAGGTCGCCCATTTCGCGGGCCTCGGCCACCCGTTTGCGGACGTCTGGAAGTTCGTCGTTCTGCAGATGATTCAATTCTTTTTCGAGTTTGTTGTATCCAGTCCTTGAAATGGGTACGGGGTCATACATCGTGAACGTCCTCTATGTTATGGCCTCTATCCAGCAATATTAAAGATTCAATGAGTTATCCCTATCAATCATCGGGATAACAAACAGCGGGGTGGATTATAGAGGGGTTTGCCGGGCTTTGCAAACGCTCATCCGAACTTAGAGGCATTTTTTACGGTTGACAGTTGGACCGTGGATGGGCATAAAAGGGGACATTAGTACGGTTTAAGTCGTAAAAGCTAAATAACGAAATCCCTTGGGGTTGGAGATAATCACGCATGAAATACGGCCATTTTGACGATGTCCGACGGGAATATATCATCACGGATCCGCGCACACCCTATCCTTGGATCAATTACCTGGGCACCGAAGATTTCTTTTCCCTGCTTTCCAACACCGGTGGGGGCTATAGCTTCTACCGCGATGCACGCCTTCGTCGTATCACCCGGTATCGCTACAACAACGTCCCGATCGATGACGGGGGCAAGTATTTCTATATCCACGATAACGGCGACGTCTGGTCACCCGGATGGAAGCCGGTCAAGGCCGAACTCGAATCCTATGAATGTCGTCATGGCCTGGGCTACAGCGTCATCACCGGCCAACGCAACGACCTCAAGGCCGAGGTCACCTATCTCGTGCCCGTAGAAGACAACTGTGAAATTCAGCGGGTACGCCTAACCAATGTGGGAGCCTCCCCAAAATCGATCAAGCTCTTTTCCATGGTCGAATTCTGTCTGTGGAACGCCCTGGACGACATGACCAACTTCCAACGTAATTTCTCCACCGGCGAGGTCGAGATCGAAGACAACGTTATCTATCACAAGACCGAATACAAGGAACGCCGTAATCATTATGCCTTCTATTCAGTCAATCAACCCATGTCGGGATTCGATACGGACCGCGAAACCTTCCTGGGGCTCTATAATGGCTTCCATGAACCGGCAGTCGTGTTCGCAGGACAGGCCCGTAATAGCGAAGCCCACGGGTGGTCTCCCATTGCTTCTCACATGATGGAAGTGTCCCTTGCTCCTGGTGAAACACAGGAATTGATCTTTATCCTGGGATACGTAGAGAACGCACAAGAACAGAAATGGGCCAGCAAAAACGTCATCAACAAGACCAAGGCCACGGCCTTGATCGAGAAATACAGCACCTCAGGGGACGTGGATCTAGCCTTGCACCAGTTGGCCCAATACTGGGAAGACCTCCTGGGAATCTATCGTATCAACAGCGGCGATGAAAAGCTGGATCGCATGGTCAATATCTGGAATCCATACCAGTGTATGGTCACCTTCTGTATGTCACGCAGTGCCTCTTATTTCGAATCGGGCATCGGTCGGGGTATGGGCTTCAGGGATTCCAATCAGGACCTCATCGGCTTCGTACACCAGATTCCGGACAAGGCCCGGCAGCGACTCCTGGACATCGCCGCCACTCAGTTTGAAGACGGCGGAGCCTATCATCAATACCAGCCCCTGACCAAGCGGGGCAACAACGAAATCGGCGGCAACTTCAACGACGATCCGCTCTGGCTCATCCTGGGCACCATCAGCTATATCAAGGAGACCGGTGATTTCAGTATCCTGGACGAATCCGTTCCCTTTGACAACAACGAGTCTACGGCTCAGCCCCTGTTCGAGCATCTCACGCGTTCCTTCAACCATGTGATCAACAACCTCGGCCCCCATGGTCTGCCCTTAATCGGTCGTGCGGACTGGAACGACTGCCTGAACCTCAACTGCTTCTCCAACAATCCGGACGAATCCTTCCAGACCACCGAGAACCAGCAGGGCGGTGTGGCCGAATCGATCTTCATTGCCGGGATGTTTGTTCTCTATGGGAGCGAGTATGCCGAGCTGTGCCGACGGCGTAACCTCCCAGACGAAGCCAAACGGGCTGAGAAGCAAGTCGCCGAGATGGTGACGGCCATCGACCAACACGGCTGGGATGGGCAATGGTTCCTGCGGGCCTATGATTTCCACGGCAATAAGGTCGGCAGTCATGAAAACGAGGAGGCCCAGATCTTTATCGAATCCCAGGGCTTCTGTGTCATGGCCGGGGTGGGACTTGAAGACGGTCGCGCCCAGCAGGCTCTCGATGCCGTCAAGCAACGACTCGATTGCGAATACGGCATTGTCTTGAACAACCCAGCCTTTACCTCCTACCACATTCAGTTCGGTGAGATCTCCACCTACCCATCAGGGTACAAGGAAAACGCCGGGATCTTCTGTCACAACAACCCCTGGATCATGATCGCCGAGACCCTCTTGGGACGTGGCGACCAAGCCTTTGACTATTACCGCAAAATCGCCCCATCCTACCTGGAAGACATCAGCGACCTGCACCGTACCGAGCCCTATGTCTACGCCCAGATGGTCGCAGGCAAGGATGCCTTCAAACCCGGCGAGGCCAAAAACTCCTGGCTCACGGGCACGGCCGCCTGGAATTATTATGCCATCTCTCAATACATCCTGGGCATCCAGCCCGATTACGATGGCCTGCGTGTTGATCCATGTATTCCATCAAGTTGGGAGGGTTTCCAGGTGACCAGGAAATTCCGTGGAGCCACCTACAATATCGTTGTCAAAAATCCCGATCACGTCAGCCGTGGTGTCAAACAGGTCACTATCGACGGCCAGATGGTCATGGGCCCACACCTGCCTCTTTGCCACGGCGGTACGCATGAGGTCGAGGTCATCCTGGGTTGATTGAAGTTGAAGTGGTTCTTGACCATCTCTCGATGTTATTTTTGAGAACCCTGTAACGAGCCCGATAAACGATATATGCTTGTATCATCTAAAACGTCGGCCCGATAACAGTGTTATTAAGCAGCCATGGGCCATATCTTACTTTGATCAAGGTAATTCCATTATTTCCTTCCGTTCTTAAATCCGACATTTAATCAAAATGGGGATGTCATGTGATCATTTGGTGAATCCGTAATGGAAGGCCATATGAACGTAATCACTAGCAGATTAGATGAGTTCATTAATATCCGTGTCGTGGGTTACCCAACGAATCTAACTTGAGTAACACAAAGACACTTCTGGGGGCGTTCAAGCACTATGTGTAGCCATGAGAGTTCAGACCTTTGCAATGTTGAGCCTGCCGGTACCTCGAGGTTTACAGTATTGGTTGTCGATGATACGCCTAAGAACCTTCAGGTGGTGGGTAATTTATTAAAGAAACATTATCAAGTCGATGTTGCTACCCATGGCAAACAGGCTCTTGAGAAAATAAGTAAACGCCCCCCGGATCTAATCCTCCTGGATATTATGATGCCGGAGATGGACGGTTATGAGGTTTGTCGCTGTTTAAGAGACAACACACAGACTCAGGATATCCCCATCATCTTTCTAACGGCAAAAACGGAGATCGAGGATTTGGTCAAGGGCTTTGCGTTGGGAGCCGTTGACTACGTGACCAAGCCGTTTATCACCGAAGAGTTGTTGGCTCGAGTCAAGACCCATTTAGAATTGCGACAAAGCCGTCAAGAAATCTCCCGTCTCTTGTCCGATCGCAACCAGTTGATTCATGTTCTCTGTCACGATATGGCCACACCCATCAATATCATTAAATGTGCCAGTGACATGTTTCTCAAGGACATGTTGGAAACCGATCAGTATGCGGAGATGGTGCAGTGTGCCAATGAACAGTGCCAGCAAATCGTCGAGTTGATTCGTTCCATGATGGCCTTGGAGGACAAGGGACTACTGTTGACTGCGATCGATTTGAACGACGCCGTCCGGGAGTCGGTGTCGATGCTTCAGAGTCAACTGCAAAGTAAAGGGATTGCCTTCAGCCAACAGCTTGGTGAGGATCTTTGGATTACGGCCGAGAGAACCTCGTTGATCCATTCGGTGATCAACAATCTTCTGACCAATGCCGTGAAATTTACGGACGAAGGCGGGCAGATCGAGCTACGCACCTATACCACCGATCAGGGGATCGCTTTTTCTTGTCGTGATAATGGGATCGGAATGCCCAGACGAATTCTTGACTCCTTATTTGATGTCAATGGCAAAACCCATCGTCCGGGTACTGCGGGCGAACAAGGCACGGGATTCGGTATGCCTCTAGTCAAACGATTTGTCGAGGCCTATGGCGGTTGGATGTCCGTATCGTCGCAGGAGCGATCCGAGACCGCGTCACAAAGCGGTACAACGATTTGTATAGAATTTGTCAAGGCTCCTGTCAGTGAGTCGGTACTCCTGTGAAATGATGTCAATGAAATGCCCTAGGGGGATTGCCTTATGTATAAAACGACCCTCATCTTCATACTCGCGTTACTCCTGAGTAGTATGGCTGTGGCCCGTCCCTTATCCAAGGGCATCTCTAAGCTTGAGAATGCGATTGTTTTGTCCGAGTCGACTCCGGGCGGGGGGAGTGAGGCATTGGCTCCAATAACGCCGACATTTCGTACGGAACTGCTTACGGATTTGAAATATGTCGGTACCTATCTAATCCTGGCATCGGTCGTTCTTTTGTTATTATTGGTGTTTTCCTATTTGATCTGCAGAGTCAGAAGAGCCGGTTCTAATACACAACTTTCGAAATGGTTGAATTCGGCATGCATGCGAAAAGCGGGGATGGTCGCGAGTGTGTTGCTGTCGATCATGATGGTTGTTTCGACCTGGGTCGTGTTAAAGGATATCAGAAGTAGAATTCAAGAGGATCTACGCGAAGCCTTACAGGGTGTCCTGAAAAATACCCATGACGCCTTGTGTTATTGGGTCGAGAAGCAGGAGGTCGTGATTACGCGTTTTGCGACGGATCCTAGACTGGTCTCCATTGTCGAGTCACAATTAGCGGAATATCAGCAAACAGGATCCATAGAGGGGACCAGCGGATTAGATGAACTAAGAAAGTACTTTGACGAACGCGAGAGGCTGTTTGGGAAAATCGGTTTCTTTATTATTACCCCCGATGGAACCAACATAGGATCCATGCGTGATAACAATCTCGGTATCACGAATTTGATTAAAATTGAATGTCCCGACCTCTTTGCACGTGTGCTTGCCGGCGAAGCCTTGTTCATTCCTCCTATTCCATCCGACGTTCCCATTGCGGGGGTTAAATCTATTGGAGAAAGCCATCTGCCGCCCACGATGTTTTTCGCGGCGCCGATCCAAGATAAAGATGGCAACACGGTCGCAGTTTTAACCCAGCGTTTCAATCCGACCGAAGAATTCACTTCTATAGCACAGCGGGGGCGCATCGCAACAACTGGAGAAACCTACTTCTTTGATGAACAAGGCCGCATGCTGTCGGCCAGTCGCTTTGAGAATCAACTGGTCCAAATCGGTTTGATGCCGGAGAGAGCGCAAAGCATATTGTCGATTCGGATACAGGATCCAGGACGTAATCTGCTTGAGGCTGAATCTCAAACCACTATTCAGGAGACCTGGCCCTTGACGGTTATGGCCCAGGATGCGACCTCCGGTCAAGAGGGATTCAATATGACCGGATATCGTGATTATCGTGGCGTTAAGGTGCTGGGAGTTTGGACCTGGGATGATCAGCTCGGTTTGGGATTGACGACCGAGATCGATGCCGTCGAGGCGTATGCGACCTTCTATCGTATTTGCACGATGGTGGGGGCACTGCTGGCAACGACGCTGATCCTCGGTCTGTCTACCATGGTGTTTATACGCTATCTGGGCAAGAAGAACGCTCAGATATTACGTCAAGCCAACGAGCAATTGGAGGAGCGTGTCAAGGAGAGAACCCTGTCTTTGCAGAAAATTACCAGTGCCGTCGAGCAAAGCCCTGTCAGTGTGGTGATTACGGATCAAGAAGGACGTATCGAATATGCGAATCCCACCTTCTCCTGTGTTACCGGTTATTCGGCTGAAGAAGTGATAGGCCAGAATCCCCGGATACTCAAATCAGGCAAACAATCCCAGACATTTTATGAAGATCTTTGGCAAACGATCTTAGCGGGTAAGACCTGGAAGGGGGATTTTCAGAACCGTAGAAAAGATGGTAGTGAGTATTGGGAGAGAGCCGCGATTGCTCCGGTCGCGAATGAGACCGGCCAAATCAGTCATTTTGTGGGGGTTAAGGAAGATGTCACCGAACAGAAACGGATGGAAACAGAACTCCTGCGTGCCAAGCAGACGGCAGAGTCGGCCAACAAGTCAAAAAGCGTTTTTCTGGCCAACATGAGTCATGAAATTCGTACTCCCTTGAATGCGATCCTCGGATTCTCGGAGATACTTGACGAGCAGGTACAGGATCAAACACAAAAGGGATTTCTCGATTCTATTCGGTCCAGTGGTAAAACCTTGCTCTCGCTGATCAATGACATCCTGGATCTCTCGCGGGTGGAAGCGGGACGTATGCAGTTTTTGTATGAACCCATTCGCATGGCCACCTTGCTGGACGATTTGGAGTCCATGTTCAAGCAACGCATTCAGAGCAAGGGCCTCGATCTTTCATTTAAACTGGAGCCACAAGTGCCAGATGTGGTCGTGATCGATGAAAATCGAGTCAAACAAATCCTCATTAATCTCATTGGCAATGCCGTCAAGTTTACCGAAACCGGAACCATTACAGTCTGGGTCAATGCGGAGGGCAACTCTCAAGACGAAGCGACCGTTGATCTGACCTTACGTGTTGTCGATAGCGGGCGGGGTATTCGTGCTGATCAGATACAACACATGTTCGAGGCCTTTCGTCAACAGGAAGGGCAAAGTCAGTCCACTTATGGTGGTACGGGGCTTGGATTGGCTATTGTGAAGAATCTGGTCGAGCAAATGAATGGGAGCGTGTCAGCCACTAGCGAGGAAGGACAAGGAAGTACTTTTTCGGTGGAACTGCGACAGGTTCCTATCGGGTCACTCGACCGACTCAATGTCTCGTCCGCGATCAGCGGTAAGGGTGCCGTACAATTTCAGGAAGCGACGGTCCTTGTGGTCGATGACAATGAATCGAACCGATCGATCGCTCGTCATTTTCTGGGATCGTTTCCGGAACTTAAGATCGTTGAGGCCCAGGATGGGATTGAGGCCTTGGATCTGATCGCCGGGCTTAAACCACGGGTCGTCCTGTTGGATATTCGTATGCCCAGAATGGACGGTTGGGAAGTCATGAAGCGTATGGAAAAGGATGCTGAATTAAAGCACATCCCCGTGGTGATAACCACCGCATCCGTAGCCGATATACGCAACCAATCGCTGGATGGCTATCATTACTCGGATATCATACAGAAACCCTATACCAAGTCACAACTTATTGATGTCCTCTGTAAATTGCTCGAACATACCATCATCGCACAAGAGCAGACAGAGGGGTTGGCTTCAAAGGATCTCGAGATGGACATGGATGCCAATATTCAGATTCCGGACGAATTGATAGAGAGGCTTCGTGGAGAAATAGAAGACCAATGGAAAACCGTCAAAACAGAATTTTTCCTGGATGACATTGTTGCATTCGGGCGACGCATCGAAACACTCGGATCGACCTATGATGTAGTCCTCTTGAAATCATGGGGCCAATCCCTCGTTTCTCTGGCGGAGTCCTTTGATATGGAGGCATTGCCTACCGCTCTTGAACGATACCCTGAAATCGTTCAGTCACTGACCGATATCGATTACGTTGAACCTACACCCATGGGAGAGACATTATGACGTATGACGGGAATATAAGAAAAGCTCGTATCCTTATTGTCGATGATCAAAAGGATTTTTGCAGGGTCATGGCCATGGGACTCAATGCCGCAGGTTACGAGGTGGTATGTGCCCACTCGTGTACAGAAGCTGTAGCCAAGGCCGAGAACCAGGATTTGGTCCTCATGGATATCGATCTCGGGCATGACGATGGCGTGCAAACCGCACAGCTTTTAAAAGAGTCCTATGGCACTCCCATTGTCTTTCTGACTGGAAACACTGACAATGCTGTCTTGCGCCGAGCCAAACAGGTTGAACCTTACGGTTATATCATCAAACCCACGAACCATGTCCAAATGCAGACGACTATCGAAATGGTGCTACATAAAGCGGAAGTAGATCGACATCTGAACACTCATAAAAAGCAGTTAGAAGAGGGGCATGCCGCCCTCGAAGCTGCATTGGATCAGATGCAGAAGACGCAGGCCTTAACCGTCCAACATGGAACGCTAAAGGCCGTCAATCACCTGGCTGCCGGTGTGGCGCATGAAGTGAACAATCCAGTAGGATTTGTCTCCAGCAACGTCGAGACGATGAATTCCTATATGAGCAAGATACGCCATCTCCTGTCCCTGTATGAAGATTTACGCAAAAACGTGGGGCAAATTGATGAAAACAATCTCATATCGCAAACCGAAAACATTGTCCAGGCCTGGAAAGAGATGAAGATCGACTTCGTCCTGGAAGACATGGATACGATCGTTGAGGACTCACGTGCGGGGCTGGAGCGTGTGACTACTATTGTCGATCATTTGAGAGACTTCAGCGGAGTTGATGATGCGGTCGAGCTTACCCCATACAATCTTAATGATGGGATACAATCCGCTCTCAGCATGCTGCAGAATGAATTGGGAGCCACAGATGTCGTGATGGAATTGGGAGATCTCCAACTCATACCTTGCTTTCCTAAACAAATCAATCAAGCACTATACCAGATCCTTAAAAATGCGATTCAAGCCTTACGAGAACAAAATGATGGTCAAATCAAGATCAAGACCGAGTTACAGGAGGGGGGGATCGTCTGTTCCTTGACTGACAATGGCTGTGGAATGGACGAGTCGGTAAGGGACAACATTTTCAATCCTTTCTTTACCACGCGTGAGCCTGGTGAAGGCATGGGGCTGGGCTTGGCTATCGCTTATGACTGCATTGTTGTCAAGCATCATGGCGTTCTCAATGTTGCCAGCACCTTAGGGCAAGGAACCACCTTCACGTTACAGATCCCCAGAACCAACACCGAGCTGGAAACGGTTGACGTCGAGATAGGTTAGGATTTTATCCTGACTCGGTTAAACGGGCGTAACACAGAAGATGTAGATCAGGGGATCGCGGCCTGTGTTCTTGACGTCGTGCAGAGTTTGCGGGGGAATATAGGCGATGGAGCCAACGCCGACCGCATTTTCCTGCTCACCGGTTTTGAGAACCCCTTGACCGCTGAGGAAGACCAGAATCTCTTCGCGGGCCTCGGTGCTGTGTTCGTGGCAGTGATCGCCAGGGGCCAGGTAGACTCGACCGGCCTTGGTGCCATGGCTTTGGGTGGTACCATCGATCAGGCGTTGGTATTCTTTTTCGTCGTTGAGTTTGACAACACGAGCGATTATGTCTGACATCCTTAACTCCTATATATTCGATACGTTTGGGAATGCTGGAATAATGGAATGCTGGAATGTTGCTTTTCCCATTATTCCACTATTCCTGAGTTTTTTTATGTCGCTATCGCGGCTAAGTTGCTCCAGGGAAGCCGTCGTTTTCCAACATTCCATCATTCCAATTTCATATCTTCATGGGCACTGCAGTATTCCTTACGCTGGCAGGTGTCGCAATGGTCGCCTCGCCAGATGCGATCGAATTGATCCATGATCGGATCGACCAGGGCTGGATCGTCGGTGATAATACCGGCCTCGAAGTTTCGTTTCTTGGGACTCTTGGCCCCTACACCTGCGCCAGTGAGATTGGCACTGCCGCTGTAAGCGATACGGCCATCAATAACCACCGATTTGAGATGTACGCGGGGGCACAACATCATCTCCATGCCCTCGTCCAGTTCGGGATAACGCTTATAGTCTTCCCAATAGATCGGGCCGGGTTTCTTGGCATGCAGGAGGCGTATTTCTACTTTTTTACGGGTCAGTGCGGCCAACTGTTCCAGGAAGGGGACCATTTTCCCAAAGCGATCCACATAGAGATCCTTCAAATCCGCGGTAGCCAACCAGAGAAAACGCTTGGTCTGAGGAATGTGACCGCAGATCAGGGTTTCGTAGATCTCTCTATCCGTGACATACTGAATCACTTAGGCCTTTTCCTCGTCTTCTTCCAATTCTACGTTTTCATCGTCAGGGACATCGAATGACTCTTCCTCAGCCTCGTTCACGACTTCATGGGGCTCTGTGGTAGAATTCACGACAACCGGCTCTGAGGATTCTATAGCACTTTCATCGTTGGCCACAGTATCTTCGATAATCTCATCGGATTCTTCGTCGGGTTCGAGATCTTCGACGGGTGCCGGACGTCTGAGTTCCTCGATCGTGGGCAGATCCTTGAGACTATCGAGACCGAAGACCTCCAGGAACTTCTTGGTGGTGCCGTATTGCATGGGCCGTCCCACGACTTCGGCACGACCGACCATTTTGATCAGCCCCTTGGCCATCAGGCTTCTTAGGACCTCGCCACAGGCCACTCCACGTATCGCCTCCATATCGGCGCGGATCACGGGCTGTTTGTAGGCTACGATAGCCAGGCTCTCCAGGGCCGCCGGGCTGAGCTTGCTGTCTCCGCGTACCTTGACCAGTCGCTTGAGCCAGGTCATGTAGTAGGGCAGGGTGAGCATCTGCCAACCGCCTGCGATCTTCTCGATCCGAAAGGCGTGTCCGTGCTCCTGGTATTTTTGATTGAGATTCTTGATGGCTTGACGGATGTGCTTGGAGGTCTGCTCCACAATCCCGGCCAGTTTAGTCCCGCTGACCGGTTCGTCGCTGGCAAACAACACGGCTTCAATCACAGACTCGACCGTGGCCTCACCGCCTTCCCCATCCTCGACGACTAAGGGACTGTCATCATCAGTCTCAGATGGCTCTTCTTCTCCAATCTCAACCTCGACTGGATCTTCAGTAACCTCGTCGGACGCAGGAGCCTCTTGTAATTCGGGCTGTTCGACCTCGACTTGAGAGGAGACTTCAACCGGTGACTCTTCCATGGCTTCGTCCGATGTCTTGATGGTTTCTTCGGTCATAGGGTTTTCCAGGTAAAGGGGTCCTTGTCTTGTTGACTGAGGGTCAGGATCACACCAGGCAATTGCTCGGTCAGTTCCGTGGCCAGTTGCTTGAGTATGAAGCGTTCAGATATGCTATGGGACAGACATACTACGGTCAGGCCCGCAGCCTGGGCCGCCAGGGCGGTATGGTGACGCAGTTCGCCAGTGACATAGAGATCGCAGCCAGCGGCCATGACCTGATTAATGATCTTACCGCAGGAACCGGCACAAACGGCGGCCTTGCGAACTGTGCGAGGTTGCGGCCCGATCAGGCCCACGCTCTGGACACCTGTGCCTTGCTTGAGCTTATCCAGTAGGGCATCCAATTCCATAGGTTTGGCCAGCGAACCCATGCGTCCCAGGCCCATGGCCTGTTCCAGGTCGTGGTGACGAAAAACGTCAAAGGCCGGGGTTTCATAAGGATGGCTCTGACGTAGGGCCGCAATTACAGCGTCTACACAATCGGCTCGTACCACGCTTTCCAACTTGATTTCATCGACAGTTTCGCGTTGGCCTGGCTTACCAACGGCAGGATTGGCTCCTTCAAGAGGTAAGAAAGTGCCGGTCCCCTCCAATTGAAAACCACAGTGGGAATAGTTGCCAATCTGTCCTGCACCGGCTTGATATAAGGCATCCGCGACCTGGTCTACCTGCTCACGCGGTACGAAGGTTACGATTTTATATTGCGGGCCATTGGGATCCGCAACATAGTCGCCGATAGGGCTGGGGGATTCAATGCCCAGGATGTCAGCTAAGCCATCGTTGACCCCACCCCTGAGTACGTCATAAGCGGTATGAATACTATAGGCGGCAATATTATTGCGGACGAGATCGTAAACCACCCGTGACGCACCATGTGCCGTAACACGCTTGAGCCCGTCAAAGATCAGGGGGTGGTAGCAGAGGATGAAATTCGCGCCCAACGCTTTGGCCTCGGCTGCGACTTCAGGTGTGACATCGATGGTCAGTAGGATCTGGTCAACGTCCTGTTCGAGGTCGCCCAATAACAGTCCGACATTGTCCCAATCCTGAGCGAGTGCCAGGGGTACATGAGCTTCCAGCTTTTTAGTGACATCCTTGAGTTTCATTTTGGTTGTTGGTTTCTGGTTGCTAGTTGTTAGTTAATTCGGCTCCTTGCTCTGCAAGAAGCCGCCACATATTTCTTCTCTTCCTATCTTCTTCTCATCTTCTCTTCTTATTGCCCACATTGTGTCTCGACCTCTTGGTCAAAAGCCTGTTTGAGCTTCTGGGCAATGGGGCCCACCTTGCCATCACCGACCTTATGTTGCTCCATCTGGGTTACGGGCAGCACGGTCATGATGACGTTGGTCATGAAGATTTCGTCTGCGACCAACAGGTCGTCGATGGTCAGGTCTTGCTCCAGCAGGTCGATGCCTTCACGTGCGGCCAGTTGACAGACCGTCTTGCGGGCCACACCCGCCAAGACAGGCGTCTCGATCGGGGGCGTGTAAACCTTACCTTCCTTTACAAGAAAGACATTGCTGATGCAGCCTTCGGCCAGGTAGCCGGCGGTGGTAAACCACAGGGCCTCGGCGGCCTTTTTCTGTTGGGCCTGTTGCAGGGCGAGCATACGGCTGAAATAGTTGGTCGTCTTGTGACCGGTCAGGGGATCGGCCGTGTTCTGGCGGAAGCTACAAAGGGTTACCAGGATTCCCTGCTCATACATTTCGGCTGGGTAGGGGGTAAAGTCCGTGGCAGCGATCAAGACAGTAGGCTTCACCTCGCGACTCTGAGCAGACATGGCTCCCGCGGAAACCGTTAGACGCAGACGGGCTTCCTGTAAATCATTGGCTGCCAAAACGTCATTGATGGCCTTCGTCAGGGTAGGCTTATCCGTGTTCAGATCGAAGCCCAATTTAGAGGCACTGAAAAAGAGGCGATCCAGGTGATCGGCCAAGCAGAATACCTTGCCCTGTGAGGCCCGTAGGGTCTCAAAGAGACCGGCTCCATACAAAAAGCCACTATCCGATACCGGGATATGGGCGTCCTGGGCCTCTACAATCTTGTCGTTAAGAAAAACTTTACCCATTATTCCAATGTTCCACTATTCCATCATTCCATTTTTCTGCACGGCCTGGATTCCAGCCAATAGGGCCTGGGCCTTGGTCAGGGTCTCTTCATACTCGGCCGCAGGATCGGAATCGGCTACGATCCCACCCCCGGCCTGGGCATAGGCCGTTTGAGATGTGATGATAATGGTTCGGATGGCAATGTTCAAGCATGCGGTGCCATCGACCCCAATAAAGCCGATACTGCCGGTATAAATCCCACGCTGGTGGGGCTCCAATTCCTCGATGATCTCCATGGATCGCAGCTTGGGGGCCCCGGTGATGGACCCACCTGGAAATATCGCCTTTAAGATGTCTGCCCAGTCCAGTTCAGGCCTTAGGGTGCCGCCGACTGTGGCCAGGGCGTGATAGACCGTCTCGAAGGCCTCGATGGAGCGGGGCTGCTGGACCGACCGTGTACCAGGCACACAGAGCCGGGCCAGGTCGTTGCGTTCGAGGTCCACGATCATATTCAGTTCGGCCTGCTCCTTGAGGCACCCTTGTAACTCTCGTATTTGTCGGTCATTAAAAGCCTCGTCATGGGGATGACGCGGGCGGGTACCCTTAATGGGTTGGGTACGGATCTGGTCCCCTTGGATGTGCACAAACAATTCGGGTGAGGTGGAGACCAACTTATGGTTAGGCCAGGCCAGATAGGCGGCATAGGGGCTGGGATTGTATTGATTTTGCCAGCGATACAGGTCTACGGGATCGCCGTCAAAAGGCAGGCTGAAGCGTTGGGATAGATTGATCTGATAGGTCTCACCGTCCAGGATGTATTGCTTAACGCGTGCGAAGCTTTGGAAGTAGTCTTCGCGACTCATATTGCTGGACACCTCGGTCAAATCGACTTCACGGGCGGCAGGAGGGGGGGGGGTGAGCACGTACTGTGCTTGATCGATCTGCTTCTTTAGCCAGTCGAATTTGTCGGTGACGGTGTACATGTCTCCCGGCCAGGTCAGGACAAATTGCCGATAGATCCCATGTTTATGATCGTAGGCCAACACCCGGTCGTAGAATCCCAATCGAATCCAGGGCATGTGCAAATCGTCTTGAGCGATTTGGGGGAGTTGTTCGATCGCACGTCCTAAGTCGTAGCTAAAGGCCCCAACCCAACCCCCAATGAACAGTCCCTTGGCGTCCTGAGTTTGATGCAAGTGATAACGATTCACAGCTTCCGTTAACTGCTTGAGGCAATCGCTCTGACCGGAAGGGCAATGGAGAATCTCACGAGGTTCAGCCAACCAATAGCTGAATCGATTAGATGTGAATTGGCCCTCATGCCCACCCAGGATTGCGGCATCAGGGAGTTGGCCGTAGTGTTGGGTGAGGGAATCCTGCGAGAGGTCTACATGTAATGTGCGTGAGTGCAAGGTCACAGTGGCCATGTCATGCCTCTGAGTTAGATAATTCCTGCATGATGGCCACGCCCGCACTGGCACCGATGCGATCGGCACCGGCTTCAACCATGGCCTGCATCTGTGATAACGTGCGAATACCTCCGGCAGCCTTGACCTGACAACCGATGGCATTTTCTTTGAGTAGGCGTACGGCCTCGACCGTGCCTCCTCCGGCTGGATGAAAGCCCGTGCTGGTCTTGACAAAGTCAACGCCCACTTGACTGGCCAACCTGGCCGCCCAGATCATTTGTTCTTCAGTCAAGGCCGCCGTCTCCAGGATCACCTTGAGGGTGACTGCCGGTCGCATGGCCTGACAGGTCTTGAGCAGGGACGAAAGTTGCTTGCCCAAATAGGCATCATCTTGAGTGAGGATGGCGGAGAGATCCGCAACCACGTCGATTTCATCGGCCCCGGCGAACATGGCCTCATGGGCCTGGGCCACCTTGCTTTGAGTGGTGTCGGCACCCAGGGGAAAACCGCAGACCGTAGCGATTTTGACCTGGGTTGTAGACAAACGTTCAGCAGCGAGGGGAATCCAACGGGGATTGATACAAACAGCCGCAAAATGATATTCAGCTGCCTCGTCACAGAGTTGGTTGATCTGCTCGGCAGTAGCCTCAGGCTTGAGTAGGGTGTGATCAATGAGGGCGGCGATTGAACTGGAGGTTAAGCCGGACACGTGGGCGTATATCCTTTCTGGGAGAAAAAGCCAATGGCATCATCACAGGTCCGAAAGACCTTGGTCGCGGTTTGGGTGACAAAGACCGAGGGGGACTGCTGCGACGGCCAGATCACGTAGACCTCTTTGGCCGCTTCGTGGGCATGCTGCAACTCTCGTTCTACCCCGCTGGAGATCGAAGCGCGACCATCCGGCATGGTGGGGATGAAGCTGATGATCATGTCGGCCTGGTCAATCAACAGGAAGTCACGGGCATAAGTCTGGCTATTGATATCACGTTCAACCTGGAGAATCTCATCACAGGGCAACAAGACCCGCTGACCATGGATGTCGAGATCCACACTGTCACGGCCGGCCGCCAGGGCCTCGCGGGCCTGATGGGGTAGGGCGGATTCTTCCACGTCGGCCGGATCGAAGCTGATGAAGATCGACTTCATGATGCGTCTGAAATCCAGGATCTGTTGCAAGACATCTTCCATCCCCACTACCGCAGTCATGGGATAGCTGAGATAGGCCTTGCGACGCCAGTTTTCAAACATCAGGCGATAAAAGGTCTCCACCGTGTCTTCATGGTTGCCACGGGCCAGGCAGATGAAAGGAATATTGTCGCCAATGCCACGCCGCAGCATATCCGTGCCGATCATTTCCTCTTCACGCCAGACCATCAGGTCCTTGAGTGTATGCTCGATCTGATGATCCTGATTGAGTCGGTGGTGCAGGGCAGACAAGCTATCGAGGATACAGACATAGAGGTCCGCATCCAGTTCACGCATCTGATCGAAGTCTACCGCCGGAATAACCCATGACGCCAACGGAAGGTCGCATGGGTATTGACAATGAGGTGCTCAGCCTGCTTGCCTTGATTGATAATGTCCTTAAAGACACTGCGGCGCAAATCGTGCAAACGTTGCATGGGTACGTCAAGGATCTTACCGGCTGGAATATCCGGTGCTTCGGCATACATCCGATCGCCAACATTGGCCAAGGTAATATGATGACCCTGTTGAGCGGAAAAGGCACAGACGTCCTCAAGGTATTTCTTCTTGTCAATACCAACCGTACCTGTGACAGCTACTTTCATATTAAAACCATCCTGGTTTATAAAAGGTTCACGGTTCACAGTTCCGGGTTCACGGTTGAAGGTATCTTGCCATTAACCGTGAACCGTGTAACCTTATTTAAAGATTTTCCAATCTTTGCAGACGATCGTGTTCCTTCATGGCGGCAATCAACTCATCCATGTCGCCAGCCAGGACCTTGTCCATGCTATATATCGATAGACCAATACGATGATCGGTCACGCGGTTTTGGGGAAAGTTATACGTCCTGATCTTGGAAGAGCGGTCTCCGGAGCCGATCATGGTCTTGCGCTGGGAATCACGTTCGGCCTGTTTTTCCCGTTGGCGCATCTCGAAGATACGACTCCGCAAGATACGCCAGGCCTTGGCCCGATTCTTGTGCTGACTCTTTTCGTCCTGCATACTGACGGTAATCCCGGTAGGGATGTGTTCGAGCTTGATAGCGCTACTAGTCTTGTTGACATTTTGGCCACCAGGACCACTGGAGCGACAGACGTGTTCGATGACGTCGTTAGGATCGATTTCGACATCAACCTCTTCGGGCTCGGGTAACACGGCTACAGTCGCCGCTGAGGTATGAACACGTCCCTGAGACTCGGTCTCGGGGACACGCTGGACGCGGTGGCCGCCCCCTTCATAGCCCAGGTCGGCCCAGACGCCTTCGCCTTTGATGCCAAGGATGATTTCGCGGAAACCACCCATGTCCGAAGCGCTGAAATCAAGCTGTTCGACCTTCCAATGCTTCACCTCGGCATAGCGGGTATACATGGTATATAGATCACGGGCAAACAGGGCGGCTTCCTCCCCCCCGGTCCCTGCTCGGATTTCCATAATGATCGAGCCCACATTAAGATCGTCGGACATAACCAGGATATTCTGCATCTCTTCGAGCAGTGGATCTTCTTTGCCTTCCAACTCAGCCAATTCCTCTTGGGCAAGCAATTTAAAGTCTGCGTCTGCGTCGGGGTCATTTAGGATTTGGCGGGATTCCTCGACTTGGGCCGCTACCTTAAGATAGCGGCGGTACTTTTCGACCATGGACCTCAGTTGCCCCCTGTTCCTTGGAGAGGGCGACAAGTTGCGTGGGATTAGAAGCCACTTCAGGCGTAGAGATCTTCTCGTCGATCTCGGTAAAACGCTGGTTCATCTGATCCAGCTTGGCGATTAGGTTGTCCTTTATGATTAATCATCCCTGGATGTTCCCATGCATGCTCTATAAAAAAACCCCTTGCCCTACACGTGGCAGGGTAAGAGGCATTGTAACCCGTTTAAACCACCAATGACTAGGCCGCTAGTCTTTCTTTTTGTTTCGGACCTTGTCAATGTAGCTGGTGCCGTACTTCTTGTTGAAGCGATCAATACGACCGGGCAGCATCAATAAACTTCTGCTTGCCCGTATAGAAGGGGTGGCACATGGAACAGATTTCGGCGTGCAATTCTGGGACCGTACTACGGGTCTCAAACTGGTTGCCGCAACCCCGCAACGAACCATGACTTTTTCGTATTTCGGATGTATATCTTTCTTCATAAGTCCTGACTCCTACTTGGATAAACCATAGATAATAGCGACCTTAAAGAACTTTTCAAATAGTTTTTTCAATATATTTATCAAAAAAAGACCGATCTCATCAATGAGGTGAGGTTTTGAAAAAGGATTGTAACGCACGGGTGTTGTGCTACAATGCGAACCTAAAATTTAAGGATAGACGACTTCAAACATGGAAAAAGAGGAGTTTGCCATGCATACCCGAAAAATGGGATTTAGTACCTGGACCTTGAGGGGATGGATGATCCTGACCTGGATCCTTCTTATTACAATGGTCCGTAACCGGATGTCAGGAATCCGTTCAACAGGAGCCATCGACTGATTCCACTGAGCCCCAGGCTCAAACCGTATCGCCTACGCCCCCCTGAGAAAATACCTCCAACGCAGCCCTTGGTTGAAGCACCCCTGCAGGACCAAGAACCTCAGGAGCCGGTTTCAGAGGCTCAATCCCCAATTCAACAAGCTCCAAACGGCCCCTCCCCCTGAACAGGAACAAAAGCCAAGCATCGATCCAGATCCAGCCTCACTGATGAAAACCGCTGCTCACTTGGATACCGTGGTCTTGGAACCTGTGACTCTGGAAACAGTTGATGCCGATCCCAATGGAACGCCCAAAATCTCCTCTGATAAGATGGTTTATGATTTTGGTCAGATCGGTGTGATGACCAAGAACACCGCCACCTTTGAAATAGTCAACGAGGGGACTGCGGAATTGTTGATCAAACAGATCAGTAAATGCTGCGGGGCAATTATCACTATCAACGACATAGAGGTGACCGAGGAAACGACCCTAACGCTTTTACCAGGCCAGTTGGCTGAGGTTAAGGCCATTTACCAGGCCCCGAGCAGTGCGGGTAAGCTATCCAAGCAATTCAGTATCCTCAGTAATGACCCAGTAACCCCTGCTCTAACCCTTGCGATCAAGGGGGAGGTCAAGGTCTGGGTGGTCTGCGATCCAGAACAGATCAGCCTGTCCTTGCGTGAAGGAAAATGCGGGTTTTCCCTCTGTGACCGTCAAATCCCTGGATGACAACCCCTTTGCCGTCACCCAGTTCTGGTCCACAGACAAATGCCGTGAGTCTGAAGGTTGATCCCAACCACCAGGCCACTGAAATGACCTTCGATTTTAAAGTTGATCTGGACAAACTCGCCAGCCAATCCTCGTGGCCGCATACGTTTTTACCTCTCGCGGGAGGATGTGCCGGCTATCGAGTGTTTTTATGAGGTCCTCAAGCCCTACGCCACCAATCCAGCCACCTTCCTGTTGTTTAAGGCCGATCCAAGCCGAACCCATGCACAAGAAACTGTGGATCCTGGATAATTATGCCCAGAGCGGGGGCTATCAAGCCAATCTGGAGATAGAATTCGGTCAAGTCTGTTGAACACGACATGGTCAAGGTCGTCAGTCAACGCCCCCTGGATGACGGAATTGAGTTGAAATCTGGAAATTACCCCCTCCAAATCCGGTCCAGGTCAAGTCCCATATGTTTACCGACAAGCTGGAAATCCGCCTTAAGGGTGAAACCGAGCCGATTGAGGTGGTGATCAAGGGCTTTTTATAAAGCCGAGGTCATTGCCAATGCACGCCAGGGCCTTTCGCGACCAGCAAAAAGCCGGCGCAAACGATCAGTAATGAAATAAATCTAAATTCTCAGGGAACCATAGTCCCTTTTACCTGTCAAAGAGGTAAAGGAGTCTAGGTGCATTATGGTTTATACACTGAGAATCACGAGTATTCTGGCGATCCTGCTGGCCCTGGGGCTATTGGGATTTTCAACGGTCTTTGGTATCCAGCAGCAGGGCGATCCCGAGGTCGAGGCCTTGTTGGAAGCCCCCACAGCGGTGGAGATTTTCCAAAAGTCCAACAGCCAACAGGAACCTACGGAAAAGGATCAAAAGCCCGCGTTGGTGGCCTTGGCCGAGGATTACACCTATGTTCCACCGCCTCCCAAGCCAACAACGCCTATCGACAGGCCGAGCGGTAGACCCATTCCAACGCCCAAACGGCCACAAGTCTCAGCTAAATTCGAATTATTAGCCGTAAACTATTTCTCGAGCGATCCCAACCTCTGTAGCGTATTGACCAAGGATACGGCCGGTAAGTACACCTGGCTCAACATCGGCGATACTATTGGCCATCAGGTGGTCAAGGATATCCAAGAAGGTCAGTTGATCCTGGACAATAACGGTCAAGTCGAAACCATGAGCATGGGCCAGAAGGCCACGCACACCCTCTTGGCCGGGATGGATTATCCTGACGAAACCGTGGGATCAACCAGCTCTGATAGTGTCATTCACAACGCCGATAACGGATCGGTCAATCTGACTCCTAAACCGACAGCTGCACCAAGAACGACTGCACGTCGTAACAGTCGAAAATTGAATGCTGTGCGTCAGAGACAGAACTTGACCCCCGAAGGTCTCGATAAATTAAGAGATATCCGCGAAAACCTCAGTGCCCTGGAAGAAGAAAACCTGGGGGCCACACCGGAAGAACGCGAACACAATGCCCGTCGTGTCGAGGAAATCCGCTCAATGGTGCGGGATCGTATCAATTCCGGCCAATTGCGTCGAGGCGAACAGGATGGTTTACGCGAACCGCCTCCGGACGAGGAATTTGATCCGGACGATGGATCTGATCAATAAAATCTTTCTCTTAAAGATTCAAGTGCTTGTGGCCTGTAGGTTTATCCTGCGGGCCTTTTTTATAGGCGAAGATGAATCACAACCCGACCTAATAACCTCGAAATTGCAGTTTTTTAGGGAATCACGGGAACCTTTAGCCTGCCTGTCTGTCTGAAATACTATGTGGTGGCTTTACCCTTGCCGGAATCGCAATCCAGATTTGAAACGGAGTTTCAACCACTGGCTTTTGGGGTGCGATCAGGGCAAGATTGTTTTTAAGAGGGGTGCCCATTTTGGGCGGAATTATGAGTTGCTCAACTGAGCGGCTCCAATGAAGGTTCTGAGAAATACGGGGTGAGAAATGTTGAAACGGAATTTTCCCTTTTGGGGTTGGGAAAAAGCGTCACTTCTTTTGGCACTGTGTCTGGTCCTGCTGGGATCGACCTGGGCGGTTGCACAATCCAATGACAGCAGCCCAAGATTCAAGATTGTGTCTCCGGTGACCATTACAGCCAAGCATGCCAAGGGTCTGTTGGACTCCATCGGTCTGGGAACGGTTTCTCCCATGCCCGGTACCAACGATCTGTTAATTACTGCAACACCCGAGCAACTGGCCAAAGTCATGGCCGTGATGAGCGTGGTGGATCGACGCGATGTTTATTGCGTCCAAAGCTTGGGCCATACCGACCTGCTGTCTCAATGGACCTCGCCCGCACAACTGGGCAAGGCCTTGGGACATCAAGCCATTGCAGACTTCAACTCTCAACACTCCAACAATATTAAGAGTGACATCCTGTTGGATGCCTATCAGGGACAAACCTGGTTGATCGCTCCGGAATCAAAGGTGGACCGTCTGGCCAGTATTATCACCGCCGGCCCCATGGCCGCCGTTGAAACCGAACCAGCTCAACCGGTCGCAACCCCTGAAACCGGACGCCTCTCCGACACGAATCTCTTCAAGCCAGCCGTGACGACTCTAAGTCCTCTGGGCACCTCACCCACGCCACTGTTGGCTGATGATAGCAATCAGAACAGCTTGAGTGAGACACTTCCACTGAGAAAAAAGAAAGATACCAAGTCTCACATGGAGATTTACGCACAAGCTCCCTTGCCCAATGGTGAAGAACCTTTGAACCTTCAATTGGACGAAAAATTACCCATTACCGAGTTGCTGGCCTTGGTCGGACAATTCCTGCATCTTGATTATATGTATGATCCCGCCGAGGTTCAGGGCGAAATCACGCTTCGTTTACAGGGCGACCTCAAGGGTCCCTTGAAGGTCAAACACCTTTATCCTCTGTTGGAACTGGCCCTGAAATCCAAGGGATTGGTCATGACTCGCAAGGACAACTTGGTCCTGATTGTCCCGGCGGACAAGGTCATGGATATCGATCCTGAGTTGATTACTCAGGGAGGACTCATCGAGTATGGTAACGTGGTCTTGACCCGTGTGTTTAACCTGAATTATATTAGCACCGGCGATGCCGAAAACCTCTTGGACCAGATGAATCTGCCCCTGCAATGCACGGCCATTACCGAAACCGGAACCCTGATTGTTACGGCTTATGCCTATCGCCTGCCTCGCATCGAAGAATTCCTGGAGATGGTCGATCAACCGGGCGATCCCAAGGAATACCGCTATCGTCAACTCAAATACACCATGGCCACAAGCCTAACACAAAAGGTTCAGGAACTCTCGGAGCAGTTATCGAGCGTCGAGATCAGCGTCTCGGAAGGGGAAACCCTCTACGGCATCGGATATCAAGCAGAATCCGGGTGAATCGGATGCAGCCTTTCGTGCCCGTCGTGCCCGTGCCCTGGCCAAAGAACGTGCCGCAAATCGTTCTCAAGGAGCAGGCTCTAGTAAAGACAACGATTCCAATCTAGACACGGTTTACCTGGATGCCGACGAGCGTACCAATCGCATCTTGATGATCGGGCAAAAGGATCAGTTGGATATTGTGGAAGACCTGATCAGTTCACTGGACGTGGAAAAGCAGGATCTGCAAACCTTGAAGCTTTACCGTATCGAGTATCTGGATGCTATCGAAGTACGCGACAAGCTGGCTGACTTGGGTGTCATTCAGGCTCAAAGCAATAAGAATACGACTGCGTCGCAGCGGATTTCCGGTGAAAATCGAACGGCCTCGGGTAATGCCACTCCTGCCCGTACGACCACCAATCGGATTACCGATAGCGAAGACAGTGGTGATGGCGCCGACCTCCTGCAGGATGAGCCTCAGGTGGTGATCGTCGAATCGACCAACTCTCTGTTGATCAATGCCACACCCGAACAGCATTTACGAATCAGCGATATCATTCGCTATGTGGATAGCGAAACCGAACTGGATAAGCTGCCCTATGTGATTTATCCCTTGGAAAACCAGAATCCTGAGGATATGGCGGCCGTCTTGTTGGAATTGCTGCAAGACACCATCGAAGACCCTGAGGGTAAGGCTGAGTCCACGACCGTGAAGAAGACCGACGAGGAAATCACGATCGTTCCGGATGAAAGCACCTTCTCCCTGATCGTACACGCCAACCAACGCAATCAGGAGTGGATCAAGAATCTGATCACAACGCTTGACAAGCGGCGTCCGCAGGTCTTGATCGAGGTCTCCTTGGTGGAAATCTCCAAGAACGATGAATTCAACTACGACCTGAACTTGATCCAGAGTGTCCCGGATTTGGTCGCCACCTCGGGCTTGACCGGTGCGTTGACGACCGCTACGGACGGCACGATCTTAAAGAGTGCCAGTGACATCATCGCCAGTTTGGCTGACAGCGGGGAAGACTACTTCCTGGACTTCCAATCCAATGGCGGCAATGGAACGGCCTTCTATGGCGACCAACACATCAATGCCCTGTTGACCTTAGTCCAGGAAAAGAGTTACGGTCGTATCATGGCCAAGCCCAAAATCCTGGTCAATGATAACGAGGAAGGGACCATCAGCACCACGGATGTCACTTATGTGGCCGTGGAAGGGGCGGTTGCCGGTGATCAAGGGGCTGTGGCCAGTACCACGGACTACGATGCCTACGATACGGGTGTCTCCATGACGATCACGCCCCATATCAGTGAAGGCAACCTGCTGCGTCTGGAAATCGAGATGGTTCGCTCGGACATCAAGGCAACCTATTCGGACGGCCGTCCCCCCGACACCACCGAGAGCAACGTGATGACCGTGGTGACGGTTCCGGATGAGAGTACCATCATCCTGGGTGGTCTGACCAAGCTCAACCAGAGCAAGACCGGC
>CAXXXG010000021.1:0-12258 GCA_963662565.2 Sedimentisphaerales bacterium | reverse complement strand
GATGCGTTTCTAAAGAAAACACAAAGCAACAAGAACCGGGGCATGACGCCCTGCCTCAAATCATTGACAGTGAGGTCATTGACTATGAAAACAGCATTTTTATTCCCAGGCCAAGGGGCCCAGGTCGTGGGCATGGGCCAAGATGTAGCCGAGGCCATTCCGGCTGCCGCCCAACTCTACGAGCAGGCCAACGACATTGCCGGTTTCGATCTGCGCAAGCTCTGCTTCGAAGGCCCTGAGGATCAACTCAATACCACGGCCATCTCGCAACCGGCCATCTTCGTGACCTCTGCCGCCCTTTTGCAGGCCTTCAAGGGTCAGGAATCCACTGCGGGTATCAGCCCCGACGTCACTGCCGGCCTGAGCCTGGGCGAATACACCGCCCTATATGCCGCCGGGGCCATCAGCTTTGAAGATGGCCTGCGTCTAGTGCTCAAGCGGGGTCAGGCCATGCAGGCTGCGGCCGACGCCTCTGAAGGTTCCATGGTCAGTGTAATGGGACTGGAACCGGACAAGGTCGAGGCCCTGTGTGCAGCGGCTCGCCAAGGCGAATTGCTGGAACCGGCCAATTTCAACTGCCCCGGCCAAGTCGTCATTAGTGGAGCAAAAGCTGCCTGCGAACGTGCCGCCACATTGGCTGAAGAACACGGTGCTATGAAAGCCGTGATTCTGCAAGTCGCCGGTGCCTTCCACACCTCCATGATGGCCCCTGCAGCCGATGAATTGAGTCAAGCCCTGGCCGACACCCAGATCAACGATCCTGCCCCCATTCAAGTGATGAGCAATGTCAAGGGGGACTACTATGGTTCAGTGGATGAAGTTCGCGGCGGTTTGACCAACCAACTGACTGGTGCTGTATTGTGGCAGGCCTGTGTGGAAAAATTACTGGCTGATGGTGTCGAGTGTTTTTACGAGATTGGACCGGGCAAGGTGCTGACCGGCCTGATGCGTCGCATTCATCGCCGCGCCAACATCACCAATGTCAGCAGCTTCGCTGCCCTAGAGAAACTATAGAAGAATTAAAAAGCTATCGAAATATAAGGAGGCCGTAATATGGCAGAACAACGATTGGCCGTAGTGACCGGTGCCGCTCGTGGCATTGGACGCGCCATTGTGCTGGCCCTGCTCAAACAGGGACGTGACGTGGCAGCCATTGACGTCAGTGCCGAGACCCTGGAAGAACTCCAGGGCGTGGTGAAAGAGGCTGGTTACACCTGCAAGACTCTATGTGTGGATATCACTGACACCGAGGCCTATACCCAGGTCATCGACGATCTGGCCCAGGAATTCGGCGGGATCGGCATCCTGGTCAACAACGCCGGGATCACCCGTGACAACCTCTTGATCCGCATGTCGGACGACGAGTTCGACGCGGTCTTGAACGTCAACCTGCGGGCCGCCTTCATCGGTACCCGTGCCGCAGCCAAGAGCATGATGCGTAAGAAGTTTGGCCGCATCATCAACATCAGCTCGGTTTCGGGTGTGATGGGCAATGCCGGCCAGACCAACTACTCAGCCAGCAAAGCCGGCTTGATCGGCATGACCAAGACCATCGCCCGTGAACTGGCCAAAAAGGGCGTGACCGCCAACTGCATCGCCCCCGGTTTCATCGAAACCGCCATGGCCCGCAAGCTGCCCGAGGCCGTTCTCGATGCAGCCAAGGCCGCCATTCCCATGCGTCAGCTGGGTGCCGTCGAAGACATCGCCAATGCCGTGGCCTTTTTAGCCAGCGAGGAATCCGGTTATATCACCGGTCAGGTGCTGTGTGTCGATGGCGGCATGGCCATGTAAAAAAACAGAAAAGTATTGTGCAGGCCCTGTACACCGAGTAAACTACTCGCCAACATTGGCGGACTCGGTATGCCAATGGGCCGTAAAACGCTAGTTGTCAGTAACATAGAAAAAAACCATTGTTCCTTTTAGGGAGGAAAACAAGTGAGTGCTAATGAGGTAGATGTGCAGGCCATCGAAAAGAAGATCATTGACATCATCAGTGAACAGATGGGCGTGGACAAATCAGAGATTTCCCGTGAAACCTCCTTCATCAACGACCTGAATGCCGACTCTCTCGATACGGTTGAATTGGTCATGGAATTCGAGGATGAATTCGATATCAGCATCCCCGACGAAATGGCGGAAAAGATTCAAACCGTCGGTGCCGCGGTAGATCACATTGCCCAGGCCAAAGCCCAAGAGTAGTCCTTAAATAAGACAGATTTATACCTATGATGAGACGGCGAGTAGTAGTAACAGGTTTGGGCTGTATCACAGCCCTCGGTGAAAGCCCGGAAGCATTGTTCGAGGCCCTGTGCCAAGGACAAAGCGGGGTGTCCAAGATTGAAGCCTTTGACACTTCGGACTATCCGGTCCGGATTGCCGGGGAAATTAAGACCTTCGATATCAGTCAGTATATTGACAAGCGTGAAAGCAATCGCATGGACCGCTTCACTCAATATGCCGTGGCCGCTGCCATCCAGGCCTTTAATGACAGCGGTCTGGATATGTCCCAGGAAGACCCCTTCCGTATCGGTGCCATTGTCGGTACGGGTATCGGGGGCATTCAGGAAATCGAACAGCAACACACCAAACTGCTGAAAAAGGGACCGGCACGGGTTTCGCCCTTCTGTGTCCCCAGATTGATGTCCAATGCCGCAGCCGGTAACATAGCCATCCAATTTGGTCTATGCGGTCCGAACTTCTGTGTATCCAGCGCCTGTGCTTCAGGCAACCACTCCATTGGCGAGGCCTTTTGGAATATCGCCAGTGGTCGCAGTGAGGTACAGTTGACCGGTGGATCCGAAGCCGCCGTCAGTCCCGTGGGACTGGCCAGCTTCTGTGCCGCCCGTTCCTTGAGTACCAAGAACGACACCCCCCAGATCGCCTCACGTCCATTCGATCGCGATCGTGATGGATTCGTGTTGGCCGAGGGTGCCGGTATCCTGGTCCTGGAAGAACTGGAACACGCCCAAAAGCGAGGAGCCAAGATCTACGGTGAAATCCTGGGCTATGGTGCCACGGATGACGGGCATCACATCACGGCCCCGCTGCCTGATGGTGCCGGAGCCGCCAAGGCCATGCAACTGGGCCTGGCCGATGCCCAACTGGAGGTCTCAGCAGTCAACTACATCAATGCCCATGGCACGGGCACGGAACTCAACGACCTGGCCGAATCAGCGGCCATCAAACAGGTCTTCGGGGACCACGCCTACAACCTGGCCATCAGCTCCACCAAGAGCTGCCTCGGTCACATGTTAGGTGCCACCGCCGCCGTCGAACTGTTGATCACTATGATGGCGATCAACAAGGGCGTCATCCCACCGACCATTAACCTGGACAACGTGGATGAACGCTGCGATTCCAAACTCAACTTCGTCCCACTGACCGCTCAGGAAAAGGCCATCAAGGTGGCCATGAGCAACTCCCTGGGCTTCGGTGGACACAATTCATGCCTGGTCGTCGGTAGTCTATAACCCGACGGCCAGTCGCATGCCCTTCTCGGAGGCATGATCGACCTGATGGCCCTAGCTGCACTGATCGTCGGACTCCTGCTGCTATGGAAATGCGCAGACGTCCTGGTTTCCGGTGCCGTGGGGCTGGCGGGTCGCTTTCACATCAGTTCCATGGTCATTGGCCTGACCATTGTGGCCATGGGAACCTCCGCCCCGGAAGTCGCCGCCAGCGTTGCGGCAGTCCTTGAGGGCCCCCAAGGCGGGGATACCGCCATCGGCAATATCTTCGGCTCCAACATCGCCAATCTGGCCCTGGTCGGTGGCATGGTGGCCCTGATAAGCCCCCTGCGTATCAGACGCCAAACCTTCGTGCGTGATCTTCCCGTCATGGTGGCCGTCTGCTTGTTGCTTGGAGGAGCCCTCTATAACCACCAGATTGTTCGCTGGGAGTCCTTGGGACTGCTCGGCCTCTTTACCCTGCTGACCTGGTTGACGGCCTATACGGGCAAACAGAAGGCCGAGGAGCACCTGCAACAGTCTTCTGTGGCAGACGACGTGCATGCGGGCACGACAAAACCGCCGCCTTGGAAGGAAATCGCACAGATCCTCATTGGTTTGATCGGCCTCACTGGAGGGGCCAAGCTGACCATCTATGGCGCCCTGGTCATCGGACGGAAATTAGGGCTCGGAGAAGGGGTCATCGGCCTGAGTATCGTGGCCATCGGCACCAGCCTGCCGGAACTGATTACCTGCGTGGTCGCGGCTCTTCGGGGTCATGACGACCTATCCGTTGGCAACCTGGTCGGTTCGAATATCTTCAATGCCCTCCTGGTCACGGGTGTGGCAGGCCTGGTACGTCCCTTTGAGGTCTCCTCACGCTTTGCCTGGGGCCCGGACTTCTGGATTATGATCGCGGTCAGTATCGTGTTTCTTGGCTTTTCAGCCGCTGGTAAAGGGGCCATCAATCGTGTATTCGGGGGAATTTTACTCGCTGGATATGGGGCTTTCTTGGTTTATCTTGGGATGAATCCAGCCTAGGATGCACTCTTTGACTACTGAGTAACGTGCTGCCGCCTCGGGATCAACCGGGACAATGCTCGGTCGCTTAGGCTCCCTTAAAGCAATGTCCCTCGCAGAATCTACTCGCTAGATAAACAGTCCCCCCCCCTTTCGAAGGCATTAATCCGAGGGACAGATCATTTAGCGAGGTACGAGCGTGATCTGTCCCGGTGATACGCGATGCGAACAGCGCCGTTCACATAGTGAGGGGTTCGATCGCTCGGGTGCCATGGCTCCGCGACTTCAGACGGCGAAGCCGGGAGCGTAGCCATGCGTTTAACCCTGTGCTTCACATAGACTTGGCACCGAAATGAGGAAACAGCACGGATCGTGGACAACGTCAAGGCGTGGCGTTGATCTTAAGTACATGTCCACACTTCAACCTCCATCTTTCACTACGCCGCAACAGCTGTGTGGACATGCCACCGCCATAAGCGCGTAACAAAAGCTCCTGCTGGACTCAATCAGCCCAGAGGAGCCTCGACGTTCACTTTTGATCGTCTTTAGGGCGTCCGCATCGACGCCCAACCCCGGTCCATCTGTCAAATCAAACCAGCTGTTGCTTTAGCTGATTTTATGACGGATTTTCCATTTGGTACGACGTTTCTTGCTTCCGATCTTACGTCTACGTCTGGGCTTAGCCATCTAAATCTCCAAAGTACTAGAGTTCTATTTGCACAAAGTCAATAAGACGGAGTATTATACAGAGGTCATTTGAAAATGTGAAGTATTTTTTATTAGATCACAGATCCCAGTTCACAGATCCCAGCTTGGTTGCCGGACCGCTCATTTGTGATCTGACAACTGCGATCTGTGATCTGAATCCGAGGATTTTCATGCTGCAATGCCAGGACTGCGAACACTGTACCATCGGGCCCAACGGCCAGCGGACCTTTACCTGCGATCCCTTTGTCAACATCAAGGAGCCCGAGTGCCTGGCCAAGTGGCAATTGATACGTCTCGATATGCTGGTCGCCAGCTATCAAAACATGATGCGTTGGCAGAACAAGCTCGCCCCCCTGCAGGACAAGATGTTCCGCTATATGGAACGTGAGATCGACGAGATGGACGAGACCGACCGCTGGAAGGTCGATGACGACGAAGACAATCCCTTCCACCAAGACCCGGACTCCTTCTAATCCCCAAAGGACCCCATGGATACCACCTACACCGAGAGCCTCAACCGATTGATCGAAGAATTTGCCAAGCTGCCCGGTATTGGCCCTAAAAGTGCCGAGAGACTGGCCTTTCATGTCCTCAAATCCGACAGGGATCAGGCCCTGGGGTTGTCTCAGGCCATCCACGACGTCAAGGTCAATATCCAGCATTGCTCGATCTGCTGCAACCTGGCCGAAGGGCCCACCTGCGGGATCTGTGCGGACCCCAAACGCGACACCAGCCAGATCTGTGTGGTCGAGCAGCCCAAGGACGTGATCAGCCTGGAAAAGACCGGCATGTGCCGCTGGACCTATCACGTGCTGGGAGGCCATATCGCCCCACTGGAGGGCATCGAACCGGCGGATCTATCCATCGGTAAGCTGATGGACCGTATCCGCACAGGGGAGGTCAGGGAATTGATCATGGCCACCAATCCCAATATGGAGGGCGATGGCACGAGCCTCTATATCAGCTCGCTGCTGCATGGCTATGACATCAAGATCACCCGCCTGGCGCGGGGACTGCCTTCAGGGAGCACTCTGGAATACGCCAGCGGTAAGATCCTGACAGATGCGATATTAGGAAGACAGGCCTTGGACTAGGCGTCCAATCGATGAACTCTAAGGTTCGATCGCGCCACTGGGGCGTTTCTTAAACGGCCAACTATACCTCTCGAACAAGCCATATTCCATCCGACTCTCAACGAATTCCTCGGTATAAGGATCCTTGAAGGCCGACTCAACTTCCTGGACATGGCCATCTACAAAAACGGCGTTACAGGTTCCCCCGTCTGGGTTGCCAGCATTGGTACTATGAAATGTTCCAAACCAATTTCGCCAATTCAAGCCCATAAAACAATTATCATCAATCGTGCTGTCATCCCCACCACGTGGCCAAACATTTTCCTCAGCAAAGAGAAAAACTTCAGCATGCGAACGGGTGACTTTACCCAGCTTAGCCGCAGCAGGTCGATCCTCAATAGTACTGGAACCCAAAAAGCCATTCATGGAATATCCAAACAAAGGCTTAATGGGGATTTCCTCATTGTGCCATTGATGCAGATGCCCCCAACTCTTGGCAGACACCTTAAAGGTCGGGCATAGATGTGTCTTCTGGTCCGGCATATATTTCCACAATGGTCCAGTTAAGGGATAATCAGCAGCATGCCAGCGACAGAACTTATCATCACTATAGGGGCTGTCATCCCAAAGCTCATCCTCCCCTAATAAACAACCGCCTGGTTCGGGAAATTGTCCTTCCTCATCATTGAGAAACATATTGATAGCCAAGCCGTAATTCTTTAAATTACTACGACAAGCTATTTCTCGGGCTTGTTCGCGAACGCGTTGGAGGGCCGGCATGAGGATCCCCATTAATACCGCAATGATCGCTATAACGACTAGCAACTCGATCAGCGTGAACGCTTTCGGGTTTCTGCTTTTCATGATGTCTCATCCACCTAACAAGTAATGCTACGCGACCTGTATTAATTATTTTAGCGACTGAGGATGTAAATGCAACCGCAAAAAAAACGCAATTTTAACGTTAAGGTCTCAAAATGGGCAAAAAAAGGAAACATTTCGCCTTTCCTGAAATATCCAGCCAGTCGAACTAATTGAGATCTCTCGAAGTTTCGATGCTTTTGTTGTCCCGGATTTCGTCCGGTTTTCGCCTTTTTTGTTGAGCACCCCAAAATTTCCCTACCGAATCCCCATTAAAACGGGTATCTATAAAAACGAGTAACAGGCAAACATTGAATTCCAACAGAGAAGGAGTACCACCATGCAGAAATTCAAACCCGTTGGATGGTTTGTTTTGTTTGTTTGTATCGCAATCGCCAGCCTTTCGGCTTGGGCGCAACCCTCACCATCAGTTACCCCTGGCCAGATTCCTCCCCTACCACCGCAATTGCGTCCTGCAGTGCCGGCCTTTCCCGGGGCCTGGGGCGGCGGCATGTTCACCACCGGCGGACGCGGCGGCCAAGTGATCGAGGTGACCCATCTCAACGACAGTGGGCCGGGCAGCTTCCGAGCGGCGATCGAGGCCGAGGGACCACGCATCGTGGTCTTTCGCGTGGCCGGGATCATCCCCCTCGAATCCAATATCGATATCGACAATCCCAACATCACCATTGCCGGTCAATCCGCGCCGGGCGACGGCATCTGCCTGGCCAATCACTCCCTGAACATCAACACCGAGAACGTGATCCTGCGTCACCTGCGTGTACGTCGTGGGCGTCCCGAGGGCGGCCAGGGCTCGGACAACATCGGTGGCAATCCCCATGGCCGCATCATCGTGGACCACTGCTCGGCCAGTTGGGGCATGGATGAAAATCTCTCGCTCTATCGCTGCATGATCCGCCAGCCAGGCGGCGACGACTTGAAACTGCCGGTCATGAACCTCACCGTGCAGTATTGTATCTCCAGTGAGGCCCTGAATCCCAAGAACCACGCCTTTGGCGGGACCTGGGGCGGTCGAGACGCCACTTTCCACCACAACCTCTTTGCCTGCAACACGGGTCGTAACCCCTCCATCGGCATGGGCGGCGAATTCGACTACCGCAACAACGTCATCTTCAACTGGCGTCATCGCACCATGGACGGCGGTGACGAGACCTCCATGATGAACGTGATCAACAACTACTACAAGCCCGGTCCGGCGGCCAACAAGGACATGCTGCATGTCATCGCCCGTATTGAAGAGCGAAGCCAGTATTCTCCCGGCCGACGCTTCGAACCGGGTAACTGGTATGCCGATCAAGGCAAGCGACCAGGCAAGTGGTACGTAGCCGGCAACGTGATGGAGGGTTCTCCCGAGGTTACCCAGGACAATTGGCTGGGCATGCGATCCTCGGATCGGGGCAAGGTCTCGGACCTGGCCCGTGTCAACACGCCGTTCGAGGCCTGGCCCGTAGCCCAGGAAACCGCCCATGAGGCCTTTGAAACCGTACTGGCCAAGGCCGGGGCCACCCTGCCCCGCCGCGATGCCGTAGACCAACGCGTCACCGAGATGGTACGTACTGGTGAGGTCAAGACCGAGTTGGGTATTGTCAACGATCCGGTCGAGGTAGGCGGCTATCCGGATTACGGCTTCACGCCGGATGAGGTTCCAGTCGATAGCGATCACGATGGTATGCCCGATGCCTGGGAAACCCAGCACCAACTGGATCCCCAAGCCGCCACGGACGGCCCGCTCGATGCCGATGGCGACGGGTATACCAATGTCGAGGAATACCTCAACGGCACCAATCCCCAAGAAAAGATCGATTACACCAACCTGGGCAACAATATCGATACCATCAGCTAAGCAACAGCCAAATTGCCAATCCGATGGCCAGACCGAGGTAAACGAGGTCTGGCCATTTGTTTTTCTGGGGGGGTGCCAGTGCAGTTTGCCGATGACGACAACGATCGCAACCAATGCAATCGAGGTGATCCCGTCCGGTTAAGCCAAACTCGCATTGGCCGAACTTCTTGACCGGCAGCCAACGTCGCAGCCAAGCCCCTAGGTTAAAGAGCGAAAGAAACGCCCCGGTAGGACAGAGTGTGCGACACCAGAAACGGGGAAAGATCAAGACGGCCACCAGCAGCAGTCCGACCCAGGGCGACAGGGTCTCTTTGGGAGATGTATCGAAGAATCCCAACAGGGGATCGTGACGATAGACGGCCTTGTCCTCGGTGAACAGATAGGCCACGCTCCATACCGTGAGAATGACATACTTGATCAGGCTGGCCCAACGTTGGGCGGTTCGGCCGGGTTGGCAGCGTCGCGGGATCAGCTTATTAAGCAATTCCTGCAAAGCCCCAAAGGGACAGAGGTAACCGCAGTAGAGATTGCCCAACAATAAAATGATCAGGGGTATACCCAAGACCAACAGCCACGAAAGTCCCTGCTGCCAGACCGGCCAATCTCCGTGTAATAAGGGCATCACGTGGTCGGTGGAGTACTGCAGGTTGAGCCCCACGCCCATCACAGTCACGATCAATGCCAGCCAGGCCATGCGCAGTCCATGACGATCCCATCGCATCACAACCAAGGCCAATAGAAACACTATCAACAAAACGATGACGCGTTGATCCCTGACGACCCGCTGCCAAGGCGACGGCTGGGCCAATTGGGGGCCGTCATCCCATTGCAACACCTCTTGGGAGAAACGTTGACCCGATTGGATCAAGAGAGCGCGAATGGCCCGAGTACTGAAAGTCGCACCGGAAACGGAATCGACATCAGCCAGGACCACATCACCAAACACAATTTTACCCTTAAGGGCCTCCATCCAACCACGGATGGAATCAAGATAACGCGGGGTTTCATAGGAACGAGTGAGTTGATAGTCCAAGAGATTCCCTTCCGGATCCACATAGGCCATCAACTCCATGGGACCTCCGTAACCATAGACCGTTTCACAGAGATCCTCGGAGGCAAAGACATACCCCTTGCTCTGCAAGCCCTGAGTGACTTCCCAATAGTCCAACGTCGCGCCATCACTCAAGGTGGTTTGACAGGCCAGTAGGTGACGGTCTCCCACCAGACGACGAGCCACAGCCTCTGGTCCGCGGTCATCCTGCTCCCGTTGCGACCAACGACCGATGTGGTCCATCAACAAGACACTGAGTACAGTGGTCGCCAAGATCATTCCCAAGGACGCCCTTGCAATCGAACGGTCTACCGAAGGTGCTCTTTGGGGAATAAGTGCTAGGAAACGGAGTCCCAAGACCAAGGCCAACGAGCCCCAGGTCACGATTGTAACCTGGGGTGTTAAAAGACTCCAGATCAGTAAGCCCAAGACGATGCCCAGACTGGCGCTGGTCCAATCGCCATGTGTTTGGCGTTCTTCCAGGATTCCGGCCATGACATAGATTCCCAGGAACAACCCACTGAAGAACATATGCAACCAGGAGAGCATGCCAAAATCCAAGGGCACCAGTCCACATTGAATCACGATCACCATGTTCAACAGAATCCAGATCCACATGGCACTCTTGTTTGGATGCCTGGCCCATGATCGCATCCTCAAGATCCCCACGCCAATCCCCAACAGAAACAGACTCAGCGTCCAGATTAGCGACTCGACCGTACTTGCACTCAAGTGTTCAGCCAGGACCATCCCAGCCACCAGACCACCGCTTAAAGGCAATAGGAGAGCTTCCAGACGACCGATCTGGATAGACCAGCCCCCCTGTTTGCGACGCCCCTGTAAACGAACCACGGCCTGACACAAAAACAGGGCCAGTGCCATCCCCCCCATCACGACCGCGGGACGAATGCGCTGCACCGCTTGCAAGACCGACAATTTCTTATCCCCACAGGCCTGCCACCATCGAACTTGTCGAGCTTGCCACAAGGTTTGTTGCGGATCGATGTTGATCGATGCCCCTGGAATCTGGTTCATGATCCACTGGCATTGCTGCGAACGCTCATAGTCGTAAATGTCATTCAGGACAAGGGGATCACAGATCTGGGCCGCGTTGTCCAATCGTTCGAAACGCAGACGCAAACGACGGGCAATGGTTTCCAAGTGCACTCGTCGAGCCGAAAGCAGCCAGAGCCCCTCGTCCCCGACCACTAGGGTCTGGGGAAAGGCCTGGGCGAGTGTCTGCTGGACCACAGCGGCCCAATAGAATTCTTGTTCGGGCAGGCCTACAGCCAGCATGCCGTTAATGGTTAGGGACTCTCGGGCTAGGTCGAAGACCTCTTCAGTGGTATAGTCACTGAAGAGGGGATGCCAAGGTGTGGGCAGGTTGATCAAAATCGCATCATAAGAGCCAGGATGCTCAACCAACCAGGGTTTCAGCGATTCGGTTATATGGCGGAATTGAGCGTCTATATGCAACTCAGGGTAAATAGGCTCCAAAGGAATCCAATCCACGGCCTCCAGAGAGTCACTCATGGACAAGGTCTCGGCGATCGCCAATCCATGACCCACAATCAGGATTCTTTTCATATCCGGATGCTGAGCCAAGAGCATCGCGGCAGCGTGACGTTCGAGTTCAGTGGCAGGCCAGGGTTCCGAAGAATGTGGGGGGACGTGCAGGGTCCAGAACACTCCCAGCAATAGAATGCCCAAGGTCAAGGCCAGGGTGTGAACAACCGTGTTCTTCATATCGATTCGCCCTATAACGATTTATTCCAGCGTCATTGCGAGGAGCGTAGCGACGCGGCAATCTTCCTTGTTTTAAGAACCAGACTATCATTAGATAAAGCCTTTGCCAAGTTCACCCCCTTATACCCTTGATGCAAATGAAGTAAAACAATGGAAGATTGCTTCACTGCGTTCGCAATGACAGCTTATCTTAAAGCCCCTTTCAGGGGCAATTCAATGTCACGGATTCTGGATACGGATTGATACTTGTCATCATTGTAATACATGTCACAGCCCTGTCGAGTTTGTCGCCAATAAAAAAAAAAACGAGCCCCAGTCAGACTGGGGCTCGCTGATAAACATCTATAACCTAATTGTGGTTACTGAAAACTACTCAGCACACTCACCACATTGGAGTTTGGCCAACTGTTGCATCAGGTTCCAGCGATACTCGGTATCGGCCTTGGCCTGCTTCATCAGTTCGGCAGCCAGTTCCGGCTTGGCCATCTT
>CAXXXG010000020.1:0-34709 GCA_963662565.2 Sedimentisphaerales bacterium | reverse complement strand
AAGGGGACCTCGGAGAGGGTAATACGCATCCACAGCGGATTACGATCGTCTTGTGACAAGGGGTGCCAACTGGCGAAATCGGGGGTCGTGTAGGTAAAGACTCCAACCACCGAGGTATCGATCACCTGGTTTTGTACGGCCCACTCGGGCACGGCCACACCGTCTTCACAATCGAGCCAGTCCTCCCAGTCGCCGTCCCGATTGAAATCGAACCAGACATTGACATAGGCCTCATCCTGTACGGGATTGGTCACGGTCACGGTATAGTTGAAACGAGTGGGTTGGCAGGCAGGCAATACTAGAGGCAGTTCCAGACTGTCATCGGCCCGATCGCGATCCGGGGCATCCAGACGTGGAATGATGTTGTTGGTCAGATCCTGATCCGGGTCCCACGTCGGCCTCTTGCTCCAAGGTAACATCGGGCCCCAAATAAGCCAGCCCATAGGGATCATGGTGCAAGGGACCATGGGGAGGTGACCCTGTCCCATACACCGTGGGATAGTTGGCATTGACCAGCGGCGAAGAATAGGCCGTCATGGAGGTGCCCAGGGTATTCGTGGTGCTATCCGGTGCATCGCCCAAATCGAATTTGGGTTTTTGCTCGGGATCACCGGTAATCACAAAGGCCAGATTCAGGGGGTGTTCCTCCCAAAGATGTCCCGTAGGATACACCAGTGGTAGCCATTGATTATTGGTGCTATCGAGCACCACAGCCGCATCGTTCCAGTTCAACTCCGGCAAGGTATTACGCCATCCGATACGCACGGCATTACCGGCAGGATCGTAGACCTCAATAGCGAGCCAGTAGACCGTGCCTTCGATTTGAACGAAGGGTTCTTCCTCGATGCAGAAATTAAATTGATAGGTGTTCCAGTGATCGCAGGGATCGTAAGTGTCGTTGAGCGGCATGACCCAACCGACGTCACCATCAGCCACCATACGGACATTGTAATCCCCCGGTTGAAACAGGCGACTCCATAAGGATTCGCCGGGATGACTCCAACTGTCCGGAGTCGCGGGGATGTCACTGTAGAGGGTGATCTCAACCAACAATTCCCCGGGATCATCCACGGGAATGGCATCGACCGGAAACCCACCCCAGATATGAATGTCGGTGATGGGACCGCTCTGACCACATAAAAAATCATCCGCCATCAAGGGGCGGATATCGAGATCGATTGCGGTGTTGGTTAGGTCCGGGAGTTGGGGCCAGTGCATCTTATGGTCCATCCCGCGTTGCCAGTCGCAGTCCGAGGTGGGTGGGACAATGGCCTGGACTGCAACGGCCATTACCAGGGTGAGCCAGATTCCGCTCCACCATAACACGTGTCTTACGTTCTTCATGACATGACCTCCATCTCAGAGTCAAAGGAGCTTGCGGCGGGCTGCGTGTGACTCGAGTCGATCGTCACGATCGCACCCCTGAGTTTAACACATGTCTTATTGATACCCCTGCAGTATCATTTGTGCAACTCAAAAATTTACTTTTTGTGGAGATTATTTAGATTAAATTACTCTGAGGAAACTAAATCGTAAAGGGTGGAATCGCAGAGTTCTTCCTGAAAACGCTGCTGGAGGGACTTTAACTTGCGTCTAACCATACACCGACTACGACGTGGACATTTCTCATCTCGCACCCAGCAACGGGTAAATTCCAAAGGACCCTGAAAGATTTTCATGACGTCACCTACCGTGATCCGTTTGGAATCATGGGCCAGGACATAACCGCCCCCCCTGGCCACGAGTGGAGTGTACAATGCCTGCCTTGCTGAGCTTTTGAAATACCCCACGTAAAAAAGGGTAAGGAATATCCAACGTCTCGGCCAGATCGGCCACACTAATGGGTTCGTCCTGGTGCTCGACTAGAACACTCAATGCAGCCAAGGCATAATCCGTGTGCTTGGTCAGAATCTTCATCGATTACTTCGCCACCATCACATCTAACTCGCCTATCGTCGTATAGTATTCGCCGCCCCATTCATCCAGGGCCTTGAGTCGAATATAACGGCCTTTCACCGGTGATTCAAGGGTAACCCTTTGCGCGGTTCCCACATTGGGGAATTTCCCTTGGCTAACAGGAGTGCCCCACTGCTGCGGATCATCGCTGATATAGAACTCGTACTGACGGATGCGTCCGTTGGCACTATCCTGACGCGGCCATTGCACCCAAGCCAGAATGGTCTTGCTCGCTCCCAGGTCGATCTGGATCTCGTGGGGGTGCGGATCGCGGGCCTGCGACCAACGGGTATGCCAGAAGGTCGAGGTCTTGCCATCGATGGCGTGTTGCGATTCGCCCTCGCCCGGCTCAGCGCTATCGGTATGGATGACCTGCCAATTCGCCTTGTCCAGCACAAGCATGGGGACTATCGCGGGCAGTTCCACCTCGACCACATCACTGCATAGATCAGCGTCATATTCTACCCAGGCTCGAATCCGCACGGCCTCAACGGCATCGAAGGGACCGGTGTAGGACTGCCAATCCCCGTCATCGAGACTGACCATCAAACGCCCGGTCGTGGCCTGTGAAGTCACAGTCACAACCCCTTCCATGTCCCGAGTCACTCTGGGGGCCAACATAACCGGGTAGGATTTACGTGCAGCCACAGCACGCTGCTGCATGTCCGGCAAGGGACGCAGGCTATAGCTAAAACACATCTCGGGTTGGGCATGGACACGATACTGTTCCAGGGTTGCAGGACCACAGCTATCCCCACCTAAACCGGCGTGGGCGGCATCCAGACAGAGGATAATCTCATCACGGGGAACGACCTTGTGGATGTGCCGGGCCCGATCAAAGTCCTGCCAGGTATTATGATGGGCACTGAAGGAAAAGGTCCCATCAGTGACCACCAGCAGACCGTTGCCCCGTCCATCGGCCAGGGTAAGCCAGCGTACGTCGGTCTTGTTGCCGTTGTCCTGGGGACGAACGTAACGTTCGTATTGCTCAGCAACCAAGCCCTCATAGAGTCCCACATCCGCACTGGTCTTACGATCAATGTAGCTCTCATGGGGACCCCGACCGAGCCAAGCCAGTTGCTCGAAGGCAGGCCGTAAGGCCATCTGCACGCCCAACTTGGGTAACAGGTCAATGGCATCCGGAATCCGTACACAATTATCGACCTGGATCACACCGTCGGTGAAGATTGAATAGGTGGTTTCATGCTGCAAAACCAAGCCATTGCGTCCCTGATAATCAATCACCGTATGCACTTTGACTACGCCTTGAATGGGACGTGTGACCGTGACCGACCGCACGCTCGGAGTTAGGTCACGCAGCGATCGGGTCGTGCGTCGCAACCAGCCGTCATTGTCGGTTAAGGCCCGCATCACGTTCAAGGTCGGACCCTGTCCCTGGCAAAGGGTTTCAATGCCGCTATAGTTGAGAGAGGTCAAGACACCGGATTCCCGATTGACCTTCACACGGAAAGTGTTCCCGGCAATGGTGTAGTTGTCGTCATGAACCTCCAGCAACGGTGCCGTGATTCGATTGAGTCGCCGCATGGTCTCCAAATCGGGACCGGATGGGGTTGGTGATTCATACGGAAGTACAAATTGCGTCCGTGCCACCTCGTGACCGGCCGAACTGTAGAGTGTGGCATCCGGTCGTAACAGGCTTAGGTTGAGAAAGTATTCCGCTCCAGGCTGTCCATGAGGAGGCGTGGTCACATCTAGCGACAACGTTTGCTTTTGGCCGGGTGGCAGTGCCCCCAGGATGTACTGCCCCACAGAGACAACGGTCCCATCTTCCAATAATTGCCAATCCAGGGTGTAACCCTGTAGATCGGTAAAACCATAGTGGTTGGCCAAGGAGACCTGCACGCCCGACTCGGTGACATCGGCCAAGGCGAACTTAACATACTGATAAACCCGCTTTACCTCTCGCAGTTTGGCCGTGACTTGACGATCGGGTGTCACGACACCATTGCAGCAGAAGTTGTTGTCATTGGGACGATCACCATAGTCCCCGCCATAGGCAAAGAACCACTCGGGTGAACCATCGGCCAGGGTGCCCCCCGTAAACTTACGTAGTCCCTGATCCACCCAGTCCCAAATACAGCCCCCCACCAAACGATTGTGAGACTCGATCATGTCCCAATAGTCCTTAAGATTGCCGCAGGCATTGCCCATGGCATGGGCATATTCACAGATAAAGAAGGGCCTGGGGGTATCCCGTTGACCTTCACTATCCAGATAGGAAATCGAGGGGTACATCACGCTGTCCATATCCGCCACGGAATCCATGCGTTCGTAGTGGATGGGACGCGAGGTATCCAGCTGGCGAATGGCCGCCGCACTGGCGGCAAAGTTGGAACCGCTCCCGGCCTCGTTACCCAGGGACCAGATCACCACACTGGGATGGTTTTTGTCTCGCTGGATCATACGCACAGTGCGATCGACATGGGCCGCCTCCCAACTGGGCACCTTACCCAGGGTCTCGTCACCATAGCCCATCCCATGCGACTCGATATTGGCCTCGTCCACAATGAGGATACCATAGAGATCACACAGGTCATACCAGATGGGCCAATCCGGATAGTGACAGGTACGTACGGTGTTGATGTTGTTGCGTTTCATCAACTCCAGATCCCGCACCATGGACTTGAGATCGACGCTGTAGCCCAAATCAGGATCGATTTCATGACGGTTCACCCCCTTGAACAGGATGGGAATACCGTTGAGACAAATCTGCTGATCGCGAATCTCCACCTCGCGAAAGCCCAAACGACAGGCCTTGACCTCGGTGACCTTTCCCTCGTTTGTCACCTGTTCCAGGATCACGGTATAGAGGTTGGGCGTCTCAGCAGTCCAAAGACGAGGCTTCTCGATTTGAGCCGCTAGCGTCGCAACGCCCTCCTGCCCCGGTTCGAGGGTCACATTAGCCGTGGTCCCCAGAACCGATCGCTTCCCCTGCTGATCGACTAAGGTGACACGCAATGTCCGCTGGGTTTCAACGGAGGAAAGATTACGTAATGTGCCCGTGACCTTTAAGGTGGCATTCTGGTAGCTCTCATCCAGATCGGTTAAGGCAAAGACATCTCTCAATTGAACGTTAGGTGTACTCATGAGGTAGACATCACGAAAGATACCACTGAGACGCCAGAGGTCCTGGTCTTCCAGATAGGAGCCATCCGACCAGCGGTAGACCTCCACAGCCAGACAGTTCTCGCCCGGTTGCAGATAGGAGGTAATGTTGAATTCTGCGGGGGTACGGCTGCCTTGACTGTAGCCCACCTGTTCGCCATTGATCCACAGGTAAAAGGCCGAGCCCACCCCATCGAAATGGATAAAGATCTCACGTCCCTGCCAGGCATCGGGCACGGTGAAGTTACGACGATAACTGCCCACGGGGTTCGGTTCACTCGCTGCGGTGTAGTGTGACGGCACATCACCCATGACCTTGGGCGGCTGACGCAGATGAGGGTAAGTGACATTGGTGTAGATGGGCGTACCGTAACCCTTGAGTTCCCAATTGGAGGGCACCTCGATCCGGTCCCACGGCGTGATATCGAACTCGGGGCGATAGAAGTCACACGGTCGTGCATTGGGCTCGGCCACCCAATGAAAGGCCCAAGTCCCATTGAGGGTGGCATAATAGGGACTGAGGGTCCATGGCTTCCAGGCGTCCTGTGGCCCTTGCAGCCGATAGGCCTCCACGGCTTGATCGATGCTGTCGAAGGACAGGCCCGTGGCCCGTCCCGGCTCCTTGTTGATGGCAAAGACCTGCTCGTTTTCCCAATCGGGCGATTGAGCACTGAGCAAAACAGTTGACAAAGCGACAAGGGTGACAATCAAGGGCCATGATCTAAACATGATGATCTCTCCTGGACTCAAGTGAAGTCTGTTCGTTTAGTCGCCCTATCCAGCATGGGCGTGGCAGGATTTTAACACAAGTTTTAAAAAACAGGTACCAATTCCAGGCATGGCTCGGCCAGAAAGCTCCAACTAAAGGCCGAGTCACCATCACTGGTGGCCACCAAGGTCAGGAAGCGATCCGCGGCCTGGATCTCGATGTCGATGTCATCCTGATGATCACCGGCAGCGGTGAAGCGGTGGTAGTAGACCACCTTGCCATCGATCAGGATCCAGATATCGGTCATGTCATCGGACAGCATGTAAGGTAGGACCGTGTCGGAAATCCCACCGATGGCCGTAAATCGATCGATCTCGACACCGGGATAGTCCCGTCGAATGGAATCCAAATCAAAGGTGATGCCGGCATTCGCGTGCAGGTTGAGACCGGGAAATTCCCGCGTGCCATAGACCTGATCGCCAAAACGCCCCTGATGAAACTCCAGGGCCCCGGCCAGTGACAGCTTGGCCCCGTTGAAGATACCCTCGTAGTAGTCACTGTCGGTCATGGGACATTCTTTAAACACATCCCCGTCCGAATTGACCACGGGCGGACCGTTCCAGCGATTCGCGACAAAGACGCCGTCGATATAATCAATGTAGGGCAGTTGCTTGTAAGAGCAGTCGATATCCTTGACGCGGGTAGAGTTGGGACGGACCACTTGCCCACCACAGGGATCGAGACCTCGATCGATCTCTCCGGTCCCCAGCCCGGTTCCCGCACCCACAATGTCGGCCAGGTCCAAACGTACCCCCGCACAGGCCAACACCCCTGGCTCAGGTAAAGCCCGTACAAATCGACGAGGCTGGGCCTGTCCTGATGGCCGGTAGCGTCCCTCCACATCCACGATGGCGGCCTGACCTGCCTTGAGTACATTAGCCAGCCCCCCCAACTGGCGATCGGAAATCTCGACCTTGCCGTCAAAGACGTGAATCTCGTTGAGGCCCAAGGGTTGCGCCAGCACACCGAACTCGGTACCCCGATCGACCACCCGAGCGGCTCCCGCGATCACGGTAAAGCCGTCACTGTCGGGCAACATCTTTGCGGTAAGCTTACCCCAATCGAGGGTCATCTGTTGCTCGTTGTCCAGTTGAAACTCACAGGGCCCCTGCACCAGGACACTTGCGGCCTGGCCCACGCGAATCTGGGCTACACCCTGTAGTAAATGCCAATGCCCTGCGACCATGGGACTGTTGGGCTCACTGGAAAAATCCCGCTCCCACTTGAGGTTGTGTCCGTCTTCCAAAGTGGCCACCACCAGGGCTGTCACCACCGGTGCCTCCTGAGGACGCAGGCCCCACCACAATCCGATGACCAACAGCAAAACAGCCGCGACCGCAATCCACTTGGAACGCCATAGACGCATCGATGGTGGTTGCGTTTGATCGATCGTATCCCCTTCCATTAACTCGCCATGGACCGAACAGGGTTGATGCAGACCGGCCCAAACGAAGAAGTATTCCTGGCAATAGGCCAGGATCTCAGGATCGCTACGCATCCAGGCTTCCAGCTCTTCACGCTCGGTCGAGGTAATCTTACCCTCGAGCAAGAGGCTCAAACGTAGACGCAATTCGTCACGGCGGGCCGAGTCCATTTGCATTAGAGTACCACCCCTCTCTGGGCCAGGGTACGACGTATGCAACGCAGCAGGACACCATTGATTTGACTGAGGGTCTGATAGATCCGTCGCGTAGAGAGGCTGTACTCTAGGGCAATGTTCTCGACGGACTCATCCTGCTCGTATTTCAGACGCACCAGGCGGCGGGCCTTGTCATCCAACTTGCCCACACAGCCCTGCAGAGCCTCCAGGCGATCGGCCACATGGTCCTGCACACACTCGCAGCGTTCGCTGAGAGCGTCGAGGATATCATCGGCCAGTAGCACCATGCCCTTGCTGGCCCGGCGGCGACGAAAGTCCAAAATGATGTATTTGGCGATGGTATTGGCCCAGCGAACAAAGTGGGTTCCGGGCTCGAATTGCTCGAATTTACGCCAGCACACCGCCATGGTCTCTTGGAAGATATCGTCGGCATCGCTGGTGTTGGGGACCTGTCCCAGGATGGTGGCATAGATCTGTTTTTGGTGCCGGACGAACAGGCTGATAAACTGCTCGCCATGGTCCTTATTTTGTGTTGTTGTGGTCGATTCCGACATAGGGCCCCTTAGTCATGGGAGTTTAACTCTATTATGCCACCCATCTATGCCACTGATTCCGAAAAAATGAAGCAAAAAACCGCAAAAAAGAACCTTTTCACCCTCTCCAACACCATTTACCCCCCCTCCATGACAGCTTCAATAAGGCCAAAAATTGACGAATTAGCCCATGATCCGGAAAATTCTTGATTTTGCTTTAATTCGTATAGGCCGATAGGTTAAGATACGTGATAGCAGTAATTCCAATATGAAAAGTAAAGAGTGACGATATTAAAACGCTTTCGCTATCGGCGTTTACCAAATGACACGGCATTTTTTGCCATCTTTATTGTTCAACCGAAGGAGGAATTTCATGTCGAGCGCAAGATTATTGGTTAAATCCCTGCTGTATTGTGCCCTGTTGTGTTGCATGGCACCATCACTTTGGGGAGCTGAGATCCTATTCGTCAGCACGGACCCAACCACCGTTTCAACGAATAACGATGGATTCATCGGTGATTTCTTCAAGGCCATGGGCCACACCGTCACATATATTGGAGACAGTGAAAACCAGGCCACGACCCGAGCCGCGGCCTCTGCAGCAGATCTGGTCTATATCAGCGAATCTGTAAGCTCAGGCGGTATCAAGAATGAAATTACCGCGATTCAGACCCCCATGATCGTATCCGAACCCTATGCCTGGGATGAGATGGGCTTGACCAGCAACTCTGGTGGCGATGAATTGGCCGCAGATACCACGATTACCATCACCATGCCGGACCACTTCCTGGCGGCAGGATTCACTGGCTCGGTCGAGGTTTTAACCTCGTTACAGGGTTCCCTAGGTGAAGCCAAATTCCCCAAGGGTTGGACCGATGGCGATGGCAAGATCATTGCCCAGGCCACCTTGGCCGACGGTGTCCTTTATGACATGATCTGTGTCTATGAAAAGGAAGACGAACTGGCTCAGGATCCCGCTGATGGCAGCCCTGCCATAGCCGCGGATATCCGCATCGGTTTCTTCCTCCATCAGAACAACCAGGATATCATGACCGATGAGGCCTATACCCTGCTGGCCGCAGCTGTCAATTATGCCCTCAGTGCCACGGCCCAGGCCCGCGTACCTCAACCGATCTGTTTCGATGAACACGCCAGTGCCGATTCTCTGTCCTGGACTGCAGGCGAAGGTGCGGTCAGCCATAATGTCTACCTGGGCACCACCCCGGAACTGACCGAGGCCGACCTGGTCAGTAGCGAACAGGCAGGGACCACCTATACTCCGGCTGAAACCCTTGTCCCCGGCCAAACCTACTACTGGAGAGTGGATGAAGTGGCCGGCAATGGCACCGTCACCACGGGCATGACCTGGACCTTCAGCATAGCCCTGCTCCAGGCCTCTAGCCCCGAGGTTGCCGATGGGACCGTCTACGTAGACCTGGATCCGGCCTTCAGTTGGGTGGCCGGTTTCGGCTCCGTCAGCCACAATGTTTATTTCGGCAACAACATCGACGCCGTCACGGCTGCAACCACCGATTCCCCGGAATTCCAAGGAAACCAGTCCGAGGCGACCTTCGCTCCGGCCGGCTTGGAAAAGGGTTACAGCTACTTCTGGCGTGTCGATGAGATTACGGCAGACGACACCGTCTACACCGGCGATGTCTGGACCTTCTCGACCATCCCCAACATCCCCATCTATGATGCCAACCTGGTCGGCTGGTGGAAGCTGGACGACGATGGTGTGGCCATTGCCACGGACTACAGTGGTTTTGACCACCATGGCACCATGCTGGGAGAGCTGACCTGGAGTTACGACGGCGCCGATGGCGACGCCTTGGAATTCCCTGGCAACAGTGGTAACTTTGTAGAACTTCAACCCGGTCTGATCACCACGGTTCAAGGCACCCTCACCATGTGGATGCAGGGACCGAGTCAAGAATATCTCGAAAGCATCGAAAATGCTAACGACCGCCGTCTGATGGCATTCAACGGTGCCCACGAAAACGGAGGTTCTGGATTTGGAAGTGCACAGGAAGTCACCCTGGGCTGTCATACTAACGGCAAAGCCCGTTTCTTCATTGAAGGCGGCGACCTCGGTGACATCAACCTCTACGGCGACACGTTGAACGATGGCGTTTGGCATCACGTGGCCGTGACCTGGGATATCGACGGCGACGTAATCCTCTATAGCGATGGCGAGGAATCGGCCTCAACCGAACATACAGGCATGGATTTCCCCCTCGACGCCGTGATGCGTTTAGGAACCAATGGCAAGTCTTCTCGCCTGTGGAAGGGACTGTTGGACGATGTCCGCATCTACGACTACGCCTTGACCCCGGAAGAAGTCCAGGTCACCATGTTGGGCGATCCCAGACTGGCCGGTTCTCCCAGTCCGAGCCATCATGCCAATGCCAGTGTGGATCTGACCCAACTGAGTTGGACCGCAGGTGAAAACGCCTTTTATCACGACGTCTATTTCGGAACGGATCACAACAGCGTGACTCAGGCCAACATCACCAGTGGCGATGGCACCTACCAAGGTCGACTGGATGCCGAGACCCTCACCTATGATCTTCCCGAGACCCTCTCCTATGGCCAAACCTACTACTGGCGTGTGGATGAGGTCAACGAAGGCGAAGCCATCAGCAAGGGACGCGTCTGGATCTTTGAGGTCTCCAACAATGTCGTGGTGGACGACTTCGAAAGCTACGATGACGAGACCAATCAACCCTACCTGACCTGGTTGGATGGTTGGGACGAAGACTATGGCAATGGTACCGGCTCTCAAACGGGATACGATTCTGCCCCGTATATGGAAACCGATGACTATGTCAGTGCTTCGCAATCACTGCCTTTCCTCTATGACAATACTGGTGACGACAGGGACGAATATTCCCAACTCGATCGCATTTGGGACGAGGCCCAAGACTGGACCGTCGATGACATCTATGCCTTGCAGGTTAGCCTCAAGGGTCGTCCGATGGCCTGGAGCGAAGACAACGGCAGCTTCACCATCACCTCTGAAGGCGAAGACATCTATAACTACAGTGACGAGTTCCGCTTGGTCTACAAAACGCTCAAGGGCGATGGCAGTATTGTGGCCCGCATCGACAGCATCGAAGGCGTGGATCCCTGGTCTCTGGCGGGTGTGATGATTCGTTCAGGATTGGATCCGGCAGACAAGTTCCTCATGGTCTGCGAAACCGCGGAAAATGGTATTCGCTTCCGCAAACGGGCCACAGCCAACATCAGCGTGGTCACCGACTCGGAACTGCTGGACGAAGAAAACACCAGCGTCACCGAAGATCAGCTGGCACAAATGCAGGAGCAAATCACCCTGAACGCCCCCTACTGGATTAAGTTGGAACGTTCCGGGCATGTCTTCAGCGGCTACACCAGTCCGGATGGTTCTACCTGGACCCCCATGGCCTGGGGTGAGCACACCGTGGCCATGAGTACCAACACGGTCTATATCGGCCTGGCGGTTTGTAGCCATAGCAGTGGTGTGTTCTCTACAGCCGAAATCTCCAATGTCTCACTCACTGGAGACATCAGTGGTGACTGGGAAATCGAGCACATCGGTGTGGACGAGGATAACTCGCCCGAACCCATGTATGTCATTGTAGAAGATGCCTCGGGAAGCAGTGCCAAGGTCACCCATCCGGATGGCGACAGTGCCACCCTGCTGGAAGACTGGACCGCCTGGGAAATCCCGATGACCGACTTGGCCGGCGTTGACCTGGCCAGTGTCAAGTCATTGCACATCGGCGTGGGTAATAACCAGAGTCCCACCGAAGGTGGAACCGGCCTCATGCTGCTGGACGACGTCTTGCTGCTCCGTCAAGAGCCGTAAAACATCAATCAATGTAAAGTGTTAAGCAAGGCCTGCATGCTTCGGTGTGCAGGCCTTTTTTTATGACTTTAGTAGACTCACGCCATAGCCCACCATGGTGGTGACTATAAATGAGATGGGAAAGTACCATACCTCCATGAGTCGATCGGCCTGGGCCCATTGTAAATAGACCGTCAAACCAATCCCACAGCAGGCCCCCACCAGCCATCCCCTTGCACGGGCCCGACGTGTAAACAGCCCCAATACGAAGATCGACAATACCGGGGCAGCAAACAACCCCATGACCTTCATCCACATCTTGACGATGTTACCCACCTGGGCGGCATAGACCGCAGCAACCGTGGCCAGGATTCCCAGGACCACCGTCAAGACACGGGCCAGGGCGATCTCGTTACACGTCTCACCTCGTCGCCAAGGCCGCACAAAATCGTTAACGATCACCGTAGACAATGAATTGATCCCGGAATCCACACTACTCATGGCCGCAGCAAAAATCGCCGTGATCAACAGCCCAGAGATTCCCTTCGGCAAGGCGTGCATGATAAAGTACGGCAACATTTCATCCCCTTGAACTCCCGCAGTCAGCTGGTTGGGGAAGGCCTGAAAATAGGCCAACATCCCCAAGCCGATAAAAATCAACAGGCCATTGATCAGCAGATCATTGACGGCATTAAAGCCCACAGCCCAAGCCACCCCGCGATCGTTTCGTACGGCCAGGAGACGCTGCACCGTAACCTGGTCCGTGCCATAGTCATTGAGAAAGACAAAGAACCAACCGATCATGGCCGACAGGAAAGTCAGGTGTGTCAAGTCGTGCCATTGCCAAACGGCCAGCTTGCCTGTCTCCTGTGCCACCTGCAAGATCTCGCTCACACCACCAGGCACTTTCATCACCAAGGTCCCCGCCAACCACAGGGCCCCCGCCCAAGAGGGATCACGAACTGTACCACATCGGTCCAGATCACAGCAGAAAGTCCTCCCAGCACGGTATAGAACACGGCCAACAATCCCATCAGAACAATGGCCAACAACAAAGGCATACCCGAAGCCACGGCCATGGCCTGAGCCGGGGCATAGATCACAATCCCCAACCAGCCCAGGCGACTGAGGACAAACAGGGTCGAAACCGCCACCCGAGCCGGGGTTCCAAAGCGGGTTTGGATGTATTCATAACTGGTGGTGACACGATGCCGACGATAAACCGGGTAGAACCAGCGGGCCAAAATGGGGGCGACAACCAAACTCATAGCTACGCCGAAGATCATGGCAATATTGTGTTGATAGGCAAAGGCGGGCACCCCCATGTAGGTGGTGGCACTGGTCAGGGAGGCGAACATACTCATGCCTACGGCCAGCCAGGGCAGATTGCGCCCGGCCAGGAAATAATCCTCACCCGTACGCTGTCGTCCAGCCAAACGCAGGCCAATGCCCACCATGACAGCCAAATAGACCACCAACACACCCGTATTGAGCCAACCAAACTGCTCCATGGTTTCATCCCTGAAAAACGATGTTCAACACAACTCTCAAAAAAAATCCCAATTGCCTATACGGAAACAATCACTGGAAGTGTTATAAAGGGAAAGTGCCTGTCATCATAAAGGAAAATTGGGCTTATACGACATGGATTGGCAAGACCGACTTCTAGTAGAACAACGACTCAAACGAGGTGACAAGCAGGCCCTCCATCAAGTCTACGAACGCTACAAACACTCGCTCGTGACCCTGGCCGGTGCCCTGCTGCATGATCCCGGTGACGCCCAGGACGTGGTTCATGACGTGTTTTCTCATTTCATTCAACAGCTCGGTCATTTTCGCCTGACCGGGCGTCTGAAGGCCTATCTATCGACCTGCGTGGCCAATCGGGCCCGCAACTGTAATCGTAGACTCAAGGTCCAACGCAACAACGCCGTTTCATCCCCCAACATCGTTGCTCATGGTCCCGACCAACAGGCCATCCTGGATGAACAAGCCACACGAGTGCTCCAAGCCATGGGGCAACTGCCCCAGGAACAGCGTGAAGTCGTGGCCTTGCGCATCTATGCCAGCCTACGTTTCCCGGTGATTGCCCGCCATCAAGGGGTCTCGGTCAATACCGCCGAGGGTCGTTACCGTTATGGCATGGCCAAACTCCGCCAATGTTTACTCGAGGAGGTGTCTCTATGAAATCCGACGACCTGATTCCAATCCTCAATCAGCTACATATCAAGGCCAGTGACACCTTGGATACCCAAGTCCAGGATGAAATTGACCGTATGCCATCGTCCTCCAGAGCAGGAGATCTTGACATCGGCCTGCGTTTAGGCAAGTGGGCAGCCCTAATCGCCTTGGTGATGGGCTTGTTTTGGATGAGTATGCCCCGCAATGTGGCTTGGGCCCAGGTTACCGAACGCTTTGCCAGTGTCCCTTACGTACGGATCTCCTTGAACCTGTATCAACCCGAGCGAGACTATTTCCAACACATGGACCTCTGGTTGGGGCATCAAGGTCGGCTTAGGCTGGAAACCCAATCACAACGGATCTATGCCGAGCAGGGACAGATCCTTGCAGCCGTCGATCTAAGTCACCAAACACCGGTCACACCGGATGACGCAGCCCTAGAGGTCATTGAGAATTTAGGATCGTGGCAGACCTTCTCTCTGGAGACCGTCATTGGGGCCGTGTTGCAAGGGACCTTGATCGATGTCACACCCACGCAGAACCTGGATCCGGTGGTGGAACAGGATCTGGCGGTCTTTGAAGGGCACTCCAATGTGATGTCCGGACAGGTTCGTATCTATGCCCTGCGTAAGAGCCAACTGCCGGTAAGTCTGCAAATCTGGGACACCTCGGACGGACTCGCAGTCGAGGCCACCATGCTCTATGAAAAACAGCCACCGGATTCATTTTACGTCCCCTAAACCATAGCATTACATACATATTTATTAGGAGTTCATGATGCGGTATCGGTATGCGCCTAAAGGATTCACCCTCGTCGAGCTATTGGTTGTCATCGCCATCATCGCCTTACTGATGGGGCTACTGTTGCCCTGTCTGAGTCTGGCCAAGGCCCGCGTTAAACGAATCGTCTGCCAAAACAATCTCCACCAAGGATCGACCGCCATCTTCATGTACGCCCAGGACTTCGACCATCGCCTGCCCGTAGGTAACATTGTCAACACCCAGGCAGCCGGCTATCGGCGTTCCTGGGACGAGGCGGATTTCATGGCCCTGGTCAATTACGAGTCCCTGATGTATTTGAGCCACTATGGCCTCACCGAACAGCACGCCACCTGTGAGACGGCTCGCCCCTATTTCGAAGGACAACAGGACTGGCTCGAACCGCGTGATACCTCCAAACTCTATCACGATACCACCCAAGTAGGCTGGATCTATTGGGGCAATCGGGGCAATTGGAAAGATCCGGACACCGGTAAGACCTACAAAACCGCCCAACGTGTAACGGATCGGGCCACCTCCCCCACCCTGGCGACCTGCTTCTGCCTCGATCGACGCTCTCTCGTGGGTGACGATGGCGAGTGGCCCATCTGGTACAGCAGCCATATCCGCGGCACCTTCGACTACTCAGAGGAGCGTAAAGTTCGTAATCCCAGCGGGTTGGGGGTGGCTCGCCTGGACGGATCGGTGGCCTTTGTACGTTGGGATCGCCTGACTGCCAGTAACCATGCCGATGAATATCTCGTTTATTATGAAGTTGGTTCTTAGGGGGCCTTTTTGGTACAATAAGAATCGTTGAATACTCACAACAATAGATTAATCAACCTTGATATGGGGTTTTGGTGATGAAATACGGTCGCATGATAGTCCTTCTCCTAAGCTTGACGCTTTCGGCCTGCTTAGGCCAAACCGCTTTTCCAGGCGCCCAAGGCTTCGGCGCCAACAGCCTGGGTGGGCGTGGAGGCAAGGTCTACAAGGTCACCCATCTGAGGGATCGTGGCACCGGTAGTCTGAGAGCCGCAGTCGAAGCAGAGGGCCCCAGGACCGTGATCTTCGAGGTCTCGGGCACCATTGCCCTTCAATCCAATCTTAGTATTAAAAATCCCTACCTGACTATTGCCGGCCAAACCGCACCGGGCGATGGCATCTGCCTTAAAAACTACGGTATCGTGGTCTCCGCCGACCATGTGATCATCCGTTACCTCAAGGTGCGACCGGGTGATAATGCCGGCGTGGAACTGGACGGGCTCTGGGTAGCCGACGGTCAAAACATCATCATCGATCACTGTTCGGTGAGTTGGGGTGTAGACGAAACTCTATCGGCCTCTTCATCCAAGGCCACTCTGGGTAACGTCACGGTGCAATGGTGTATGATCACCGAGAGTCTCAATTGCTCGGTCCATTCCAAAGACTGTCACGGCTATGGTTCGCTCATTCGCGGCGGGTGGGGGAACGGCTACAGCTTTCACCACAACCTCTACGCCCATCACCGGGGACGCAGCCCTCGACCGGGCAACTACAACAGCCACACCATCGACCCTGACGGCTTTACCCTCGACTTTCGCAACAATGTCCTGTTCAACTGGAACGGCAGCAGCGCCGGTTACAACGCCGACTCGGACAGCATCACGCACATGAACTTCGTGGGCAATCACTATCTCCGCGGTCCCAATTCCACCGGCACTATCGCCTTTTACGAATACTGTCTCTATAGCCAGGCCTATTTCAGCAACAACAGCATGGACGGCCAGATCCCGTCGAATCCTTGGATCCTGGTGAGTTTCAGAGATTTCTCCAGCCGAGATGCCGTTAACTACAAGTTGGATGAGCCCATTACAGTACCAGCAGTAACCACCGACGAACCAAACCAGGCCTATGAGCGGGTCTTGGCCACGGTGGGTTGCAGCGGTCTCCAACGCGACGAGGTGGACCTGCGGGTTTTGATGGACGTCATGAAGAAGACCGGTGGGCTCATTGATGATGAGGATGAGGTGGGAAGCTGGCCCGAATTGCTTGCCGATGCGGCTCCCGAAGACACGGATAACGATGGCATGCCCAACGATTGGGAACTGGCCATGGGCCTCGACCCCAACGATAAAAACGACGGCGTGCTGGATAGCACGGGTGATGGCTACACCAATCTGGAAGAGTACTTGAACTATCTATGCCTGGGCGCGGACCTACCGGATAACGACATCATTGATAACAACGACGTCAATGTCGCCCCGCTCGATCCCAACCTGACAGATCCACATTTGCGTAATCTGGCCGGGATCTATGGCGAGCGTGACACCCGTCAATGGCCACTCGATCTCGAAGTGGTGGATTTGCTGGCGACGAACATGACTCGGATTATCGACAGCAACATTGTCCAGGTCGGTCGTGAAGACTGCGTGTTGGCCTTTGAGCAGCAGGCCCTGCATGAGCAAGACACCTATGACGACGTCACGAGTGAGCTCAGCGTTGAAAAGATTCGCTTCAGTGACGACCAGGCCCTACTCACTGGAGAACTCGTCACCACGGCCAGGCTTAGCGAAAATTCCAACAAACTCGTGACCACTCAAGATATCGCCCTGCTGTTCCAGCACACCGGCCATGAGTGGCTGGTTATCTATGAACGGCTGGCCACCACCGGCCAGGAGACCCTCGCGCGATATCGTTAGGCGATACTCTTGGGGCTCTCCAAAACCACCTCGCGTACACAGACGCCAGGAGACAGAGACAGGAGCCATTGCAGTGTCTTGAAAAGATCCTCGGGTTGGATCACTTCTTCAGGCAATAGCGTGCAGCCGGCTTCTTGCCCCATATCCGTATTAACCCAGCCGGGACAAAGGGCCGTGACCTTGATGCCCAGGGGGACCAGTTCACGGTAGAGAGACTCACTCATCCCCACCAGGGCAAATTTGGAGGCACAATATCCGCCAGATTCAGCAAAGCCGACCTTACCCGCACGCGAGGCGATGTTGAAAATCGATCCCTCGCCCTGTTGCTTCATCATGGGCACGACCGTCTGCATGACCGCAACCTGGGCCGTTAAATTAATGCGTATGAGATTTTCCAGCTGATCAACGCTCATCTCCAACGAGCCGTCACACCATTGTCCGGCATTGTTGACCAGAACATCGACACGCCCCGCCTTTTGTAACACCGGCCAGAGTACCCGATCGATATCTTCAACATGAGACAAATCCAAAGGCACCACCAACGGGGCCAGTTCTTCGCCAACTTCGGTGAATTGACAAATCTCTTGGGCCACCCGATCCAGACTCGTGCGTGAACGCCCAATCAAGATAGTTTGATAGCCCAAACGGCCCAAGCCCAAGGCCACGGCTCGACCGATCCCCCGACTCGCTCCGGTGATGACAGCAACAGATGATGGATTCACTTGAGATCTCCTTGATTAGATGACAGTTCTCAGATCATAGCTCGAAGTTAATGAATTACCCATTCGAGCTTCTTAACGGTGATCTGTCAACTGAGATCTGTGATCTATACCCTCACATCCAAAGCCTGCAATAAAAAAGGCGGTGGCCTTTAGACCACCGCCTTTCATGATTTCATTCTTCACGCTTTTAAAGCTGCGATTGCGACGCCGTCACGAAGACCCCCTGGACAATCGAGCCACTACCACCGAGACCAGCTACTACGGTACCACTCTGGCTGAAGCTCGCTTGTTGGGTTTGTGTGGCAATGCCATCCCAAGAAAATGCGGTCTGGCTTTGCGATGCACCGGCACCCTGCGATCCAGTGGCGCCTCCCAACCAGCCCGTGCTGGTGCCCATCATCTGATTCCCACTAAGACCCAATGTCTGGGTGCCGCCACTTTGGATACCACTGCCACCCAAGATTTGGGTTACTCCCTGACTGCTGCCGAGACCACCGGCTGTTGCCGTCTGACCCGCTCCTGCACCTGCACTCTGAATGACTCCACCGCTCCAGGTAAACATCGTTTGGGTTTCACTCACGTTCGCGCTCATCGCACCGGTGACCGGGATTCCCAAACCATCCATCTCGCTAACTCCATTGGCTAAGCCAAGCGACCAAGTCTGACTCAACTGACCGTAGGCGCAAGAAGCCATCAATACCACTGCAATTGCAATCCAATAACTCTTCCTTGACATGGTAACTCTCCTTCTATGTGTGTTAACAAACAGGTTTCATTCAGTCACCCTAGACCGAATCTGTAGACATTGTTTAGTTCACACACCCTCGCTCCGAATTGCATGTACCTAGCTCGCGCTAGCAAGATGATCCACAGGGAAACCTGCAGGGGTGGAATTTGGCCCCATCCTCACTGTGGCAAACATCCCTTAAAAGTCCGTTTGTTGATTTAACGCGCAATGATCGGTTTGGCAATGCTTTTTTCAAAATAAACACGACATTCAAGGAATTTTTTTACAAAAGAAATGATTAGACCTCTTCGCCACGAATCTAAAAAGAGTTGAAGTTACGAATGTGTTAAGCTTAGATTAATCCACGACGAATTCATCGACCGGTTTCGCCGCTTCACTTTGCAAAGGTAACATGATGGTAAAGGTTGTGCCATGCCCCTCTTGACTTTCCAACAACAGTTTGCCTTTATTCTTATTGACGATGATATCATAAGAGACACTGAGTCCCAGCCCTGTCCCCTGGCCGGGGGGTTTGGTGGTAAAGAAGGGATCAAAGATTTTGGATTGTATTGCCTCGGGCACACCAGGGCCATCATCCTGAATCTGACAGGCCACGTACCCCTCTTGAGTGAAGGTTTTAATCGTAATATGACCTTTGCCTTCACGTTCCTGAGACTTGATGGCATGGACCGCATTGACCAGGATATTGAGCAACACTTGATTGATCTGCCCAGCGTTGCATCTCACCACAGGTACTTGATTAAAGTCCGTCTCCACATCGGCGTCGTATTTGATTTCATTGCGAGCCACGGTTAAGGTCGCCTTAATCCCTTCATTGAGAGAATAATCATCGACGGCCTCTGCTTGATCGATACGAGAGAAGTCTTTGAGGTTCTTCACGATCGAGGTGACACGTTCCAGCCCTTCAGTCGATTCCTCAAACAATTCTTTAAGGTCGTCGAGGACAAAATCGATCTTCATGGCTTGACGCATCTTCTCGATGTCATGGGAAATCTCCATGCGTTTTTGTTTGTCACCGGCTTCGACCTGCTGAGCCAAATCTTCATAGCGATGGAACAAATCGATAAACTTATTCATATAGCCTTGCAATGTCTGAAAATTGCTGGCCACAAATCCCACCGGGGTGTTCATCTCATGAGCCACCCCCGCGGCCAACTGTCCGATCGAGGCCATCTTCTCGCTTTGGACCAGCTGAGATTGCATCTCCTTGAGGTGATGATTGGCCTCTTCCAATTCGGTCACGGCTCGACGTAATTCCTCGGCGGACTGTTGCTGGATCGTGATGTCACGTGAAATCACATAATACAAGAGACGATCTTTAATGGTGACTCGATAACCGGAAGATTCAAAAACCACCTCTTGGCCGTTCGGGCAATTCATGCGAAAGACCAGATTTTTTACATTGGCCACGCCCATCACCATATTGTCCCAGGCCTGAGAGACCTTGGGGACGTCCTCGGGATGGATCATGTCATATGGAGAAAAGTCATGTTTGTCCAAGTCACTGAAATAGGCCTCCCAGGCTGGATTGGTCCAATGCACATTAAAGTTTTCATCCATCAAACAAATGAGATTGTGTGTCCCCTCGGCCAAGAGACGCAGACGTTCCTCACTCTCACGCAGAGCCTCGATCATCTCTTTACGCTGGGTGATATCCAAGCCATAGATATTGAGATAATTCAATCCCACCACGGGAGCCAGAGTCAAATCATAGGTAACTGACCCCACGGTTACCTCTACGCTCCGTATGGCTTTATTTTCATAGGTCTCAATCACCATATCGAGCCAGGGTTGCGGGAGTTGGGTTCCGACCAAACACTTCCAGGAGGCCAACAGGGCATGACTGGCGATATTGGCATAGAGGATCTTACCGTCAGCAGAGATTCTGAGTGCCGGACTGGGATCTTCCTCGGGAAATTTAGCCAAACTGATTACTCGTTCCTCCGCCTCTTTGCGTGCAGTCACATCCAGGTGAGTTCCAGCCATACGCAAAGGCTGCCCCTGTCGGTCGCGTGCCATCACCCGTCCACTGGACATGATCCAACGCCAACCGCCATCCTTGGCCTTCATGCGAAATTCCACACGGTAACGTGGAATTTCCATGGCCAAATGTTGGTTGAGAACTTCTTTAATGCTCTCTTCGTCATCCGGATGCACCAGAGAGAAGCACCCCTCGATGGTCGGCTCAAGTTCGTCCAAACGATAACCCAACATCTGGGCCCAGCGTTCACTACAAACGACTTGACCGGTCGTGATATCCCAATCCCACAAGCCGATCTCTGCCGCCCGAATGGTCATGTCGAATCGTTGTTGTCCCTCCATCAAGGCACTTTCCAGTCCCTGGATTTCAGTCCGATCCTCGACCACGCCCAGTAGAAAGTGGGATTGAAAATGAATCGAGCAACGACAAAACAGGGTATTGCCTTTGGAGGTAACCACACGATAATCCACCGTCCACCCCTGTTGCTGCTCGATCATGGAATTCAACTTTTGGTGTAACGAAGCCCTATCACATTCATGAACCTGATTCAAGAAGGTTTCCAGCCCCCCCCCTAAGGAATCCTCTGGCCAACCGTAAAGTCTGGTCAAACTCTCGGACCATTCCATTTGATCGCTTTGAATATCCAAGACCCAACAAGCCAACCCCATTGCCTCCTGGGCCAATGCCAGCAATGCCGGTGCCTGTGCTTCATAAGTCAATAAATGATCCATCTGCTCGGTCAAACCTACACCCCATGATAAAACGACATACCTGCGGTATCTCTAAATAGTCATGTATGATCGTATGCATCAGTAAATTCGGCGGTTTCACTCTATCGCTTTTCCTCAAATTTAACTGAAATCAAGCTTTATCAGACTTTTATTGACAAGCCCGCATCCCATGAAGAGTCCAGGGAACGCAGGTTCTCTCTATATAAATCTTGACCCATCTCTAGATATCCGGATAGGATCAAGCCAGAACCCCAAGCAGCCGATAGAGCTTGGGAATCAATAACAAGGGGATCAAATAATGGCCGCCAAACTCAAAAAATCAAAGCACCAACCATTTTCTCAGGACAAACCTGCCCAGCCGGAATATAAAAAGACCAAAAGCGGACGCACGGTTCTGCAAAAGGACTACTACGAAAAGGAACTCGTTCGTCTGCAGGTCGAGCTGGTAAAGCTGCAGGAATGGATCAAGGCCAAGCAACTCAAGGTGGTCGTGCTCTTTGAAGGCCGCGACGCGGCCGGCAAGGGAGGCGTGATCAAACGCATCACCCAATGCCTCAATCCCCGTATCTGTCGGGTCGTTGCCCTGGGCACACCCACCGAACGCGAAAAAACCCAGTGGTACTTCCAACGCTATAGTGCCCACCTGCCCGCCGGCGGCGAGATGGTGCTGTTCGACCGCAGTTGGTACAACCGCGCAGGCGTCGAACGGGTCATGGGCTTTTGTACGGACGATGAATACCATGAATTCATGCGTTCCTGCCCCGAATTCGAACGCATGCTCATTCGTTCCGGTACGATCCTGATCAAATACTGGTTCAGTGTCAGTGACGAGGAACAGGAACGCCGTTTCCTCGCGCGCAACACCGACCCGGTTAAACGCTGGAAGCTCAGCCCCATGGATGTTGAATCTCGCTCTCGTTGGGTGGACTACTCCAAGTGCAAGGACCAGATGTTCGCCCATACCGACATCAAGCAGGCCCCCTGGTACGTGGTCGAGGCCGACGACAAAAAACGCGCTCGCCTGAACTGCATCCATCACCTGTTGACTTTGTTTGACTACCAGGACCTCACCCCGGATCCCATCAAGCTGCCGCCGCGACAGGACCTATCCGGTTACGTACGCCCGCCCCTCTCGGATCAGACCTTCGTGCCATCGATCTATTGATCTAGATCACAGATCGCAGTTCACAGATCGCAGCAATGAGAGCCAGCACTTGCCAAGAGTGGGTGTGTCTCGTATAACAGCAACCGAATACATTGACAAATGGAGCTGTTTTATGAAGACACGTCGTTTTGGCAAGACCGAAATAAATATACCCCTGATTTCCTGTGGTTGTATGCGTTTTCAGACCTCGTGGAATCGTGACGATGAAGCCACCGCTGCATCCATCGCCAACCTGGATCAAATCATCGCCCACGCCCTGGACCTGGGCATCAACCATATCGAAACCGCTCACGGCTACGGTACTAGTGAATACGAATTGGGCCAGGTGCTACCCAATTACGCTCGTGATCGTATCATTTTACAAACCAAGGTTGCCCCCAAGGAGACTCTCAAGGAATTCATCCAGACTCTGGAAACCTCCATGAAGACCCTCCAGGCCGACCGCCTGGACCTCTTCGCTTTACACGGCATTAACAATCGTCCCCTGCTGCAGATGGCTCGTTCAACCGGTATCATCGACCACCTGCTCAAACTCAAGGACCAAGGCGTCATCGGCCACCTGGGCTTTAGCACCCATGCCTCACCCAACGAAATCCTGGACATCCTGAACGAACCGGCCTTCGAGTATGTCAATCTCTGGCACTCCTACGTCTACCCCTTTAATTGGCCCGCCATTCTCAAGGCCCGAGACCGAGACCTAGGCGTCTTTATCATCAGTCCCAATGACAAGGGCGGCATGCTCTACGCCCCCTCGGAAAAGTTTTCACAGCTCTGTGCTCCACTGAATCCCATGACCTTCAACGACGCCTTCATCCTAGGCCACGAAGAGATCCACACCATCTCCTGCGGCGCAGCCAACCCCAGTGACTTCGATCTCCACGCCCAGGCCGTGGACCAACTCGACGACCTCCAACCCCGCGTCACTGCCATCAAGGCCCTACTCGACGGCGAACTCGACGCCCTCTACGGCCCAGACTGGCGACAACACTACACTGACGGCCTGCCCTTCTGGGAAGACACCCCCGGACGCATCAACATCCCCGGCATCCTCTGGCTCTGGAACCTCCTGGCGGCCTTTGACATGGAAGCCTATGCCCAATTCCGCTACAACCTACTCGGCAACGCCGAACACTGGTTCGCCGGAGAAAACGCCGGCAAGCTCAGCGAGTTCGATCCGAACGCAATGCAGCAGGCCCTCAGTGACAGCCCCTACCGGGAGCGGATCTTGGAGATCTTGCCTCAAGCTCATGAGTTGCTCTTTAGGGAAAAGAGAAAGCGGTTGGGGGAGGAGTAGCGGGTGGAGAAGAGAAGAAGGAAAGAGGATAGGAAGATAAGATTTTGAAGAGCTCAACAATTGGTCGTTCTTCTCCTCTTCACTTCCTCTCTTCTTACTTTCTTTAAAACGACTCCCACCACAACCGAGGATAATCATTTTGAGGCATCCACCAGGTATCATCAGTTCCATTAGTGGTTTCATCCACAAAGTCCCAACCTTCATCCAGGAAGGTGTTGATGTCTTGCATCTCGGCCGTACTTAATCCGATACCGTCATCACTTTCATCTTGTCCTGAGCTATCGATATCCCAGAAGCATGACATGATCAAACCATAACTATTCGATCCCACGAGTCCTCCAACATAATCAGTACCATGAACAATTCCAGTGCTGTAACACGACGAAATTACATCGGAATTTTGTCCCATGAGCCCTCCAGTAAAGCTCTCCCCATTTACCGTTCCGGTACTGTAACTTAATGAAACCAAGTATTCATTCTCTGCCCAATTGATCGCATACCCATTATTTCCAATGAGCCCACCGGTGTAGATTTCCCCACTGACGTCACCAGTGCTATAACATGACAAGATCATACCATAATTTAGTCCGACTAGCCCTCCGGTACAACAACGTCCATTGACTGTTCCTGTACTATAATTTAACGCGACTAAGCCCACCTTCGAATGAGCCGAAGGCCCTCTACCATTTTCTCCGATCAGCCCACCGACGTGCTCGGTCCCACTTACGCTACCTGTGCTATAGCTCGACATAATGGGACCTAAATTATCCCCGACGAGCCCACCAACGTAGGCCTCTCCGCTGACATCTCCGGTACTGTAACTCGACAGAAGCCAGCACATATCCATCTCGAGATCGTAATCCTCATCATAATAATTGCGTCCGACGAGTCCACCGACATAGTCCCCCCCACTCACGGCCCCAGTGCTATAGCATGATGTAATAGGATGATACCCATAATTATATCCAATGAGCCCGCCAGCAAAGACACCTCCACTGACTTCAACCTCTCCGCTTCTATCAAAGCTTGTTTTTATAGCAATAATAGTACTCGAACTATGGCTCAGAGTAATCGGGCCCCAATTAGATCCCACGAGCCCTCCGACACGATACTCTCCGCTAACACCTCCCGTACTATAGCATGATGTAATCATGCCATCATTATCTCCTACAAGCCCGCCGATGAGATTAAACCCATTGACAACCGCATTACAGTCGCTCGACGTGATTGTGTTATCATTCCAACCTACGAGTCCGCCGACGCGGTTCCATCCGTTGACCTCTCCATTCATACTGCTCGAAAGAATTGCCCCAGAATTCAATCCTACGAGTCCGCCAACAAATTGACTCTTACCCTCCATGCCTCTTACATTCGTATTGCAATAGCCCGAAATAATTGTGCCAGAATTCGATCCTACGAGTCCGCCGATATAATCATCACCATTGACGCTCCCTGCACAGCTGCATGTCGTTAGCAAACCTTTGTTTCGCCCCGCAAGCCCGCCGATCATTTGTCCGACACCATTGACTTCTACAGCTTCTAAATTCAGATTGGTAACAGCGGCAGTAGATAAACAATATCCAAACAGGCCTAGAGAGCCACCACCCGTTATGTGAAGATCTTCTAAGGTATGTCCCTGCCCCTCAAAACACCCCCTAAATCCAGGGATTATTGCCGAATGCCAGATCATCTCAGATAAATCTAAATCCGTCTCCAGACAATAATGAGCTTGGGGACGATACCATATCGTTCCCAGTTCATTGATATCTGTGACAAGATAGGGATCATCGGCAGTCCCACGACCATATGGCTCCGGCGGCACCCAACCTGAAAACACAGCCAACTGTGGGTATTCTTGGTTTTCAATCACCCAGTAATTGCATGTGCCGTGAGCTGATTCATTGACCAGATCCCAGTCTGCATCGATATAGGTCTGGAGTGCCTTCATCTCAGCAGTAGTTAAGCCGATACCACCATCACTTTTAGCCTGCGTCGAAGTTTCAATATCCCAGCAGCAGAAATTAACCGTACCCAAATTCCATCCTACGAGCCCACCAACATCCTCAGTCCCACTGACCACTCCGATACTGTAGCACGATGTTATTGATCCATCTCCATTCCCTCCTACGAGCCCACCGACATCCTCGGTCCCACGAACAGTTCCAGTGCTGTAGCTCGATGTAATCAAGACTGAATTATATCCCGCAAGCCCGCCGACATACTTGGCTCCACTAACTCCTCCAGCGCTGTAACTCGATAAAATCGAGCCAGCATTAAATCCTGCAAGAATGCTTATATATTGACTTCCACTGACAGTTCCAGCGCTATAGCAAGAAGTCACTATACCATAATTTTGTCCTACCAGCCCGCCAACATTGATACTATTGGGTTCACCAACGATCTCCACATCCTCTAAACCCAGATTGATAATAGTCGCCTGTGGCCAACAATACCCGAATAGGCCCAAGTTCCAGTACCCTTCAATGCAAAGATGACGAATCACGTAACCATTGCCATCAAAGCTTCCCGCAAAATCTGGAACAACAGCAGAGTTCCAGCGCATCCCAGTCATGTCGATATCTGAATCCAATCGATAGTGGGCCCAGGGACGATGCCATACGGATCCCAGTTCATGGGCATCCGTGAGCAGATAGGGATCCTCCTGCGTGCCGGAACCATGGAGCTCTGCCGGGCTGTATCCGGAAAACATCGCCAGGCGAGGATAATTGCCTTCATGGACAATCCAAAAATCACGAGTGCCGTCAGCAGTCTCTTCTGCCAGGTCCCAGCCAGCGTTTGTATAGGTCGTCACGGCTTGCAACTCGGCGGAGGTCAATCCCGTGCCGCCGCCGGCACTGATGGATTGCCCTGATGATTCGACATCCCAAAAACTCGATAATACCTTGCCATTATTATAATTGTCTCCTACCAGCCCTCCGAGCTGTTTTTCCCCTGTGACACTTCCCGCGCTATAGCTGTTCGTAATAATCCCAAAGCTCTGATAGCCCACCAGTCCACCAACAGCGTAGTAGGTGCCCATGACCGTTCCAGTACTATAGCTCGACTTGATAGTACCCTTGTTGTACCCTACTAGCCCGCCAACATAGGAACTACCGCTGAGAACCCCCGTGCTGTAGCATGCTGTGACCGTCCCCGAATTCCACCCTATAACTCCACCAGTGCACGAACTATTAGAATTCCCATTGATCTCCACATCCTCTAAACCCAGATTCATAACAATCGCCCTGGAAGTGCAATCCCCAAACAACCCCAAATAGTCTTCACCAATGATGTATAAATGACATATCACATGGCCCTGTCCATTGAAACAACCAGAAAAGTTAACACCTTGAAATGAGAAATTCACATCATTTATATCCGGAGCAATCACAGCCCGATCAAAGGTATAGCCAGACAAATCGATATCCGCAGTCAAGATGAAGTGTTTATCATAATCATTGGGCTCGTTGCCTAGGGCAATCAGGTCCTCGGCTGTGGCGATTTGATAGGGATCGTTAGGCTCTCCAGTTCCTCCGGAATAGGCCCAAAGTTTAATGGGGATAAACGAAAGCAATATGGTGATCACCAACAGCTTGAATATGTGGGTTCTTTCCATGGGTTCTCCAATCCACAACGATATCCATGATTATGCAGGAAGACTCCTCTCCCCGGATATTCCTCAATATGGGACCATTATAAGGGCTGAATCCCGCTTATCCAAGTGGAATCCTGGGTGGCATGGTCCGACGATAAGTCAGGCCATGGTTATCCCCGACTCAGATCAACCACAGCCTATGCTGCGCGTAGACCGTGCCCCCCAAGGGTAAGATTTTTTAAAAAAAAGAACTCAGAACAGATGAACAAGGAATTATGAATGTCGAAGTTTAGGAAACTGTATTGCTCCGACGTTAGTCTACTTCGTAATTCTGAGTTCATAATTCGATATTCTGAGTTCAAATCTTTTCTTTGCGGCCTTTGCGGCTTTGCGAGATGCATGCAGCTTCATTTTCAACTACGCCATCACAAGCAAAAAAAAGAGCGAGCACAAGGCTCGCTCTTGAAAACCAATAACTAGAAACTAAAAACCAGCAACCAACTAGGCCATAGCCTTCTTGGCAGCATCCACCACGGCGTCAGTGGTAATGCCGAACTGCTCGAAGCAGGTGGCATAGGGACCGGAACTGCCGAAGCCCTGCATGCCGACGAATTGGCCCTTGGTGCCGAGCCACTTGTACCAGCCTTGGTCCACACCGGCTTCGACACCGACGCGGGCGGTGCAACTGGGCGGCAGGACCTCGTCCTTGTAGCTCTGGGGTTGCATGTTGAAGAGTTCCCAACAGGGCATGCTGACGACCTGGGCCTTGACACCGTCGGCGGCCAGCTTCTCTGCGGCCTCCAGGGCCAGGTAGACCTCGGAACCGGTGGCGAGCAACAGGACGTCGGGTTTGTCTTGCTTGACGAGAACATAGGCCCCCTTGATCACACCCTCGGCCACGGGGTACTTGTCCATGTCCAGCACGGGCAGGTTCTGACGGGTCAGGCACAGACAGGCCGGGGCCTCGGGATTTTCCAGCACGACCTTCCAGGCCTGGGCGGTTTCGTTGGCATCGGCCGGACGGAAGGCCAGCAGGTTGGGCATGCAACGGAACGAGGCCATATGCTCGACGGGCTGGTGCGTGGGGCCGTCTTCACCCACACCGATACTGTCGTGGGTCAGGACGAAGATGCTGGGATAATGCGAGATGGCGGCCACACGCATGGCGCCCCGCATGTAGTCACTGAAGACCATGAAGGTCCCGGCATAGGGACGGACCAATCCGCTGACGGCGATCCCGTTCATGATGGCGGCCATGGCGTGCTCACGCACACCGTAGCGGATGTAGCGGCCGTCGCGACTGTCCTTCTGGAAGTCGGTAGCCCCCTTAAACCAGGTGTTATTGGAGGGCGTCAGGTCGGCCGAACCACCCATGATCAGGGGCAGAGAGGGCATGACCGCTTCGAGGGTCTTGCCTGAAGCCGAACGCGTGGCCATGGTGGTGCCGGCCTCGAACTTGGGCAGCACATCGTCCAGTTCCACGGGCAGCTTGCCGATCTTGGCGTCTTCGATCTGTTGGGCCAGTTCGGGATACTTGGCCGCGTAGTCGGCAAACATCTTGTCCCACTCGGCTTGTTCGGCCTGGCCCTTTTCCACGCATTGACGCATATGGGCGAGCACCTCGTCGGAGACGTCAAAGGACTTCTCAGGATCCCAGCCAAAGGCCTTCTTCATGGCCGCAAGCTCTTCCTCGCCCAAGGGGGCACCGTGGATGCCGTGGGTACCGGCCTTGGTGGGGGCACCGAAGCCGATGATGGTCTTGACCTTGACGATGGTGGGACGGGCGGTCTCGGCATTGGCGGCCTTGACGGCCTTTTCAATGGCGTCGATGTCAGTGCCGTCACCGTCGATCTCAATCACGTTCCAGTTGTAGGCCTTGAAGCGGGCGGCCACGTCCTCGGTGAAGGAGATGTCGGTGCTGCCGTCGATGGTGATGCTGTTGTCGTCGTAGAGCAGGACGAGGTTGTCCAGGCCCAGGTGACCGGCCAGGGAGCAGGCCTCGTGCGAGATGCCCTCTTCCAGGCAGCCGTCACCGTTAATGACGTAGATATTGTAATCGAAGAGGTTGTAACCTTCTTTGTTGAACTGGGCGGCCAGGTACTTCTGGGCGATGGCCATGCCCACGCCGTTGCTGAGGCCTTGGCCCAGGGGACCGGTGGTCACTTCGATACCGAGGTCCAGATCGAACTCGGGGTGACCGGCGGTCTTAGAGCCCCATTGACGGAACTGCTTGAGATCGTCGAGGCTGAAGTCGTAGCCGCAGAGGTAGAGCATGCTGTAGATGAGCATGCTGCCGTGGCCCGCGGACAGGATGAAACGATCGCGATTGAGCCAGCGGGGATCGGTGGGGTTATGCTTCATGATCCGGGTAAACAGGGTGTAAGCCGTGGGGGCCATACCCATGGGCATGCCGGGGTGGCCACTCTTGGCGGCTTGAACGCCTTCAGCCGCTAAAAAGCGGATGGTCTCAATACTACGATTCTCGATCGATACACTCATCTTGACTAATCCTATATCCAAAAAGGTTAACAACACGGACTGATCTGCACATAAAAGGATTGATAGACTACCAGGTATCCGGGTATCGGGCAAGTCTTTTTCAGAGGGCTCAATGGCCCTAAAACCTTACATAACCGTAACCTGGCCACTCCGATGATCTCCCCACAATCAGCTCGCTCCTACTGCCCCATTCCCAAATCCCCCTATCCCGATTATGATAAGCATAATGCGCCCTTATGGTGCAAAGGTGTTGTAAATAGGAAAATCGTACATGAGTCTAGAGTCCTATACGGACGAACAACTGATGTTGATCCTGGGTCAAGGGCAAACCCAGGCCCTGGCCGAGTTGATTAAACGCTATCAGAGCCGGGCCATGGGGCTGGTCTATCGCAATCTCAGGAATTGGGATCTGGCCGAAGATCTGGCCCAGGAGGCCTTTTTACGGGTCTTCCGGGCGGCCAAACGCTACCGACCCGAGGCCCGTTTCAGCACCTGGTTTTATCGGATCGTGGCCAATCTCTGTACGGATGAAGTGCGAAAATCCATGCGTCGCGGCACCGAGAATGCCGATTCCCTGGATTATGTCGCAGGCCACAGCGATCACGATCCCGTGGTGGCCCATCATCGTAAAGAGAAACAAGAGGCCGTACAGCGGGCCATCGACCAGCTCAACGAACGTGAGCGTATGGCCGTGATTTTGCACCGTTTCGAAGGTCTCAGCCATAAGGAAATCGCAGAAATCCTGGATTCCACGGCAGCGGCGGTTGAATCCCTGCTGGTCAGGGCTTATCGCAAGCTGCGTCAATTGCTGTCGGACCTCAAGGAATCATAATCGAATTTTGCTGGAGAATCATAGAATTCGCAGGCGATTTTAACCGACTGCGTTTAAAGATTAAGGTGTCGATATGGAACATTTAAACGACAAAGAGATGCTGGAACTCTTGGGGGCCCCAGCAACGGATCGGCCCCAGCCACAACAGGAGCACCTCAGCGCATGTGACTCGTGCCGCCAGCGGTTCGAACCCCTGGAACAGACCTGGGACGAGTTGGGCACATGGTCCGTCTCTACACGGGGTCGAGACCTGACCCAACGGATTCTATCACAAATCACCCAGATCCCCTGCATCAAGCTATGGGAAACCCGCTCGCTGATGCGTGTGGCGGCCTCGATTATCATTGGATTGGCCGCAGGCTATTGGGCTGCGGATCATTCCTCAACATCGCCCGCCCCCAGCCCTGATTCCAGCACAGCCGATGCCTCCAGCCACCTTGAGGTCCTGGGGTTGGAATCGGCCACGGGATGGAGTGACTCATTCCTGTATGCCTCGGGTGAGGGACGCTAATGAAACTGGCTTCCTTTCGCATTTTGCTATTGGCCATCGTAGCCCTGGCTGCCACGGGTTCGTATGTGGCCTCTCGCTGGCAACATTGCCCTGTCAGTGGAGAGACCTGTTCCTACCAAGGGTGCCCTATTACCCAAGCCCTGACCGAGGAGTTCAAGACCGAGGCCCAACAACTGAGTAAAATCCACCGCAACGAACGCAAACAACTCGGGCGTTATCTGCTCGATCCCAACACCCTCGACGAAACCATCATGGAACAGGCCGATGCCGTGATCGAGGCCAATAACGACCTGTTTCGCTTTGTCATTAAGCGTCTCCTGAACACCGGACCGGCTTTGACCTCTCAACAAAAACAAGAGTTGTTTAACTATTGCGGCCAAATCATGGAAGACGCTCACCACCGTCCCTATACCTCAGGGCCGCACAGCATCAGCCAAGACCAAGACCAGGGCTGTCCAAGCTGTGCCTCCAAGGGGAAGATCTGTGACTGTACGGGATTGAGCAGCCAATTGCAGTTGACCCAAGAGCAATTCGATATTGCCTCCCAGGCCAATCCCAATTTCGCCCAAGAGGCCAGGGATCTGGGAGCTTCGGTCTGCCGTAGCCATCAACAACTGGTGGCCCTATTGACCGACGAAGGAGCCACACGCCAAGCCATTGAAATACAAACCGACATCTTCTTGCAGGCCCGCAGCCAACTCGAACGTCGCACCGTGGATTACATCATTGCCATGCGTCCCTGCCTCACCCCCAAGCAAATCCGCCAACTGACCGGAATGTGTAGTCGCTAAAGTTTCCTTGCCTTTCAACCCATTGGCTCACATAATAGCCTCTATTAACTCGTCCCCATGCATATCACCGAGGGACCCCACGGACTTTGAACGTTGAATGAAAGGATCGGCGAATGACCAAACTGGCCCGCTTCTGGACCTTGATCGCTATCACCAGCTTAGGAATCCACCCCGTATCGGCCTCTTCCAGCTGGCAGATCAAGCCCGAATTCTCGGTCTATCGCTATAAAGAGCCGGGAGTGATGAAGAATGAGGGCCAGCTTAAGGGAGTCACCGCCTCCTACACCCAATGGAACCAATCCTTCTTCACCCGCATCGAGGGACAATACCGTGCCGGACAGGTCGACTACGACGGCGGTATCCAAAGCAATGTCTATCCCTATGAGGTCACACCTTTTCAACTCAACAACATCGACGATTACATCTTTGGGGCCCGTGTGCTAATTGGTCGCCAGATGATTGATGACGACCCCTATGGCCGTTTCTATACCGGCCTGGGCTACCGCTACCTCAATGACGACTCATCCTTCGTGGCCTCAGGATACGAACGTGAATCCAACTATCTCTACCTGCCATTGGGGTACTGGGGAGGACTCGATTGGGACAACCATTGGTATCTATCCTGGACGGCCGAATGGGATGTCTTGCTCTATGGTAAGCAAATCTCTCACATCACCCCCAAGATCACCAACATCCAAAACCTGGGATTCGGAGCTCAGGGTTCATTGGAATTGGGTTGTCATCTGGACGGCCTCGACCTCGGCGTCAGCCCCTTTATCCGTTATTGGTGGGTCGACGATTCCGATATCGAGTGGGTCTCCAATGGCTCGGAATCCAGGGGGTATTACGAACCCCGTAACAACACCCTAGAGTATGGGCTGAGCTTGGTCGTTCGCTTCTAAAAAAGAGACCCTGCACAAACCATGTACAGGGCCTCCTGATCTAAAACGAACACAAATACGGCTACTGATCACCGGCCAAGAAACGAACCTCACCAGCCGTCAAGGCCCGGTCAAAAAGACGCACTTCATCGATAAGACCTTCATAGAAACGGTCGGTCTCTTGGCTATTGCGTCCCATGTTGACCTCATAGGCATTGGACCCGATCCCGCCTGCATGATCGGTCGTCGAACGCAAGACACCATCGACATACAACTTCACCTGGCTGCCATCGAAGGTCCCGGCCACATGGTGCCAACTCTCGTTATAGAAGTCACTGACCCCATAATAGGCCGTATACCAGGAACCGTCTTCATAGACATAGAACTCCAAGCTATTGCCGCTCCCGTGTTTGAGGGCATAGGCCGTGTCACCCTTGCCCACAAACGGGTTGTGATCGCTATTGCCCGAATCGGCCGTGTTGACCCAGGCACTTAACGTCATGGTCTCGGTGAGGTCAAGGGCCGCACCCGCACCGAAATCGACAAAGTCACTGATCCCATCAAAGCCCAAAGCGCCGCCCAGATAACCGTCGGTCCACCGAGGAAAACCATCGATCGTTCCATGGTTACCACCAACCGAGTCAGTGACATCATAACCCGAACTATCGTCCATGGCCCAATAGGCCACCAGGTCATCGTCACCCGGATTAGAGGGCTCGACCACAGCCGGGGCCTGGCGATAGAGACGAACCTCATCGATATAGACCATGCCCTCGCCCACCCCATCGATCCCGAGGGTCAGGCTCGTGACATCCGTCAGGTCGGTATTGAAATCGGCCAAGGCAATATTCAATTGTGTCCATAAACCAAAGGTCAGATCCAGATCCGTGGTGATCTTCTTATTGTTCACCTGGACATACAATTGGGCACTATCATTGCCGGCGTCACCTAACACATACAGGACCAACGTCTCGGCTCCACCGAGGGTCCAATCAGTCCCATCCAGGGTCAAGACGGCCTCCGCGTACATGTCACCATCTTCGTTGGTATAATACAGGGGCATGGATTGATCGCCGCCATAGGCGAGATCCTGCTCCACATAGGGTGGATCATCATGTCCCACCTGAGAACTGTTGTCGTCATCCTGATCTTCGTAACCATCGGCCCAGGTTTCGAAGATGTAGTTATCATATCCATACGACTCCATATCATCGATCACGAGATACTCGCTCGTGCTGAAACTCCAGAGGTCACCTTCGTGACGCATCGGATCAGCCATGTCATTGACCTCATCGATTCGCCAGAAATAAGTTTCATGGTACAGTAAATCAGTGGGAGCGAAGGTGGGTTCCGTAACGGTTGCCATCAATACCAACGCATTGGCATCGGGGCCCATGAACACCTCATGCTGTGAGGCCAGACGACCGGAACGCCAAACCAACGCGTCATCTACAGCCACATCGGTTGCACCGTCATCCGGCTCAGGCAAGCGGGCCTTCATCGGAATCCAGGTGAAACGAACCTC
>CAXXXG010000019.1:0-133610 GCA_963662565.2 Sedimentisphaerales bacterium | reverse complement strand
TGAAAAGGATCTTCTCACTGGCATAGGGAGCCACGATGTCAGCGAGTAATTGATCGGGATAGGACATGGTTCCCGTTTGGCCCTCACGGATATCGGAGACCGTATAGGTACTCGTATCCCAGAGATCCCAACCGTCATCCGGAAGGTTGCCGCGGGTGAAATTAAAGCGATGGCCGTACCAGCCACTCGTTGAGCGGGAAGAGGCTGGGTATAGATCTTCAACTGCCAATCAATCGCTCCAGTCGAGAGCATGTGGGTATAGTAGCTAATCAAATCGATCTCACCCAGCTTGGTTTCGCGTCCCAACAGGCCATTGAGATCGATACGCAAAGACGTGTAATCACCGACACACCGCCAATGGCGCTACCTAATACATCGGAATAAAAGGCGCCCACTGCCCCAAACCGATTCGCCCTCTTCACTGCCTAGTGGAGGTTCTTCGTCGGGATCCCAACTCAATACCCCTAGCCATGGGAAAAAGGGAGTTCCCAGATCCGTCGGCACCACCGTCCCAGACTTGAATACCGCAGGATCCGACCCGGTAACATCAAACCAGCTTTGGCCCACCCGGATCTCATCGAGGCTGGGCCAATTGCTACTTGCCACCACTGAGTTTCAATTCCAGGGTGTCAAATACAGCCGACACACCGGTCAGGTCAACAACGCGATTCCAACTCGGATCGCCGTTTGGAATGCTATTGTTCAAGGCACCTGGGTTCCCGAGGTCATAGTAGGCAATACTGACCGTCAGGTCATCGGTTGAGCCCGAATTCGTCTTGACGAACTTGGCTACATAGAAACTCGTGTTCCAGCTGGTTCCCCAGATATTCGTTCCATTGGCATTGGTCGTGCTTCCCGTGCCAATGGCCCCCAAAATAAGCCGTTAATCCCTTGCCGCTACCGGAGTAACCATTCCCCAGATCAACTCATTGGTTCCATCATTGAGTCCCACCTGGGCCAGGTAGTCCGTCTTGCCTGACATGGAAAAAAAGCTCATGTACCACGTCCCATCGACGGTCATATCGATGGTGCCACTGAGGGGACGCTGTGCCGTATGGGGAGTCCAGTTGTTATTGTGTTCCCAAAAATGATGAGCACCCCCCGACCTGATCGACCGCATGGCCCGCATCGATGTCAACATACCACTGGCTCGAACCCGAACGGACCTTCAAAGACTCCTGCCCATCGTCGGGAGAGACCGACCAGGTGCCACTGAGCCCCCAACTCGGCGCTGGTTCCCGAGTACCCGACCAAGGTCTGGCCCTCATAGGCAGCATCCCCAAAGCTTTCATAAACCAATTCATCGGCATGGCTTACAGTGGTCATCACCCCCCAACACGAGCAACCATCTAAAGACATTTTTTGATTTAAGCATCTGCTTGGTCCTCCTTCATAAAAACCACAAAAAGATTTGGTTAGATTAGGTGCCTGTAGTTCTCGCTTGGCACCATGACTCAACTTTAACAATGGCTAAATGTATCTAAAACAGCTCGACTAAAACGATTTCCTGTGATTTTTATAAATTTAACCAAAAACTACCATGGTCACATTTGAAATGAACTGTATACCCCCGCGGTCCCGACACTCAGGGTGATCTGAATTGAATGCGTAAGCTGCAAGTTAAAAACAACCACGACCGGAACTAACGAATCCCCTGCGATTGAGGCTCATTTAATGGCTCGAAGTGGCCAATGCATAGAAGATAGCTATGCAATAGGTGTCGGTGTTAACTTTATGAGATGAGCAGCCCTACGGCACTGCGATGAGACTGATGAGGTAAAGATTAGCGGGGTTGCTCTTGGTGATTTCATGAGATCCAGACGCCAGGGTCATGGTAGCGGTACCATGAGCAATGTCGATCTTGATCCCATCGATCATGATGCTATCATTTTCATCGTCATTAAACACCAGGGTGAGTTCCGCTTCCTCAACCGTGGTAAAGGTAATCAAGGTGCTCGACTCGATCTTGAGGCATTGCGTAAGAGTCAATCCGTCATAGTAGACCGTGCCCTTGGAGTCGGATAGATTGCCTGTGATGGCAAAAAACTCGCTGGTTTTGCCGGACTCGGTGAAGTTGTGGACGACATCACCGATGATAGCCCCTCCGTTATCATTCGGATCGTTCGGATCCTCGCTGGGGCCCTCTGCATCCCCTTGAACGGCAACCAGGCCAGTTTGATAGCTGGCCAGGGCCTCCTTTAAGGGTTCGTTAACCTCATAGGCGGTATCGTCAGTGGTTTGATTGAAGGTCCAAACGAAGTCGCCCCCATTGACTCTGCCGGCATAGAGCATGACGCGTTCAGGCACATCCCCCGGGTTGTTAACGTCAGCATCGATCATCAGGTCGAGTTGAGTATCGAAATTGTTATAGATGTTTGAACCTCGATTCGACATTACCGTGCCATCAACCCATTCATCGCGTGTTGTAGCCACATAGGCATCAAACTGTACAGTCGAGTTGGGATAGCCCGCTGCTCCGTAAGACACAAACCGTGGCTGGCCTATCATGATGTTGTTGAAGGCCTTGATGCTACCCCCATCTTCCTTGGAAAAGGTGGGCATGTCCGAGTAGTCGTGAGTGCCGGTGGATTCATCATACACATCGGAACCCTGCATGGAGGTCAGCATGGGATAACGACATTTGCGAAAATAGTTCGCCTCTACAAAGACCGAGGATCCCATGGTGGCCCCAACGCCATATTTGGCCACGCCGTCGTAATAGTTATTATAGACATGGGCGGAATAAAAGCGCACGCGGGGGTGACGCGAGTCGGAATGGTCGTACCAATTGTGGTGGTAGGTGATATACAGCCCTTCGGTGGTATCCTCACCCAGCCCCAAGAGATTCGTCTTGCCGGTATCCCAAAAATGATTATAGGAAATCGTGACGTAGGTGGACTTCTTGCAATCCAACGCCCCATCGCCCTTGTCCTGATCGGCATCGCTACCTGAGTTGCCGTAAAAGAAATCGCAGTGATGAATCCAGATGTGTTCGTTGTCTTGCTGCAGACCGAGGTCATCGCCTTCGTCGCTATCGCAATTCATGAACCCCAAATTTCGAACCTCCACGTTGGTGGCATTCTTGAGGCGAAGCCCCCACCCATCCGCCGTGGCATCGTTACCCACTCCTTCAAAGGTGATATAACTGGAAAGGTTGTTATGATTCTCAATCACGATATCTCCCTTGTTCAGAGAGAGGGGATCGGTGATTTGTCCGACCAGACGAACGATCAAGGGGCGGGTGTCTTTGCCCTTCTTGAAACCCTCCAGAATCTCCAGCAGACCCACACAGGGATTCTCATTGGCCCCATCGACATCCATTTCGATCACATCTTTGGTGTTTTGCGTGATGTACAGGATGACGGCACCGTCCTTGGGCGTTCCATCATACTTATAGGCGCCGGGCGACAGGGCATCCCAGAAGTCGTTGACGTCTTGCTCATTGACTTCAGGATACGCATCGCTCCAAAAGGCAAAACCACTACGATCGTGGGGGCGAACCATAACGGTATTGGCATCTACGACGTTCACCTCCTGTCCGGCTATCACCGATGCAATCGAGAGGGTGTATTCCCCCGCCTTGAGACCGAGAACATCCGCACGATAGAAATCGCCATAGTCGCGTATGAGTTGATCGTCGATTTGATGCTCGACTTGATCTTGGCCCCGGTAATAGACATTGAAATGATTGACATCCTCAAGAGCCTGCCAGGTCACATAGGCGGATTCGAACCACCCGGACGTCTCGGTCACTACGAGGTCCTGAGCGAGGGAAAGAACCGCCATGAATGTCATGAGAATCAACAGAGATGCAACCTTCACGAGCGTCACCCTTCTACGATAAAATCAAAACATCTTTTATTCCACAGTCAGGAATAATTATAGCCAAATAGGCCTCGCGATACAAGTGAAATGGATCTCAGAGGGATTTGTCATAATCTTTACGCTTACAGTTTCTGTCACTGGGCCCTATCCCCAATTTTTATATTGCCCGGCTTCAATCTCGCCCTATAATAAGACCGTTCTTTGCAAAACTTAACATCGCTTCAGGTCCCCAACGCGTGTTTGGGGCCCAAGGGAATGCGGTTAAAATCCGCAACGGTCGCGCCGCTGTAAGCGTCTGCCTCTGTTAAAACAGAGAATCCTCAGGTCATCGTGCCACTGTCCATTCGGATGGGAAGGCGATCTGAGGTAGGACGTAAGTCAGAAAACCTTCCCTGGAGCGAACCACATGTAGTGTTCTCGCGATTTGGAACACGGTGTCGAGCATTGGCCCTTAAACAGGCCCGCATCCCTAGCGAATCAGCCGCCGTTCTCCCCGCGAGAACGGCGTTTTTTTTTTGGTTTCCGCGTCTGGAACCAGAAAGGAGTTTAGGGATGTTGAAAAAGCGACTCTTAAACCATCAGCCTGCTGTGCCTGGCCCCGGGACTATTACTGGCTAATCCCATTGAGGTTGGTACCGGTGTCAACAGTGCGAGGGTCTCCATTCAATGGTCGGACGGCTTCAGCCTCGAATTCCTCGTTAACTTCGGCGAGGATGCCAATGCCACCACCACCGGCCTGAGCTTGATGGATATCATCGAGGACAACAGCGGAGTAAAGACCGTGCGCCAAGACTATGGCTGGGGTGTGTTCGTCGATGGTATCGCTTACCAAGACCATAATGACGTAGGCTACGGCGGCGGTGCCGACTGGTGGCACTACTGGGAGAACAATGCCGGTAGTCAGAACCTCTGGGCCTCCTCCGTGACTGGAGCTGTTGGACGACTAGTAGCCAATGGCGATACCGATGCCTGGATTTACGGCAGTGACGATGAACCTGCCGGGATCGACGTTGTCGAGGTGGGCCAAGGTATCAATACGGCCACCCTATATATCGAATGGTCTGACGGCTTCACCGCCGAGTTTAACGTGCATTTCGGGAACGATGAATCCGACACCCTTACCGGTCTGGAACTCCTAAGCCTCGTCGAAGAGGAGACGGAACTAATCACCGTGCAAACCGAGTATAGCTGGGGTATCAGTATTGACGGTATGAGCTATCAAGGCCATAGCGATCCCGGTTATGTCGATGGTGAGAACTGGTGGCACTATTGGAACAATGATGCCGGCAGCCGTTATCCCTGGGGCAACGCCTCGAAGGGGGCCAGTGGCCCGCATTGTTGCCCCATGGTGACACCGATGGCTGGATCTACGGCCACGCAGACCAACCGGTTCCCGGCAGCGAAGATCCCTTCCTGGAAGGTTATGGTCAGTATGTCTTCAACGCCAGCGATTTCGCCACCAGCGTCATTGATTACACCCCCACGGCGACGGGTAGCGACTGGCTCAGTGGAGATTCTTTCAATGATCCGAATTCGGCCCTAGGGACGTCCGACCGTGGACACCACCGGCGACGACTGGTACATTCCCGAAGATCAACCGAGCCCGGTCGTACCGGTATACCCTGCCTTCCGAGCCTACGAGTTGGTCATGCTGGGCGAAGAGGGACGTTTTGACTCTAGGGTTTGATCATCCTGTCTGTGATGACGAGAACAATCCCTATGGGATCGACCTGCTGGTTTACGGTAATGCCATGCAGACCGCCAGCGGTGGCTGGACCAACGGCGATCCCACGGCAACCACTGTCACACAATCCTGCTATAGCGAACCGGGAGTGATCTCTGTCAGCCAGGATGGTGTCATCTGGTACAGCTTTACCACAGACACCAACTTTATGAGCGACGATCCCAACTACATCGTCCTGGACGCCAACGAAGACGACGGGCCCTTCTGCGACAACTTTGCCGCCACCCTGGGCCGTATTTACAATACCGATCCCAACTACCTGGAGACCTCTCTGGGTTGACTGGAATCTCTATTGGGCCGAAGCCACCAACCCGACCCTACCCCTGGATCCGACCTTGAGCGCCGCAGACTTTGAAGGTCAATCCGTGGCCCGTATGGCCCAGAATTATGGCGATTCTGCAGGTGGAACGGGTTATGACATCAACCTATTAGACCTGCCGGTCGATCCCAACACGGGCTTCAAATGGTTCCAATACATCCGTATTGACGACCAGCCGGGCGGGGGTACAGCCGAAGTCGACGCGGTGGCTGATGTCTCCTGTCCGGGTGATTATCTCCACCCTGCCCCGATCGGTGACCCTCGATGGTGACTTCCAGGTCGATCAAGACGACCTCGACCTTATCGAGTCCTTGGTGGGACAAGCCAGTGACAGCGCAGATCTGGATGGTGATGGCGTGGTGGACCAGGACGACGTGGATATCGTGTCCGCAAACCTGGGCCAATCCGCTTGGTAAGCATATTATTATATGCAGGGTCGACCTTGAAGGTCGGCCCTGCATTTTCAATGATGAACAAGATCAATCAACAGCATCATGGCTTTACCCTGGTCGAGATCCTCGTGGTCATCTCGATCATCGCCGTATTAACAAGTATTCTCATGCCTGCCTTGGGTATGGCTCGTAAGCAGGCCAAACGCCTGGTCTGTCAAAGCAATCTACGGCAAATGGTGATTGCCTCCCTGACCTATTGCAGCAACTATGATGAGCATTACCCTATCGCCTACCGAACACAAAGGGTTCATGGGATACGGATGTACTGGTGCTGGGATTTTACCACCTGGAAAGATTGGAGCGGCCCCGAGCCCATGCAGCACGTCGAACCCGGTCTGCTCTGGCAGGGACAAACCAATGTCGAGATTCAGCAGTGTCCGGTATTCAAAGGCAATGCAAATTCCCCTGGAGATCCTTACACCGGCTACAACTACAAACACCAGCTACCTCGGATCTAACGATGCCGCAGCCGATGCCAATAACACCGCCAGGACCACGGACGTGCGTCATCCCGACCAAACAGCCATCTTTGGCGATGGTGAATACTCCGGACGGCGCCAACAAGTTCATGCGTGCACCCTGGAGCAATCCGCGCGATGCCGATTTCAGTGACACCGGACGTCGTGCTGGCACCCAAGGATTCCGTCACCTGGACGCGACGAACGTGGCATTCTGCGATGGCCATATCACTCCTCTCAATGCCCCCTACACTCAAAGCGATCCCCTGAACACAGCAATTTTAGACGAGTATAACGAAACCGCGGATGTCAAGATCGGTTTCCTCTCCGCAGATAACAGCCCTTTACGATTTGAAGTAGTGACGGGCTACCGCAATGAATGAGGTGTGTTAATCGATCCGATACCAATCATATTTGGTCTTGAATTCATAGGGACCGAGGTCCAAGGTGAAGCGGGCCTTGATCTTACCTTGGAAGTCAGGGGGTACTCGCCAACGAGCACCGGCAGGTACCGGATCAGCCATACTCCAAGGACTCACTGAACAGGAGGGTGTCGTTTCGGTCAATGATTTCCAGAACCGGAGGAGGCAAGGGGCGTCCATTCTTGAAGACCTTACCGGAATAAAGCTCCCCGGCTTGGCCTTTGATTTCAAGACCAATCGACAACTCATCATCTCGCTTACCCGGTCGAATATCCGCCCGGATCGTTAGAGGAGGACCGGGCTTCTTGTCACTCTGTTGGATCTGATACAGGGATTGCCCCTTGGCCAATTGCAGTTTCCAGACATCTTCGGCAATCTTTTGCTTGAGATCCAGGGGATGACCAGTCTCACGCGAGGTTCTGGACTGACTGGCTAAAGGATTGACCCCGCCACGTTGCCTGGGAGAAATCACGAGAAAACAGACACCGCCCGTCAAGGCCAGAGTACAACCACTGATCAACCAACCCTTTGGGGTGGTCAGCAAGTCTTTTAGAACTCCCCGTAAAACCGCTCGCACCAATGGATTCATCCGTTTTTGCCTTAATCAAATACCATTGTCGTGATTCATCGCTTCAAATGCTGTTTTCATGGTACGATCTCTGGCCTGGCAATACAATTTTTTTCTTGTATCGGCCTCTTAGAATCCACATAATCAAGATACCCTGAAGTGCGAGAGATGTTGTAAAGGATCAATGTTGACAGAAACGACTCTAGGGAGATGTGTCATGCGTCATCGATCATTGCCAGGTTTCACCCTTGTCGAGTTGCTGGTCACCATTTCCGTGATTGCCGTGCTGATGGCTATCTTGATGCCCTTTGTACGTCGGGCACGCGAACAAGCCAGAATGGCGGTATGCAAAGCCAACCTACGTTCCCTCAGCACCGCGATTCACATTTACGCCAATAACAATGACGGCAAACTGGTTCCAGGTGATCATGGCATGAGCTGGGCTGTATGGGCCGTGGCCTCTGAAGCGACCTACGGTGACAGCAACAACTACCAACCCGTGAACCTAGGCCATTTGTTGGATACGGAGGCCTTACCCACCCCTCATGACAACGATAGTGTCCTCTTTTGCCCCTCCAATCGCCTACCTGACATGAGCCAACCCGGTGAGGGATTTAAAGACTACTGGGGAGTAGAGGGAGCGACTGCCATCACCTCCTACATGTACAACACCTCCCTAGACGGTACGGGAGAATACCTTCAGAGCGGACTCTGGCCGGTCTCAGCCCACAACGACCGTATCGATTATGTCATGGCTGATGGCAGTGTACAGACCTTTCGCGTCCCCCGTTTGCTCTATGACGAAAAAATAGGCCCGGAACTGATTCATGAGGTCTGTAGCCGTCATGGCCTGAGTTTCCCTACCAGCCTGCTCTTTTCCTGGCTGGAGCAGGACGAGATCAACCTGACAGAGGCTCAGGAATTTCTGGCCAACCCCAACGATTGGCTCACTGAGAATCAAATCGCCTCATCCCTCAAACCCACGTTACTTAGCAAGGTAGGCCAGCGAGCCCTGGCCTGTGATGTGGTAGGGGCTTGGGACGGGATGGAGCCGACAGAACAAGCCAGTGGAGGTGGGTGATAGCCTATCGTCCCGCGGCCGTGGCGGTCGGCGAATCAACCCTTAAACACCCCAAAGAAAGATTTGCAATAATGTTGCATTTTCCTTGAACGTTTGCATTGAAACATTACTATAGAGGTTGAATTAATTTATAGTAATTGCTTGATGAAATCGAACCTGAGACATCTCATTGCCTGCCTTTGTGTGGGCTGTTTGCTCTATACCGCAATGGGCACCGCCCTTTGGGCCCATATATGCCTAGAAAACCACTGCGAGGTCCAGCTCCACGTAAATGAACACACCCCGGAGCATCATGATCAGACCGATACCCCGCTCCGACATGATAGTCAGCATTGCCCAATCTGCCACCAGTTGCTGGATTTGGGCAAAACCGGATCCATACAGCTGACGAATATTAGGCTTCATGTCGAGCCTGTCGTGGGATTCGACCTTACGCCGGCTGAGCAATTCGTCAGCCATGATACCCCTGCGAGCCTTCAGCCCCGCGCTCCTCCTCAATAGACTCCTCTCCTGTTTCTTACATTTCCATCTTAATTAACTATCACAATCTCAACGTCTGCCCTTATTAGCTGAGATTGAGATCAAAGTTCTTTTGTGAGGAGTTTATTTATGCGTCATTATATGTTTCGTTGTACCCTATTCGCCCTGACCCTAGGCCTATGGCTTAGTCCCTGTCTTTGGGCTAGTGACGCTATCGCCCACACCCATATCGGTATCAATCCAACCTGGCGACCTGTCAGTTGGGATACTCCGGCAGTGGGCGCCATAGATCCCGATCCTACAGACGATAATCAGCTTTGGTTCTTCTCTATGCCACCGGTCGGTTATGGAGCAACCCCGGATTGGCCCAATTGGGCCCAGAGCGATGGCAGTCCCTTTTTGCTGTTGAGTCCAGTGCTGGAAGATGATCAGGTGATTGTTCATCCCGATGATCCCAACAAGAGCCTCTACACCTGTAATTTCACCTATACCAAAGCCAACGGATATCACGATCCCTGTGGCGTCGATCACCTCGATGGCTGGCATTCCGCCCACGGCCCGCAAGGAGCCTGGAACCTGGAGAGCATCGATGCGAACACGGCGCCCACGTGGTCGATCTATTTGCAGAGGGTTTCGATCAGTGACAACCTGGATGCCTCAGACTGCTTCGGCCTCTTACCCGATGACAGTGCGGTGCTGGAAAACGATGGTGATACCTACGATCTGGAGACCGAGTGGCTCAGTGATAAGTCTGCCTGGGGAATCCATGCCCATATGGGATTCTATTTCTGGCTAGAGCCGGAAGACAACGAAGTTTCGATTGTTCTATCCACCCACGACGCCTCCCAGCAATATATCCGCTCTGCAGATACCACATTTACCTTTGCCAAGCAGGTCATCGTGCCGACCACCGGTGACGTCAACCTCGATGGCATCGTGGATGTCAATGACATGGAAGTCGTCCTCGACAACTTTGGCCGCTCCGGCATTGTCGTAGGAGAAAGTACGGATCATGATGACGATCATGATCATGACCATGAGGATTAGACATGAACAACCCGAGCCTATTGCCGGATCAAAAATCAACCCGGGGGATTAAACCTCCCCTGGGTTTTACCTTGATCGAGTTATTGGTGGTCATCTCCATCATTGCCGTTCTGATGGGCATTCTTATGCCCGCTCTGGGACGAGCCCGCGAACAGGCCCGCAAGATCAAGTGCCAGGCCAATATGCGCCAGATGGGGCTGGCACTCCAGGTATACCTGCCCGATTCCGACTACCACCTCCCCCCCAGCTCCTGTCACTGTGAAGAACCCAACGAGTTCTGGCTTCATGTGCTCAATCAAGTGACCCGCGAGGAACTGCTATTGCAATGTCCAGAGGATCGTGCCAAGGACTTTGTGGATTGGGACAAACCGCTGGAAGATCAGACCGACTGTCGCTATTCCAGCTTTGCGGTCAACGCCCTGCTCGATCCGGTTCAATATCGCTATAACTCATCCGGGAAAAACAAGTATAACCGTACCCTAAGTGTCAAACATCCCCAATCTACTATCTGGATCAGCGAGGCTCCGGATACCGACAATTTCAACCTCGCGGATCATATCCACCCCGAAACCTGGGAAGGCTCTGTGGATTACGCCAAGGAGTTTGTCGCCTGGGATCGCCACCACAACACCTCAAACTATCTGTTCGTCGATGGCCATACCGAGTCTCTTGCCATTGAAGAAACCTATCAATGGCCTGGAGACTGCCTCTGGTTCCCAGAGAATGCTCCAGCTTGGCCGTCCGATCTGTTCGATTAAGGAGACCTGTCATGCAAAAAACAATCATCCACACCTTCATCCTGGTTTTGTTAACGACGAACATTCATCTGTGGGCAGAATGCCCCCTGGATCACTTTATTATTGGCTGCAATCCGGACGGGATCTGGGGGACAGCCGACGACAACGATCTATTCGTCAACACCTGGCAAAAATATCGCAATAGTGGTGACAGTGACTACAGTTATCGATACTATCCGCTCACACGTGCAGCCAGCTTCATTACCAATCACCCCTATCGACTGGGCGAACCCGGCTTCGATGCCTACCAAGCGGACACCCCCAGTTCGGTCATCACCTACGATCCATGCCACGCCCTGGCCGGCACCCCTTGGTATGACTACGAAGTGGCCCTTCAGTGCATCTCACTATCGCAAGGCCTGCGTGTGGTCCACAAGGATAGCCCCACCTTCACCATCGATGCTGTGGGTGAGCAGTTCAGCCACAGTGACATTCACGAACAGCGAGACGATGCTCATATTCACCTCTCCTATCAGGCCGACGACGGCGAAGCCCTGCGTTGGATCACCTGGCAGGTCGTTGATATTCTCGACGATGGCAATACCTATAATCCCTCCGAACCCTTTACAGTCATCTTCAACACCGATCCCAACGAAGGGGATATCGTAATCGATGGGGCCGTGAACATGCTGGACCTGGTGAGCCTGGCCAAGCATTGGCAGGATCCCAATGCCTCCATCGAAAACGACTATTACGAACGGGCAGATACCAATCAGGACGGCGTGGTTGATCTGGAGGACTACCAGTGCCTCAGTGAACATTGGACCGCCGAGATGGCACCCTTAGAGGCTTGTGGACTGATGAAGGCCTATCTCGATCCCAATTCGTTCCTGGAACAATTCCATATCGATGTGACCAAACGGATAGAAGGAACCGACACAGGCCAAGATTAATCCAAGCCAAAATAGCGATTGATGAAGGCCTTGCGGTCGTCTTCGCACTTGATGTACTGGACCAGGGCGTAGAGCTTCTGCTGATCGCGTTGGAGCTTGACGTCTAGATGGGCCTGATCGGATAGGGGTTCCGGCAGGGTTCCGGTGCATTCGATCTGCAGGGGATCGAGCGAGCCCTCGATGACACCCCAACGATCGAGGATGGACAAGGCAGTTTCGAGTTGGCGGTTGTGGTTGCCCTTGGTATTGAGTTGTTCACGCAACCAATCCAGGCCGAAGGCATTGATTTTTTCCAGGTGACGTTCGATGAAGCCGAAGAGGCGTTCGTAAAACACGGCACTGGGATTCTGCCACTCGATAAACTGCATCTGGGTGGCCAGGTCCTTTTCATCGTAGAGCAGGCGACAGAGCGAGTCCTGGCCGTCGCGTCCGGCACGGCCGATCTCCTGGTAATAGGACTCCATGGAGCCGGGGATGTCGGCATGAACCACGAAACGGATGTCCTCCTTGTCGATGCCCATGCCAAAGGCGTTGGTGGCCAACACTAAATGGTCCGGCTCGGACATGAATTGGTTCTGCACTGATTTCCGTTTTTCCCGTTCGAGCAGGCCGTGGTAGATCAGGTGTGGGATCTTGAGGGCCAGCAAGCGGTCGCTGAATTGTTCCAGGGTCTTGATGAGGGTGAAGTAGACGATACCACTGCCAGGGTGTTCTTTGTATACCTCGCAGATATGCTTGATTTTGTCGTCGTCGCCCCAGACATGCTCGACATCCAGATGCAGGTTGGGGCGTTCGATCCCTGCGTGAAACTTCCTGACCTGGTCGGATTCGAGCCCGAGTTGACGCACGATGTCCTGCTGAACCTCGGGCGTAGCTGTGGCGGTTAGGGCGATGGTGGTCGGGTTGCCCATGATGCGGCGGATGTCGGCCAAGCGAGTGTAGTCCGGACGAAAGTCGTGGCCCCATTCACTGATGCAGTGGGCCTCGTCCACGGCCAGCAGGTGAATTTTGCGTTGGGACAGAATCTCCAGGAACTCGGGTTTGCGAAAGCGTTCGGGCGTGACATAGAGCAGGTCATAGATGCCCTTGCCCACGTTCTCGTAACGTTGCAGACGCTGCTTGCGGGTAAGCGAGGAATTGATGTAGGTGGCCTGTACGCCCCGCTTGCACAGGACATCGACCTGATCCTTCATCAGGGCGATCAAGGGCGATATGACCACAGTCAGGCCATGGGCCTTACGATTGGCCTTGGCCAATGTCAAGCCAGGCACCTGGTAACACAGGGACTTTCCCCCACCGGTAGGCATGATCAATAAAGCATGACCAGCACTGAGGACGTGTTCGATCACCTCGCCCTGCGGTGAACGAAAAGACTCAAAACCAAAGTATTTCTTACAAATATCCAGGGGATTCATCATGTCAGACTCGATTCAGACCTAGCAATTATCACCACCCAAAAGCATGAGCATCTTACCCATTGTTTCAGGTGGAATCAAGCAAGATCTCTGTCCACTCGAGGAGGCGTAGACACGAGCCATCTTTGACCAACCCATCTTGATCCTGGTCCTCTACAGATTTAATTAAAACTATTCATCCTCAAATGCACTGGCAATCCCGATTGTTTTCACCTCTCTAAAAAAACTCCTTACATTAGAAAACACTAAGGTAGGGATCAGATAAACGATGATATAAAGAAGAATTTTACTAGTGGTAATCCTTATGAATCTTACAGGGATAATTTTCCGCCATGTAGTCATAATCTTGACGTTCACCCTCTACCAAATCAGGAGCATCAGGTGCACCATTGTCTGTCATGACCGCTTCAAGCACCTCTTGACTCCAGTCCAAGAAGTTCTGATCACGCCAAGCATACGATCCCGCATGCCCATCCGCATAGGCCATAGTGCTTTTACGTTTGTGCCAAACAGCCAGGGGATCGATCCAACGTGGCGATGAAAAGCCAAGACACCAAGAGCCCTTTACATATTCTGCATCAGAAATATCTTCGACAAAAATATATTTTTCCGAGGGGCGTTTGATGTCGGTGATCTTCCGAGAGGGTGTATATTCGTTTTTCAACCAATCCTCACCATTGGCTCCATCAGCGATTGAAAAGCTTCGGAAGGGTCTAAGCGATGGCATACGGTAACGCGTATCCGAGGGACAACGATAGACCCCCACCGATTTCCCTACATAGGGATAGAGGGCTCCATTTTCAATGGCCGCATCCAAATCGTCATCCGACCAACCTGAAGGAGTTACGACCCAAGGATGTGTGCGACCATCCTCTTCTGCATCCTCTAAGGATTCCACCATAGAGTTGACAAGACGGCCATCAAAATCATCCGCATACATCAACCATCCCTGGACCATGCTCTTCGCATTGCTGGTGCATTGAATACGTTTTGCGTGTTCACGGGCGGCCTGTAAACCGGGCATCAGAATGCCCATCAACACGGCAATGATGGCAATGACCACCAGTAATTCGATTAAGGTAAATGCTCTTCTCTTCATGGTAACTCCTGCCTAGAACTTGAAACGGTATGACTGTCCCTGCTCCGTCTTCAGATCGTAGACCCGGGTTGGAGACAGTTGGATTCCTTGCAACGAGGCCTTCTGGCTAACGAGAGGCCGCTTGATTTGAGCCACTTGATAAAAGGGATTGGGATTGGCCTGACCGGGCTGCACAGGTTTCAACCTCGGATCATCGCCTATGGCATTGGGCAGTCGCAAGCGACAATTACCCCCCAAATGTGAGAGTATGACCAAAGAGGTGATCTTATAATCGTCCCAGGTCATATCGATCTCGTATCCACCGCGGGCACGCAGACCTGTGACCTTGCCACTGGGCCAGACCTGGGGCAATGCCGGTAGGAGATGTAAAGTGCCGTCATGGCTTTGCATCAACATCTCGGCAATCCCTGCGGTACAGCCAAAGTTACCATCGATCTGGAAGGGTGGATGGGCATCGAGCAGATTGGGATAGGTGCCCCCGCCGTCTCCTTCGGTCGGCACGGGCGACAACTGATCCTGGATGAGCTTGAAGGCGCGGTCCCCCTCCTGGAGACGGGCCCAGAAATTCACTTTCCAGCCCATGGACCAGCCGGTGCTCTTATCACCGCGATAAACGAGCGTATTCCGGGCGGCTTCGAACAGCTCCGGATGGTTGTAGGGTGAGACCTGATTACTCGGGTGCAGTCCGTAGAGATGCGAGATGTGACGATGGCGATCATTCTTACGATCCCAGTCCTCCATCCACTCCTGCAGTTGGTTGTGCTGTCCGATTTGCATAGGGGGCAGCCGATCGAGCTTGCTCTGGACGATCTGGGTGAAGTCGGTATCGGTCTCAAGGATCTGGGCCGCTCGAATCACGTTGTTGAAGACATCAAAGACGAGTTGATTGTCCATGGTACAGCCCGCGGCCAAGGAGGTGCCCCCACGATGGCGGTTTTCCGGGGACATCCCGGGACAAACCACCAGCCACTGATGCGTGGGTTCCTCTTGGAGCACATCAACATAGAATTGAGCCACACCCTTGAGGATGGGATAGACCTCGGCCAGAAATTCACGGTCGCCCCCGTAGAGATAGTGCTGCCATAGATGCTGGGACAACCACGCCCCGCCCATGGGCCAGAGGCCGTAAAAGGCGCCATCGACCGGCCCTGTGATACGCCAGAGGTCGGTATTATGATGCATGACCCAACCGCCCGCTCCATACATCTCGCGTGCCGCCTCTTGACCGGTCTGTGACAAATCCTTGAGCATGCCAAATAGGGGCTCGTGCATTTCCACCAGATTCGTGACCTCGGCAGGCCAATAGTTCATCTCGGTATTGATGTTCACCGTGTACTTGCTATCCCAGGGCGGTCCGGTCATGTCGTTCCAGATCCCCTGCAGGTTGGCCGGTTGGCCCCCGGGTTGGGAACTCGAAATCAAGAGATAACGGCCAAATTGAAAATACAGGTTCACCAACTGAGGATCATTGCCCTGGGCAAACTGAGCCACACGCACATCGGTGGTTTGATCCATCGACGGACTGCTACCCAAATCCAGACTAACCCGATCGAAATATCGACGGAAGGCCTGGGTGTGTTTTGTCTTGGCTTTGCGAAGATCCTTTTCGCAGCTTTTCAATCGCTCTAAAGCCCGCTGGCTTGGATCTGCAGAGATGTCCTGGTAATTAATGAAATTCGTGCCGATCGATACGATCAAAGTCACCTCATCGGCCCCTTCGATCTCTAGAGCAGAATCCTTTTCAGTGAGATGCCCACCCTTTAGGAGTGGTAATACGTGAACTTCATAGTGAATCTTCCCCTGCTTGTTATCCTTGTTGCCCGAGGTGCCGGTCATGATCAGGCTATGATCTGCCACTTTAATCTGTTTGCTTGGAAAAGGGCTATTCATGGACAAGCGGCAATCCATCTGACCGGATTTACTGGCAGTCAAGTGAACGTAAATGACCGAATCGGTCAACGAAGCAAAGTATTCGCGTTGGAACTGCACCCCGTCAACGTTATAACTCACAGAACCGATGGCATTCTGGATGTCCAAATCACGTCGATATTCAGTCACCTCGTCATGACCAGGAAAATCGATGAAGAGATCTCCAGCCAATTGATAGGCCATCCCGTAGTTGTTATCCGAGGCAGCATGACGCGGGACACGCGTCATTAACAAGGCCTCAGCCTCTTTGAATTGACCGGCATAAATAAGCCCCCTGGCCTCATCCAGGACCTCATGGTAACCCTTGGGTAAATTATTCCCCGGTTCGCCGGACCAAATGGTCTCCTCATTGAGTTGAAGTCGTTCTTGGGAGGTCCCCCCAAAGACCATGGCTCCCAATCGTCCATTGCCCAAGGGCAAGGCCTCGACCCACTCGCCCGCAGGCTCGTCATACCACAGTTTCATTTCTGTAGAAGCCAAGAGAGCGGGACATAACAACAGGAACCACAGCACACATATTCGCATCATTTTAAATTAAAATCCATTTAGAAAGTAACAAGTCATTAAGAGTTGGGAGGCCTAATTGAAGCATTAGGCCTCCCAACTGGGTATTCAACCTGAAGGAGAACTATGGTGCGACCGTCAGGATGATATCATCAAGAATCATAGTACCAGCACCGCCGGCAACGGGATTGTTGCGATCGCCGGTACCCATATAGAGCGTCTTAACGGCTTGCAGATCAATACCCGCAAAGTCACTCAATGCGATGGTCCAATCCTGCCATTCAGCGGTCTGTAGAGCCGTGTTGTCGGCATAGATCACTTCGGCAACCTGACCACTGGCATCTTCCAAAGCCACGTAGAACCGTTCCGCGTCATTGTCTTCATGGCCGTAGAAGGATAACTGCAAATGGGTGATCCCCATACGGGTGAAGTCCTGTGCTGAATCATAGGTCAACGAGATCTCGGAGTAATCCTCACGCATGCTCTTATTATTGTAGTACTTAAACGGTACGGCTTGATTGCCGCCATGAACCGTTGAAGTCTCCATATAAGGCAGATTCGTGTACCCGATGGTTCCGCCGGTACCATTACCCGCATCATCATCGTACCCATCCAACCAGGTCAGGAAGACCGGGTTGTTCACGTCGTCATAGGATTCGAAGTCGTCAATGATCAAGTAGTCAACCACATTGAGGCTCCAAACCTTACCTGCCGTCACCAGACCATTGACATCGACCTCATCGACACGCCAGTAATAGGTTTCGCCCATGGCGACCTGGCTGCTGGTATCGACCACGGTCTCGACTTGACGACCCAGGTACTCGGAACTGTTGACATCGGCGGCTTCCACAACGCTGGCATCGCTACCAAAGTAAATATCGTGCTCAACCGCATTATCACCTGCAGCAAAGCTCAGAGAACCCGCCTGCTCTACATCCACCTCTGCATCTGGACTGGGTGAAGGAGACCAGGCCTGCAGCAGATTGGTACGCATGATCTGGGTAATGAAGACTTCATCGGCACACATGGTGTAGACACGGACGTCGTCCATAATACCATCGATACGCTGATCGCGATAATCACCGATCTTGAAGTTGCGACCACCGGTCGTGTCCAGATCGACCTCAAAGGTGATGACCAATTCACCGTTGCGATACACGCGTTCGATAGAACCGTCATAGGTTTGGGTCAAATGGATCCACTCGCCCTCGGTTTCCATCTCGAAATCGAGATCTGCATACCAGTGATTCAGACGCCATTTTCCATTAGAACGGCCAATAAGGGCGAAATCGCCATACTTGTCAGTGTTACCCACAGACCAGGGAGCACCGCCATCGGTGTTCACGGTACGGGTATACATCCAGCCACAAATGGTCCTGGGCTTGTCACCATCAATGCCCAAATCAAAGGCATTACAATCGTACATCTCGATGTAGTCATCATTGCCGCTGAAGCTGATCGCCAGTCCTTCTGGGCCCTCGACACATTCGGGATCACCCACAATGGTGCCATCAAAGCCATGGCCGGACCAATCCACAACGCGACCATAGGTCCCTTCGTTCAATTTCCACCAACCCACGAGGTTGGCATCGGCGGCTAAGGGGATATCATCATACTCCACCTGGAACTGCCAGACGTCACCGGTGAAGGTTTCGGAACCATCGTTTTCGTCCACACGCCAGTAATAGGTCACACCCTTTTCCAAGGTGTCAAGCTCGTAGCTTGCTTCAGTCATGACACCTATATCGGTCCCATTGGACCCTGCGGCCACGTCATCGGCGTTGGACCCAAAATAGAGATGGTGCTCAATGGCGTTGAGACCGATCGTCCAACTCAGATCAATGTTGGGATCCATGAAATACACCCCATCAGGAGGACTCGGCTGGGTGGCGTATTTAGGAGCAATGGTAAAGCTCCAAACATTACCGGTATACAGGGTCTCATCCGAACCCACACCATCCACACGCCAGTAATAGGTGCTTTGAGCGGTCAACCCCCTGGCAATATAACTAGTCGCATCCACTTCAATGGCCTCGACTGCTGCGTCGTTGACCTCGTCGAAGTCTTCGCTGAGATAGAGCAAATAGTGGTCGGCATAAATATTCTCAGACCAAGCCAGTGTGGGCTCGGCATTGCCAGCCAATCCGCCATCTTCAGGACTGATTACCAAAGCTTTATAAAACTGAGCGATCAAAGGATCGTTGTCACCATCGTAGAGATAGGGTGAGAGGTATTGCCCGTCAATGACTGTGATGGTATTACCATCGGCAATACCGGGGCCCTTCCAAGCCACCTGGCAATTATCGCCCCCGCTGCCTTCTTTATAGTCAGCCTGAATATAATAGGCCTGCCCCGCAACCAAGGAGACCGATGCTGAAGTTTGAGTTTCGTATTTTGTCCAGGAACCCGGCCCGGCCCAGCCTTCCATATAACAGATCTGAGTGCTATCCTCATACGACTCATTCGTACTGAGGGAGAGATCACTGGAATCATCGCTGCAGATGTAGAAGGTGTAATCACCGGTCTCTGGAGGGAGTAAGTAACCACTAATGACTGCACCGTAATTGTCCCCGACATTCCGTGGAATATCGAAGGTCGTCAACCAGATCTGTTCATCGGGTGTCCAGTTTCCATATTTTGAACTGGACCTCAGGTCATCCGTGGTCGTACCGCTGACATCATTAAAATACTCCATGAGCACATAGCCGGTGATGCGTCCCTCAGCCCAACTGATGGAGCTGATACAGAACAACACCCCCAAAAAAATCATTAACGTTACCTTCTTCGACATAAGATCCTCCTTCTGTTTGGAACCACATTGATATTGTTAATGACAATGTAATAACTGATATTTCAAATAGGACGATCCCATGGAGATTCAACCTGTCATTGTAATTTTTTCCGCTTTTTGAAGGCGTTTTGATGCAATTATCAGGAAATTTTGTTCATTTTCCCTGTATACGGTCCTGTCTATAGGAAATGCTCCTTTTTCGAAAACCTTACTGGAGGCATCATAAATGAGACGAAAATCTTCTCTATCTTCTCCCCCCAGAGCCTTCCTGATTGCTATAACGATAATCAGCTACCAGACTTGCATTTTGGCTCAGGAGTCCTCCTGGCCCTATGCCCACGAAAGTCGAGAGCAACGCGATGCACGTATGGACTGGTGGCGTGAGGCGAGATTTGGCATGTTTATCCACTGGGGCGTCTATGCGGTACCGGCCGGAACCTTCGATGGCAAGCCCATCAACGGTATCGGGGAATGGATCATGAACCGGGGCAAGATCCCGGTCTCACAGTACCAGGCCTATGCCCGACAATTCAATCCCGTTAAATATGATCCCGATGCCTGGGTGCAGTTGGCTAAGGAGGCGGGCATGAAGTACATCGTCATCACCTCCAAACACCACGATGGTTTTGCCCTGTTCGATTCGAAGGTTACGGATTGGGACGTGGTGGACGCCACACCCTATGGTCGTGATCTACTCAAGCCCCTGGCCGAGGCCTGCCAACGGCATGACATGAGGCTGGGCTTTTATTACTCTCAGGCTCAGGACTGGTGTCATCCCGGGGGAGCCGCTGCAGGCGGTCACTGGGATCCGGCCCAAGACGGAGATATGGACCGCTACATCGCCGAGATCGCAGTTCCCCAGGTCAAGGAGATCCTCACGAACTACGGGCCACTCGCCGTGCTCTGGTGGGATACCCCTGTGGGCATGAACCAGAAGCGGGCCGACCTGCTCCAACCCCTGATCACCCTGCAACCCGGCATTATCACCAACAATCGCCTGGGAGCCGGATATCGCGGCGATCTGGAGACCCCGGAACAGCACATCCCCCCCACCGGTCTGGACTATGACTGGGAAACCTGTATGACCATGAACGATACCTGGGGCTATAAAAGCGATGACCAGAACTGGAAATCCGTGCAGGTCCTGATCCGCAACCTGGTTGACATCGCCAGCAAGGGAGGCAACTATCTCCTCAATGTCGGGCCTACAGCCGAGGGCGAGATCCCCACTGCCAGTATCGACCGATTGCACGAAGTCGGCCAATGGATGCAGGTCAACAGCGAATCCATCTATGCCACTACAGCCAGCCCCTTTACCCAACTTGCCTGGGGCCGTTGTACCAAGCAATTTACCCCCACCGGGGCCATTCTCTACCTGCATGTCTTTGACTGGCCTCAAGACGGCCGGCTCGTTGTACCGGGTCTCAAAAACAAGGTCAAGGAGGTCAGCTTCCTGATGGAGGGCCAACCCGCCATCGATCATGAACACGACGGTGAAAGCCTGATTCTACAGCTGCCCGACCAGGCACCGGACCCCATCGATAGTGTCATCAAACTGGAAGTAACCGGCACCCTCGACATCGAGCCCGTCCTGATCAAGGCGGACTCACGCGGAACCATCTCCCTCCCCGCCGTCCTGGCCGAACTCCACAACACCGAGCAATCCCCCCGCCTCCGTATCGAAGAAAAACAAGCCCAGGCCAACCTGGGATTCTGGACCGATTCACGGGATTGGATCGAATGGACCTTCAGGGTGGAAGAATCAAACTCCTATGACATCTGGATCACAGCCGCCTGTACGGGAGCGACCGAATTTCAACTGATGATCGATCGACAACCTTTTGACTGCTCCATCACTGCGACCGGTGACTATGATCGTTTCGAGGAGATGCAACTGGGTGCCGTCACTCTGGATCCAGGTAAGCACTGCCTATCTCTCAGGCCCAAGATAGACCATTGGCAACCTTTGAATCTCCGCAATATTTGCCTAGTGCCACAAAAAAAATAACCGCAGAACCCGATGTCGATCTGATCAGGTTCCGCGGTCGTCAACAAGATTTACGATCCCTGGTTAATCCAAGGTCTGTGTAATCATGAGGGCGTCAAGCTGGGCCCCTTCTTCACGGAAGGCAATTTCCAGATTATAATAATCGGCGGTTTCCACTTGGAAATGAACGATGGCACCGTCATTGGCCATACTCGTAAGTGGAGCGATGGCCCAATCCTCAGTCACGGGCAATTCCCATTCAATCCAATCGGTCAATTCCTCGTAATGAATCGAACCTTCGTTATCATCCTCCCAATAGTTCGCCTCATCCGTGGATGTGCCCAAAAAGCGAACCCAAAACGAATTGGCCGTTCCGCTTAAGCAAAATGCCTTCGCGTTGACCTGATAGACACCGGGCTCCAACCATAGGGTAAACATGGAGACACCGTCCACCTGGTCGTCGCTCTCATCATCCTCAGTATTCATATCGTCGATCGGTGGGCGATCACCACTACTATCACCCACGACTTCAATGAACTGTCCCCCTGAGGCCCCCTCTACGCTGTTGACCTCCATGGGAGTAATGATCTGAGTGGCTTGCTCAGCCTCAATCCACATCTCATCGCTATAGGCCAAAGGCGTTTGTCGATAAAGACGAATATCATCGATATAGAGCAAGCCTTCTCCGCTGTTCTCCACACCCAGTGAAAGATTCGTCACCGAACTAAGGTCCGTGTTGACTTCACTTAAATCGATGGTCCATTGAATATACATATCTTTAACAAGATCTTCAGCGGAACGGGCATAATCTACCCGTGAGCTGTTTATCTTTGCATACAAATCACCGGTCTCGTTGTCCAACTCTCCGCGAAAATAAATGACTAACGAAGTTATTCCATTGCTCTTCCAATCTTTCAGGTCACTGATCGGAAGGTAACATTCTGAATCCTTGGCATCGTGCCTGCCATAATACATCGGCATGGCCTGATCCCCTCGATGAACATGACGTTTCTCGCAATAGGGAGTGTTGTTATAGCCGACCTGTGAACCATTGCCATCGTCCTCATAGCCATCCTGCCAGAGATCAAAGACGCGATTCCCCCCTTCATCGTCGTCATCGTATACTTCGAAATCGTCTATGGGTAAATAGTCAATCGTCGTGAAACTCCAGACAGGACCGATCCAACTAGACATGGGCTCGATATCATTCACAGCATCAACACGCCAATAATAGGGGGTGCCCAAATCTAAACCGCTTAGGGTATAGTCCGGTTGAGAAACGGTTTCCATCGACGCAGTGCCATCCTCCACCGTGGACTCGTCCAAGCCGAGATATACATTATGCATGGCGGCATCACGACCACTACGCCAAGACAGGGTAACTTCTGTGGGAATATCACGGCTGCCTTTTTCAGGTCTAGGATCGCGAGACCAAGTCGGAATGTACATGAAGCGAACTTCACTGAGCCCATAGATGTCTCCCCCTCCCCAACTGCTATGGATATTGAAGCGTACGTATTGAGCCAGTGCACCCTTTAAATCGATAAGCGTTGCAGGACAATCGCCACTCGAGGTTCCCTGAGGGATTTCTACGTCGCCTAGGGAGTCCCACGTCGTCCCGTCCCGACTGACCTCAATACGGACGTCCTTAACACCGTAGCCAAACAAGAATTCTAAACTGGAATTGAAGTTCCACACCAGGACCTCATCAAGTTTATAGATTCTGTCAAAGGCAAACTCCACCCAACACGGTCCTGTCGCTCCATCTTCACTCTGCCACATATCTGACACGGCCATGCCATGAACATCGTCTATATCCATGCCTGAACCATTGGCCATATTCTCGGGGCCACTGCCTTCCAGCCAGCTCGAAGCGGAGGCCGTTATATCAGAAACCTTCAAGGACTTAGGTTCGACCGTGAAACTCCAGACATGCCCCTTTGTGACCTCTTCTTCACTATCGACTTCGTCAACTCGCCAATAATATGTTTTACTGAATTCCAAACGGGGTAGCTCAAGGCTATTGACGTCCAGTGATGAACCCACGATCAGAGGGCTGCTTAATTCGGCCACACTGACTTCATTGAAGTCATCACCCAAATAGACATGATGTTTCACGGCAAATAGACCCGGTCTCCATGAAAGAGATAAATCCCTTAGTACATTCCCCTCTCCATCGACAGGGCTGGGAGACGTCGGCAACTCGGGCTTTAATCCGTCCATTAAAAGCAAAATTTCACTCTGTGTCAGAGCCCGTTGATAAAGATAAACATCGCTGAGGTAGCCCGCCCATCGTTCCCCTTGCTCTGCTCCTGCGAAATATAAGGGAAGGTTGTCGATTGAATTCGTCAGTGTACTCCTACCTGCGACCTCTCCATTACGATAGTGCGTTATCTGATTTTTATCTTTCACAATGACCATATGAATCCAGGCACCACCGATCACATCGGTATAGTCAAGGGTTCCGACATGACCCTCGTTGACAAATTCGGCTCGTGCCGGTGTAAATTTGATCCATTGCGCATTACTCGGCCCCCCAAAGCGATTACCCACAATGATGTCATGGCTACTGGCATCTCCGTCTTCGTCATATTGTTTGGCCCAAAACGCCCAGGTAAAGCCATTGGTCAACGTCATTTTGGGGAGTTTCTCGGTGAACGTGACATAGGCACCATCGCTATCATCCCCATCGAAACTCAAAACCATACCCCGTTCGGAATCGTTGACCCAGACAGAGTGGTCAGTCCCTAACCCTCCACTATCGTCATTTTCAATGGTCCCATCATTACCTGAAGCGGTTAGATCGATAACGGTATTCCCAGATCCCTCATCTAAACGCCACCAGCCCAGAAGGTCTGGATCGATACTATTGGCTGTGCAGATACTCGCAAAAATGAGTATCAAGCTGAAATAACATAATTTCTTCAACATTGAAAATCTCCTTCGGAATTCCAGCAAATGGACCTGTTTCTACTTGCTCTGATTAATCCAGAGTTTGAGTGACCATGATGGCATCGAGCAGTGCGCCGTCCTCACGGAAGGCGATCTCCAGATTATAATAATCCGCTGTTTCGACCTCGAACTGTACGAGGGCGTTTTCATTTCGTACACTCGTCAAGGGGACAATGATCCAGTCTTGACTGACTTCAAACTCCCATTCAATCCAATCGGTTACCTCTTGGTAATGATTGGATCCTTCGATGTCATTGACCCAGTAATGGGACTCGTCCGCGGTGGTGCCCAGGAAACGTACCCAGAAGGAATTGTCACTGCCACTCTCGCCCAAAACCTTGGCATTCACCTGATAGACTCCCGGCTCCAACCACAAGGTAAAGGTGCCGGCCCCTTCAATCAGGTCGTCACTCTCGTCGTCATCCGTATTCATATCGTCGATGGGAGGCATGTTGCCGCTATTATCATCGACCACCTCGATGTACTGCCCACCGGAGGCCCCTGCGACTGCATCCTCGGTATCATTGACATCCATGGGACTCACGATCTGTGTGGCGTTTTCGGCCTCGATCCACATCTCGGAAGTATAAACGGGCGGCGTCTCACGATACAGCCGGATGTCATCGATATACAATAGGCCTGTGCCACCATTCTCGATGCCCAGGGACAACTCGGTGACCGCACTAAGATCGGTATTCAGATTTTCTAGATCGATCGTCCATTGGATATACACATCCTTATTGAGGTCCTCGGATGAACGAGGATAGTCTACGCGGGTGTTGTTAATCTTGGCATAGAGGTCACCGGTCTCATTGTCCAACTCACCACGGAAGTACAGCACCAAGGCGGAGATTTCATGGGCTGTCCAATCCGTCAGATCACTGATCGGCAGACTACATTCGGAATTACTCGCCTTCTTCTTGCCATAATACAGGGGCATCGCCTGTTGACCCCGGTGAACGCGACGTTCCTCACAATAGGGAGTGGCGTCATGTCCGATTTGGGATCCGTTGCTATCGTCATCATAACCATCCAACCAGGTGTCAAAGACGCGATTGCCACCCTCGTCATCGTCATCATAGTTCTCGAAGTCATCCAAAGCCAGGTAGTCAACGGTCGTGAAATCCCAGGTAGAACCGGTCCAGATGGGCATGGGATCCGCTTCGTTGACCGCATCCACCCGCCAGTAATATGTTGTGCCCAGACTTAACCCACTGACATCATAACTCGATGCGGAGACGGATTCCATCATCGCGCTACCATCGGAAACTGATGCTTCATCAGCCCCGAAATACACCTCATGGGTCACGGCATCGCGTCCCCTACGCCAGCTTAGCGTCACATCAGTAGCTAGATCCACAGCACCGCAGGTCGGAACCGGATCACGGGTCCAGGTTGGAATGAACATGAATCGGACTTCACTGAGCCCATAGATCTCTACTCCACCCCAACTGCTGCTCAGATTAAAGCGGACATACTGTGCCAAGGCTCCGTTTAAAGCAATCGGTGTTGCCGGGCAATCCACACTGGAAGTGCCTTGAGGAATCTCATAGTCCCCCAGGGTTTCCCAGGTGCTTCCATCTTGACTGGTCTCGATGGTCATATCCTCGACACCATAACCGAACAGGAATTCCAGACTGGCATTGAAGTTCCACACCCAGACCTGATCAAGCTTATAGACCTTGTCAAAGGCAAACTCCACCCAAAACGGTCCGCTGGCCCCGTCGTCACTCTGCCACATCTCGGCAACGGTCATGCCGTGGAGATCGTTGGCATCGAGCCCGGAACCATTGACCAGGTTCTCGGGACCGCTACCGGCCAGAGAACTCGATGCTGAGGCGGTAACATCGGTGAGCACTAGAGATTTGGGTTCTACCCTGAAACTCCAGAGATATCCCTTGGTAATCGCTCCTTCAGCATCCACCTCATCGACACGCCAATAGTACGTCTTGTGATAGGCAAGGAAGGGGATCGTTACGCTATTGACATCTTCACGCCCCCAATAAACAGCACGAGGCTGATCCAGACTGGCATCGTTGACATCGTTAGCATCGGTGCCAAGATAGAGATCGTGCTGGCTGATCCCATAGCCCGTTGTCCAGGTCAGCACGGTATTTTTGCCAGGGATTTCTACAGCTCCCACTACCGGGAAAGGGTCCAAGGCCAGAGTGCCGGTTTCACGTTCCAAACGAACATTGTCGAACGCGGAATAATCGTAGGTGTCCACGGCTTCTGGGTTATCGAACTCGACACCCACTCGTTGCCCTACTTCCCCTTGATCTCCTGTCACTAGATAGCTCACCTGACCTTCATAGGGGATGTACCCTTCCATATCCGAGACGGTGACCGATACCAAGGGAATCCGTTGTCCGCTGTTATCAAGATAATAGATCGTTCCCACAATCTCGGGCCCTGACCAACAATTGTAGGCATCGAAAGTCAAGGTGATGCGCTCGCCATATTCGAGGGTATGATCAGACGTCTGCCAGACGGTGGGATCTTTGCCCTTTAAAAAGGCGTAGGTGTTGCCGTCGAGTACGGTGGTAACCCAGGCACTGCCTTCGGTATCCACCCCGGAGTCCGTGGCCTTGCCATCGCTGTTCCAGCCCAGGATATTTCCCGTCCAAGGTTTATTAGCCAGTTTCACGCGTTCCTGATCGTCTTCAAAACTGGGATTGATCAGGGGGATGGTTTGACTCTTACCCCAGCACAGACCCGTTAGACATAAGAGCAATAGTATACGCATTCTCATTTCACGTCTCCTTCTCAGACAAAATAAACCAGGCCCTGCATATTAAAGTCAATACGAACGCATCATCAACCGCATGTGAGATCAATCCGATCCGAGTTGCGTGGTGATCTTGATGGCATCCAATTGTCCGGCCTGTTCACGATTCTTGATCTCGAGATTGTAAATACCCGCTTGATCGACTTCGAACAAGACCACCTCGCCATCATTGTTCCAGCTTTCTACCGCGACCTCGGTCCATTCTTCATAAGTGCCAATGCTCCAAAGGATCCAGTCCGTCAGAACGCCTTCGCCTGGATCCTCATCTTCATCCAGATCCTCCCAGTAGTTCGCTTCATCCGTCGTAGCTCCCTGTAAACGGACCCAGAAGGAATCTGAATTGCCATCGGGTGTCAACACTCGGGCCAGGATACGGTAGGTTCCTGCTTCCAGATGGAGTGTATAGTATGCCACCCCCCCTTCATCGGCAACTTGAGGATCATTGGTCCCATCATTCAAGGTGGCGATATATTGCCCATTCCAAGCATTGGGATCGTCATAAATCTGCATGGGAGTTTCGAAGGTATCAGCATCTTCTGCTTCGATCCATTGCTCGGGTTTCCCTTGCCACGGGATATTACGGTAGAGACGCATATCGTCAATGTAGAGTAGGCCATCGCCATCATTCTCCACACTCAACGAAATGGACTCCACTGAGGAGAGATCCGTGGTTAGTTCATCAAAAGCAATCACCCACTGGATCCATAACTCTTGCGTCAGATCATCGATATTACTGGGGTACGGGATCTTCTCATCATTGATGATGACATAGAAATCACCCGTGGTATTGTCCTCGTCACCAAAGAAGTAGAAGGATAAACCGGTTTCGCCATGGGTGGTCCAATCCAAGGGAGGATCGAACGTTCGAGTCGCAATCGATTTATCTTTCTTGGTCGAATCGCTATCGTAATAAAATGGCATAGACTGCGATCCCTGACGAACCACTGTCCAATCACTATAAGGCCCAGGAAAATGCCCGATCTGGGAGCCGTTATCAGCACTGCCGTAACCATCTACCCAAGCCTGGAAGACGGCATTTTGATTGTCATAGTCGTCATTATAACTATCAAAATCATCGATAAGGATCGAATCTTGCGTGGAGAAACTCCAGGTGTGACCAAGCCATGTGGTGGCATTGGCATCCACTTCATCGACAGACCAATAGTAGGTCGATTCGAGTTCCAGATCCGGCACGGACCATTGGTTGTCCGTCAGGATCTCCACTGGGGCCGTACCACTCTCAACGGCCTGTTCATCCGTACTTAGATAAACTTGATGCTCCACGGCATCACGTCCCGAACGCCAGCTCAGCGTCAACATAGCATCCCGGTCGAGACTACCGTCATCAGGAACGGGATGACTGGCTCGGTGTGGGAAGGATTTAAAGCAAACCTCACTGAGTCCATAGAAGGGAAAAATCCCATAGCCACTGTTGACATTCAGGCGAACGTACTGGGCAACCAATCCACCAAAATCGATAATGGTATTGGCCATATAGTTGGGAGCTGAGGTTCCTTGCTCGAATACAAAATCACCCAACGTACTCCATGTTTCTCCATCAAGAGAAGTCTCGATCGTGACATCCTTAAGGCCGATACCCGCTCGATATTCCTGATCGGTATTGGAATTCCAAACCCACATCTCAGATAATTCGTAAGGCATGTCAAAGGCATAGGAAATCCAAACCGCCTCGCCCACAACACGGGTTGTTTGCCACATGTCTGAGAGCTGAATCGAATGCCCTCCGTCATCATCCAAGCCAGAACCGTTAATGGTATTTTCCGGACCACTGGTGGGGGTAGCGTGAGATGCCGTCGCCACAATCGATTCGCCGGGCACGTCCACAAGGGCTGGCTCTGCGGTGACGGTCCAAACCTTCCCGGGTTGCACAGTGCCATCCTCTTCGATCTCATCAACACGCCAGTAATAGACCTGATCAAAGGTCATCTGGCCACTTACATCAAAGGTGTTAACTTCGAGGCCCTGATAAAGAAGCACCCCCAACGGCGTTTCACGCGTGGCATCCGATACGTCATTGTAATCGACACCAAAATAAACATCATGAGCGATAGCATCGGCACCCGGCATCCAGCTAAATGGGCTGTCCAAAGCCACATCGTCCTGCCCATCAACGGGATTGGGAACATGAGCGATATAGTGACTCGGAGACACATCCAGAACCCAATCGGTGATATAGGTGGGTTCTTCAACATCATTGCTGATACTAGGATCAGGACCGGTCCAGGCAATAGCTAGACCATAGCCTCCAGTCCCTTGCTGCATGGTCGCATACACAGCCATGACCTGCCCTTCCTTCAACAGCATGGGGTCGGACACCTGGCTATCATATCGATCCCATTGGTTGTCTCCAGCCCAACCATCAACTCGTGCCACCTCTTGAGCATGATCCATATCTGCATCCTGACTGACATAGAGTCGCCCATAGTCATCACTGGTAAAGCAAAAGCGGTATTCCCCCGTCATGGGCACGGTAATCCAACCGCTCAGGGCAGCACAGAAAGACTCTTCAGCCCAAGAGACCGTATCCTCATCGTCGGGGTCATGCCAATTGGAATCTGCGATGACGTCTGAATAATCCGGCGTGTAACTCTTCATCAGTAGAGTCACGGTGTCGATATCAACATTCTCTTCCCAAATTTCACGCAACATGGTTGCTGATCCTAAGGAACTCCAAAGCAGGATCACCATGAGGATCATGATCACTTTCGTTTTCAAGGGACACCTCCAGGTCTATTATAAAAGAGGTAAACCGCAGGACCCGATTTGAAGAAATCAGGTCCTGCGGGTATCAACAGGTTTCGCCCCGCCTTGATTAATCCAAGGTCTGGGTAATCATAATGGCATCCAAGAGAGCATTGTCTTCACGCAGAGCAATCTCGAGATTGTAGTAATCTGCCGTCTCGACCGTAAACTGCACAATGGCATCCTCATTGGTAATACTCGTAATGGGTGCCACGATCCAATCTTCACTGACTTCAAACTCCCACTCGATCCAATCCGTAAGTTCTTCGTAATGGGTAGAGCCTTCATTGTCATCTGTCCAGTAATTGTTCGGATCCGTCGTGGGTCCCAGGAACCGTACCCAGAACGAATTGTTGCTGCCGCTATTTCCGAGAACCTTGGCATTGACCTGATAAACACCGGGCTCCAACCAGAGGGTGAAAGTGCTGGCCGCTTCGACCAGGTCATCACTCTCATCATCCTCGGTATTCATATTGTCAATCGGAGGCATGTTGCCGCTGTTGTCATCGTCAACCTCGACATATAGACCACCCGAGGCCCCAGCAACAACATCATTGACATCCATACCGGGGATGAGTTGCGTGGCGTCTTCGGCCTCGATCCACATCTCGGAGGTATAGACAGGCGGAGCTTCACGATAAAGACGAATGTCATCGATATAAAGCAAACCTTCGCCACTATCTTCAAGGCCCAAGGAGAATTCTGTTACCGAATTCAGGTTTGTACTGACCTCGCTTAGATCGATGGTCCATTGGATATACATATCCTTGTTCAGATCTTCGGCAGAACGATCATAGTCCACACGGGCATTGTTGATCTTGGCGTACAACTGTCCGGCTTCGTTGTCCAATTCACCCCTGAAGTAGAGCACTAAAGATGTAATGCCATGGGCCGTCCAGTCCGTCAAATCACTGATCGGAAGGGTGCAGAGTGAATCCTCGGCATCATCCATGCCATAGTACAAGGGCATGGCTTGATCACCGCGGTGAAGACGACGTTCCTCATTATAGGGATCCTCATCATGGCCCACCTGAGAACCATTGTCATCATCTTCATAGCCATCCATCCAAGTGTTGAAGACCAGGTCATCCTCGTCGTCATAGCTTTCGAAGTCATCGACGACCTTGAAGTCCACGGTGGTGAAATCCCAGATCGGGCCCGTCCAAACTTGCATGGGTTCGGCCTCGTTAACGGCATCGACACGCCAATAATAGGTGGTCCCTAAAATCAGATCACTCAGATCATGGCTCAGTCCAGAAACAGAATCCATGGCAGCACTACCATCGGCAACTGCGGATTCATCCGTATCCACATAGACCTCATGTGTCACTGCATCACGGCCACTCCGCCAACTTAAGGTAGGATTCGTTACAATGTTGTCGGCGCCATGGGCGGGATCCGGTTCACGAGACCAGGTCGGGATGTACATAAAGCGGACCTCACTGAGGCCGTAGGTGTCCGTGCCACCCCAACTGCTGTTGAGATTGAAACGAACGTATTGGGCCAGGGCACCATTTAGAGCAATCGGTGTTGCCGGACATTCCACACTGGAGGTTCCTTGAGGAATCTCGTAGTCACCCAGGGTTTCCCAGGTACTCCCGTCCTGGCTGGTCTCAATGGTCATGTCCTTGACCCCATTGCCAAACAGGAATTCCAGACTGGCGTTGAAGTTCCAAATCAGGACTTCATCGAGTTTGTAGGTCGTACCAAAGTCGAATTCGACCCAGAATGGACCTGTGGCACCATTATCACTCTGCCACATCTCGGAAACCGTCATACCATGATAATCATTGTCATCAAGCCCCGAACCATTAACCAAAGTCTCAGGTCCACTTCCGGCCAGCGAACTCGATGCGGTAGCCTCTACACCCGTGAGGGGCAATGCCTTAGGCTCGACCGTAAAACTCCAGATATATCCCTTTTTGATGGCTCCATTGGGCTCGGTTTCATCCACACGCCAAAAATAGGTCTTGTTATAGTTAATTGAGCCACTCGGATCATACTCATTGACGTCTAAATCAGTGGCGGCCAAAACACCTCGGTCATCGCTACGGGTCGCATTGCTTACATCTTCGAAATCCTCACCGATGTAGATGTCTCGGGTAACCGTCGTCAAACCAGGCTTCCAACTCAATACACTACTGATTAAGACATCATTGACTTCATCGGCTGGATTAGGGGCTACCGCAAACGCTGCGGTATCATCAGAGGCTCTTAATTCAAAATTGTCAATGGTTCCACCCGCATCCCAGCACTTGGTAATCCCCACGTAGCGAATTTCCGGATTTTCTTCCTCATAGGCATCTGGACCACGCAGGTATCTCCCGTTTTTATACCACTCGACGGTCCACAGGTCTTGGGTACAGTCCAAGATCACCGTTAAGGTGACAACCCCTTCATTTCTGTTTCTATGATTGGTACCATCATCACTGGTCCCTGGGCCTAAAAAGGTTTGGATCTGGTTGTCACCATAGCGATAGATACGATGCAATATCCAGGCAACACCACCAACCTCACCATCATCATTCGCAGTCGTATCCCACCATTCTCCGCCATTTTTAGTATCGTGATTGATGAAACCAATAGCAAACCAGTTGTCACGATTATCGGTGAAATTGTTAGGGTTCACATCGACGCTGTACACATAGGTTCGGCCTTGGTCTGGTTCAAAAGGTAACAGAGCCTGAAACGTATAGCCCGTATCCGCGCGAGATGTCGTGATGTGACCATCCGCATCGTAGACTTCCGAAGCGATCCAGGTCTCATCACCTGGACGTACATCAGGAATCGTGCCATCAAGCTCTCCGCTCCCACTGAAATCATCGAAAAGGATCACCGGCGATTGTCCCCAAGCCCACGAGGCTACTCCGAGACAACACAATACTAGCACACAAAGGAATTGACGATGTTTCGCTTTATGCATACTCTTGTCCTCCTTCAACAATCTTAGCAAGTCAACCTGTTAGGCTCACATAGACATTGATTTAAGTGATTAATATTCTTTATTGAGCTTCTGTTATCCTTAAGGCATCCAATTTCGCCCCGCCTTCACGATAGGCAATCTCAAGGGCATAGATACCATCTTCTTCTACAGTAAAGGTGACGTCTTCATTCTCGTCATTATCCAAACTTTGCAGAGGTACGACGGTCCATTCCGAATGAACTCCAAGTCCCCAACGAATCCATTCCGTCAGAACTCCTTCGCCTGGATCTTCGTCTTCGTCGAGATCTTCCCAATAGTTTTCGGTATCCGTTTCGGATCCTTGCCAACGTACCCAGAAGGAATCTTCATTGCCCGTAGGAGCCATGAGCAAACCTTCAATACGATAGGTTCCGGCATCCAAACGCAAGGTATAAACAGCATACCCCCCCTCATCTTCTAACGGGGGAGTATTGGAGCTATCGCCTAACGTGGCAATATATTCACCACCCGAGGCATTGGGATCCTGATAAGCCCTCATGGGCATGGTCATGGTTTCGGCACTTTCGGCCTCAAACCATTCATTAACGCCGGGTTTGAAGGGAGCCTCTGCATACAGGCGAATATCGTCGAAGAAGAGTTGGCCTTCCCCGCCATTGTCTACTCCGAGCGTCAGCGAACTGACTGCGGGTAGCTCTGAGGCGGCCTGACTCAAGTCCACCTCCCATTGGAGCCAGAGGGCTTGGCTTAAATCGGACGATGCTCCGTCGTAAGGAATTTTGGTGTCATTGATAAGGACATATAAATCACCTGGGGTATTATCCGTTTCACCATAAAACGACAAGACCAAGGAGGTAACACCCCGTGCTGTCCAATTCTGGTTCGTCTCGAACTCAACGGTCGCTTCCGACCAATTGGCCTTGCCCTCATTGTCATATTCGTAAGGCATAGATTTGCGACCCTGCAGGACAATAGTGTATTCATCATAGGGAGGAAGGCTATAACCGACCTGTGCACCATTTTCATTAATGCCATAACCGTCGGCCCAGGTCTGCCATACCGCTTCTTCCGCCTCTTCGTCATCGGAGTATTGCTCGAAGTCGTCGATCAATATTGAATCACAAGTGGTGAAGTTCCAAAGATCACCCAACCAGAAGGGGATGGGATTAACATCATTAACCGCATCCACGGCCCAATAGTAGGTTGTATCCAGATCGAGTTCCATAACTTCATAATCGCATGTCGAGACCGATACTCCTACCTCTGTACGATTCTCAATCGCGGTTTCATCTTGACCTATGTAGACCTCGTAAGAATGAGCCTGACGTCCCGCCCGCCAACTCAAGGTTCGGTCCGTGCTGACATGGGTAGAGCCCGTTGAAGGATCAGGGCGTCTGGCCCAATTGGGACTGTACCAGAAACAGACTTCACTCAATCCATAGAAGGGGTATACACCATATCCACTGTTGACATTTAGACGGACATGTTGTGCTAGCTGTCCACCAAAGTCTATCGTGGTATTGGCCTTATAATTGGGCTCGGACGTCCCTTGCTCAAAGACATAGTCCCCCAATGCGGTCCACGCTAGACCGTCTAGTGAAATTTCGATAGTCACATCCTTGATGCCAATTCCGGCTCGGTATTCCTGGTCCGTATTGGAGTTCCAGACCTGCATCTCGGTTAACTCATAGACTTTGTCAAATTCATAAGCAATCCAGACGGCTTCTCCAATGACTTGAGTGGTCTGCCACATATCCAATCTATTGATGGAGTGACCCTCCTCATCATCCAGACCGCTGCCATCGATGGTCTTTTCCGGACCACTGCCCGCAAGTGAATGGGACGCAGAAGCTGTTATCATTCCGCTCTCCAAAGCAAGAGCGGTTCTCTCCGCAGCAAAGGACCAGACCTGACCTGGAGTCACCTCCACTCCAGCCAGGACACAATCAACCCTCCAGTAGTAGGTTTGATCGTAATCCAACCACCCTGCCACATCGAAGGTATTGACCTCCAGTGCTTCATAGAAAAGTAGACCGGATGAGTCACTGGCGGTCGCAACGGTTACGACATTGACATCCGTGCCGAAATAGAGTTCGTACGTGGCTCCCTCGATACCCGCTTGCCAGACCAACGGTTGTCTTAACGAAACATCATCCTCGCCATCAGCCGGCTCGGGATGCAAATTGTAGGGCTCTACGACAATACTATAAAGTCGCCGTGAATCCCCTTCATCCTGCTTCTCAAACATCAGAGAGCCTGCGGTGGTGTTGAGTTGGTAAATGGTAAACCACCCCGTTGCAACCTCTTGGTTATCATTGAGCTTTTCATCAATGCCAATCTGGTCATAGTGGGTGGTGAATCCCATTTCCAAGATCCATTCCATGGCCCCCTCTTCGAGATAGGCTGGATTGGTCCCCTCGTCGTCTCCGATACGATTATCTAATAAGAGATAGACCGTGGCATTCTGGCTCAAGGTCAATTCAAGTTGAAAGTCGGCATTAGACTTGTCTTCATTGGCCAGCATGAGGTATTCAAGGCCAACTAGATAATCAGGAACATCGCGAAAAACATATCCTCGATCGACATATACCTCTGATTCTTCTCCAAGAGGATCCTCTGCGATTTCAGGAGCACGTGCCTCTGCAACCACTTCTGTCTCGTCATCACTGCTGAAACGCTCGAAACTCGCGATAATTTGCGACTGACCATTTGATGCCCAAAACAAGCTCAGTATCAGTACACTCAGATATCGCCAAAACTGCCGTGCCATAGCCAGCCTCCTTCAACACTGTTAGGCATCACAATCGACCTGAGTTATGACCACCGGATATTTGATCCAAACAAAACTTAAGGAGTGCCCTTGAATTCCCTTTAGCTGCGGGGGCTTACTTGCATAATTTCTAAGCGGATTTCACAATCGTTGTATGTTTCTCTGGGATACGATCATTGAAAACTAGCTGGAATTACCTGCAATTTTAAAGACACCACTCCAAATTTTGTGAGAAAATCATCACTCGATGTTCGAAATTCTGGTTTCCTGAGACATAAATCAGACTTTCATGATTCAGCTTCAAGGAAACCCATCTATTTTTTATATCAATCCCGCCCCTCCGTTGCAACAGGTTTCTCCTTAATATAGACTATCTCCCGCTTATGTCTTGAGCTTTAATCAAAAGCTCGGAGGATAGCCTTAAAACAAGGCCCCTTTTTCATTTTATAGTCCTATTTTCTTGTCACCCTGACATCCCTTTGTTATAATTAGCAGTATCTATATCTTTGTAGCTATAACTCTTTAACATGAGGACTCAAAAGAGTTATACGATAAGGTTGATTTATTATAAAATCGAGATACTGCCAGCAGGATATTCATATTCATCCTCATTAATTTCCACGACTATAACCTGCAGAGGATGTACGTTTGAAAAAGAGCTTTTGGCTGTTTGTATCCAGCCATGATCATAAAACAGGTTGCAACAAAATTTTTTGAAGGAGGTATTTATGTGTAAGAAACTATGGTACGGCGCATTTTTATTGTTATGGGTACTGGGAACCACGACCCAGGCCGCTACCGTCATCTGGGTATCAGACAATAAAGGTTATGGCGATATAGAACCTAACGTACCTGGCGACATGGGCTGGGCCCAACTGCTGGAAGCCCAAGGACATACCGTAGACTACCGTAATCAAAACGAATACGTCGATGGCGAGCAATACTGGCGTACCCTGGATGCCAACAAGGTGGCCGAGTTGGAAGCAGCGGACCTGATCATCATCAGCCGTAATGCCGACAGTGGTTCCTATGCCGGCGTCGCTGACAACGAGCCCAACCTGTGGAACGCAGTCAGCACCCCATTAATCAATCTCAATGGTTACATGGCCCGCAGTAATAAATGGGGTTGGCTCAATACCACAGGGACCACTCGTTCAAATGATGGCGTACTGACCCTTGCCGATCCTGCTCATCCTATTTTTGATGGCATCGTTACCGACGCCAATAGCCAAGTAGCCGTATTGAGTGGTGGTTACAACGTGGACTGGGCCTCGGCAGCCGATGCTGGCAACGGAACCTTGCTGGCCACTGGCGCAGGTAGCGATCTGGCCTCGATTGTGACCTGGGAAGCCGGCCAAGCCTACTTCGAAGGCGGCGCCGCGATTGCCGGTGGCCCTCGTATGCTTTTCACCGCTGGAACGGGTAGTAAAAACAGTGGCGATAGCTATGCTCCGGATGGCATGTACAACCTCACCCCTGCAGGCGAGCAGATGTTCCTCAATGCCGTCAAGTTCATGCTCACCAAGAGCATCGATATTATCTGGGTTTCTGATAACAAGGGCTTCGGCGACATCGAACCCAATGTTCCCGGTGATATCGGCTGGGCCGAATTGCTGCAACTCCAAGGTTATACCGTGGACTACCGTAACCAAAATGAATATATCGATGGTGAACAATACTGGCGTACCCTGGATGCCAACAAGGTGGCCGAACTGGAAGCTGCCGACCTGATCATCATCAGCCGTAATGCCGACAGCGGTTCCTATGCGGGTGTCGCTGACAATGAACCCAACCTGTGGAATGGCGTTACCACGCCCATCCTCAACCTCAATGGTTATATGGCTCGTAGTAACAAGTGGGGTTGGCTCAACACTACGGGTACGAGCCGTGCAAAAGCCGCCATGCTGACCGTCATCGACGCTGACCATCCTGTGTTTGCAGGGATCGTCACTGACGCCAATGGCCAAGTCGCTGGTTTGAGCGCTGACTATAATGTTGACTGGGCAGATTCCAACGACGTTGGAAACGGAACATTGCTGGCCACGGGTGCAGGTAGCGACCTGGTCTCGATTGCCATCTGGGAAGCTGGCCAAGCCTACTTCGAAGGTGGAGCGGCTGTTGCTGGTGGTCCTCGCATGCTCTTTACTGCCGGTACGGGTAGCAAGAATAGCGTCCCCGATGGCATGTACAACCTCACCCCTGCAGGCGAGCAGATGTTCCTCAATGCCGTGTCTTACCTGACCCCCGATGTCGCGATCTCACTGCCCGTGGAAAACGGTAGCTTCGAGATGCCCGGCACCGAAAAGATCAAGGGCTGGAACGGCGAGGGCGTAAGTGGTACCCCTGCCGTTGACATTCCGGGTTGGGCCAGTGATGAAGTTGTGGGGGACTCCGGTGTTGAGTCTGATTGGCCCGGTTCAACCGATGGCGATTGGACCTGTTTCATGCAAGGATACGATCCCGCGGCCTACAACCTGACCGACTATGTCATTCAGGCGGGCGATGTTCTCACCCTCTCTATTGACGCACGTGACAACTGGACCGAAGAGGCCTCTATGCCTGCATCTATCGGCTTCAACCTGTACTACGACGTCGATGGTGTTCGTATGTCCTTGGTTGCCGGTCTCGGCGAATTGACCACCTCTTGGGCCAACTTTACTGTCTCCGTGAATGTCGATGACGTTCCCGAGGCCGTGGGTGCCCTGCTGGGTGTCGAGATCCTGAACGCCACAGCCAGCGATCAAAGCTGGATCGGTGCCGACAACGTTCAGATTTTCAAGGAACTGTAATCTTTTCAGCCTCAGTTCCTAACGAGTTCAAATTCAAGCAGGCTTGTATCTCGATGATGCAAGCCTGCTTGTTTTATATGATCACCCTTGCCAATGCCCAAGCTTCATTTTAAAATACTCTAGCGCAACGACGAATCCTATGGAGTACTCCCAATGCCAAGTCAATCGAACCGACGAACCTTTATCAAGCAAGGTCTGGGAGCAACCCTAGGCCTCAACCTCATTGCCAACGCAGCGGTCCCAGGATCGATGAGACCTCGAAACTCATGGAAAGTGCCAACCATCATCCTGTTTCAAGGAGACTCCATCACGGATGCGGGGCGTAGAAAAAGTTCCACCTCCCCCAACGATGCCGTTTCCTTGGGACGAGGTTATTGCATGCTGGCCGCGGGCCAACTCCTGGCCCAACCGACCGGCCACAACCTCACAATTTACAATCGCGGCATCAGTGGCAATAAGGTTTACCAACTCGCCGAACGCTGGGACGGTGACTGTCTATCATTGAAGCCCAACATCCTGAGCATCCTGATCGGTGTCAACGACATCTGGCATACCTTGGTACGAGATTACCAAGCCACGGTCGAAACCTACGAACAGGATTACCACGCCTTATTAAGGCGCACCCGTGCGGCCCTACCCGAGGTACAGTTGGTGGTCTGCGAACCGTTTGTCTTGAAATACGGTGCCGTTGATGAGTCATGGTTCCCGGAATTCGATCGTTATCGAGCTGCTGCTCAACGCGTAGCCCAGCAGGCCCAAGCGATCTTCGTCCCCTTTCAGGAGGTCTTCAACCAGGCCCTGCAACACGCTCCTGCCGAGCATTGGCTGCGAGATGGGGTTCATCCCACCCTGGCAGGCGATGCCCTCATGGCCCAAGCGTGGATAGACATTGTTACTAAGGAACTAGCATGAAACAGAAAATGCTCATTGCCCTACTCATGACCACCCTGGCCTCAGCAGCCCAACCCTTGAGCTTACAATACAGCCAGCCCGCGACCGAATGGGCCGAGGCCTTACCTGTTGGCAATGGTCGTCTCGGTGGCATGATCTTCGGCGATCCCCAGCGCGAACATATCCAATTCAACGAAGACAGCCTCTGGACCGGCCAGCCCCAAGATTATCAACTCCGGGGTGCCGCCAAATTCCTGCCTGAATTGCGACGCCTGCTCTTCGCCGGCCAACAAGACGAGGCCGAGGAACTGGCCAATGAACATTTCATGAGCGTACCCCTGCGTCAGGAGTTCTATCAACCCTTTGGCGATCTATCCCTTGAGTTTGACGATCTCGGCACCGTGACTGAATATCGTCGGAGTCTGGATCTCAAAACAGCCATCAGCAGCGTCACCTTTGTGGCAAACGGCGTACGTCACCGGCGTGAACTGTTTGCCAGCTATCCGGACGGGGTTATGGTCTTGTCCCTGACGACGGATCAACCGGGTAAGCTCAACTTCAAGGCCCAACTCAACAGTCCCCATACAGAGCATCAACTTAAAAGACTCTATCAGGACACCTTGGTTCTAGCCGGACAGGTCACTCATCAAAGCCGCACGAAGGTACCCAGCAGAATGCGTTTCGAGGCCCGTTTGCAGGTTCTCGAACACAATGGCCAACTCGTTATCAATGGCAAAGACCTGTGTATCACCCAGGCCGACCAGGTCACTTTGGTATTGTCGGCCGCCACCAGCTATTATCGTTACTATGACATTTCAGCGGATCCAGAGGATCGAAACGAACTGATCCTTAAAGGACTCACGGATCATAATCTCGCCAGCTTATACGATCGACACGTCCAGGACTACCAATCCCTGTTCAACCGTGTCACCCTGGATCTTGGGCAGAGCGAGAACATGAAGCTCGATACGGATCAACGTATCGCCGCCTTCAAGGAGGGGCACGATCCCCACTTGGCTAGCCTATTCTTTCAATATGGTCGTTACCTACTGATCTCATGCAGCCGGCCGGGCAGTCAACCCGCTAACCTGCAAGGCCTTTGGAACGACCAGATGAATCCCTCCTGGGGATCCAAGTATACCTGTAACATCAACACAGAGATGAACTACTGGCCCGCGGAGATGACCAACCTAGCCGAATGCCATGAGCCGCTCTTTGCGATGATTAAGGACCTCTCTGCGACCGGATATCACACGGCCCAAAACTTTTACAACGCAGATGGCTGGGTCCTGCATCATAACACAGACCTCTGGCGGGGTACGGCCCCCATCAACAATGCCAACCACGGCATCTGGGTCACAGGCGGGGCCTGGCTCTGTCAGCACCTCTGGTGGCACTATGCCTACAGCCAGGATGAATTTTTTCTGCGTGAACAGGCCTATCCGATCATGAAACAGGCCGCAGAGTTCTTCATGGACTTCTTGATCGAGGATCCCCGCAGTGAACAGGGTTGGCTAATTTCAGGGCCATCCAACTCACCGGAAAACGGTGGACTGGTCATGGGACCGACCATGGACCATCAGATCATTCGCAACCTCTTTGCCCACTGCATCGAGGCCAGCGAAATTCTAGGCATCGATCCCGACTTCAGGGCCCAGCTGGCAGACATGCGTTCCCGCATCGCCCCCAACCAGATCGGTCAGTACGGCCAACTGCAGGAGTGGCTCGAAGACAAGGACAATCCCAAGAGCGACCATCGTCACGTCTCGCACCTCTGGGGCCTGCATCCCGGCAACGAGATTACCCCGGCCACACCTGACCTCTTTGCCGCGGCCCGCAAGTCCTTGGAACTGCGTGGCGACGGCGGCACCGGCTGGTCCATGGCCTGGAAGATCAACTTCTGGGCCCGCTTGAGAGACGGCGATCATGCCTATCTCATGCTCAGTAATCAACTGACGCCTCAGCGTACTCTGCCCAACCTCTTTGACACACATCCGCCCTTCCAGATCGATGGCAACTTCGGAGCGACCTCGGGCATCACCGAGATGCTGATGCAGTCCCATACCGGCACCATCGACCTGCTACCCGCCCTGCCCTCGGCCTGGCCCATGGGCAAGGTTGAAGGTCTGCGCGCTCGAGGAGGATTCGAAGTCGGTTTGGACTGGAATCAAAACCGCCTCACGACCGTGAGCATCGTGTCCAAGGCCGGTCGCCCCTGTCGCCTACAATACGGCGATCAGACCCTACAATTCGCAACAGAAACAGGGCGACTTTATCGTATCGTATTCAATCCTGTCACTGAGAAATTGGAAGTCCTGCCATGAAAACAATGATCCTTTTGTTGTCACTCACTCTGTCACTGGCTCAAGCCGCAACCCCGCAAGTCGAGCAATGGGGAATGTTTGAAGTCGCCCTGGAGGCCCAGACTTCCCCCAATCCCTTTGTGGGTATCGATTTCGACGCGGTCTTTACCCAGGGCGATGAATCCTTTACCGTGCCCGGCTTTTATGACGGCGAGGGTGTCTTCAAGCTCCGCTTCATGCCCAACCGCGTGGGAACCTGGAGTTACGTGACCCGCAGTAACTATGAGGCCCTCAACGGCAAGACCGGCACACTGACCTGCACCCCGGCCGGTCCGGACAACCACGGACCGGTAGGCGTGCGCAACCAGTATCACTTTGGATACGCCGATGGCACGCCCTATTATCCCTTTGGCACCACCATCTACGAGTGGCCCTTCCAGTCCCCTGAGAAGCAACAACAAACCCTGGAGACCTTAAAGTCTACCTCCTTTAACAAGGCCCGCTTCCTGCTCATCCCTCCGTATCGGCCGGAGTACTGCGAAGGTCCGCATGAGATATACGACTTCCCCTTTGTGGGCACCAACAAGGAGACCTTTGACTTTGCCCGCTTCAATCCCGGCTACTTCCGCCACCTGGAGACCTGCATCCAACAGCTCCAGGACCTGGGCATCGAGGCGGACGTCATCATCTTTCGCCCCTATGCCAATCCCCATTGGGGCATGGGTGAGATGGACATGGCCACCAACGAGCGTTACTTGCGCTACGTCATCGCACGCCTCAGCGCCTATCGCAATGTGTGGTGGAGCATGGCCAATGAAAACAGCTTCATGGAGTACCTGACCGACGAGGATTGGGATCGACTCTTTCATGTGGTACGCGACACCGATCCCTACGGTCACCTGCGTTCCATCCACAATGCCGACCGCATCTACAACCACACCCACCCTTGGGTCACCCACGTGAGTCTGCAATACTACATGGCCGTGCGTTTCTTCGGTGCCTCGCCCATGCTGCGCGATATCTATCGCAAACCCATCATTCACGACGAAATCAACTACGAAGGCAACATCTCCAGTCGTTGGGGACAGCTGAGTAGTGAAGAAATGGTCTACCGCTTCTGGGTTGGCCTCATCGGCGGCACCTATGTCACACACGGCGAAACCAATGCCGGCGAGGATATGGGCGACGGCTGGATCTCCACCGGCGGCACACTCAAGCGTCTGAGCCCCCCCCGCATTGCCTTCCTGCGTCAAATCGTGGAAGAGGCCCCGGTGGACATCGACCCGATTGACCAATACTTTCAAACCAGCCTGGCAGGTAAGGCCCGTGAGTACTACCTGACCTACTTCGGCAAGGAGTCCATCACCGAGTGGCCCTTTATCCTGCCCAAGCGGGGTGACTTGGAAGACGGCTTGAAATTCAAGGTGGACGTGATCGACACCTGGAACATGACCATCACCCCCCTTGATGAAGTCTTCGAGATCGAGAAAATGGGTCGCTACGATTTTATCGATAAAGACAAAAAGGTCATCTCATTGCCGGGAAAACCCTATATGGCCTTGCGAATTCAACGCATCAATCCATAACGAAACAAAAAGAACTGGGTGCCTGCAGGTCGAGCGCAGCATTAAAGCCATGTCCACACTGGTGTGGGCATGGCTCCCAGATTTTAATTCATAGGATGAAACGATGTATAGATTGATCAGCCTTGTTCTCTTGTTCAACACTTTAGCCATATGCGACGAGGCGCCCGTGGTCTATGTCGGCCCGGACAAGACCTCCAACAGCGGCTATGCCGACGGCTACCATGATGGCCAAATGAGACCGGCCATCGGTACCCAGAACTATCAGATCCTGCGGGCCAATCGTACCCATCCAGAGTGGTCGGACGGCCTGGGCTATACCTACAACCACGCCCCCAACCTGGCCTATGTCAATGACCAGTTCTACTGTCACTACCTCAACAATGTCACGGGTGAGCATATTCCACCCGGCGTCACCATGCTGTGCCGTTCTAAAGATGGCAAGACCTGGACCCAGCCCCAGGTCATTTTCCCGGTCTATTACCAGGCGAAGGACGCGGATTCCTTCGAGTACCTGCACATGCACCAACGCATGGGCTTTTATGTCGCCCCCAACGGCCGCTTCCTGACCATGGGTTTTTACGGAGCCAACAAGGGTTACGGCGTAGGCCGTGTCGTGCGCGAGATCTACAGCGACGACACCCTGGGCCCGATCTATTTCATCCGTCTCAATGACAACTGGGAAGGCGAGGTTCATTACCCGCTGTTCAGCGAATCACCGGATGCAGGCTTTGTCGAGGCCTGTCAAAGCTTCCTCGACGACAAGGTGCGACGCATGCAGTGGTGGGAAGAAGATCAGCTCTGTCAGGACAAAGACGAATTCTACCGCGTGCCCTGGCTCGGCAACCCAGAAAATAAGACGCCGGGCAAGGCCTTTAGTTTCTATACCCGCGCGGACGGCACCATCGTCGGATTCTTCAAGAGTCGCTGGGTCACCACCACTTCGGACCAGGGCGAAACCTGGACGCCCCCGGTCTATTGCGAAAGCCTGACCTACGGCGGAGCCAAGGTCTGGGCCCAGGCCCTGGACAACGGCCAATATGCCCTGGTCTATAATCCCACCGGCACCCCCGCCCGACACCCCCTCAGCGTGGCCACCAGCAACGACGGCATCCATTTCGATGACCTCGCCAACGTGCATAGCGAACTGCCGGTCAAACGCTTCTGGGGCCGTGAAAAACGTCCCGGTTCCCAATACGTACGCGGCATCGTCGAGGGCAACGGCAACCCGCCCGGCGACGACCTGTGGGTAGTCTACTCGGTCAACAAAGAGGACATCTGGATCTCGCGAGTACCCGTACCTGTGAGACAAAGGGTCACCGGCCCGGTCGTTGACGACTTCACCGCCATGGAAACCGGGGGCGTGGTCACCGGTTGGAACATCTACTCGCCCCAATGGTGTCCCATCGAGGTGGTCGAGTTCCCCAGTACCACGGACAAGAGCCTCAAGCTGCACGATGTAGATCCCTATGACTATGCCAAGGCTGTACGTACTTTTCAACAAACCGAAGAACTGACAATATCTTTTGATATCTTTATTGAAGCTTTACATGAACCATTGGCTGTTGAGGTAGTATCACCTCACGGCAAGCGTCTTATTGTCATTCAAATTGATGGGCATGGCAATTGTTCTATATTGAATAGGAATCAAGAGTTCAATCCTGTTTCCACCCTATCGTTGAATCAATGGTCTCACTTTGTGATAGACTTTATTGCCAAAAGGGGAAGATTTGATTTGACCATCAACGATGTACCTCAGTTAAGCAAGGCCTCGTTTGCATCAGCGACAGGTACCCCCCAACGCATTGTCTTTCGCACTGGCGCCTACCGCCTGACCGACGACGTGCAAAAGTACAAGAGTGGTTCGGCGGACAAACCTGGTTGGGACGAGCCCGGGGCCGATGAAAAGGTTGCCCCGACGACGGTCTATCTTAGGAACTTCAAGGCCGTTCCCAGCGAACCAGTAGTCCTTGACCCACATGCCTTCAAGCCCTATGTGGATCGTTTCAATACCATGGAGGACGAACACGTCATCAATGCCGTGCCCAATAGCCAGTCCTGGTCCTGGATGCAGGCCAATGTCCCGTGGCTGGAGTGTCCGGACAAATGCCTGGAAGAGATCTACTACTACCGCTGGTGGACCTATCGCAAACACATCAAAGATACGCCCGATGGTCGCGTCCTGACGGAGTTCATCACCCATGTCAATCACAGCGGTCGCTATAACACCGTGAGTTGCGCTTTAGGACATCATATTGCCGAAGGACGTTGGCTGAGGGATGAAGGCCTTTTGAATGAATACACCCAGTTTTGGCTTAGGGGACGCGATGGTAAGCCTCAATCCCATATCCGAAAGTTCAGTAGTTGGTTGCCCTATGCCCTATGGCAACGTTATCAGGTCACCGGTGATGGCCTTACCTTGCTATTCAATCTGGATGATTCAATAGAGCATTACCAACAATGGGAGGCTGACAAGAAAACCGACAGTGGACTCTACTGGCAGTACGACGTCAAGGATGGTATGGAGGAATCCATTAGCGGCGGTCGGCGAGCTAAAAATATTCGTCCGACCATTAATAGTTACATGATTGCTAATGCTCAAGCCATTGCTAACATGGCGGCACTCTTCGGTAAAGAGGACCTGGCCCAAACCTATCAACAAAAGGCCGATCAACTCCAGCACCTGATGCTCAAGACCCTCTGGGACGACCATGCCCAGTTCTTCAAGGTTCAATTCGAAAAGGGAGGCCTGTCCGATGCACGCGAGGCCATCGGCTACATTCCCTGGATGTTCGACATCCCCGGTGACCAGTACGCCGCAGCCTGGGCCCAAATCCTCGACCCGCAAGGCTTCCAGGCCCCCTACGGTCTGACCACGGCCGAGCAGCGTCATCCCGCCTTCCGCACCCACGGCACCGGCACCTGTGAATGGGACGGGGCCATCTGGCCCTTTGCCACCTCGCAAACCCTCAATGGCCTAGCCAATGTGCTACGTCACGGCCATCAATCAGTGGTCAGCAAGCAGGACTACTTTGACGCCCTGTTGACCTATGCCAAGGCCCATCACAAGAACGGTAAGCCCTATATCGGTGAATATCAGGACCCATTCACCGGAGCCTGGCTCAAGGGAGACAATCCCCGCAGCCGCTACTACAACCACTCCACCTTCTGCGACCTGGTCATCAACGGCCTGATCGGCATTTGTCCCCAACCGGACAACAGCGTGGTCATCGAGCCCCTGATTCCCAGTGACACCTGGGACTGGTTCTGCCTGGACCAAGTACCGTATCAAGGTCACAACCTGACCGTAGTCTGGGACAAGACCGGTGAGAAATACAGGGTGGGTAAAGGATTGACGCTCTTGATCGATGGCAAGGTCGCAGGCAATCGTTCGGATCTGGGGCAGATCAAGGCCAATTTCTAGATTAGAGGTCCAAATTGGGTGCCATGGTTACGCCTGCTTAACTATGCTGAGCGACTGATGCTACAAGCCAAGCAGGGTTTGACCTAAAAACTGCCACCACATGCGCACACCATTGAGCCAGTCGGCCTGCTCTTCGAATTGGCATTGGGTTAAGAGATGGGTGTAGGCCTCTTCGAATTCATCAGCATTGAAGTTGTACCCCTCCTGGGCCAGGATGGCACGTACGGCCGGTTCGTCAGGGGCATCGTTGATGCGTTCGACCCAATCGGCCTCGGCCATGGCACGTTTGATAAATAGTTGGGCATGAGAGATGGACATCACGCGTCCTCCACGGGTAAAAGTGAAATAACGATGGATCGCTCCGACCACTCCAGCTCAACCGATTCAGTGTCGCCACAACCGGCACAGGAGGAACATCCTCCCCCACACTGAGAGGTGACCACCCGGACCTGCTGCTGTTTTTCCAGGGCCCGGATGTCATCAACCAACTCTGTCCAAAGGCAATTCAAGGCGGTTGCCAGGTTGTCCAAGGACATCATACGCTTACCAGTCAGAGCAGTCATAATGGTTTTAGACTCAATCATGCCCTTTGACTATACAAATGGCATACCAGACCAAAAACAGGCGGTTTTTGCATGATCTAGAGACATTTATGTTAGAACCACGACCCAGCAGTAACAATTCTTTCCATGTCACCTTTCTGCAGATCATGGTGAAGCCAGCCCGAGGACAGCAAGCGAACCGATGGCCTCGGCGTAAATACGAAAATCTTCGAGAATACCGTCGAGATAGGGATCCCAGGAGTACTGTGATTTGCCGAGGTAATTTTGGTGGGTGTTGCCGAGTGCATCTGGCGTCAAGGTCATGCCGTTGTTACGTCCGGCCTCTTGGCCATTTAGATAGAAAATTCCTTTCGATCCATCCAGGGTGATGGCCATATGCGACCATTCCTTGGTGGGTAGGGATTCACCGATGCTGATAGTCTGCTCGGCTCCGCTGCCGTTGTTGGTAATGGCGAAGCGTGCCCCGGCCCAGCAGTTGGGCGTCAGGAAACAGTTAACCGAGGTGCCGGTGCCAAAGTCGAAGATACGTGACCAGGAGGTGGCTGCATCCAGGTTAACCCAAACAGCAAAGGTCACCTCGTCCAAACCATTGACGATACCCTCCGGCAGGTGGATGTAGTCATTGCTGCCGTCCAATGCCACGGCAGAACCGATCAGGCCCGTGGTCCATCCGGCCCCGTTGACGAGTGTCCCGATCCAGGCATTGCTACTGGAGTCATAGCTCTGGGTGCCACTGCCTTCATTGAATTCAAACTGTGCCCATAACGATGTGTTCTCTGATGTGGTAAACGACCAGACCTCTCCCGTGTTGACGCTGGAATAGACCGTCTCATCCACACGCCAGTAGTAGGTCTTGGTTGAAGAAAGGGACGTCGGTTTAAAACTCGGCTCAAACACGGTGCCTTGATATTCGGGGGAATCCAAGGTGGCTGTGGCCACCGCTTGGTAATCTGTTCCTAAATAAACGGCATGCTGCAAGGCGTTCGGGTCGGGCTGCCAATAAAGCGTTTCCTGAGAGGCGACCTCATCAGCCTCATGGATCGGATGAGGATCACTAGCTGGCTCCAACGTGATCTCACGATCCAACACCACCGTGGTAATCGATGAGGCCGGTACGATCAACTCCGCACTCTGAAGTTCACCCAGTGATTCGAAATGATTGACATCCGTGGTTTGATAGATGTAGGAATAATCATAATCGAAAAGGTCGCACTCTACCTCGACACGCGTCACAGGGGTATCACTGCGATTGACCATCACCACAACCATGCGATGTTGGTTGGGTGAGAGGTAGGCCGACGTCAGGAGGTTATCGTTACTGGAGTCAGCTTCTATACGTAGAAAACCTGGATCAATGAAGGCCGAATAATGCTTGAAAGACCAATAGGAGGGATTGAGCCAGTAGCCCTTATCGTGGGTCCATTGGCCGGAACTCCAGGGATTTTCGATTTCGATCAAGCCGATCTGACCGGGCCAGATCAAGGTCCAGTGGTTGTATCCGCTGACCTGCTCGATCGCCAGGGAGTTGTGGATCAGATTGGCACATTCGATCAGGTCGTAAAAGTCACCGTATTCCGTCATGAAGACGGGCTTGCCCGGACAGACCTGATCCCTTAGATCAAGAACCGCTTCGAATGCCTCGTTGTATCCATCCGTAGTTCCGTCCGTGCCACCGTGGTAAAGGTGATGGGCAATGCCATAGTAACTCTCGGGATTCATCTCCGGCAAAAAGTTATGCAAGAGATTATAGCCGATCCCCAAAACCTCAGGGCCCAGTAGTTTGGGAGGCGTGTCCATGTCGTTCTGTAGTTTCTCATAGACGGCATCGAGAGCGAGGGCATAGCTGGCGTAATATTCGCCGTTCCAGCGGGCTTCGGTGGGATTAAAGCGACAGGAATCATAACTGGCGGTCCAGGCCGGTTCGTTTTGGATACTGATCCAGGTAGGAGAGATACCATAGTCGTTATAATCCTGGATGGAGTCGGCCCAATACTCCGCAAATCCCTCGTAATCGTAACGGCCATTGACCTTGACTAGCGTGCCCCCTTCATCGACTCGGCCATTGCTCTTGAGAGTGGCCGGTGGTGACCAGGAACTCATCATGATCGGGACATCACGTCCCAGGGAGGATTGGGCAGCCGCCACGATTTCATAGACATCGGTATCCTGGCCATCGACACCCCGCCACCAGTTGCCCAGTCGCAACATCGACAGGTTCAGCCCGGCAAAGGCGTGCTCGAAGATCTCCTGCTTGTAGGGATGGGCCGTAATCCAGTTGTTGTAGAAGGCCGTCGCCCCTCCCAGCCCCTCAATGGTCTGGTAGGTGGCCGAAGAATCCAGGGTAATGGTTGACGAAGGCAAGCGTCCCGCCTGCACCGCTCCATCGGCCCAGACCATGGAGGCCAGTATCCAGGTCGTTATAACAGCTATGGCTATCCTTTTCATACAACCCCTACTGAATTAACATGGGTTTTCTTCGATATCGTCCATTTCTATCATAACAAACACAAGGCAAGATAAAATCATGGTTTATGAACCCTGCACCGGGAATATTGAAACACGACAAAAAATGCGGTGCTTCAATTGGATTGAAACACCGCATTGGGAGGTAAAGTGCCTATTTAAAGGGATCGTAACGATCAGGCCAGTTCAAAACGATCCAGATTCATGACCTTGTTCCAGGCCGCGACAAAGTCTCCAACGAATTTCTCCTGACCATCTTCACAAGCATAGACTTCGGCCAGGGCCCGCAATTGCGAATTGGAGCCAAAGACCAGATCCACCCGAGTGGCGGTCCATTTGGCCTTACCTGTAGCCAGATCACGGCCTTCGAACACGTCCTTGTCCTTGGCTGTCGGCTTCCACTGGGTACCCATATCGAGTAGGTTCACGAAGAAGTCATTGGTGAGGGTTTCAGGCCGGTCGGTCAGAACCCCGTGCTTGGATTGTTCATAGTTGGCTCCCAAGACACGCAAGCCGCCCAAGAGCACAGTCATTTCAGGGGCCGTCAAGGTCAAGAGTTGGGCTTTATCCAGTAACAGTTCCTCGGACGAGACCGTAAATTTAGCCTTTTGATAGTTACGGAAACCATCGGCCACCGGTTCCAGTACGGCGAAGGATTCGACATCGGTCTGCTTTTGCGATGCATCGGTACGTCCCGGAGTGAAGGGAACGGTCAGCTTGATGCCGGCCTTTTTGGCAGCTTGCTCGACCCCTGCGCATCCGGCCAGAACAATGAGATCGGCCAGCGAAACCTTCTTGCCACCTGATTGTTCACTGTTAAACGCCTTTTGGATCTTCTTGAGGGTCTTGAGCACGGTCTTGAGTTTGTCTGGTTGGTTAATCTGCCAACCCTTTTGCGGTTCGAGAGCAATACGTGCACCATTCGCCCCACCCCGTTTGTCCGAACCGCGGAAGGTTGAGGCCGAAGCCCAGGCAGTCGTCACCAGTTGGGAGATCGACAATCCGGATTCCAAGATCTGTCGTTTCAGTTCCTTGGCATCCTTGGATTTGATCAGCTTGTGACTGACAGCAGGGACCGGGTCTTGCCAAATCAGTTCTTCAGCCGGAACTTCCGGTCCGAGATAACGTGAACGAGGGCCCATATCACGATGAGTTAACTTGAACCAGGCACGAGCAAATGCTTTTGCGAATTCCTTGGGATTCTGTTGGAAACGACGGGCAATTGGCTCGTAAATAGGATCGTAACGCAACGACAGATCCGCGGTGGTCATCATAGGACGGTGCTTCTTGGTAGGATCGTGGGCATCGACAATCATGTCTTCTTCGTCCACGTCCTTGGCCAGCCACTGGTTGGCCCCCGCCGGGCTCTTGACCAGTTCCCATTCATACTTGAACAGGACCTTGAGATAGCCCATATCCCATTTCGTCGGGTTGGGCTTCCAGGCTCCTTCGATACCACTGCTAATCGTGTCGATTCCCTTACCGCAACCGTGGCTGCTCTTCCAGCCCAACCCCATTTCTTCCAAGGGAGCGGCTTCGGGTTCCGGCCCGACCAGGGCGGCGTCACCGGCCCCATGGCACTTGCCGAAAGTATGACCACCCGCGACCAAAGCTACGGTTTCTTCGTCGTTCATGGCCATACGGGCAAAGGTCTCACGCACATCAATACCGGAGGCCACCGGATCGGGATTGCCGTCCGGCCCCTCGGGATTCACATAGATCAATCCCATTTGCACGGCAGCCAGGGGATTCTCCAGGTCACGCTCGCCACTGTAACGGCTCTTAGGTTTGTCGCTAGTGGCCAACCACTCTTCTTCCGAACCCCAATAGATATCCTCTTCCGGTTCCCAGATGTCTTCGCGTCCGCCGGCAAAGCCGAAGGTCTTGAATCCCATGGACTCCAGGGCACAGTTACCCGCTAGGATCATCAGGTCGGCCCAGGAAATCCGTTTGCCGTATTTCTTCTTGATGGGCCAAAGCAAACGACGGGCCTTATCGAGGTTCACATTGTCCGGCCAACTGTTGAGGGGGGCGAAACGCTGGCTACCGGAGCCGCCGCCGCCTCGGCCGTCAGCCGTACGATAGGTGCCCGCACTGTGCCAGGCCATACGAATGAACAGACCACCATAATGGCCCCAATCTGCAGGCCACCATTCCTGGGAATCAGTCATGAGGTCATATAGATCCTGCTTAATCGCCTTCAGGTCGAGTTTCTTAAACTCCTTGGCATAGTTGAAATCCTCGCCCATGGGGTTACCCTTGGCCGAGTGTTGATGTAAAATCTTGAGGTTGAGTTGATTGGGCCACCAATCGCGATTGGATGTGCCCCCACCCGCTCTTTGTTGACTGGCTTTACCGGTAACTGGACACCTACTTTCCTGACTCATAAGATGATCTCCTTATTTCTTATTAGGAATAATTCTCTTTAAGATATCCCAGCATAACGCCCTGCCTCAGTATTTGTCAAATCCTTTTTAGTAATGATTCTCAATAATACCCTAAGGTGGGATAAGATCGAGCGATCATCACGATCGATTGGATAAAGAGAAAGAGTAAGATGCAATCCCAGGTGCGGTTCGAGTTGGTCAATCCATTACCACAATCTCAGTGATACAGCAACCCAATTGCAATAGAAAAGAAATGAGGAAAGAGATTTACCCCTGCTTGGAACATGGGTAAATCTCTTGGTAGGACTCACATTAAGGTAATTCAGTGAGGCTATAAAGACCAGAGCCGTGTAGCGGGAGTTCCTGGCCAAAGCTTTCCTGATAAACTCCCAGGTCTTTGCCAGACCAGAGATCCTTGACCTTGGCCTTGCCCGTAACGCCAATATCCGAGAATTTCACTTCAACGAGGGTCGTATCGGCAATGACCTGCCCACCCCGATCCACGAGTACACCAAAGACCACTGAACCATCATGAGTCATCACCCCCTTGGTGGTAAAGGTCTCATAGCCCTGGGGCAGGTCATAGATAATCGTGGAATTCGAATGGGTGCCAATGCCTGTTACCGACGCTCCCTTGACTTCGAGTGGTTGGTCCTCGCAGGTCCGGTTGACACGGGGTTCACCCCAGCCCGAATCAGCATGGCTCCACTTCAAGTCAGTCAGCTTCAAATCGCCTTGAGGACCGTGCAATACGGGATCAACCCAAACAGCATGGTCCCAGGAGATTCCATTCCCACCATCTTTGACAAAGAGGACCAGTTGTTTGCCATCCTTGACGGATACCGTAATCTCCTGGGAATTGCCCTCACCGGCAATCACCGGGCTGGCATAGTCGGCAAAGGCAAAGTCCAGGTTGTCACCCTTGCTCTGGGCATTGAACAGGGCCACGACCTTGTCAGGGCTATCCTGCATATCCGCTGTCCAGACCACGAGATTGCCTTCACGCCAGACCTGTCGATTGTGGGTGCTGTGTTGATTGACAGCCAGCATCTCCGGATGGGTGAGCAGATTCAAGGTAAAGTCATCCAGCTTGGTCATGTCCCCGCCAAAGATCAAGGGAGAACGAGCAATGCTCCAGAGGGTCATGAGGGTCACCTGCTCGTCTTTAGTAAACTTCGTCGGACGACCGAAGTCCACCACTCCCAAGGGGATCATGTCCGCATCGGGCCAAGCACCCGGTCTACGATAGGGTTCCCAGGCATGGACCCGCTCGAACATGGCCAGCAGCAATCCCCAGCGATCCCAGAAGTCATCGGTAATACGCCAGAGGTTGGCGTGCTGCATGACATGCTCGCCGGCAGAGACCGGCGTGGCCCCCGGTGACAGACTCAGCACGATGGGACGGCCTGTCTTGTCGATGGCCTGGCGCAGGGCCTCGATCTCGGCCTTCTGCACCTGGTCATAGGGACGGGAGATATCGTCCACCTTGATGTAGTCCACGCCCCACTCGGCATAGAGACCAATAATCGAATCGTAATAGGCCTGGCCGCCCGGCTGTGTGGCATCCACCCCGTACATGTCCGGATTCCAGGGGCAGGTTGAACTCGTGACCGCGATATCCTTAGCGTGGAGATCCGTACCTAAGACCGGGGTATTCTGATGCACGGCCTGCTTGGGAATCCCCCGCATGATGTGAATGCCAAAACGCAGGCCCTTGCTATGGACGTAATCGGCCAACGGCTTGAAGCCCTTGCCGTTGGCGGCCGAAGGAAACTTCTTGAGCCCCGGGGTCAGGCGTCCATATTCGTCCATGGTCAGTTTTGCCCCGGGCTTATAATAGTGAGCAACCGAATTGGGCTCGTACCATTGAATATCCACGGTCAGGACATCGTATCCGGCGGGTAGCAGTTTCTCGGCCATGGCATCGGCCTGTTCCTTGGCCTGCTGTTCGGTGACCGTGGTGCCGAAGATGTCCCAACTGTTCCACCCCAAGGGCGGGGTCTGTGCAAACTGCCAATAGGATGGATCGGCCTGGACCACGGGTATCCCAAGGGTCAGAGCCACCCATATCCACATCCATTTTCTCATCATAGACTCCTAATCCATATTTCCGTTTAAAATGAACAGGATGGATTCTACAATTATGAAGGAAAATGTGTGAGAAAATTCTCAAAAACGATGCTTGGGTGCCCACTAAGACAATCATGGATCGATACGCACATGTGGCCCAACCGTGGCCCCCAGAAACAGGCCGTCCGGAACGGAGAATGAGATCAGGGTGGCATCGGCTGACTCAACCAAGACCTCCCATTGCCCGCCATTCGACCTGTACTGGAAGGCACCGGTGTCCCGGTCCGTTTCGATGCGCAGATCGATGAGGTCAACAGAGGACAAAATCACCTCGGCAATCCGGTTGATGTCACGGCCCTTGACACATTCTAAATAAAGGCAAACATGGTTGTCTTTTCGCGCAACAGCATAAAAATAATGATAGCCTTCGGTCATGAATAAGGCCAAGCCCGCTGAAACGCCTTCGTTGCGCGGCACCTCCAACGTCAGTGTCGCGGTATAGGTCGAATGACGCACGCGTCGGCCCAGGTAACTGGGATTGGCCGCATCCGTAAGTTTGACAGCACGGGGTGTCAGTTCGAGCTGCCCTGCCGAGGGATCGAGGTGCCACCAGGTCTCCTGGGGTTCTCTGAGCATAAGCCATTCCATGGAAAGATCCTGCTGCTGGAAATCATCACACCAGACAAAATTGCCATTAAACCGTGAAGTCTCTGATGATTGCGTCTCAACTCCGTTGGGACTGCGTTCCACCCATGGCACTCGTTGGCCCGCAGGTAAGATCACCGGCCAATCATCCTCGGTCCATGTCACGGGCAACAAGAAGGTCTCACGCCCCATGGGGGAATGTCCATCCGCATAGGGACGCACCGCCAGAAAGACGGCCCACCAGTTACCATCCGGTCCGATCTCCAGATCCGCATGGCCCGTACAGGTGACGGCCCCGGGGACATGACCACTGAGATCGCGTTGGGTCAGGATGGGGTTGCCGTCCCAAGGGACATACGGCCCTTCGACTTTCTTACTGCGCAGAATCACCTGGGAATGCTGATTTCCGGTTCCGCCCTCGGCACAACAAAGGTAATACCAACCCTTTCTTTTATAGAGGTGCGGCCCTTCAATCCAAACCGGTTGGGTTGAAATATCGATGCCACCGTTGACCAGTTGCGTTCGTGGACCCATCATCCTCTTATTGGTGTAATCAAATTCCTGAATCCAGATGGCGCGATGGCCGTTGTATTGGGGAGGCACCTCGGGAGCATCGTTGTTAACGATCCAGGCACGACCGTCGTTGTCAAAGAAGATGGAGGGATCGATGCCTCCGAAACTCAAGGGAGTTGGATCGGACCAGAGCCCGGCCGGATCTTGGGCCGTGACCACGAAGTTGCCTGGGCCTTCAACCATGGTGCAAATCACATAAAAGAGTCCGTCGTGGTAAGTGATCGCAGGGGCATAGAGCCCACGACTCATCCGATCACCCCGATAGTCCAACTGCTCGGGACGATCGATCACATGGCCGATTTGTTTCCAGTTGACCAGGTCCGTGCTGTGAAAAATCGGCAGCCCCGGGAAGTACTCGAAGGTGGAGTTGATCAGGTAATAGTCTTGCCCCACGCGACAGAGACTGGGGTCCGGATGGAAGCCGGCCAGGATGGGATTGCGATATTGGCCCATAGGCAAGGGCGACTGGGTCGTGACATCCTGCCCCACATATTCGAATCGCTTAAAAGCCACGGGCGCAGTGACATCCTTGGTCTGGGCTTGGACGCTCGCGGTCATCACAAGACATACAATCAGCAGGACGAACCTCTTGAGATGGATCGTTTTCATAAACCAGTTCCTTTGAACATCGGGTTCAATCAAGCGTCTAAGCGGGATCACCCTCTTGACGTTCCTGACGACGTTGGGCCAGTTCGTCACCAATGCGGTAATTCAGTTCCTTGGAGATGGGGTAAAACAACAGGATGACCACAGCGGCGATAATGAAGCCGGCCGGGGCAAGGGAAGAGGCGACGCGTACGCCATCAAGGGCCCTCTCGGTTAAGATGGCCCCTTCAGCACCGTCATAGCCATAGGCCCCCAAGATGAGACCTTGGATGTAGCCGCCGATACCCAGGCCGAATTTGAGGGCAAAGACCACACCGGCAAAGGTAAAGCCGGTGGCACGTCGCCCGGTCTTCCATTCGGAGTAATCCGCGGTATCGGCAATCATGGACCAGAGCAAGGGCACGGTGGGTCCATAGGCCAAACCCCACAAGGCACTCTGCCACATCATGGCACGGATGTTGGTGGGCGGGATATAATATAGCCACACCGTCACAACCGTAGTCACCGCCAACGAGACCACAAACACCATGCGTTTGCCAAAGAGCTTGGACAGGGGTTTGGAACATAGCACTCCCAAGAAGGTGGTAAAGGTGCCCAGCATGCCGAACAGGCCATAAGCCACCCCAGGGACATTCGAGTTATCCACCTTGACCAACAGACCAAAGACATCGAGCACCTTCCTAAAGCCGGTTGGGGCCACGCCCTCGACCTGTTGCAATCCCATGGATCCGATGAAACTTCCCATGGCATCAGGGTCGGCAATGTGTTCCATAAAGACCGGCATCGAACCACCGCGAACCACGAGCATGATGAAAATCATCAAGGTGGCACTAAAGAGAATCACCCATGGGCGGTTCTTAAAGGTATCCAGCATGTCTTGCTTGGGAGAGGATTGTTGTTTGGGATCAGGGGCAACACGTTCTTTTACAGAGAAGAAACAGATCACGAAGAACACCACCGTGGCCAACGCAAAGATGCCCATGGTCATGGACCAGCCCCGAGCGTCGTTCCCGTCTCCGAACTTGGCCACCAAAGGCAAGGTCAGCCCCTGCACGATGAACTGGATGATCGTGACACAGGCAAAACGGAAAGTCGAAAGACTCGTGCGTTCATCCACATCACCCGTCATCACACCGTTCAAGGCACAGTACGGCACGTTATTGACGGTGTAGATCGCCATGAGCAGAAAATACATGACATAGGCATAGGCCATCTGCCCTGTGGGTGACCAACCGGGACTGGTGAAGGTCATCCAGAAGATCCCTGCAAAGGGCAAGGCCGACCAAATCAGCCAAGGACGAAAACGCCCCCATTTACTTTGAGTACGGTCTGCCACAAAGCCCATGGCAGGATCGGTGAAAGCATCGAAGAAACGTCCAACCAAAAACAAAAAGCCTGCCTTCTCCGGGGGAAGACCCATAATCTTGGTGAAGAACATGAATTGATAGGCCATGAGGACCTGGAAAACCAGATTCGCGGCCCCGTCACCGAGGCTGTACCCTACCTTTTCACGGAAAGACAACTGCTGTTGATAATGGCCCATGTCCCATCCCTGTTCAATTAAATCCTTGCTTGGCCCACATTGACCGGTGTTTCAACCTGACGATGATCCTCATTGAGCCACAGAATACATGACACAATGCGTGGATAATAACGGCTGCCGATGGGTAGTCCAGATGAAAATTGATCCGAGCAGGCGAAGAACTTGGAACCTTTGACTTCCCATTGCACGTGAGCCAGGTCAGCCTGTTCCTCACCGTCATAGTGGATGCCCAGAATCTCACGTACGACGTACTGATTCAGGCAGATCTTGCTGAGCCAAGAGTTGTCTGCACTGCTGGAGAGTTTCCAGGCCCCATCCTCGTAGAGGCAGACGCCAGGTTTGAGAACATTGGTAATGTGACGTCTGAGCATCCGGACATAGTCGCCATAAGGTCCCTCTTGGGAGACCAGTTCCTTCAGTCCCATCTCCCAAGGGTAGATCAAGGCCTCGGCTGCAGGAATAATGGCACTTTGATTGTCATTTTCCAGCACGGCCGGGATATAATCCAAATCCTCGTCGTAGGCCAGGGTTAAGGTCTGTGCACAACGCCGTGCGGCTTGGTTGGCTTCATTCGCATTCTTCGTCTCACCCAACCTATCGAAGAGATACTCCAAGGCGATATAGGACGCCCAACACTTACCCCCCAGGTAAACATTGTTACGGGCCTGTCCCAAGGAGTGGTCCAGAGAATCATAGGTGGTGATCTCTCCGCCCCCCTTGGTCCTGGAACTGTCAAAGCTCATCAGCCCATTGCGCTGCTTGGGATCGGGATGATCGCGATTCAGCAGACTTTCCAAACAACGACTCAGGATCGGAGTATATTTCTTTAAGAACTTTTCATCCCCTGTTTTGGACACATAGATCCCGGCACAGAGAACCCAGTTGGTTAACTGTTCACAAGTCATATAGGAGAAGCAAAGCCGATCCAGGCCACTGCATTCGTAACTGGAATAGCCTGGAGGACTAAAGTTGTTGGCCACCCCCATATCGTGAGTAAAGGATAGCCCCCCTGGATACCGTTTGTCCGGAGCCTCGGGCGAGAAGATTTCATCGGTATAGGAGTAACGCTCGGCAAACTGCTCCAGCACGTTACGCACGGTCCAGGGATTGAGCATCAACTCGTAAAACATCATGTCCACAGTCAAATCCAGGGTGTTGATCATGAGGTACTCACCCTCGTTGACCACCCATAACGGTTTACCGTCACAGGTCAGCCATTCGGTCGAACCGTAATAACTCCGTGTGGCATGACACAGAATGAATTTCTGGGCCTCACTCAAAGGCAATGCCCTTAACTCCCGATCTCGGTCCGCAGCTTCCTGCAGGTAACGTTGACGTTGCTGGCAGGCATAGGTAAAGACATCCTGCAATCCGGTGAAGTGTCGCGTGTACTCGTAGGATGCGGCCAGATTAAAAGTGGCCTTGCCGGAGATGTAATACCCCAAGACCAACTCAATCGTCCGGCTCTGTCCGGCGGGAACCTTAAAGGACACTCCAGCCACCGGCCCCAGCATAAATTGCGGGGTGGTATGTTCACCACTCAAGGCTCGCTCGACATCGAAATCCGAGAAGATCTGCACGTCATCGCGAGTGGCAAAGCCCATTTCTTCACGACTGGTGAAACCTTTCAGGCCGGTCGTTTGATCCAAGGGTGACCAGTAGCGGCTGTTATGCAGGGCGAAGAACCCCTCCCAATCCTCCTTGCTCTTGTTGGTTAATGTCAGTGTCAAGAAGGTGGCCGGACAGCTGGCGAATTTCAATTCTGCACCCGTAGCGATCACTGGATCGGGAATCGCAAAGAAGGGAGTACTGATCTCAAAGGAAAGACCGGGTGCGGTAAACGTATCTGTGGCCCACTGGTAGTCCCTTGAAATATCCTGTTCACCAAAGATGACCGTCCCCTGCTCAACATCTTCATCGGTCTGATGATAGCGTTCGGCATCGTTGGATTGTTGTTTAAAAAAGGGCAAGACATACATGACGTCGGATGCTGTTTTGTAGCCCACAAAAACACCACTGTCTGCAGGTCCGCCCTTTTCCAAGGCCATTCCACCCTGCGCTCCAAACATCCCCACTGTAAAGGAACTATGGGCTCCCATGGGGGAGTGTTGAGCATGATAAGAATTCGAAACTTTCATGGTATCGTCCAAGGCGGCATTCATGATAATAAATCTGCTGCTATGCTTAACTTAGCTCAAGGATAACCAATTTCAACCCAACGAGTCAATCGCTATTGATGAACGTAAAACCCCGATTATTGAAACAGGCCGATCGAGATCGTTTAAAACCGGGATTGCAGTCCTTTTCTCGTTAGCCAATATACTCATTAAGAATATTTTCCAGCAGTTCCTGGCGGCCGCTTTGGAGGGCTGGCTCGCCGTTCTTGAGGGTGTAGGCCTCCATCTGGCCCAGGGTGGCCTTGCCCTTTTCGATCTTCTTGCCGAAGGCCGTGTCCCAACCGCTGTAGCGTTTGGCGATGGCCTTTTCGAACTTGCGGCCGCTGATCATCTTGGAGGCGATCACCAGGCCACGAGCAAAGGCGTCCATGGCGCCGATATGGGCATAGAACAGGTCTTCGGGATCGATGGATTGACGACGCACGTGGGCGTCGAAGTTCAAGCCGCCCGTGGTAAAGCCGCCCCCCTGCAGGATGATGTACATGGCCAGGGCCGTGTCGTAGAGGTCCATGGGGAACTGATCCGTGTCCCAACCCAGCATGAGATCACCGCGGTTGGCATCGACCGAACCGAGGATACTGTTGTCCACGCAGAATTGCAGTTCGTGCTGGAAGCTGTGACCGGCCAGAGTGGCGTGGTTGGCCTCGATGTTCATCTTGAAGTCGTCGATCAGGTCATACTTCTGCAGGAAGGCCAGGCAGTTGCCCGAGTCGAAGTCGTATTGATGCTTGGTGGGTTCCTTGGGTTTGGGCTCGATGTAGAACTGGCCCTTGAACTTGATTTCCTGCTTGTAGTCCACGGCCATGTGTAACAGGGCCGCCAGGTGGTCGAGTTCACGCCCCATGTCGGTATTGAGCAGGGTGTCGTAGCCTTCGCGTCCCCCCCAGAAGACATAGCCGGCCCCACCGAGTTCCTTGGTGATTTCCATGGCCTTCTTGATCTGGCTGGCGGCATAGGCAAACACGGCAGGCGAGGGATTGGTTCCGGCACCGGCCATGAAACGTGGGTGACTGAAGCAGTTCGAAGTCCCCCACAGCAATTTAACGCCGGTGTCGCGTTGCAGCTTCTTGGCCAGCTTGACGATCTGGTCCAGACGCTTGTTGGTCTCGGCCAAGGTATCGGCCTCGGGCGCGATGTCACGATCATGGAAGCACCAGAAGTCCACACCCAGCTTGGTGAAGAATTCGAAGGCGGCCTCCATGGTCATCTCGGCCACGGCCATAGGGTCATCGGACTTGTTGTAGTTACGGACAATGGTGTCCATACCGAACTGGTCGCTGCCCAGCCCCTTGAAGGTATGCCAGTAACATACGGCGAAACGCAGGTGCTCGGACATGGACTTGCCCATGATCTTCTTGCGGGGATTGTAGTGCTTAAAGGCCAGGGGATTCTTGGAGTCCGGGCCCTCGTATTTGATCTTGGAGACCTTGGGGAAGTACTTGTTCATCGAGTTACTCCTTTGTTTCATTCAAGGGGTCAAATAAGTCAACACATGCATAAATGAACCTTAAATCAACAAGGATCAAGCATGCATAGTATCTTATGGCTAATTTAAAGCCATAGATTACAAGCGTTTACACAGCTTAACGCTTTGACACAGCCCCAGTCAATCGCTATAAGTGAATCCACCGTACGGTTTTATGAAACCTTTGAAAGTTTCCCATTTACATGACTGATACTGTTGTCCATAATCATCGCAAAGGCAAAAATGGAATGCTTGGTAACTGGCTATGATAAGACGCAAACACATCCTGCTCTTGCTTGAATGGTATGACTACCGCATCCACCGGGGCATAGCACAAATTGCCCGTGAAGCAGGCTGGCAATTGAATTGCCCCAAGAATCCCGTGGCCAATGCGGGCTTCATCAAGGATTGGCAAGGTGACGGCTGTATCACCCTATTGCAGTGCGATGAAACCCTCGACTATTTTAGAACCCATCGTATTCCCCTGATCGACCTCGGACTGGAAGAATACAATCTCTCCGTTCCACGGGTAGTCACAGACAACCGTGAGATTGGTCGTCTGGCTGCCGATCATTTTCGCAACCACGGCTACAACGAAGTTTTCACCTTAAGCCCCGGTCACGAACGCATGTTCAGCGAACGACTCGAAGCCCTCCAGTACTTCATGGAGAAAGAGGGTGGCAGTGTGACGGTCTTGAGTTCATCTGAAACCATGGGACCGCAAATTCTGCAGGAACTCAATGCCATTGCCCAACAAAGAGACCGCCGACTGGAGGAGATGTCCCTCGGTTTTTTTGCTTATGAAGACAACATGGCTGCGGAAATGATCTCACTCTGCCTGCAACACGAATTGCGTATCCCCGAAAATATCGCCATCCTGGGAGTCGATAACGACGACCTGATCAACGCCGGCTTGACCGTGACCCTTAGCAGTATCGATAGCGACCAGGAAGGACTGGGACGCCGTGCGGCCAGTTTACTGCGTGACATCTTAGAGCATCCCGAAAAAGATCACGAAGAAACCATTCTTCGCCACCCCCCCAAAAACGTCGTGGTACGTCAAAGTACGGATTGCTATGCCATGCGTAACCCCCTCGTTTCCAACGCCCTGCACTGGATTCAGAACAATTACCACGCTGGCATTCAAGCCACCAATGTAGCAGACGCCATGGGCGTCACGCAACAGGGTCTGCAAAAGGCCTTTGCCGAATGCTACATCCGCTCCCCAGGCCAGGAAATCCGGCACCAACGCATCCAGGCCGTGGCTCATTTGCTCAGCAGTACCAACTACAAGCTCAATGACATTGCCCATCATTGCGGTTTTTACTCCGTGGACACCTTAATCAACAGCTTCCGCAAAAGCTTCAACATGACCCCTGGGAAGTATCGCAAACAAAAACGATCCGAGCAATCATCTCAGGATGACAAGGTTTAAGGTCTCTTCCTGTTCACACCAAGAGGATGGATCAAGGGATGAAGAATCAACGTACGATGCTAACAAGTCTAATCCTTGTCATTTTATGTTCTCCAATGGTTTGGGCTGAGGATGGCTATGACCTATGGATGTCCTACCACCGTCTGGATCCATCGCCCTTGACCACTGGAACGCATCAAAGCCTTTCATCGATCCTTATCCAAGGGCAATCCGATACCCTCGACATCGTCCGTGACGAACTGCAACGAGGAATCCAGGGCCTACTGGAAATCGAGCCTTCCTTTGTGACAACCCTTCCCCCAGGCCGTGGGATCATCATTGGTACTCCGGCAAATTCCGGGGTTATCAATCAACTCAACCTGACCCCATCATTGTCTCACTTAGGACCCGATGGCTTTATCATTCGTACAATGAAAAACAGAGATCACCTCCTGGTGATTACCGCCAATCAAGACATCGGCCTACTCTACGGCACCTTCCACCTATTACGCCTTATTCAAACGGGGCACCCCCTCGTCGATCTCAATATCATCTCCAAGCCCCGCATCCAATACCGTCTGCTCAACCACTGGGACAATCCCGATGGATCAGTCGAACGCGGATACGCGGGTCAATCCCTATGGCAATGGGATCAATTACCCCAGACCCTAGATCCCCGCTATCGTGACTATGCCAGAGCTAATGCATCCCTTGGCATTAATGGCACAGTCGTTAACAACGTCAATGCCGATCCCAGCATCCTCAGCTCGGAGACCATCACCAAACTCAAGGCCTTAGCTCAAGTTTTCAGGCCCTACGGCATCAAGCTCTATGTCTCGATCCGCTTTTCCTCACCCCTGAAACCCGGAAGCGGCCGACGCGGAGGTATCGGCAACCTGGATACCGCCGACCCACTCGACCCAGCCGTGCGCCAATGGTGGAAGGACAAGGCAGACGAGATCTACACGGCCATTCCCGACTTCGGTGGCTTTCTGGTCAAGGCCAACTCCGAAGGCATGCCCGGCCCACAGGACTACGACCGCAACCATGCCGAGGGTGCCAACATGCTGGCCGAGGCCCTCGCTCCCCACGGTGGCATCGTGATGTGGCGGGCCTTTGTGTACGACGCCGACGTCGATCCCGATCGGGCCAAGCGAGCCTACAAGGAGTTCGTCCCTCTCGATGGGACGTTCAAGAGTAATGTCTTCGTCCAATCCAAGAACGGCCCCATCGACTTCCAGCCCCGCGAGCCCATTCAACCGCTCTTCGGATCCATGCCTCAGACGCCCTTGATGCTGGAACTGCAAATCACACAAGAATATCTAGGCCACTCCACCCATTTGGTCTACCTAGCCCCCATGTGGAAGGAATGCCTGGACTTCGACACCTATGCCCAAGGTCAAGGCTCCAGCGTGGCACAGGTCATCGATGGATCACTACATGATTACGCCATGACCGGTATCGCCGGCGTAGCCAACACCGGGTCGGATCGTAACTGGTGCGGACACCTCTTCGCCCAGGCCAACTGGTACGCCTTCGGCCGTCTGGCCTGGGATCATCAGCTCTCCAGCGAGACCATCGCCAATGAGTGGATTCGCATGACCCTCAGCTGTGACAATCGCGTGGTCAACAGCATCCGTGACATGATGATGGGTTCCTGGGAGGCCTGTATTAATTATATGACCCCTCTAGGTCTGCACCACATCATGCAGGAAGGCTTCCATTACGGTCCACAGCCCAGCTTTGCCAACGCCCCCCGCCGCGACTGGACCAGTATCTACTATCACCGTGCCGACAGTAACGGCATCGGCTTCGACCGCAGCCCCACTGGCAGCAACGCCGCCAGCCAGTATTTTTCACCTTGGCGAGAACGCCTCTGTCAGATCGAGACCTGCCCGGAGAAATATCTGCTCTGGTTCCACCATGTCCCTTGGGACCATCGCCTGCAATCCGGACAAACCCTGTGGCAGGAACTGTGTAGTCACTACAATGCAGGCGTCGATTACGTACAATCCATGCGTCAAACCTGGTCCACCCTATCCAATGACATCGATCCCAAGCTCTTCAGACATGTACAGGACAAGCTGAACACTCAGGAAAGGGACGCCCAAACCTGGCGTGACACCTGTCTGGACTATTTCCAAACCTTCAGCCAAAGGTCGATACCAGACTAGATCTACCAGCAAACGCACCCCAACTTAACGGTAGACCCTTCTTTTAAACTCACTCCATTCCAAGACTTGCCAAAAAGCCTTCGAGAATATACAGTTGCCTTATTCCATGTATGAATCATGATGAGGTGTCTATGAAGCGGCGACTGTCGAACTCTTGGTTTGTGATTCCGATTGCCTTCACACTAGTCATTTTGACTACGACTGGCTGCAACAGTCCATATTCCGTTAAACGGGTCAGCCCTCTCCAGCTCTTTGTCAAACGAGACAAAACAGCTTTGAATTCCAACCATCCCAGCCCCCGCACCCTGCAATACCTGCGTCTCCGTTTTCTTACCCAAAGCTACAAAACCGATCCAGCCTCTCTCATAGAACAGCTACACCAGGAAACCTTCCATTCCAATGACATGTCACTAACCTTGGCTCTGTCCGAATTGGCCTTTCTGCAAGGAAAGGAATATCAACGCAAAAATCCTGTTCAAGCTTTCACCATGTACTTGATAGCCGCTGAGGTTTCCTATCGTTATCTCCTGAACGAGGACCTGGAAACGGTAAAAGCAGCCTTACAACCAGATACCCGTTTGACAGCAGAGGTCTACAAACATGCGGTTTCCAATCTGATTGGACTGGCCATTGAATCTCGATCGAATGGAACACACTTGATCCGTGAAAACTGCTTTGAAACCAATTCAACCCACTATTCCTTTGCTCTGGAACCCTCTATTCCTCCGCGTATCGATCCCTTATCCTTCGACGAACTGATCCCTGCTAATCAATTCGAGGTTAATGGCTTGAGCAATGAGTACTTTAGCTACGGCTTGGGAGTCCCCCTCATTGGCATCGTACATGAACCCCATCAACGAGAGCAATGGGGTCCTTTTTTTCCAGGTCCCGACTTCATGTATCCTTTAAGTGGAGTGTTGAAGTTCGACGCCCCCAAGAACACGAAGAGCAAGCGTCAAGTTCACTGTTCTCTGGGATTCTACGACCCCCTCGCCACGGATACCATTACTCTTGAGCAACACAATGTCCCCTTGGAAGCAGATTATACGACGGCATTAGCCTTTCAGGTTCAAAAATTGAACCCCACTAAAATTGGATTTAAAGGCCTCTTAGAGAGTGATCTGCTGCTGGAGCGTGCCGGACTGTATCTCCTGGAACCCTATCGGCCCGACAAAATTCCTGTAGTCATGGTGCATGGCTTGATGTCGAGTGCCATGACCTGGGTTCCTATGTTCAACGATTTACGTGGTAGTCCGGATTTGCGTGATCGCTATCAATTCTGGTTCTTCAATTATCCTACCGGCCTACCGATTCTTTATTCTTCCATGCTGCTGCGCGAGCAACTCAAGGCAGTGCGTGATACCTATGATCCCAACCATAACAATCCCAACTTCGATCACATGGTCCTGGTGGGGCATAGTATGGGCGGTTTGCTGACGCGCATGATGCTGATTAATCCGGGGGATGCCTTCTACAACTACGTCTTCGACGAACCGATCGAACAACTGCCTGTCAGCGATGACATGCGAGAGTTGGTGAAAAAGCTGTTTCTATTTGAGCGACAAAAGAACATTAGCCGTGCGATCTTCATCTCAACCCCGCATCGTGGGAGTTCCCTGGCCGACAGATGGTACGCCAAGCTGGGTACCGGATTGATTCACTTGCCTCGGAATATGATGCAAAGTGCGAACACCCTGTTGAGCAACAAAGACATCCAATACACGGAAAAAATCAAAAACGAAAGCCAACCCGTTCACACCTCGATCCAATTACTATCGCCATCGTCTCCCTTTATCAGACAAAGCATGAAATTCCCACTGCCCCAGGATATTCCGTATCACTCCATCATCGGCATTCGTGACGCCAAACAAGGACCAGGCAGTTCGGATGGCGTGGTTGATTATGAAAGTTCACATCTTGAGTATGCGGTCTCCGAACTATGGATCCCCTCCAGTCATTCAGCCCACTGCCATCCCCTGGCCATCCAGGAAGTCAAACGCATTTTACGTCTCCATTTACAAGATCTCCATGGCCGTACACCTTAAAACAGGAGTTGCCCCATGAAATGCAAAAAGCTACTCATTAAGATTGCAGTCCAAGTCGTCATGGCAATCCTGCTGGTCTGGCTGACCATCCTGGTGGTTCATGGATTGATGTCACGCAAGAAGAGCGATCTTCAACCCTATCACCGCATCTATTTAAAAACTGAGTTTCGTGCCCGTGATATGAGCGAGAATTATCATTTTGCGGAGTACCTCGCCCAGGAAGAACGGGTGTTCGCTGAGCTGCAAACTCGCTTCCTAGATCACTTTGAAGAGACGGAAGAAAATTTCTTATGCCGCTATCACCCCCAGGGGCCTTCACACCCATCCCGTATTGATGAGCGTTTTAACCGCACCCGAGAACAGCGTCCTCCAGCAATACGCGGCGGAGCCCTACTGATCCATGGACTTACCGACAGTCCCTATAGTGTCCGTTATTTAGCCGATCTACTCTATGAACAGGGCTACTATGTCGTCTCCCTACGCGTCCCGGGCCATGGCACCCTGCCGTCGGCTTTAACCAAAGCCCGTTGGCAGGATTGGATGGGGGCCGTCCAGATCGCGACCCGACATGTCAGCGATACCATTGGACCGGATCAACCCTTGTTACTGGCAGGCTACTCCAATGGTGGCGCTCTGGCTGTTTTGTATGCCCTACGTTCAGTACAAGATCAAGATCTGCCCTGCCCGACTCGCATGTTGCTGTTTTCACCGGCCCTGGCTGTGAGCAAATTCGCTGCCATGGCCCATCAACTCAAGGCCTTGAGCGTCATCAAATACTTCGAGAAATCTAAATGGTCCACCATTGGGCCTGAGTACGATCCGTTCAAATACAACTCCTTTCCCCTGCAGGCCGGCAGTCAATCGTATCAACTGGCCGTCGCTGTCGAAAAATCGATAATGGGCCTACGGTCCAGTGACGCCTGGAAGTTACTACCTCCGATATTGACCTTTCAATCCCTGGTCGACTCCACAGTTTCAGTACCCGCCGTCCTTGATTTCTATGCCCGCCTAGAAGGTCCTGGGCACGAACTCGTCCTCTTCGATGTCAATCGTGCAGCTCAACTGGAAAACTTCCTCAGTGCCCATCCCCAACACCAGCTCAATCGATTAAAACAGAGCCCTACACTGCCCTATACCCTCACACTTTTAACCAATGAAAACCCGGAATCGCTTCAAGTCATTAGCAAGACGCGCCCTATCGGTCAGGGAACCTACAATGCCCCCGTCCCCATCGATGCCAGTTGGCCCAGGCAAACCTATTCCCTCTCCCACATTGCTCTGTTGTTTCCTCCCACAGATCCTCTTTATGGTACCGACCCAGATGAAACGGTCAACTGCGTCCATTTGGGAAGCTTAGGAATGAGAGGAGAACGCGGACTACTCAAGATCTCGGCCGATACTCTGATGCGTCTACGTTGTAATCCCTTTTATGATTGGATGATGGCCAAGATTGAAAACACCACAGCACTCCCCTGATGGGTTTCTATGATATCCGGCTGACGTTTTCACCTGCCACTGGAACTTTCAAGGAAATGGTAGTCCCCTGTCCGGGGGCCGAATCGATCTGCATGGATCCGCCAATGTAGGTAATACGCTCGTTGATGCTAAAGAGTCCATAGCCGCCCTGAGTGTAGTCTGTCTCCATTTGATTCGGCATAGAAAAACCTTCACCTTCATCCTGGGCCACCAGAAGTAATTGGTCATCTTCCATGCCCAACTCTATGGTAAAGGTCTTGGAATGGGCATGCTTGACGACGTTATTGGCCATTTCACGAACGACCCGAAAGAGCAGGGTTTTGGTATCATCCTTCAAATTCTTAGGAATCCCTCTGTTGATCACTTTGGTTTCGATACCGTACTTAACGGTAATTTCCGTTTCAAGCCATTTTTCAATGGCGGCCTGTAACCCCATCATCTGGAGCATGGGTGTACCTAGGTTATTGGTGAGGCTACGGGTATCATCGATCAGACTGGTCAGTTTCCCATGCAAATCCTCTAATAACCCCTTGATCTCAGTTGTTGACTGCCTGGACTGGATCACCAGTTGTTCATCCACGGTCAGCTTGGCCATTGCCAGGGTTTGACAAATACCGTCATGCAACTCTACCGCCAATCGCTTACGTTCCTTTTCCTCACTGAGGGTCAATTGAGAGACCAGGGCACGTAACTGCTTTTGATAGTGCATCACCTTCTTTTCGGCTTCTTGACGCTCGCTAATAAAACGGGCCTGCTGCACATTTTGATAGGCCGACGTGGACAGTTGGTTGGCCAGGGTAAACAAGGCCTGAGCTACTTTGCTGAATTGTTCACGCGACATAGCCGGAACATCACGAAAGGCCTGGATCATATCCTCTTCATTCGCCCCAATTTGATGGGCATATTCTCGCATTTTTTCTTCACTCTGCGTTTCATCACGCACCTGACCAATCAACCAATTGGCAATGTGCCGACCATCAATCGTAATGGCAGCCCCGGCATCCCAAAGCCCCCCACTAAGACAGGTTTGAATGGTGGGTCCCTCCGGATTGTATCTACCCAGGCATGCATCTGACTTAAAATTGGACTTTTGCAAAGTTGAAAATTTAAAGGCAAAATGGGCACTTTGACGACAAATATTGGCAATCAGGTTGGCAAAAATATCATGGAGGATATGACCATGCCAGCGATTGTTGATTTTCCTACCGTCGTCAAGAAGGCCCTGGACGAATTTGGACCTCTGTTCGCGAATGACCCCGAACGTAAGCATTTCGCTGAATATCTCACCGGTTTGATGATGGCACACAAGAAGAATGTCTCGGCCATCAATAGCGAATTCGCCGTAACCACGGATCAATCCTGCTTGAACCGTTGGATTACCGAATGCCAGTGGGATCAAGAGAACTTCAACCTGCAACGGATTCAATGGCTGCAAAAGCAACCCGACACACGCTTCAGTGCCCAGGGAGTCATCCCTATTGACAATGTCTTGATCGATCACGACGGGAAGTTGATTGAAGATGCAGGCTATTTTTGGGATCACGCAGAACAACGCCACAAGATTGCCCATGATTACCTGATCATCAACTACATGTGTACCTCTGGAAAGCATTATCCCTTGGAATTCTACCGATTTGTCAAGAAGGATCATTGTGAAGAAAGACAGATCGAATTCCGAGACCATAACGTTCTCTTTCGACAACTGGTCGATTGGAGTATTGCCAACGACATCCCCGGCGACTTCACCTTTGATAGTTGGTTCACTCACAAGGATAACCTGAACTATATCAACGGCTTGACGCGAAACTATGTTGGCGATCTGAAATTTAACCGTAAGATTGTCTTCAAGGGCAAGGAACTCAACGTCCAAGATTTGTCCACACAAATCGATTCCAAGGACCGCAAGCTCGTCAAGGTCGGCGAATCCCGCCAGTGGTACTTTACGGTCAGTATTCGCATCCCTGGAGTGGATCACAAGGTTCGCATCGTGATTCTCTGGGACAAACGTAACGATACAAAAGCCAGAAAGGCGTTGGTCACCAACCGAACGGCTTGGGAAGTGACTCGTATCCTTCGGGTTTATCGCTATCGTTGGACAGGCACAGAATGCTTCCATCGGGATGGCAAGCAACATCTGGGCATGGGTGAATGTCAGCTTAGGAGTGGCCTTGGTCAGACCCGCCATATGTACATGGTCTTCCTGGCGTACAGTCTCTTGATGTCTCAGTTGAAGCAGAGCCATGCGCGTGCGTGGGCATTGGAACGTTTGACGACCATCGGACAAGCCTGTCGAGCCGTACTCAAGGAGAGTCTCAGCCAAACCCTGGGGTGGGTGATAGAACGCGCCGAAATGGACGGTTGGAGTTTTGAGAAAATCAAGCTGCATCTAGCCTTGGCCTAAATTGCAAAAGTCCAGTTAAAACAGTTTTGCAGCCCTTTGTCCGTCTTTCTAATGACATCCTGACATAAGCGACAGAAATTGCTCGATCCAGTGATGGGTGTTCCGTCGGGATGTGTAATGATCGAGGCCACTCCTGTGGCCTGAGAGAATTCGTCCTGTAACCGTTGCAGATCCTTGAGGTTGAATAACGACTCAAAGAAGATGCCTTGAGTGTCATCCAAGGGTCGTGTTAAAGCAATAATCCTTTTTTCAATCGCTTGCTCAGCATGCTTCCTTTGGGTAATGTCACGTGCAATGGCAATCAAATGCATGCCTTCTTTGGTGTGCAGGGGCGAGATGGTAATTTCAACAGGAAACGTTTGGCCACTTTTCCTGCGATGTTGAGATTCAAATGATGTCGGCGAACTTTGTTTTAGTGTTTCTGTAAACGCCTGAAAGGCCTCTTCTGAGTCATGATTGATGTCGATATCCAAAACCCTCAAACCTAAAAGTTCTTCTTTGCTGTAGCCCATGACTTGACAGGCGCGATCGTTTACCTGAACCAGTTGTCCTTCCGCATTGCAGACATAGATAGCATCAGGGGCCTTATCGAATAGTATGCGTAATCGTTCATCGGCATCCTTGATTTTTTGTTCGGCAATTCTGCGTTCAGTGACGTCTTCGCCAGAACTCAAGATTGCAGTAATCCGATCCTCTTCGTCCCTCAATATCGTATTGTGCCATACGATCAGCCGTTCATTGCCCTGGGCTGTTAAGATGGGATTTTCGTGATAACCAAAGGATTGAACCTCACCTTCGCTCAGTTGAGCAAAAACCGCTCTTACAGATGCCCGCTTGTGTTCCGGCAGAAAAGTATCACACCAATCCTTGCCAACAATAGAGGACTCGTCGGCTTCCAGAATTTGACACCCCTTCTGATTGACCTGAAGCACACATCCATCGGCACCCAACACCAACAACATAGTTCCCGCAAAGTCAAAATAGCGCTGCGCCCTGTTACGTTCCTCCACGACCTGCTGTTCCGATGCCATCAATTGCTGGTTGGATGCACGTAATTGTTGTTCACTGGCTTGTAATTGTTGATTGGTCGCACGCAATTGCTGTTCACTAGCTTCAAGTTGTTGGTACGATGCTTCCAACTGTTCATTGGTTTCCTTCAAACTAGTGTCTTGACGTCTCTGATGCCATATCCTGAATTCCAACATGATACCGATGACCAGGGACAGTAAGATCGCCACGATGACAAAGGTCAACAGCCCATTGCGTAGATCGTTCATGCCCTCAGTGAGTTCTACGTTGTCTGGATTGTTAACGATTTCTCGTGAAATCATCACGTCACTCATTTGAAACATTCCCACCAAGCACGCACAAATAAGCACCACCCCCAATCCCACACCCATAGCACCTCTAGACAAAAAACCGCTTTTGGATTTATGCGGAGTTAATGTTTTAAGATCCTTTGTCATGTCTCCATGTCCTCTACATTAGTGAAACCGAACCCGAGGAAAACTCGTCATTGGGTTCCCAGAGATTTTGAGGTTGCGAATTGCCTTGGGAATATTGCATCAGTCCGCTGTGAGCATCCAACAATGCCGTTCGACGCTCAAATCCCCCTAGCACAGAACGACGTACAGGAATGTCCAGTTTAGACAGATAAGTCGTTACGGAAAGGATGTTGTCCCGACAGATGGAATCATCAGGTTTCCTTAAGACATTGGCTCCTCCGACTACGCATACCCCTAAGATTTTCAGGAATTCGGTCCCCCCCATCGCTTTTCTAAATTCATCTACAGCATTAATAGTATATTTGGTCGGACAAAACTCCGTTTTGGGGGCTTCTCCAGGTAGCATGACATGAGCCATTCCCCCCACGCGTTCTGGATGCCATGCCATGATGACAATACAAGAGCCAATGGGAGTGGACTGCAGCACAATATCCCCCTGGGCAACCATGACGTCCCCAGTTGAAATGTATTGAATGTCTCTCACATTTAACCTAGCCTAAAATTACCAACGACATGTCAACACATCAAAATATAACAGAACTGAAAGAAAGCAACAATTGTCAAGTTTATTAATCTCTAAAGCTCGCAATCCCCTATAAATCACACGGTGTACTGTCTCGTTATCCACCCCACATTGACTCAACACAACCAAATGATTATAATACATCGAAACCTGAATAATCTGAATGAGAAGAGTTAGATAACGAATCCAGCAAATCCTATGAAAACCACAAGACTCTCAATCATCCTCATCTTTGTCATTTTGTCATCCCTGTTGGCTCAAAGTGGACAATTCATTATCGTGGATCAATTTGGCTACCCTCCGGATGCCAAGAAGATCGCTGTCATCAAGAATCCCCAAATCGGCTTTGATGCCAATGACTCCTATATTCCAGGTGCGGTCTACCAGATGATCGAGGTTTCATCCGAGGAGTCCATCTATACCGGAACTCCTACAGCTTGGCAGGACGGACAGACAGACGAATCCTCAGGAGATCAGATTTGGCATTTTGACTTCTCCGACGTCAATACTCCAGGTAGCTATTATATTCTGGATCAAGAAACCGGGTACAGGTCCTTTGAATTTGACATCTCTGAGACAGTCTACAACAACGTCTTGAAACAAGCGTTGCGTACCTTCTTCTATCAACGTTCAGGATTTGCCAAACAAGAACCCTATGCAGAAGAGGGGTGGACTGACGATGCCAGTCATGTGGCCAATGGACAGGATCTAGACTGTCGTTCCTTCTTCGATAAGAATGACCGCACCTCTGAAAAGGACCTGCATGGGGGTTGGTATGACGCAGGAGACTACAACAAATACACCAGTTGGACAGCCAGCTATGTCGTTGATCTGATGCTGGCCTACCTTGAAAATCCCGCGGCATGGTGCGACGATTGTAATATCCCCGAGAGTGGTAATGGTATCCCGGATCTACTTGATGAAGCCAAGTGGGGCCTGGATCATTTGATGAGATTACAGCTGACCAATGGCAGCACCTTGAGCATTGTGGGTGAATCACATGCGAGTCCCCCCTCTGCCGCCGCAGGCCCTAGCTATTATGGTAAGGTTAACACCTCTTCAACCTTGAGTGTTTCGGCCGCCTTTGCCTTGAGTTCCAAGGTTTACCGCCTGGTGGGAATGGACGAATACGCCGATACATTAATCGACCGGGCCATGCTGGCTTGGGATTGGGCCCAGGACAATCCTAACGTATTGTTCAATAACAATGACTCGGCCTATAACTCCGTCGGCTTAGGGGCCGGTCGTCAGGAAACGGATGACTATGGCCGGACCATGAGAAAACTCAGGGCCGCCTGCTACCTGTTTGAGGTCACCGGTGACACCCAATACCGAGATCACTTCGACAGTCATTATCGAGAGTGCCATTTGATCCAGTGGTATTTCGCCTACCCCTTTGAAATCGACAACCAGGAAACCCTGCTCTATTATACCACCCTTGATAACGCAACACCTTCGGTCATCAATACCATTAAAAGCAGATATAGATCCGCCATGTTAAATGGATCTGAAAATCTCAAGGCCATCGATTCGCTAAAGGACCCCTATCTGGCCCACATGAAGGATTATACCTGGGGCAGCAATGGAATCAAATCCTGCCAGGGATTGATGTACTACGACATCATCAATTATGACATTGATGAGGCCTCGGAAGCCAAGGCCAAGGATGCAGCCCTGACCTATGTGAATTACCTCCATGGGGTTAATCCACTGTCTTTGGTCTATCTATCAAACATGGTCGATCATGGGGCCGAGGATTGCGTCATGGAATTCTACCACAGTTGGTTTACCAATGGCAGCGAGCTTTGGGATCGCGCGGGCGTATCCACCTATGGCCCCCCTCCCGGTTTCCTGACCGGTGGCCCCAATCCCAGTTATGATCGAGATGGTTGCTGCCCCCAGGGATGCGGCTCCTCATTCAACAACAGTATGTGCTATTCGGAATCGATATCGCCCCCCAAAAACCAGCCCAAGCAGAAATCCTACAAGGATTTCAACACCAGTTGGCCCCTGAATTCCTGGTCCGTTACGGAAAACAGCTGTGGCTACCAGGTCAAATACCTGCGACTGCTGTCTAAGTTTGTCATTGCCGATGCAAACGACTCCAATGAATTAGACCTCGATCCATAGCCCCCCATACAAGACAAAACCGCAACCCACACCTCAAACTGACAACCCAAGATGAGATGTGTTGACACCGCTGACACCCACTCGCTATAATAGTTTTAGAACGTTTAACCTTTTGCAGTGAGGTGTCGTATGAATCCTGAAGGAGACAGCTTCCTGCAACGATACAAGCTTCACGTCGTTGTCATTTCTGTTGTGGTCACAGGGGTCGTTTATCTACTGGTCTGGGGACCGCTGTCATCAACCAAATCCGAACAGACCACAGGGGGTTCGTTTATGGAGACGCTACTTCTAATTGCCAATCTTTTCTTGTTGGCCGCCATGTTGGTGATGGCTTCGAAGGTCATGAAGATTGTCGAGACCCTCAACAGTCACAGCCAAAAGATGGAAGAGGTCACCGAGGCCCTGGTCCGCATCGGCAATGGGCTTACCGAGATCAACCAGAGTACCCGGCTGAGTGAAACCGCCAAGGCCATTGCCTTTCGTGATACCGAAAGGACTTCCTTACAAGAAGCGGTTTCGGGCAAACTCAATGAACGCGATTTCGAGGCAGCCTACGAATTGATTGACGAGATCACCCAACGTCCAGGCTACCATGAATTCGGTTTGCAGTTGCGGATCGAGGCAGATCGCCATCGCTCTGCTGTGCGTCATGAACGCGTCACGGATGTCATTGCGAGTATCGAGACCCTACTGGGCGACCATGAGTGGTCTAAGGCCAGTGTTCAAATCGAAGGACTGGTACAGGCCTATCCCGATTCGGAACGGGCTCGAGCCATGCGTCAACGCCTCTTTAGCCTCAAGGAACAACATAAGAAGTCCTTGCTCAACGAATGGGACCAGGCCGTCCAGCGCAGTGACACCGATCGGGGGTTGGAGATCCTCAAGGAACTGGACCACTACCTCAGTCCTAACGAGGCCCTGGCCCTGCAAGAGGCCGCGAAGGACGTGTTCCGGAGCAAATTGCACAACCTGGGAGTCAAGTTCTCTCTGGCCGTCTCTGATAAGAACTGGAGTGAGGCCATGGACGTGGGGCAGCAGATTATTACCGATTTCCCCAACAGCCGCATGTCCGAAGAAATCCGCACCAAGATGGACGTGCTCAAACAGAATGTGCAGCTTTAAGGCCCGGAGTCGGCCTCGGTTGACTTGGCCCGAGGATGCATCAGTTCTTTCCACAGGCTTGCTCCCACCCACAACCCACTAAACATGACGAGCAGGCCACAACCACCAATCAAGAACATGACCATCAGACTCATGAGGTCCCCCCCGTTTTCGGTCGTCGATGTTGACTGATCAAATGTCCCAACACATAGCCACCCACTGAGGCGACCAAGGCCGGTAGAATGGCCACAGCGATATCAAGATGGGGATAATGATGGGCAATCAACGTGTTTGCCAACAAGGAGACACCGGTGCCGACCAGCATGGATAACAACCCCGCCAAGGGAGCAGGACGTTTGAGCCACAAGCCGGCAATCAAGGCCGGCAGGATGGCTGGGGCCCAAGTGGTATAGCAATAGAGCAGGCCCTTGATAATGCTCTCAACCCGTAAAGCAAACAAAGCAGCCAAAGCCGCAATGCACAGGGTGGCGAGTCGCCCAATACACAAGGCCTGTACATCCGAGACAGGGTAAAATGGCTTGACGATATCTTGGGTAAAGGAGACGGCTCCAGCATTGAGTAACGAATCCAGGGTCGACATGACAATGGAAATTAAAATGACAAGCATCAGGGCATAGAGTTCATTGGGCAAACTCATGCGTACCAAACTCAGCAACACCTCATCCTCTCCACAACCGGCCGGGACAATCGCCCGTGCGGCAATCCCCAAGGAAAACACCACCACAAACCAGACCACACAAAAGGCCCCACCCAATAAAAAGCCCTGACGCGAGACCGCAGTCGATGACGAAGCCAAGGCTCGGTTGGCATAGGGGGGGATCAGGGCCTCCCCCAAGAAGTAGGCAGTAATCAATCCTAAGACCTCAAGACCACCGGTTTGTTGAAAGCCTTGACGCGTAGCTTCGATTCCCTGAGCCACCAGGGTATTCCAGGCCCCTTCCACTCGACAGCTGATAGCCCAGAAAAACACGATTGGCAACAGAATGACGAAAGTCGTAAATTGAAAGGCATCGGTGATTACACTAGCCCTTAGGCCGCCCATGGTGGTATAGACGGCGGTGATGGCGACCATGATCATCACGGCACGCCCGAGCGAGATATCGAACAAGGATGTCACGATCTGCCCCCCCACCTTGGCACTGACGGTTGCAAAACCGGCACAGAGTCCGACGGAGATGATCCCTGCCAAGATTTGACAGGCTCGATTGTAACGCAGACGCATCACGTCCCCCAGGGTGTGACAGTCACGACATTGACGTAGACGAGATGCCACCCCCAGCCCCACCAGGACATATTGCAATGGTGTGGCCAGGGCGATGAGCAAATAAAAATAACCGGCGTGAAATCCCTTACCCACAAAGCCCAAGGAAAAAGCGGGTCCTACATAGGTAGCGGCCAGGGATCCAAAAATCAAGGGCAGGGGCAGGCACCGTCGTGCCACGGAGAACTCTTCAAAACGCCCGGCTGCGCGAGCACGTAGCGCAACGAATGTCAGTACGGCCAAATAAGCCGCTATAATCGCTACGGTCAGAACCGATTGCACGATGCGTCCGTCCTCGTAGCCCCCTGAGGAATTCACGTGGCGTGCCCTGCCACCCCCATTGGGCCTTCAAGCGTTAATCAAATCCCTGTTGAAAGATCTCCTCTTCCAATTCACTAATGACCTCGTTCAAGGCAGATTCCGTTCGAATCCAACCAAAGCGACCATCCACCAGGAAGGCGCGATACCACTGGATCATATTTTTGGCAAACTCGGGATCCTTGCAGTAGATCCCAAAAGAGATCTCACCGGCATGCGATCCCTTGCGTCGTGGGCGTTGCGGAAAGGCCAGCAGGACTTCGCTGGGCGTGATCAACAATTCAAGGTCAGAAACCGTGCTATTGTAGAGTTTGACTTGGCCAGACTCAATCGCTTGGGGTGTGCGACGGAATAGGTGGCGAGCCGCATTGGCAAAGGCACTGATGCTGAGATTCATGGCACGATGTACACGGACATCCGGGTAGTCCTCCACGATCTCGTAAAGCGTGCTGAGATAATCGTCTACAGGTTGACGTTCACCCTCAAAGAGCATGACGGTCCACAGTTCGCTGTCCCCACAGGAGTCCAGTTGGTCCCGTAGCATCTTGCGGGCCACCTGATAGGTTTCCTTACGGTTGCTCATCACCTTGAGTTGACGTTGGGACAGGTTGCGGGCCCAATCCGGCAGGTCACTGAGCAGGGAGTCGGCCGGGCAGATCCCCAAACGAGTCAACAGACGTAGGAACTGCTTCTCGGTAGAGCCATAGAATCGTCGGCCCAAAACACTGCCGACATTGCCCTGACAGACCATGCCGAATTCCTTGTGATAACCAAAGGACACGCAATGAACCACAAATCCTTCTTTTTGCAGGGTGGCTTGGAGTTGCCGCAGCATCTCCACAGCCTGACGTTCCGGGGCCTTGTCCAGGGAAAGGTGCACGTTGGGACACATGACGATGGGACGCCGACCGAGCAAATCGGAGAGGGCCTGAAACTCGGCCAAGGCCTCACGCAGTTCCTCTTGACCGTCATACATCTCTACGCAGACAAACACCAACACCACATCCGTAAACTCCATACGGGGTTGGGCTGGAGAAATGGTGACAGGATCGATACGATTCGAGGCTCGTTTATCCTCAAAGTAGCAAGACGAACACTGATAACATTCCAGAATCATGAATTCTTCTCAACCTCAATCGTTAATCGATGACACGTTTTTGACGAGCCCGACTCATCTTAGGGGCGGCCATGGCCTGCTTGGCCCGCGAGGCGATCTTGGCGTCCACGCGCGAGAGAAAGAGCCCGACATTGGGTTCGGCCACCTGCTCGGCAAAGTGCGTGGCATTGAGCAACCGCACCACCTCGGCGGCCTCGGGAAATTCCAGGGAATCGCTCAGACATTCGGCCTCGGCCCGACTCAAGGACTTGAGAAAGGTCGGGATTTCACCGTCACGCAGGGCTCCGGCGTAGTCGATTAACAATTGTTCGATATCGCGTTGATGATCAGACATAGCTTTACTCCACCCTTGACGAATCACGATTCGTCATAATTGAATGGTTTCAATGTGCTTCTTAATTTCAAAAACGTTCGATACAGGAGCATCTTGGTGGCCCCCACTGTGGTCTTGAGTTCGGTAGCGATCATCCGGTTACTCATACCTTCGGACCAGAGTTCCACGGCCCGGCGTTCGCGGGCCTTGAGGTGCCCCAGGGCCTTACGCAAGATTTCCTGCATCTCCTGACTACTGGCAAAGTCATAGGCCCCGATCTCCGGAGCAACCAGCGTGCCCATCATATCCTGGGAGAGGGCCAGGTTACGATTGAGTCGACGGTAAACCTGACGCAGTCGCTTACGCATATAATAAAGATACACAGTACGAATCAATTCCTTCTCGGTCGAGATGTTACTGAGTCGGTCGGGCTTTTCCCAAATATCGGCATACACGTCCTCTAAGACATCCTCACATTCGACTTCATTGCCCAGATAGCGGTATAAACACCGGCTAAAGACACTAAAGGTCGAGCGGACAAAGGGGTCCATGGCTCGACGCCGCTTGGTCAAATCATCAGTTTGCAAGCCCTTGAGGGCGATTCGCAGTTGTTTATCCATGGTCTATTTCAAACTCCCAGTGGGTACATCCCTCGATTCTACCAAGGTCTGAACACCTCTGCTTCTTCTTAAGGCCCTTTCTCACCCGATGGTCACCTTAATTCTGGGAAATGATTATAAAATATTCTCGGTTTCAGGGAAGCTTATTCCTCAACCTCCTCTTGTAACTGGACCAAAACTTCCAGCAAGGCGTCGACTGTCGCGACATTACGGAGGTCCTGTCGGGCCTCGACCAAGGGATCCATGGCGGACTCCAATTCGCCCACTCCCAGCAGTTGGTAACCCAACAGCAACTGTAGATCTTTGTTATGAGGCAGCGACTCAGTGGCATCCATCAATTCCCCGATCTGTTTGAAGAGGACTTCATCATCGCTATAGAGTCCCCTGGGGAAATACACCCCATCATGAGCCCAGTCCTTGCGGGTATAGGTTTGACGCAAGGCATCACAAGCCTGGGAGTAATCCCCTTGAGCAAAGAGGACTTGGATATACGCAAAGGGCAGGATGATATCCGCCCCGTCAATGGCCATGGCCTGCTCGAGATGCCGCTGGGCCAGATCATACTCGCCCTGCTCAAAGGCCTTAACGGAAATCTCAAAATGAACATCAGCCGGGCTCTGAGAATCAGGCGGAGTGGCACTGTCTAAGATCTCATCGTCGGAACTCTGCAAGACCATCGCGGCCCCCGAGGAATCCGCATCATAGTAGTTATAGGTATAATAATTATTCGTGGTTCCATCCAATTGATAGGCGACCGGGTTGTAACCATACCATTCGTAGGGATGCCAACCGTACCAATAATACCGCAAAGGAAAGTACCCTACTGGCCAACAGCCCCCCAGACTCACGAAGACATATTTTCGATGATAAAACGGATAGTGGTGGCGACGGTAGAAGTGTCGGCCACAGCGATATCGTAATCCCACGGAGTAACGCGGAGTCACCACGCACTGATGCCAATGTCTCCTCTGATCCCGATAGGAGTAGACATAACGCTGCCCATGCCTGACCTGGGGTTGATCACAATAGGCGACATGTGGACGTACACGACGACGCCATGGGAAACTCCGTTGTTGATTTCGACGAAAATCAGGATTGACCACAACCTCTGGAGGGCGGGTTCGTGGCTGGAGTCGCTGCCTGAATTCATTCGTCCCAGGTCCTGGCTTAGGAGTAGGCTTGGCGACAATATGCTGGCGTCTTGGGGCAGGTGTGATAACCCGTGGGGCACGGTGAGGTTGTGTGCTCTGACGAGTCCGTCCCTGTAACGTTTCCACCCGACTAGGTAGAGTCACTCTGGAACTGGGCTTAGGAGCAGAGGCCCTGACCTGTGGCTGAGTAACGACCCTGCTTCGATCCACTGTAACAGATCGTTGAGGTGCCGTACGAGGTGTAGGGCTAACAATTCTTGTAGTAGGTCGCTGTTGCACCTGTGCTTGAGGTTGCCTTATGACAGATGGTGACCGCATGGCCTCTTCTGAGGAGCTTGTCCCACGGGATTCAACGCGTACAGTGCCACTGGCAGACCGCCTTGGAGTAATCGGAGGGGGGGGGCTAGTTGTTTGGTGTCGAGGAACCACTGTCGATGACCTGGGTGTTGAGCGTGGAGGGGATACAGGGGCCTGCCGGCTTTGACTCCGTTGGGTTGTCGATCTGGAGGTAGAAGATTGGGATGGTGGTGTAGCACGACGAGTCGGGGCTGGGCGACGTGAGGATTGCGTACTAGACCTGGATTGAGGCCTGGCTGCGGTCGCACTCTGCTGATTGGCAGGCTTGGATTGAGGATTCGCCGCTGGGGCCTTACGTCCTTGCTGTTGACGGTCTTGCGACCACAACGGTGTGGCCAACAGACCGCATAATAGCAAGGCCAATACACCGCTTAGGTATTGTTTACTGTGTTTTCTGGGTGCCATCATGAACCTCCCATCTTTTCACTGGCCCTTTGTCATCAACGTCAGGCCTTTAACAATACTCCTGAGGATCCCTACGGATCCAATTAAAATCCATCTACTAGCTTAAGGCCGATACCATCAAGAGGGTAACAAAATAATTGTAGTAAATCATAGTCGCACCCAAGGGATTGAATTAGGCTTAAGACGAGGGTATACTTTGTCGTTTTAACCAGGAGCAATACCATGAAGTTCACAAAAATGCATGGGCTGGGCAACGATTATGTCTATGTCAATCTCTTTGAAGAGCAACTTGCCGATCCCGTGGCACTGGCACCGGTAATCAGTAACCGCCACACTGGCGTGGGGGGAGACGGGCTCATTCTAATCTGCCCGTCGGAGATCGCCGATGCCCGCATGCGTATCTTCAATGCCGATGGCAGCGAGGCCGAGATGTGCGGCAATGGCCTGCGTTGTGTGGCCAAATATGTCTACGAGCACGGATTGGCCCCTTCACGCGGTTCGTTTGCACTGCCCGGCGAACAGCCCTGCTGTAATGCCTCATTGGCCCTGGAGACCGGCAATGGAATTCTAACGGTTGGACTTAATACCGATGCAAACAATCAAGTCCAACAAGTTTGCGTAGACATGGGTGAACCTCAGCTGACCCCAAAGGCGATTCCGACCACCCTGAAGGGTGACCGCATCGTGGAAACTACAATCGAGATCCCTCAAGGAACCTTTTCCATGACCTGCGTATCCATGGGAAATCCCCATGCCGTGCTCTTTACCGATGATGTCGCAGCAGTCGACCTTGAAAACTTGGGCCCAGCCCTGGAGTGCCACCCTTGCTTTCCCAACCGTACCAACGTCCACTTTGTCCAGGTCCTAAACCGTAAGGAGCTGCAAATCCGCACCTGGGAACGGGGTAGCGGCGTAACCCTGGCCTGCGGTACTGGAGCCTGTGCCTGTGCCGTAGCCGCCATCTTGACAGAACGCACAGATCGCCAATGCCTAGGGCATTTGCCGGGTGGAGATTTACAGTTGCAGTGGTCCTTTAGCAACAACCATGTATACATGACTGGCCCGGCTGTAGAGGTTTTTCAGGGAGTTTGGTAAAACCACTCTCACTCCACCCAACGGGGCCGCTGACAAAATCGGGCATAAGATCGATAACAATAGCATCCGTAAATGTCAATATCGTCTTCCAATTGCTGGCAGGAGACGATCTGAGCAACAGCTAACATTCGTACAGGTCTTTCATGGACACCGAGTATCGAAGGGATATGGAGGTGGACATCCATCATATCGCCGTTGACAAAGGGGTCTTTGCGCTTGACGTCGAAATAGACACCTGTAGGACTGATCTTAACTAGACGACCCGTCATCTCGTGGGTATGAACAGGTCCCAACAGGCGATACGATATTACGATGTCCACCTCCAGAGAGTGGAAAATTCCAACTGTCTCAGACGACAAAAGTATGCCTCCTTGCATATCAGCCATCCATGGTTGTCGATCCTTACGAACCAACACCCAATTTAAGGGCAAAACCCATTCCATGTGCCAAGCCATCAGGGTTACCCATCCTATATAACACGTAACTCGTTCCAGGACAGAATCTTATTCATCACCCACAAAAAATACTCATAGACCACTCCCTAAGCATGGTTGCTTAATCACCTCATTATTCCATAAAAATTCATTGACCCCACCTCCAATCGAAGCAACGCTAATCCTTATCAAACAAGGAATTATAACCGCACTTTCTCGCACGTGACACAAACTCCCCATACCGTCGATATCTTTCAACGACACTGCTTGACGTTTTTCCTTTTTACCCTTATTATCCAGTTATGCCCAATCACCACGCTCAACCTATTCCTCCGTTATCTGAATTACACACTCCTTCCATACTCCCACCAACTCAAACATCCCCACTATCAGCCCTTCTTATTGTTAACATGTCCGGTGACATTGTTTGGGCTAACCCACAAACAATCCAATGGTTTAAATTAGCAACTACTGTACAAGAGACCCTTCAACAGGCCGTCGTGAAAAACAGCAACGTAGAGATCCGTTTAGGTGATATCAAAACACTTGCAAAACACGGCCTCCAGCAAACGGTACCACTAGAGCTAACCAATAATGAACGATGCGATGTTCAAATCACATTCGACCTCATCACCCACCAGGGTGATAGCCAACTCGAGTGGGCTCTTTGTAGCCTTACAAAACTGAGCGGTTCCTTAAAGAACGAATTGGCATTACAGCACCCGATCCAGCGACTGCGTGATACACAAGCAGACATGGCCAAGTTCACCCATGAATTAAACAATACATTGGATAGCACGATACGCTACCTTCACCTAACCCAAGCGGTACTCGAACAAAACCGCCTTGACAAGGCCAAGGAATATCTCCAACAGGGGCTCCAAGGACTCCAGCGAATGACGATGGTGGCTAGCAACATGGGGGTTGTCCATCAAGACAGTACAACCCAACGACCTCGTCTCCAATCCTTACGTTCACTGCTACAAGAAATCACTGACACCATTAACGCAGAAAACAGCATGGCCAGTATCGATCTCCACTACAAGATCCAATCAAACCTGCCATGCATTGATACGAACACCCTTTACCAAGTCTGCTGCAACATCATTAAAAATGCCGTAGACGCCATGAACCAAGGTGGAACACTCACAATCACCGGCCAACTGAACACCAAGGATCACTTAACCCTGTCTTTTCATGACTCAGGCCCCGGCATTTCCCTCGACCAAATGCCATATATCTTTGATCCTTTTTATACGACCCGCCCCCAGGGGACGGGATTGGGATTGACGATTTGCAGAGATCTACTCCGAAAGATCAAAGGCACAATCCAAGTCACCCCTGTTTCCTCTGGAGCCTGTATTTGTATCGAGGTCCCCCTCCAGGAAATAACCTAACACCAAACACTGAACGAGGAGATGTGATGAGGGAATGCAGAATTTTACTGATCGAAGACGATGTGATCGTCAGTCGTTCATTGGCGGATTATCTAGATATCAAAGGCTTTACCACGCAAACGGCCCAGAGCCTTAAAGAGGCTCAAATCGCTTTGGAAAAACAATCGGTTTCCATCGTCTTGCTTGATCTACAGTTGCCCGATGGAAATGGAATCCATCTACTGGATTATATACGAAACCACCACCCTCAAATCCAGACTATCGTGATCACTGGACACGGATCCATTGACAGTGCCGTACGCGCGGTCAGGGCGGGCGCCAGTAACTACCTCACGAAACCCGTGATTGACGACGAACTAATCCTCGCGATAGAAGAAGCCCTGGCGGACTCCAGAGAAATAGCTGCTCAAAACCCATTACCCCTAAACTACGCATCCCCGTTACAAGCCATTATCAGCCGTGACCATAAGATGAGCCGCATCTTCGATATCGTCAACTCCGTGGCCAACACAGACACGACTCTCCTCATGACCGGCCCCTCCGGCACCGGCAAAAGCATGCTGGCCCGCACCATCCATCAGTGTTCGGAACGCGCTAATGGCCCCTTTGTCGAAGTTAGTTGTGGTGCCCTTACCGAAACGCTATTGGAAAGCGAACTCTTCGGTCACACCCGCGGAGCCTTTACTGGCGCGGTTCGCGATAAAACAGGAAAATTCCTACTGGCCGACCAAGGAACCATTTTCCTCGATGAAATCGGCACGGCCTCACCCGCCCTGCAGGTTAAACTCTTACGGGTACTGGAAGAACGCGTCTTCGAACCCGTGGGGAGCACCACCACCCATAACGTCAATGCACGTGTTTTACTCGCCACCAACTTGGACCTTGAACAAGAGGTTGCTTTAGGTCGTTTCCGTGCCGATCTCTTTTATCGTATCAATGTCGTCACTATCGACCTACCCTCTCTACACGACCGTCTTCACGATATCCCCCTGCTGACCGACCATTTCCTCCGACAATACAGCGACAAACACCGACGTCCCAAGACAGGAATCACTCCCCCAGCCATGAACGCCTTACAGCGTTACGCTTGGCCTGGGAATATCCGGGAACTGGAGAATATCGTCGAACGAGCCGTGCTCTTAAGCAAAGGGCCCGAGATTCTACTAACAGACCTTCCAGTAACCGTCCAATGCGAACAGCAGGCCACCCCAGCAGCCCACAAGCTTAAAGAAGCTCGCGTTGAACCGGAAAAACGTCTCATCTTGGAAACCTTGGAGGCCAACCACTGGAATCGCCAGCAAACGGCACAGGCCCTGGGCATCAACCGAACCACCCTCTACAAAAAAATTAAACGCTACGGACTACACCTGCCGGCTTGACGCATGAACTCTACAAGGTTCGATCAACGGCCTCGGCAATACGTTTTAATCCGTCCATCATCTGTTGCAAGGCATCCGGCGTAATGGATTGAGCGCCATCTGATGCTGCGTGTTCGGGATCAGGGTGACATTCCAAGATCAAGGAATCGGCCCCAGCCGCAATCGCAGCCCGACACATCGCCGGCACCAGGTGGGCATGTCCCGTTCCATGGGAGGGATCTACCATAATAGGAAGGTGAGTCTTTTGCAGCAGTTCCGGAACCACGGCCAAGGGCAAGGTATTGCGTACATAGGTCTCATAGGTACGAATTCCCCGCTCACAAAGAATCACCTGGTCATTACCCGCATTAATGATGTACTCAGCTGCCAATAGAAACTCATCCAATTGGGCACAAAGTCCACGTTTTAACAGTACCGGCTTATCCGCCTTGCCCACAGCTTCCAGCAACGGGTAATGCTGCATGTTACGGGCGCCGATTTGTAGGACATCAGCATATTCAATACAGGCATCTAGATGCTCGATGGCCGTCACCTCGGTGACCACGGCCAATCCCGTTGCCTCCCTGGCCTCGGCTAGTAGCTTGAGTCCGTCAACTCCCATTCCTTGGAAACTATAGGGACTGGTGCGTGGTTTAAAAGCCCCACCTCGCAAACCGATACACCCCGCTTTTTTAACCGCCTCAGCCGTGCGCAGGACTTGATCGCGACTCTCAACCGCACATGGCCCCGCGATAACTCCAATGCGTTGGCCTCCCAAGGAAAACCGTTCAGGACCGATCTCGACGCAGGTCTTTTCCTGCTTGACCTCTAATGAGGCGATCTTATAGGGTGCCAAAATGGGCACAATACGCTCAACCATAGGAGCGTTCTCGATCGCCCCCTTATCAACCATACGCTTATCACCCAGACAAGCCACCACGGTCCGATCCGTTCCATAGATCACATGTTCGCTCAAACCATAATCCTGAACCAAATTGACCACGTGCTGAACGTGTTGTTCGGTCGCACCGGGCTTCATTACTACAATCATCTGTTATTTCCTTTCTTAATCATCCATGTCGCCATCCGACATGGCATGCTTGGCTTCCAAAAAAGCGGTCAGAATCTCAGCTGCCGCCATGGCATCAATGGCCTGAGTTCGTTTACGACCTCGCTTGCCTTGAGCTTGCTTGAGTTTTTCTTTGGCTCCAAAACTCGAAAGTCGTTCATCCTGAAAAGAGAGGGGTAGGTCAACCTTCTCGGATAAACAATCAGCAAACTTACGCACGGCCTTCGCCTGAAACCCTTCAGATCCATCCATATTAATAGGGAGCCCTACTACTAAAGCCTCTACAGACTCCTGTTTGATTAAGGCCAATAAATCAGCCATCAAGGTGTCAGGCCGATCCAATACGACCAAAGGAGAAGCCAAGATCTCCATGGGATCACAAATAGCAATGCCCGTACGGCGCTGCCCGTAATCAATCGCCAGATAACGCAATTCGCCCCCTACAAATAATCATGTAATTCTGCAGCATCGATCTCAGTCAACAACTCCTTGAGGCGATCCAACTGCTCCACTGGACAGACCAGAGTCGCATCAGGACTATGTGCCACCACCATCCCATTCAATCCCAAAGTCGCAATCAAATGCCCTTGGTCTTCAGTCACGACAATACTGTCTTGAGTATCCAACAACTGGGCCTTTTGCGCCAACACCACATTCCCTTGCTCATCCGGAGCCTGAATACCCGACAGTGACGTGAAGGCCCCTAAATCCAACCAATGACAGGGTAGAGCCAAGGTCACCACCCGTTCAGCCCGCTCCATCACCGCAAAATCAATGCTAATCTTAGGAATCAGTCCAAATTCCCGGGCAACCACGGATTGCCATTCAGGAGTATCCCAAGCCTCCTTGATCGTTCTCAAGGGGCCCATCGCATCGGGTAAGAATCGGGCCAGATATTCCAGCACAGTTTGGGCCTTCCAAACGAACATTCCCGAATTCCACCAGGTATTTCCCGCATCCAGGTACTGCTGAGCCACATCCAACGGTGGCTTCTCTTTAAAGGCCACGACCTCATGAACAGAATGCCCCAGAACCTCACAAATCCCCTCCGAACACTGGAGATAGCCGTATTGTGTGGCAGGAAAAGTCGGTTTAATACCAAAGGTAACCAAGGCATCAGGTTGTTCCCCCACATAGCCCAGTCCCGCCTGTAAGACCTCCAGCAGCATCTCGCCCGGTTCTATCACATGATCAGCGGTTACCACCACCATCTGTGCCTCGGGATCTATCGCTGTTAGTATAGAGGCAGCCAATCCAATCGCAGCAGCAGTATCGCGTATCATCGGCTCAGCGATCACATTACTACGAGGTAAATCTGGCAGCGTTTGACAGACTAGATCCACATAGGCAGCGTTGGTCAACACAAAGATTCTATCCAGGGAAAAAGATGGACACAGTCGATGGTAGCACTGACCTAACAATGTTTGTCCCTGAATTAATTGTAAAACCTGCTTAGGACGGCCCTTACGACTCAAAGGCCAAAGCCTTTGCCCAGAACCTCCTGCCATAATGACGGCAAAATCCATAAATACCCCTGTCTTAAGATCCAAAAATTTTCCCAAAAAGTAACAAACCCAGGCTGGAGTGTCAATCCGATGAAATAACGATTGCTCAATGTCCAAAGCCACTATCCAACTCACGTACGAAAATGGCATCTTTACAGTGTCTTTATGACAAAGACCTACAGATCCTCTAGGGAATCCCTCTATAACATAAAGGAAATTCATCTTTTTTCGGCCAAAGCTTGTTTAGATGGTTGACGAACGGCTTTGAAATTGCTTAACTATGCCTTCACTTTTTAGGCTGCGCCTGTAGCTCAATTGGATAGAGCATCGGTCTACGGAACCGAAGGTTTCAGGTTCGAATCCTGACAGGCGTAATATTTTACCCTCCTTATCTATATTAACTTGATATCCCACCCCTATTGAGGTACAATTCTTCCTGAGTTTACCATTACTTCGGCAACTCATAATAACTTAAGAATGATGGGGAAGGGTGACAGAAATCCAACGCACCCCAAAGCTACCCAAGGCCTACAAAATTGTCGTATTTGTAAGGTTTTAGCGATTCTCAAACGCGTTGGCTGAAAATACCCGCCCAATTTGAGGGACACGTGAACCTTTTTATAGGATGCGACGTGTTTCAAGTTAGGTGTTCGATAGGGTGTCTATCGAAAAAAACAATGTCCTACCCTAAGTGTTATTAGGATGGGGAGTGATTTTTAAAATTCTGGAGGTAAGTAAAAATGAAAAAGTATTTAGTTTTAGCGATGGTGTTCGCCATGAGCGCTGTAGCCAGTGCAAGCGTGACAGTAACATTTACAGATGATCAATTACCTGCTGACGACGGAACGCCTTTGGTGATCTCCGTTGATGGCGGTGCAGATTTTGAGACCTTCTGTGTTGAACAGAGCAATACTTTTGTTGGCCAGACAGGTTATCTCTATGATGGAGAAATCTCAAATATCATCGTAATTGGCTCAGGCCCTAATGATTATCTCGAAGAAAGAACCCAAAAAGTCTATGCAGCCTACCTCAATGGATCGTTGACCGCTGTGACTGCTCAGTCCTTGATTTGGGATGCAGAAGCTGGTGTAAACACTACCATTATCGACAATTATTTAAGTCAAAGTGATATTACCGGTTGGGAAAATGTAAGAGTCCTTAATCTTTATGGTCCCCAGGACGTTGATGACATCAAACCTCAAGCTGTTCAGTCAGTTTTGATCGCTGTCCCCGCTCCGGGTGCCATCCTGTTGGCCGGCCTGGGAACCAGTTTCGTTGGTTTCCTGCGTCGTCGCAAATCCCTGTAAGGATTGCTCAGATCGCATTTCAAAGGCCGTCAGCCGCAAGGCGACGGCCTTTTTTGTTTTCCCCCACCTTTGGGCTTGCATTAAAACAGGAATACCGGTAAATTATTCGCTTCTTGAGATTACCGGGCAGGTAGCTCAGTTGGTAGAGCAACGGACTGAAAATCCGTGTGTCGGCGGTTCAAATCCGCCCCTGCCCATTCTAACTAAATGCCATTTCAAATCAGAAATAACCACCCAATCTTCCATGGCCAAGACCAAGTTTATTTGCCAACAATTGAACTATGGCATTTACGAACATTGGGATCGCGACGCCCGTGAGCTTCCCAAGATCCGTGAATTCACCACAAAAATACCCGCTCGCCTTGATATCGAGTTCGGTTTTATCCTCAATATCAAGAAAGGTAAGGGAAAGCTCTTATCCTTTTGTATCGATCACCCTCCTTTCCTTGATGCGAGCGGAAATCCCGCAGCTCCTTTCACTGGCGATGAATACATACGAACCAATGATTGGAACTTTTACCTGGGAGACACCCTTTGGGATCCCATCGAGGACAAACTTGGTCCTTGGCGAATGACTGTTGAAATTGAGGGACAAATCGTGGGTGATGTGACTTTCCAAGTCGTCCCAATACCCGGGGGCAATGTACATGGCTAGAGGAAGAGGCAACAGCAACAAACGTAAAGCAAAGGGATCGACTGGTCTTAACAAAAAGGCGTCGGCAGACTTTCTCGACAAGAATCGCACTAAACCTGGCGTCTTCGAGACCGAATCAGGCCTTCAGATCCTGGTGATCGAAGAAGGAGATGGCCCGATGCCCACTGAGCAGGACTGCGTCACTGTGCAACAGCGTATCACCCTGGTGGATGGCACTATTATCGCCGACACTTATAAACAGCCCAGCCCCGCAACCTTCACCATTTCAGAGGCCATCGATGGAATACGAGAAGGACTCTTGATGATGAAAACCGGATCCCGCTACCGGTTTTTTATCTCTCCGGATCTGGCTTGGGGAAAACGAGGAGCAGGTAACAAGATTGGGCCTCATGCGACGTTGATTTTCGATGTGAGACTATTAAAAATTGAATAATCCATCAATCCCGCCAATGTACTGCTAGCCATACAGTATCGCTTTTGGCATCTGTCCAATTGACTCTATGTTTGGTATGAGCTGGAATTAAAAGATGGTCACCGGGTGACATGTTGATTGTATGCCCATCTTCAGAGAGTATAAGCTGCGCGCTTCCCTGGAGTAAAATCACGAATTCATGAGTTTCCTGATCGTACCAATATCCGTCGGGAGATTGATGCCCGCGTGAGATGATACGTTCAATTTTGACTTGTGATCCCTGGGCTAAGATCTCAATCAACTCTTTTGGCATGGAGTTTGGGATGTCGTGATAAATATTCTTTAGCATCTCTAGCCTTGAGGAAAGATTCGCACCAAAAAGACGCCATGTCTAGGCACCTTGCGGGTCAAGGTTTGATCCAAAATCCCTACATCCTGTTGTTGCCAGCAATCTCGCACACGTGCCGGACCACTGAGTCCTAGAACCTCCCATGATGCGGTGACCTCCTGTTCGAATTCACCTCGATTAAAAAGCCCCACAGCCAACGATCCATCGGCCATTTTCTTGCTCCACACCTCCGTGAGCCCTAGGGCATGTACGCGTTTCGCCTGTTGGCCAAAAGGATCTTGATTGAGAGCTAGAACCTCGTCATTGGTTAGCAAGTTAAGGGTGAAGTCATCCAGTTTGGTTAAATCACAACCAATCAACAAAGGTGAACTTAAAAGGCACCAGAGACTGATATGGGTGTATTGTTCATTGGGAGTCAAACGCGTAGGGTGAAGGTTGGGGCCCCAGCCAACTTGACCGACGACCAGCATATCCGGATCGTTCCAGTGGCCTGGCTGGGCATAGGGGCTGCATTGGTCTTGACTGAATCCGATAGAGCTCATGCTACCCCACGTGTCGGTAATGTCACCTGTCGTACGCCAGCAATTACCCCCGACCTCCAGGCCCCAGGTCCAAACGTCACCCATGCCATATTGGCAAAGACTATAGACAATGTCACGATCCATCTGATCCAGGCATTGCTTCATCAAGAGATAAGGTTTGGTCAAGGCGTCTTTCTCACGGCCCTTCTCGACCTGACTGTATCCACACCAATCATATTTAAGGTAATCGAACCCCCAGGCGGCAAACTGCATGGCATCCTGCAACTCGTGTTGATAGCTGCCTTCATAGCCTTGGCAGGTGGTGGGTCCTGGGGAGATGTAGGTTCCGACCTTAAGCCCCATGGCATGGATGTCATCTGTAAGCTGTTTCATATCCGGGAAGCGGGCATTGGTCAGGATATTCCCTTCGGCGTCACGGGCCTGTTCATCCGGCTTACGCATCCAGCAGTCGTCAATGTTGATGTAGCTCCAACCATGGTTGATCAAGCCGCTACTAACCATGGCCTGGGCGGCTTGGCGAATCTTCTCCTCATCCACGGCACAGCCCCAACAGTTCCAACTGTTCCAGCCCATCGGCGGGGTCAAGGCTAAGGTGTCCCCCACTTCCAAACGCATCACACAGCGATCCATCCCCTTGGCATTGGTGGCTTGAAGAGTGATTAGGTAGGTATCTGGAATTTTCACCGAGCCCCTGAGTTGGCCCGTCTCGGCATCCAGCTGCAGCCCTTCTGGTAAATGCTCAGCCACAAAGGTCATAGGACGTTCACCCGTTGCAGCGATGGTGTACAAAACCGGTGAACCAGGACGCACGCCAAAGACCTTGGCCCCATTGATCCTGGGCGTCGTCGGTGGTGGAGGGGTTAGGATAATGGCTTCTTCCTTGGGACCATCCAGAGCCACAGGGGCCTCGCCTTGATATTCAATTTGGGCCAGGGCCCAATCAGCATGATCATAGTTCATGCCATCAACACCACTGGCGACCAGTAAAATTAAAATCTCGACATCGGCCAAATCAACATCAACGTCACAGGCCTGATCACCGGTCTTGAGGATTCCACTGTTGTAGCGTTCTTGGCCATCAGCGACGACGGTAAAAACCATGGTACCGACATTGTCACCCACCTCGTCGTCAACACCTACTTGGGCGGTAAAACGCTGGGCCGTTCCATGGCAATCAATCCAAAGAACACTATCGGTGTGAGTCCCTAAACCGTGCTCGTACTGCGTCCCGGCAATGGTTAAAGGGTTGCCCGAGACGGAACGATTGGGTTGGGGATGCCCCCACCCTTGCTGAACCTTCATGAGATCCAGTGATGAAATCTGTAGGGTCTCAGCCTGAGCCAGACCACACAGCATAAGCAACATCCATCCAACCATCACCCGTTTTATGGAATTCATAGGTGCTCCTGAATACTTAAAAAGATATATTTTGATGATTCTTAGCTCAGTGTATGAATGGCCCCACGCCGTGTCAATGGCTATTGCGGGGCCTTAGCAGCCTGCCAATGGGCATCGAGTTCATCGATGGAGCAGTCTTCCATTCGTTTATTCTGACGGGCCACAGCCTGTTCAACCAGGGCAAAACGACGTTCAAACTTGACAATCGCGGCATGCAGAGACTCCTCGGGGAATTGCCCCAAAAAACGCCCGAGATTGGTCACTGCAAAGAGCAGATCTCCGAGTTCTTCAGTAATCCCCTTGGGATCACGTTGAGCCATGGCCTCTTGAACTTCGTCGAGTTCTTCATAAACTTTGGCAATGACACCAGCGATATCCGGCCAATCAAAACCCACACATGCGGCCTTCTTTTGAATCTTATAGGCTCGATGCAATGCGGGTAGATGGGTAGGCACTCCATCAAGGATCCCCTTAGACCTGGCATCGTCAGCCAGATCTTGACGTTCTTGCTGTTTGATCTGTTCCCACTGCTGAACGACCTGCTCAGCCGTGTCCACCTCGCTAGAGGCAAACACATGCGGGTGGCGTCGGATCATCTTTTCACAGATACCCCGGGCAATATCCTGGGCTGTAAACCGGCCTTCTTCAGTTGCAATCTGCGCATGTAAGACAATCTGCAACAAGACATCTCCCAACTCATCGGCCATGGCTGGAGAGTCTTCGGCATCCAGGGCCTCTAAAAATTCAGCCGTTTCCTCGATCATATAGCGTCGCAAGCTTTGATGGGTCTGTTTACGATCCCAGGGACATCCGTTTTCACCCCGTAGCTGGGCGATAATCTGGATCAATTCCTGAAACCAATCGGTTGACGAGGTCTTCTCTTGTTTATGCATAATCAAATCAGGGTGGGATCAAACCTAGTGAGTTGTCGTTTGGTTTGTGCGACGTTCTTCGGTTGGACTGTATTGACATTCAGGGCAGCGATCATAAAAATCGCCGGGAGTTTCGCTTTCGATAAAAATATGACTGCAACGCGTACATTGAATGGCCTTGAAGACACTATGTTGGCCGCAGTTGGGACAAAGGAGTGCGGGAACAGACATGTTGCCCTTCCGGATCATCTCTTGCTGTTGTTGTTCAAAAAAATCCCGTAATGACATTTCCTGACTATGTTCACAAGATATGCACAGCGTCCATGTCATGGCGTCAGCAGGAACATCATTAATCCCCGCATTGTGTGGGCGAGTTAAGGCCCAGACCAGACCTGCCAATAGAAAACAAAGCACCGCCGCGATGAGTTGGACCTGAGACTGCCCTTGAATTTTGATCATACCGGCCATTCAATCAGTAATCCTTGAATCCACGCATCCACTCGGGCCACTCTGAAGAGGGCATCCCTCCGGCCTGGGTCCAAGGACCATTGGTCCTGAAATCCTTGTGCCAGAGAAGCGTCCACAGTTCCTTCACACCCACTGGTCGAGAAGAACCGTCGGCAAAAACCATGGCAACCGTGCCATCATGACGATTGATACAGCAGCGAGCCATATCGCTGCGTTTCGTCCAACTTTCAAATTCATAATATGCCGGTGAATCCCGATACGTAGGCCATAGATCAAATCGAAGGGCATCCACGAACAACGGGACCTGATCCGCTTGTTTGATGGCATTGAAATTACGATGTCCCTCTTGAGCATCAATTCCGCTGTCGTATTCTTCGTCCATGGGAATGCGTAGAAAATACCCGTTGAGACCATAGCTCCCGGAAATTCCGTTAGGACCTAATTGCCCTTCGTAATCATCTGAGTCTTGGTAAATCCCCCAAGCACTGCGTACATTCCATTGACCGGCCTCCAGTCCTGTACCATCCTCATCCAAAAGTGGGGTTTGTGCGCTTGGACAAAACCAAAGACGATTGGCCTTCCAATCCTGAAGTTTCTGTTCCAATTCACTGATCCACCAATAGCCCTGATCATTAACCCCTGTAAAAAGGCGACCATTGTTTTCGATTGCATGACTGGTCAGCAAAATCCCCCACTGCCTGAGATTGGATTGGCAACTCAGGCGTCGTGCCTGCTCTCGAATCTTTCGCAGGGAAGGGGCCATCAGCGACATCAAGAGTGACACCACCGAAACAACCACTAAAAGCTCAATCAAAGAGAAGCCCTTACGTCTGTTCACACTCTCATCCTCAATCAGGTCACGAAATTTACATCTTAAGACACATGCCAAATTTCATACCCTTTATTATAACGGCATCTCAAAACCGCTACAGAGGATATTGTTGAAATCCCAGAAAAATATAAGGAAAAGTACCATCCACTATTGCATGGTATTAGAACCCATCCCAAAACCTCTTTCTGCGGCAATCGGCTACAATTTTCGTGGGACTGCGTTATCGGCAAAAAGGCTTCTCGACGTGCTTCAGCACGCCTCCGAGGCCTTTTCACCTCTGGCCTTGCCCACGCAAATTTCGCTCGATTTCGCTTAAAAACAGGTTTTGGGATGAGTTCTAGTTTACCGTAGACAAGATCAGAGTGGGTTCTGCAAAAAAAGACCAACAATAATGAATCCCACCATCCGCCGTGGTGGCAAGGGTTAAGAACCGTGCATCCCGGGCTAAGGGGACGTCGATGGTGCCGACCGCCTGTTCGTTGGGTCCGCAGACATGATGGGCTTGCAATTGTCCATCAACCAGCACCCAGAACTCCACGTGACTTTGACGTACCCACGGAGCAATATCGTTGAGCCCACACAAACTACGAAAAGATTGGATCAGGATGCCTGGGTTGTCTCGGCGAATGGCCTGCAAATCAAAGGTCATCCCTGCATTCGGGTGGCAGTTGATGGCAGGGCGCTCATAGGTACCGTAAGTAATACCCTGCAACCGCCCTTGAAAGGTCTTTGACGGAACCTCTTCGGCATAAAGTTTGACGCCATTAAAAATGCCATCGTAATATTTCCCTCGTGTTGCTGGGAAACCTTTAAACGCGTGATCAGCTGTTGAAATCAACACGGAGCCAGATTGGCCTTGCGGCAGGAACACACCATCGATGTAGGGATGGTTAGGAATCGGCGTAAATACGGCTTCATCAAAATTTAGGGTCATATGGGCCGGGTTTGTCAGGATCGCTCCATTCTTTGGGTCAATTCCCTGGTTCAGGACACCATAGCCAAATCCATTGCCTCCACCGACAATATCAGCCAAATCGAGGCTTTTTCCAGGACAGGCGGGAGTTTCATGGGGCAAATGCTGAATATAATAGGCCTGCGTCTGTGATTGGTTATAGCTCTGGGCCTCACCGTCACTATCAATCAAGGCTTGGTGTCCCGAGCTTAAATGCAGGGCTTGGTTCGCATCACTGGGCCAAACATCCACGAGACCTGAAAATACCTGTGTTTCAATGGTTCCATCTTGCCAGGCTAAAACTCCAAATTCCGTGCCTAGGTCAACAATTTTTGCTTGACGCGTATTGACCACAAAACCCTGAGCGGATTTAGGAACATGGGCCGTCAGCATGCCCTCACCCAAATAAATACAATTGCAATCTTCTAGCGTAAAACGACTCGGACCTTTGAGAATAATCTGGGTACCATCACCCATCCTGAACTTGGCAATACCTTCTAGAATTTCCAGGGCATGAGAGCCATAAAAAACCGTGTTCTCACATGGATCGCAATCCAAAGCCCATTTCAATGCCCGACTGTCAATCAATTGAGCTGTTGGCCCGGTTGGCTCTTGTGTTGGGGGCAGTAGGAGAAACCCTAAAACAATGAGTATCACAAGTACAGCTGCAACAGCAGTGCCCCAGCCCACAAGTCGCCTATACCTAGGGGGTTGCCCCCATTGCTCCTTCTCCTCTGAACGCAGGATTTGTTCCAGGTTGGCACAGGTTACAAAAAAGTCCTGACAATAGGCCAAAACCTCTGGATCGGAAACCATACGTTCTTCCAACTGCTTTTGGTCTTCAGGGGCAATAGCCCCCCGAGCCATCTGCATCAGCCAGGTATTCAATGGATCTTGTTGTTCGAGCATATTACATTCCTTGAGCCGCCAATGACCGCCGCACACAACGCAGCAAAATACCATGAATCGCACCAAGGCGTTGGTAGATTCGCTGCACCGAGACATTTAACCGCTCGGCGACGGAGATCACTGGCAGTTCCAGTTCATACACCATTCGCACCAGTTCTCGATTTTCTGTTTCGAGCTTATTGACGCAGAGACGCAAACATTCGGCACGGTCATCAATCTGATCCTGCACCAGTTCGTAGCGTTGCGATAGCATTTCAATGATGCGGTCGTCTAGCGACACCGCCATTTGCCGTCGTCGCTTGCGACGATAGTCCATTACCACGTTTCGTCCTATTTGACGGGCCCAGGCCACAAAATTAGTGCCCGGCTCAAATTGATCGAAACGACGCCACATGATGGTCGATATTTCCTGAAAAATATCTTCCGTATCCGGCTGATTTCCGACCAAAGCAAACACAAAGGTGAAGATTTGGTTACGGTGGCGTAAAAACAACCGCAAAAAAACTTCATAATCACCGGATTTATGATGCTTATCAGGATTCATGAAACGCTTCTAGTCAGATTACACCTTCTGTATCTATACATGGCTTCTATGGCTTAATATCGCATGAAAAAGGCGATTTTAAAGGCGTTTTAGTGCAAACAGGCCTTTTTTTTCAAATATCATGTGTTTCTCATCCCTATATTGCACCCCATCGTCAGGAAAGCTATAATGAAAGCTGTGATGTCTGTGTATGAAGGTGTTCGTGAGGCCAAGGATGGATTGGATTGGATACGGATTATGGATACCAAATTCAATGTCTTCGAGATCCTCGAAATCGCTGAAAAGGTAGAACAGCGCGGGGCCAAATTTTACCTGGGGGCAGCTCAACTCTTTGCCCAGGAAGACCTCAAGAACTGCTACTACGGCCTCGCGGAGCGTAAGGTCAAACTCAAGAATATGTGGACCAACATGCGTCAGGATTTCTCCAATCGCACCGGCGAATTCGGCACCTACGACCCGGAGAACTACGTCCTATCCAATCCTGAAGTCATGGCCAGTCTCACCTGGGCGGGATCGCGTTTAGGGCGTTCCCGAGCCCTGACAGGCAAGGAGAACAAGGAAGAGGTTCTCCGGGATGCCCTGCAACGTGAAAATGCCGTCATCACCTTCTATCAGGGTTTACGTGATTTTGCCCGCGACCCGGCCAGCCTCGAAACCGTTGATGTACTGATTAAACGTGAAAACCAGAATGTCCTGGAACTCATGCGTCAACTTGACGATATTTGATCCTCAACCCGACTTCTGATCTTCCTTAAAGATTTCACCTGCCAGTAACCGCCCTACAGGTTTGAGTGTATCGAACTGCATCAATACGATGCGAATCATGGCTGTCATCGGAGCCGCCAGGAACATCCCCACCACACCCCACAAGAGTCCCCAAAACGACAGAGCCAACAAGATCGTGACTGGATGCAGATTAAGGCCTTCCCCCATCAATTTGGGCTCGACCACATTGCCCATAACCATTTGGATCGTCCCAGGAATCAAGACCACCAACACCACCATCAAAGGGTCACTATGCAGGGCTAAGGCAATCGGAATAGGCAAAAGAGTCGAGATGATAGAACCCAGCGAAGGAATAAAATTCAGTAGAAAGGCCATAATTCCAAAAACACCGGCCAAATTCGCTTCAAAGCCCAATTTGTATAGAGTAAACCAAACCAATAACCCGGTGATCAAAGAAATGGCCACCTTAGTGCCAATATAACGGCGAATTTTCTGATCGATCTCGGCATAGACCCCTCCCCGTACAACACTGCGAGGGTTACGCCCGGATAACATGAAGATCACAAAAATAATCACAAAAATCACATTCGATAACAGCTGCAATAAGACGTCCACCATACCCCGTAAGATACTTCCCAAGGAATCCGCCACCTGTGCAATCAATTGATTGGGATCCAGTAGATCCCAGGACGTTCGTTTGTTAGTATTCGTTTTCTGCAACGGAGCGGGCTTCACGTTCAAGGGACCGTCATTGGCAATAGGCAGCTGTATCCCCCCTCCGAATTCCTCCGGTACAAAGGGATTGGCCTCAGCTCCCCCCTGGGCCAGACTCTCGGGAGTCACGGTCAACTCAAAGACTTCTGGTTCAGCCACCGGAACCTCATTGACCTCCTTCTGTTCAACAGCATTCGAGACCTCGTCTACAGATTCTCCTGAATCACTTCCCTCCGATTCCTCCTCATTCTGACCTTCAAACAGAGCCCGTTTTTTCTCGATCCACTCGTAGCCCTTGACGAACATAGCTTTGACCTCTTTGTTATAGTCACTGAGAGTCGAATAAATGGTCGCACCGGTCTGATAGAGGGTTACGCACACCAACGTCGTGACAACAATCACCACTACAAGGGTAAAGGTAACAGCCAGAACTCGCGGGATCTTGAGTCGCAAAATCATGAAATCCAACATGGGGGAGACAATTGTGACAATAAACAATGCCAGCACAAAAGGAATCATGACTTTACGGGTATAGGCAATGGCAAAGGCCAGGGCCACAGAGGCCAGAATCACCAATGAGGTGGTCATCAACCACATGCTTTCGCTACGCCATCGATTGGTTGTGGTCTCCTGAGGGGCAAGTTTAGCTTTCATAAGTTAGCGACACCGTATAAAAAGTTGTTCATTGAACGGAACCTGCGGCACACGGCGACGGATCTCTTCGATAAAACGCGTGCCGTCCTGCCAATATCCGGCCGTGGGTTTGATGTCGTGACAAAACCCCTGCCAGTAACGATTGATTTGAATGATCAACAATTCACGAACCCACTTGCTGATCATGGATGCCAGGGACACGGGCAAAGAAACCGCATCGGCCTTGACCTGAAAACTCAGATCCATAGTGCGTCGCCCATCGGTCATGCGATAACGACTGACCTGATCGTTTTCCTCCTGGACATGCATGTCCAGATCCGGAAAGAAACGTTGCAGGGTGGCCCGATAGTGCATGCGTCCGCCCTGGCGATCCACCACAACCTGAATCCAATCGTGTTGGTTCTGTTGCCAGGCAAACTGAATCAGGCTACAACTTGTTGACAACAGGACCCGAGCCTTATTGCGTACGGCCTGCACCTGGTGATTGTAGGTGCCCACATCCAGGCAAAGACTTTTCACGAGAGAAAACTCCATGCCTTGGTCTTTCATATCCTTTTGGAAGACATGGGCCGCCAGGGTGACGGCTTCGTCTTGGGCATCTAAGGGATGTTGGGACAAATCTTGATACCAGGGATACGGGTTCAAGCGTGGCATAACGTCGGGACAAAGGATACTCAAAAGCTGAGCCACGTCAGAAGGCGATTGCCCTAGGGATGTAAGGGCTGCAAGAGCCGTGCGTTCCAGGTCACGCAACCCTGCAGATTTGCTGTGGGCCTTTTTGCTATCAGTGATGAGAAGACGGCCATTCTGTTTGCGTCGGGTTTGGCAGACGCTGCGACGAAGCATATGCCAGAGATCTTCTGGGAGCCGATCTTGCGGGATCGTAAAACCGCAACAGGAAACGACCAAGGGACCCAAAATAGGCCCGAATCCTGCCTCATCAATACCGACCAGCAAAGCCATAACCCAAAATCCTCTAGTGTCAACGATGATGATTCCCTTAAACGAGAATCCAAAATGGAATTATACGGCGAAAGCTGGGGAAGTCAACCTAGGGTCAACGCACCGTGAAGGCATAAAAAAAGCCCCTCGGATCATTCCAAGGGGCTGTCGTTACATTTCGGTCAGACTAGGTTGTCATGGGCAGCAGGCTCAAGGCCCAGTAATCACTGATGGCTTCAATGGTCTTGGCAAATTCAGGATACTGAACAGGCTTAACCATATAACCAGCAACACTGTGCTCAAAGCTTCCTAAAACATCACGACCTTCATCAGAAGTCGTCAGAACCACAATGGGAATACGTCGGATGGATGGGTGCTTTTTGGCCTCTTCCAGGAATTCGATCCCCCCCATCTTGGGCATATTTAAGTCCAAGAGAATCAGACAAGGGGTCTCATTGACCTCACTACGAAGATAGGCCAAGGCATCCTCGCCATTGGTCATATGCACGACTCGATCCACAACCCCGTTTTCCTCCAGGGACCGTTTAACGGTCATGGCATCGACCTCGTCATCCTCAACCAACAGTAGCGGTTTCATTTTGAACATGAGTCGCTCCTACTTCTTGTGCTGGCATTTCACTTAAGGTCCAATACATATCAATGGTGCGAATGGCTTCGACAAACTTCTTGTAATCGACGGGTTTGACAATATAGCCAGCCACGCTCAGTCGGAAACTCTCAACCACATCCCTTTCCTCATTGGAGGTGGTTAAAACGATCACGGGGATCTTCTTGAGTTCCTCATCCTCCTTGATCACCTTGAGAAATTCCGTACCATTCATACGGGGCATGTTCAAGTCCAGCAAGATGACACAGGGACGCTCATTGGCTGGATCCTCAAGGTACTTGACGGCTTCTTCACCATTGACCGAATGAGCTAGTTCATTGGTCAGTTTGAGGTCCTTGAAGGCCCTTCTGACAGTCATTGCATCGATGCTGTCATCTTCTACCAACAACACAGGTTTTGTGCTTCTCATGATACTCCTCATTGCTTTCAGGGGTCACTTCTAATTCACCCCGATCCCTCTCCAGATCGGACTTTACATCATCTTAAAAAGATGCCACACAGCTAACACCGACATCCATAGACATCATTCCCTTGGTGTTGACTATATCGTCTAAAGCTCTGCTGATTATCTGAGTTAGCCCAGAAATAAGGGATGAAACCATCGTGCCTGAAATGAATCTGAAAACAACAGTTCCGATAGTTTAAGCGAAACTGCGGTTAAAATTAAGGAGAGTTGACTGGGCTTAAGGGTTCAAAAAAAAAGCTCAAACCTTGGGCTATCTAATCCCTTATGTTCTACTCGGACTTTATTTTGGCATCACCTAGCTCAATCCGGCTTGAACGTCCTGATAATGTCGATGTAGATCCTGTTGGGATGGGCCACCCAGATGATCCCACGGAGCGGGGACATCTGGACTCAAGTCGCGCATCGATTCAACCTCAAGATCAATCCCATACTCGGCCAGTGCATGAACCCAACGTTCATACACGAAGCCTTCGTCCCACAGATCAAAGCGTGCCCCGGCCCGCCAGGCCGCCTCAATGGCCTGAGCTAGATTGCGTCCGCCCCTCCCTAAAACCGTTTCCAATCGACTACGTTGGAGGTCATGAAACTTGAACTTCAGGAAGCGTGCCTTGCGAGCATACTTTTCATCGAGGATACGTTGCTTGGCCTGCTCATAGTATTCCAGGGGGCGCTGGCCCATCCATCCCAAGGGGGTATGGGGCTTGGGCACCAGGCCACTGACCGCCACATTGATCTGAGCAATGGAGCCATTCACCTTCTTCTTATGTAGGGCCAGACGTTCGGCCAGATCCACAATCCCGGCCACATCGTCCAAAGTCTCACCCGGTAGGCCGATCATGAAATAGAGTTTGAGTCGAGACCATCCAGCTCGATAGGCTGCCTCCACTGCGGCAAAGAGGTCGTCGTCGCTGATGGGCTTGTTCACGATCATGCGCAGACGCTCGGTCGCGGCCTCCACAGCAATGGTCAAGCCGCTCTTGCGCACGGACGAGACCAATTGTGGCAAGAGCTTCAACTGACGATCCACACGCAAGCTCGGTACTGAGATCCCCACATGATGCTGGGTAAAGATCTCATGCAGTCGTTTAACCAATTCTTCCAGGTGAGGGTACTCCGCACTGGAGAGACTCAATAGGGTGATGGTGTCATAACCCGTCGCATCATAAGCCTGCTGGGCCAGGGACACCAGGCGATCGACACTCCGCACGCGAATGGGACGTTTGCAATAGCTCACCTGACAAAACCGGCAACGCCCGGGACAGCCTCGCATGATCTCCAGGCAAACCCGCTCGTGTATGGCCTCTACCCAGGGGACAATCGGCTGTGTTGGAACCGGGGCATTCTCGAAGTCTTGCACTACGGCATTTTCACGTCGCAGAGCAACCCGATCATCCATGCTACGTAAGACCGTATGACCTGCTTGGTCAACCTCAGATTCGATCAACGACGGCACATAAAACCAATCAAATTCCCGTGCTGCACCGATTAAGATCTCATGTTTGGACTGCCCGGCCCGGCGTCCGGCCAAAATCCATTCCACCAGTTGCACGGACGCCTCTTCCCCATCGCCCAACACAAAACCATCAAAGAACGGAGCTACGGGTTCACAGCAATGGGCCATGCCACCCCCCCCGATGATGAGGGGATCGGATTCCTTACGGTCGGCCGCTCGGAGGGCCATCCCCCCCAGATCGAGCATGTTGAGCACATTGGTGTAACACAGTTCATTACTTAGGGTAAAACCCAGCAGGTCAAAGCTCTGGAGGGTGGCCTTGGACTCCAGACTGAAAAGGGGAATCTCCCGTTCACGTAGGACCTCCTCAGCATCGACCCAGGGAGAAAAGACCCGCTCGGCCAATAGATGGGGCTGTTGGTTGATCAGATGATAAAGGATCGCCAGGCCCGTATGGGACATGGCCACTTCGTAGACATCCGGAAAGCACAGACCAATCCTGAAATCCGTAGCATCCCAGTCCTTACGGACTTCATTGACCTCACCGCCGATATAGCGTGCCGGCTGGCGTACATGATCCAAAAAGGCCCGCTCCAGACGGGCCTCAACAAATTCTATCTTTTTGTCAGACATCGCCGTATTATAGGCACGACCTCAAGATATCAAAGGGCAAAATGAAAATGAATCAACGACAGACCAACCTACGCATGCTATTGATTGCGGCGCCGGCCATTGTGGCCCTGATGCTGATCAGCAAGGCCACCCACAGGGAAGGCCGTTGGGACAGCGGCTATCGCCCGGTCATGGGCACCTTTTCTCGTGTCGTGGTTCTGGCCCCCAAGGGAAGTACCGCCCGTCAGGGGGCCTTCAAGGTCTACAAACTGCAACAGCGTCTCGAAGATATGATGAGCACCCATCGTAACTTCACCGAGCTGGCCCTAGTCAATGAACAGGCCTATGGCACCCCTATGCATGTCAGCCCAGAAACCATGGAGGTCTTACAGCGGTCCATTGAGATGAGTCAGTTGACCGAGGGAACCTTCGACATCACCATCGGCCCCCTACTCGCCCTTTGGCAACATGCCGCTGATACCAATATCACCCCCACGCCGGAGGCCATTGACGCAGCCAAGGCCAAGGTAGGCTGGCAGAATCTACGCCTGGATCCCAATGCCTTGACCGTGGAGTTCCTGGTGCCAGGGATGAAACTGGACGTGGGTGGTATCGCCAAGGGCTATGCCATTGACAAATCCATTGAACTGCTGCAAGCCGATGGGGCCACGGGCGGGATGGTCGATATTGGGGGTGACATCCGTTGCTTTGGCAAGGGGCTGGAACATGAGACCTGGCGTATTGGCATTCAAGATCCCAATGTCGATGCCGACGACATGAGCCCCAACAAATTCCTAAGGATCCTTTCCTTTACCGACCGAGCCGTGGCCACCAGTGGCCATTACCGTCGCTACGCCCTGATTGACGGTGAACAGGTCAGTCATATCATTACCCCTAGCACTGGCAGCGGTAAACACGAATCAGCCAGTACCACCATCATTGCCCCAGACGCGACCACAGCCGACGGCCTGGCCACTGCCGTCAGTATTCTCGGCCCAGACAAAGGCCTGGCTCTGGTCAACCGCCTCGACGATATCGAGGCCCTGATCATTCTGGAAAAACCGACAGGCCCGGAAATGCGGTTGTCCAATGGGATGTCACGCTACATCTTAGACCCGATGACCGAGGAGACCCCATCACCTGACACGGCCCCATAGAAAGCTGGAGTCCTTGACGTCACCAGGCTTTGTTGTAAGGCCCACATCTGATCTCCATAGGAAAAATGCCACCACTCCCAAGGCAGGCGGCAAAATCCCGCCTCAATCATAACCTGGGCCAGCAGGTCTCGATGCCGATCAAAGCATCGAGAGTCAGCATCGGTCTTGTTCGTAAAAAAATGAGGATGGGCCTGGGGACCGATCTCATCGATGTCACTGCCCATCGCCAGTGGGTCTCCGTTTTCATCCAATAAGGTGACATCGACCGCCCCACCGGTACTGTGCGGTGTCGGGGCCAAGGGATTGGCAACCGGTGCAGCCCAATACCTTAACACCTGTTGCTCAATGTTTTGCTGACCAGTCGTATCCAGCGTATCCCAGATGTCCCCCTGCTCGCTGGCCAAACGGTGACATTCATGGGAAACCATAAAGGACTGCACAGTCATCGGTCGCCAGGCATCAAAGACTTCCAGACGATACCCGGGGTGAAGTCGAGTCAGAATCTGCTGAGCATGGTTTAGACGTTCGGCAACGGAAATCCGCACACACCAGGGGCCTTGTTCACCATAGGGTGCCCCCAATGCTTGATAGGGATGAGGGCTACGACGTGCTAGTGACATGGGGATGGGAACTAGAGGCTCATGGGATTCATCAATGGGAATCACTGCCTTGATATGCCTCACGAGACTCGACTCGACCTGCATTTCCAGAAACCAATCCGGATCCCCAGTGGACGACGCCTGATATTGCTCAATCAATTCAACAAAATCCATCATGAGACTCAGTCGGATTGATACCCCTTGGCCAAAGCCATGAGTTTACTCGATCCTGCCCCACAGCTGAGAATCGATCTCATGGTATCCTCAACCGAAACCTCAATGATCTCCACCTGCTCGGATTTGACGTGGTAGATATTGCCTGAGGTCGGATTGGGACCGGTGGGCATAAAGACCGTATAGCCGCCCGGATATTCGTCCGTAACAAAGCAAGTCACCAGGGTATCGTTATCAAAAAGGCGAACCAGGGCCACGGTAGAAAAGGGTGTTTTCTTAGCCCCTAGGAATTGTGACACGGTCTCCTTGATGAGCATATAGCCGGGAATACGCTTCATTAAAATCTGTTCCAGGCCGGTGTGGAGCCACTTACCGATTTGGGTCCGCACCATAATCCCTACAGCAAAGCACACACCTAAAATAGCCAGGGAGGCCAACGCAGTGCCCAAATAGGGATTGTCAATCCCTGGTAAGAGCTTGGCAGCCAAGGGACCGACATTATCCTGGATAAGAGCTAAAACCCATTTAAAGAAAAAAAAGATGATGGCGGTCGGCAGAATGACCACCAATCCACCCAAAAGGGTTGTTTTCAGGAACTCGCGTAGTTTCTTCATGCTCAGTTTCTCCTTGATTGGTTTGCCCTATCCTACTCGAATCCATCAATTCCGCAAGACCTTGACGGACAACCTTACCCATGGCATACTGCTCGACCATGAACGACACTGCCCTACTATCGAGTCCCTTGGCTGTGCTGGTGACCTTGACCGCCATCGCGTCCCTGTTCTTTCACTTGGAACACCGCACCCGGTGGAAACTGTTCCACTTTTTGCCCCCGCTTATATTTATTTATGCCATCCCCGTGATTCTGTCCAACACCGGCGTGCTGGCGACGCAGAGTCCGATCTTTGACGGCATGGACCAGGTGGTGCTGCCGTTCTTGTTGACCATCATGCTGCTCAAGGTCGATGTTGTCTCGGCAGTGCGCATTATGGGCAAGGGCGTACTGGTCATGCTCTGCGGCACACTCGGGGTGATACTCGGTGCCCCGCTCGCCTATTTGCTGGTACGTCACCATCTCGATCCCACGGCCTGGCGGGCCTTCGGCACCCTGGCCGGCAGTTGGATCGGGGGGACCGCCAATATGATGGCAGCGTCCCAGGGCGTGGAGGCATCCCCTACGGAACTTGGCCTGGCCGTGTTGGGTGACAACATGGTCTATATCGTCTGGCTGCCCATCCTGCTGGGCTCCAAGGCCCTGGCCGACCGCTTTAACCGCTGGGCTCGCGTCAACCCCGAACACCTGCAACGCCTGGAGGAATCGGCAATAGATTCTCAGACGGAGGGCACCGCACCAGCCATGCGTCATCTGCTCTACCTGCTACTGTTGGGATGTCTGGTGACCTGGATTGCGACGGAGTTGTCCTCGTCTGAGAATATAAAGATCATTGAACCGGTCCTGACGGCCAGTACCTGGAAGATCCTGATTGTCACAACCTTGGGATTGCTGTTGTCCATGACCCCGGCACGTCGAATTCCGGGCAGTCACGAATTGGCCATGGCCCTGATCTACCTGTTCGTGGCCTCCATGGGAGCTCGTGCCGATCTGTCGGGGTTGCAACACCAAGCCATTTGGTTTCTGCTGGGGGCCTATCTGTGGATTTTCATTCACGGACTGTTCTGCCTACTGGGGGCCAGGCTGCTGCACGTAGACCTGCATTCCGTAGCCATCGCCAGTGCCGCCAATGTAGGGGGTGCGGCCAGTGCCCCGGTGGTCGCCGGCCACCACAACCCCCGTCTGGTTCCGGTCAGTATCCTGATGGCCCTATTGGGCTATGCCGTGGGTACCTATGGGGCCTTTATTGCGGCTTGGTTGTGTGAGTTGGTGGCCCCGTTTTAATGCGCATAAAAAAGGGCTTCATCGATCTCAATGAAGCCCTCTAATCATTTCCAACCCAACTTAAAGTTGATCGACCTTAATACCAAAGCATACGGCTCCGATCACCTTTCCTTGTTCATCGATAATCGGCAGGGAGACCTTCTGGTCCACCACACCGCTGGAACGGTCGTACTTACGGGAACCCACGTCTACGCCGCCTTCACCGTTTTTGAACGAATTCTTCCACTTGGCCTCATCACCTTGCCAATAGTCACTGGTCAGGGCGTTCTGGCCGACATTGGCTCCCTGATTGTCCATCACGAAGACCTCTCCCAAGGCCGGGATCTTTTCACAAATCTTTTGGATTTCCTTAGCACAGGCATTGCTCATCTTCTCCACATGGATATCGAGTTCCTCTTCGGCCTCGGTCCATTGGGTGTCGATGCTCTTGATTTCATCCAGGCTCACGCCTTGAGCGTTCTGCTTGGCCACCTCGGCCGCCCAGATCTTATTGTCTAGCAGTGGAATGAGGCTTGCCTTGACAAAGGCGCGTAGTGATTCAAATTCGCCCTCCAAACGAGCCTTGTCATCCCCGCTGGCATCCTCTGGCAACACCGCAGGCATACTATCGACGATTTCGGCTAGCCTGGCCTTGGTTTCGGTGACATCAGCGGCCCATACCAGGGTAAAACTCACTACCGCTACGATAACAACACTTAAGATCCAATGTTTCATGGTTCGGGCCCTTTCATAATTCCCTGTTCCATTTTGAAGCCCTTGCACCTCGAATTGAGATCGCAAGTATTTCACGTTCAATTGCCCCCCACAGGGCATTGTTCATCTATACCTTGAACTGTCCCACCAAACTACTAAGGCTCGCAGCCAGGTTCGACATCTGTTCTGCATTGAGATTGACCTCATTGCTTTCGGTTGACATATCAGCAGAGGCCTGATTGACACTGGCAATATCTTCGGAAATCTGTCCGGCCACGGAAGACGTCTGAGCCACATTGCTATTGACCTCAGTAACTCCGGAAGAGGCTTGGGCAATATTATTGGCGATTTCGCGGGTCGCTGCGGATTGTTCTTCAATGGCTGAGGCTATGGTGGAGACCAGTTCGTTGACCTCATTGATGATGTTGGTGACACGACCGATTTCTTCCACTGTTTGACCGGTAGCACTTTGAATGCCTTCAATCTTACGACGGATGTCTTCGGTGGCTCCAGCAGTCTGATTAGCCAATTCCTTGATTTCATTGGCGACCACGGCAAATCCTTTGCCTGCCTCACCCGCACGCGCGGCTTCAATAGTGGCATTAAGGGCCAACAGATTGGTCTGTTCCGAAATTTCGTTAATCGTCTCGGTGACCTTGCCAATCTCCTCGGCGGCACCGCCCAATTGATGAATCTTATCCGCCGCACTCTGGGCCTCACTGACGGCTTGGCGTGTCACGGTGCTGGTACGTTCCAGGTTTTGTGACATATCGCCTATGGTGGCGGTCATTTCTTCGGCGGCCGTGGCAACCATCGCGATATTGGTGGTGGCCTGTTCCATAGCGGCTGCCACACTATTAATATTACTGCTCATCTCTTCAGCAGCAACCGCAACCGTATTGGAACGTTGTGACGTCTCTTGAGCACCATCAGACATTTTGCCTGATATTCTGGCCAACGACTTAGAGGCTTCATCCAGAGAATTGGAGTTCGTCATCACCTCTTGGATTAATCCCTGAATCTTCTCGACAAAGAGATCAAACCATTTGGAGAGTTCGCCGATCTCATCTTTGGTCTTGAGTGCCAGCCGACGTGTCAAGTCGCCTTCACCCTGGGCGATGTCCTTTAACAAGGCCACAGCCTTGCTGATATTACCCGTAATCGCCTTGGCCAGGATAACGCCAAAGACAATCAACACAATACCCATGCTTAGGGAGATCACCTGAAACATGGCTTTTTCCCGAGTCATCCCTTTGATGTCCTTTTGAGCAAAGGCCAGAACATCGTCTTTTTCCTCCTGCATCTTTTGCTCACGTGCATTAACCCTTTCTTTCTTGGCCTCTACACCGGTAATGCGAGCCTCAATACTAGCGGCCTGAAATTGTTGCAAGCGATCGATATGTTCTCGCATTTCATTAAAGGATTTAAAGGCAGAGCCGGTATCACTGGACTTGCGAGCAAAGGTAATCTTGCCCGGATCCTTGGATTGTTCTACCACTTTGCGGGTCTTTTTCTTCCAAACGGCAAAGGCTTCTTTAAAAACTTCATATTCCTGCTTGGCTTCTGCGGTCTCAAAGGCCTGGGCAGCCTGGGCGAGACGATCATAGGCTTGTTGGATATTATCGGCATTGTCCTGATCGAATCCTTTATGCTGCTGATCATCCACCGCAACTAGACTCTGCTTTTCGGCAATGACGGCCTGATGGACATCACGATCGGCCTCCAACATCAATTCAATACTCTTTTGTAGGGTCTGAAGAGCTACCAGGTCCTCATTGATAATGGGAAGCATGTCTTCTTGAATCAACGGAGTAATCTCTTCATTGATTAATGAGACAAACTGTTCATTAACGACTTGATCGAGCCCCTCAATGGCATGACTCAGACTTGTGAAACCCAGCAAGGCCAGAATAACCAAAGAAAGGGCACCAAAACCCACCAGCACAGCAATTTTCTTACGAATACTCATGATAAGCTCCAAAAAACCCCTAAATGACAATACCACACCCCCTCCTACCCATAACACAATACCTTCAACAGAAGATAAACAAACCATCGTCAAAATGCAGATGAGTGATCTTTCAAGGAGCATCTTTTCATTAAAAAATTAGACACTCCCCATCGAGATAAGGGGAGAAATAGCATGATTATCTGACACAAGTAAAATGACTAGATATGGAACAAGACAAGAATAAGGTAATATCAGACCCAGCCTTAGTTATGAGACCCTTGCTCAGTCTTTTTTATGGCACACTCTTACAGTAGGTGTTTGTCTGGCTAACCTTCGACCTCTTGATCCATCCTCTGCCGGGGGATCCTCAGCACTTTCTTCAGATACATCCGTGGTCGCAGCTTCTTCGACTTGAGGATCTACTCGTTGTTGAGACCTGCCTTTATTCGACCGTGAGGAGGTTAAACGTTCAACCTCGGCCTCTTGGGCCTGCTTGATCGCTTCTCGTTCTGCGATCTTCTCGCTAATCTTCATGCGAATGCGGGTGAAAGTCATGCCTACAATCAGAATCACTAAGGCCCCAATCACCAAAACCTTGATCATCCGAGTGATTTTATCGAAGTCGATTTCAACTGATTCTGAAGTGTTATGATCATCGGTATCGGCATCTTCCCCCTCCATGGTTATTCAGAGGTAGAGTCTCGGCACCGGTGCTATCACTGTGAGTGATTGCACCATCACTACCACTCATCAGCCCGGTCATATCAAAGTCCGGGGTAATCTCCCAACGAAGCATCATTAAAGAGATTGTCAATCGCAGAGGGGGTTGAGGAACCATTGGAACCTACGGACTGGGGCTGCATTGCTTGCAAGGGAACCACCCCACCACAGGCCTTACAGGTTGTCTGGGTAACCTCTCCCGGTAGGTTGCGAATGGTCATACGATAGGTCTTACCACAATCCTGACAACTGACCTTACGAACGTCTCCCTTACTCGCCACGGCCTTTTTGACCGTTTCTCTGATAGGAATAATCGTACTGCAGCCTTTGCACTTCACCGCCTCTGGCAGTTGATCCACGGGCTTAGTCGGCATTTTATAGCGTTTACCACATTTACGACACGTTATGAGCATTTAAATCTCCTTCTTCCGAGACTATTATTCTACGTATAATCCCCCCTTCACGTCAATAGTCTCATGGAATTACGGATGCTTATGTCGCAAAAAAGTTACATTTTCATCACATTTTAACCAAATCCCAACCAAAGAAATTGAATTAAGACCCTCAATTATTGATGGCCCGTCACACAATTCCTACTGCTCAGAAAGAGATTAACCTACCCCTTTTGTCAATCGATCAAGATTGGTAATTGACTAATATCTAATTGCAGTTTGGGTTGAAATGCGTCAGTTTGCATATAACTCAGCAGGCTATATCGCAGTTGCCGAGCCACCGGCCGCGGCCCTAAGTCACCGGATAAATTCATAGAGGTCAATATCAAACACCCCGATCCGACACGAGCCTCAAGCAATACCCCCAGGCTTCGACAATCATTCCAATCATCTATAGAACGCACCAGGGGATCCCAGCCCTTTCCTATCCCATCTAAGATTAGGGGCTTTGCCCCATCTAAAAGCTCCTGCCATTGCCAGGTGCTGTAAAATTCCGTGGGAAATGATGCAAAGGCCGGATGTTCTGGATCACACAGGATCCCTAGGGTATGAACCTTGTTCTTGGGAAAGGTGATGCGATTCCAGAAGATAGGTCTAAAGGTGCCCAGGCAATCCCCTGCAACACTCTCAGGGTTGAGTGACAAAAGAACCTTACCACCAGCCTGTAAACGATCCAAACCGGCTTGGACATCCGATGTCACCAATATGTCACTAGTTAGAGCAGCCAACTGAGTCGGATAGATCCAAAGATCCCAATCGTTCGCATAATTCGTGCCCTGCAAACGCACCTGAAGATTGACCTTGGTCGCATCGTGCAATGACTGCAGGGACATTTTAATCTTACTCGCTGTGGTCAGCCCCCCGGTTGGGATCGACGCGATGGTCTCCTTACCACTGGCCAGCAGTCGCCCATTGGCCTGGCAGAATTCCCACTGAACCACCTGATCCTGAATGTCACTGGGGCCATAGTTGGCTACATCCAACACGGCCTCCACGGACTCACTGTTGGTCCATATCCTTTTTTTCAACCGGGCCAGCGGCACGACCTCATTGCAAAAACGGCGATGCTGCTCGGCCGTGACATAGCCCTTGTTTTGCCACAGGGCATTGAGTACCCCCACCGGGGCCGTACCCTGGCCGGGGAAATCGTGTAGATCCAGGAGTTGAAAGCCGGCAAAGCCCGGGGTACGCAAGGCGGCCTCGATCTCCTGTTTGTAGAGTTGGGTTTGGAAATGCCCCGAAGCCATGAGGAAATCCCGACTCAAATGTCCCATCCCCGCCCGATCGAGTTTATCACGAAAGACCTCCAGGTTGCGGGCCTGCAATACGCCCGTGTATTGATTGGCCTCGTCCAGATCCGGATACACGCACCACTGACCAATCTCGTGCGAAACCACCGGCACGGGTGTCTTCTCTACATGTGAGCGATAGTCGTCGAAGGTTTGTGGAGGCTGATCGAACTTCAAGGTCTCCCAACGTTGCAAACGCACGGATTGATCGATGGAATACTGATTCTGCTCGATCTGGGGCCAGCCCGCCCCGGCCACGTAATAGCGACGTGGATCGACCTCTTTGAGACGATTGAGATACTTCCCCAAGAATACATCGCGATGGCGACCGCTAGGCTCATTACTGGGGCAGAAGAACAGCCAGGACGGATGGTTGCCATAGGCCTTGATCATGGCGTCGATCTCGTCGTAGATCCATTGATCCAGGGCCGTGCCGTCGCCGAAACCGGCCCAGCAGGAGCCTTCGACCTGTAAATAAAAGCCCAATTCATCGGCGGCAATGAAGGCGGCCTCGGGTGGACACCAGGAATGAAAACGAAAATGGTTCAATCCATAAGACTTGGCAATACCGATGATCCGTTTCCACTCAGCCACATCCGTGGGCGGGTAGCCGTGCAGGGGGAAGATGCAGCATTCCAAGGTGCCCCGCAGAAACATGGGGCGGCCGTTGATGGCAAACTGCTTGCCCTCGATCGTGACCTCACGCATGCCGAAGCTGAGCGTTTTGTGCAAAGAGCCCATACGAAGGGACATGTGATACAAATCCGGATGAAACTCATCCCACAGAATACAATCAGGCCCCATGTCATGAACAAACTCGATTTGTTCACCTTGGGCTCCCCAGGTCACCTCCAAGCTATGCGCGTCACTCTTGTGTTCTGAATGTAAAGCCTGGCAAGATAAGGTCCCATGTCCCACCTGCCCCGTTTCATTCACCAGGTTGATCTTCACTCGAACTTGACGATGGGCGATATCGGGATAAACCTGTACATCGTCGAAATAGAACAAGGGCTCACTAGCCAGCTCGATCCTCCCTGTGATCCCATTCCAATTCGATTGGGTCTGATCCGAGATACTGTGGGCGTCCTTGCCGACCGGAACCACGTAGCCGTTGTCCACGCAAATCGTCAAGGTCACCATCTCCCCTGGTGTCACCGACTCGGTCAGGTCATAGACATGGGCTGTGCCTAGGCTGTTCTGCGTTCCAATTTCTTGATCACCCACCCAGACCGTGGTCTGCCAGTGGGGACGCTCCAAGGTCAGGGTTACACGTTGATCTTCCCAGTCACTGGGAATTGGAACAACCCGTTGAAACCAGGCCTTCCCCACATAGACCCGCTTGGGTGTCAGCCAGAAGGGACATTTGAAGTCTTCAGCCTGGACATACTCGGCAAAACGGGGATCGTCCAATAGTGCGACACCGATGTTGGTAGTCCAGGGGCTCTCCAGACTGGGACGTTCTCCGATTCCCTGCTCCTGAATGGAACCAGGCAGCTGTATGTCCTGTTTAAGGTCATGGGCAAACCATCGTTCTTGTAGCCCGATCCCATTGGGATCCAGGGCAAAAGACCACGTTCCGGACAGATCCAATGTCGCGGCCTGGACATAGACCGAAGCGATCAGTGCAATAACCAACATCAAGATCAGACGCATTTCCAACTCCTCATCAGACATTAGGGTACCATGTTTACGCTTGCGTAAACATGCTTTTCATAAAACCAACTCATATTGAAGCCAAACCATGCTTACCCCTAGGTAAGCATGCCACCCAATTTTATGGATGTAGGGTAACACGATAGACCGGAATGGCACGGATGTCACGGATTTCGGCATAACTGGACTGACGCGTAAAGTCGGGCCGGAAACGCGGTTCGAGATAGCATCCACTCTGGGCCGTCAGGGGCGTCAGTTTGAAGGTCAGGATCTTGCCCATGACCTCCTTCCAATGCCGCAGGCTGGGCCGATAGGGCAGGCCCAGGTAATACCAGTCCCCCAATAGACGATCGCCATCTGTCACGGTCATGTAATCACAGACATGGTCGATATCGAGTATCCAATCGAAGGAGCCATCCAAGGATCCCTCGGGGATTTGAACGCTGTAACGGCCAGTCTCTTGCTGCTGCCAATTAATCTCCAACGACTGTGGTTCGACCAGCCATTCATGGCGGCTAAAGATTCCTTCATGTTTACTATTCTCTAGCGGGGGATAGATCCAAAGCGACCCCGATGGTCGGCCTGTACTGCGAATCTCCAGTCCCTCACCCAGGGTCAGGGTCAGGGCCCCGTCGGTCACCACCAGACGTGGTTTGCCCCACAGGTGATGGCGTGTGGCCCCCATGGCCTGTTCCTGGGTTAGGACACAGATGCGATTGGATGTCCCTGGGATCTCAAGCGTATACCCAAAACCGGGCTCGATCACCTGAGGGGCCTGGCCTGAGAAGACAAACTCGGATGCTATGCCGTCATGGGCCATGAAAAAGTAGGTGTCCTCCTGCTCGTCTTCAATGCGGGCGAAGAGCTGGGCCGTGGCATACTCCAGCACCACCCCGCCCAGATCTAGGTGGATGGGCCAGATACCGTAGCTGTCCTTGGGGATCGTAATGGGCTGGGCTGGGATCGTGACGGTTTTTGATCCGAGCTTGACCTGCACCTGGATGTCACGCAGGTCCAGGTTGTCGGCATAACGTTGATAGTTGTTGAAGAACAGATAGCCCGAGTCCCGATCGGCTCGGACCATACAGCGCAAGGTCTCGACGTCCTCCACGCCGGTGGGCCGCTGATCGGGCATGGCCGGGATCATAGGCGCCAGGTCACTACCGAACTGCTGCAACCAGTTGTGCACCAGCTTGAGTACATGGTACTTGGGCTGGATCTCACCGAATTCGCTCACGGCCGCCTGGTAATCGTAGCTGATCACCGGACACTGGTTATAGCCGGTCTCGTTGAGGGGAGTCAATCGGCCCATGGGATTGGAGCCGCCGTGGTACATGTAGTAGCCTACGCCATTGGCCCCGCCAGCCAGCTTAACCAACATCAAGGCAGCCGCGTCATCAGTTCCGATCACCGGGCGACGTCGCTGCGTCCATTGCATGCCCAGCCCCAGTTCCGCGGTAAGCCAGGGGTAGTCGGCCGGGTCGTAGGTGCGCTGACCATAGACCTCCAAGACGGGCAGCACGTCCGTGCCCACCCCCGTGTTGATGGGGATGCCGGCCATAAAGAGATACTGCTCGTTGGGGGGATTACGATTGATCCCGCGACTCCAGAAGTCATCCGGGTAACCGGCCTGCACGGGCAAAACCTGCTTGTCGGGAATATGGACGTCGTTCCAACCCGTCACGGTGTAGTAAGGGACATCGAAGCCCACCTCACGAGCGATCTTCTTCAAGGCCAGTTGATGAGCGGCGTCACGGCACTCGTTATCCAGTTGAATGCCGATGATGGGACCGCCGTCTTTATAGAGCAGGCCCTGGACCTGGTCATAGTAGGCCTGATAGATCTTACGCACCTGGGCGAGGTACTTGGGATCGTTGCTTCCGCGCCGCGCCCCCTGCTGCACCAGCCAATCTGGAAAGCCGCCGTTGCGCACCTCGCCGTGACACCAGGGCCCGATGCGCAGCCAGACGTACAAACCTTGATCACTACAGGTCTGGACAAAACGTCTCAGGTCTCGTTGTCCCGTGAAATCCAATTGGCCCTCGATCTCCTCGTGATGGATCCAAAAGCAATAGGTGGCCACGATATCGATGCCACCCGCCTTCATCTTTACGATGGCTTCGTGCCACAGACGATCAGGGTAACGACTGTAGTGCATCTCGCCCATCACGGACAGCCAGGGCTGGTTGTCCTTGAGCAGGTAATAGTTATTGGCGGTCAGGGCCACACCGGCAGGGTTGGTGGGCGTGCCCATGATAAAGTCACCGGGCCGGATGTCCTTGGTCACGGTGGAGGTATCGATATGATAACATTCCGCCAACAAGGCTCCCTGGCAGAGCAGTACTAGCCATAGGATCATAGATATCCAACAAATTCTCATGCACACAACTCCTTTTCAATGGCCTCCAGTGACTTGCCCTTGGTCTCGGGCAGGCGGTGTGCGATCACGATCAGTCCCACCACGCAAATGGCCCCGTAGAGCCAAAAGGTCCCGTGGGCTCCGAGACATTCGTTGAGCAGCGGGAAGGTGAAGGTCAGGACCGTACAGGCCACCCACAGGCTGAATACCGCCACGGACACGGCCGCTCCCCGGATACGATTGGGAAAGACCTCGGAGATCACCACCCAGGTCACCGGGGCCAGGCTCATGGCATAGCAGGCAATGGCCAACAGCAACAGGATCAACATATGGATCCCCGTGCTCTGTTGATAATAGAGCCACCCCAACACGGCATAGATCCCGGCCAAGCCGCCTGCACCGATGAGCATCAACGCTCGACGGCCCAGGCGATCCACAGTAAAAATGGCCACAAAGGTAAAGAGCAGATTCACCAGGCCGGTGATCACGATGTTGAGCATGATGTCACTGACCCCGAACCCCGCCGCCTTGAAGACCTCCTGGGCATAGTTGAAGATCACGTTGATCCCACACCACTGCTGGAACACGGCCAGGAAGACACCCAATCCCACGATCTTGAGCAACTTGGGTTCCAAGAGGTCCTTGAAATGGACCTGGCCGATTTCTTCCTGAGCCAGGGTCGCCTTGATCTCGGCCATCTCTCGTTCGGCATGGTCTGGACCACCGACACGAACCAGGATTTTTAAGGCCTCGCCATCCCGACCGTATTTGGCCAGCCAACGCGGGCTCTCGGGTACCATGAACATCAAGAGAAAAAATAGCCCCGCCGGCACGGTCTCGGCCCCGAACATCCAACGCCAACCGGTTTGGCCGTTCCAGGACGAGCGGATCATCTCCAGGGTGGCGTCCTGAGCCACGGGCTGGGCGATCATCCAGTTGATTAATTGGGCAGCCAGGATACCGATCACAATGGTCAGTTGATTGATGGAGACAAAACGACCCCGCATCGATGCGGGTGACACCTCGGCAATGTACATGGGCGACAGATTCGAGGCCAGGCCAATGCCGACACCCCCCAACCAACGATAAAGATTGAACCCCGTGAAATCCTTCGAGAACGCTGTACCGATGGCTGACAAGGTAAACATGGCCGCCGACAAGATCAGCAGACGCTTACGTCCAAAGCGATCGGAGAGCATGCCCGAGATTACGGCACCGAACAGACACCCGATCAAGGCACTGCTCATGGCCCAACCCTGCAGCACGCCGTTGTCCGAGATATTGAAAAAGGGTTCGTAAAAGGGCTTGGCACCCCCGATCACCACCCAATCGTAGCCGAACAGCAATCCACCCATGGCGGCCACCACACAGATCCGCCCCAGAAAGGTCATGTTAACTTGCGTGTTGTCTCTGCCTTCAGTCACGTCACACTCCGTTGTCATTAAGCTAATCCCCGAGCATCGTTCACCGCTCGAAACATTGCCAGGATATTCTCCACCGGGACATTGCTCTGGATATTGTGAATGGTATTGAATACAAAACCGGTCTGGTCTGCAAAGAAAATGTCGATCCGTTCGCGCACCTCGCGATAGACCTGCTCGGGTGTGCCAAAGGGCAGGGTCTGTTGGGTATCTACCCCCCCGCCCCAGAACACCACGTCCTGACCGAATTCCTGCTTGAGACGTTTGGGGTCCATGTCCGTAGCCGAACATTGCACAGGATTGAGGATATCGAACCCGGCCTCGATCAATTCCGGAATCAGGGGATAGATCGCACCGCAACTGTGGATGAAGGTCTTCCAACCGGTCAACTTATGGATCTGATCATTAACGGCTTTGTGATAGGGCTGATAGAGGTCACGATAGGTCTGCACCGAGCAGAACTGACCGGTCTGGTGACCGAAATCCGTGCCCGAGACGAACACGACCTGCACTCGATCACCCACAGCTTGGGCCAGGGTCTCGATGTTCTTTATGGCAAACTCCAACTGGGTTTCAAACACCCGATGGATATACTCCGGCCGCGTCAAGGTCGAGATGTACCATTCCTCCACGTCACGAATGCCCTTGGGATGCTTCAACCAGGGGGCCGGAACCAGGGCGATGTCACCAAAGGCAGTCCCAGGTAAAGTCATGTACAAACCGGCATCGGTTGTGTCATGGAGTTTTTGAGCCTGTTGGCTGTAGACCTCCACCTCCGCTTGACTGAGCAAACCAAACTCTTCGCAATTGTCCTGGGGATCGAGTTTCGTTTCATCCAGGGGTGGCTGTCGATTGAGGGCGTCAAAGAAATAGGATCCTGTGGGCATCTTGGCACAGGGGGCCAAGGAGGTGTCCCCTTCAGGATACATCAAGATCGCTCCATCAGCATCCTGGGTCCAATTGAACTGACCTGGGACCAGGCAAGGTGTGCCGTCCGGCATGGTAAAGGGCTTGTAGTCTTTACAGTCAAATCCAAACATGCTCCCCGGGCCAGGCACACCCACCACATCCAAATGCAAGGCCTGTCGCAGGACCTCATCCACCTCCCCTAGCATTTGATAGGGTTCCGAGACGCGTACCCGATAGTCTCGGTCACCCACCACGGCCCGACGCAAATGATGCAGGGCACAGACACCGATTCCGGTCTGCCCCCCGGCTCCCAGGTCAACACAAAGTCGATCACAGGGCTGGTGATTCAGGGCGGCACTAAGCCGTTGGCGTGATGTCATGACAATCTCCAGATAACAATAACACCTGAAAAATCATAGGGGTAATCACTGGAGAAGAAAATAGACAATCCGATCTCTAAGATGGACGATATGATCACACCACCCTAGACTCAGAATCCTCTTTAAGGTAAATTAAAAGCCTATGGCGCACTTAAAACGCATTGCAGATGGATTTACCGATCAGATCCTGATTGCCGCCCCACCGGCCACTTTGCAGGACTTAACCGTCTTACCGCTCACGGAACGCCTGTATTTGACCATTGCCGGTTACTTCCCCCACGCCACTTACCATTACCGCGAACGCCCCCGGGGTTGCGGTGATTTGATCCTGATCTACTGCACTCAAGGCGAGGGCTGGTGTCGACTCGAACAACGCGCCCTGAACATTCCTGCGGGACACTTTATCTTAATCCCGGCGCATCAATCACACAGTTATGGTGCCACCGAAGCCGATCCCTGGTCCATCTACTGGGCCCACTTTCAAGGTTCAGCCGGAGCAATCTATCAAGGGCATTTCCCCTCGACTCGACCGATCGCCAAATGCTCGGATGGAATGATGCCACAAATTGAGAAGCTCTTTACCTCTATGCTGGATCACCTGCAACAGGACTTCAGCCTGAACGCCTTTGTCCACGCCTCGGCCATCCTAAACCACATCCTCAGCCTGTTATTTTTGCGGAATCCATCTTTGTGCGGAGAAATCAAGGAAACCCATGCGGAGTCAGTTGAGCGAAGTATTCAGTATATGCGACTGCACCTACACGAAGGCCTGAGCCTGACCCAACTCGCCCAGCAAGCAGGGCTATCGGTCCCGCATTTTTCCCGCCTGTTTCGCCAGAAAACCGGAGCCGCCCCCATGGAGTATTTCATCAAACTGAAGATCCAACGAGCCTGCCAATTCCTCATGACCAGTTCCTCCAGCGTGCAGCAAATCGCTCTGCAGTTGGGCTACCAGGATCCCTATTACTTCTCACGACTCTTTAGCAAGGTCATGGGCATCAGCCCCAATCACTATCGCAAGGCTCATCAATAGGATGAAACATTAGCGTCCTGGCCGTGTTCCACCTCCTGGATCACCAGGGTTGGTACCACCGCCACCCCCGACGGTTGTCACGGAACTGCTGATGGTGAAACTGGTATACTGGCTGCCACCGCTATAGGTCCCGCCTTCATACAATCCATCCGTAACCGTCCCCGTGCAGGAACCGCCCGTATAGATCTTGTAGGTAGTGCCCATCTGCAAAGCGGAAGAGGAAAAGGCGATCGATTCAAAACGTTTGCTGGGAGCAAAAGTGAAGATGTCCTGTCCACCACTGGTTTCCAGATGAACCAGGGTGCCGGCGGACTGTTCGGAATTGAAGGTCACAAGAATGGAGTACTGGCTCGAACTGGTGCTGGGTGCCTCAGCCATGCCTGAACTGCCTCCGGCCATAAGATACCCTCCGCTGATATTGAAGGTGCCGTCATAATCAATGGGACCATCCATATCCGCTGTCGGACCATGAACGAGGATCGTACCATCAGTCATGACCACGGAACCGCCGATATCGATACCGTCGCCTCCTGAGTTAACCACCAGGTAGCCACCATTGACATAGAGCGAGCCACCTGTGGCCGCACCTCCCCACATACCACTACCGGGGGTATTGACGCCATCGTCACTGGACACGAGATGCATCGTTCCTCCATTGAGAGTGATGTCCCCACCAGAACTCTCGATGCCTTCATAGCACTTGGTCACTTCGATGCTCCCGCCGTTGATGGTCAGATCGCCATTGGCATGAATGCCATCATCGCCCGAGGCCAACGTCATGGTGCCACCACTAATCGTCAAGCTATTGTCCGAGTGAATGGCATCGTCAGCACAACTGAGTTCCAACGTGCCACCTGTAATGATCAGGCTACCGGCTGCCTTGAGCCCCTTGGACGACGTTCGAGAAGACGGGGTTTTACTACTGCCTCCTCCCGAGGTTAGATCCAAGGTTCCCCCTTGGACAGTCAGACGGGTGTCGGCTGAAATCGCATCGCCATCGGAAGTAATCTCCAAATCACCGGATTGAATCGTCACCGACTGAGCACCGTTGATGCCGTCGTCATTGGCTTCCAGGGTCACGTCGGTCCCATTGACCACCAGATCGCCACCGGCCTCAAGGCCTTCGTAGCAGATCTCGATCTCGATTTCCCCACCATTGAGATACAGATCGCCATCGGCATGAATCCCATCGTCACCGGTGGCCAGGGCAAAAGTGCCGCCATTGATCATAATCGCTCCCCCACCATTAATGCCATCGTCACGAGTATCGAGATCGAAGATTCCCGCGTCCAAGGTAATATCGCCATCGGCCTTGATGCCATCGGCAGAATTGCTGTCCGTTGAGCTGCGAGAATGGCCATTGGCTGCCACAACACTGAGAGCCCCCCCGGTAATCAAGATATCCATCTCTGCAGTCAAGCCATCGCCGCCCGAGTCGATATCCAAGGTTCCCCCCGTCATACTGAGGTTGCGGGCCACATCAATGCCGTCATTAGTGGCATTGACCCAAAGCTCTCCCCCAGTGACCACCACATTGGCATCTGCACAGTCCAGGCCTTGATAGGACGTGACAATCTCGATCTCACCGGCCCTGAGAGTGATATCATCGTCAGCATGAATCCCGTCATCACCGGATGAGATGCTCCATTGACCGCCGTTGACATCGATACAGCCGCTGGCATTGAGACCATCGTCATAAGCGTCGATCTGAACGATTCCGCCATAGATGAATATATCGCCGCCGGATTTGATCCCCTTGGCCGAATTGGGATCAGCCTGGTCACCGTTAACCCCACCGCCTGCGATCAACACGAGATTGGCGTCCATAACGATCACATCATTTTCAGCAGTAATGGCGTCGCCCAGGACATTGACATCCAGAATGCCTGATTCCAGAGCGATATAGCCCAAGCCATTACTGTCGTTATCAGAAATCAGCCCGTCTCCAAGGGCCGTGATGACCATATTGACATCACGAACCACCAGATAATCCTTACCTCGGATGCCATCATCGACGGCATTGATGTCAATGATCCCCCCGGCGAGGATCAAACCATCCTTGCTGACGATCCCATCATTGACGTCCGCAATCAGGCTCAATCGGCCCAAACCACAAATAGTCAAGTCCTGTTTGCTGTAGATGACGGCATCGGGATCATTGGGATCAACATCCTCCCCCTCAATCCGACCATCCTGCAGAACATTATTAGTATCCTCAACCAGAACGATCATGACTCGCTCGGCATCCTTGATATAGAGGGGTGTGGCACTGGCATGGGTGAGATTTACGCCATTGAGAATTAATCGGACCAAGCCGTTATCATCGGAATTGACCTCGATTTGCATATCGGTCAGGCTGCCACTCAAGCGGTAGGTCCCTGGGGCCTTGATCTTGACCACACGATCCTTGACGCGTACATCATCGCTATCGGTCTGAATCGAATCCCCCGACAAGGTGATATCGACCACCTCGTTAGCATCCCAGAGGTAATCATTGGCATCTTCATGGGTTCCCAGGAGTTCTTCGCCCCAGGTACTGGTCGAGTTTTGGGCCCCTGCCACACTCAAGGTCGCCCCCAAACACACGATCGCAATCCAAAACATTCCAGCCAGCGTTTTACAGTCACCCATATCAGACTCCAAATCAAGGTTCTCAATAAGGGGATTTGACGGCAAAATTGCTGCACGACATGCATCTTTTGTTAGAATATTGTTAAGAAATGAGCAAAATTAATGGTATTCCCAGCATAAAGCTAGGACAACCCCGTACCATTAATCCTCAAACGAGCACCAGTCTTGAGCGAGGTTGACATCCAAGGCCCCTAGATCCCAATCCAGGTTGACCTTGAACCGGCCGGTCATATCGATATTGCTGGGTACTCGCCACGAGTACAGGCAAACACCACCTCAGCCATACTCAAAGCGGCCGCGTTTTAGAATTTCACCATGTTCGTTAATGATCGTAAAGGAAGGAGGTTTGGATCTTCCCCTGTTTGACAGTACTTGGCGATATGTTTCTCCGGATTTCCCTTTGAAATTTAGGGTCAGGACTAAGTCCCGCTCCTGCTGACGAACGTATACTACCACTTGGAGGGGAGGACCAATCTCAAGAGTACAGGTTTGATTGGGTACGATCTCAATATTCGCCCATGATTTCGGCAATCTTGAGCAATGTAATGTCCAGGGCACCTGTTCTGAATCTAGAATCTCAAAATCTAAATCGAGCATATGGTAGCGTCCCGCTGGCAAGGACACTATCTGATGCGACAATTCGACCTGATCAGTGGCAGCATCAGAATAAAAACTCACACGGGCTTGATCGATTCCCTTAAGCATTAGATTTCCGTACTGCGGTTCAATGGTAAGCAATGAACATTGTCGATCAGGTGATAGTTCAACAGTATAATACTGTGTACCGATCCTAACCATTCGTGCCCATGGAAACTCATTGGGATAAAGTGTCTTTCCTGGATTATCTGTCAAAACCATAGCATCGCAGAGCGGATAGTCCGATCCCATGACGTTAGGATCGAAAAGACTATTCATGGCTCCATCTAAGTCGGTGTCGTTCAAATAAATACGATAGACCTTATGCTTGAGCCACATACGTCCCGTATAAACCTGGGCAGGAAAAAGGGTCACAATGCGGTCCTCATAGCTCAATAGATAAAAGCGTTCCGAAAGCCGATCATGCTGTTTAAGGGGGATCTCAAAAGGACCAAACCTCCAGAGTGTCTCTTTCTCATATGGGCCATGCGTCTGACGTCCCCAGAAGGAAGGATCATTGTCCGCCACACCATCTTGATTTTGATCCAACAGAAGTTGAAACTCACCTCTTTTATTCCAAATCCATCCTTGCATATGGAAGGTCGGCGATTCCAATTCAAAAAAACGAGCATTCGCAGGCACACCCGTAGGAATGTCATTGCACTCTGACGTCGGAGTCCTATAGGGGAGGTAATGCATTTTACGTAAAGGAAAGGAGACAGGCCGCAACTGGCATGTCCCTTCCTCCAACCAGAAGGGATGAAAGGCCCAAATGGCGTAGCCTACCACTCCGGCCAGGACGAGAGGAATCAGGCCCAAACTGAGTTTGATCGAGAGACGCATAAACTGATCTTTACTCCATCCAGATTACAGGTCAAGCTCTTGTTCCTGAGTTCGCTGTTGCGACCCCCAACGGGCCCAGGCCTGCACATTAATGTGATTGCTATCCGTCCACTGGACCTCTAGCCGGTTGGGGCGACTCGACAGATCGTTGACATCCAGAATCACTGTCTCACCAGAAGGCTCTGCCTGATGCCTGGCCCAGGCCTGGGCACTGAGGATCTGATTACGGTTAATGGCCGCAATCTGTTGACGATGCGTCTGGGTAACCAGCAACTGGGTGTTTTGCGTCAAGGCCGCTGTGATCAAGGCGATAACGGTGAACATGATTAAAACCATGGTCAATACAAATCCATGGGATCGTTGCGGGATCATCTCGTTAGGCCTCCTGGGACATATAAATAGTTTCGTTTGAAATGTTGACGTACACCCTTGCTGTTTTTAAGTGGCACGAAGCATTCCACCTCGATAGCGTCCAGTCCCTCCGCTAGGGAGCAAGTCGCCCAGGTCATATGGGCATAGGGCAAGGTCCATTCACGATCGTTATTGGGATCGTTGTCGCTGGAACGTACGATGAGTTGTCCCTGACGACGATAAACCACCGCCCCCTGCGTTTGCTCCAGGATCAAGGTGTTGGCATCACGAACCACATTCTGCCATTGAACAGGTAAAGAGAGGGTTTGATCCATATCCGTTTGCAACTGTTTGAGGACCTGATCCACTTGCAACTGTTCATTGACCACCCGTCGATCACGGGGCATATCCATCACCAGGGTGCGCGTCATCAGGGTCATAACCCACATGACCGTCGGTATGGTGATCATGGCCACCAACAACTCGACCAGGGAAAAACCTTTACGTGACATCTTTATTGTGCCTCCATGTAACGAGCGAGAGAAATGGTGACGGTCTTGCGAAAGCTCTTGCCCTGCGCCTTGACCTCTACCCGTTGCAACCCTGACCATTGATCTTGTCCGGCTTCGAACTGAATGTCGGTCGTAATGTGCGGCCAAAGCCTTTGGGTGACCTCCTCGGATAGAGGTTTACCCGTCGCATTGATCGTATCGAGTTGGGCCTGGGCCACGGCCATGCACCGTTGTCTCATCCATTGGATATGATTGAACCTGCGGAAGCTGTTCAACGCCAGGGCCAAACACACCGTCATCGTGCCCAACAAGGTGATCGACACGATCAATTCCGTAAAGATAAATCCGGTTGACCTTCTGTTCATAACATCTCCTAGGGATAAACCAACTCTGACATGACGGCAATCACCTTCACACCTGGGAGAAAAAACGCCAAGACCACAAAACCAACGACCAGGGACAAGGCGATGATGATACAGGGATTCAGGATAGAACGTAGGACCACCGACAGATATCGATGTCGTGCTCGGAGCAGGTCTTCCAAGCTGTGCAGTATCAGCGGGGTTTGTCCGGCGTTGAAATCCGTGTCAAAAGCCCAGGCCAACCCCCGTCCCAGGTGACAGCGTCGCGCCGCCCGAGCGACCGGCTCTCCTGACAGCACCGCAGCATGCCACCGTTTGAGACGCCGTTTGAGGACGGCATTGACATTCAGGTCCAGGGTGTGACCAACCGCTTGATCAATGGTTTGCCCCCCCGTGAGCCCCAGCCGTAACACCCCGGTAATCTGCAACAAACCCAGGGTTCTCTCGAGCTGTCCAACTCCCGGAATAGACCAACGGAATCGATCGATCAAAGGCCCTAACCAACCTCGGGCCCCAATGCTACGCGGACGCAACCACTTGATGAATCGCATGACCACGATGGCCATCAATACAAAACCGATGCATTGCATCAAGGAAAAATCTGCAATCTGAAGGTCCAACAATATCCGGGTGGGCCAGGGCATGACATCCATGCCACCCATCATCTCCTCCAAAACCGCTTTGAATTGCGGCATCACAAAGGTGATCAATCCCATCATCTGAAAATACAAAATGATGAGGATCACCAAAGGATACGATCCCGGATCCGTATCGACTAGATTACGCCAACGGGAACTAGCCTGCAGGTCGCGTTCGATCATGGCGAAGGCCTGGGGCATCTGTTGACTTTTTTGTGCCACCTTGACCAGGGCCAGGTGATGCCGGGGACATTGCGGATACCCGCGATCCAGGGCCTCAGCCAAATTATATCCCTGTATCAACCAAGCGTGGATCTCCCGGAAGACCGATCCGAGGTAGTCATGCCGACCGCTAGCGGCATTTTCCAAGGCCACAGTGAGCGGTAGATTCTGCCTCATCGCCGCCCCTAGCAGAGAGAAAACCTGCAAGTTTGTCCACCAGTGGTTGGTGGTCGCATAGATGGCCGCAGAGACAATCCAGGTCACAGCTAGCCACAGGAATAGAATCAACCACGGGATTTGGAAGATCACTAAGGCCAAGCAGAGAAGAACCACCAGTGGGATACCTAGAACGACCCACCAGCATAAACCGCGTTGTACGATGAGGGGCTGACGGCGAAGCACCTTGAGGGTGATGACAAAAATTAAAATAATCAACAAGAACAGCGGTGATAGGCACACCAAAACAAGCGACTCTTCCGCAATACCCCAGAAGAAGATCACACCCGAGACCAACAACGAGACGATCAAGCCCACCCGAGGACGCATCAATACAAGTAAACCGCTGAGTACGAGAACCAGCAGACATATCCAAAAGATAGCTCCCATTTCGACTTACCCCCCTCCCAAAGCACTAACAACCTGTATCATGGGCAAGAACATAGCCAAAATCGACATGGCGATAATACCGCCCACAAAGATAATGAGACTGGGCATCAAGACCGCATGCAGACGCGACTGGTTAAAGTTGGCTTGTTCACGATACATATCCGCCAGGCTACGGAGATTCTCCGTCAATTCATTGCGTTGCATGCCGAGTTGCATGGAATAGAGAAACAGTCTCGGAATGGCACGACACCATTGGCCGGATTCCAGAAGTTGGTTGCCCTCTTCGATCCGTTGGGCCAACAGATCGCTTTCACGGTTCAGGCATTCACTGGCTGAGGCCTCCCCGGCCAATCTCAACCCCGCAGGAAGGTCACAACCACTTTGCACCATCAAGGCCAATGACTCGGCAAAACGTCCCAAGCGACTGCTATAGACAATCCTACCAATGACCGGAAGGGTATGAATTAGACGTTCTCGGAGTTGGCGTCCTGTCCCGGACGCAGCCAAACCATGCCACAATAACACCAGGGCAATCACGATGACGCCTAAGCTCGCCCAGAGGTGGATGATTTGTCCCGATATATCAAGCACAAATTGGGTGACCGGGTTTAACTGGCCTCCTACCATCTCATGCAGAACTTCTCTAAACTGGGGAACCACGAACTGAAAGATCACGGTAATGATCACTCCCGCCAGCAACAAAATGACGACAGGATAGGTAACGGCCTCGATAATGATCCGCCGGGTCTGGTGACAAAGCTCTAGATGCCGCGTCATCGTAGTCAGCATCTCACTGAGACGTCCGGTCTTGATGCCTGCCCTGAGAACACGACTGTACAAGGGAGGAAATTGATCCTTACATCGGTCAAAGGCCTCTTCAATGGGGGTGCCGCTCTCTAGATCCGTGGCAATCCGGTCGATCAACTTCTTGAGTTTGGGACTGGTCAGGTCCAGAGACAGTTCCCGCAATCCCTTTTCCAGGGGAATGCCGGCCTGGGCCAGAGAGGCCAACTGTTGATTGAACAGGAGAAACTCGTCCCGTCCCAGGTGACGCGGTCCACTCGCAGGGATCACCTTCTCGATCGTATTGATGGTCAACTGCATCTGCTCCAGTTGATCGCTGGCCTCATCGAGGGTACCGGCCTCCACCGATCCCCTCATCAATCGTCCACTCGATGTCAAAGCCTGATAATTAAACGTCGCCATACTTCTGACTCCTGAGTTCTGAGTCCTGATTTCTATTCATAAACACCGAGACATTGCTTCAATTCAGCTAAACTGGTTTGTCCTTGATCCACCAGTTCCTGACCATGCTGCCATAGCGACCGATGGCCGCGTGCAGCCAACAGGGCTTCCAGGGAATCCAGGTCTGTCTTTTCTAACAGGGCCTGACGCAGGGGATTGTCCAGTCCGATAGCCTCGACGAGCAGGGAACGCTGATGAAAACCGGTGCCCAAACAATGTTCACACCCTTTGGGCATGGCCTCGTCCGTCTTGCAGTGGGGACAGAGCCGGCGAATCAAACGCTGATTGAGCACGGCCGTGACACTGCTGGTGACCTGATAGGGCTCGACCCCCATTTCCAAAAGCCGCAACAAGGCCCCAGCTGGAGAACCGCTATGCATAGTGGTGGCCACCAGGTGCCCGGTCAGCCCGGCCTCGATGGCAATGCGAGCGGTCTCGGCATCGCGAATCTCTCCAATCATCACGACTTGGGGATCTTGCCTTAACAGAGAACGCAGGGCCGTGGGAAAGTTCATCTCGCCATGGGGGGTGATCTGCACCTGAGTCGCCCCGTCAATCTCGATCTCTACGGGATCTTCCAAGGTCACGACACTGCGTCCGGGCGTGGTGGTCAGGATGTGACGCAGCAAGGCCGCCAGGGTGGTACTCTTGCCACTACCGGCCGGGCCGGTGACCAACAACACTCCTTGATGGCCCGCAGCAAAACGATGGAGTTGATCGAGAACAGGTGGAGGGCATCCCAACTGCTCCAGGTCGTTAAGGCCTTTATTTTGATAGAATAGACGAATCACGGCACGCTGACCATGAATGGTCGGAAAGATGGCCAAACGCATATCCGTGACCTGTCCACCTAGATCGGGGGGAATCTCCAGGCGTCCTTCTTGGGGCACGTCATTGCGATAGGTCAATAGCCCGCCCAGCACCTTTAAACGCGACACGATGTTCTCGGTCAAGGCCTGGGGCAGACGCTCGATCTCCTTGAGCACCCCATCCAGACGGAAACGGATAACCAGGTCTGTGCGCCCGGGATCGACATGGATATCGCTGGCCTGGGCCCCAATAGCTCGCTTGAGCAATTCATCGACCAAGGCGACCACATCACTAGCTGTTTGACCTATTTTAACGTTTTTTTCCTTCATCATTGATCCTTATAAGGTTTGTATTTAAGACGGAGTCCATCAAAAAACGTTAATAAAATTGGCGTTTTTTTCATTACGCCGCTATGCTTAAAGGGCACTAACCTGATGAAGCTTGAAGAAATGTCAAAAAAATCTCTTTAGGGAGGCTGTTTTTTGATTAACATCTGTACCCATCCTTACGTCCTACCTATCAAAAAGCAGCCAGAATAACGTTACATGCCAGGAACCACGCAACTACTCAACTTGGATATGCTGCAACAGATCGCAGTGGGCGAGCAGGTGGATGCCTCGCAAAAGTGGGTTCTGACAACCATGCAGCGTTATGGCCGGGAGCTGGTGACTATGCTCTGGCGTATTCTGGGCAATGAGCAGGATGTGTGTGATGTGTACCAAAGTACCTTCTTGCAACTGGCCCATCATGCAGAGCCGCCCCGGATGGGATGTGTGAAGGCCTATGTTTTTCGCAGTGCGTCAAACGCGGCCATTTCGATGTTACGGTCGCGCTCGGCCGAACGTCGTCGAGTGCAGGCCGTCTCGAAAACCGAGACCTGCCAGCGGCCGCCGGAATACGAAATCGATCAAAAGGCCTTGGTAGAAAAATTAAGGGTTTATATCAGCCGCCTGCCCGAGCATCTGCAAGATGTGGTGGTTTTGCGTGATCTGGCCGAGATGTCGTACAGCCAGGTCAGTAAAACCCTGGGCATATCAACCGGCACCGCGCGGGTGTACCGCTGCAAGGCCGTGCAATTATTGGCTGTTTGGATGAATAGTGAGCACATGTGATCATGAAGTCGAATCATTCTGAAAATCACTGTCGGCTCATCAGAAAGGGCCTCTTCGGAGCGTCAGAGACGTCACGTGGGGCCATCTTTGGGGGTCGTAACCGAATCGATTTTGAGTCACCCTGGGTCCAGCGTCACATCGCGGGCTGTACGCGTTGTCAGCGTCGCTTTGCCCACCTCGGCCGGGTCAACCTGGCCCTGTCTCTACTTAAGAGCGAAAGCCAACCCCTAGGTCTAATGACCAAGGCCAATAAGGCCACGGTGCAGGTGCTGCAACGGGCCGTGCGAGAAACCCCCGCAGCCCTGAATCTCAAGACCGCCCTGCCGAATCCCACGGTCTTCGATCATCTACGCATGGCTCGCTATCAGATCGGGAATCTGGCCGCCTGTGTCAGTTTGCTGGTCCTCTCCAAATTGGGAATGTTCTCCTCCCTGGCCGCCTGCCAAGCTGAAGGGAAAAAGGCCATGGAGCAGTACTATGCCCAATATCTAGATGATGAAACAGAGCTGGAATCGGATCCGCAAGAATCGGCTCTTTAGAATCCCTCATCAATTGGATCTCAACGACGGGGTGGCTTGATCACATCCACAATTTCCTGCGGGATCAAGCCGATGGAAATCGATTGAACCTAAGGCATCCACGCGGTATCCAGACAGGGCTGATCCTCAGTCACGGTCTCATGTGAGCCGGAGAAATCATCTTCGGTATAGAATGTCACCTGCCAGGGGCTTTCAATACGTAAGGAGGACAAGGCCCCTCGATCGAATCCCAAACCTGTCAAGTCCGCAGCCGTGTAGGTACCTGGTCCCGTCAGTGCCACAGTGAGATCATTGAAGTCACAATCTGCATACCCGAAGAAGACTTCCTCCCCTGGTAAAATCACGTCCGGTACACAGGGATCGTCCATTCCGACACCCAGGTAAAAGCCGGTATGCGGGGGTTGATTGTAGGCGACGTTCTGCCAGGCCACACCCAAACGATAGACCGAATCGTGCATCAAGGTAACCAAACGACGATCTGTTTCATATGGGGTGGCATAAATCCGAAGTTCTTGATTGTCACTACTCCGCCAGATCACCTCTTCACGCCAATCGCCCAAGATGTCCGCACTGAGTGTGGGCGTGGCCTTGGTACTATTATTGGAGGACACACCACTGCCACTCAACAGCGTGCTCGTGGAAGAGTGGCTGGGATTCCACTTACTGATGCGGGTCCCATCCAAGAGTTCACGCAGAAGATCACCATCCCACCAAACCGCAAAATTCACCGAAGGCCGGCTGGTACTGAGGATCTGCCCCTGGCTACTGTAGACAGGACAGCCCGAGGTGGCCCACATTTCACAACCCAGATAATCCGGATCGATATCACAGGCACAGGCCCGTCCTACATCGGACGAATTATCGAATTCAACCAGGACCTCTCCTGTCGCCGCATCGGTTAACACGGCTCCCGTCGCATCCGATTCCACACAACGCCAGACCTCCAAACCGGGACGACCGGGATCGAAGTCCGTCAGGTGCATGGCGTCACCGTGGCCCTGGTGGGTGTTGTAGAGGCCGGTGCCATCGTGATCGATACACATCCCCCCATAGACGATCTCGTCCTTGCCGTCACCATCGACATCGGCCACGCTCAAGTTATGATTGCCCTGACCTCGATAACCGCTATAAACCGAATCGCCAAACATCGAGTCAAAGGTCCACTCCAGGGTCAACTGGCCTCCACGCCAATTCCAGGCCGCCAACACCGTACGACCGGGTGTTCCGCTACGGCCATAGTAATAGCCGCGACACATCACCAGGCTGGGCTCTTGTCCATCCAGATAAGCCACACAGGCCAGGAAACGATCGCAACGATTGCCGTATTTGTCACCCCAGATCGCTTGGAGTTGACTGCCTGAAGGATAAAGCGTATCCGGATGACGTGGTGGAACATAATCCGTTGTCACCAAGGCCGCTCCGGTTAAACCATCGAAAATCGTCAAGTACTCGGGACCACTGAGGATGTAGCCGGAGGAATTACGGTAATCAGCATCGGCATCACCGATCACTGTGCCCAGCCCATCGACCGATCCATCGGCCGTCTTGCAGGCAACCTCGGCCCGGCCATCGGAGTCCAGGTCATAGACCATAAACTGGGTGTAGTGGGCTCCTTCACGAATGTTGATCCCCAAATTGATTCGCCATAGAAGCGTTCCATCGAGTTCATAGGCCTCCAGAATCGGGGGATCGGTAAAACCCGCATTTGCATTGTCCTGGCTAGCACCGGTCTGATGTAACACGATTTCATACTGACCATCGCCATCCAAGTCCCCCACCGAGGCGTCATTGGGGGTGTAACCACTGGGAGTCTCTAAAGGTACGGACAGATAAGATTTTCTCCAAGGCAAAATCCAGTCCGTGGCCTCCTGTTCCTGACCATTAATTACGGTAACGACCTGATAAGGAGTCTGCCGTGTCCCCTTGGGATGGAGCCAACAGGTCCGATCCGTGATAGGGTCATTATTTAAGAGACTAATCCCCCCCCGTCCTTCTTGATAATAGACATTAAAGGCCACGTTATTGGGATCGTCGGCCAGTAAACGCCAACTCACCAGCACCCCATCACTGGTATCCACGGCCACAACCCCACGGTCCAAACGCTCCATGACGCGTTGCCCCCAACAGGTACAACAGCATAAAACGATTCCCAATCCAATTTTAAAAACGGTATCTTTCATGATCACCTTATTGAGAGGGAGACCCCTTGAATGGTCTCTTGAATAACTCTTTAATTAACAACAGCTTAAGTATAACCTTTTGATGGACTAAAAGTCAAAGGTCTCTCTGGTGATCCAGGCTTGAC
>CAXXXG010000018.1:0-128541 GCA_963662565.2 Sedimentisphaerales bacterium | reverse complement strand
TTGACCCGGATGGCCAATTGCATCACCTTGCGGGTTCCTGGGCGTACCCAGCCCCGTACCACACCCCAACGATCCAAACGTACATCCAGAGGCATCTCGATCGAGGGCATCTCGGGCCAGGCCGGATCTTGATAATGGATCTGCAAGCGAACATATTCATCCCATTGTTCCAGCATCTCGACTTGGACCACCCCACCATCGGCCTGGCTACCGGTTTTCTGTAGCTTGAGTTCCGGATAGGTCGTCAGGATCTTGGAACCACCCCACTTGAAACTGTCAGACAGTTCCTGATAGCGAATCCGGCCCATATGGCTTTCAATCAGGATGGCCTGCACTACATAGGCATGCGGATCACGCACCGGACGTAGGGCTGGGTGCCAACACCCGTTGCCCGTCAACTGCATGATGGCCAGGGCCAAGATAAAAAAGGCCATAAAGGTTGACCAACGCCGCTTCTTATGTGGGACGGTTTGCGTCATACTGTCTCCCAGTCGGTTAAGAGCAATCGATTATGGCCTTGGCCATCTTGGTAATGGTTTGCCGTACCATGATATTCCCTCCGTTGGCCAAAATCGAGAAAAAGATCAGTCCGTCTTCTGTCTCACAAAGACCGGAGAGGGTTCTGACACTGGCATCGCCGAGGTAGCCGGACTTGGCCCTGATTTTACCACAATAGGCTTTTTCCAAAAAGCGGGAATCCAGGGTACCATTAACCCCCCCAATGGCCAGGGAATGTTCGAACATAGGCCAGGTCTCCTGACGATACATATCCAGAAGAACTTGCACCAAACCATGGGCACTGAGCCGGTTCTCTAAGCTCAAACCACTGCCATCGTCCAGGTGAAACTCCTCAGGCGACAGCCCCAGGGATTCCAGATATTGCCCCATCACCGCGGTACCCAACTCCCAACTGCCACTGCGTCCCGAGCGGGTGGCATGTCGCCCGAGGGTCTTGACCAGGGATTCTGCGGCCAGGTTGAAGCTATCCCGATTGCAACGGACCAACACCGCTTCCAAGGGATTGGGATAGGTCGCTAGCGTGGTATAACCAGGACCGGGAACATAGGCCTGTTCACGCAACTGCCCAGTCACGCGAATGCCCTGCTGAGCCAAGGTCTCGGCACAAAGATAACCGACGAAGGCGGCCGGTCGTTCCACCGGTGTGGCAAAGGGGCCCTGCTCACGCCTGACGAGTCCCTTGACCTGCCAGACATTGGGTTGACCTGCCAGTCGATAGGCCCCCACGCCGGTCTTCTTGCCGGAAATAATTTTAACCTTATTCTGGATTTCGACATAGCTGGTGGGTGGATCCAAAAGGACGACAGCCTGACCCGCCTGATTTTTGACCGTGACATCGATACAATTGCCGTGGTAATTAAAGCCACAGACCTCGCTTGAGAATCCCTTATTCAAATCTTTGGCCGGCCAATTGGGATGGATACGCTGGTCATCAAAACAGGTACTGTCCACCACGATGTCACTGAGGTGATCAATCTCCCGTTCCTGTAGGAGCCGAGCGACATCCAAAAGGAGCCAGTTCCAATTCTGCCCCTCACGATCATCCTGGCCCAACAAAGGATCCCCACTGCCCACCAGCACCAAGACATCGTTTTCCAATCCCACCTGAGTTTCAAATTGATAGTCCGAGCCCAAGGTTTTCAAGGCCGAGGCGGTGGTCACAATTTTCATGTTGGAGGCCGGGATCAGGGGGGAGGAAGATTGATGCCGATAAAGACACTCCCCACTGTCGGCCCGAACGATCTCCACACCAAAGTCAACCTTGGTATGGGCGGCAATCAAGTGGTCAAGTGTCTGACTCAGTGACGCTCCATAGACAGGCAACGTCGTCAAGACTAACCAGGCCATGGAGATTAAAACATTGTAGCTGAAGGTCATCCTATCGGTCTCTCTGTTGTGTTCATTTGGCATTATACTATGGCTAGTAAGAAGTCTCAGCGTTGTTGATAAGTCACGGGGTCGGAAAGCCCGGCCTCGGCAAAGCCCTTAAGTCGCAATTGGCAGGAATCACATTGACCACAACTGCGGCCCTGTTCGTCAGGATCGTAGCAGCTGTGGGTCAAGCCATAGTCCAGGCCCAATTCCGTTCCTCGGACAATGATCTGTCCCTTGGTCAGGGTGATGATGGGGGTATGAATACAGTACTGCCCCTTGGCCTCCACGGCTGCAGCCGTAGCCAGATTGGCCAAGCGTTCGAAGGCCTCGATGAACTCGGCACGACAATCGGGATACCCGCTATAGTCCGTGCTGTTGACTCCGATGAACAGATCGAAGGCCCCTTGCACCTCGGCCCAGGCCAGGGCTAAACTCAAAAACACGGTGTTACGGGCAGGCACATAGGTAATAGGAATTCCCTGGGCCATCTCTGCGGTGTCACGCTCCTTGGGAACCTGTTGGTCGAGTTCCGTCAAGGCGGATCCACCCCAAGCCCCCAAATCCACCTTCATCATGCGATGTTCGACCACCCCCAGGGCTTGAGCCACCCGTTGTGCCGATTCGACCTCGACTTGATGGCGTTGACCATAGAGACAGGTCAAGGCATAACAGGCATACCCCTGTTCACGTGCAATCGCCAGGGTCGTCGCGGAATCTAAACCGCCACTGAGAAGCACCACTGCTTTTTTACTAGGAACCCCCATCTGCTCTATCTTTCTTTTTCATAGGTTATTCTTAGATCGTTAAATTCAAAGCCGATTCACTATAGGAGATTTTCCATGCTCTCACAACCGTTTTTGCCTACTGAGATGCTCAAAAACAACAACAAAGCAATTGACATCCGTTAACCGGTCCTTCACAATGGGCACACCTAAGGACGGGGTCATCGCATCTAGGAGTATGCGTGGGGTGTGAAGGTGACTCACTTGCTTGCGTGGATAAAATCGTTAGCCACTACAATACCATTAGATCGACAACCAACTGTGAGGTGTCACTATGAGACTGTCAAAGAGAATACCGTCAGGCCGCGAAAAGGACGCCCAAGCTCTACAGGAGCTTGAGACACTCCGTGAACAGCTTTACGGTTCCAATCTCACGGCTGTAAGACAGTGTGCCTTTCATTTGTCCTGGCTCCAGGAAGATGGTCTGGAAATCCTCAAGGAGGCCCTATTTTCCAGGGCCTCGCGTCGCACCAAGGGCGCCGCCTCTTATGGTATCCGCAAGATGCGTGGACGCATGCGGGGCCCAGCCAAACAGGTCCTGATCGAAGGCACGGAACATTCCAGTCGAGATACCGCAGAAATCTGCCGGAATGCCTTAAAAGTCTTGGAAGATCCCAAGGGTGCACAACGTGCCCATCGCAATCGTAAGCGTCGTTCGTCTCGCATCGAAATCCGTGACATTCCTAGACGTGGCGGCAACCATCACAACGCTAGAAATCCTCGCCGAGTCAATCGCTTTTCGCATCGTTAAACCACTTTCCACATGAGCTACTAGCAATTCCGACAACACAGCCTCCGTCTATCCCTTCACAGCCTCAATGCCAATGAAAAAGAGCCGAATCCGATTAAGAATCCGGCTCAGGAGGAGGGTGATGAAAAGCTTATCAAGTCACTACCTGTCTTATGGTCGCTTCAAGGCCTTAACTCTGATATCCAGAAACACTCCCCCATACCAGAACATCCCTGACACGACTGTCTCGATTGCTAACCCCAAGGTAATCTAAGCCTTGCAAACACCTCCATGTTTTGTCTCACTCCACTCTACTGCGATACGACTCAGCGCAGCCGGAAGAGCACACATCCTTGTGACTTGTGTCGCATCCTGCGACTCTCTTCCATCTGCTGCATGAAATATTTAACGCCTTAAGCCAAACGACGACGACGAATCAAGCCGACAACGCCGGTTCCCAAGCCAGTCAACAGGATTGCACCGGGAGCGGGAACAGCAATCAAAACCGACTGAACGGCATCAGGTTTGATGTCGGTATCAAGGGGACCGTATAGATTAAGGACTCTTACATTTTCCCAGCCGGAAACATCGCATTGAATCAAATAATTGTCAATGATTGAATCAAGAGTGGAATCGTCCTGTTCAGCATTCCAAATCAAAGATTGAACAAGGGCAGCATCCGTCAAACAACCATTTAGATAGGCTGCGTACAGCTTCTTGGTTCTATCATCGACATAATCATTCATGTATTGGCCGACCGTAATGATGTCGGAAATTTCTCCATCATAGGTAAAGCCCACCTTGCCTACATTAGTTTCGTACTGTTCAACACAGAAGGTCGCAAAATCAGGGCCGCCATCTACGGATATCACCAAAGGAGTGTTATCGCTGTAAGTAGGAACCTTATCATCAGTGAATGTAACTGTCACTCCTGCGATTGCGACTGTGTTCACGGCGATTACTAACGCCAACATCAATAACTTCTTCATTTTACATGACCTCCATGTTGCAAGCATCTTAGCTTGTCGCACCTTCCCACACAAAGAAGGCACAGATTAATATAGCCTCCGACCGTCCGTAGCCGGAAATAACCTATACCGATTTTCTTTCTCAAGATCAGAACAGCCTGTCTATCCCATCAAGCCCATGCTTCAGAACTTTGAGTTAAAGCCAAGAATGTTTTCATGCCTTAAGAAGTTGGTTACCATCGTCCCAAGCATTCCACCAATCAATCAGACCTCGTGCGAACTTAGGTCTTCTTAGTAAACAGGTAGTAACCGATTCAGGGAGCTCATGTGAGCCATCCATGGCAATCAATCTGCCTTTAACCACAGACTGTTCTCATCCTTGTTTTATTTCGCAGAACCCCGTACATCCTGCACAGTGTCTCCGCGAAAATATACCTTGAGACAGATAGTAGAGACCGATAAAAACAAAGTCAAAGGCATTTTGTTGATTTTAATCAACAAAGCGTCTTTTTGAGGACATTTCGCAACTGGGTAACAAACACATCGATTGCATTGTTAACCTGGCGAAACAAATTGAAGAGTATTTGCCTTAAAATCCTTTAGCGGACTGCCCCATAAAGGCCACGGACATTACTTCTTCGACCGTGGTTTCTCCTGCCAACGCGAGCCTAAGTCCGCTTGACAAGAGGTTGCCGCCGCCCTTTTCTTGAGCCATCTTACGAATGCGACTCTCATTGGCCTCTGCCACAACCAATTCAGCCACCTCTTCATCCACCGACAGGAACTCAAAAATAGGCATGCGTCCTTTGTACCCGGTTCCCCCACAGGATCCACATCCCCGACCATGACTGAAGCACCCATTAGCGACCTGTTCTGATGTAACGCCCAAGCGATCCATTACGTTGGCAGGTAATGTCACGGGCTCCTTACACCGATCACAAATGCGCCGCACCAAACGTTGGGCCACCACCAAATTCAAGGTAGAGGCCAACAAGTAGCGTTCGATCCCCATGTAAGACAAACGACTGATGGCACTGGCGGCATCGTTGGTATGAAAGGTGCTGAGAACGAGGTGTCCGGTCAGCGAGGCCTTAATGGCAATATCTACCGTCTCCTTGTCACGAATCTCGCCGATTAAAACAGTATCGGGATCCTGACGTAAGATGGCCCGTAAACAGGTGGCAAAGTCCAATCCAATCTCAGGTTTGATTTGAATCTGATTGATGCCAGCCAGACGATACTCTACGGGATCTTCCACTGTGGTAATGTTTTCCGTAGGATCCTTGAGGTAGTTCAAGGCCGCATACAGGGTGGTGGTCTTACCGCTTCCGGTAGGACCGGTCACGATAATAATCCCATGCGGGAGAGACAAGGTTTGCTTGAATTTTTCCAATTGATCAGAAGCGAAACCCAGCTGATCCAGATCGTGACAGGTCGCCGCATTATCCAGGATACGCAACACGACCTTTTCGCCATAAATAGTAGGGATCACGGACACACGCACGTCAATGGCACGGCCCGACACGTCGATCTTCAAGCGTCCATCCTGGGGTAATCGTCGTTCGGCAATATTCATTTGACTGAGGATCTTGAGACGTGCCACGACGGCCGTCTGCATCTTACGGGGCGGCGGCACCATGTCACGCAATTTACCGTCCACACGCATGCGAATCGTCATGCCGTTTTCTTCCGGCTCCACGTGGATATCACTGGCCTCACTCTTAACGGCTTGTCGCAAAAGCAAATCCACAAACCGAACCACTGGGGCATCGTCCACATCCCCATCAGTCGCAGGATTCATCTTGCTCAAGGAAGTCATCTCCGCCAAGAGATCTTCGTCACGGTCCTCCTCCTGAACCAACTCTCGTAAGCGAGCCTCTTCCACTTCGGATCCATGGTAGACCATCTCAATGGCCTTGACGATCCGACTCCTCGCACACAGGGTAGGAAGGATGCGTCGCTGCAAACGAAGCATCACGGTATCAATGGCCATCACATCCACAGGATCGGCCATGACAATACGAACCCGCCCATCCTGCTCTTCAACCGGAAGCACACAAAAACGACGTGCGATTCCCTCTGGCAGGCTACGTGCCATAGTCCGATCAATCGAGGTCAGATCATCCAACTCCCAATAGTCCATGCCAAGATGCTCGGCCAAGTGGGTGAGCACCTGCTCCTCAGCCAAAACGTTGCTTGAAATCAGAATCTCGCCCAGTCGCCCGCCCTTTTCCCGCTGAACCGCCAAGGCATGATCGAGATCTGTCGTGGTAACCATTCCCTTATGCAAGAGAAACTGGCCGAATGTGGTGGCCATAACCCCGCCACCATTCTCCTGACCGGTCGTCTGTACCGGCACGTTTGGGTCATGTTTATCTAGTTTTACCATAGAGACTTGTATCGACCGTCTAAGGAGACTTCTGTACCCACAAGCAGCCATCTAACGGATCAAATTTGAAGATTTCACTTTAAGGTCCCCTCTCAGTGAGTAAAATTCATGTCAATCGTGAATTCTTCCGAGAAGTGATAGGTTGTGATTGTTGAGACCACTCTAAATAAAAAGCCTTGTCTTTCTTGATTATCGGGCATTGAAGGTATGACACAATCGACTCTACTGACCGTTGAACGCCTCCCTCATGAATTTCTCTCCAACGACCGACGTGTTATTACCCGCTTTTTCGATCTGGGCGGAGAAAACCGCATCCAATCTGTGGTCCAACGGGTGATGCAACTGGACCCTGAGGAGGTCGACCACGCCTTAACCCAAATCCTACGTCGATACAGCTCACGTCACCGCGACATCGGACGGGTTTTTCAACAGCACTTTCTCCGTTTGACAAACAAACACACCTTTGCCGCCCCCCTGGATCAAGCCCGACAACTCCTGATCGGGGCTTACTTCACCATGGAATACTCCATCGAATCAGCAGCCCTTTTCAATCCTTCCATCGTACCGGCCCCCAAGCAGGATGGTATTCCTGAGGGGAGCCTGAGGCTGTTGCTCTCGCTACGTGCCACCGGCGAAGGGCATGTCTCGTCTCTGGTGTTCCGCACCGGTACCATCGGTCCGACCGGAGGACTGACCTTCGATCCCCCCAGCCCCTTTACCCACCGTATTGAACGGTATGAGGAACAATTGTTTGAAAAGGCCTGGCTCGAGCGTACCCTCCTGGCCATGGACGCCGCCACCGACTCCAGCCAGATCATTCTCGATCAACTTGACAACCCCTTTACCCTCCAGCAGGTCGAGCAGGTTTGTCGCGAGGCCGAACAGTCCAAGGTTTTTGAGCAGGATGCCCGTACCATCCTATGGATCTGCCACAGCAATTACGTCCTCAAGGTGCCGGACAACACCGATCCATCGGAAATCGTGATCTTTCCCACCACGGATAACGAGGCTCAGGGTATCGAAGACGCCCGTATTGTTCGTTTTGTCGAAGACGATCAAACCGTCCGTTACTACGGTACCTTCACGGCCTACGATGGTCGCCAGATCCGCTCGCAACTCTTCGAACTCGAGGACTTTCGTACCATCCGCGTCCACACCCTGCAGGGCTATTACGCCCGTCACAAGGGCATGGCCCTGTTCCCTCGACGGATCAAGGGCGAATACGCCATGCTTGCCCGCTGCGATGGAGAGAACAATTTCCTACTGACTTCTCCTGATATCACCTGCTGGCCTAATGCCCAGATGATCCAGAGCCCCAAGTACCCCTGGGAGTTCATGCAGATTGGCAATTGCGGCAGCCCCCTGGAAACCGAGGAAGGCTGGCTAATGCTCACCCATGGCGTGGGGGCCATGCGGGAATACTGTATCGGTGCCGCCCTCCTGGACCTGGAGGATCCCACTCGCATCATCGGTCAGCTCTCCCAACCCTTGATCGCCCCCAATGAAGAAGAACGCGAGGGCTATGTCCCCAATGTGGTCTATTCCTGCGGCTCACTCATCCATAACGGCAAATTGATCATCCCCTATGCCACGGCCGACAGTGCCACCACCTTCGCCTCAGTCGATTTAAAAGAATTATTACATCACCTGCGTTGCTAAAGCTCCCCTCCCAAACGGCCGATAAACCCCTTGAGGGGGGCAACATCAAGCCGACCTCATAAACCCAGCATATTGGACCGACTAAAAATCTATTGTTTGTCCTAGGCAAATCTGTTAGCCTATGCCCTTGAAAAAGAAACTCAAGTGAAGAAAATTAAAAGACTTAGCCCCGACGACGTCCGCGTCGCAAACAGATGGCCGCATCTCAATCATTCGATCGCCCCATTGTCGCCGACCTCATCGGGCCCATTGTAAGGATGTTATGGACGAATATGCATTTTCGTGTTTTTCCCTTAACGAAGCCATCTTAAAGGCTTTGGAAAAAGTGGGTTATGAAAAACCCACCCCCATTCAAGAGCAGGCCATCCCCCTGGCCATGGAAGGCAAAGACGTCATGGCCTGTGCCCAGACCGGTACCGGTAAGACGGCCGCCTTTGCCCTGCCCATGATGAACCACCTGTTGGAAAAGTCGGCCCAGCCCTCTGGTCACATTGAGGGATTGATTCTGACTCCCACGCGTGAATTGGCCCTGCAGATCGACGAAAATATCCGCGACTACGGTCGCTACACCAAGATCCGTACCACCGTGATCCTGGGCGGAGTTCGTTTTAAAAAGCAGATCGACTCCCTGGCCAAACTCCCCTCGATTCTGATTGCCACCCCCGGCCGTCTGCTGGATCTCATGGGGCAGGGACACATCGATCTCAAGCATGTCAACATGCTGGTGCTGGACGAAGCCGACCGCATGCTGGACATGGGTTTTATCCACGATGTACGCAAAATCGTGCAAAAGGTCCCCAAGAAACGCCAGACCATGCTCTTTTCCGCCACCCTCTCGACCGCGGTCATCAACCTGGCCTCAGGCATGCTCCATGATCCGGAAAAAGTCGAGGTCACCCCGGCCGCCTCGGTCAGTGACAACATCACCCAGCGCATCATGTATGTCGAAGAGATGCACAAGGACGCCCTGCTGACCGAAATCCTGCAAAAAGAAGAGGCCATCGAGAAGGTCCTGGTCTTTACCCGTACCAAATACAAGGCCGATCGCGTCACCAAACACCTGATCAAACGGGGCATCGAGGCCGAGACCATCCATTCGGACAAACCCCAACGAGCCCGACAAAAGGCCTTGGCCGCCTTTGAGGAGGGCAGTATCAAGGTCCTGGTCGCCACCGACATCGTGGCCCGCGGCATCGACGTCGAGGGCATCTCGCACGTCATCAACTTCGAAATGCCCAATGACGCTGAAAGCTATGTGCATCGCATCGGCCGTACCGCCCGCGCCGGAGCCGTAGGGATTGCCTTATCCTTCTGTGATGGTGACGAACTGCCCCTGATCAGCCCTATCGAGCGACTGACCAAGCAGGAGCTGGTCGCCGATGAAGATCACCCTTACCATTCACAAGGCATCGCTTTGAGACGTAAGCTCTTTAGCCCCTCCGCGTCTAAAGCTAGCTCAATGAGTCGACGACGAGCCGCACCACGCCGTACCTCACGCAAACGCGTGGCCGGTTGGCGTCATTAAAATAGATTTCCCAGCCCCGACTCAACGTCAATCCCAGTCGGGGCTTGCATTTCCCTCCTCAGTCACTACAATACCCCCTTTTAACAAAAACAGGATCGAGCTGATGCAACGACTGACCATAATCAACCAACTGGCCGACCCTATCGCAGCCAACCATCGTGACTACCCCGTCCGGGTCGGGATCGATGGATTTGCTGCGACAGGTAAGACCACCCTGAAGCTCAACCCCTTGCAGGCTGCTTCATGACCACCGACTACACCAGCCTGGATCAACTCACCACTGACCTGGGCCTCAGGGCAGCCCAGGACGAACCCTTGTCCCGTCACTGCACCTGGAAAATCGGTGGCCCTGCCGACCGACTGGTTGAACCCAATAGCACCGATCAAATCGAACAGCTAATCACTTTTGCCCATCAAACAAGGATCCCTTGGATCGCCATAGGCAAGGGCTCCAACCTTTTGTTCAATGACGAAGGTCTACGCGGCCTGGTCATCAAACTTGGATCGGCCTTCTCCCGTGTCACCATCGAAGACGGTTGCATCCAGGCCCAAACCGGAATCTCGATTCCTCGTCTGGCCCACCGCACTGCCTGCCTCGGTCTGACCGGATTGGAACACACCGTGGGCATCCCCTGCACCCTGGGCGGCCTGGTCACCCTCAACGGCGGGAGTCTGCAACAGAGCATCGGACGTCTGGTCCAGGACGTCACCTGGATCGATAGCCAGGGGCAACGTCACCGGGTCACCGGCAAGGACTGCGGCTTCAGCTATCGCCATAGTCGCTTCCTCTTTGAAAAGGTCATCATCACCGATGTCACCTTGCAATGCCAACAGGCCAATGTCACCCATGTACGCCAGGCCATGCTGACTACATTGAAAACCCGACGGCAACGCTTTCCTTTACGTTGGCCCAACTGCGGCTCGGTGTTCAAGCGTCACCTGGAGCTGTTTACCCAATGGGGGCCGCCCGGCAAGATCATCGAGGACCTGGGACTCAAGGGATATCGTTGTGGCAATGCCGTTATCAGCGACCAACACGCCAACTTCTTCCTCAACCACGGCCAAGCCACCGCCCAGGACGTACTCGCATTGATCCGCACCGTACGCGAGCAGGTCTATCAAAAATCCGGACACTGGATGGAATGCGAGGTCATCCATGTGGATTCCCAAGGAACGATGCGTCCGGCCCATGAAGCCCTTTAAGCCTTCACCTTGATACAGAATACGCAGCGTTTACTGCCGCGTAGAATCGACTCTTCCACCTCCACGTCCACGGGCTTACCCAACACCGCCTCGTAGGCCTCTTTCTGCCAGCCGATCGTGCAGTGACAAAAGTGACCGAACATCTTCTGCTCGTCCACAAAGGGACAGGTGCAATTGGTGGAACGGTCAACCACGTGCACGGTCCCGGTCGATTCATCCCAAGTGGCAGATTCCACCCACTTCTGTTGAACCGACTTCAGGAATCCCTCGGGATCGCCCTTAAAGGGTTCGAACTCATGCTTGAAGCCCTTGGCACACTCGCGTCCCATGGCCTCGAACAAACCGGCCAAGGTGGCCTCGTCCAAGGTTTCACTCATAACAGCGACCAGCTTGGCAAAACGATGCGTCATAAAATCGAGCTTCCACTTGAGGGTTCCTAACTCCGTAGCAGCCGCATCGTCTCCTTCGGCCGCCTGAGCCGGTTGGGCAAACACTGCACAAGAACACAATCCCCACCCGCAGGCTGACTCCAGAAATTCTTTACGATTCATGAGATCCCCTTTCTTTTTGTTGATGGACTCAATTTATAATCCGCCCATACCTTCGTTTTTCAACCCATTTCTATTTTTTTATTTCTTGCGGCAGACTCCCATTGAGATTTGACTTATAAACAGAACCATGATGAATGATGCCCAGTTACTGCAGGACTATGTCAAACAGCACTCACAGCCCGCCTTTACCCAGTTGGTAGAGCGGCACGTGGACCTGGTCTATTCCACGGCCCTGCGCATAGTGCGTGAGCCCGCCCTGGCTGAAGACATCGTCCAGATGGTGTTCGTTCAACTGATGGCTAAGGCATCGACCATTCGCAATGGCAACACCCTGCCGGGCTGGCTCTACCGTGTTACGCATGGCCAGGCGGTCAATGCCCTGCGGGCCGAGCAAACCCGACACCGACACGAAGCAGAGGCAAGCATGCACACACAAACAGAGGCAGAGGTGGCTTGGGAGGTGATCAACCCGGAGTTGGACGAGGCCATGGCCCGCTTGGATGCAGAGGAGCAAAATGTCATGGTCATGCGTTTTCTTTCAGGATCGACCCTGGCGCGAGATCTCAACGGCCCTGGCCGTCAGCGAAGACACGGCTCAACGACGGGCCCGCCAAGGTCTGCAAAAGCTGCGACACTTTTTTTCCGGCAAAGGCATTGCCGTCTCCAGTTCAGCCCTGGGCCTGGCCGTCTCTGCCCATGCGGTCCAGGCCGCACCCGCCGGGATGGCATCGAGTGTGGCCGGTACTGCGTTAGCCCAGAGTGGTACGGTTTCACTTGAAACCGGGCTCCTGCACACCTTGTTCACCCAGAAGGCCGTAACCCTATGGATTACTTTAGCCCTGGTCACCGGCATCACTACTCCGATCATCTATACCCAAATGCAAAAGGCCAGTGTGAACAATAGGGTAGCCAGGCTGGCTCAGGGACAGGTCCTACACCTGGCCTTTGATCAGGATGAAGACGATCAGGTCACCGACAGCAGTGGCCAAAACAATCACGGTCAAGCCATCGGAGCCCACTGGGCCACAGATGAATCCCGGGGTGGCGTCTTCCGATTCGCCTCACGCGAGCAATACATCCGCATCCCCAACAGCGACTCTCTCAATCCGTCCCAAATCACCCTGGCGGTCTGGATGAAGACCAGTCGGCACGACAAGATCTGGCGTCGACTCTTCGATAAAAGCTATTCCGAGGGCTACGCCTTGAGCATTGGAGGGGCATGGACACCCATCGATTACCAGGGCAAAGCCGTAATCGAAATCGGGATGAAGCTCAACCGCAACCGAGGCATCACCCAAAGCAACCTGCCGGTCACCGACGGCCAGTGGCATCACGTGGTCACCACCTATGACGGCAGGCGTATACGCCTCTATGTAGACGGCATGCAGCAAAAGCAAGTCATCACCTGGGCCGGAGAGGTCCCCAGTAATGACCACGATCTCTCCCTGGGAATGAACCTCATCGACCCCATGCCGGAATATGACGAGCCCGGAGAATCCTTTGACGGCTTCATGGATGATGCCATGATCTGGAACCGTGCTCTATCTCAGGACGAGGTAAAATCACTGTTTCAGTCACAGCAATAGCAACCTTGCATTTAACAGATTTTTCTGGTTGAAATAGCTTTACTCCTCCGTATTGCCTGAAATGGCACTATAGAATGAACGACACCCAATGTTTGAGAGCTGATCATGGTTCTAAACAAAGAAACAAACACACCCGAAAAGCAGCCCCTGCCCTCGTTTCTCTGGACTGCCACAGCCCTGCTTTTGGGATTCCTCGTTCTTATCCATCTGGGTGTCATGCTCTGTTTCCTCACCACACCCCAAGCCCTCCCCTGCGTGGTTCCCATTGCCCTCGTCGGTGCGACGCTAACATCTTGGGCCCTGGGAAGACGCCAGGGACTCTACGGACGACCTCTTATTGGGGCCATCATCCTGGGCTTAATCGTGATTGTGCTTGCGGTATCGGTCTCGGCAATGTTTTTCGATCTATCCTGGGATGGTCAATGGTATCACCAGGCTGCGGTCTACCGCATGTCCCTGGATTGGAATCCGTTGACAGAACCCCTGGGTGAATTCCCAGAACACAATGTGCAATGGGTACGACACTATGCCAAGGGCCCCTGGTATGGGGCCGTGGCCGTAAAGGCCCTGACCGGATCTCATGAAGCAGGCAAATTCGCCACCTGGGTGGCTTTGGCTGCGGCCCTCATAAGCGTCACTGCCGCGGCCTTGGAGTTGGGATTACGACGTAGTCAAGCCTTAGCCCTGGGAATCGTCGCCGCCTTGAATCCGGTGGTCCTCAGTGAAGTCCTCTCATATCTCGTAGATGGCCTGATGGTCTGTTACCTGGCCTGCTACACCGCCGCTTTAATAAGTCTGATCAAACGAGGCCATAACCCGCTGATTCTCTATGTAGGAATAGCCGCCGCCATCTGCAGCATCAACAGTAAATTCACGGGCTTAATCTTCCTGTGTTTCATAGCTGCCGGAGCAGGATGCTACTGTTTGATCAAATCACGTCGTAAACTTGTCCCTTTAATCGGCTGGCACATCCTGGCCCTAAGCCTGGGGGTGGCGGCCTGGAGTTACAATCCCTATGTCACCAACACCATACATCGCAACCAGCCCTTTTACCCCTTGCTGGGCAGCCAGGACTATCCCAGCATGTCCGCCCAGGGCCATGACGTGCTCGAACTCTACGAAACCCCACCCAACATACAGGGACGCCCACGTCTGCTCAGATACGCCTATGCCATCTTCGGTCGGCCCAGCTTCGCCCCCTACAACAACCAACGCGAAGCCGAGTTCATGTGGCCCTTTGCCGCCCGCCCCAGTGACCTGGACGTCTACCGCTTCCACGACACCCGCATCGCCGGGTTCGGACCGTGGTTCAGTGGTGTTTTAGTGCTGAGTCTGCTTTTAATCATCTGGTTATTGATAACGGTTCCCTCTGATCGTCTCTTCATAGTCATCAGTACCCTGGTGATCGTTGCTTCCCTGCTCTTGAGCAAGCATCTCTGGTGGGCCCGCTACGGCCCCCAGTTGTGGTGGCTCCCACTCTTGTCCCTGGCCGTAGCCTTTAAAGCCGCAACCGGCCGCTATCAGACTAGGTTGGCTTGGGGATTGTTGGTGCTCTTGCTACTCAACACCCTCATGGTGGCATCCGTCCGTCTGCATTGGGAAGTCAAATCCACCCAAAGGTTGCATCAACAACTTATCGAACTCAAAGAGGCAGGACAACCCATAGAAATCTCCATGGGCTACTTCAATGTCTCAGTGGCCCAACGCCTGCGAGATTGGGGCATCGAATTCGAAGAGGCCCCGTGGATCAGTCCAGAGGACGGCATCGAATTGATGAGCGTGGCCCGCGGCAATCCGGGGGCGGTTCGCTATCGATTCAAAGACTAGATGGGCTTAAGTCCATGCTATAACTCATGGAGAGACGCCAAGCCGCAAAGAACCAGAAGAGTTGACATCGACAGATGCCACTCACGTCATCTCGAACGTACGTGAGAGATCTATTAGACCAAGCCTGCGCAGCAGTTCCTTTTCTCTTTTTGCCGCTGATTTACGCAGACGCATACCATGTGACGGCGTAGTGAAACAAAGCCGCAAGATTCTTTCCCAAACTAACTTATGCTGCTATTGCAGCTGAGTTTGCTCCAGGGAACCTTCGGTTATTCCGTTCCGGCAAATAAGGTTTTTATTCACCACGAGAGCACGAAGACTGATGTACCGTCGGATGCGATTTCACCTTCGTGTAATAGATTTAACTTGAAACATCCCCTCCATGCGAAGGTTCTTCGGTTGGAAGATACTTATGTGCCATTTTTAAGCGTTAAAGCAACAATAGAATAGGTAGCGGACTACCTAATAAACTTTTAGCTTCCAGATTTTACACACCTTTTACATTCAGACGATGTTATCTGTAGTACAATTGAGTATATTTAATAAGCAAATATGAAGAAAGGAGATCATAATGAAACACGTCGTCCTTCCTAGCTTCTGCCTAATGCTGTTGGCTGTTTCTGGTTGCAAAGGGTGCAGGGAGCAACATGCTCGCACCCACGCCATATTGAAGACCAAGCCTGCACCATCCGTGCAGACGGCTTGTCCGTCTGCAGAGAAGTTCCATGGCTTGGACCTGACAAAAGCACCCCGAACGACCCGCGAAAGCGATCTTCCCGATCTATGGGAAGAGCGTTCCGAAGGCTCAGACTCCTTCATAATGCGGAACGATGTTAGGCGTGTCTACAGTGGATTTGATGGAGCTGTCTACCACATCCTTGAGAAGAACTGCTTCTATGTCCAGCATGATCCTTATGGATCTAGCACAATGACGTATTTTGGACCTTTTGGGGGTGATCCGACGAAAATACTGAAACTCGAGAGTGACCTAACCCCCAAATCACCATCGTTGCTCCCAACTGACATTAGAGGAGAGGCCCTCGCGACCTGCGCGGCCCATGGGAAGGCCATCAAAGCTGGAACTGAGAAGCGAAACGCCGAAATCCCGCCGGTATACTGGGCCGATCGCATCAGAGCGTTGAATCCTATAAGGATCTACACGCACAGGGTCAACATCGTCATTGTCCAGCGTGTCGGCGATGGGACGGAGGAAGGGAAGTATATCTACAATCCTCTCTCATCGTATTTACCAGAAACAGGAGACGACGGTTTTGTGTTCAATCCGAATCCGAGGAGTGGTGACACCTATACCTTGGGGGACGGGGTCTTCGATTTCAAGCGAACGATAAACAAGTAGCGAAAAAGCCAACCGGGACAACTGAGGGCCAGACCTTAAGATATAAGCTAACGGCATGGGCAGAAAGGCCATCCTACTGTCTGTATCCTGCGTTCTATATTACTGAGTTTTTATTATGTCGCTATCGCGACCAGATTGATCCAGTGGACCTTCAGTTTGCTGGATCCGGCGTTCTGCATTCTCATTCTGAGCCCTGACTCCTCTTTTAAAACATCTATTGATTTGCCCCTCCGATTGTCTGTACAATGACTTTCAATGTTAACTGCTCTGACTTCCAATAGATGGGTGCTTCAATGAAACTTGCGACTCTCGCTGCATTCTGTTCGGTTCTGTTCCTTTGGTTTCCGGTGGGCCTATTGGCTCAGGGCTATGTCGAGGTCTGGAGTGATGATTTCAATACTCCCGGGCTGCCGGACTGCAATCAGTGGGATTATGAGGTAGGCAAGGTTCGTAATAATGAGCTGCAGTACTATACCCGTCAGCGGTTGGAAAATGCCCGTGTGGAAGATGGTGTGCTGATCATCGAGGCCCACAAGGAATCCTATGAGGATGCGAACTATACTTCGGCCAGTTTGATTTCCCGGAATGCCGGTGACTGGCGTTATGGCAAGATCGAGATCAGTGCCAAAGTGCCTACGGGCAATGGGACCTGGCCTGCCCTGTGGATGATGCCCACCTACAGTCTCTATGGAGGCTGGCCCCGCAGTGGCGAGATCGACATCATGGAGTATATTGGGGTGGAGCCGCAAAACCTTTATTACAATGCCCACTTCGAGGGGGACGATGGTAGCGGTCACCAGAGCAGTGGCAGTGGTCCGGTTCGTCAATTTCGCGATCCCTTCAGTCGTGTTAGGGTCGGGCCTAAACTTTTAACTTTTCAGTTACTCCATTGGCGAAACTACAGTATCCTGCGTTCTGTATTCTCATTCTACTGCCCCCCCCTTGAGCAACGATCAATCCTTGTTTTTTTGGAATTTTTTGAAACATTTCATTGCGTAATAGGTTTGGTTCTTACAGCTAATCCAAATCCTCACAGTATATTAAGGAACTTAAATGATGAAGTGCATCTTTTTATCTACCGTACTATTAATGTGTGATGCCTCTTTATGGGCTCAGAAAGATGGTGATCCGATTACGATTGGGCATTATTGTAAACTCGACTCTGCGATTCTAAACGAAGAACGTATATTGCAAATCAGTTTACCAAGAAACTATGATCCTCATGCAGAGAAGAGGTACCCGGTCTTGTACTGCTTAGACGGGGAGTATTGCTTTGCCAGCAGTGTTACGACCGTAGAACAAACCGTCTACTTTGAAGAGGCCGAAGGCGTCCCTGCCATGATCGTGGTAGGGATTCCTAATCCCAGTCGTGAATGTCGAGATCGTGATATGTTCCCTGGACAGACGGCGGGAACCGGTTCCAGCCGGTTTCTCCAATTCATCCAGCAGGAAGTCATTGCCTTTGTGGACTCGCACTACTTGACCAATGGCACACAACTCCTGATGGGCCAATCATCCAGTGGCTTTTTTGCCTGGTGGACCCAACTCCAAGAACCGACGCTTTTCCAAGGCATCATCGCGACCAGCCCCAGTTTTGCCACCTGCCGACCCTATATGATCAATGAGATCCAAACCCATGCTGAAAACGACAACCTCAACAAGGCCTACCTCTATCTGGCCCGGGGCACCCTGGGACGTGAAGAGGGTGTCGCTGAAAGCATGGCCATGTTTCTACCGCTGCTAGCTCCGGCCGAAGGGCTTACCATCAGGGTAAAAGTCTATGAAGAACTGGGGCACGTCCCTTACCCCGCTCTGTACAATGCACTCAAGACCATGGGCACGGACCGGCTATGGCATTAACGGCCGGTCTACACTACTGAAAAGGAGACCTTGGGCAACTAGAGACATACAACCCATTACCTGGATAGGGATCAGACAATGTCACTCGTTGTTATTGGGTCACTTCAAAGATGTAATTCCAGGCACACTCATTGGTATAATCCTCGCCTGTGTAGCTGATGCCGTAATTGACGGTGAGTTGTCCGGAGATGAGAATCTTCCCATCTTTTTGATGCACCACGCCCTGCAGTTCCTGATCGAGCGTCATGCCTCCGATTCGGTCTTCCCACTTCCTTGTCGTTGGACCTACAATGTATTGATAGTCTGGGGCAACCGTCTGCCCCTTGACACTGGCCGATACCATTGCCTTGGCCAATTGCAAGCCACCCTGTTCGATCACGATGCTGTTGTTGTCATCGAGTTTCACGCTCAGGGTCATTTTGTCACCATCGACATCAACGGTACATTCTTTAGGCATATAGAAGTGCTTGGTCAGGCTTTCCAGTTCCTTGGCGGCTTCGCGACCATAGACATTTCGCAGATTACGTTCGCTGCCATCGCTGTGGGCAAGCATGCCCCGGCATGTTCCTGTCCAGGTCCCCTTGATGCCATCGAGCGAGGACTCCGTCACCGGCGTATATAATCCTCCAAACGGCATGGTCACCTGCTCGACCGCTTCGGTCGGATTATCCGTCTTGACCTCTGCAACCGGTTCTTTGGTCTGTTTCTCTGTAGTGCTTACCTTTTCTTCATCCTTCTTACAGCCGGGCCCCAGGCACAACACGACTACCATGATAACGGTCACTATCAGCCATTGCATCATGTCCCTGCGACATGTCACTTGTTTCTGGTTCATTTTAAATTCTCCTGATTGAACTGAACGCTAAAGAGTGTCGCTTTTTAATTAAACCATTGCGACCCGGTCGAATATTTGGGTCATTCCACCAAGTTTTCGTCTCTTTTGGCACCTCGCTGCTTTGATTTATTTGATCGGTCCACTGATATATGCCGATATTCAAGATAGATATCTTGCCGCCATGGCGAGGTCGTGTCAAATATTTTAAATTTTGTTTAGGGAAAACATCCAATGCTTTCGACCTCACAACGTCCAAAGTGTTTCACCATCATTCAATATGTATTCCTAGTATTCCTGTTGTCGATGAACGGTTGCCGTGACAATCCCGATGAACAGTCAACGGCAACCACGTCACCATCACAGCAGACGCCACCCCAACCCAAGAGTCACGACCAGCCGCGTGTCCCTTCTGAATCAGGGCATCCGTCGGCGGCCTGGCATGTGGGACTGGATGCATTGGACACTGAGCCGCAGTTACCAACGCTGGGTAAAATACTCGCTGAACAAACCGCATCCCCCGACAGTCAGACCATCGTTGAGAGCGGACCGGTCAAGCTCACTATCCCTGCCGGATTAGTCGATACGCCCACGACCGTCTGCGTATGCGAAGTCAAAGAGGTTCCGCCCGTATCCGATGGCGACGATTTCAAGACACTGGGACAATGGGATGTAACCATCGGCGACAAGGTGATTCTACCCCAGCCAATCCGTCTGGACATCCAATTGGATATTCCCGCAGACATCTTGGCCCATCGTGATTCGCCGCATTACCCCTCGGGTTTTCATGCCTGTTACTGGGATCCCTATTTCAAGACATGGGTGGCCCTTCCCTGCACAGTCAATCCAGAAACCAACATCGCCACGGTCGTTACACAGCACCTTTGCGTGATCTCCATGAACTGGAACTACATTGAATGGGACATCGCCGGCACCCAGCACTTCAAGATCCACTTCTACGATTCAACCATCCGCGATGATCCGGACATGGGTGACAAGGCCTTCCCCAATAAACTTGACAACACCGAAAAACAAATCTGCCAAAAGCAGGTCGATCAATTCGAAGTGCCTTTTTATGTGACCTACGCCAGCTACTGCATCGAACGCGCCCATGACGCCTATCAGAATTTGGGCTTCGACACCCGGGTGCCGCTGAAGCCGGATGAGGTCTATAATCCCTCGCTCCTGAACGCGTATCTGTCTGACTCCAAAATCCGTGTTTACCTGATGCCGTTTGGCAGTTCTTTGTTTGAGAAGTTCACTGGTGAGATATGGGTCTCATTGGCCGAGGCCTGGCAAGCGTCCGACGTTCGTATCGCCACCTCCCATGAGCTGATGCACGCGGTGCAGGCCAATCTACTCAAAAGTGGGATTGCCTCGCAGGAATTCCGACGCGCCTGGTTGGAGGCTCAGGCCGAATATGCCACGCGGGTGGTCTGGCAAGACCGCGTTGTATCGAAGATGCCGTGGGCACGACAGGACTTCCTGCGTAAGCCGCTGTCGCTGACCGACGACATGCATGAGTACCAAACCAGCAGTCTGATTCGTTATATGGTTGAAACCCGCCAACTGTGCACCTTTGCGGAGTTGGTCACCAATACGTTGCAGCTCAGTGATGGGATGCTATTGTTCGATTACACCGCTGCGGTGACCTATGCCGCAGACAAGGGACGTCGTTTTATAACCCAGGAACAAGAAAGCAAAGTGGTCGATGTCGTAGAAGACATGTCCATCTTCAAACCCCTGCGTGATTTCTGTAAGTCGAAAGGAACGTCTCTCGGTGAAGTCTATCGTGACTTCTCGGCTTACCTGTTGTTCGATGCCGACTGCAGCTGGATGATCGTGGGTAAAGATGCGCAAGAGAAAGCCAGGAATCTGCGTGGCGTCCTGGCCAATGCACATGCACTGACCACCTTGAAGCTGAAAGATCGCGAGAAAACCGTGTCTTTGTCTGCCCGCACCAAGGGCGTATGTGATTATGCGGCAATCCAGGTCGAACATACGCCAGAGGAAATCCAGGCGGGGAAAAAGAAGACCGTTGAAGTGGTCCTGGAAGGTGATATCTTCAGCGGTACGGACGGCACGACCGATCTGTATCTGCTCGAAAAAGGCATGCGTCAGGCAGGTATCAAGCCTTTGCCCATTCAAGGTAAGACCGCAAATCGACAGGTCACCGTTGGGCCCAATGACGTGCTAACGGTACTTGTGGCCAACACCGGAATGACCCAGACACGCAATGTAACCGTTCGTGTGCGTCACCTACCCACACTGGAGATCAAACCGGCCTCTGTGAAAAACGGTGAGATGAATAAGCCCATTGATTTCAAAGTCACCACGCGGGATTTACCTCCGGAGTTGCCCCAGGTGGAATTTGTATGGGAATTTGAAGAAGACGAAAAACTCAATGGACGTCAGACCAGACCGGTCGCCGCCGATGGTTCAGCGGAATGGCAATTCCAACGTACCTTCCCGGAAGAAAAAGATTATCCGATGCAAGTGTGGATTGAGAACCCGGCCACCGGTAAACGATGAGTCACAAGGGGCTGCGCCATTCACATCGGGTTGCCGATTGCGGAGATCAATTTCTCCAGTGATGAATACGAACTCCTCTTCGGGACTGACGAGTTTATCAAAGCCGAGGCATCCGGCCTACTGCCGGAACAGGCGTATTGCTATCGCTGGACATTGATGGACCGGACGACCACCACCCATATCCCCGAATTTCACCTGCACTGTGAAAACGAAGGAAAGCATCCATTACAAGTGGAATTGCTCGATCAGACAGGCAAGGCCATCGCCTCGGATACCACCACCCTTTCCATGGTGAAAAGCGATACCGAATGGGTCATTGAAGAGCGTGTCAAATACGACGAGGACAACGGCAAGGAGATCGGCGAATATATCGCCAAAAAGTATATGGTGCGTAAAGGCACCAGGATCAAACACGGTCTATACTATGAGTCGTTCCACGACAGTATGCTTCCCAATACCTTCGCCGGGAAACAGTGGCACTACTGCCATGTCTATGAAGAAGACCGACTGGCCCGCTTCTGTCAATACGCTCCGTCCGGCGAGGTCGTCCATGTCTACCAGCTCGATGAGAACGACAAGAAAGACGGCTATGAGAGACAGGGAGTCTACGCCCGATCAGAGGAATGCGTTGACATCACCCGGTGGTCCCACGGAATCAAACAGCGTTACGAACGCTGGATCGAGGGCAAGCAACTCATCGAGTTAACGCTATACAGTGCCACAGGGGTGCCCGTGCTGACACAGGGATATGCCACACACCCCAGTAATGCAGGCCGGTTGATCAGACGTCAAGGCTACAATGCGGAAGGAAAGCTGCACGGACCGTATAAGTCATGGCATAATGATGGTAAAGTCAAGGAGTCAGGGCAATACCAGGATGGTTTCCGCGCCGGTCACTGGGAGATATGGAATTGGACAGGCGAAAAGACCTACGACAAATATTTCAGTGATAAGGAACAAACCTTACGAGAAATCCACTACAGCGGTGGTAAACCAGACAAGGAAGTAATCTACAAAGATGGCACCCGCACCGAACGGGAACTCTGAGAAATTGGATTGTTTCAATGTAACGAACGTTTGAAGGATTTGCTGATTAGCCTAATAAAAGGCCCATCACGCTATGTGATGGGCCTTTGTGAATTCTCAACAACCTTAAGCTACTGCGGCAAATCCTCCGACAGTACCTCTTCGATGTGCAGGTCAGCATAGAGAACCCGATAGGTCGTTTCTCCCGTCGGTCGATACCAGAAAATGGGCTGGGCTGGGTCGCCGTGGGGGACATTCTCGCCGATGTAGCGGAAGTTGGCTTCGGCAGGCAGGTTGGCCAGCCAGAGCAGGGCCTGGTAGGTCTCGTTCTGATCGAACTCCATCAGCTTTTCCTGGTGGAGCTTGCCCTGCTTGACCATGTCGATCATGATCTTGCTCATCTGCGGTCCCAAAACGACGGGCGGAAAGGTCTTATCCTTGGCCAGTTCCATGGACCAAAAGCGTAGAAATTCGATAAACTGCTCTTCACTGCCGCCGGTACCTGCAACGAGAGTGACGCTTTGGGTATATCCTTCCGGCGGAGTCACGCTAAAGAGGCTGTCATCGAGATCCTCATTCAGGTGGATGTCTTTCATGGTGTAGTTCATACCGGGGGCATCGGCATACTCTTGCTCGACGCGTACGAGTACACCGGATTCAATGTCGATCCAAACTGTGGTGGTACTGTCTCCAGTGGTGACGCAGAATCCTTCGGCCGGGCCACTGTCCAACTCCTGCTCTCCCAGGTATTCATCAGCCTGAGCCGGTAAGGCACGCAGGTTGGCGATGTTGGCGAAGGGACCATCGTCTACTTTATCACTCATCTCGAACTCACCTGTTATATAGGTTAGATTTTCAGGAACAAGAGACATCTGAATGCCCTGTGTTCCGTCAATGACGGTGACATGGCCCCCTTCGGTTTCCGTACGTAAATGAGACGGATCCTTAAAGTACCAACGGGTACTAATCTCACTACCGGATCCGTCATTGACCTGGGTGGTCAGCGTGTAGGTCAGGGTCCTCAGTTGCTGCAGCATTTGCACGACATTGGCGTAGGCCGTGCTTTCGGTTTTGTTAAAGAAGATTACGCCGAGGGCGGCGATACAGATCACGGCCGCCACGGCACTGAAACGAAGGATGCGGTTATGCATAATGGTTCTCCAAAGATTTTCAGAGCGGTCGGATGTCTTGACCTTGTCAGCGGTGGCGTCTTGAAAGGCCTGGGCCGATCGTTGTCGCAAGGCTTGCAGGAATTGTTCATCGGGTTGGGTGTCCATTGCTGAAACCGCCTTAAAAACAGAATCCGAACGGGGCTCTGAAGATTGTTTTTCTTTATTCATGGTTTACACTCCCAACTACGGGAACAGGTGTTGTGATGTGGGTGAATTCACGTCGAAAGGCCTTGCGTGCCCGAGCCAGTTTGGAACGAACCGCGACCGGGGTGCATGCCAGTTGTTGGGCAATGCGGTCGACCGAATGCTCGTCGAGATACTTGGCCATGAGAAGCAACTGGTATTCGGCGTCCAGCCGGGTGAGGCAGAGACGCACCATTTCTCCCAGTTCATGACAGGCCAGTAGATTGACGGGCGCTTCGAGATTCGTGAGCATCGTGCGTTTGGAGGATTCCAGGGATTGCCACCAGCAGCGTAAGCGTTCCAGTCCCAGACTGCGGGACTGTTTGCGGAAATGGAGGGCCATTTGCCGTCGGGCAATGCCCCAGAGCCAGACCCACAAGGAGCCCCGCTGCGGATCGTAGTCGCGAGCGGATTGGGCTGCGGCCAGGAAGGTGTCCTGAACGATGTCCGGCACGGCCGAGGCGTCACCCACCAGGCGGGCCACATTCTCCCAGACTCTGTGGGCATAGGCATCGTACAGCATCAACCACGCCTCCTGATCCCCGGCTTTTAATCCCTGAATCACTTTGTTTTGATTGCTCGTGTGCATTTAACGTCTTTCAAGTGTAACTTCACCACGATTGAAGGCCTTCATCATACCCTTTGCGCGAGCTTTGGGAAATGTGTCGCTGTTTTTACAAAAAAATAAACTTTAATCTGTCCGGATTATGGATGGGTAACGGTTTATTCCCAAAGGTAAGTGACTTATAAGCTAGGTGATTTATGAAATCGACAGTGCACTTATGGACCATCACGGCCATACTATTGGGATTTTTTGTCCTGACCCACTTGGGTGTCATGGTCTCTTTTTTGACGTCGCATGCGCTTTTGCCCTGGATCGCTCCGCTGGCCTTGGGATTGGCCTTGTGGATGGGCGATCGTTTGGGACAACGTGACGGACTACAGGGCAAAGCGCGTCTGGTGCCATTGGGCGTCTCCCTGGGACTCATCGTGCTGGCGATCGGGGTCGCCTCTCTATTCTATGATCTATCCTGGGACGGGCTGTGGTATCACCAGGTGGGTATCTTTGCCCTGGAAGAGGGTTGGAATCCACTGGCCGAACCAATGCGCGAATTTACAGATCATAACCAGGATTGGGTGCGTCATTATGCCAAAGGCCCCTGGTACATAGCCGCCGCCCTATTCAAGACCTTTGGATCTCTGGAAGCAGGTAAGTGTATCAACGGACTGGCAATGGCAATCATGTTCATGGCCGTGCTGGCGGCCTGTTTGGATGGCGGCATGCGTCGGGCGCGTGCCGTGACGGTAGCGACACTCGTGTCACTCAATCCCGTGGTTTGTCTGGAGAGCGTGTCCTATCTGGTGGACGGATTAATGGTGTCCTATCTTGCGGTGATTTGTGCCGTCTTTGTTCGTTGCCTACACAAACCTACCCGCTTGGTGGCCTATGTGGGAGTGACCGCGGCCATCTGCATGATCAATACTAAATTCACAGGTCTGGTCTTCCTCTGTTTCTTCTGCGCAGCAGGTGGGATCTACTGCCTTATCCAGCGTCGCGATCTGATTTGGCGTTATGCCACACTAACAGCCATCACGATTGTCCTGGGGACCTTTGTCTGGGGATATAATCCTTATGTCACCAACACCCTTCATAGAGGCCACCCCTTTTATCCCCAACTGGGAACAAAAGAGTACCCCGGCTTGGTTGGACAGGAAAACGACGGTATTGAAAAATATGAAACACCGCACAACATGCAAGGTCGCTCGCGTTGGTTCCGCATGGCCTACAGTGTCTTCGCGCGACCGGGCAACGCCCCCTTTAACGATCAGCCCAACGCCCAGTTGATGTGGCCCTTTACCGCCCGCGTCGGCGACATGGCGGTCTATAAGTTTCATGAAGCCCGCATCAGTGGATTCGGGCCCTATTTCAGCGGGGTCTTAGTGCTGAGTTTCGGATTGCTGGTTTGGATTCTGGCCAGCCGCAACAGTCCCAGATGTCTACTGGTGCTGGCCTGCATGACTCTTCTAGTCACCCTGTTTATCAGCAAACACCTGTGGTGGGCACGCTATGGCCCGCAGATGTGGCTTTTACCACTCGTCCCGATGGTGGCCGCGTTTGGCTTGAAACGTTCGCGACCACAGGTCGTCTTGGCATGGATTCTCTGTGGAATCCTCGGTGTCAACGCCCTTATCACCGCGACAGTGCACCTGCGTTGGGAGATCATGGCCACCCGCACCCTGCATCGGCAACTCACCGAACTACGGGACAGTGGCCGAGAAATCGAGGTTAACTTCCGCTGGTTCGGGGACACCTTCAGTCGACGATTGAACGACTGGGGGATTCCCTACCGACAAGTCCATAGACGGGAGGTTCAAGACGGCCCCGAACTCATGAGTGTGGTACAAGGCTACCCCGGGGCAGTCCATTATCGTTTTGTTGAGGATGGCCTCAGTAACTTGGAAGATCAAACACAATGAGAATTAAGGGATCAGGCTTTAGTGACCTTGTCATCCCGAAGCATTGAGGGATCTGTTCGACTAAACCCGCGTAGCGGTTCCTTATTCATTCCTCCAATCCAGAGCTAAATCCTGCCACTCCGGATTATCTACGTCAATCAAAGCCACCTTCTTTTCCCGCCGAAACCCCTTGATCTGTTTTTCACGGGCAATGGCCGCATGGACATCACCAAAAATTTCGACATATAGCAGCCGAGTTACACCGTACTTCTTGGTAAATCCCTCTATCTCTTTGTTACGATGCTGCCAGAGACGCTGCTCCAGATTGTTTGTCATGCCGACATATAACGTCCCGGAGTCGCTGGCCAGGATGTAAACGTAGTAGGTTTTGGAGGATACCATGCAGGGAGTATAGCATGAAACTCTATTTGGGTAAAAGATTCGGACACGCTACGCGTGGCTTATTCTAATAGATACCTCACATTCGTTCGGCATGACAAGCGAATGCATCATCCGAAGTGACTTGGTCATCCCGAGGAATCGAGGGATCTGTTTATTAAAGCTTGCCGTAGGCAATCCTAGTTATTTCTCACTCAGACACGATTTTAAGGGATTCAGGTCTTTTTGGCTGTGCCTAACTGCAAACAAAAAGGCCTCTCCCTATAGCCCCCCTAAGAGAATCCCATGCTCAAATGCGTCGCTGTTTTGTGTAAAAAAAGTGACTTCTCTGAGTCAATCCTGCGGTTTTTAGGGTAGCAGCGGTGACTTATCCATAAATACCCGTCTGTATTGACAAGGAGTTTTATGAAATTGCCGAATACTCTCTGGACCTGTGTCGCCATACTGTTGGGATTCCTGGTGCTCTCTCACCTGGGAGTCATGCTCTGTTTTTTGACCAGCCATAGGGCCCTGCCCTGGGTAATCCCAGTTTCCTTGCTGCTCGCTTTATGGATCGGGAATCGTTTGGGACGTTCCCAAGGCTTGCTCGGCAAGGAGCGTCTGATTCCGCTGGGGGTGTCACTGGGCTTGACGATCGTATCCGTCATCATCTCGGTCCAGTTCTATGGATTGTCCTGGGATGGACAGTGGTATCATCAGCCCGCGATCTATTTCATGGTCGAAGGATGGAATCCCCTCTCGTCGCCCATGCATAGCTTCCCTGATGATATCCATCTCTGGATCCGTCACTATGCCAAGGGCTCCTGGTATCCTGCGGCGGCCATGATGAGTACCACAGGCATCATTGAAAGCGGCATGTTCGTGACCTGGCTGGCCTTGGGAGCCGCCTTCATGGCCATCCTGGCGGCCTGCCTGGATTTCGGTATCAAACGAGGCAGAGCCATTACCCTAAGTGCCTTGGTGGCCTTGAATCCGGTTGCAGTCGTGCAGATGGTAACCTTCATGGTCGATGGTCTGATGATCTGCTACCTGGCGATCTATGGGGCCGTCCTCTGGCGATGCATACGTCAAGCCAATAAGTCCACCCTCTATGTCGGCCTATGTGCCGTTATTCTCTGTATCAATGCCAAGCTGACAGGCCTGGTCTTTCTCTGTTTCGTCACAGCCGGATTTGGATGCTATTGTCTGTGGCGACGTCGTGACCTGCTGGTGCGGTTTATCGCCTTGAACCTGGGGGCCATCCTGCTGGCTGTACTGGCGTTTGGTTACAACCCCTATGTCACCAACACCCTTCACCGTCACCACCCCTTCTACCCCTGCCTGGGGACGGAGGCCTATCCCAGTCTGACCGCCCAGGGCCGGGAAGGCATCGAACTGTACGAGACCCCCAAGAACATGCTGGAAAAAAACCGCGTCATGCGTCACGCCATGGCCCTCTTTGGTCAGCCCGGCAACCAACCCTACAATGACGGCCCTGACGCCCTACCCATGTGGCCATTTGCAGTCCCCCTCAAAAAGTTGTGGGTCTACAGCACACACGAGGCCCGCGTGGCCGGTTTTGGACCATTCTTTAGTGGAGGATTGATATTGAGTCTTCTTTTAGCGGTTGTGCTCCTGATTACATCTAAGGCCCGATGGTACCTGTTGTTGGCCTACGGCACGATCATCGCCTCGTTGTTGGTCAGCCTGCATACCTGGTGGCCACGCTATGGCCCCCAAATGTGGTGGATTCCCATTCTGCCAATATTCATCTGCTTCTGGCAGGGACAGTGTTCACTCCTGGTCAAGGCCGCCTGGGTTTTGACCTGTATTCTCCTGATCAATGCCCTGGCCGTAGGCGTAATCCATATGAAATGGGAGATCATGGCCACGCGTACTCTACAACGTCAATTCACTGAACTGCGTGACAACGACCATGAAATCGAGGTGTGCTTCATGTGGTTTGGTGAAACCTTCAGTCGCCGACTCAAGGATTGGGACATCCCCTATCGCGAGGTTCCCCGTCGCGAGGTCAGGGAATCCCCGGATCTGATGAGCGTAGTGGCAGGCTACCCAGGACGCGTACAATATCGACCGATCCCAAAGCCTCTCACAATCGAAAATGAGCAGTAATAACGCCAGCAAAAATTATGTGCAAAGGTTTTTATTGACAACCTCTATCTTTATCGAATATATTCGCTATCAATAGAACGCAAGGATTAAACATGACTAGCAAAGCCAAAGTCGCCATCTTAAGAACCTCAGCCCCGACCGTATTGGACGACTATGCCCGCCTCATGCATCTAGCCGACTATCAGCAAACCCTGGATCCGGCGGCCAAAACTCTGATCAAGGTCAACATCAGCTGGCACCACTGGTATCCAGCCTGCTCCACCACGCCCTGGCAACTCGAAGGGGTTACACGCACCCTCCTCGACGATGGCTACACCCAGCAACAGGTGGCCGCCTGTCACAACCGGACAGTCGTCGTCTCGGCCAAGGAAGGCGAGGTCACCAATAAGCATCTGCCCGTGGTGGAAAAATACGGCATCGGCAATCTCCATCTCTATGAAGATGGGGTAGAATGGATCGATATCCGCGACGCCGTAGGCGACCTGGCCGACCGCTTCCTGGTCTTGAACGACGTCTATCCCGACGGCTTCAAGATACCCAAGCAGTTCATCGGCTCCAACATCATCCAGATGCCTACGGTCAAGACCCACGTCTTCACCACCATGACCGGGGCCATGAAGAATGCCTTCGGCGGCCTGCTCAACGAGAAACGTCACTGGACCCATCCGGTCATCCATGAAACCCTGGTCGATCTGCTCATGATCCAGCAGAAGATCCACAAGGGCCTCTTTGCCGTGATGGACGGTACCTTTGCCGGTGACGGTCCCGGCCCCCGTTGTATGATCCCGCATGTCAAGAACGTCATCCTGGCCTCGGCCGATCAAGTGGCCATCGACGCGGTTAGTGCCAAGCTCATGGGCTTCGATCCGTTGCGCGACGTAAAGACCATTCGCCTTGCTCACGATTTAGGATTAGGTTGCGGTGACCCCAGCCAGATCGAGATCGTCGGCGACATGGATGCCGCCCAGGAGAACTGGCACTTCGTGGGACCCTACCAGAAAATGACCTTTGCCAGCCGCATGCAACACCTCATCTATTGGGGTTGGCTCAAACGACCGGTGGAATGGTCCCTCAAGACCTGGCTGGCCCCCTGGTCCTACCTGGCCAGCCGCCTCTACCATGACGGCTACTGGTATCCCTGGGTGGGCAAATCCCGCGTCCAGCAATGCCTCGACTCTCAATGGGGTCGACTATTTCAGCATTATGGCCAAGGCGAGGTTCCCTAAACTGCAAACATGAATGTTAAAGGAGTGAAGCAATGCCGCAGGAACTGAAGATCAGTCGAGAAACAGGGGGATTCTTGGTTATTTTTATCTTTGCGGCAATGGCTTACTGCTTCAACCTGACCCTAAGTGACCTCTGGATCGACGAGACCTTCTCCAAGGCCCTGGTCCAACATCCCCTGCCCCATATGTTTGGTCTCTTGGCCGGAGATTTCCATCCACCCCTCTACTTTCTGGCACTCAAGCTCTTTACCAGCGTGGTGGGTGTCAGTGACTTTACCATTCGCTTTTTTTCGGTGCTCGGAGTCCTCAGTACACTCGCACTCAGCTATGGCGTGGGACAGCGGTTGCTGGGCAAACGGGGTGCATTGATACTCTGTCTGCTCATCCTATCGATCCCCATGCTGGCGTCCCATGCACGCAACACACGCATGTACACCTGGGCTTCGTTTTCCGTGACCGGTGTGTTTTTGTATGCAGGCCTCGTCATGAAAACCAAGGCCTTTAAGGACCTTCTAATGCTTGGTCTATTTACACTCATGGCGGCTTATCTACATTACTACAGTCTCATGGCAGCCTTTTGGGCCAACCTGTTTGTTTTCATCACCCTACTGGCGGCCAAGGACAAGATGTGGCGTCGCCATCTGGTGGTAGGATTGGTCGCGGTTGCGTTGTATGTGCCGTGGTTGATTGCTTTGCGTATGCAAGTGAACACCGCAATCAAGGAGTTCTGGATCCAGCCGGTGACACTTCAAACCGTACTGCTCTGCTATGTCGAACCCTTTGCCAAACGATTTTGGGCCCTGGCTCCCCTTTATGTACCCATGTATGTTATGGCTGTCACGGTTTATGGCCTGACCTGTATTGCCATCGTAAGAGCCATGATCAAGCGAGACAGGGAACAAGGACGCCTGCTCGGCTTGGCCTTAACAGTATTTAATGCCACCATCCTCAGCGCCATTGTGTTGTCCTTGCTAGTCCGTCCCATCTTAAATCAACGGTATATCAGTACCATGGTGGTTTTGCTCATGGTTGCCCCCACCCTATTGTTAATGGACTGCCGTCGCAAACTGATCCAGGGCATCATCCTGGTCATTCTGATCGGCTGCGGTCTTTACACCTCTTATCGTATCTCCCAGATCTCCATGGGCCCCTACCGTCAATCCCTGGAACATCTACACGAAACCCACCCGGACATCCAAAAGATCGTGCACGTCTCGGAATTGACCACCGGCTCCCTGTTGGAACACAATGCGATCGGCAACTGGGAGCATTACTGGGTTAAAAGCGACCAGGCCATTTTCTACACCAATATCGATGTCTTCGACGATCTGATCGTCCGGGACTCCTTAGCCGACATCGTCACACCCGGAGAAGTCTTTTGCCTGGTGGATGTGATCGGCAGTCCCTTGAACCAGGAGCACATCAAAGCGTTAATGGCCCAATGTCAGGTCTTAAGCGAAGAGCCCGTCGAAGACAACCAACCCTATAGAACCATGAATATCCTTGAGACCATCCTCCTATACCAGCCATAGTATCAATGCCATATCCAATGGACGTGGCATTGCATTGCCCCTTAAAGCGGCATTAAGACCAGCCGTCATTGCGAATGAAATGAAGCAATCTTCAATTGTTTGAAAGATGGAAGATCGCCACGTCGCAATGCACCTCGCGATGACTGCAAGTTTTATGTCAACAGGCAAACCCTATTGACTCTGATCACTCCCTGACGACATCGTTTAAGCTATAATAAAAAGACATCACGCCCATTAAGAAAACTCTTCTTTTTTGCGGTTTAATACTTACGATCGTTGACTATTAATATGACTGAGCCCGGAATCCAAGTCTTGACGAGACTCCAGTCAACGACAACACCTCAAACGAGAGGATATGATTATGAAACGGATCATTGGTTTACTCATGGTTTTTATTCTTTCTTGCCACGCGCAAGAAAATCCCATCCTCTTTCAGGACCCGTTGGACGACACCGTTGTGGATGGATGGACTATCCCTCCGGATCACTTTGTTGATCACCCTGCCTACGGCAAGCTGTACAAATTGGTCTGTCACGGAGACCGATTGGACCGTCCCACCCCACAGGTCGGCGATGAAAGCTGGACAACCTATCGCATCGAGATAGAGGTCCTCGTTGAAGATAAGCAGGGGTTTGTCGGACTGGGATATCACGTTCAAAACCAGGATGACCACAGCTGCGATGTCCATTTCGCCACCTGGCGTGAGACAACGACAATGCAGGCCATGGGGATGTGGGGAAATAAAAAGGGCTCCTTTAAGCTGTACTTGCCCTCTCAACGGGAAATCCCCGTCACACATGGGCAGTGGATGAGATTACGCGTTGATGTCGGCACGGACATCGCCAATGTGTATCATGAGGATGTATGTGTCTACACTGTTTATCATTTGCCCTACACCTGCGGAGGTTTTCGGTTTTGGGCGTCTTACAACGGTTCTGCCTACTTTAGAAACCTGGTTATCACGCAACTCGACACTGGTGACATCGAGCCTCAGCTGGACGATCCCTGGCAGCATGTGCTCAAGCTCAATGTGATCCGCGACTGGCAGATCACCGAACTCAAGCCCGCCACCGACGCCCGTTCCGGATTGGATGAGGCATTGAATCTCGCAGACGAAACCTTCAAAGACGTCAAAACGGACGACCGAGGTGTCGTGAATCTAAGCGCAATCTACCCCAACTACTCCCAGCACAGCGTCCTGGCCCAGACAACGATCCCTTCCGAGACGGACAAAACCATCAGAGCCTTCGTCACCTATACGGATCGCTTCACACTGTATTGTAACGATCAGCTGGTTTTCCAAGGTCCGGACCGTAATTGGTATAATGACAATCGACAGCAATATGGCAACAGCCGATTGATCCCCGATCAATTCGAAGTCGAGCTGTCCCTCCACAAGGGCAACAATACCCTCATGGTTCGATCGGAGGTCATGGAAGAATTCGGTTGGGGCTTCTGGATGAGAACGGAATAAAGGAATCCTCTTTTGTTCATGTTTCTAAAAAAAAACAGGTCATGTTGACCGTCTTCAAGCGGTCTGATGGTAACTGAGTGGATTACCTTCAAAACTAAACAAGTGCGTCTTCAATGCTAAACTTTAGGGTTATTGCGTCGCACCCAATAGGTAGATGCAAGGAAGAAAACGAAGCCCTACTTGTAGGCTTTCTGACGCCGCAGATGCCTGTTGGCTGCAAGCAAGAACCCTGATTTTTAGTGTTGACGATGCACTAGAGGAGATCACAATGGACCGTCGCGAACTCTTAAAGCAATCCTGTGGCATGGGCGTGTGTGCTTGTGCCGCAGCCGTACTCCCGGAATCCCTGGCCATGGCCGCGGATGAATCCGAATCCCCTGAACGCCAACTCCAGCGTCTACAATGGTGGGATAAGCACACCAAGCGGCAGTTGGTCAAGCTCTGGGAACTGCTGGAACCCCACCTCGATGACCAAACGCGTGCTGACATCATCGAACAACTCGGGCGTAACTGTGCCAAGTCCATCGGCTGGGCCCAGCAATGCAAGGGAGATCCCGAGGCCTTCTTCCAACGCATGAAGGATAGCCAGAACGAAGACATTGAGTTCGACCGCGAAAAAGGCATCATCACCATCGTCAGCCCCGAACGCCCCTGCGTCTGTTCCCTGGTCGACGGCGAAAAGACCCCGCCCTACTTCTGCCAATGCTCGGTGGGCTGGCAAAAGGAGACTTACGAAACCATCCTGGGCAAGAAGGTGGATTGCACGGTTGTGGAATCGTGTTTACGCGGATCGAAGCGGTGTGTTTTTAAGGTGAAGATCTTGAGTTAGGAGTCAGAACTTGTAAATCGTAATCGTAATCAGAGAGCCGAAGGCGAACGGTAATCGTCATCGTAATCGTTTTTTTAAAAAAAGCCGATTACGATTACCGCTGCGCTGATTACGAGTACGATTACGAAGACCTTGGATATCAAAAGGAGCACTGTATGGATCGACGATCATTTATCCAGCATGGCTGTGCTTGCAGCCTGATGTTGTTGGCCGATCAACCCCAGGGAACAGTCGCTGCAGCTGAAGTAGACAAGCCCAAGCCGGACAACATCATGCCCGTCAAGTCCGAACAGGTCATTGCGGTGTTGAACGACATCGACCAGAGTAAGGACAAGGCCTTGATCGACGCAGTCTTCACCCGCTGGGGCTATCAATGCTTCCACACCCGTCACGACCTGGTGGCCTTTGCCCAACAACAACGCCAGAACTTCCAAGGCTACGTGGACTATATCAACAGCGGCCAAGCCCGCTTCTGGGAAAAGCTCGACTACGACGAGCCCAACGGCATCCTCAAGGTCACTGGACGAAAATCCGAGAAATGCGTCTGTGCCTACGCCCAATGCCCCCAGCCAGCCAAATCCCTCTGCACCCATTGCTGCAAACAATTTCAAGCCGAACTCTTCAAAACCATGACTGGACGTGAGGCTGAAGTGGAGATTACTGAGAGCATCTTATTGGGTGGACAGCGGTGTTGTACGACGGTTCGGTTGGGGAAAGGCATTATGTAGAGTGAGCTCTGTTCACCAATCTCTATCTACATGAGATGGAGGCAATGCTACATAATTTTCCTTTATTTTCATTACTCATAGAACACCATGACTCAGATGGTGTCTGTCGGAAGAAGGCCTTGTTCTTGCTTATTCTCTTAAAAAGATTGCTTTAAGAACGGTCTATCCAAAATAAAGTTCAATGAAAACGGTATTCATTTCTAGATCTATAAAAATTACGCCAAAGAAACCTCTATCGGTTTGGACCTGATAAATCATTCTAGAGGTTATCAGTCCAGGCCTGTACCAATCAGGTTGATGATATGGGGTTTGATACGGGTTTTGCGTCGTGAGTTTAAGACCCCTTGAATGGCTAACGAAAGATTCAATATCTGATGCGGTTGCCTTAAATGTTAAATAATGATATCCGAACGTAAGTTCTCGATGAGAGTATGCTTTGAGTTCTGCCGTAGAATCGGGCAGTGGCGCGAGTTCCCCCCAGCGAAGAATGTTCCGTGCGATATCTTCTTGTGAGGGATGAGACCGTAAATAGCTAGATACAATGGCCACTACACAAATCAAGATAAATATTACAATTGAGTATTTTCTAAAATTAATCACTGAACAAGTTACCCTTAAAGGTCCAGCCAATCGTTTATATCTAGACAACTGAAAACAAAAGATTGTCTATTAAAAATATCTTTCGAAATAGATAATATTGATTTTTAAGAAATAAGTTTCAATGTCATCGCATATTGATCCGTCAAATCGAGAAAAAAGGCTCCCTAAAACTTTCCTATCTTGAAGTGACCAGTCACCTTTCAGTCCACTTCTAAATATGATAAATATTGAAACCACAAAATCAAGCCGAATCCAAGGGCAAATTAAGTCCCAGGAATTTGGTGGGCGGAGCCCACCCTACGAGATGCATATCCGAGATCCTTTCAAGTCCCACGCGAGCACTTCGATGAACTCAGCACAGGTGAGTTGAATTGGACTTGGCGGCAGAAGCTCGCTTCCAGAGACGAGGCCGATACATCTCACCAAGGTCCCTTTCGACATGGCTCAGGACAGGCCGGCACGGACCTTCACGCGAAGGCGTGGCCTAAGCGTGGGATGGACTTAGGTAGGCGATGGCGTCATCAAGTGTGGTGTGAGCCCATTAAAACAAGCACCTTCCATCGGAATAAGCTGCTCATGGATGGCACGACCACAGCTGAAACAGGTCATGATCTAGAAGACCACCCCGCCGGTACACCTGTCTTCCATTCTTCCTGTAAAATAACACCTATTCGCCGGAACGGCGAACTGCTTTATCCTGTCCATCCTCATCCATCCTGGCTAAGAATTCTCAATTCGATCGCCAGATCGAACTCTCTGCGTCCTTCGCGATCTTTGCGAGAGGAAATGATTTTAAGGACTGCGGCGCAGGCTTGTTTGAATAGATCTCTCCAATCGCTGCGCTCCGTCGAGATGACAATACTCCTTCTGGATCCTACAGTGTCGTACAAACATCCCGAATCTCTCGCAAGACAGCCAGATGCTCGGTAGTCCAAGCCGATTTGCTTGTACTCCAGCGAGTATCCTCATCACCCAGTCCTGCGGTGGCAGATTGTCGAAGATAGCCCAGCAAGCGATCACGAATGACCGGGGCATTGTCCACACCTTCGATGAGACCGAGATGGGTGCTGTTGCCCTGCTGCTGGCCGTCACTGCTGGCCGAGCCGCCCCCGGCGGTTTCGATGATGACGTCGGCGATGCCGAAGTAACGCTGCAAGGGACCTTGGCGTACGGTGACGTTTTGGATGTTGTCGTAGGAGATGGTGGTTTCGTGGATGATCCAGATGCCGCGACGGATGCGGAGGCTGCGATCACTCAGGACGTACCAGGTGGTGTCGTAGCGGAGGTGGATGGCGACATAGGCCAGGATGTCCGGGACAAAGGCTATGGCAAAGGCCAAGGGAGCCAGAAGCAATCCGGCGATGGGAGCGGCGATGGTTAGCAATAGCCAACCGCCCAGGATGAAGATGTCGATGGCGATCAGACCGATCCAGAAGGTGAACTTGAGGTAACGCAGGAAGCCCTGGGCCGGTCTAAAGGTTTCCAGGGACTCGCCCGGACGCGTTGGCAGGGTTGGATGCTCGCGGGGCACACAGAACCATTTGGCCATCACGCCCCAGACGCCCTGATAGATCCAGGTACAGACACGATCGACTTGCCCACTCATGCCAGGCCTCCTTCCGGCTTTTGTTGTAGGAGGTCGCGGATTTCCCGCAGGAGGGTCAGGGCCTCGTCCGTATCCCCTGCCGGGCTGGTGGCGTCATCGGTTTTCTCGGTTTCATCCTGCACACCTCGCATGCGGGCGTAAAGGAAGTCACGCAGGGATTCTGCTGCCAGGATGCCCTCGATACTCATTTCCGGGCCGGAGCTACCCGAGGCGGTCTGGATGGCGACCGTGGCCAGACCGGTCCAACGCTGTAACAGCCCGCGAGTGAGGTGGATGTCCTGGATGCGGCGGTAGGTCAGGTGGATCTCCTTGCGCCACAAGGCCCCCCAGCTCATGGATACCCCGTCTTCATCAAAGCGATAACGCAGGGTGCGGTACTTGAAGGCCAGGGGCAGGATGGTGATGGGAAAGGCCGGACCGGTCAGGAGGGCCACCAGCAGGTAGTAATGCATCAGCTTGCTGTCCGGACGCGTTATCTTGGCCGGATCAAAGGAAGGCGTCTGTTCCATGTCGTTTCTCTCTACCACAAGGTTTTACGTCCAAATTCAACGCGATCATTATAGCCGAACCTGCGGCTATGTCCATTTGGACGTAGAACGCCGACATTTATTTCAAACTTTCCATAACTCATTGTAAATTCAGACCAATAGCTTCTTTTGATGTAACAGATCTGATCGTAATGGCTTAGATAGGATAGTTTCATGAAGATGATTCTGGTAGATTAACTTGATTGAACCTATCAAACAGGAAGATATCGATGAGAGCATTGCTAAATGTTTTGTTTTGGGTGGGATTGGACGAGGGTATCTATGTCATGGGCGGGTTGGGCTACAACAAACAGGGACGCCTTCGATTGACATGCCGGGACATCGAGGTCTATCACCCGGCCAGTGACAGCTGGACACAGAAAAAGCCCATGCCCAACGGGGTATCCGGCACGGCTTTGGCGTTCGATAACAAGATCTTCATTCTGGGTGATGGCAATGAGCAAATCCATGTCTATGATCCTCAATCCGAACAGTGGAGCCGCACCACCGATCGTCCCCATGCATATGGCAGTGCAGCCGTGGCCCTTTACGAAAACCGTCTTTATCTCATCGGGGGTCACAATCAAGATTTCGTGCAGACGAACGAGGTCTATGTTGGAGTAATCGAGAAAACACCGGATTCATTAACATTCATTCCAGGTGAATCCATCGGGAGCTCTCGAACCTTCTGTGTCCAACTCGGTGATATCGATCAAGATGGGGACCTGGATGTCTTTGCGGCGAATTACGGCCAGCCCAATCGCGTTTGGTTCAATGACGGCCAAGCCCATTTTAACGAGAGTGGGCAATTGCTCGGGACCGCAGCCAGCCATGCAGTGGCACTCGGGGATCTGGACGGCAACGGCACTCTGGATGCATTTGTCGCCAATGTCGAGGATCAATCCGACCGGGTCTGGCTCAATGATGGGCAGGGACAGTTTACTCGCTCGTTGGAACTCAGTGGATTGAATGCAGTCCACGGCTTGGCCTTGGTAGATCTGGATCAAGACGAAGATTTAGATCTGGTACTGGCCCAAGGCAGTGCCAATACGGTATGGAGCAATGACGGCAAAGGGACGTTTACCACCGCCCATACCCCTTTGGGGCAAGCACTAAGTTCTTCAGTCACTCCGGGCGATCTCAACGGTGATGGAACAGTGGATCTCATCTTCGCGAATAGTCATCTAACCCGCCCGACCGAAGGCGCAGCCAACGAGGTCTGGCTGAATCAATAAGCAGCACCAATTGTCATATTCGATCACTTCAACCGCATCAGTTCATCGGGATCGAGTTTGGGTGGGAGCTCTGTCCATGGATCCCCCTGCTCGGCCAATTGATAGCCGAGATCAAACAAACGCTGCATGGGTTCCAAGGCGAATTCGAATGGATCGAGGTCGATATCGGCATCGTCCGGAATCGCCGCCAAGTTAAAATGCATGCCGTTGCGTTCGGCGAGAACATATAAGCGGAAGATACTGGCATCCAAGGTAATCTGAAACAGACTGGCAATGGTGCGCGACGCGATCGCAACGGTGCGTCCCGGGATGCACTGATGGGTATCGAAATCTTCCATCCGGCCGTTACGAATCACGTACAGATCGATCTCGGGCATGGTGGTCATCCCCATGTCGTCCAGGGCATCCTCGAACTCGAGGAGGAATCCGCGGAAGAAGACCTGGGCAAACGCGCTGCCGTCCACGTGCATTTCATGGTACGTCTTGCCTTCGGATTCGACTTCGAAATAGACCGGTTCAAACAACACCGGGATAGCGGAGGAAGCGATCAAGATATTACGAAAGTGGCTCAGGGCATCCGGGCGTCCACTGGAAGCGACCTCGCCCAGATCCCAGATGACGAACTCGGTGGTATCGAGGTTGGTGGTCCCCACATACAGCCGGTATCCGGCCGCATGCTTTTGTGCGACCGCGGCCAGCATGTCCTCGGTGACATAGTGTTCGATGCAGGCCTTCAAGCCGGACTGATCGTACGATGAATCACCGAACAGGGTCCCTAGCACGGATTTCTTATGGTAGATATCCTCCCCACCAAAAAGGGTGTAAACCTCCTTGAGTTGGGTGTCGTACTCAGGCCCCAGGAAGGCCAACAGTGCCTGAAATGCACCCGTGCTGACACCGGTGACAACCTTGAAGTCCGGCCGTGTGCCCTGCTGGGTCCAACCGCACAGCAGGCCGGCACCAAACGCTCCATTGGACCCACCTCCGGACAAGGCCAACAAGGGGTACTCCTTGACATTGTCATGATCCGGGTCGAAGCTGCCAGGCGCCTCGAAGCCAAATGAATCGACCAGGGATTGCTCGATCTTCGAGACCCCCTCGGTAAAGAGGTTGTCGATATCCACGGCCCCAAAGGGCATGGACACCACGGCATTGGGTGGTGGCCCAGGCGGCCGGTTCGGACGCTCAATAAAAAAAGCGGCGGCAATCACCACCGCTACAATGATCACGAGCAGTTCCAGACCCATTCTTAATCGTAACTTTAGCTTTTCTACCATGCAGAAAATATACATTCCCCATAATTGTGAATCAAGACGAAACCCGTTGTAACCCCTATATTACCCTGCCGGGATGGTCACCAGGGGTAGCCCTTCCTTGCCACCGGTCTCGGTTAAGGAGTGGAGCATCATTAAGAATCCAAAGGACCGCTTGGAACGGAGATCGCTCTTGTCTATCCAGAACCAGTAGTCTTCATAGTAAATCGCGACAAAGGCATTCTCGGGCTTTTCTTTGCTATGTTTGATAGTGATGAGCCGTTGGTCATCGGCTTGATTGGCATCGGAGGCCGTCAACGACGGAGCGGTATAGTGTTGTGCGACATGTTCAGGGGGGACATCGATCTGCGTGGCCAACTCAATCATGATGTGCACAATGGATCGGGTTAGGATGGCGATTTCATGATCCGAATGAGGTAGCAGGCCAAAGGTAACTTCAAACTCCTTGGCATTGGATCCCAGGCCCAGGATCTGTTTCAACTCCTGCTGGGCTTGCCTGATCTCAGGCGGGGTATTGGCCAGATGAAAAAACAGCACGGTCGTCATGCGGTTGTCCTCGTCCTTCACCAGACGCATACCCACGAATCCCGATTTCTGGATGGTGCGCATCAGTTCAATGGCACGATAGTAGTTGGGATCCCCAGAACGTTGGTTGGTCCCGGCAAAGACCCGACTGCGTAATCCATTGATGGAATCGATGGCCAGGGGAAAGATCAAATCAACGGGCCAACCGGATTGCATCAGAAATAGAGTGGCATCGGGTGGGAGCGGGGTCATAAAGTTTTCATTGAACCGTGCCCCGGTAATGGGGGCATAGGTAATCGTGGGGCGATCCGTATACTTTCCCGTGCTCCCCAGGGCTAGATAGTCTCCCCGTCCGCCGCCAGACGAATAAAGATTACCTCCCAGACTAACAGATCCTTCATAGGTGTAACCACTGACCACAGAGGCCACTTCTACAAACAGGGGCATGTCCAGATAACGCAGCTTCACGATGTTGAGCAGTGTCTGCTCCTTCCAGGAGTTGGCAATGGCCCTGTTGTAATCAAAGCGATCACGCGGCACAGTCCCGGGTCCCATGCCGGAACAACCGGCCAAGGCCAAGCTTGTCATCACGACCAAAACATTGAGGTTTTTCATGGCACTTTTCACTCCATTGTTAGGCCTAGTGGTATTTCTGATTTCTCCCACTCAATATCACAACAGAAGACTCAATCATCGTCCACTTTGATGAGCCTGTTATAGCACAACACCCCATACATACCCGATCCATCCATGTTCGGCAAGCATCCCTTTTAACACGTAAAGAGACTCCCTTTTTTCATTTTTTCGAAAATTGTGCGTAACCTAAGACGGCATTGAGGGATTATCCCTTAAATTGCAGGAGCACTTTCTTTTATCCCTCTATTCTTGAAAGATATCTGTTCGAATAAGTCACTCTTTTTTTATGGGTGCTATACAGCGATGAATCCTATTGCGAACTCTTCCTCACGGGCGTGTATCGTTTAGGCCGTTTATAGATATCCCCAGATGAAAATGTAAGGAGAACATAAAATGAATCCAGAAAACACCAACCGCCGTCGTTTTTTGAAATCCAGTGCCTTGATCGGTTCGGCCTCTTTACTGGGCGGGATATCCCATGCCGCTGAGAATGAACCGGGCCTCGATGATCTCTGGCAGACCTTTGCCCATAGACGTTCGGTGCGCAGCTACAGGCCCGAGGAGGTCCCGGAGGCCGATCTATTAAAGATCCTCGACGCAGCCCGTTCTGCACCCACCTCCGGTAATCAGCAGCCCTGGAAATTTCTGGTGATCCGCACCCAGGACAAGATCAAGCAACTCCAGGACGCTTGTATCACATACTTGACCGAAAAATATTACCCAGCGGAATCCGCCAACGAAACTCAAGCTGAATTCGAGGCCAGAACACGTCAGCAGATGGCGGGGTATTTCTCTGCTCCCGTGTATATCGTCATCCTCACGGACAATGAATCCCGTTACCCTGGTTACAACCATTGGGATGGCCCCCTGGCGGCTGCTTACCTCATGCTGGCCGCCCGTGCCCTGGGCTACGGTACGGTCCATATCACCGACTCGATCCCGGATGCAGTCACCCAAAAGGTCTTCAACATTCCCGATCGCTACACACGGGTCTGTATTACCCCCCTGGGCAAACCCACGCAATGGCCCGACTCACCTCCCAAGAAAGACCTCAAGGAATTCATCGCCTATGAAACATTCTAGTGGCAGGGTCAGGACCTTCGGCAGTACATCCAGATATCGCTCATTGGATTCGACTTGTCGATGGAACTCATCCAAGTCCTTTTTTCTGAATTGACTTCCATCCTATTCTACGATAGCTAATACAGCAACACGATTCGAAATGACGGAGTTGATTCATGAAAATAGGCCATTATGTCCTAATTCTGTTATGCGGTTTAACAGGCTGTCATGTTCCGCAGAAAACAGAGGCACACTCGCCAGCGAAAGAGATGGGTATTCCCGGATCTAACCACCCTACTGAGACCTATCACATTGATGAACCTGGAGTTTATACCCTGGTGGGACCGCGTGCCTGCCTGGAGACCGGAATTGAGATCCACTGCCACAATGTCACCATCGACTTAAACGGCCATACCTTACAGGGACCTGGCAAGGACTCGGGAGAAAACTACGGCATCAAAACCAACAACCATCAAAATATCACCATCCGCAATGGCACGGTCCGGGACTTTGGTGACCGGGGCATTGTCGATCGCGGCACGGAACAGCCCACGGGCTATAAAAGGATCATCGATATCCAAGCCCTCCATAATGGCAAATGCGGCATCTGCATTGGCGGACCGGCCAATCTAGTGCAAGACTGTATCTGTGCCGAGAATGGTGCCACGGGAATATGCCCGGGGTATCGCAGTACCGTGACCGGCAACCTTTGCCATGCCAACACCAGCAATGGAATTCATCCCGGACGGGGATCGATCATCAAGGAAAACACTCTCACGGAAAATGGTCGTTTCGGCATCGAGGCCTTTTGCGGGACCTTGATCACGGACAATTGCATCTACATGAACAATACGAGCCAGGATCCCAATGTCGCAGGATTGAAACTCATGAACGGATGTGTGGTGAGCAACAATGTCATCCGGGATAATCAACTCTGCAACCTCATCATAACAGGCTCAGGAAACCTCGTTCAAGACAACGCGATCACGGCAACCCAAGCCCCTGGCATTGGTATCAGAACCCTCACCAATGACAATACCTTTGAGAGCAATACGTTGCAAGGAAACCGAGAGGCCCTGATTAAATATGAAGTCGAAGATTGAGAGGTGTTCTATGGGGACCAAGTCACCCTCTGTACGACAGGTTGTCCAGACCGTCAAGAAGTCCTTGCGTCAGTTGGGCGATCCTCAAAAGGCCCAGGATTACCAGCGTTACTTCAAGGAACCTGTGACCATGCTGGGGGTGGGCACCCAGCCGTTTCGGAAGGTGATCAAAGAACAGACCGCCTCTCTCAAAAACACCTGGACCTTGCAACAGGCCATGGCTTGCTGCGATCGACTCATGCAGGAAAAGGAACTGGAACTAAGGGGTGCCGGTCACACTATACTGGGGGCCTTTGCTAAACAGTTCACCCTGGAGTTGACCGCCCCTGCCCAGACCTGGCTGGAACAGCGGTTGGATAACTGGGCCCTGGTGGACGGCTTCTGCAGCAATGTCACCAGCCCGCTCTTGCAAACCTGTCCCGACTTTGCTAAAACCTTGAGCCAATGGTCACAAACGGAATCCCTATGGGTGCGACGGGCGGCTCTGGTCACCTTAGTGCCCTTTGCCCGCCGAGGGGAATACCTGGATCAGGCCTACGACCTGGTTCAAGAGCACTTTGGTGACAGTGAAGATCTGATGCACAAGGCCATGGGCTGGCTTTTGCGTGAAGCAGGTAAGACCGACATGAAACGCCTGAGTCGACACCTGCTCAAGCACGGGCCTGCCATACCGCGTACCACGGTTCGTTATGCCATCGAACGCTTCCCTACCGTAGAACACAAGCTTTTGTTGGAACAAACCAAGGAATAAGTCTAGGGCTATCGCATCTAAATTTCTTAATCGAAATCTTACCTCATGTTCGAACTTTGTATCCTTCGGAGAGGTGGTGGAATATTGGAATAGTGGAACAATGGAATAATGGGGGTTTTGCCATCCAACATTCCATCATTCCAGTATTCCAGAAACCGTGCGACGCGAATATAAAACTCCTAAAGGGGGGATAATATCAATCGTTAACATTACGATCTCCCTGAGGGATAGTCCTCTTTACACTCCCCCTGTTCTTGAAGTAGACTAAGGGCTTTGAAAGGAAGAATATCATGACTGAACCAGGACAGGACACACCGGAAATCACGGCCGAGACCCTACGACGGGCCATGAAGGCCTTTAAGAAACGCCTGAAATTAACCGCTCTGGACGAAGACTCCCGCTTGGGCGGCGGTCCGTTCTCCAAGGGGGCTCAGGGCGTGGTGGGCATCATGCCACCCAATCAGTACCCCCCGGAAGTCTGGCGCGAACTGGTCAAACAAGGCCGACTCAGGGATGCTGGGCATGGCATGTATGAATTGAATCGAGATCCAAAGTCATAAAATGGTTTCAGGGTTCACGGTTCACAGTTGATGGAATGGGACTGTTTGTTATAAAACCGTGAACGGTGAACCTTATTTAACTGTGAACCACACTTTATAGCTAGAGTGTTACTAAAAGGGAGCGGCCCAGATAGACCACTCCCTTTCTTGGAGTTATCGTTCTGAAGAAGATGCTAATAAACGATTTGCATCTGTGAACTCATTGACGACAAAGTCCCGAAGACCAACTCTGTGGTGCCTGCCGGGCCGATGACGTTTCCAAACACATTACCGAGCTTGGAGGAGGTCTCAATCACCGAACCATCGATGGACTGATCCTGGGACATACCACTGAACAGCATCCCCGTCCCCATTCCACAACCATCGGTCTTGAGGAGGTTTTGTGCCCCGGCCAGTGACAGGTTCTGGGTTTGAGTGGTATTGGTTTCGGTATTCTGCATCTGTGCGCCCGCTCCCAACAGGGATTGTGTCAGGCCCACGGTCATGCATTCGCCCATCACGGATCCCAAACCACTGAAGGTGACATCCTGATTTTGAGAGAGGTCATCCAGCAGTTGGCTGTTGTCGATGGAAATACAGGCAGACGAGTTTGCAGCGCCCGCCCCAACGATGTCGATTTGATTGGTCAGGCCGATGGTGAATTCTTCGCCTTGAATGGCGCCCCATACCGTGGCCGAGGCCAGGCATAGGCAGAGGGTAAAAACAAAGGTCATCTTAAACATACGTTAGAACTCCTTTTCTAAGATAGGTCTAAAGATTCAATTTTAATGATGGTGTATTGGGATTCTGTTTGCGCGGGGATTCATTCGATGAGCTTAACCATAGAGACCTCCTCCTTTCTTTTCATCCATGAAGGGGTTAGGCTTTTTGAAAACTCGACCTAACCACCCTGCCTCACTGTTATGATCGGTGTGCATCCTTGCTGCCGATTCCGAAGGTTATTATAGGAGGTGTCACTCTCCTGTCGAGCCAGATATCATTGATTAGCGAACCATTAGTGTATCGTTAGCGTTGCCTGAAGGAATCACCCTGTCAAAAATGTCACGCTCTCGCATAATACTCTTTAAATCCGCAACTTAAACCCAAACGAGATTACAACATTTATGTAGAAGTTGCGATACAGTGCGAACTTTTTTTTACAAAGTTCGGTTCCCGAATAGAATCACTTCCCACACCCAAAGGACGTAGCTTTGTATTGCCCCTGAAAGGGGCTTTAAGACTAAATGTCATTGTGAATGAAATGAAGCAATCTTCAATCGTTTAAAAAGTTGAAGATCGCTTCGTACCTCGCGATGACGGCTAGTTTTATGTCAACAGGCAAAGCCTTTTGAATCTGACCACACCCAGAGGTTGTGGTTTTCTTGGCTCTAATAAAAAGACAACAGGCAGGAATAATTATTCCTGCCTGTTGTAAGGAGGACGTCGCGTAAGTCCATCCTGTAATACGACGTTTCAATTGAGGACCGAAATCACGATCCTTTCTCATTCATTATGGATTCAACCAATCGATGGTGGCATCCCACAGGGCCCAGGCGTCATCGGTCATGACATCAGCGTCATAAGCAGCATCCGCAGGGATGGAGAAACCGGCAATACGATTGATGGCCAGACTACCATCCGCCAGTTCGCCACCTTGCTCGATCACGAAGACAATGGCGTAATCCTGGTCTTCGGAGGTCACTTGGGCCAGGTTCACGGCACCCGGAGCCAAGGCACTGACCAATTCGCTGGTCCAAGCCGCAGTAGAACTGAAGAACGTCATCATGCCAGCACTGAGTCCGGCATCCATCACGATGGCATGACTGTCATCGACGATGTTGACATCACTGATCTCACGCACCCAGACACTATTGGTCTTGGTGGTCAGGGCCCAGTTGTCCCAGCCGTAGCTCTCGTTGTGCATCACAGGAGTCGTCGTCCCGATGAGGGGATCGGCGCCACTGGAGCTGATCGATTCAGAGACGAGCAGCAGGTCATAGGCATTGGCTGCATCGACCGTAAAGCTGGAACCGACGTCACCGACAGGCACGACGGTCACGGCGTAGCCCTTGGCATCGAGACGATCGTATTGAGCCTGATCGAAACCGGCGGTCAGATCGGCGGGGTTGACGACCATGGCGGCGGTGGGATGGTTCAGCCAACGAATGGTGGCTTCCCACATGGCCCAGGCCTCATCGGTCATGACACTGGCGTCGTAAGAGGCATCGGCAGGCACAGAGAAACCGGCAATACGATTGGGTGAGGCACTGCCATCGGCCAGTTCGTCCCCTTCATCAATCACGAAGACGATGGCGTAATCCTGGTCTTCGGAAGTCACTTGAGCCAGGTTCACGGCACCGGGGGCCAAGGCGCTGACCAATTCAGTGGTCCAGGCACTGGCGGAATTGTAGAAGCTCATGGTGCCGACGGGCACGTTGGCATCAACCATGATGGGGTGAACATCATTGACCACATCCAGATCATTGACGCCCTTGACCCAGATACTGCTGGTCTTGGTGGTCAAGGCCCAGTTGTCCCAACCATAGCTTTCGTTGTGCATGGTCGGGGTGGTGGTTCCGATGAGGGCATCGGCACCGCTGGAGCTGATCGATTCGGAAATAAGCAGAAGATCCAAGGCATTGGCATTGTCTACTGTGAAGGTCGAGCCCACGTCACCGACGGGAATGACGTTGACGTCATAACCCATGGCTACCAGGCGATCGTATTGGGCCTGATCGAAGCCCATGGACAGATCCTCGGGATTGACGACCATAGCGGCCATCTTGGGCACATACTGCAGGACAATGTCATTGCCCGTGCCACCGGCATAGGTCAGCAGGTAGGTGTTGGTCACGCCACCGCAACTGATCACGACTTCGGCACCCTCGACGCCAGGTGCACCATTGACGGTATCAAAGGCACCGGCCACATTGGTGTCACTGACGGTATCGACCAGCAGGATGTCACCCACTGGGGGAATGGCCGACGCACTGACGACCAAGGCCGAAACCGTGGTGTCGCCCTTGCCATCGATGTTGGCCTTGTTGCTCAAGACAATGGGGCTGACGCCATTGGCATCCAGCACGAACTCCACGGTACCGGCGGCACCGTCGCGTTCGGAGACAATCAATTCTTCCATGGAAATCACCGGAGCGGATCCGACGATCGTCAGGGTTCCGGTTCCTTCGCGGCTACCCACGGCAATATCACCGCGGTCACCGGCATAGGTCATGGTTCCACCACTGATGATGTAGGCACCCACGCCACCGGACTTGTCGCCAATACCGATCTTGTCGTTTTGGACCTCAAACACACCACCGGTCTGATTGAGAGTACCAACACCACTGATACCAATACGGGTCCAGGTCGTGGCTGCGATAATCCCACCGTCTTCCAGCATCAAGGTTGCTCCACCGTCAACTTGCATACGCGCGCTACCACCGGCAAAGGCACCGGTATCGGTATTGACGGTACATACGGTGTTGGCCCCGGAAATATTGGCATAATTGGCCAGATCCACAACGCCGGGTACACTGCCGGAATCCCAAAGATTGGGGTCAGTCCAATTCCCTACTCCGGAGAAGGTCATATCGACCTGGGCCATGACCATACTGGTGCACATGACCACAATCCACAACATCCCCCTTACTCTCATTCTTCTCATCTTGTGTTCCTTTCCTTCAGTATTAGCTGGTTTACCTTCATCACCCTATGGCATTGATTTGACACAACACGAGGGCGCAAAACGCGAAAACTGACTAACATAGATGAAATATCTCACAACCAGACAAATTAAACCCCAAAAAGGGAATAATCTCCCCATCTTCCACCTCCTCTTGCTCTAAAAACGTCTCCTCATGAGAATTTGGCTAAACACCAGAGACCCCCTTGCCTGAATCCTGCAAAATCGGTATGCTATAAGTTCTTTTTATGATTTTCTTTAGAACTACGGATCATCTACCATGATTGAATTAAAGATAACCGTCCCTGCGGTGGAAGAGGGACAATACACCATACAGATTAGCAGTGGCCAGTTGGCTGGCCTGTGGGACCGGATCAAGGCCGATTACCCTAAGAGCACCCGTTTCGTGGTCACCGACCAAAATCTGGTCGATGCCGGCCATCTTGATACCCTATCCGGGGGACGGGATATCCCCTGCTACGTCATCGATCCTCCCGGCGAGGTCTCCAAAACCATCGAAACGGCCATCCATATCGTTGAAGCCATGGAAAAGGCCTACCTGGGACGCGACAGTGTCATCGTGGCCCTGGGCGGCGGGACCGTGGGCGATATAGCCGGGTTTGCCGCGGCCATGTTCAAACGGGGCATCCCCGTGGTGCAGGTACCGACCACGACCCTGGCCCAGGCCGACTCGGCTGTGGGTGGCAAGACGGGCGTGGATTCGAGCCTGAGCAAGAACGCCTTTGGTGCCTTCTGGCACCCGGCCGCGGTCTACATCGATGTGGACACCCTCAAGACTTTGGACGACCGCGAGTTCCGTTCCGGTCTGGTCGAATCGGTCAAGCATGCTATGATCGCGGATGCCGAGTACTTCGACTATCTGGAATCCAACCTGGACGCCATCCTGGCCCGCGAGCCCGAAGTACTCAAGACCATCGCCCACAAGAATTGCCAGACCAAGGGGCACGTGGTCCAGATCGATCCCAATGAAAAGAATATGCGGCGGATTCTCAACTATGGCCACACCGTGGGCCATGCCGTGGAATCGGCCAGTAACTATACCCTGCTTCATGGTGAATCGATTGCCGTGGGCATCGTGGCTGCCGGCCTGATCGAGATCGAGTTGGGCATTGGCGACCAAGCCCGCCTGGATCGGGCCCTGGCCCTGCTGAACAAGCTGGGCATGCCCACCCAAATCCCGGCCAAAATCGAAGAGCAGCAACTCATCGATCTGATCAAGCGGGACAAGAAGGCCGTGGATCAGTGGCCCAAATTTGTATTGATCAACCAAATCGGACAGGTCCACCAAGTCGATGGACAGTGGGCCGTATCGGTCGAACGATCGGTGGTCGAGAAGGTTTTGAAACAACTTTATTAACACGCGTTGGCTTGAAGGGGTACCATGTACAGAGAACAGATTAAGGTCCTGGATTGTACGGTCAGGGATGGCGGTCTGATTAATGATCATTATTTCAGTGACGAGTTCGTACGAGAACTCTATCAAAAGCTGACCCTGGCGAACGTCGACTATATGGAGTTTGGATATCGCAGCAGCAAAGAACTGGTCGATGAGAGCAAATTCGGCCCCTGGAAATTCTGTGATGACGAAAAGATCGCCGAAGTCATCGACGGCATCGAGTCCAACGTCAAGATCAGTATCATGGCCGACGCCCATCGCATTCGGGAACAGGAATTCAAACCCGTGGATGAAAGCCCTGTCGATCTGATCCGCGTGGCCACCTATGTCAAGGACGTAGACAAGGCCATCAACCTGGTCGATCGTTTGCACGGCCTGGGTTACGAAACCTCGGTCAATATCATGGCCATCTCCACGGAAAGTGAATTCGCCCTGATCGAGGCCCTAGACCAACTAGCCAAGTGCCCTACTGAGACGGTATATGTCGTCGATAGCTTCGGTGCCCTCTACTGCGAGCAGATCGACTATTACGTTGATCTCTACCAAAAACACCTGCCCGGCAAGGAACTGGGCATCCACACCCACAACAACCAACAGTTGGCCTTTAGCAACACCGTGGAGGCCGTGATCAAGGGCGTCAACTACCTGGATGCCTCCATGTACGGTATTGGCCGCGGCGCTGGCAACTGTACCTTGGAACTGCTGTTGGGCTTCCTGAAAAATCCCAAATTCAACATGACCCCGGTCCTGCAGTTCATCCAAGACCGCATGATCCCACTACGCGAAGAAATCGAATGGGGCTACCTCGTTCCCTTCATGCTCACCGGCATCTTGAACCAGCACCCTCGTGCGGGTATCGCTTGCCGTCAGAGCGAGAATAAGGACAAGTACGCCGAGTTCTACGCAGAAATCATCGAACCCTAGACGATGACAAAACTGAGAACGACAAGGCCGGTCCCCGCAGGATCGGCCTTTTTTTGTAGACCCGTCCCGCCCTTCCGCGATATAAAAGAAGGGTTCAAAGGAGTGCAATCATGACGACATGGAAACCGGAACTGCTAGCCATGGTGTTAGCCGTGATCTTTGGTGCGGCCATTGGCTGGGAACGTCAAGTACACGGCAAGGCCGCCGGGCTACGTACCAACATCCTGATCTGCCTGGGAGCGGCCCTCTTTACCATCCTGTCACGCTCGATGGCCGGGCCCCACGACTCGCTTACCCGCATCACCGCCCAAATCGTCTCGGGAGTGGGCTTCTTGGGGGCCGGAGCTATTATCCAAGACCGCGGCGGTATCCACGGCCTGACCACGGCTGCCACCATCTGGCTGGTCGCCAGTATCGGGGCAGCCTGTGGGGCCGAACGTTCTGATTTAGCGGCAGTCACGACCCTGATCACCTTGATCGTCCTGCTGGGCTTGCGTCCCATTGAACGCCACACGCATCAATCCAAACCCAAGGAAACCCATGAGTCTTAGAATCCTGATGCTCACCCTGCTCCTGACCAGCTTCGGCCTCTCCTGCTCCAACCAACCCGAAACCTCGGACACGCCGGTCTACGGTTATCGCATTGTCAAGACCTACCCTCACCGTAGCGAGGCCTTTACCCAAGGCCTGGCCTTTACCGCTGATGGTACGTTATACGAAAGCACTGGCTTACGCGGCTACTCCACCATCAGTCGCATCGACTGCGAATCCGGCCAGGGAAAAATCTTGTTGCGTCTGCCTAACCATCTCTTTGGCGAGGGGATAACCATCCTCAACAACAAGGTCTACCAACTGACCTGGCAAAAAGGCATCGGCTTTGTCTATGATCTATCCACATTCAATCTGCTACAGAAATGGACTTACGACACCGAAGGCTGGGGGCTTACCCATGACGGCACCCACCTGATTATGAGCGATGGTACGGCCCAACTGCACTGGCTCGACCCCAACAGCTTGGAGACCATCAAAAGCCTCACCATCACCGATCAAGACCAACCCGTGCCCCGCCTCAACGAACTCGAATACATCAACGGCCGCATCTACGCCAATCTTTTCGAAACTGAACGTGTGGCGATCATCGAACCGGACACCGGTCACATCGAGGCCTACTTGGACCTGACCGGGCTCCGGGCCCGTCATCCCTATGGTGACGTGCTCAATGGGATCGCCTATGATCCGATCTCAAAAACACTCCTGGTTACGGGCAAGTGCTGGTCCGAGATGTATGCCATCGAAATGGTGACCTCGAAACCCAATTAAGGCCTGACCATGCGACATTTCCTCTGCTTGTTGGTGTTATCGATTTGTCTCACAATCCAGGCTGGCCCCGTCCAGACCGGATTGGATCGCATCACTCAATACAGTGACCTCTTTTCGGATCAACGCATCGGACTCATCGCCAACCACACCTCGGTCAATAGCCAAGGCCAATCCATTGTCGATCTCTTTATGAACCTCCCGCAGGCCCATGTCACTACCTTGCTCGCTCCGGAACACGGTCTATGGGGCACGGTAGACGCAGGCGAGGATGTGGATACCGTTATGCATCCAAAATATAACATTCCCATCTATAGCCTGTATCGCGATGACGGCAAAATGGCTAAACCCACTAAAGAGATGCTCGCCAACATCGACATGCTGGTCTTCGACATCCAGGATATCGGTACCCGTTGCTATACCTACATCTGGACTATGGCCCTGGCCATGGAGGCCGCAGCCGAGCACAACCTCCGCTTTGTCGTGCTGGACCGTCCCAATCCAGTGACATTGCCCGTGCAAGGCCCCCTGCTCGATCCCGAGTTTGCCAGCTTCAAGGGACTCTATCCGATTCCCGTCGTCCATGGCCTGACCCTGGGTGAACTGGCCCGTCTGTTTAATCAACAAGACTGGCTGTCCCAAGGACTCAAGGCCAATCTGACGGTGATCCCCATGACGGACTGGTCCCACGACATGCCCTTTGCGGACACAGGTCTGAACTTCATTCCGCCCTCCCCCAACATGCGCTCCCAGGATACGGCCTATGTCTACCCCGGCATGGCCCTATTGGAGGGAACCAATGTCTCGGAGGGACGCGGCACGGACCAGCCCTTTCTCCAATTTGGAGCCCCCTGGCTGGATGCCGATGCCATAGTGCAAACCTTGAACGATCCGCCCTGCCCGGGTGTGATCTTTGGTGTCACGACCTTTACCCCCACTGCCTCCAAGCACGAGGGAGTGACTTGCCAAGCGATCCGCCTCAACCTCACTGACCGTGAACAACTCCAACCCTTTGCCATGGGCCTGCGTATCGTCCAAACGATTCATGAACTTCATCCTGATCAACTGCAATGGCGTGAACAACATTTCGATGAACTGTGCGGCACGGATCAGGTTCGTTTGGCCATAATGGCACGGCAATCCTTGGATGCCATGCAACAAGAATGGAGGATTTCTCATAAGGCCTTTCTCGAACAGACGCAAACCATCCGACTGTATCCCTGAGTCACAAATTCCTTGAATTTCTCCCCCACTCCTTAGATTAATAAATACCCCACAGACTTCAAGTCAATACCTACCCTGAATAAGACAATGCTGCCCATGTTTGTTTATTTTTAGGCCAATATCGCAGACCAAAGACTATTCCTGTTTTATTTCAACGTAATCCCAGACATGAAGTCTTCCCTCACAACCTCACCATAACGTCATTACTCAACAAAATAGCCATTGACTAACTAAATCACTATAATTTAATTTATTAAGACGTAATTAGGTGGACGGTGGTGTTTGGACTTAGAATCCTTGCCTATGACCACAACATACATCCTTCTCATCCACTAGTAAGACAAACTACCTTTATGGAAAGGGAATTAGAATGTGGACGCGTTTATTCCTAACCCCAATCACCTTATTTTTGTTGGCCTGGTCGACTTGTGTTTCAGGTGCGGTGATCTATGTAGATGTCGATGCGACGGGAAGCAACAACGGTTCATCTTGGAACAATGCATTTAACAGCCTCCAGGATGGCTTAGCCAATGCTATGGCCGGTGACGAAATCCGGGTCGCGGCGGGAACATACACTCCGGACACCGGAGCCGGATACACACCTGGTGACCGATACGCATCCTTTACCCTTCGAGACCAGGTCATCGTCAAGGGCGGATATGCCGGTGTTGGCGAGCCGAAACCGAATGCGTATCATCCGGATTTATACCCCACCATCCTCTCCGGTGATCTGTTTAAAAACGATCCTCCGCTGGACCTATCTCGGCTTTCTGTGAATGAAAAGTGGCTCAATGATCCGAATCGCCTGGATAACAGCTATAGCGTCGTCATGGCTGATCATGTCGATGCCAATGCCGTACTGGATTCTGTCACCATCGTACAGGGGCAAAGTGAGGGCATCGGCAGCAATGAATACAGTCGCGGTGCGGGCCTCTACATCAGCTTTGCCAATCCCACCATTCGCAACTGTATCTTCCGTGACCACGTGGGGACGTATGGCGGTGGCATTTTTATCAAGGGTTGGTCCTCCTTCAAGGATCCTCCTCTAATCGAAAACTGCGAATTCGCCAATAACTTCAGCAGTCACTATGGTCCGGCACTCACCCTGTGGAATGAGGCCATCGTACGAGATTGCAATTTCCATGACAATTGCAATGACTTGGAGTGCGGTGCGGTCTATATCTATAAAAGCGGTGGGCTCATCGAAGGTTGCACGTTCACCCAAAATCACGGCGATCGTAAAGGAGGGGCGATCTACCAAGTCGGGAACGGCCCTGAAATCACCCATTGTGTCTTTACTGAAAACGCCGTATGGCGCGATGGTGGAGCTATTTACTGCAAAGACAACGATGATTCCCTCTCGATCACCCATTGTCTCTTTTTTAAAAACCACGCTGACGACAACGGAGGTGCTGTTTACCTTAAAGATGTGGCAGAATTCAACTTTTCCTACTCGCGATTCGTCGCCAACGAGGCATATGATTATGGTGGGGCCATTTCTCTAGAGAACAGCCGGGGTGTTTTTCTCAACTGCCTGTTCAATACCAACCCCGGCACCGGAATGGTCCACTGCGATCAATCAGGATTGGTTTTCACCAATTGCACCCTCACCGATCTTACGGAAGAGGCCATAGCCATTATGGTGACCGCCTCAGACAGTAGCCTTGCCTCCCAAAGTCAAATCAGCCTACAGAATTGCATCTCATGGAACGGACTCAAGGATATCGGCTATGGAGCCAATACCGATCTGTCCGATTACCAAACCCGGTACAGCATCACCACTCTCCCGACACGGTTCAACCCCGCAACGGGAAATGGCGATCCTATATTCGTCGATCCACTCGGAGACGATGGGATCCCCGGAACCCTGGATGACGACCTCCATGTCTACGCTCCGTCACTGGCCATCGATTCTGGAGATAACACCTACGTCCCCGCAGAGATCCTCACGGATCTAGGAGGGCGTGACCGCTTTATCGACGATCCGATGACACGCGACATTGGCAATGGAACTGCACCGATTGTCGATAGGGGCGTTTATGAATATACCCTGGGCGGGGATTATCCCCCTGTTGCGGATGCCGGTAACAGTCGTATTGAATGGGCCTGGATCGATGGGATCGCCACGATCCAACTCGATGGCTCCGGATCCTATGACGAGGACAAAGATCCCCTGACCTATCTATGGACCTGGCCCGGCGGTTCGGCCACAGGAGTGAATCCGACCATACAATTAACCCAAGGGATCTATACGATTATCCTGGACGTCAACGACGGTCTGAACACAGCATCCGATTCGGTCGAAATCGAGGTATTGGGAGCCTGGGAGGCGCTGCTCACCACGTCTCATGAACTACTCGTCCGAGACGATTTCCGTACTGAAGACTTCACCGTTCAGGCCTATATTTCAGAAATCGCCGGTGATGAAGTCGATCTTCTCTCTCCTTTGACAATCAGTACGCTTGAAGGACAAACCGTTTCCATTCCAGCCTTCGATACGCACATCCAGGAGGAAACCCTGATCGGCGACAAGCTTCGGACCACAGTCACTGGAGCCTTCGACAAGGACAGCGTTCTGGCACAGATCGCAGCCAACGGCGGGGTCACGATGACCGTGACAGGCACCCTGCTTACCGATCAGGTTTTTGAAGGTACGGCTTACTTCAACATCCAAGGCCCCCTCATTACGGACCTCGACAAACCTACCCCCAACCCGGCCGAGTGGGCTCCGGTAGAACCCAACCTCGTCGAATTGCCGAGTGAGCCTAACGACCCGAATCGTATCCATGAACTTACTGGCGAACCCTATGCCTTACAACGGAATCCGCGGGCCAATAACGGTGCCGGAGAATGGTACATTCTCATGAGAGCCACCAGTGCAACAGATCCGGACGGTGGAACCATCCTCTACGAGTTCGACTGCTTCGAGGACGATCGCCTCGACCGTGCTCCCATGGCAGGGCCCGAAGGTCGCTACTATGAGGCAGGCCCCATCGCCCAAGACGATCTCAAACGCTACACCTTCCGCTGCCGAGCCATCGGTTCGAATGGGAGTGTCACCGACTGGTCCTACTGGCGTTGGGTCTATCAGGTCTACGACGGGGTCGATGCCTTTAATATCCTCCCTGAAGACGGTTGGCCCGGCGTCGATCCTCCAGAGGCCGATCCGAATGCTCCTCAACCGAACCCCATCCAATGGGCCGTTGAGGAACCCAATCTGGTCACTGATCCCAATGATCCCAACCAGACCCCCTTCCTGCTCCCGGGTACCCCTCAGGGAATTTTCCTCGATCCGAGAGTCGAAAACGGTTGGGCGATTGCCATGCGTGCAGCGGAAGCGGTCAGTCCTGATGAAGGAACCGTGGAATACCAGTTCGATTGCTTTGAGAACAATCTTTATGACCGTGACTGGTCGACCGATCGATTCTACACGGTTCTCGGCTTGCTCGAACAAGATCTGACCCAATATACCTTCCGGGTGCGTGCACGCAATGCCAACGGCAACGTCGGCCTGTGGTCACCTTGGGAATGGATCAAGACGGAGTAAATGTCAAATGGGCTTTGCTCATAGATTGAAGGTAGAACAATTCACCACCCCCTTTTGGGGGTGGTTTTTTATTTCGTCAGATAGAATGGGATTATGCCCCCAAATCCTTGAGTTTGAGATAGAGCTTGCGTCCCACCCAGGCGTCGGTAGCGGCATAGTCGATTTGGGCTGGAGTCAGCCGGGGCTGGGCCCAGTTACTGACTTGAGACCGTTTGGAAATACGAAATCCCAACAGACAAGCAGCCAGGTTGCGCAAGCCATGATTTTGGCAACCCGCGGCCTTGGCCAAATCAGCGACATCCACAAAGCCACCCGGTTGAAACACAGCGATCTCGTTGAGTTCCTTGATGTCACGATCCAGGGCCACCCCCGCCTTAATAATATCAGGATTGGACAGGAGACGACGCAAACCTCGACCAAAGTGACACTGTTTGATTTGAAAAACAAACACGGCATCACGACTGGCCAGTTGCAAAACCGTGGGCTGATAGTGCTGACCACTGCGAAAGGTCGGTCGCGTCTCAGTGTCAAAACCCAATAAAGTCTCTTGTTCCAAATGCTCCAGGGCCGCAGCGACCTGGTCGGGTTTACGAATCACATGGATAGGACCTTCATAACGACCAATGGGGCGGGTGTTGATTTCTTCCTTGGTCAAACGAGGCCACTTGGGAGGAGGCTCGTCGATATGATCATGTTCGGGTTGTGATTCAGTCATAGGAGCAAGTCATTATAGCTCAGACGGCCAGAGACCTCTAGCGAATAATATCAGCAGCTCGCGTTTCCGGTTCCACCTCTAATGTGACCACCTTCCCCTGGCGATAGTCGACCTCAACCGTAGTATTTCCGGGGGCATGGAGTTTGAAGTGAACGTCCCAATCCTCGGGCCAGGCCGGCAGCAGGTAAATCTTGTCGTCCACGGTCTGCATGAGCATCTCCTGCAGACCGATCATGCCTGAACCGCCCCAGTTATGATCCGGCACCCAATCGCGTCCCGGCCCCCAAAAGGTGGGACAACGCCGGGGCGAATCTCCCAATTTCTGGATCGTCTTGGCAGCGGCCTCTTCGGTCAACCCCAAACGGGCACAGAAGATGGCGTCCTGGTGCCAACTAATATAATTCTTTTGTTCAGAGCGATCCGCACCGTACTTCCAGGTATTGATGGCGATCTCCAAATCGGATCGACCGATGCCGTAGAGGCCATAGGGAAACACGGGATAGAGTTGGGGCAGTTCCACATTCTGAATGCGTTCATAACGGGCCGCCGGGGCCAGTGTCGTGACGCCCTCTTTCTGTCGAAACGGCAAGGGAGGCACTCGCTTGAGATAATCGGCAAAATACACTCGTTGCTCCGCACTGAGCTGCCCCTCGGGCAACGACAACAACCGCGTCATGATCACCTGCAGGGCCGCGATCAGGGTGGCCGGGTTGGTGGCCATTTTATAGGTTTCACATGCGGTACTGGGATACAGCACCAGGTGCCCGTCCTGATCCAGGGCCTTGGGTGTACGGGCCTTGGCCAGGGCCTGATAGCGTTCATCGAAGAACACCAGACAACTCTCGATCAAGGGCAGGTACGGGCCGAGATCCTGGCCGGTAAAGCGATGCGACTCCAGGATCATCCAACAGAACTCCAAGGCCGTATCCCAATGATATTCCAACCAGGCATTGTACTGCAGGCCCGGATCAAAATCCGCAGGTCGCTTCCAGCCGTATTCAAAGGCCACGGGCAAACCGAAGTTCTCGATCTGCTCGGTGAAACAAGCCCCTGCGTGCCCCCAGTACACCTGTGTTCGCAATTCCGCCGCCTTGAGCATCCGGCGGTAGAATTCAAACTGGGGACGCATCATGTCCCCATCACCACTTTTGAGCATGGGCCAATAGACCAGTCGCTGGTTCTGGGCGGTAAAACTGCCCCCGCCCCAGGCGCGAAAGTCCGGCGTATACTTAGCTCTCTCGGAAGTGTATTCGGGGTCCACGGTAAAGAGTCCGCCGTTGAACTTGGTGGGCCACTGACCGCGGGCATTGCAGCCCAGTTGATAGCGGAAGAGTTGATAATTGCGTCCCAGGGTCCAGGGCTGGCTATCCGCTTGCCGGCCATTGATCTCGATAAAGCTGCGTTGCCAGAACTGTTGCCACCAGGCGAGGGTTGGCTGGCGGTGATCGAGGCCGTTTTCATAAACGGTCGCGAGGTGCATCAGATCTTCTTGCCACTGAGCGAGGGTCTCGGTTTGATCCACATGGGCATAAACGGCCACGTGATGGGACAAGGCCGCCTGCTTGCTCTTGAGATGCCAGCCCTGGAAGTCGGTGCTGGCATAACGTCCCCGGGTCGTGCCGGACGGTGTCATGTCACGGCCGCGAACCCAAACACCAAAGGTACGATTCTCACCGGGATTCCAGAGCTGATCCTTGACCGTTATCAGACCCTGTTGTTCCACGCACACATCAAAGGCATTGGGGGATTGATTATCGTTGCGGTGGTAGGCCAGGATACCCTGTCCCTCAAAGGCCACCACATCCTTGCGTTCCACAGCCTTGATGGGGGCCCCTAAGTAGGTGCGGTTCCGTTGAGCGTCCCCGCCCGAAAGCACACGATCCTGATTACGCCAGGATTCATAAACGGCCTCCAGTTCGAGCGATTTCTGACTCCGAACATCCACGTGAATCACGGGGGCAAACACATCCACCCAGACCTCGACCTGCACGGGTTGGTTGTCAATCCGGCCCAGGATCTCGACAGAGCCCCGCTCCAGCTTGAGGGTCTGACGAAAGCCTTGCTCCGACTCCCAGGGATTGGGATTCAGTCGCAGTCGCATGCGCCCCAGCTTGAGCATGGCGTTGTTCTCGTCAAAGGTGCCGCTGCGGGACATATAAAAGAGCAGGTCCCCGTCCTCAACCCAGACGTTCAGGCCGATGTCCCCACCGCCACAGGGCATGGACTCGCCCGCGTTTTGACTGGGGCTATCCCAGATCAGGTCGTATTGGGACAAATCCGGTTGAGCGGCCACCAGAGGTGACACCATTAACAAACTCAACAACAATCTCTTCATGTCACCGCCTCACTCCTGAATGGCCTCAACCGACACCGCGTTCACATCATTGATGTCCGCCATATTGCCGGGCTTCTCCGCAGATCCTAGAAAATTTCCATAAGCCAACGACAAGATCGACAAAGTCAAAATCACCAAACTGAGGACAATCATCATCTTGGTGCGTCCCAGAGTCCCCTTCCACTCAGCAAACAACACACCAGTGAGATTACTAAAGAGCACCAGCATAATCATATGAATCCCCCAGCTGGTGAATTCAAAATCCCCCATACGAACATGGCCCAGGTTGTAGAAGAAGAACTGGCCATACCAGAAGGTTCCGCATAAAAAGGCGAAGAGATAATTCTTCCAGAGTTTGGCCGCCCCCTCTCCTGCCGGCAGACGGGTATATTCACCTTGCGATCGGTTTTTCATGGTCAACCAGATACAATAGAACAGTGAGGTGATAAATGCCCCCGGATTAGCAGTTAGGTAGTTAACATTACCCTTCCAATAACCCGCTCCATGTTGCTCGGCAATCTCTGCCACTGGAGAAGCCGCATTAATTGCAAACCCATACATCGCAGAAAGTACACCGGCCAAAATGGCCAACAAAAGGCCTTTCTTCATGTTAAATTCGCTGGAACTATCCTGCGACGCTAGATCCTGTTCCTTAAAGCGTCCAGCCAAACCACATGCGGCAATACCTAAAATTCCAATGACCAAGCCTGCAATTACCCAAAACAATCCCTCCTGTTGTAATACTTCATTGAGTTTGCCTTCCTCTGTTAAGACAGGGATTACCGTCCCCAACACCGCTGACAACCCTACAGCAATGGCATAGGTCAAGGCAAAGCCGATGTAACGGATGGACATGTTAAAGGCGATACCACCCACGCCATAGCACAGGCTGAAGATAAAAGACCATTTCATACCATGGCGACAAACGTCAGATTGCATGGCCTCAGACAAGACTTGTCCTAGTTCCGGAATGGTCAACCAGGCCCCGATGATAGGCCAGAGCAACCAGCACCAGATGGATTGGGTAATCCAGAAGGTCTCCCAGGACCAGCGTTTGATGAACTTTTGCGGGGCATAGCAGTTGGCCGCGAACATGGCCCCCACGCCATGCATACCCACGCCTAAAAAGGGATTCGGTGTCACCATGGACGATTCCTTTCCTCGAATTCAGCGATTTACGTTTGCAACGAGTAGTCCATCAATCCTGATGAAATACTTCGTCCATGGAAGCCCACCACTCGCCTTCGGCCCGATCGGCAAAGGGTTCGTGACAGGGCTTGCACACGTCCCACCACTTGAGCGTCGTCGGGTCCTCCGCCATCACGGCCATGTCTGAGTCGAAATCGTCGCCTACATACTCGAAATAGCTAAAGAGGTAGTGCTTACCGTCCGGCAATTGGCGTAGAAAAATGGAGTAGTTTTGGATGTTACACTGCTTGATCATGTCCAGGACACCAGGCCATACCTCCGCATGCAACTTGACGTATTCGTCCAGCTTATCCGGTTTGACCTCGATCACACTGCCATAGCGCCTCATAGATCTCCTTTACGATCAGTTGAGCTCAACCTGTGGCCCTATAGCATACCGGCAATTGGCCCCTGAGACAACCGTCGTTTTCAGGGTGTGTGCGGAGTCGTGTAGGTGCGGGCCAGCCATGCAGGAGGCACCGGCACCACGCAAATGTTCAAGGACTCCCGATCTTCGGACAGCATGGCGGTCTGGATGGAAATCTTGGTGCTGTCCGCATTGAAGGTGGGATGGATGTGATCCTCGGCCGTGGTCATATGGCCCAAGTCGGCCAGCAAGGCCATCTCGCCCGTAGTCCGGTCGATAATCCAGAGCCGATACTGAAAATCGTCTGCCACGGCCCAACGTCCATCTGGTGAGCCATGCACGTGCCAGATGGTGGTCCCAGTGTCCCCCATGGGTACCTGACCCACCAGACGCATCTCACGTGACCTCAAATTAACAATCCCCACACCACTGGGATGTGCGGGTGTCCCGGCCATGCCCCACTCATCATCCGTACCAGGGGCTCGGTGACACAGAATCGCCAGGGCCACCTCGTCGGCATTGATCACGGCCTCGTGTGTCACCCAGTCATAGTCCGCCTCCGGATAGAGCGGCCGTAGGCCCGTCCCATCCGCCTGCACCACCCAACTACGTTGTGGGGCCTTGCCGCCGGTTTCCCAACAGAACACGATCTCGCCCGATTTCCACCGATTGGCCTGCACATGCCCGACCTGAAACGGCACGGATATGATGTAATCGATTTGACCAGTGGCCAAATTCATGCGGGCCAATCCACCTGGGCCAGCCCCCATACGTCGAGGACCAAAAGTGTCCTGGATTTCGACGTTCGGATCCAGATGTCGTCGAGCCTCTTCGCGCCCCACCGAGAAATAGGCATAGTCCTCAGCCGGATCTATAGCCAGATTGCCGCCCCCACCCATCTCCTGAGGAATGGTGCCACAGGGCATTTCGTAGGCCTCGGCGTCCTGCAGGGTATTGGCCGCACTATCAGCAAACAGTTTTTCCAGATCAACACGCATGAGTTGTGCCGGGCCGCGTGGACGCCAACGACGCCTGCGAGCATCGGCTTCGTCTGCAAGTTCTTCGGTTTGAGGTAAGACCGGACGGTGGAAATAATAAAGATGCATGGATTTCTCGGCCAAACAAAGCGTACCGGAGTATTCCGATCCGGTCACCTGTACGATGTCGCCCGTGGCCTCGTTAACGGCCAGGGCATGGCCGCGTATCCGCTCCGAACGAAACACGATCCATTTGCCGTCAGCGGTCCACTGGCGATGGGTGGGATACATCTTCTTGTCCCCGGCCGCGGTGCTGGTTAAGAAGGTCAGAGGCACCCCTGTCACGGAATCGGGCACGACCTTGCGTTCGCTGGGCAAGCGTCGGCCGATCTGGGCCTGGGTGGGTAGCGAAATGAACAATGAACCAATCAAAAGGCACAAGAGGCGTTGCATCGTCATTAGATTCTCCTATTAACCAAGACCTTACACTCCATAGAAACGCCCAAGTCCGTCTTGACCTGCTATAAATCCATGCTTGCCGGATCGTGGCCCGAGCTCTATACTGATCCCTCCAATTTAACAGGAGTTCAATATGGCCGATAGCGGCAACCTAACGATTCATGACAATGACTTTCCGGTTTCCGAGATCTTTACCTCCATTCAGGGCGAGGGCAACTATGCCGGGGTTAACAGCCTCTTTATTCGCTTACAGCTCTGCAACCTACGGTGTCCCTGGTGCGACACCAAGTACACCTGGATCCGTTTCTCGGATCGCTTTGACATACAAACCACTGAGCAGCTCAGCCAAATTATCGCTGATCACCCCCAACAGCACGTCATCCTCACCGGCGGCGAACCCAGCCTTTTTCGTCTGGACCGGCTGGCCGTAGCAGGCAAAAAGTTCCACGTGGAATCCAACGGCACGATCATTCCCACGGTCTCACTCGATCTGGATCTCGGAGACGGCACCTTGATCCAACGAGACGCCATGGATGCGGATGTAATCGCCCGGTTCAACTGGGTTATCTCGCCCAAGCTCTCCAATGCCAAGCAACCGCTCAATGAAGAAGCCCTCGCCTTCTGGGCCCAGCAACCCTATGCCATCTTCAAGTTCATCGCTCAGGACACGACCGATCTCGATGAGATCACGGCCTTGATCCAGCAACACGGTATCGATTCACACCGAGTCTACATCGGTCTGCTCGGTTCCACTCTGGAATCCCAACTACGGCCAGACTTCGTCGATGAAATCGTCCAACGCGGCTATCACTATTCCCCCCGCCTTCACGTGCTGCTCTGGAGACAACAGCGGGAGAAATAACCGATTGCCTTATGAGCACGAAACCCAAGATCCTCCTCTGTTTCGAATACGGCACCCTCAATGGCGGTGAGTTTTCCATGTTGGCCATGTTGGAGCAATTGGGAAAAACAGATTTTGAATTCGTAGCCGCCGCTCCCCGCTGCGGTCCCTTGTCTGAGAGATTGGTTCAATGCGGAATCCAGGTACACCCGTTAGTTTTAAGGGACACCCAGGATCGCAAACGCCCGATCGAGCAGATCAATGCCCACCTGATCGAACTGATCGCCCGCATCGCTCCTGACCTGGTGCATGCCAACAGTCTGGCCATGGGACGTATGATCGGACGCATTGCCGATCAACTGTCTATGCCTTGTACTGCTCACCTGCGTGACATTATCAAGCTCAACAAAACCACCATCGCCGATCTCAATCGCAACGCCGGACTGATCGCCGTGTCCCATGCCACTCGTCAATTCCACATCAACCAAGGTCTACAAGCCGACAAGGTCCAAACACTGTATAATGGCGTGGACACCCACCGTTTTTGTCCGGCCCCGGCAACAGGTAGCCTCAAACAGGAACTGGGACTTCCTCATGACGCCCTGCTGCTGGCCAACATCGGACAAATCTGCCTACGCAAGGGCCAAACCCTGCTGGCCCAGGCTGCTGTGTCACTGGCCCAGGAGTTCCCTAACCTCTACACCCTCCTGATCGGCGAACGTCACTCCCAGAAACAGGAAAGCATCGAATACGAACAAACCATCAAAACCATCTTTGAGGATGCTGGCTTATCAGATCGACTCCATGGCCTGGGCTTTCGGTCTGACATCCCCACCCTTTTAAACGAAATCGACCTATTGGTCCACACGTCCCACCAGGAACCCTTGGGGCGGGTCTTACTAGAGGCTGCCGCTTGTGGTTGTACCATTGTAGCCACTGACGTGGGGGGTACCTCTGAAATCCTGACCCACCAGGACTCAGCCCTTTTAATTCCTCCTAATGATCTGAGTCAACTCACCACTAAACTGAGTCAAGCCTTGACGGATCCAACAATTCGCCAACAACTGGGCCGACGGGCAAGGGCAACGGCCCTTAAAAAGTTTGCACTACCCATGGCAACGAAAAAAATCCAACAGTACTGGTGCACCTTTTTGTAAGAGATGCCCCCGGCCATGCATCAAGAGACCACCTTGCTCGATATCCTCTTGCTTCACCTAGCCCCACTGACAATTGTCCGGAATGCCAAACCTTACCCTTGCAGCTACCCACTCTCTTTAAAATCAACATCTTAACGCCGCACAACCCACCACATAACATTATTTTAGATCTTTTATTGTTTTTTATTGTTTCCCACGCCGAGCATGATTACACTAGTGATCGTAGGGTTTTATTGATGTAAAATCTTCCGTTACAACAATAAAGTGAGCAAGATAGCTTTGACCATAATGACGCAACATCCTTGCCTCAACACCGCATAGACCTCCTCCCTACCTTCATCTGAATACGAATAAAACTCAGTCGAAAAAAGACCTGAAACAGATCACATTTGAAGGAGGATTCTCATGTCAAGCAAACAATGTCTAATGATCGGTACCTTGTTGTTACTCTACTTGGCGCTATCAGTGTTCGGGCAAATCCCCACTCATCAATACAGCTTCGAAGACGGCACGCCTACTGACGACCAGGGCCATGCGCATGGCACCTTACGGGGAGACGCATACATTAATTGTGGCGAACTCATCCTGGATGGCGACGAAGACTGGATGGAGATGGATGGCTCGCTCATCGATGTCAATTCCTACACAGAACTGAGTCTCGTGCTTTGGGCCACCCAGTCCTATGATAATGGTTATACCATGACGGCTGCCCTGGGAGGGACCTGGAACAATGGATACGGTAAAGACTATGCCTATATTGCCGTTGGACGCGGGGACGACCATCATCGTGGTGCCATCGCCAACACTCCGAATAGCGAATCACCTTGGGCTGACGAAATCGGGGTAAACGATACCGAAATCAGGGACGGTCAGTTACATCAATACATCCTGACGATCGATGATTCCGAGTTAGCCTATTATCTCGACGGGGTATTGCTGGGTACTGAGTCCCTGGGAAACACATCGCTCGACCGTCTCTGCAATGACTTTGCCTATCTAGGCAAGGGCGTCTACAACGTGGATGGCGAGTGGACCGGCTCCATTGAAGAATTCCGTATTTACGATCAAGCCCTGACACCCGGCCAAATCCTAGACCTGCGTCCGGCAAGTATCCATCAACCCAGTCCCAGCGATGGGGAGAGTTGTGTTCCCCTTGATAGCACGCTCAGTTGGACATGCAGTCCCTGCAGCACCGGCTACCGAATCTATTTGGGGACCGATGCCACCTCGGTTCAAATGGCAACGACCAGCGACGTGGAATACCAAGACGAGGTCTCGAACTGCAATTTCACCCCCTCGGCACTACAGCCCTGCCAAACTTATTATTGGCGTATCGAAACCCTACGAGCAAACTCAATGGTGCTATCCGGACCAGTTTGGCAATTCACCACCTGGTGTGATGATTGTAATGCCGTCCCCTGCATGGATCCTCCCGAAGATCTGGTGGCTTGGTGGCCCTTTGACGAAGAGAGTGGCACCTTGACAGATGACCTGGCGGGGCTAGTGAACAACCAGGGAACATTACTGAACGGAGCAAAATTGATCACCTCCGGCATGGTGGCCAGGGCCCTGGCCCTGGATGGAATCAACGACTACGTCGAGGCCCGGGATCAGGACGAGTTGGATTTTGACCGAGGTGACTTTTCTTTTGACGCCTGGGTCAACCTGGCGGACGCCAATGATCGCAATGTCTGTCTGCTAGACAAACGCCAATGGAATGACGGTGTGGACGTGGGCTATGCCATCTTCGTGTATCAAGGTCAACTGGGACTGCGCATGGCCGATGTCGGCTATTCCCAGAGTAACTTCGTCGGAGGCCCCGTGATCACGGACAACCAGTGGCATTTGATCGCTATCACTGTGGATCGAGATAATCCCCAGGGAATTCGCTTCTACGTTGATGATAGTCAACCCTGTTTCACCGACGATCCAACGGGTGTCACGAACTCGCTCTCCAATTCAGCCCCACTGTGGATGGGGTGCAACAGCGATTCCAATTGGCCGGTGTATCTTGAGGGAACACTGGATGAGGTTGAACTCCTGGATCGCATCCTGAGCGAAGATGAAATCCACCAACTCTGGGACGCTGGCAGTTCCGGCAAATGTAAGGATGACATTCAACACATGAAATGGTCGCAACCCATTGTTTGGGATGCCAATGAGATTGTCGGCTGGGATGAAATCTCGGACTACGAGTGGAGCCCCATCATGGCTGACGACTGGTTGTGTACGGACGACCGTCCCATTACCGGAATACGCTGGTGGGGTTCGTTCCTGGACTGGATGGATCCCAACCTTCCCGATTGTCTCCCCACCGGTTTTCATATCGGCATCTGGAGTGACACCCCCAATCCCAACCCCAATGATCCCAACTCCTTCAGCCATCCCGACCGCCTGATTTGGGAACAATACTGTCGTTGGTCGCAGATCACCGTCAACGATGCCGGCCTGGAACAGGACGTCTTGATGAACGGAAACCAGGAGCGTTGCTTTGTGTTTGAAACCACCTTCTCAGAGCCTAATTGGTTCTACCAGGATCCCTGTACCCCTCCCGAGGGAACGGTTCACTGGCTAAGCATCTCTGCCCTCTATCAAGAGCCCAACGCTTGCGCCCATGCCTGGGGCTGGATCACCCGCCCCCACTATTACAATGACGATGCCGTCCGTATCTATCCCCCGATCGCAAGCTGCCCCAATGACTGTTCCACGTATACACCCAGCAGCTTCGGGGTATGGCAGATATGTCCAAGTCTCCGTCTACGTCAGGCCATCACCTTACCCCTGCGCAATTTATACGAAGTGGGTTGTAACAAATGGTTCGCCCACACCTTCACCGGCTTGCCCCCATGCATCAAAAAAGCCGAATTGACCATCTGCATGCAGGCCGCCTGCCCCTTGTACGCCAGAAACGACGTCCTGGCCTTGGATTATGTGGTAGACGTCAATCAGTGCTTTGCCTGGAGGATCGCCATCCTCGAGTTACTGTCCCTGGATGACCATCAGCTCAACAACTGGAATTCGGGTAACCAAGCTTGCATTACCCTTGATCTCGGAGCACTGCCGGACGGAACCAGTATTCTGCACGAATTACAAGATGGAGAACTGGACGTCTGCATCCATGACGACACCATAATCAGCAGTGTCGTCCTGCGGGTATGGAGTTGTCCGCTTACCACCGGGCATTGGCCTCCACGTCTATGGGATACTTATCAGAACGGTGAGCCCATAGAATTCCCGGCCGGGATCTCCTGGGACACCGCCTTCGAACTGCACTCGTCGGGCTGTGAAACACCCACCCCGGCCTATGCCATATCGCCCGAAGACGGTCAATGCTGTGTCCCATTGGACAATGGAGAGGTTCTGTTGGAGTGGATGCCCGGGCAACACGTCGAAGAGCAGGAAATACGGGTATGGGATTCCGAAGGCACACTGATCTGGCTCGAAAGCCTATCGCCCGGGATCAGTACAACCCGCGGACCTCAGATCGTCCCGTGCATCCCATACTCGTGGCAGGTCATTGAATACGGCTGCAACCGATCCGTGGCCAGTGACATCTGGACCTTCACCCCCTCCGATAATGGCGACAATCCGTCGGCCCACGCCCCCATCCCGGCCGACGGAACCTCGGATCTCTGCCTGCCCACATCCCTGCAATGGAGCCCGGGGTGCTGCGCGACCGAGCAATGGTTGTGTTTCAGCGACAATCAAAGTGACGTCGAGGAGAGCACCCTATCCTGCCCCACCGCACTGATAGCGAGCTTCGGTTCAACGGTTACGCAATTCGAGATCGACCCCTCACCCCAGACAACTTACTACTGGAAAATCATCACGATATCCGCCTGTGGTGCCATTGAATCTGAAGTATGGAGTTTCACCACTGCGGATACCAACTGCTGCAAGGTGATCGACAATTTCGAATCCTACGACGCCAACGACAACCGGGTCTTCAACACCTGGATCGACGGGTACAACATCGATGAAAACGGATCGGTGGCAGGACACAGCGAGCCTCCCTTCATTGAACTCGACACCGTCATTGAAGGCCTCCAGTCACTGCCTCTGTATTACGACAATACCACTACCGCGGAGTGTTCGGAAATCGTAAGGTTCCTGGAGTCCCCGAAATCTAATTGGACCCTGATCAACGGAAGCAATCCCTGTCTGGTCATCCGTCACACCGGGATTCCCACTCCCCAGGACCAGTTCTATATCATAATCAATGACGTTAAGGTCATCTGGAATCCACCGACCCTGCCTCAGACCTGGTACTGCTGGTGTATCCCCCTGGATTCCTTGGGCATAGACCTCACCCATGTCTATTCACTCTGCCTGGGGATCGAGTCCGTCAATCGCCCGGCGCCCGGCGGCACCGGAATCATTTACATTGACGATATCAAGGTATGCCCGGAATGTCCCTGCTGTATCTTGACGATCCCCTCTGAATGTATTACCGCCACCGCCAGTTGTTCTTCCAGTGTCGGCGGTCCGGAAAGAACCATCGACGCCTCTGGACTAAACAGCCTGGACCAGCACTCCACCGATATCAACGACATGTGGCAATGCAACGACTACGATGCATCCACCGATATCTGGATTCAATATGACTTTTGCCAAACCTACCAATTGCACGAAATGCGAATCTGGAATCACAACAGTCGTTATGAAACCTTTCTGGGTTTTGGAGTAAAGGATGTAAAAATTGAATGCCAGATTACCCCAGGAATTTGGACAGAAATCCCTGGCTCCCCCCTGATCTTCTCTCCAGCCCCCGGCAGCAGTGACTATCAATCCAACACAACCGTCAATCTGGAGGGAATCACGACGCAAGCGATTCGCATCACTCCCCTGTCGGCATGGGGCATGCTGAACGACCAGATAGGACTTAGTGAAGTGAGGTTTTATTACGACCGTTGTCCGCAGTACTAATGAGCAAAACATTTTAGTCTTGAGGCCTATTCACCTGGGCCCGCCCTGACTAAAGGACGGGCCTTGGGGAGCCTCTTTAACCAAAATCTGATCGTCTTGGTTGTAATCGAATTGCTGGAAATGCTGAGCGGGTCCATCGAATTCCTGGCGTGACGCCTGACCATCCCCATCTCGATCCAGATGCGGAATAAAGCCCTCGCCTGTGGAACGTTCGCTGGGGTTGGTTTCCATGTTGAATCCTGGACCTTGAGCCTGACCTCTGTAAGAATTGTATCTTTCCTGCCTCTGACTCCATTGTACCTTTTCCATGGCCGGCCCAACCGTACGAGGTTCTGCCGTTCCACCCCGCACACAGCGGACCATGCTGTAGACCCGCACGATGTCGCCTTGAGGCCCCCGAGCCAGGGGATAACGTGAGGGACTACCGGATTTTTCATCACTCCGTTGTGCCCCGGCGCCATGCACGTCCATTAACTGAGTTTGGTTGGATCCGCGGAACTGCATCTTACCCAATGCCCGACCAAAGGCGATGTAGACTCCAGCGGATCCCCTTGAACCCACATGACTGGTGCTGGTCCAATAGTAGGGATAATCCTTGACTCCCCCTTCATTGGTAATGCTGGTGACATCGAACATCGGATCGATAGCGGCCGAGTTCGTGACATCCGGACAGCGGGAGTAATCCACGATACTGTGCAATTCCTTGGCATTGGGCAATCTCCAATCCGTACGCCCGGCATAGTCCAGGCCTTCGGCCCATTGCAGGGCTTGGGACCAATTCATGGTACCATGGTTACCCGCCTGCAGATGGCCGCTGTCGATCTTCATCCACGTCAATCCCGTGGCCTTATCCGTGATGGTTCCATCACCGTTGTCCAAGAACCGATTCTTGCCATAGTCCAAATTGTCACGAACATACAGCACGTAAAAGGTCTTCGCCCCACGCCCCGGTATGGCCCCATAGGGATAGCCCTTGATACGACCATCGGCAAAATTCACCCCGAACAGGGTCTTCTGTCCGTTCATAGTGGTACTGCGATAGATCGTGGAGGTGGCAAATTGAGAGTCGATGATACGATCACCCTCCGCAGGCTTGCCATATTGGAACTTGAAATAACGAGTGTCAATGAAGGGACGTTGATCCGAGGTCTGGGTGCTCATGGGATCGGGATCGGTTCCGCTAAAGAGGATCAAGGAATACAGTTCCTTGATCGTAGGCAAACGCCAATCCGTATAGCCCCCCACACGACAAGCCGAAGCTTCAGCGATAGCCTGGGGATAGGTTTTCTTGGTGCCCGGATCCTGTGTCCACATTAAGCGGGTGTTAAGATCCGTCACCGTCCCGTCACCATTATTTCGATAGGCAGGTTGCAGGCCATTATACTGGGCATCTTGTCCAAAATACGTCTTCCCGGCCTGCGGATAAGCGATTTCAGCCCTATGGCTATAACAGCGAACCTGACCGGTATCGACAATCGGATAGTTCAGGCCTTGATCGGCGGCATAAAGCAACGTCGCGTTCATTATCGTCAGGGTCATTACGAGCGTTTTCATGGCTTGCTCCTTTCAGGAATTGGGATCGATTATCAATGGCTTGGACGCCACCTTCAAAGGGCAGCCAGCGCAGAATTACGGGGTATTATTTTAAATTTTTGTCCACAAGCTCCCAACGATCCCCGACGTCTAATGATGAAAAGGCTACCTCAAAGAGCGATAATCACCATCCCTCTGACATTTCAAATCGATTAGCCATGTTCTAGTAAATATTTTTACCTTATCTATCCGATATACCCTATAACGAATCCATTCTCATGATTGGGGACACTATGAAAGGGATTATTAACCGAGGCATCCAAGATATGGTCGTCAGCAAGATGGGCCATGACGCGTGGGAGAAGGTCCGTACGGCTGCGAACTTCAGCGATTCGTTCTTCGTGAGCGGATTGGAATACCCCGATAGCTTGACTCTGGCCCTGATTGAGACCGTGGCCAATCTTAAAGAAAGCTCGCCCGAACAGGTCATGGAGGATTTTGGCCGATTCCTGGTCCCCAACACCCTCAAGGAGTGTTACCCCCGCTGCTTTCAACATGCCGGCAATACGCCCCGGGAATTCCTGTTGAGCATGGACAAAATCCACAAACAGGTCACCGATGCCATTGCCAACGCCCAACCGCCTCGATTTACCTACGAAGAATGCCCCAACGGCAATCTACGCATGCATTATCATTCCGAACGCAATCTATGCCCTCTCCTGCAGGGACTGATACACGGAGTCGGTGACTATTTCAACGCACGCGTATCTGTCCAACAAATCGCCTGTATCAAGGACGGGGCCGATCACTGCATTATGGAGGTTTCTTTTTAGGAAACCTTTACCACACCCCATCCAAGATGATCATCGATCATGAGCAGCCATACTGGGCACGATAATCGTCAATACGGGCCTTGATATCGTCATCGAGAATGATTTTCCCATTGATCTGGCGATTGTGCAGGAAGGCCACGATCTCATCCAGGGTCACAATGGCCGCGGTCTTCATGCCAAAGGACTCGGACACCTCCTGTAAGGCACTCTTGGAACCCGTGCCTCTTTCCATGCGGTCTACCGAGACAATCAAGCCGGCCAGTTGCACCTGGGCTGCTCCCTGCAAGATGGGCACGGTTTCGCGGATGGATGTCCCGGCCGTGGTGACGTCTTCGACGATCAAGACACGATCGTTATCAGCGAGTTTCTTACCGACCAGTGAGCCCCCCTCGCCGTGATCCTTGGCTTCTTTGCGGTTGAAACAGAAGGCCACGTCCGTATCGTGTTGATCGGCCAAGGCAATCGACGCCGTCACCACCAGAGGGATGCCCTTGTAGGCCGGGCCAAAAAGCACGTCTACCTGATCGAATTGATCCTTGATGGCCGCGGCATAGAATCCCCCCAAACGACTCATCTGGGCCCCGGTCTTGTAATTGCCGGTATTGATGAAAAAGGGCGTGCGTCGTCCACTCTTGGTCATGAAGTCGCCAAAGGTCAATACCCCACAATCCACCATAAACTCAATAAAGTCTTGTTTATACTTTTCCACAATCAGCTCTCATCGAAATAAGGTCATAGACTCTGAAGGGGATATCAAAACCCCGGCAACGGTCCGTGATTATACCCGCTTGCCCGTAACTGGCAAGTGATACTGACTACAAATTCAGCACAAGCTCTCTATGCAATCTTTTCAAAGGATTTAAACAATGGGAGATTGCTATGCTGCGCTCGCAATGACGACCTGTTTTATGCTGGAGCCTTCCGAAATGGCCATAGGTAATATAAGACAAGATCGTCATTGCGAGGAGCGAAGCGACGTGGCAATCTTCCTCTTTTTTTTAAAACAGAACTCATTTTCAACGAGGAAAAAAGGATTCCAAGCCCCCCTGCTAAACCCCTTGCTTTTTGATTCAATATGACCTATTTTAGATCGTATTGACGTAGGGAAATCCAGAGAGAACAAATGATGATAACGATCAGATTTGACCATTAATAAATGTTAAGTGATAAGAAGAATTATGGCTGAATCATTTACTCAACGCAAAGGTCACTCAACTGGGATGGCAGGAGAGTTTTGTGTTATGGAAAAGTTGTTTCGGTTGGGTTACGAAGCATCTTTAACAATGGGTAATGCCAAATCAATAGATATACTCACTAAATCTCACATCTGGAAAGCTATATGAAGTTTCTGTCAAAAACAATACGTGGTGGCGGCAAATGGGGTATCGGAAAGAGGATGTATCTAGAAGAAGTAAATTAGTTTTTGTTTTATTGTACTATAAAAAATTCTCAACAGTAGATACTCATCCTGAAGTTTGGGTTATTCCAGCTGCCACACGCTGAAAAGATTAAACGGCCCTGGTTAAATAACAGCTATGCCATCTATTGTTCCAACAAGGAGTATCGTAATATCATCGAAAAATACAGGAATGCTTGGGAAACCTATTTGAAATGATTTACTTAACAAGAGGATCGAACTCCCCCGCTGATGCTGTCCCTCTATCTCGTCGTTTAATGAAGCCATAATGGAGGTCATAAGATGGATGGACTGATCCAACTAATACTCTATTTTCTCTGGGGACAATCATCGTTGTTGGCATTGGCATCTTCATGCAGTTAAAACAACAGAAGAAGGCAAACAAACGTCAACATTCAGATCAGTAAGAGGTGTTTTCTTCTACAGCCTCCCGGACCACTCCAGCATTTGCTTTTCCAGATCCTTAGGGATAGGAGAGGGGTGACCTCTTGGATCTGGCCTTGGGTGTCCTTGACGCAGGTCAGCTCGGGCATGACGAAACGCGTGTAGGAGGGTTGATCGAGGACTGTCCCAGCGTGCGACGATCTGGTCCCGCAGGGCCGGGTCGAAGTGAATCCCGTATTGTTCCAACAGGGCCTTGCCGGCGTCATAGTCTCCTTCTGATTTAATGCGTTGCACCCTCAGCCAGCAACTGTCCGACTCCGGCCTTCCAGGCGGCCACATTGGTGACGCAGTAGTAGGTCTTGCCATCCTTCTCTTGGACGACGATGGAATCGGTATTATCCATGAGCCAGTGGACGATGAGTTGGCGGTTACGCATGTGGTCTTCTTCCAGGGTACTGCCGTGGCGCACACGTCGCAATTGTGACAAGGCATTGCGTGTGTGTGATTTCATAGGCCGTGCGTTCCATCTCGGCAAGGTCCTTTTGTTCAACCAGTCCCAATTCGACTAACTGGGGATCGCCAATGAACCATAAGGCCACCAGGTCGGCCCGTGCCTCTTCCAAGGCGGAGTAGCATTCCTTGAGGTGGTCCTGGGGGATCACCCTTTAAGTCTTGGGCCAACTGACCGGAGGCGTGCCCGACAACTTCGTGCAGGTTGACCTCGAGATCCAGGACCAGGGACTTCCATTTTTCCGCCCGCTCAAACTCGGCCTGGTCGTTAGCAGAATTCCTTGCGCGTCTCGACCTTGCTGGATTTGTCATAGGCCTCGATCACGTTACTGATGGACACGGACTTGCTGCCGTACTGCGTGCGGATATCCTGCGGGTTGGGGCAGGTTGATGCCAATGGGACCGACCGGACCGAATCGCCCGTTTCGATGAGCACCTCGATGGCCTTGGCCGTGATGCCCTTGACCTCGGCCTTGCGGTACTGGGGTGCATAGGGCATGTGATCCTCGAACCATTGGGCGTTTTCGGCAATGGTATGGATCATCTCCATCTTGTGCGGATCATTGAAGTAGACCAGGGCCTCCCAAGCCCCCTTCTGACCGCGGGCATCGACATAGACCTCGATGAATCCGTTGATGGGTATCGACCGGTGACTCGGTGTCCGCCACCCAGGCGATATTGTAGGCCCGTTCGTCAATGGGATCGCCGGTACGATACCATTGGATCAAGGCTCCCAGGGCCCGTGCCATCTTGGGAGTGGCATAGGGAATGGCCGCCTCCAGATGCCCGATGATGGCATTGATCTCGTCGGCATACATGCCCGGTGTGACTACGTCATCGAATCCGGCCCGCCAGACCACTTCCTGCAATGACCCATCCGCCTGCTTGACCAACTTGGAATTGAGGGGATACTGCTCGTCGTAATCCCCCAGATCGGCCATGGTCACATTGTCATAAAAGTTATTGGCACTGGCCATGAGGATATCCTGGCCCTCACCCGGTGTCTTGTTGGTCACGGACACATCAACCTCTGCATCGAACAGGATCGGACGCAGGCGTGCAACAGCGCGTCTACAGATTCATCCGCCTGCAAAGGCGAACTGGGCCCCACTCGCTTGGGCCGTCAACACAGCCTGCGAGAAATTCTCAAACGAGCAGGTCATGACGTTTTTACGCCCAGTGATAGCGTTGTGCGGGCCGTTGTTGATCCAGAACAGCTTGAGGTATCGTTCGATCTCGGCTTGGATAGATTCCTCAATGCCCTCACGATGAGTCCAGACCTCCTCCAAGAGATCCCGCAGTTCCAGTGAAGGAGCATACTTCTGATCGATGAAGATATCCCGCCCGGCCACGGCCGCCTGATAAAGGTGGTAGACCAGAATCTTCTCATTGAGGGGCAGGTCATTGAAGCCATCGGCATACAACTGGACCACGGCCACGTCATCCACGCGTTCCAACAAATACACCCGTTGTTGCTCCATATCCTTGTCTTGACCTCCATTAATCGATACTGTTTGCGCACAGCCCGAACACATCCCAATGCTACACAATCCCAGTATTGTCAAAAGATTACGTCTTGTCATAACCGTTGTTCCTTCTATGTGACAAATGATTTAGATTCAAACCATACTCTCACGACCATCAGAAATCAAGAATTCTAACCGAATAGAGACGACCCGAACCAGCAGATCTTTTTTTCATTTTTTATACAAGGTCGGTGATCTAAACAACATCTAAGCCGGTAATACCTAGTAAGACAATATGTTTTAACTTATATCTGTAAAGTAGATGGCCTAACATAATGAATAAACGCGGGGGTAATCAGGCGTTTAAGGACGAAGGAGCCAAGATGAACATGTCGACCTCATCAAAATATCATGTCAAGCTAATCATGATAGCACTGCTATGCTGGAATTCCAGCGTAACCCTGGCCGCTGCCGTCTATTCCGGTGGTTCGGGTACCCAATCCGATCCCTATCAAATTGCTAACAAAGCGGATCTGTTGCAGTTGGCTACGGATACGGCCAACTATGACAAGGCCTTTGCCCTGGTCGCTGACGTCGATCTCATTGGTGAAGTCTTTACCAGTGCCGTGATTGCCGACAGCAACATCCCTTTTACCGGCCAATTCGATGGACGTGAACATGTCATCGCCAATCTTATTATCGAAACCGACGAAATTGACAACGTGGGCCTATTTGGCTGGGTTGACGGGGCCAATATCCATCATTTGGGATTGGAAGCTGTGGATATTGAGGCATGGGGTGATGTCAATGATTACATCGGCAGCTTAGTGGGATATTGTGAGAACAGTACGGTTTCTTATTGTACCTCTACCGGCACCGTTGACGGCGATGAGAATAACAACGTCGGAGTACTGATCGGTCAAGTCATCGACAGCACGGTTTCCTATTGCAGTAGCAACGGACATGTTTGGGGGTGGGAAGATATCGGCGGACTGATCGGAGACAGCACCAATAGCACGATTTCGCATTGTCATTCTTCGGCTGAAGCAGAAGCAATATCTCAAGATGTAGGCGGCCTGGTGGGAGATTGTGAATACACCACGATTTCCGACTGTTATGCCACCGGTGAGAGCCATGCCTTCGAAGTCGCAGGTGGCTTGGTCGGAGACAGCGAAGACAGTACCATTACCCGGTGCTATGCCACGGGTGATATTGACGGAGTTTATAGCGTCGGAGGTCTCATCGGCGAGAGCGACGATGATCATATTACCGCATGTCATGCCACGGGGTTGGTCGAGGGCGAGGATGAAGTCGCTGGCGGTCTGGTCGGTGACGCCTATAAGGATACTATTTCCAATTGCTATGCCACCGGCGACGTCAATGGCGTCCATGGCGTCGGTGGGCTCGTGGGGATCTGTTTCGATCCAACATTTACCAATTGTTATGCAACAGGCAATATCTTTAATAGATTTCCATTCGGAGCACACTACGATCATGGGGGGCTGATTGGATACAATCTCTATGGCACAATCACTGGATGCAGCGCCTCCGGCGATGTCATTGGAGTGGAAAACGTGGGTGGTCTGATCGGATGGAGCGAGGACGGCACCGTTTCCCATTGCAGCGCTAGCGGTAAAGTCCAGGGACGATTGGATATGGGCGGCTTGATCGGATACAGCGAAGATGTTGACATTTCGGATTGCGATGCAACTGGGAATGTTGAAGGAATCTTCGATGTCGGCGGTTTGGTGGGCCTTATCGAAGGAGGTTCGATCACTCGTTGTAGTGCCAGCGGTGATTCGGACGGAATCTCTGTGGTCGGAGGATTGGTCTCTGTAGGCGACTGTAGCGAAATCAAGCAATGCTATGCCACAGGCAATGCCAAAGCCCAAGAAGAGGTTGCCGGCGGTCTGATGGGAGTCGGCTATGAATGCCTCATCTCCGATTGCTATGCCTGGGGATCAGCTACAGGTGATTATGGCGTAGGCGGCCTGGTAGGCATCACCGAAGAACAAACCATTATCCATTGCTATGCCATTGGCTTGATCGATGGCAATGAGTTAGTCGGAGGTTTCGCAGGCGGCTATGAAGAAGTAGACGACAACTCCTATATCGACTGTTTCTGGGATATCCAGACCTCGGGAACAACGGAAGCTGTGGGTTACGGAAACGACACCGGCATCACCGGCCACAATACCGACATCATGCAGACCCTGCAGACCTTCCTGGATGTGGACTGGGACTTCGAGACCATCTGGGGCATGGTGGAGTATCCCCAGTTCCGATGGGGTATCTATCGTCTCGTGCTTTCCTCCACAGCCGGTGGAGACATTGTAGTCCCCGGTGAAGGGACGTTTTATTACAACCCAGGAACCACTGTTGCATTGGGAACTGAAGTCACGGATCCCTTGTTCTTCTTTTCTCACTTCGAGGGATACCTGTGGACCAGTGTCACCCCCGCTGAATATACGATCACAGGCCACGCACGTATCCGTGCCGTGTTCCAAAGTGTCTTGGACGTCCTCTATGTCGATGCCAACGCCCCTGAAGACCAATACGAGAACGGCACCGAGGAATTCCCCTTTGATTCCATCCAGGAAGCCATCGACGTGGCCGCTCCAGGAACCACCCTCATGATTCGTTCCGGCACCTATGTCGAGAATCTAGACTTGTCCTACACCTCCCTGACCTTGACCGGTGTCGATATCAACGACGCCAACGATTGGGCCTTCCCCGTGATTCAAGGCTCAGACGATGGGCCAGCGGTCACGATCAAAGAGAGCATCGATCCCAATACCCTCTTGCAGGGCCTGGTCATCAGCCAAGGCAATGGACGTCAGGTCGGGGGCATCGATTGCGATCGAGCCCAATTGACCCTGACCAATTGCCTAATCGTGGGTAACCGTTGTAACCCAATCCACGGCCAAGCCGGTGCCTTACGTGCCAGCCAAAGCGAGGTAACCCTAACGAACTGTACCCTCAGTGATAACTATGGAGGGCAAGAGGGTGTCGCCCTGCTAGCCAACAGCAACAGCGTGGTAACGATCTCGAATTCGATCCTCTGGAACAACGATCCTAACGAGATCCTCACCGATGAGACGTCTGCAGTCCTCCTAGAGTACACCTCTCTCAATACCGATCCCAACTTCGTCTCAGTAGGCCATTGGGAGCATGCCTTGAATCCAGGACAGTGGGTCTCACCAACCCACACTTATGCCAGTTGGATGACAGGTGACTACCACCTAATCGAGTCATCACCCTGTATCGACGCTGGCGATCCTAACGCCCTCTATGATCTGGAACCCGATCCCAATGGCTTCCGAATCAACATGGGAGCCTATGGCAATACGCCCCAGGCAACAGCAGCTCTATAAAATAACTCTTCTTGTCGATATCCCTTATAGTCGAGTGACCTTCAACGGTTACTCGACTATTTGTTAAAATACGGTTAATTGCCACTTTATCGACAGATCTTTAACAAAAAAACATGAACGATAAATATCAAGCGAGCGTAATTTCGGTTAAACGCTCAGAGGGAGATCATGTGTCTAGGTGTTTCTGTGTTGCTTTTCTTATGGTTACTGATTTTAGTGAATAAACAAGTGAAGGAGCTTAGAATGAATCGGCGGTCTTGTTCATCAGTGGTCTTCTCAAGCATAATCCTCCTTTGGGTAATGGGTCTAGCTTTCGCCTATAATGAGGATTCAAAGGCATCCCCTAATCGAAATCTGAGGCCGATACACGATGGGCATACAATTAACGAATTGGTCATCATCGATCAAAGCATCGCTGATGGTTTTGCTCCTATCGAGCTTCACCACCATACGAAGGTGGTTTATCTTAAACCCAACCTGCACGGTATCAAGCAAATTACGACACTTTTGACGCAGTACCACAATCTAGATGCGATCCATCTGGTGACCCATGGTTCACCAGGTCGGCTTATCTTGGGCAACGAGACCTTGAACCTTGCATCGCTGGCTGTCATGTCCGAAGAACTGGCCGCTTGGGGCGAGGCATTGGGAGTTAATGGGGACCTTTTGATTTATGGTTGCTCTGTCGGAGCGAGTCAACCAGGCCAAGAGTTGATTTCTGGACTGGCCGAGCTGACCGGAGCAGATGTGGCAGCGTCAATTGATCCAACAGGTGCGGCGAGCCTCGGTGGAGATTGGGATTTGGAAATTAAGACAGGAAGGATCGATGTTGGTCTCTGTTTCGACACCGTAACGCGTGCGGCCTACAGGGGCGTACTCGACGCCACATTTTCACGTTCAGGAACAGGGGACCTCACACTCAACAACTTTACCCAAACAACGGAAGAGATCGTTACAGCTTCGGATTCGGGTGCCGACTACACCTTCGTGTTGACAGAAGGCGGTTGGGCAGCAGGCGGTGGCACCGGTGATGGAGCGGCCACCATCAGCACTACAACGAACACCAACGACACCCTTACGGTGGCCAAGACTAATATAGCGACCATCACCATCGATGACTCGGCCAACATTGACGTACGCGTGAACCTCACGGGGCTGGATCTGGATGCCGCAACCACGAACCTATCGACATCCGGGGTCGGATGGATCTATGTAAACGGTGGGAATCTTACCGGATCGGGCGGACAGGTTATTAACCTATCGGGTATCCGAACCAATGTGTACAGTTCCATTTCCAATATCTTATCATTCGAGAGTACAGCAAACAGCGGTCAGGTCGGAGCGAGTATTGCAACCAGCAGCCAGACCTCGGGCAACTTCATCAGATTCAACCATTCCATCCTCGTAACTGGAAACCGGACGATTGATACGTCTGCAGGCAATGGTGATATTACTTTTGTGGGCCGGATCGAAGGCAGCGGTTCCAGCCCCGGCGACCTCACGATTAACGCGGGGACCGGGACGGTGACTGCAACCGAGTGGGGAGACTATAACAACGAATTAAACGATGTGACGGTTACCGCCGCGAAGGTATCACTTAGCAAAGGCATCCGCACAGCAGCGCGATCTGGTGATGCCGGCGATATTCAGATCAACGGCAATCTCATTTTAACGGGTAATGTAACCATCAACACCACCATTGACAAAACGACCAATACAGACGACGGCTCGTTCGCGGTCACCGGCACGATCGAGGGCAGCGTCGCCGACACCTACTCGCTAACCATCGAGACCGGTGACACAGCACTTGATCTTTCCAGCACCGTCATCGGCGGCAGCAACACGCTGGCGGACCTTGACCTCACTGCGGCCAATCTCACCACCGGAACGATCAGTCTGGGTAGTGCACCGAGTGCGGTCTGGACAACCGACTCCATCAACATCGCTGGAAACCTGAGTGCGACCGGGGGCACCTTCTCTGTCACCCCGCGTACAACCAATACCACGATTGGCCTGGGCGGCGGCAGCGGCACACTGAATCTCAGCGACACGGAATTGGGCTACTTACAGAATGGCTTCAGCTCGATCTCGATCGGAGCCTCCGATGCGGGGGATATTGACATCGATACCGCGGTCTTCGTCGATTCGTTGAACTTGATCACGGGCGGCAAAATCCACGATGGCTCCGGCACGGACATCACCGTCGGCACCGGCGATACCGTCACCATGGAGGGCACGGTGGCTCCCGGTCAGTCGCCCGGTATCCTGACGGTCAGCGGCAACTTAAAAGCTGAAGACAACAGCACTTTTGAGGTCGAGATCGGCGGCACCACCGCAGGAGTTAGTGACAACCATCACGATCAAGTAGACGTGATCGGCACCGTGACCCTCGGTAATAATGTAGCCCTCAACATCTCCGCCTGGCAGAGCTTTACCCCTTCTTCTGGCAATCAATTTGTCATCATCAACAATGATGGAACAGATGCCATTAGCGGCACCTTTTTCGGTCTGGCTGAAGGTTCATCTTGGAACAACTTCCTAGGCTCCGGACTCCCTGCCACCCTCACATACCAAGGCGGCTCGAACGATAATGATCTTGTTATCACCGTGGTTCAGACCACGACCACAGTGAGTCTATCTAGTAATAATCTGCTCATCGAAGATACTGACGGTGGAACCTCCAACGACAATCTAACCATCAGCTACTCGACCGGTACGTATACGATAACCGATAACGGTGGATTGCTTATTGATGCATCGTCGATTGCCGGTTCGACCGGTAGCGGAACCAATACTGTAACCGTGCCCGATACAGGAGTCACGGGTCTTGATATCAATCTACTGGGTGGGGAGGATCAATGCTCAATCGAGGGAGTACAGACCCATTTTTCCAACAGTGTGGATATTGACGGCGGCGCGGACACCGACAGCGTCACAATCAATAACTCTATCAATTCAGCGAACACTTTGGCACTCGCAGCGGAGACGATTGAGCTCAATTCCAGTTCCATTTCGACCAGTCATTCACAAACCTATAATGGGCCAGTACAATTGCTTGCCGACACCATCCTGACGAGCACAGCCAGCGGCGACATCACCCTCAATGACACAATCAACGGCCTGTGCAGCCTGACGGTCAACACTGACGGCACCACCGCCTTCAACGGTACTATCGGGGGTGCCAATGGCGGTGCCCGGCTCGGTAGCCTGACTACGGATGCCGGTGGTTCCACTGAATTCAACATCAGCGTAACGGCGGGAGTCGATATTCAGAACGACGCATTCTTCGGTGACAACGTCACCGTTTCCGGAAACGGTCAGATCTGGTCGCTACGCGGCTCGACCACCTTTGACGGCACCATGGATGGTCCAGATATGATCATGAAGACCTACGATGCGCTGACCTTCAATGACACGGCATCCTTCAAAGGCTTTCAGGTCACCAGTGGAGGTCTGATCACCATCAACGGCGGCTCGATCACAACGACAACCAACGGCTACCACCTGGACTTAGCCAACGATGTCGTCCTGGGAGCCGATGCAGTGCTCACATCGAACGGACTCATCCGCCTCCGTGGCACAGTCGATGGCCAATATGCATTGACTTTGAATGTGGACGGAATGACTGAATTCCGTGACGTCATCGGGGGCACAACTCCCTTGACCAGTCTCACCACGGATGCAGATGGCTATACTCTACTCAATGGTGGAGAACTGAATCTCTCCGGCAACACCCTGACGTTTAACGATCCCGTCACTCTGGGCACAGACACCACCATCAACGATGCCGGTGCGGTCACATTTAACAGCACCATTGACGGGGCCTATGGGTTGGCCATCGATGCCGGTGGCGACGTCACCTTCAATGGCACAGTCGGGGGCACCACGGCACTGGCCAGCCTTGACGCCAATGTCGATGGTCAGATCAATCTCAATGTCGATATCACCACAGACAATACCTCGAACGATCAGGTCAATGGCCAGTTGTCTGCATCCGAAGGAGGTATTGTCCTGGCAGGCCGCGTGGCAGCCAGCGGTAGCCGCATTCTCGACACCGATGGAGTGGCTGGTGATGATGCCGGTGACGTCGATCTCTCCCAAGCCTCAATTTTCGGCACGGGGTCGGGTGCGACGCTCACGATAAACGTCGAAAGCACCTCGGGTCATGCCGGTGATGTGTTCCTTGGTTCAACGAGCAATGACGGGGGCAGTGGTGAATATCTGCAATCACTCACCATCAACGCCACCGGGACTAGTGACGGTGTACTCGTGCTCAACGATAATCTCTCTCTCGATGGAAACGGAGGAACCGCCTCATTGACCTTCGATGGCATCTCCGTCGTCCTCTCTGACTCGGTCACCATCGACACCGAGAGGGGTTCGAATGACGATGGTGGCAGTGTCAATTTTGGCACGGCTACGGTCTCTGCGGATGCCATGGGTTTCGATCTCACCATCGATACTCGTAGCGGTAACAGCAGCTTAGCGGCGGGCAACATCACCCTCGGCAACGTGGATGACACCGCCACGAGAATACTGGGCCATGGCGGCGTCTCCGGTGGAAGTTTCCTCAACGACCTAACGCTCTACGCCGATCAGACAACCGGCACAGACGGACTGATCACCATCGATTCGGATAACGCGACAACAACCGAAATCCGCACGGAAAATGAATCAGCAACACTCTTTTCCGAACCCGGGAACGTCAAAATCAGTGGTGATTGGCGGATTGTCGAGTCTACCACAATCGACACCCAACAGGAAAACGCCGATGGCGACGATGACAACCAAGCCGGTTCCGTCGATTTGACCTACGCGGTTGTCTCGGCAACGGCCACGGACGTCGATCTATTAATCGACACCTCGACCAGCATGCGAACGTCTGCAGGCAATGGCCCTAGCATCAATGGCGGTACAGTCCAACTCGGTCTGTTCGACAATGTGGGAGGAACCCTGTTCGTCAATGACTTAACGATTACAACTCTTCCGCCCAGCACCGCAGGCAATGGTGGCGAAGCGGGCGACCTCAACTTCCATGGCGATGTAGTGATCTCCGGGGCCTTCGACTCGACGGCCGCCTACACCACCTTCCGCGTCAACACCACGGATTCGCACGGTGCCCACAAGTCCAGTCTCAACAACAATGCCTCACTCACTGCAACAGAGGTATTTGTGCGGGCCACGGGTCGCCGCAGTGGTGATCGACCGGGCTCTTACTACACCGGGAACGCCTATCCCGACGGCGACCCCAGTGCAGACACCGACGGAGCGGACCTGATTATGGAAGCTCCCAGTGTCGCAGGAGAGGTGTTCATCATGTCGACCTCAGGAGAGATCAAATTGATCGCTGACGACGACATGCTCTTACAAACCCTCAATGCGGGCTCCGACTCAATCAGTGTCGAAACAGACACCCTTACCATGAGCGACAACTTGAGTGGCTCGGGAGATCTGACAATCATTCCACGCACCGCAGACACAACCATCGGCCTGGGCGGTGGCAACGGCGACCTGAACCTGGACGACACGGAACTAGCACTCCTGACTGACGGCTTTAGTTCCATCACCATCGGCGATGCTGGCGCGGGTGACATTGACGTCAATACGGTGAACTTCACCGACTTAGTCACCCTGGTCTCCGGGGGACAGATCCACGATCACAATGACACAGACATCATGGCTCCAGCGGTCAACTTGCAAGCCAATGTCTCTCCTGGACAATCGCCAGGAATTCTCAATGTCGCCGGGGATGTTAATCTTCCCGACGGCAGTTCCCTCATGGTCGAAATCGACGGATCCGCCGGAGCCGGTAACGTCGGCGGCCACGATCAATTGAATGCCACCGGCAACGTGGACCTCCTCGGCGCGGTCACCTTAACACTCTCAGGCAGCCCAACACTTGCCGCGAACCAAAGCTTCACGATCATGTCACGCAACGGGGGATCGGGCACCTTTGATGGACTTCCTGAGGGATATGTCTTTGACGACTTTGTGGGTACCGGCCTTCATGCCCTGCTCACTTACCTAGGCGGCGATGGAGACGATGTGGTCTTGACCACCTTCGTCAAGCCCGAGATGGATGTCCAAGGCAAGGGCCTTACGATTACCGATGGCAATTCCACACCTACGGTGGCCCAAGACACGGACTTCGGAGAGGTTGCGGTTCCAGGATCTGTCTCTGTCTCCCATACCTTCACCATCGAAAATACCGGCAATACGGAATTATACTTGACCGGGGCGCCCGCCGTTGTTATCGCGGGAGCCAATCCCGAAGACTTTACTGTCGCAACCCAACCCTCCTCTTCAGTAGCCGGTAATAATGGCACGACCACATTTACCCTCCAGTTCGATCCGACGGCATCGGGGCTTCGCACAGCCACGGTGAGTATCGCCAATGACGATGATGATGAGAATCCCTACACCTTTGCGATTCAAGGATCAGGGACGCAGTGCACGCTGACGTTGTCATCCAATACCGGTGGATCGGTATCCATTCCGGGCGAGGGAAGCTTTTCCTATGATTACGGGACAACCGTGAATGTGTCCGCCTCTACAATGGCCCACTATCACTTTGTCCAATGGACCGGAACAGCCGTGGATGCAGGTAAAGTAACCAACCCCAATTCCGCCAACACCACTGTGAGTTTGGAGGGCAACTACACCCTCACCGCTGTCTTTGCGATCGACACCCATACCCTCATGACCACATCCAACACAGGGGGGACGATCACAACCCCGGGTGAAGGGACCTATACCTATAACTATGGCACCATCGTTGCCTTGACGGCTAACGCAGAGGCTCATTATCGTTTTGTGGAATGGACTGGAACGGCCGTGGATGCCGGCAAAGTGGCCAACGTCAATGCAGCGACGACCACCGTGAGTTTAGAGGCGGATTACACCCTCGCTGCGGTCTTTGCCATCGACACCCACACCTTGACCGTTTCTTCGAATACCGGCGGTTCGGTCTCGATTCCCGGTGAAGGTGTCTTTACCCATGATTACGGTACGGTGATCCATTTGACCGCTATCCCAGAGCCCCACTATCACTTTGTGGAATGGACGGGAACGGCCGTGGACAATGGCAAGGTGGCCAACTCTAATTCTGCCACCACCACCATGAGTTTGGAAGCTGATGATACCCTCGCCGCGATCTTTGCCATCGATCAATATACGTTGACATTGTCATCTACGTCCGGCGGTGATATCGTCGATCCTGGTGAAGACGTTCTCATCTATGACTTCGGGACACAGGTCCAACTGCAAGCAGAGGTCACCGATCCACTGTTTGTATTCTCTCACTTCGAGGGATACTTGTGGGCCAGTTCCACTTCTTATCAGTACACGATCACCAGTAACGCACGTATCCGTGCCGTCTTCCAAAGCGTTTTGGACGTCTTGATCGTGGATGCCAATATCCCCGACGGCCAATACGAAAACGGCACCGAGGAGTTCCCCTTCGACACCATCCAGGAGGCCATTGACGTCGCGGCACCGGGAACGACGATTAGGATTCGTAGCGGGACCTATGTCGAGAACCTGGAGTTGGCATTTACGTCCCTGACCTTAACGGGTGTGGATATCAACGACGTCAATGATCCCAATGCGATCTATGATGTCAATAGCTGGGCCTTCCCCGTGATTCAAGGGGCTGGCGATCTACCGGTCATCTCGGCCAGCAATAGCGTCGATGCCAATTCCCTCTTGCAAGGATTGATCATCACCCGGGGTGACGGTCAACGGGCCGGGGGTCTGGACTGCCGTGAATTCGAGTTGAGCCTGGTCAACTGCCTGATCATGGGTAATCGTTGTGATTCCCTTCACGGTCAAGGCGGTGCCTTACGAGCGTATGAGAGCCAGGTGAATCTGATCAACTGTACTATCAGCGGTAACTATGGAGGCCCAGACGGAGCCGCCCTGTTCGCAGACAGCAACAGCGTCATCACCCTTTCGGACTCGATCCTCTGGCACAATGAGCCCAACGAGATCCTCACCGACGAGACCTCTGCGTCCATTGTGCAGTATAGCGATGTCAACGAGATCTTCGATGGGATCGGCAACCTCAATGTGGATCCCAACTTCGTATCCCTGGGCAACTGGGAACACGCCTTGAATCCGGGCATGGTGGTTCCGCCAACCCATGCCTATGCCACCTGGATCACCGGTGACTATCATCTGGACACCAATTCCCCCTGTATCGACGCTGGCGATCCCAACGCCCTCTATGACCTGGAGCCCGACCCCAATGGCATGCGCATCAACATGGGAGCCTATGGCAATACGCCGCAAGCTAGTATGACGCCAACGCCCTAAATGACAAAGTCAATCACCTTCATAGGCTGTTCGCAAAAGTGAACAGCCTTTTTTTATTTTCTGCACAAGGTGGAGGCTTGCGACCACCACTAAATTAAGATAAAGATCCTGAAAGAGAAGCATTGTTGTAGCGTGTCTCCCTATATCAGGTTACAACAGTGATGAATTCCACTTGTTACATACGGAGATGGGACAAAGGGCTTGATCTATCATTCTAGATTAATGGCAGGAGATACTTTGCCGCAAATAACAAGGGGATAACTAGGCATTCCCTGAAAGGTGAAGGAGGAGTACTAGATGAAAATGTCGTGTTCATCACGAAAATTAGCCACGCTGTTGGCTATTGGACTGGCACTGTACTGGAGTTCCAACCTGTCTCTGGCCTACACCAGTAGTTCTCCTGATTGGATTACGACGTCCAATGAAAACACCATCAGCGAACTGATCATCATTGACGGGAGCCTCTCCCAGGTATTTGAGCCAATCAAGCCTCACAGCAACATTGAGGTGATTCAACTTGAATCCGATCAACATGGCATTGGACAGATCTCTGAAGCATTATCACGCTACCATAACCTGGATGCGATCCATCTGCTAAGCCATGGGTCGCAGGGGCAACTCCACTTAGGACACGAGCTTTTAGACCTGGACACTTTGAATGCCCATGCCCATGAACTGGCTACTTGGGGTGAAGCTTTAAATGACCAGGGTGACCTGTACCTCTATGGCTGTTCGGTAGGTTCAGGCCTAGCAGGCCAAGCCTTTGTCGCGGCCCTGGCCGAGTTGACCGGGGCGGATGTGGCGGCCTCAGACGACTTGACGGGTAACGTGGAAGACGCGGACTGGAAACTGGAGGTCAGTGTCGGTGATAGCATGGCATCGGCGGCCATTGACTTTTCCTGCTTGGAGCCAGGAACCATCCGGCTCGGGGATTATACCGTCAATGCAGGGGATACCTATACCGGCGACCTGACCGGTACCGTTGATGATGACACCATCACCATTAACGGAACCGTTGACGGGAGAATTAACGCTGACGATGGGTCTGACAGGATTACCAACAACGGCTATGTCACCGGGGATGTTGTGGGCGGCAACGGGGATGACTTCATTGACAACAACGGCACCGTGGATGGGAGCATCTATGGCGTGGGTGGCAGTGACACGATCATCAACAGCGGCTCCGCAGGCAGGCTCGTGGGACAGGGCAGCGACGACACGATCATCACCAGCGGCGTGGTCTTGAGCGACATCAAGGCAGGCAGTGGCAATGACACGGTCTCCTGGTACGGTGGAAATATCGGCGGTGTAATCGACGGCCAAAGCGGCAGTGGTGACATCCTAAATCTCTACGTTCCGGCGGGAACGGTTAATTACTCTTACACGGGAACGGCCGCTTCCGGTACGCTGACCTACGACGGAAAGACCGTGGCATGGCAAGCGTTCGAGACCTTGAATCTCATAGAGCCCAATCCTGTGGCAACAACCGCCTACGACGATCTCGTCACTGTCAACGAGGACCTTGACGTGTCGTTCGATGTCTTGTCTAACGACACGGTTTCGGGCACCGGAGGTTCACTCACCGTTGTGAGCATTGACACGAGCACCCTGAATTTCCCCGGCAATCTTGAGGAACTCGCCAACGGCAAGTATACCTACCACGAATATAGCAACGCCGGCTATCTCGACCACGACTACTTGGCCGTGGGAGAAACCGCGACCGAGACCTTCACCTACCGCATGGAGGATGAGGAAGGAGTGTCCTCCACGGCAACGGTGAACATTACCATCACCGGTCTCAATGACGGGCCTCAGTTCCTGCTCCAGGAGGATAGCGGATCCGTAACCGCGGATTCGGCAGATCCGGATCTGACCGCGACCGGAACCTGGGAAGTACACGATGAAGACACCAGCGATACACACACAGTATCGGCTTCCTACAACAACGACGCGGTTTGGAGCGGAGGAACTCTGACAACCGCTCAGATCACCGTGTTAACCGATGGATTTACATTGGACAATGGCCTTCAACAGTGGCAATACACAGTGGCTAACGCGGATGTGCAGTTCCTGACCGGGGGCCAGACGGTGGTATTCTCTTATGACCTGACCCTGTCGGATGGTAACGGCGGCACCGAAACCAAAACCGTAACCTTGACCATCAACGGACCCGATCAGTTGACCTTGTCCACCTCGTCGGGCGATCATGGATCGGTCACGGCCCCAGGTGAGGGAGACTTCACCTATGACTATGACACGATCGTTAGTGTGACGGCCACACCGGATGACCATTATCACTTCGTGGAATGGACCGGGACAGCTGTGGATGCGGGCAAGGTGGCAAATCTCACCTCAGCCGAAACAACCGTGACCCTAGAAGAAAACTATACCCTCATTGCCAGCTTTGCCATCGACACTCACAGCCTCACCACCTCATCGAGTACCGGTGGTTCGATCACAGTCCCGGGTGAGGGAAGCTATACCTACGACTATGGAACTATCGTCGATGTAAAGGCAATGGCAGATGACCACTATCACTTTGTCGAATGGACTGGAACAGCAGTGGATGCCGGCAAGGTAGACAACGTCAATTCAGCAACGACGACCGTAAGTTTGGAAGCGAATTACACTCTCATAGCCAACTTCGCGATCGACCAGCAAACCCTGTCCACATCATCGGGCGATAATGGATCGGTTACCGTACCAGGTGAAGGTGACTTTACTTACAACTACGGCACGCTCGTCAGTGTGACTGCCACACCCGATGACCATTATCATTTTGTCGAATGGAGTGGAACGGCCGTGGATGCGGGTAAGGTGGCAAGTTCGACCTCGGCCAGTACTACCATAATCCTCGAAGGTGACTATACTCTCGTCGCCAGCTTTGCCATCGATCAACATACCCTGACATTGTCATCCACGGCCGGAGGTGACATCATCGATCCCGGTGAAGGCGATCACCTCTACGACTTCGGAACACAAGTTGAAATCCAAGCCCAGGTGGACGACCCCCTATTCGTATTTTCCCACTTTGAAGGTTACTTGTGGGCCGGGCATACTCATAGTCAATACACCGTCACCGGCAACGCTCGGATTTGTGCGGTCTTCCAAAGTATCTTGGATGTATTAGTTGTGGACGTCAACATTCCCGTAGATCAATATGAAAACGGCTCCGATGAATTCCCCTTCGATACCATCCAGGAGGCTATCGACGTGGCGGCTCCAGGGACCACCATCATGATCCGATCAGGCACCTATGTAGAGAACCTGGAGCTGTCTTATACCTCCTTGGTCCTGACAGGTGTGGATGTCAATGACTGGGCCTTCCCCGTACTGCAAGGGGCAGGTGATGATCCGGTCGTCTCGGTCCGTTCCAGCACGGATCCCAACACCCTCCTGCAAGGTCTGGTGATTAACCAGGGTGATGGCAAACTCGCTGGTGGCCTGAACTGTCGTGAATCTCAGTTAACCCTAGTCAACTGCCTGATCGTGGGCAATCGTTGTGATTCCGTTCACGGTCAAAGCGGTGCCCTTAGGGCCTATAAGAGCCAGGTGAACCTGATCAACTGTACCGTCAGTGGTAACTATGGAGCCCCAGACGGAGCAGCCCTGTTCGCCGACAGCAACAGTGTCATCACCCTCTCGGACTCGATCGTCTGGGACAATGAGCCCAATGAGATTCTCAGCGACGAAACCTCCGCATTCGTCGTGCAGTACAGTGATGTCAACGAGGTCATTGATGGCATCGGCAATCTCGTTGTAGATCCCAACTTTGCATCCTTGGGCTATTGGGAACATGCCTTGAATCCGGGCATGGTGGTTCCGCCAACCCATGCCTATGCCACCTGGATCACGGGTGACTATCACCTGGACGCCAATTCTCCCTGTATCGACGCCGGCGATCCCAACGCCCTCTATGACCTGGAGCCCGACCCCAATGGCATGCGTATCAACATGGGAGCTTATGGTGGTACGCCCCAGGCGACAGTGACGCCTATAGATTGAGAATAATTAAGATAGAATGATTCAAGGGCTGTTCACCTAGATGAGCAGCCCTTTTAATTTGTTCTGACAACAACTTAAGGATTGAACCTATCGCTGACGTGAAGTATTGTTCATGTTCATTAAGATAAAGAGTTTAAAAGGGATCCATAGAATAATGTCTGTCCCTCAGGTGACATGAATCAATACAATACCGAACAACTCGAAGAACTTCGCCAGGGCAAACCAGAGGTCTTTGAGGCCTTGATCCAGGCCTATCAAGACCGGGTGGTCAGTACCTGCTCTCGTTTCGTCCACCATCAGTCCGATGCCGAGGATGTTGCTCAGGAGGTCTTTGTCGAAATTTACCAGTCGATCGGATCTTTTCGAGGTGAATCGAAGTTGTCGACCTGGATTTATCGTATTTCCGTTATGAAAAGCCTGGATTTTCTCCGCAAGCAAAAGCGAATGAAACGTTTGGGGCATATGAAACGGGTCCTCGGGTGGGAGGATCAGCCGGACGAGGTTGTCCTCCAGGCCTCCCAGGAAGCAGGTCCGGATGAAATCCTTGAGGTCCAGGAAAGCCAGGAAGCCCTACGCCAGGCGGTTGAATCCTTGCCCCAGAGTCAACGAATCGCGATTACCCTCCATAAATTGGAACAACTCCCAACGACAGAAGTCTCCGAAATTATGGGAACCACTGTTTCTGCGGTAGAAGGCCTGATTCATCGTGCCAAGAAACGGTTGCACAAAACCCTGACTCACTACTATGATAAAAAAATAGTCGAATAACTCACAAGGGATCACCCCTTGAGAGCGTCTAAAGTAACGAAAGGTCTAAAAATGGCTGATCGAAATTCAAAAATCGAAAAAAGGGTTCAAGAGGCCCTATTGGGCTTAGATCACGCTAAATCCAGACAGGCTGGTCCCTGGTTTAACACCCGAGTGATGGCCCGCATCGATGCCCTGCAGGAACGCAAGGATTCAAGCGTAAAATGGAGCTGGGGTGGGCGGATTCTACGTCCGGTTGCCATTGCTGCCATCCTGATCCTCAACCTGACCATCACCCTACACACCTGGACCCATGCCCGCAGCAGTTCCACGGATGATCAAAGCACCGACCCCATCACGATTTTGGCCGCGGAATATGGCTATCAATCGAACTCAAACACCTTGACTTGGGATGTGGAGTAACGACGATCATGGATGCATTCAACAAACCACAACTGATGATGTGGACCGTCGTAGGTCTCGTTGTATTAAACCTGACATCATTGGGAACGCTATGGTGGTCCCAGCAGCACCCCGCCCTTCAGTCTGGATTCCAACCACCCCATGCACAAGGAAGAGGACTCCGTGTTCTGGAGGAACGATTAAACCTCAATGAAGAACAAACTCAACAATTGAGGAATGTTCGCCGACAACAACTTCATCTCATCCATACGTTGGAGTTTGAAACTCATGAAGCGCGGCGAGCTCTCAATGAACAACTCTTTCATCCGGATGGTTCCTCCAAAGAGGAGTTGGCCCGCATCATTGGCGAAAAACAGAGTCAATTAGAAATCGCACGTTTCGACCATTTCCAACAGCTTGTCAACATCTGTAACGAAGATCAAAAAATGCGTCTGCTGGAACTGATGGCCGATCTCGCGGCCAATGAGAACCAGCCTCCTCCTCCCGTGGGAATGAGGCCTGAACTAGGTGGAGTACGCCCGGCCCGACCGCAAAACATGGGTGATCCCTTCCCGCCCCCTCCAGGTATGCCCCCTAGGATTGAGTAAACATCCACGTCTAGAGGACGTGGTATTGCTTTGCCCCTAAAAGGGGCTTTAGAAACATTCGTCATCGCGAGGAACGAAGCGATCTTCCGCTTTTTAAACAATTGAAGATTGCTTCACTGCGTTCGCAATGACGACGAGTTTAATGTCAATAGGCAAAGCCTTTTGACTCTAGCTATGCCCAAAGGACATGGTTTTCAAGACTCGAATAAGCCGAGTGACAATCCAATCCTCATTTTGGCGACAATGCTCTTCGCCGTGTCATCATGGTCGTAGGCTACACATCGTTGTTTTAACTCCCATGCTCCATCATGTCAGCATGTCCATGCCGTAAAACATTTTAAAATTCTTCACAAGGTTTCCATCAACCTTTACGTCCAAACCTACGAAGCAACAAGCAACAGAGTTTGAAACGGGCCCATGACAATCTCAATGAATCGACATGCTAACGACCCTAATGAAAGGATACGATCATGAAAGCGGCAAAAACATTGGCGATCATCGGTTTGATTGGATTACTCATCAGCACCCTAGCTATGGCCCAGGGACCGGAAGGAGAGCGTGGAGGTCCTCCCCGTTTTGGTGGGCCCGAAGCTGCCAACCAAGGTCCCATGGAACGAGGGCCTCGTGGTCACAGATTTGGATTGTCCGGACTCCCCTTGTTGGACCTGACCGAAGAGCAACATGATCAGATCAAGGCCATTGAACAAGAGAACCAGGACAAAATGAAAACCACCCACCAAGCCGTTCTCGAGGCGCATAAGGCCCTACATGAAGCGGTAATGGATGGAGAAGACGAAGAAGCGATCCTAATCGCTGCCAACACCTTGGGACAAGCTATCGGTGAAGAGGCTGTGGCACAGGCCATGATCATCCAGGCCATCAAGGCGACACTCACCCAGGAGCAGTTGCAGAAACTTGAGGAGATCAAAGACCAACCACCTCAAGGCATGAGACCTCCTCGGAGTATGGAACCGGAAGGACCTACCCCCGAGTAACAAATAATCAACAGATGGACATTTCAAGGACTGTTCAAGTAAGTGGACAGTCCTTTTTTAATTCACTGTCAACGCGTAGACGAGCAATCAAAACCGGCCCTTGTCAACAACGGATATCTTTAATCTGTAAACGAACAACAATCTTTTAATCATTTCCCGTACAAGGCCCCTATACCCCATGACATCTAAGCTTGTGAAAGAACAAAGCCAAAGATCTTTGACCGGAGCAAAAACTGAAATTCTTCGCCTCAACGGCGTATCCATCCGAAAGGAGGCCCACTCATGAACGGTCATCTAACGACAACTCAACAACACCCTCTACCTTTGCTTCTAATCGCTGCTTTGATGTCTTTAATCTCGCCAACTCTTCAGGCCAGTGAATCCAACCTGCCCTACCCCATTGTGGATACCGGCCAGGACGAATGTTACAGCGACAGCCAAACCATTACGCCCCCCCAGCCGGGCGAGGCCTTTTATCGCCAGGATGCCCAAATCGATGGGTATCAGCCCAGCTATACCGTCAGTGAGGACGGCTTGACCGTCCAAGACAATGTGACCGACCTGATCTGGACCCAAAGCCCGGATTGGAACGGTGACGGGGTCATCGACTCCGACGATAAAATGAGTTTTGGAGATTTCCTGACCTACGCCGATTCCCTCAACGCCGAAAACTATGGGGGGTACAGCGACTGGCGGGCACCGACCATTAAGGAACTGTATTCCCTGATCGATTTTCGTGGTACCGATCCGATGCCCCAGGGGAATGACACGTCCTCGCTGATCCCCTTCATCGATACCGACTACCTTGCCTTCGGTTACGGTGACACGGGTGCTGGGGACCGGATTATCGACGCCCAGTTCTGGTCCAGCACGGAATACGTCACCACCACGATGAACGGCCTTGCAACTACCTTTGGCGTTAATTTTGCCGACGGACGCATCAAGGGCTATGGTCGCCCAACCCATCAAGAGATGATGCAATACGCACGCTTCGTACGCGGTAACACCGACTACGGCAACAACGATTTCGTTAACAATGAGGACGGCACCATCACGGACATGGCCACCGGCTTGATGTGGGCTCAGGACGACAGTCATGAGGGCATGAATTGGGAGGATGCCCTGGCTTATGTCCAAGCCCTCAATGATGAGGCCTATTTGAGTTATACGGACTGGCGTCTACCCAATATCAAGGAACTCCAGAGCATCGTAGACTATACCCGTTCGCCCGACACCACGGATTCGGCGGCCATCGATCCCAACTTCAATGTGACCGAAATCGTCAACGAAGTCGGTCAGGCAGATTTCCCCTTCTTCTGGAGCAGCACCACGCATATTCGTCAAGGCAACCATATGGAATCCGCGGCCTATGTGTGCTTTGGTCGCGGCATGGGAACCTTGAACGGATCGGACGCCATTGACGTGCATGGAGCCGGCTGTCAACGCAGCGATCCCAAGGACGGCGATCCCGACGACTACCCCAGCTTGGGCAACGGTCCGCAGGGAGATGTACGACGCGTCTTCAACTATGTGCGGCCCGTGCGGGACATGGAAATCGAGTCCCTGGATCCCAACTTGCCCAGTCCGGGCTACACCCTCTTTGCCCCACTGAGTTCCACTTCGACTTATCTAATCGACAACGATGGCAACACCCTCCATACCTGGAACGGACAAGGTCAACCGGGTCATGCCGTATACCTCATGGATAACGGAGACCTGCTGCGTACCGAGACCGCGACCTCCAACGTCTTTGATGCCGGTGGTATTGGGGGTTCGATGTCACGCTATAGCTGGGACAATGAGCTGCTCTGGTCCCTTGACTATGTCAGTGACACCGTCCACAGCCACCACGACATCGAGGCCCTACCCAATGGCCATATCCTTATCATTGCCTGGGAACTGAAAACCGAAGCCGAGGTTCTAGCCGCGGGTGGGGATTCTGAGAAAATCTCTGCAGACGGATTGTGGCCTGACCACCTGGTGGAAATCGATCCCAATAGCGGCGATGTAGTCTGGCAATGGCACGCCTGGGATCACCTAGTGCAGGATATCGATGCCAGTAAACCCAATTATGGGGTAGTGGCCGACCATCCCGAGCTGATCGACCTAAACTATCGGAAAAATTCAAACGGCAATGACTGGATGCATACTAATGCCGTGGACTACCATCCCACCCTGGACCAGATTATGCTCAGTATCCACAACTTCAGTGAAATCTGGATCATCGATCACAGCACCACGACCGAAGAGGCGGCTTCCCATAGCGGTGGTCTCTACGGACACGGCGGTGACCTGCTCTACCGCTGGGGCAATCCCCAGGTCTATGATACAGGAACCGCTGACGACCAGCAGCTCTATCTCCAACATGATGCCCAGTGGATCACTGACGACCTGCCCGGGGCCGGTGACATCCTGATCTTCAACAACGGCGACCGCCAATTGCGTCCCTGGTCCACGGTCGTGGAAATCGAACCGCCCCTTAATGCAAACGGCACCTATGACCTCACTAAGGGCCAAGCCTATGGCCCGGTTGAATTGATCTGGGAATATCAGGCCGATCCAGCCGAGAACTTCTATGCCTCCAATATATCGGGAGCACAACGCTTGGCCAACGGCAACACTCTGATCTGTAATGGTCCGGAAGGGATCTTCTTCGAGGTTAAGACCGACGGTACCCAGGTCTGGGAATATGTCAATCTCTACACCACCACAACGCCACAAGGCGAGCAAGCCAGTGTGTTCCGCGCCGAACGTTACAGCCCGCATTATTCCGGCCTCACGGCGTTGAATGATAATGCGACGGAGGACCCTAACACCAGTGACGATGTCACGGATACACCGACGAACCAACCCAATCTTGTGGCCGCGGCAGAGGCCTTAGGAATCACAGTAGCAGAATTGAAAGAGGCCTTAAGCGATCAACGCCCGCCCAATCTGCGTGAAGCCGCTAAGACCCTCGAAATCACGGTCCAGGAACTGGCTGATGCCTTACAACTGGTTTCATAACGACTTTCGGCTGCAATCGGCTATGAAGCTCGTGGATCTGCGTTCTCAGCAAAAAGGCTTCTCGACGTGCCTCAGCACGCCTCCGAGGCCTTTTTACCTCGGGCCTTGACCACAAGCTTCTCGCTCGATTTCGCTACAAAACCAGTTATGAAATCAGTTGTAGGGATCGAGTTACCTGCCCCACAGAATTGAATTGCAATAGACTCTTAACGAACCGCTTTTCCTTTAGAAGTCCGGGCCAGTTGCTCCCAAACGGGCCCGGATTTCTTTTTCACCTAAGAGGCAGAAGAGGTGGCATCGCTGCAGTGCTTGATGTATTGGCTTAACTTTGCCATGAGTTCTCTACGATCCAATGGTTTGGACATGTAGTCGTTGCAGCCGACCTGTATACATTTTTCTTTATCCCCCTTCATGGCATTAGCCGTGAGGGCAATGATGGGGGTGTCGATACCCAAGTTACGAATGGCCTTGGTGGCGTGATAGCCATCCATGACCGGCATTTGAATATCCATGAAGATGAGATCGAAATCCTGCTCCTGAATCTTTCCTAGGGCTTCTTGGCCATTGTTAACGATGGTGGTATCAAATCCCAGTTTACTCAGGATCGATCGAATCAGAATTTGATTGGTGGAGTCATCTTCGGCCACGAGTATCTGACCAGACAATTGTGACGTGTCCCATGAATCGTTGGAAGACGTCGAACTCCGGTGTTGATCCAAGGGCCTCTGTTGTTTGGGATCCAATCCGACCGGCAAGGTCAAGGTGAAGGTCGATCCCGAACCGACATCGCTTCTCAGGGTCAACTCACCCCCCAACAAATGGGCCAGTTCTCGCGTGATGGCCAATCCCAATCCCGTGCCTCCGTACTTGCGTGTGGTACTACCATCCGCCTGGGCAAAGGATTGGAAAATAGTCACCTGCTTATCTTTCGGAATACCAATCCCGGTGTCCTCGACCGCAAACAGCACATAGGGTTTGGAGGTAATGGTTTGCAGAGTCACATGGAGGTGGACATGACCGTGTTCCGTAAATTTAATGGCATTGTTGATGAGATTGACGAGACATTGATGAATCCGCGTTGAATCGCTCCTGAGTTGGTGCGGCACATCATCGGCAGCAACAATCTGAAAATCAATGCCTTTTTCCGTGGCCAAGGGCTGCATCATTGACTCAATGGCATTGAGTATTTTGGCCAATGAGCAATCCTTCATTTCGCAACTGAGTTTTCCGGCCTCGATCTTGGAAACATCCAAAATATCATCGATGAGCGTCAACAGGCTCTGACTCGATTGACGAATCAATCGTACACTCATCTTCTGCTCTGAGGTCAAGTCCTCGAATCCCAGCATTTCACTGAAACCAATGATGGCATTCATGGGGGTACGGATCTCGTGACTCATATTCGCCAGAAAGCGACTCTTGGTTTCATTCGCCTTCTGGGCCTGCTCTGCCATCTCCTTGGCATTTTCCGTTTGCTCTTCCAAGTCTAGATTCAGTGTTTCTGCGATATTCAGTGCGGCCTGCAATTCCGCTTCTGCGAGCTTTTGCTTTTCCAGTTGCTCTTGGGCTTGTCTTTGTAAGTAAAAGTGACAGTTGTCCACACGATTGAGGCCGTTACATATCGCCCTTGCCATCTTCTCGCACATATTGTAACCGCAAGCCGAACAGTTGAGGATATCAGCTTCATCACGTTTACCCATGGCATGATAGATGTCCTGTATTTCATCCGAGGCGGGCGTAATGATCGCATCAGTACTTATGCTACGATCTACATAACCACGATCGTAAAGCCCCTTGCGCCAAAATCGTGCAATAGATTGATGGAGTTTATCGATCACATGATGCTCAGCTTCACCTTGGTTTTGGAGCATCATTTGCTTACGGTGTTTGATCAATGCTTCTAATTCGTCCACACTGACCTTGTCATGGTGAAAACAGGTGCCCGTACCTCCATTGCATCCCAAATGACAATTCAAAACATCAATCACCAAGGGAGCATTGCCTTTTTGAATCTGCTCATAGAGGCCTTCCAAATACGGATAGACCTGGGATGATCCTTCAATGGTGCGCGACCGTGTCTCGATCCCTGGAATTTCCCGCTGTAGGGTTTGCAGAAGTCCCCCTGGAGAGGAAAACCCCGCCCCTCGCTCAGGGGTCGGGTTGACAAAGGGGGACTCGGGAAACTCATCCAGCCTTTGTTTATTTTGCAGGAAGAACTGTGTAATGGACGTGAAGGTGACATTATAGGCCTCTATACCGACCTGCTGAAACTCCCGAGCCTTGGCAGCACAGGGAGAGATCACCATAATAGAATGTCCTTGATACTCCGGGTAAAACTCGCGAATCATCTTGATCGTGTGAACCATGGGACTATCGACAGGTGCTAGATAGGGTAGCAACTCAGGCTGGTAGAGTTCAATATAGGACACAATCGCCGGACAGGGTTGGGTAATAACACAGGCCGGATCCTGACTACGGAGATACTCCACATAGCTCTTGACCGTCAATTCCGCACCAAAGCTCACATCAAAACAGGCATCCACACCTAGGGATTTTAACCAACCATTGATGCGCAGGTAATCATCTGGGAAATTTGAGGCAATAGAAGGTGCGATAATGGCACACATCTTCTCGCTATGACCCAGCGCATCCATAGCCCTGACAAAATCATCGGAGAGAATGCGGGCACCATGTGTACAAGCCGTCAAGCAGTTGCCACAACCAATACAGAGATCCCCATTGATCGTGACATGATCGCCTGACCCGTCATTACAGTACTTTACTGGACAAGCCGCAATGCACTTATGACAATTAACACACGTTTCAGCATCTACCTGTAAAATCTTCAAAGCAGCCACTCCCTTGCATCGATCGAGGCATTGATGTGTAGTGTAAAATCCAATCCCAGTTGCATAACTCGCATCCAAATACCTTGGTTAAGGATCCCCCCTTACCGTCTATAGCGCAATCCTAAGACTATTTTTAAAATTCGACGAGAAACCGGGCCCTCTTAAGCGAAATTGCCCCTTCCTAGACCTAAGACCTTTAACAGCCATCCTGATCATTCTTACCAAACGAACCGGGATTTTTACACTTATTATACGCACCCATTAACGTGTTACGTTCCACTGAAAAGTATTACCAAGAATCAACAATTTGCGATAGACTTGACAAAATCAATAAAACATTTAATCTGTTAAGGACTGCCTGAGCTGGGACAGATATATTCTCAGTGTACAATTTTTCCTTTTTGTTACTTTAATGATCTGTACGAGACATCCAAGGATGAAGACCACAGAGATACCAAGCCTCTTTCGTAGATCTTTTTATAAGTATATAGAAGTTCTTATAAGTTAGAGCGAGAAGGAAATCCTCAATGCCTGACGCAACGACAGAATTACTTGCCGAGATTAAATCCCTACGTGCCCGCGTTCATGAATTGGAAGAGAGTGAGAAGAAGTACTACAGATTCTACAATCATATCAATGAGGGAGTCGCTCTACACGAGCTCATCTATGACAACAACGGCAAAGCCATCGATTCGTATTTGCTAGAGGCCAATGAGGCTTTTAAGCGATTGACAGGTCATCAGCAAGAACAGATTATTGGCAAACGAATCTCCCAGATTTTTCCAAACACCAACACCAATGCCTCCCATTGGATCGAGATTTACGACCAGATTTTACAATCCGTTGATCCTATCGATTTTCAACAGCATTTTCCATCTCTAGCTCGGTGGTATCAAGTTAGCGTTTACATACAGAAACCTAATCGGTTTTGGACCGTGTTTCAGGACATGACTCAACAACAGAGGATCGCCAAGATCCTCCAAGAGCGCGAGTCCGTCCTTCGCAAATCCCAAGCCCTCGCCCGTATCGGAAGTTATTCATTGGACCATAAGACTCATCGTGTTCAGTGGTCCGATGAGCTGAAAAGGTTGCTATGGTGGGGCAAGTCAGAACCTTCATTTGATGCTTTTCTGTTACGGATTCATCCAGACGACAAAGAATGGGTCCTCGCCCAGGCCTCACAGCGTCAAGCTTCAGTCGATCCCTATGAAACGGAATACCGCATCGTAGGCCCCGATGGCACTGTCCGTTGGATGCTCGATCGAACTCAAATAGAACATGATGAACAAGGTCGCCCTGTTCGCACTCACGGCACCAGTCTAGATATCACCGAGCGTAAAGAAGCGGAGCAAAAGTTGCTGAAGAGTGAACTGCAATACCGTACCTTGGTGAACACCGCTCCTTATGGGATCCAACTCTCTGATCTTCAAGGTCGCATTGTCTATAGTAATCCTGCCCATCATCGTATCCATGGTTACTCCGATGGTGAGTTAATGGGCAAGTATATCTGGGATCTTTTGGCTGACGAACAGGACCGATCTGCACTCAAAGTCTATTACCAGATACTGATCAAGGAGCAACCCACACCCACCACGAATATCAGCAAGGATCGAACTCGTGATGGGCGATTGATCGACACTCAAATTAATTGGGACTATGTCAGGGACGTCAATGGCGAAATTGAAGGAATCATTAGCATCATCAGTGATATCACTCAACAAAAACATATCCAAGAGCAATTGAGAGTCAGTGAGGAACGTTTTAAACGGGCCATGAATGCGACCAACGACGGCCTTTACGATTGGAATGTTCAAACCCGTGAGGTTTACTTTTCCCCGGCCTGGAAAAACATGCTCGGATATGAGGATCATGAACTTGACAATAACCTTTCCGTTTGGGAAAACTTGACTGACCCTGACGCTCTCCAAACGTCATGGAAAATCCTCAATGATTGCATTGCCGGAACACGTGACGGTTTTGAAATGGAATTCAAAATGCGACACAAGGACGGTCGTTGGATCGATGTGCTGTCCCGTGGTACGGCCTACTTCGATAGAGAGGGAAAGGCCACACGCATCGTTGGTACTCATGTAGATATCACCAAGCGGAAACAATCCGAAGAGGCCCTCAAACAAAGCGAGTTGAATTACCGTAATCAAGCCAATTTCCTCGATGTGGTCATCGAAAGCAGCCCCTTTGCCATGTGGGTTTCGGATGATAAAGGCGTCATGATCAAGGCCAATCAATCTCTGCGAAGCATACTCAATGTTTCCGACGAAATGCTCATTGGAAAATACAATGTCCTCCATGATGAAAATTTAGATGCCCAGGGATTTCGTTCAGCCATAGAAGCCGTATTCAATGAATTAAAAAGTACCCGTTTCACCATGTTCTGGACCGGCACCGTGGTCAGCGATGCTGACATCTCCAAAGCCAACGAACTTTGGATTGATGCCTCAATGTTCCCCATTACAAACCAAACAGGCAAACTCACGAATGTCGTATGCCAGTATGTCGATATCACGGAGCAAAAGATAGCGGAAAAAAAGCTTCTACAATATCAAATGAGACTCAAGACCTTGACGTCTGAACTGACCCTTGCGGAAGAACGATTAAAGAACATGCTGGCCACGAGATTGCATGATAATGTCTGCCAACAGCTGGCGATGTTACGTGTTGATATTGCGGTCCTGGAAAAATCTCTGACCGACCCAGGTCAACAAGACCGCTTAAAGACCATGTACAAAGAGGTTGGGAACATCCTCGATGAAACCAGATATCTCACCTCCGAACTGAGCTGTCCGATTCTAAACCTACATGGCCTGGAAGAGGCAATCCGCACCTGGTCCGACCAGGAGATTAGCAAGAAACACGATATTGAGGTTCGCGTCGAAGATGATGGACAAGCCAAGCCTCTGAGTGAAGATGTCAAGCATGTTCTGTTTCGTAGCGTACGTGAATTTCTGATCAATGTTGTCAAGCATGCTAACGCGAGCAGGGTCAATGTCCAGATTACTCGAGAAGACAATCAAATTGTCATCATTGTTAAAGACAATGGCATCGGACTGAGAACAGACGCCGATACCCGTGAATTGGGAAGTGGTTTTGGTATCCTGAGCATTTCAGAAGCCCTACAAGGATTAGGTGGCAACCTAACCTATCAATCAAAACCCACACAAGGCTGTACCGCCAAGGTCGTGGCCCCCCTGGCCCATTAAAACATTGCAACAGAAAAAGCATGAATGTAAGGCCCAAAAAAGGGAATACATTACCCATGTGACGTAACCTGTGGGATCACAGTTCCAGGATCTCCGAAATAAAAATGGATTAGACGATTTCTTTTTCTGGATGGTGGCAGTTTCTGTTACATTATTAAAGATCAATGAATCATCAGAATTGGAACTTATCGGGTAATATGAACATGAATTCGAATCGAATTATCTTGGGAATGCTATTGGTGTTGCTGATCGCACTGCCTGGATGGGCACGTGAGTTCTACATCGCACCGGATGGGGACAATGGCAATGACGGAACCATTGACGAGCCGTTAGCCACGATTAACCAGGCCCTAGAAGATGTTGGCCCGGGCGATACGATTTTCATGCGTGGCGGAATCCATGTCTATGATGAGACCATACGCATCTATAGTAGTGGCGAGGCAGAGAATCCCATCTCCTTGTGGGCTTGTCCCAATGAGGTCCCAATCCTCGATTTCCAGCGAGTTGACAGTGGAGATCGAGGTCTCAATCTCAAGGGTAATTATTGGCATATCCGGGGATTGATCATTGAAAACGCCGCGGACAACGGCATCATTGTTTATGGAGCCTACAATCATCTGGAACAACTCGTCGTGCGTTATAATGGGGATTCGGGTATTCAGTTGCACACCGGAGCCACCGAAAACCTGATCGAAAACTGCGATTCTTATCTGAACTACGATCCCGATAACAACGGTGAAAACGCCGACGGCTTTGCCGCCAAGTTTTCCCTGGGCCCGGGCAATACATTCATCGGCTGTCGTTCCTGGAGCAATTCAGATGACGGCTACGATTTCTGGGAGGCCGGTCAAGGCGTCACCCTCATCAACTGCTGGGCCTTTCGCAACGGCATCAATCTATGGAATGATCCTGCCTATCGCGGGGACGGTAATGGTTATAAACTGGGACACGGCTATGGCGCCCACCTCCTGGTGGGTTGTCTGGCATACGACCATCCGCATAACGGCATTGATGTCAACGGCAATGCCACGGGTGTAACGATTTACAACTGTTCCAGTGTCGCCAACCAGGGTCCGAACTTCTATTTCGACGAAAATGCCGATATCCATGTCCTGCGTAACAACCTCTCGTACCAGGGATCGGTTGTCATTTACAATGAGATCGATGACCAGACCAATTCCTGGAACGGATTTCATGTTCGGGAGGATGACTTTCGCAGTCTGGACCCCAATGACCCCAACGATCCTAATGACCCCAATGGCATTGCCGGCCCACGTGAATCCGACGGCGGTCTACCGAACATGACCTTCCTACGTCTGGCGCCAACCAGTTCTTTAATCGACGCCGGCGTTGATGTCGAGTTTCCCTATCAAGGCAATGCCCCGGACCTGGGAGCCTTTGAATACATAGAGACCGATTACAATGGCGACGGAGCCGTGGATTATATAGATTTGGAATACCAGTTCTCGCACTGGCTGCAGGACGACAGCGACGGATTAGTCGATTTCCTGGACTTTGCCGCGTTAGCGGAGAACTGGCGGTAATCAGGTTCAAGGGAACCAGGACTCAGCAAGTCAGGAACCGCAATGGCTCAAGGGTAGCTCTAATAATTGCTTTTGAGCAACAAGTAGCAGATTTTTGCATTCTGGCAATGAAGGCAAATCAGCCCTAGTTGAAGCTAAGGCGGCTTTTGCATGAAGCCGTCCAGAATCAGTTGTAGTTCTTATCTTTTCGTGCCATTCAATACCTCAACAAAATGCAATGAAGCGTGCCCTTTAGGAAGTCACCTCAATGCTCTAGTTGTCTGATTCACTCTGTTCGAGAATCCGCTTCAGGTTCTCTCCCTCTTCCTTCATATGCTTCCTCACACTCGCAAGTCCCTGTTTAAACTTGTTTCCTGCCAGTAGCTTGACCAAGCGTCCCACGCGCATCACACCCGACGCCGTGAACACGCAGGATCCTTCACGCTGCTCAATCGAGAACGTATTCCGGGGAAAGTAGATGCGCAGGAGACGAGAGAAGGGCACGAGCTCGATTTTCCGGTACGGCACAACCTCTCTGACCAGGAATTTGAACTTGTGTAGCTTCCCATGGAGGTACTCTTCCGCATACGCGACAGAGCCCTGCTGCCAGGGCTGGCCTTGGATCCATCGAAACGCAACATGGTCTTCGGGATGCCAGATCTGGTAACTTGCATCATCGACCATCTGCAGGAAGAATCCAAAGATCCTCTCGGGTGTTGCCCTGATCTCGATCGAGTCTGCCACGACAATGTCTTCCAGTAACTTCATTCCTTCGCCTAACACAACGCAGAGGATGAGCGAACCGCATCAGCGGGCCTGCTCCACTTCTTTGTTATGATAAGATTCCAGAGGATATTTAAGCCATTTGCAGTAGTTGCCTTCCCATCTACCACTCTTTGTTTTTAAGGGGAAGATCCCTACCAGATCAGCATTGTCATTATCGCCACCTTCGTTGCCATCTTTACCATAGCTAGTAAGGGAGACTGTCTCATCGGGATTGACCTGGTAGATAATTTTGCGGCCCCAAGCATCTTTAATTTCACATTGAAAATCAAGCTCATCTTGTAAAGCATCTAAGCTTTCTGGAGGAGCATCGTACTTCTGGGCATATTCAAGGATGGATAGCTTGCAATGCCCCATTAAAATCGAAGTATATGAATTGGGTGGAATCCTGTGAACACATGTCAAAGGAAGGATGAAGAACAGCAGTATCCCAATCCCTCCAATGATATTTTTGATTTTATTTCGCTTTGTCATAATGCGTAGATGAGGAGACCGCGTCAGCGGGAATGTTCGACTCCTTTGTTCGAATTTAAAGAAATAAAAGAATGCTTTCCCAACCAAAGCATACCAGACAGCAGATAACCACCCGATGCAATTAACGCTAAAGTTACAGCAGTTGATTTGCGATAAGGATCTCCCGGAGCTAACTCATTCACATGATGTGTTCCATACTTCGAGCTGGAGACGCTTTCAGGGCGTCCAGCATTGTAGATAGAATCGTTTCTCGCGGCGAATAGAGTTGCAATCACTGATGAACCAATGATAACCATAATGAAAATGTCAAGACGGCTCATTGGTTTTATGATCTCATCTTCTACCCGCTTTGAATTCTTCTTTCGGATAAACTTACGTATTCCACTCATGAGATTGCTTGGCTTCGAACGCGCGGGATCTGGGGGGCGGCCGTCCAGGCCGTCCCATAGAATCCCGATATTCTGTTTGTAAAATTTAAAGCTCACAGCTGTTATTCATATGTCATATTGATGGCGGCGGTATAAGGTTATCGAGTATACAATATGCGACGACACCTAACAGAAGAATTCCCCAATCAAGATTATCTATCAGTTTTGTTTCCTCCTCCTTTCTTAATGCACCAAGAAATGCGGCAAAAAGATATATCCCGACAAGAATCAGAATTGAGGAAATGCTATTTTGCGGAAATGATGTCGAAAATAGAGACCAGATCATGTAAATCACCGGCGGTAGTATTCTTTTAAACCGCGGAAAACTTTTTCCAGCGAAATAACCCAGGCATGCCACACCAGCTAAATATAATGCTATGACGAGTAAACGCATCTTATTGTTGCTCGATCCCCATGTTCATCTATATCTTTTCAAGATTGAAACGCAGAAGCTGATTTGGAATTCCATCATGAATTACAAACGTTCTTTCTTCTGTTTGAAAGCCATCTGATACAATACTTATTTTGTGCTCACCAATTTCTAGTTTCATACTCATGCCGCGAATATCTGAGAACTTGGTTGGGTAGTAATCCCCAATGTAAGTATCATCCAAATAGATTTTATGGCTTAGAACCTTACCTTCGATATCTTCTGGAGATATAGCAAGCCTTATATACTCAGAGTGCGTTTCCGTAGCCTGATCGCAATCTGACAAGAGCTTTTGTTTAGTCTCATGAGCACAAGAACAAAATATCATTAGTAGCGGCAAGGCAACTAAGACTATTCTTAACTTTTTCATTTGCGACTCCTTTCGATGTGATGAACGCGCAGATGAGGAGACCGCGTCAGCGGGTCTCCTCAATTGGCCGGTTCTGCTCTAGATGAGCAGATTCATTAACAATTAGTTTATCCCTAGCTTCACTCAATTTGATGATCAGATAAAATACTGATATGAAGAGACAAACACATACAAATTTAAGAGCATGTATTGCCACGTTAACATTATCGCATAGCTCATTGAATTCGCTTACAATCTCTTTGATATGTTGATCAGAGAAATCGATTCTAATCCAGATGCGTTTATCTTCTCGGGTATCTTCTATGAACTTCTGAAACTCGTTGAAGTAGTGGTTGTCTGCTGCTTTCTCAAATTCTGGAAAAACAACATATTGCAGATTATGATGAGGAGAATCGCTTTCATGAATTAGTATGACTGACACGGCAAATAGAAAAATCAGGAGGCCATACCAAGCAACTTTGATGACTATCTTAAATGCTTTCATTTTAACTCGCAGATCCCGATGTTAAATCAATTTTGATTTAGAATATTTGGGTCTATGATTCCATGCTTTCGCATCATTTCAATGAACTCTTCGCTTTCTAGAACTTCCACACTGCCGTCAGCAAAAAGATACACACACTTGGAGAAAGTGTCATCGGGATTCTGCCAGCTTTTGCTTTCACGGCTTGTCCAAGAAATGGGTATCTTGGGTTCATTTGAATCTGGAATCCGATAGGCAGGCTTTATCCACTCCGTATGTTGATCTAAGAAAGATTTAAGAAAACTATCACTGTACTGATTAAGGTTGTTATAGTCAGGGGGGTATGCACCTTTATGGTCTTGTCTATAGCCATCAATGGCAATACCAAGTTTAGTCATATAGTCTCTGCCTTGCATCTCCCTTTCCCAATCTATGAAATGTACTAAAGCTGACATTAGTAAGAAGAAAAATACAAATACCAGTACGAAAGAAATAAGACAGCCAAAGATGATCTTTCTGAATAACTTCATGATTCAATTTGCATTTAACATATGATTGAGAGTCAAATATGACTCATATCCTAATTATATTGATCCGACTTAAATAGGGCCTGTTTTTCCAGAAGATCCGCGTTTTCTACCTGAAATTACACTTGGGTGCATCATATTCAAAATATCACAAAAGGTAAAGTGACAAAATCTGTCCGGGTATCTCATCAATCCGAGTTGAGGTAGTATTCACGTCGGATACCACAAGGACCATCTTCAAGTCAATGCTCTGTGGCCCCGGGTATGATGGATGCGTTGGACCATGAGATGGAATACGGTCTCTAGTTGGGATTGGATGTCAGGGGATTCGAGGATACCCAGGGCGCGGGCAATGGCTTCATGGGTGGAGAGTTGACCAGGGGTCGTGGTTTTACGGATGGTCCACTCCCCTGCTTTGCCGGGTGAGAGCTTGACGGTTTCGGCCTGGGGCAGTCCAAGCACACGACGGCGTAGATGGGCGACCTGACGCCATGTGCCGTCCGGAACCAGCAGCGTGACAGGACGGTCATCCTGTTGTACTAAGGAGCGAGTTAAGGGGACGGCATTTAAGGAAGGATAGAGGACCAGCAGGCGACGGCTGGGATCATCGAGTTCGTCCAGGTTGAGAGGGTCGTTGGTTTTACCATAGAACCGCAGTTCACTGTTGGGAAGGCAATTGTAGGACAGAATGCCCGTGCAGGTGGTTTTGATCATTTCCCGGTAGTGCATGACAATGATCACGCGCGTATCCAGATCGAGTCTGGGTGTCACGGAGCAAAGACACAGGTGAGTCTGCATGCGACAACGATAACAACGGGGTGTTAGTTTATTGCGACCAGCCATAGGTCCTCAGGTTACTCGCTATGTGACCAAAAGAAAAGCAGGGGTTCTTAAGGGAACCTCTAAAAATTCACTTTGACTACGAACGGCTGCATTTCCATCTGGCTGCGTTGTCAGGCTCAAATGGGTCTTCGATGATGAATAGCATCGACTCCGGCCCATTTGAACCTTCCGCCTTGCCAGCTGAAAATTCGCTCGTTCTCGTTGCAAAAGCAATTTTTAGAGGATCCCTTAAACCCATAGACTTCAGAGAAAGCATGGGATCTCACCCTACGCACAAGGCGATAGATGATCAAGGCCCTGCCTACTCAATGAATCCCATCATTGCGATTGGTAACCTTTGGATAAAACGAGTATTGATCCTTCGAATCGAGGGACGACAAAATCCCTACTAAACACCACTTTTACATCGTTTTAACTTGATTTTATCACGCTAAATGACATATATTGATGGTGCCCCTAGGCCGTTTTGCCTATCTTTCCTGTAGGATATCAGCATCCTGAACTATCGAACTAAGACCGACTCTACAGGAAAATTGTCATTGACTATCGTTATGGTATGTTTTCGTCACACTTTAGGTTGCTTTGATTTAGAGGAGGTTATTGTGAAAAGAAAGATGCTCCCCCCCATTTCCCTATTGGTTTTCCTTATACTGACCAACGGCCTTTGGGCTCAGAGTCAGTTCTCTGCCGCAGCGAAAAGGCTCAACAAACGCGTTGAAACCCGTTTGCATCGCTCATCCAAAAACACCTTATCCCTACGCAATCAGCACCAGGTCCTCAAGGGGTTTGCGTGTTCAGCCTCCAACCAAGGACTCTATATTGATGGCTTAATCAAGGTCAATCAAGACTTCGATGCAACCCAACTTCAAGAACATGGCATCATAACCCGCCCCGCCGCAGGCAACATCGTCCCTCTCAAGATCCCGGTTGCCAAACTCGGCGTCCTGGCAGATATCAAGGGCATTGAGTATCTAGAGGTGGACACCCCCATTAAAACCAAGCTCGATGTCGCCCTGGTTCAAGCGGGAGTGCAACCGGCCTATCAGGGCATAGACCTGAACCAGGCCTACACCGGCAAAGGAGTGGTTGTCGGCATATTGGATGGTGGCTTTGACTACACTCACCCGATGTTCTACGACGCCGAAGGTGACCTGCGTGTAGTACGCGGATGGGACCAGATAGATGATTACGGCCCGGCCCCTGAAGGATATGACTACGGAACGGAACTGGTCGCATTCGAGGATTTCAATGCCGTGGAAGTCTCCATGGACGCAGAAGAAAACTCGCATGGCAGCCATGTGGCCGGTATCGCGGGTGGATCTCAGGTCGATCCCAATAATTCACGCGGCATGGCCCCGGAATCCGAACTGATCTTCATCACCCTGGGAGGAGGCAACAGCGTTATCGTGGACGGAGCCCAATATATCTTTGATTATGCCGAGGACCATAACATGCCGGCCGTGATCAATATGAGCCTGGGCAGTCACATCGGTCCCCACGACGGGAATTCATTGCTGGACCAGGCCTTCGATAGTATGACCGGCCCTGGTAAAATCTTTATCGGCGCCTCTGGTAATGAAGGGGACATGCCTCTTCATCTTAAAAGCGACTTCAGCGAGTCCAACGATCCGGTCAAGACCCTGATGATGTTCGAACAAGACGACAACTACGGCAGTGGCACCCTGGAAATATGGGGTTCCCCCAATAGCAGCCTGCAGATCTCTATTTCCGTGCTCGATCCCAACTTCGAGGTGGTCGACTATTCCGCTCTGCACGATTCGTCCGAACTCGATGGGGTCTATGTGTTCGACGTGGCCAGTGACGACAGCAATGGCGTTGCTTGCGAAATCGCAGTGACTCCCTGCTCGCCGCTCAATAACAAACCCAACATCCAGATCTATGCCGAGAACGACGAAGAAGACTACACCGTGCTCATTAAAGCCTATTCTCCCGATGGTGTCGTGGAGATGTGGAACCATGGCACAGGATATGGAGCACCTCTGGCCAGCAACGAGATCGAAGGCCTGACGGCCGGTGACATCAACAGCACCATGGGAGAAATCGGTGGAACGGCCAAGAGTGTCATTACCGTTGGGGCATACACCACCAAAAACACCTACATGGATTATCTCGGCCAAGAACAGGAGATCAATAGCTGGGCGGAAATCGGCGAGATCGCCCCGTTTTCAAGCAGGGGTCCCACGGCCGACGGCCGGATGAAGCCTGATATCACGGCTCCTGGCAATGTTGTCGTTTCAGCAGGATCTTCTTACGACTATACCCTTAGAGATAAGAAAATCGTGACCCTCATCGATGACCAATGGCCCATGATCGCCTTGGCAGGCACCTCCATGGCCACGCCCTGCGTCGTAGGTATTGTTGCCCTACTGCTGGAGGCAGATCCCACACTGACCCACGATGACATTATCGACCTCTTCTGGTATACCGCCATTATAGACGACTTTACCGGTGACCTCCCCGAAGGCGATAACACCTGGGGACTGGGTAAAATCGATGCACAAGGAGCCCTGCAAGCCCTAGAGGGTGGTCTGCTAGACCCAGATCCTAACGCCGTCGAAATCCTCGACTAGAGGATGATCACTGAAATTCAAACCGTCATCACCAACAACCAGTCAAGTCTTGTTAGAAGGCTTGACTGGTTGTTTGCGTACCAAGCCACAAAAGTTAAGAGCTAGTTGTTGATCGCCGCCATCTCTCCAGGCGAGTAGCGATCCCCACGTACTTGATCTGCCAAGGCATCGAGCCTGGCACGATTCTCCACGGTGAGGTGACAGTCCAGAGCCCCCAGGTTGGTCTGAAGATGGGCGAGCTTGGTTGTGCCTGGAATAGCGACCACATGGTCGCCCTGCAATACCCAGGCCAAGGCAACCTGCGCAGCCACGCACCCTTGTTGGGCGGCAATCTCCTGGATCGCCTCCACCAGTTTGAGGTTGGTCTCGATATTATTCGGTTGAAACCGGGGTTGCATCTGGGCCCGGAAATCAATCTCACTGGTGGGTCGATCACTGGTTGAGCCGTAACGACCGGTTAGCATCCCCCGCCCCAAAGGCGAATAGGCCACCACACTGATGCCCAACTCCACACATGTTGGAAGGATGTCCTTCTCGATATCACGACTAAAGATCGAGTATTCCGTCTGAAGGGCCGTAATGGGATGGACCGCATGGGCCCGCTTGATCGTCTGGGCCGAGGCCTCGGACAAACCAATCGCTCTAATCTTGCCCTCCTGCACCAACTTGGCCATCTCGCCCACGGTACCCTCAATGGGCGTGGCCGGATCAACGCGGTGGAGATAATACAGGTCGATCCTTTCTGTTCCCAAACGCTTGAGGCTATTTTCGCAAGAGCTGCGTACATTAGCCGGAGAACCATCCACCCCCAAGAAAGCCCCGGTGTCCGGATCCCGTTGAGGACCAAACTTGGTCGCCAGCACAATTGAATCCCAACGCCCGGCAAAGGCCTTACCCAACAGTTCCTCATTGCGTCCCTGGCCATAGAGTTCCGCGGTATCAAAATGTGTCACCCCTAGATCCACTGCTCGATGGAGCAGTCCAATGGCCTCCGACTCCGGCGTTGGCTCCCCATAAAACTCAGAAAGCCCCATACACCCCAATCCAATCGCCGACACTAAAATCCCTGATTCTCCAAGATGTCGTGACAACATAAAGCCTCCTTTAGGGCGTCTTAAAGGGCCCTTGGTTATGCTTCACCTTTTCAATAACGTCATCAGTTGTGAGCACCTCTCCATATTCACCATGGAGATTGGCCAGTGAAATCGCATGGATCGTATCGGCATCATGCTCATGGCCATTCCAATCCTTGAGGCCAAAGGCAGCGGTGCCATCCGAGACGGTATGCATGTTGAAGCCGAGATTGCTGCCGACCCTGACGGTGGCGTCGACACAATAATTGAGTATCACGCCCGTCACAATGACATCCTTAATCCCACGCTGGCGAAGCTCTGACTCGAAGGAGGTCCCAATGAAGGCACTGGAGACACGCTTGACCACAACGGTCTCGCCCTCCCTGGGAGCGACCTGAGGCTTAAATTCATTTCCTTCCTGACCGGGACGATAGGGTGAATCACTTTCAGTTGAATCATGCCTGATATGGATAATGGACAGCTTATGGTGACGCCACACCTCCAGTAATCGTGCTATATTATTCTCCATGTGGGGATTGTTCCTCGTCCCCCACTTGGGATCATCGATCGCCTTTTGAACGTCAATGATAAGTAATGCCAGATCCTTCATAGTGTTTTCTCATATAACGGCAGGAGGTGTAGAACGCTTGCTCAGGCCATCCTCCTCAAACGATTTATTATGTAACTAGTTCCTGTTGCGGAAGGTTTTAAGTGGATATTGTGACAACAATAATGGACAAAAAATCTGCTCCCTTTAAAATGGGTTCGCCAAAACTCAATAAGGGAGCAGATATGAGATTAAAATCCACTTACCAACGTTACTTTGATTTCAGTGAACCGTCAAGCCTGAAGGTTGTCCAAGCCTATCGACAGAAGTATCAGATGCTATCAGAACTACTGGATGCCAATCCTCAATTGCTAGCACTGGCTCATCAGGATTGGGCCGATTTGCTGTCGTACTCCAATAAAGGACGCCGAGCGACGTTTACCACCGAACACTTGCTACGGGCACTGATCGTTAAGTTTGTCGAACAATGCAGCTATCGTAAAACGATCATTTACATTGATGGCAGTGAATTCCTGCGTCATTTCGTTCGTTTGGAGCCCGGAAATACCATGGACTTTACGATGCTTAGTAAGGCGTTTTGCTTCTTGCCACCTGAAACCCTCCTGGCCATGAATCAAGTTCTCGGCCTCTATGCCATTGCCGAGGAGAAGATCAGCAGCCAAAAGCAGCGTATGGACACCACGGTGGTTGAGGTCAATATCCACTATCCAACGGATTCTTCCCTGCTTTGGGATAGCTTTAGAACCCTCGCGCGTCTGATCCGCAGCCTTCAACGTGAACTGCCGGAATTAGGGTTGGCTCACCGTTTCCATGACAAAAAGGTCAAGAAGTTGTATACGTTCATTGGTCGTAACATCTCCAGCAAGAGCAAGGCCACACAACGCAAGGTCAAGAAGCAGTATCGAATACTGATCCAACGCGTTCGCTGGATTCATCAAGCCGGCCAGGACGTTTTATCCCGAGTCGAATCCGTGGGTTACGACGCAGAGGCTTTGGCTCATTACCTGCCCTTGGTAGGCCAGATTGTCCAACAAGCCGATCAGCGTATCCTGCAAGGTGTAAAGCTGGCCGCCGATGAGAAGCTCTATAGTCTGTTTGAAGAACATACCGAACTGATCAAACGCGGTAAGGCCGGCAAAGCCATCGAGTTTGGCCATAAGGTTCTCCTGGCCCAAACGGATGAAAAGTTCATCCACCACTATGTGGTGATGCCATCTCGCCGCGAAGACAAGGATCTCCTTGCCCCCGCCTTGGATGCCCACAAATCTTTGTTTGGTCAGTACCCGAAGGTTTTAGCCGCCGACAAGGGCTTCTACGAAAGCATGGAGAAAATCGGTCTCCTTGAAGAGAAGATTCCAACGGTTTCCATCGCCAAAAAAGGACGACGAAACGCCCAGGAGTTGACCCGTGAAACATCAGAGGACTTCCGTGAAGGCCAACGTTTTCGGGCGGGTTCAGAAGGCAGTATTTCCGTCTTAAAACGTGCCTTTCACTTAGATCGTTGTCGTTTTAAAGGATTTAAGAATTATGCCGCCAGTGTTGGCATGGCTGTCTTATGCCATAATCTGATATTGTTAACGCGATTGTAAAGGAGGACGTGTTGTAAACATAGTCGTGCGATTGAGGGCATGGCAAAGGTCCGTCTAGATATGGCCCCTTTAACTCCTTTGAGGTGCCCTTGAATCGAGAAACGGCTTTCACACCGAATCAAAGTATAGATGATCAAGCCGCGATGCGGCGCGTGTCAAGGGATTTGAGACAGTTCCTTTTCAAAATTAAGCTCTCATTTTAAGCTGTTCCGTTGGTTTCATTTGCATGTTTTCCGGTGGATTAATCCACACCGCTTGAGGAGGTTCACTGGCCTCTGGTGCTTTTCGTACAAAGCGTTCTGGATGGGCAAGATAGGCCTCATCCAAAGCGGCCTGTCGTCGTTTCTGCAAAATACCCGTTCGGCCATAATGAACATCTTCGGGACGATAAAAGCTAATGCCTGAATGGCGATGCTGAGTATTGTACCAAGCAAAAAACTCAACGCAAAAAGCCCGAGCGTCCTGGAGACTGCCAAACCGAACCGGAAAGGCGGGACGATATTTCAACGTTTTGAACTGACTCTCCGAGAAGGGATTGTCGTTCGAGACGTGGGGACGACTATGCGTCTTGGTGATCCCCAGATCGGCCATTAAGTTGGCCACGACCTTCGAAGTCATCGGTGAACCTCGGTCCGCATGAACGGTTAACTGATGAGGCTCAACACCTTGCTTGACATAGCTGTCTTTGATCAGTCGCTGGGCCAAGGTGGCCGATTCACGCGGGGCCACCATCCAACCAACAACGTAACGACTAAAGATGTCCAGGATCACGTAGAGATAGAAGTAGGTCCATTTCTGAGGCCCTTTGAGCTTGGTAATGTCCCAGGACCAGACCTGATTGGGCTCCGTGGCCAGCAGTTCAGGCTTGGTGTACTGTGGATGCTGCCTGACGTTTCGGCGTTCTCGAACCTCGTCCTGTTCGGCCAGGATACGATACATGGTCCGTGCTGAACAGAGGTATTGTCCTTCGTCCAGCAGCGTGGCATACACCTGAGCGGGTGGACAATCGACAAAACGATCACTATGCAAGACCTCCAGCACCTCTTGTCGTTCCTGCTCAGAGAGAGCTAACGCAGGCGAGGGGCGTTCCGGTTCGGAGACCTTCGAGGGTTTCCGACGTCGATACAACGTGGCTCTCGGAACCTCCAGGGCGTCACAGAGCGGCTGTATACCGGTTTGATGTTGATAGTTTTCAATGAATGCGATCATCTGTTCTCGTCGCTCTCTGGGGTCTCGATCGGGTTGCCCAGCATCGCCGCAACTTTTTTTTGAATGTCGATAATGAGTTCAGCCTGTTCCAACTTCTTGGTGAGTCGCTGGTTGTCGCGTCGTAATCGGTCCAGTTCCCTGTCACGGGAATCACGGATCTGTTTACGGCCACGTTTGACGTCTTTGAGTCCCTGGAGGGCACCCGATTGGTATTGCTTACGCCAAAGGTTTAGGGCCGAGGAATATAATCCCTCTCGCCGCAGTAACGCTCCAATCTGGCCGGATTCAGTACAGGTCATGGCTTCTTCAACAATACGGGCTTTGTACGCCGCGGTAAATCGTCGGCGTTTGGGTTTGGCCAGCACCTCCGGGTCAGGGACCCCGGGATCGGCGGCCGCGCGGTTGTTGGCCACTGCGTTCCGTTCGCCTTCGCTGCGCTCAGGCTCTCTACACTCCGTGGCCAACAACCTCTGTTTCTTTCTGTTCTCCGTAACATCATCTGTCATCGGTAAGGTCTCCTTGCCCTCTAGTTTAATTGATGGCAAGGAATTGTCTCACTTATTCTGGCACGGAGGGATGGCTGAAAAACACGTTTCCACAACAGGAACTAACTATGACTTGTTCCGTAATATTAGCATGATTACCAATAAGATCCCTCTCGCTGCTCATGTTCCATCCCATTCGTTCCATCAACAAAATCCATGTGGAAGCAAAACTGAACACTAGATTCAATAGCTACTCGAAGAGATTGAGCGATACCATCCAGTTCATTTTTTTCTGCATTGTGAAGTTTAGCGTGTTCAAGCAACCACTCAACTGTGCAAAGGCCATCATCTGCTGAATGCCAATCAACTTTCGCATTCTTAAAACTGTCCCTGAATCCAAAGCTACTTAAAGGACGAACATCATTCTCTTTAGAAAATGCATCCAATTCATCAAGTCTTGTCGCAATGGCATGCCCTTTACCATAGGTTGAATTATGTCCATTTTCATTGAGGCGTTGATAAAAATACGGATGAAAACAACAGTACGGCTTACCAAATACATGAAAAGAATAATACAATACAACAATTAACGAGATCCCCGCAACTGGAGCAGTCAAGCCTGGCTGCCTTATTCCAAACGGCTCAAGCACGTAAATCCATGAACTTGTTATAAATAGGGCAACTGAAATTGCTAGACGTACTCGCATTTTAGTGACATACGCTCTATGAAACCGATTAACGCCTCTGACTATCATTTAACGTCTCTCTTGATTTAACACTTAACTCGAGGGCTTATGGCCGCTGCGTAGCGCGTGAGTTGAAGTCTTTCTGTATCTTTTACCATGTCCGAATGCCTGTCACACTTAGTGGGCATTCGTTAAGTTTTTCACGTTCATCCAGAGGAATATCTTCTTGCCCAGGATAAAATCCATTGTCTTGAATATCAGATTCAATTTGTTGAGCAGTTTGAATATACTTACGCAACATTTTAATATCCAAATCCAAAAAAGGTTTCGACTTGATGGAAACAACACGATAGGTGATCTCATCACCTGACAACTTCTCAGGAACGTCTACTGTGGTTCTTGCCTTGGTTGTTTTTCCATGAGCAAGATTGTCTCTCAAATAAAAACACTCTGCTGCCTGTTGGTAAGTTGAGCTTCCGAGATAACCAGGTAAATTGACGGACTCAAATAGCTGTTTGTGCAAATCTTTTCTCTTTAATCTTTGCTTGTCCCAGTTAGGAAACATGATATTGCCGAAATGGTTAATCATGGCTTCTATAGAAAACGCTGAAAAAGTAATACCTGTAACACAGTGATGTTGAACTTCCCATTCTTCTTCAGAACGTAGCGCGAGTTCAAAGCAAGTGTTAGCAATTTGAAAGCAATCATGCGATGTTCGCGACTCATAACATACTTTGATCGAACTTTTCTTTAACCTATCCTTCACGACAATTTCCTTGAGACAGAATGCTGGTGGTCTGAGACAATAAGGTACGAGCCGTCCCTAGCACCACTATGTTAAACGTATACTAAATTGCATTTTGACCAAACTCGCTAAACCAGGACAAAAAGGACTCAATGTCGCGTGCTAATCTACGAGGACTAAAACGTATGACTTTAACCTTCTCAAGAAGTTTAGCTTGACTGTGAGATGCTCTGATTACCGTTACCATTTCTAAATCCCATTGGGCCTTGGTTGACCAGCCACAATATGATAAGTGTCGTTCAGCAGAGTGCATTAGAAACTTATCCCGTAAGACCTTAAGAGGAACCTCAAACCAATCTGTGTCACTCACCAATCGCTCTGCATAGTCACGATCTTTAATAGGGAGGTTTAATAACTGCGATTTGAAGAATTTCTTGTGCTGCCTAAAGGAAGTAAAACTAGGCAGGTTATTGCCATGTAGAAAGCGTCGAGATAATGCAACCAGCCTATCCAGTAGAATGCATGTATGAATAATTAGATTCTGATAATCAAGTTCTTGATACAGGCCTACAGTTTTTCGCTCTTCTGCTATTTTCTTCTGCCTGACTGAATATTTCATATTCACTGGATGCCATCTTAGTTCTTTATCAGCTCTGCGTGCGGTCGAACAGTGTTGTAGTGATCTTCGCAGACTAAGAGCATACCAAGAATATGCTTGCCTATACCGTCCGATGTCTCCATGGAAGAATATAGCATCCTCGTCCCCAAGTGCCGCTATGAAGTCATTAAGAGGATCTATGCTAAACCGATGAGCCTCCTTCCGTACATTGAGGCTATCGGTCACAGGTTGATGACCGACTACATGGCCAGGACTGTTTCGAACTAGTTCACGAGGATCCATAAGGAACGTTTAACATATAATTCACACACATATAGCGTCATATTATTTATATTGATCCGACAAAAGAGAGCCTATTGGGTGGGGCTATCCGCATTTTCAGCCCCAAAACCGCATTGCGATGCATAATATCATAAATATTAAAAAACGCAAAGTGACAAAATCTGGTCCAATTCCATGGGGTTGACATTCTTATCCAGTAGATTCGGTGATCAAATCCCACACGAGTGAGTGGACAAGCCGGACGAGGCGCTGGTCGAAGCAGCTTTGTGAGACCAGATCAGCATAAGACACACGTCTAACCCCAAGTAAAACCAGATCCGGCCGACAACTCTGAACCGTGAACTGTGAACTGTGAACCTCTTTTTTATTTTCCGCACCAGTCCTTTCTATGAATGGCATCTAAGCCTATGAATGCGTGAGGTTCTTTAACAGTATTCTAACAAACAACTTGTCACCATTGCGGTGGTGTCAAATTCAAAAGGAGAATCAGCCATGAAGGGACATAACTGCCCCATTTTTACACAGATCACCCACAGATTTGTTAGAGTTCTGTTAATCACCTTTTTATTCCCCTTCTCCCTGCTGGCCGCTGAATCCGATCCCAACGACCCCAATACCACCTACGATCCTAACGATCCCTGCCCGGGCTACACCCTGTTCGCCCCCATGAACGCTCAAAAGACCTATCTGATCGACAACGACGGGGAAACGGTCCATACCTGGCAGGCTGACAGCACGCCAGGCCTGTCGGTCTACCTGCTGGACAACGGCGATCTGCTCCGCACGGGTAAGGTCACGTCCACGCGTTTTACCGCGGGTGGACTGGGGGGCTCGCTGGCCCGTTACACCTGGGACAACGAACAACTCTGGAGCTATGAATATACCAGTGACACCGTACACAGCCACCACGACGTGGAACTGCTGCCCAACGGCCACCTCCTCATGATCGCCTGGGAATTGAAGACCGAGGCCGAGGTCCTGGCCGCCGGGGGCGAGGATATCCCGGATGGTGGCTTATGGCCCGATCACCTCATCGAACTGGATCCCAATTCCGGCGAGGTCACCTGGCAGTGGCACGCCTGGGACCATATCATCCAGGACGTGGACGCCAGCAAGCCCAACTACGGCGTGGTGGCCGATCACCCCGAACTGATCGACCTCAACTACCGCCTGCAGGGCAAGGGTAGCGACTGGCACCACATTAATGCCGTGGATTACCATCCCGCATTTAACCAGATCATGCTGAGTGTTCATAACTTCAACGAGTTCTGGATCATCGATCACAACAGCACCGTCGAAGAGGCCGCCGGTCACAGTGGTGGTCAATACAGCCGGGGCGGGGATCTGCTCTATCGCTGGGGCAACCCCGAGACCTATGACCGCGGCACCAGTGACGATCAACAGCTCTACCTGCAACATGACGCCAAGTGGATTACGGACGACCTGCCCGGGGCCGGTCATGTGTTGATCTTCAACAACGGCGATCAGCAACTCCGCAAATGGTCCACGGTCGTGGAGATCGAGTTGCCCATCAACGACGCCAACACCTACGACCTGACCAACGGGGTTTATGGCCCCAACGAACCCACTTGGGAATACCAGGACGACCCGGCCACGGACTTCTATGCCACCAACATCTCCGGGGCCCAACGTCTACCCAATGGCAACACCCTCATCTGCAATGGCCCGGCCGGCAATTTCTTCGAGGTCAAGACCGATGGCACCAAAATCTGGGAATACCAATACTCGACCGATAGTTCCTCCAACACCCGTGCAGTGCCGAGTGTTCCAGGAGGCGGGCAAGGCGGAGGCCAAACCGGAGGTCAGGTCAATGTCTTCCGGGCCGAACGCTATCTCCCGGATTATTCTGGTTTGGCAACCTTAGAACTCTAAATGATATCTTCATCCAATGATGTAGACCGGTATAAAAATCTTAATGACAAGGCATTAAGCAAAAAAAAGGGATATGTAATGAGAACATTGGTTTATTTCCTAGTCGTCGCCTTACTGCAGACGTTCGAAATGACTTCCTCCGCTCAAGGAGCTGTTACGTACTATGCGACCTATACCCTAAACGGAGGATCGGCCACGGAATCCGGCCAGACCTATACAGCCACCGCCACCGATACCTCCGGTGTCTGGGTGACCAACGGCGGCAACTTGACGTTGGTGAATCCGATCATCACCACCTCCGGCAACACGTCATCGGTCAACGACAGCAGTCAATACGGCCTCAATGCGGGCGTGATGGCGGACGACGGCGGAGTCGTGATCATCACCGGGGGCACGGTCACAACCACGGGTAAAGGAGCCAACGGCCTGTTTGCCACCGGAACCGGTGCCATAGTCACCATGTCCAACGGCACGATCACCACCACAGCCGAAGCGGCCCATGGCGTAGACGTCACCTACGGCGGGGAAATTCATCTCACCAACGTCGATATCTCGACCCAAGGCAATGGGGCCTCTGCCGGGCTATCCACAGACTACGGCGGCGGCACGGTCACGGCCGTCGGCGGAACCGTGGTCACTGCGGGCAGTAAATCACCGGCGATCTATTCCACAGGGATCGTTAGCGTGACAGACGGTATCCTCATCGCCAACAGCGGATCCGGGGCCGTCATGGACGGGGCCAATACCATCCTGTTGACCGACTCCTCCCTAACGGGTCAGACCAGCGGCATCAAACTCCATCGGACCGCAAAAAGCTCCGGAACCTCTATTGTCACCATCACCGGCGGCTCCCTCACCGCCGTCACGGGCGAGGCCTTCCTACTGGTGGCCAAATCAGGCTCCCTGGACGCCGAAATCACCCTCCAGAAAGGAACGGTCGTCAACACCGGTTCCGGCTGCCTGGTCAATGCCACCAGCAGCAGTGACGTCACATTCAATGCCGACCATGTCACACTCACCGGCAGTCTGGTGTCCGACGAAACAAGTGCCATTACAGCCAACCTGACCAACGGCACCCTGTTAACCGGCCAGACCACAGACGCCGCTTTAACCATTGATGTAAACAGCACCTGGATCGCTTCTGAAGATTCAACACTAACGACACTGACCAGCACAGGAACGATCACAGTACATTCGCTGACGAATCCCATCGAGGTCACGGGCAATGCCCTGCTCGGGGGAGACATGAATATTGACTTAGAGGATTCCCCCCCCGCCGTTGGCACCTACACCCTAATCAACGCCAAGTCCATCAGTGGCACGTTCGACCATCTCACCTTTGATCAGCCCCTACCATCCGATCTTGACGCCATCCTGGACTATTCCTCCACTACAGTAACACTTGTAGTAGAAGAAGCATCAACAAGCTCTACCCTGCCCTATCCGTCGGGTATGGCCATTGATGCCAACGATGTTCTTTATGTCACAGATTCATCCACCAACACCATCCACACGGTAGGCATCGACGGCGACATCACCCTACTCGCCGGTTCATCGGGACAGGCCGGAACCATCGATGCCAATGCAACAGAGGCCCTATTCAATCAGCCCCAGGCTCTGGCAGTGACCTCTACGGGAACCGTCTACGTAACAGATACCGCCAACGCCACCTTACGGCAAATCAGCAACGGCGAGGTCACGACGCTGGCCGGGGCAGCCAACCTACGCGGCAACACGGACGGCATGGGCGCCAACGCCACCTTCACACGCCCCATCGGGTTGGCCCTGGACTCTGCTGGCAATCTCTATGTGGCGGACGCTACCAATCATACTATCCGTAAGATCAGCTCTGCGGGTGTAGTCACCACCTGGGCCGGCCAAGCCGGAATCACGGGTTCGGATGATGGGATTGGCACAGCAGCCCATTTCAATTACCCCACCGGTCTGGCCTTCGACAGCAACGACAATCTATATGTAGCAGACACCACCAACAACACCATTCGCAAAATCACTCCTGAAGGTGTGGTCAACACCTTGGCCGGTACGGTCGGTTGCAGTGGCTCTACCGATGGATCAGGCACCGAAGCCCTCTTCAATCGCCCCACGGGTCTAGCTGTGGATTCCGGTGACAATCTGTATGTTGCCGATACCGGCAACAGTGCGATCCGTAAGATCTCACCCGAGGGCATAGTCACCACCTTTGCCGGCCTACCAACCATTGCCGGACTCCTCGACGCGACCGGAACTGAGGCCCTGTTCAATCAACCCCAGGCCCTGGCCTTCGATTCAAACGACAACCTCTACGTCGCCGATACAGGTAATAGTACGATCCGCAAAATCACCCCTGAGGGGATAGTCACCACCCTTAACGGAAATTCCTCAAGCGATAGTCGTTAGAGCTGGTTTCAATATAAATCGCCTTCCTTAGAAATCCGGCTGGGCAATCTGGATGCCCTCCGGATTTCTGCTATTGTTCTGTGTCACGCATAATGACTGTATGAGATGGTACTCTAGTTCGTAGACATTGCGTAGGGTTGCATCCGGTTCGACGTCACCGGTGACGCCCATGCGTTGATCGCAAAAACGACCACCAAAGCCCAATACCGTGACAGTCCCCTGCCCATAAGAGACCTGCGAGGCGACAGGCACCCCTTGAACGGTAATCAAGGGGTCACCGCCTTCGACTTGGTGCGACGCCTGAACCTGCACGTTTGTCGGCCAATCCTGGGGTGTGCCCAGGGTGACGTTGCGTAGGTTGGGATTGTCGGTCAATTCTAAGTCAAAGGGATAGAGCAGGCTGTTGGCTGTTGAGGTGGTGTTGGCCGGGCCGTCAACAATCAGGACCTGGCCGCCCTGCTCGACGTAATCGACCAGCTGTTGACGGAACTCGTCTGTGACGGTCTTGCTGGGATAGGTGAAGATCGTGAGGTCTCCGTCCAAGGCTGCGGGGCCGTTCTTGCGATCGGTGAAATAGCCCAGACGCAGGATCCATCGTTCGAAGATGCCGAAGCCATTGGACTCGCCCGCAATGAAACCACTCCTGGGCAGGATCGTGTCACAGACTGTGCGATCCATGATCACCTTGACATAGGGACGTTGCTGTGGAGCCGGGGGAATGGTAATGGCATGGGTGACACGCACTCCGATAGCCCCCACCATGATGGCCAAGAGAACCGTAGCCAGTGACATGGGTAAGGGCCTCCAACCTCGTCGACAACGCAGGCTCCAAAGGAGTGTGGCCACGCCCAGGAGGAGTACCACCAGATGGGGACGACCCGGCAGGTTGCGACGATTGAGCCATTCCAACATCCCCAGCATGAGTTCAGGCTTACCCGGTTCGAAGGTAGCGAAGTTGCTGAAGATGGTCGAGTCGGTAAAGGCCGCCACCCTGCCCTGGCCATAACGGCGTGTCCAGAGCTGGACAAAGGCCCCGCTCTGGCTGTCGGCTCGATCTTCGACCTGGGGATAGAAGTTGCTGACGTGATAGTCAGCCGGCACGTGACGCAGGCCTATCGATTCGATGGCGGCTCTTCCGGGACTCAAGCCCGGATCGATGGAGCAGGACACCGCAAAATACATATCCGGCATGTGCTGGATCATGGGATGGGCCCAGGGACTGATCTGCAAATCCTGTTCAAAGGGGGTATCGATATCAAAGAGGCAGTCATCGACAAAGACAAAGCCGAATTCCTGGGCGATGTCATTGAGATAGGTGCCGGTATTAAAGACATTGGTATGTTCCCCGACCAAGAGCAATCCCCCACCCTGACGCACGAATGTCTTGATGGCCTCGATCTCGTCCGGCTGATAGCGTTCGGTGGGCGTCTTGACCATCAAGACGTCGCAGTGATCCAACGAGGTCGAGGTAATCGTGGTGGTGACACGATTCATGTCATAAAACCGGTCGGCATAGTCATAGATACAGGCGTAGTTATAGCCCGAGTCGTGCCCGTACCACTCGGTGTCAAAGGGACGCTCGGTGGGCTCCCAGGTCGAGTGGTGTTCGTCCACCCAGACCCGACCTTCCTTGCGGGATCCGGGAGGATCCCAAAGGATGCCGACCGTGATCAACAGCACGGCCAGTCCCAGTTTCATCAACGTCTTGGGTTGCACATCCGCAACGGATGCAGTCTCTTTTTCACGGGGCCGTGACAACAGCAGAACCCACCCCAGGCCCAACAACAGGACTAGTTGCACCCAGGGATTCCAGAACGGGGCCATGATGGTCACGGGATCGTCATAGCCCGTGCGTAAGGCCCGCTGAATGAGCCAGGCGATCTGAATCAGGGACTGCATGGGCATCCAAACCAAGAGCGATAGCACCACCGTCAGCCGACCTGTCCTCTGCTCCATCATGAGGTAGGTCAGCACCCCTACCAGCCAGGCCCAGCCAGCCGGTCCCAGCACCAGATCCCAGGAGAGATTCAAGGGAAAGATCTGACGCATGGTATGAACCGCCAGGTACTTCCCCTCCAACACCGCCTCGAATCCTACCGCCGTAGCCAGGCTGGCCATCGCTTGCCGCAAGAAGCCAGGCAGGATGTGATTACGAGCCGTTAACGAGAAGAACAACACCAAGGCCATGGCCTGCACCAAGAGTACCAAGCCGCTGGCCAGCAGGCGGTCACCCCAACGCTTGATGTGCGGTGGAAGAGGCAAGGCCCATAGCAACCAGGCCAGAGTCACGACCACGGCTCCGATCCGGTATACTCCAGGCAACCCAAGACAAGCCGGCAAGGTCATCAGCAAGCCCAGCCAAGCCTGCTTTGATGACAAGGTCGTCTGTCGCTCTGAGCGGATCATGACCACACCGAGGGCAACCATGATTAGCCATACGCCCGGCTGGGCGTCGTGGGTGTATTCCAAGCCCCACAGCCACGAGGCACTGAGCAAGATCAGTCCGATCCAGGTCGTTCTCATGGGGTCACCTCCTCGATGTCACGCACAGCCGGTGGTACCCACATCTCCTGATCTCGCAGCCAGGACAAAAGCCAACGCCAGAATTCGGCATTCTCGCGCAGGCCCTCGAAGGGACTGCCGTCTTCGTGTTCCAGGTTCAGGTTTTGGGCAAAGGCGGTATCGGCAATGACGACCACCTTGCCCTGTCCATAGGGACGCCACATGGCCACAGGCAAGGCATCGGCACCATAGGCCAGGATCTGGGCATCCGTACTGTCACTCGACATGGGCCAGGCCGCGTGAAAACGAACGAAGACCCGCGCCGAATCCGAACGCAGATAGGGAGCCTTGAAATGTCCCAGGGCTCGCGGTTGCATGGTTTGCAGAGGTGAACGTCCCACATGGAAACCAAAGGCCTCGATCAATCCTTGCTCATGACCGAAGTGTTCGTAGCCTCCTGTGACAATCAACAGTCCACCCTGGTTGACATAGTCCTGGACCTGTTGGATCTCTGGTTCACTAAAAGAGCGACGTGGTGACAGACAGAGCAGCAGACCCGCCCGCTCCAATCGCTGCGAGTCGAACTCGTCGAGATGCAGGGTCAAATAGCCGTTACGCATCAAGGTCAAGATCAGCCCCCCGATACCGTTGTCACGCCAGGACTCACTGCTGTGAGCCCCGAGATGGCTGGCATCGATATAGGCCAGGTTGTTGGGACTCTCTCGCCTACCATCCGGCAGGCTGGTGGCTCGACTCGGAACGATGACATAAACCAGGACGATCGCCAAGATCAAACCTAGCAATGCGGCCAGCAGTTTTCCTGGATCGAGTCCCCACCCCATCCACACGACCAACACGACCAGCAGCAAACCTCCCAACAGTTGCCGCCAGGCCGGTGACGCCTGCTTGAAGTGGGCCAGATAGGTAAACAGTCGGCGATTAAAATCGTGCGAGCCCACATTGATGCCATTGGTCAGGCCCGAGGTGTCTCCAAAGACCACGACCCGACCTTTTCCTAACGGTTGCTCGGCCGCCAGGATCAGATCGCCGATCTTTTCCGTTCCCTCGTAAAGGTCATCGCCCATCTGGGCCCGACTGCTGCCCAGGTCCCCCCAATCCGACCAGCCCCATCGCCCGATCAAGAGGGGGCGGACCGGGAAGCCGATATCCAGGGAGGCGCCGATCACCACACCAAAATCGTTGGCTCGATCACCGATGCCAATCGTGGCTGGGTGCACCAAGGCCTCGTAGGAATGCAGCCACCCACCCACGGCAAAGGTCGCTGAATCGAAGTTCACATGGATCTGCGTGGGTTCCAGCATCTCATTGAAACGACTGGCCCCGTTGGGATCTTGTGTGGTGTGTTCAGCCATCAACAGCAATGTCCCCCCGTCTCGGATAAAGTCCCACAGACGTTGACGCTGCCCCGGCTGCCAAGGGTCGTCGGGAAAGAGCAGGACCACGACATCGGCATCCTGCAGGTCATCATCGGATAGCTCGGGCGAGATCTTGGTCGTAGCCCCCAGACTCTGGAGATACATCGGTAGCATGCCGTACATGCCACTCGACAGACGACCGTAGCTGTCATGTTCGGGCCTGAGCCAATTGAGAAAACCTTTTTCATAAAAGACAATTCGTTTACCAGACAAAGATTGGGGTGTAACATGCAGTGACGTCACAATCGGAACGAGACAGGCCAAAGCCAATACGCCCCACCGCTGGCGTTTCTTCCAGGGAACGAACTCAGTGACGGGTCGCGTCAATCCCGGCAGCCAGCGTAGCATGCAGGCCTGCGGCACGATATGCAGCAACCAGGCCAAAATCGGAGCATACCAAGGCACAAACATTAACAAGCCCTTGATCCAAAAAGATCGATTGGCCTCGTCCATACCTTCGGCCCAGGCCAGGAGTGAGGGCACTTGGGCCACGATCGCCAGGTAAACCAGTTGCGGCACAGTGACGGCCAACAATAGCCATCCGGCCCGTTGTTTGCGGGGTGCCGGTGTTGCCAGCCATAGGAAAAAAGTAAAGAGAACAACCAACATCCACAGATCAAAGGCGGCAAAGACCATCCCTAGGTTTAAAGAGTGCCCGAATACACCGGCCACGAGTTGCCCCAGGATACGGGCCTTGAGGTCACCCATCCACCACATCCAAGGAATCGCATCCATGCCCCAGCGGAGAGTCAGGAAGACCACCAGGGTCACGGCCAGGCTTTGAGTGATGCGTTGTTGAGGGGCACGGGCCTGTAGGGCACGCATAACACCCTGCCAAGTCACGGCTGCAATATGTAAAATAATGACATCTGTGGCCAGCAATCCCAAGGAGGGCAACCAAAGAATCAAGCTACCTAATACGCTCTGCTTGCGATCGGATGGAACGAGGCAATGCAATAGCGACGATAACAGCAGACACAGTAACACTAGGAGCTTGCGCATAGGATGAGCCCAGAGACCACTGGTTCCAGTGGCGATCCAGGCCGCGGTTAATAAACTCAACGTGGCCACCACGGACAAACCGTTGATGGCCGGCGATGTCAAACTGGAATGCGAGGGATCGTCTTGCTTCATAAACCTCTATACGTTTGAAAGAGAAAATGGATCTCGCCCAAGTGACCTTCACCTGGACGAGATCC